>NZ_CP118976.1:1378991-2757983 GCF_029024945.1 Staphylococcus succinus | reverse complement strand
ATTAACAAACTCCATATTTTGTAAATTTTAATAGTTATACACAAAAATAACAGCAGTGGATAAATAGAATCACAGCCTGTTGATAATTATCCACAAGTTACACACAGTCAGTGGATAACTCATACAGTACTATGAATTATGCACAGGACTTTTGTATATAATTTAATAAATCAAACCCTTTATGTATCAACAATTACATGACTTATCCACACAATTATACTTTTTAACATAGACCTCTGTCAAATGGGTGTGCATATGTTGTTAAATCGTAGGAGAAGTTGTGAATAGTGTGAAAATTATCCACAAAATCGAACGTTCTATATGTGTATAAGTGGATAACTTTGAAGAATAAATAGTATACCAAAAAAAGAAACATTTGTGGGTCTTGGGAAATAATTTATAAAACTGTATGAAAAATGTATAAAGAGGAATGTTATTATTTGGAAAAGTTCTAAATGTTGTGGCAGAGGCGTTTAAAGCAGTTCTTAATATAAATCTTTCATTATAATGATGATTTTTGATGATTTTGAAGGTATAATTAATTTAATCTATATTACTAAGATCTCTTAAATTGGTGCTTGCTTTATAAAATATATTTTGTTATATTGAAATAGTTGCTTGAATCAAGACTAGAAATTAATTAAGTTAAATCAAGACTTAAAGCAGAAGCGTATATTAATTTATCTATTATAATAGTTAGATAACCGAATAAACATGGAGGTGTTTTTACATGGTAAAACGTACTTATCAACCAAATAAACGTAAACATAGTAAAGTTCATGGTTTCAGAAAACGCATGAGCACAAAAAATGGCCGTAAAGTGTTGGCGCGCCGTCGTCGTAAAGGCCGTAAAGTTTTATCAGCATAAGATCACTGACTCATCAGTGGTCTTTTTTTTGGTTTTAATGAGGGAAAATGACTTAAGCATAGTAGTAGTTTTTACTATATAATAGTAGCTTAGTTAGAGTTTAAGGCATATATTAAGATAGAATATATGTAATGAAGAAGATAAGCGAGTGATGTTTGTTGGAGAAAGCATACCGAATCAAAAAGAATAGTGATTTCCAATTTATTTATAAAAAAGGAAAATCAGTAGCTAATAGACAATTTGTAGTATATACAAAACCTAACAAAGATTTAAAACATTTTCGTTTAGGCATAAGTGTTTCTAAGAAATTAGGTAACGCTGTTGTAAGAAATCGTATCAAACGAGCGATTCGCGAAAACTTCAAAATCCATAAAGAAGATATTATACCAATTGATATTATTGTTATTGCAAGACATCCTGCTAAAGATATGGATACTTTACAAATACAAGCAAGTTTAGAACATGTTTTGAAAATAGCAAAAGTTTTTAATAAACGTGTGTAAGCAGGGTAGGGGAGTAATGAATTAAGACTACCGTTAGTCTTACATCAGACAAACCTAAGACTAACTCACCTAGTTTTCAATCAAGATGTTCGCTTTTTAATGTTAAACTATTTACAATATTATAATGATAATTTTTAAGTCGAGAAGGAGGCGAGATGTGATGATGGATTTAGATACAATAACGAGTATATCCACACCAATGGGCGAGGGCGCTATAGGTATCGTGCGTTTATCAGGTGTTGATGCAGTAAATATCGTAGACAAATTATATAAGGGTAAAGACAAACTCGAACATGTTAAATCACATACGATAAACTATGGTCATATTATTGATCCTGAATCAAAAGAAGTTATAGAGGAAGTAATGGTTTCTGTATTGCGTGCACCAAAGACATTTACCCGTGAAGATATTGTTGAAATTAACTGTCACGGTGGTATTTTAACAATTAATAGAGTATTGGAATTGACGATGACTTATGGGGCTCGAATTGCAGATCCTGGTGAGTATACGAAACGTGCATTCTTAAATGGGCGTATTGATTTGTCTCAAGCTGAGGCAGTGATGGATTTTATTCGTTCTAAAACCGATCGTGCATCTAAAGTTGCAATGAATCAAATAGAAGGTCGTTTAAGTGATATGATTAAGCGACAGCGACAGTCCATTCTCGAAATTCTTGCTCAAGTCGAAGTAAATATAGATTATCCAGAATATGATGATGTAGAAGACGCAACTACAGAATTCTTACTGGGTAAGTCAAATGAAATTAAAACAGAAATTAACCAACTATTAGACACCGGAACTCAAGGTAAGATTATGAGAGAAGGACTATCTACCGTTATTGTAGGAAAGCCGAATGTTGGGAAATCATCAATGTTAAACAACCTTATCCAGGATAATAAAGCAATTGTAACTGAAGTCGCAGGTACAACACGCGATACGCTTGAAGAATATGTCAATGTTAGAGGTGTACCTTTAAGGTTAGTAGATACTGCTGGTATACGTGAAACTGAAGATATTGTTGAACGTATAGGCGTTGAACGTTCTAGAAAGGCGTTGGGCGAGGCAGATTTAATTTTATTTGTATTAAATTATAACGAATCACTTTCAGAAGAAGACCGTAAACTTTATGAAGTAATTAAAAATGAAGATGCTATCGTCATCATTAATAAGATGGATTTAGAGCGTCAATTAGATATAGATGAAGTTAAAGCAATGGTCGGTGATATGCCACTAATTCAAACATCAATGTTAAAACAAGAAGGTATTGATCAACTAGAAATTCAAATAAGAGATTTATTCTTTGGTGGCGACGTTCAAAGCCAGGACATGACATATGTTTCTAATTCAAGACATATTTCACTGTTAAAACAAGCTAGAAATGCCATTCAAGATGCTATAGATGCTGCAGAAACAGGTATACCGATGGATATGATTCAAATTGATTTGACGAGAACTTGGGAACTTTTAGGCGAAATCATCGGAGAATCAGCAAGTGATGAATTGATTGATCAATTATTTAGTCAATTCTGTTTAGGGAAATAATAAGGAGGAAAAAGTATGGCTCAAGAATATGATGTAGTAGTAATAGGAGCTGGGCATGCTGGTGTCGAAGCGGGACTTGCTTCAGCTCGACGTGGTGCGAAAACGTTAATGTTAACAATTAACTTAGATAATATCGCATTTATGCCATGTAACCCGTCCGTTGGTGGACCGGCAAAAGGTATTGTTGTACGTGAAATAGATGCCTTAGGCGGTCAAATGGCGAAAACAATTGATAAAACGCACATACAAATGCGTATGTTGAACACTGGTAAAGGCCCAGCTGTAAGAGCATTACGTGCACAAGCAGACAAAGTGTTATATCAACAAGAAATGAAAAAAGTGATTGAAGATGAAGATAATCTCGATATCATGCAAGGTATGGTAGACGAATTAATTATTGAAGATGATGTCATTAAAGGCGTGCGTACAAATATTGGTACAGAATACTGGGCAGAGGCAGTAATCATTACAACAGGTACGTTTTTACGTGGAGAAATTATCTTAGGCAATATGAAATATTCAAGTGGCCCTAATCATCAATTACCATCTGTTTCACTTGCTGATAACTTACGAGGTTTAGGTTTTGATGTTGTGAGATTTAAGACAGGTACACCGCCACGTGTAAATGCAAAAACAATAGACTATTCAAAAACTGAAATTCAACCTGGCGATGACGTTGGTAGAGCATTCAGTTTTGAAACTACTGAATATATCTTAGATCAATTACCATGTTGGCTAACATATACAAATGGTGATACGCATCAAGTCATTGACGATAATTTACATCTATCTGCAATGTATTCTGGAATGATTAAAGGTACAGGTCCAAGATATTGTCCTTCAATCGAAGATAAATTTGTAAGATTTAATGATAAACCACGTCATCAGTTATTCTTAGAACCAGAAGGAAGAAATACAAATGAAGTATATGTACAAGGTCTATCTACAAGTCTTCCTGAACATGTACAACGTCAAATGTTAGAAACGATCCCTGGTTTAGAAAAAGCAGATATGATGCGTGCGGGCTATGCTATTGAATATGATGCAATTGTACCTACACAATTATGGCCAACATTAGAAACTAAAAAAATTAAAAATCTTTATACTGCGGGTCAAATTAATGGCACATCAGGTTATGAAGAAGCGGCTGGTCAAGGTATTATGGCTGGAATTAATGCAGCAGCTAGAGTACAAGACAAAGATGAAGTCATCTTAAGTCGTTCTGACGCATATATTGGCGTATTAATCGATGACCTTGTTACTAAAGGTACAAACGAACCTTATCGTTTATTGACTTCACGTGCAGAATATCGCTTATTATTAAGACATGATAATGCAGATTTACGTCTAACTGACTTAGGTTATGAATTAGGAATGATTTCAGAAGAGCGTTATGAACGTTTTAATAAGAAACGAGAAATGATAAAATCAGAACAAGCACGTTTGAATAGTATTCGTATTAAACCGCAAGAACGTGTTCAAGAAATTATCGAAGCACAAGGCGGTTCCCGCTTAAAAGATGGTATATTGGCTTTAGAGTTATTACGTCGTCCAGAAATGACATATGATTTAATTATAGACATTTTAGATGAAGCACATCATCTACCAGAAGATGTGGAAGAACAAGTAGAAATTCAAACAAAATATGAAGGATACATCAACAAGTCTTTACAACAAGTTGAAAAAGTAAAACGCATGGAAGAGAAAAAAATTCCAGAAGACTTAGATTATAGTAAAGTAGAAAGTTTAGCGACTGAAGCACGAGAAAAATTAACAGAAGTTAAGCCGTTAAACATTGCTCAAGCTTCTCGTATTTCTGGCGTAAATCCAGCGGACATCTCAATTTTGCTTGTGTATCTAGAACAAGGTAAAATTCAAAGGGTGAATAATTAAGATGAGTGTAGAATGGTTAACTAAGCAACTCAGTACACATGGTATAGAATTATCTAATGAACAACGACAACAATTTCAAACGTATTATCAAATGCTTGTTGAATGGAATGAAAAAATGAATTTAACAAGTATAACTGAAGAACATGAAGTATATTTGAAACATTTTTATGATTCAATTGCTCCAAGTTTTTATACGGATTTGACTCAGCCATTAACAATTTGTGACATAGGTGCTGGTGCTGGTTTTCCTAGCATTCCTTTAAAGATTATTTTTCCAAATTTGCATGTTACAATTGTAGATTCTTTAAATAAACGTATTCATTTTTTAAACCAATTAGCCGAGGCGTTGGGATTAGAAAATGTAAGTTTCGTACATGATCGTGCCGAAACTTACGGAAAGGGAGCCTACAGGGAGTCTTATGATATTGTTACTGCACGTGCTGTTGCGAGACTTTCCGTATTAAGTGAATTGTGCTTACCTTTAGTTAAAAAGAGTGGACAGTTCATCGCTTTAAAATCATCTAAAGGTGAGGAAGAATTAGCTGAAGCGGGCTTTGGTATTGGAGTATTCGGTGGAAAAGTACAGGATACTATTTCATATGAATTACCAGAAGATGCAGGTGAAAGACAGATGATTATTATCGAAAAAAGAAGTCAGACACCGAAAAAGTATCCTAGAAAACCTGGAACGCCCAATAAGGCTCCATTACTAGAAAAGTAGAAGTTATTCAATACAATTAATTTAGAGGGAGCGCGTGGAATGTATGAAAAAACCTTTTTCTAAATTATTTGGTTTAAAAAATAAAGATGACATTGTTGGTTATATTGAAGAAGATTATAATAATAACGTTGAATCTATTCATATTGAGCGCATTGTGCCAAACCGTTATCAACCAAGACAAGTATTTGAGCCAAATAAGATTAAAGAACTCGCAGAATCAATAGAAGAGCATGGTTTGTTACAACCGATTGTCGTACGTCCAATCGAAGAAGATATGTTTGAAATTATTGCTGGTGAGCGTAGATTCAGAGCTTTACAGACTTTAGGTAAAACTTATGCAGATGTAATCATTAGATTTTTAGATGATGAAGAAACCGCAGTTGTTGCATTGATTGAGAATATTCAACGCGAAAATTTATCAGTGATTGAAGAAGCGGAAGCCTATAAAAAGTTATTGGAAATTGGAGATACGACACAGAGTGATTTAGCAAAAAGTGTAGGAAAAAGTCAAAGTTTCATTGCTAATAAATTACGTTTATTGAAATTAACGCCAAAAGTCATTGAACGTTTACGTGAAGGAAAAATTACTGAACGTCATGCACGTGCTATGTTAAGTTTATCAGAAGAAGATCAAGAGATATTGGTTGAGACGGTAATTAGTCAAAAGTTGAATGTAAAACAAACAGAAGCACGCGTGAAACAAAAAGTTGGTCCTGAAAAAGTGAAGGCTCAAAGATTTGAATTTGCTAAAGATCTAACTGATGCCAGAGAAACAGTTGGGAAAAGCTTAGAAACAATCGAAAAAAGTGGCGTCTATGTTGAACATCAAACTAAAGACCATGATGATTATTATGAAATAAAGATAAAATTATACAAACGCTAAATGTTATAGAAGCTCTTATCTCCTTTGAGATGAGAGTTTTTTTGAATACAAAGGAGAATAGAGCTTCTTAATGCAATAGCAAGCGCTATTGTAATCCGAGAGGAATCTCCTTTGAGATGAGAGCTTTTTTTTGAATACAAAGGAGAATAGAGCTTCTTAATGCAATAGCAAGCGCTATTGTAATCCGAGAGGAATCTCCTTTGAGATGAGAGCTTTTTTTTGAATACAAAGGAGATTAGAGCTTCTTAATACAATAGCAAGCGCTATTGTAATCCGAGAGGAATCTCCTTTGAGATGAGAGTTTTTTGAATACAAAGGAGATTAGAGCTTCTTAATGCAATAGCAAGCGCTATTGTAATCCGAGAGGAATCTCCTTTGAGATGAGAGTTTTTTTGAATACAAAGGAGATTTGTATCCCAAAGTATAAAAGATAAATAAATTCGTATTGGTTATTGTGTAATAATACCAACTATGGTTAAATTAAGAAAACGCTTACATATTAACTAAGGGGGGAGTAATATGATTACGTTTATCGTAGCCATTATTTTACTAGTTGTAGGTTATTTTACTTATGGTAAGTATATCGATAAAATGTTTGGCACAAAATCAGATCGTCCAACACCAGCATATCATCAAAGAGATGATGTCGATTATCTACCAATGAAAACATCATCCAATTCAATGATTCAATTATTGAATATTGCAGGGGTTGGCCCTATTTTCGGTCCGATTATGGGGGCATTATATGGTCCGGTTGCATTTATATGGATTGTTGTGGGATGTATTTTTGCAGGGGCAGTTCACGATTATCTTACTGGTATGATTTCAATACGTAATAAAGGGGCACATTTACCTGAACTAGCTGGGAAATTTTTAGGTCAGTTTATGAAGCATTTTGTAAATATCTTTTCTATTTTATTATTACTTCTAACTGGCACAGTTTTTGTAACGAGCCCGGCACTATTGTTACATAATTTAGTTGATGGTCGTATTGCATTGGGAATTATCATTTTTGTGATTTTTGTATATTATATCTTATCTACAATTTTACCTATCGATAAAATTATTGGGAGAATTTATCCAATTTTTGGGGCATTACTTTTAATCAGTGCGGTCGGTATAGGTTTCCGTCTTATTCAAACTGGCGCACCGATACCTGAAATTAATTTAAAGAATATGCACCCTGATGGGGCACCGATATTCCCATTATTATTCTTTACAATTACATGTGGAGCATTATCAGGTTTTCATGCTACGCAAACACCGATTATTTCTAGAACGACAAATAAAGAGAAGAATGGTCGTTTTATCTTTTATGGCATGATGATTGCAGAAGGTATTATTGCTATGATTTGGGCAGCAGCAGGAATGAGTCTCTTTAATGGTTATAGTGGACTTAATGAAGTTTTAGCACGTGGAGAAGCGGCATTAGTTGTTAGCCAAGCATCGCACCTGTTATTAGGTTCAGTATTTGGTACTATGGCAGTTCTAGGTGTGATCGTACTACCAATTACAAGTGGAGACACTTCATTCCGAAGCGCTAGAATGATTATAGCGGATTATTTAAATTATGGACAACGCAGTATGGTAAAAAGGATTATTGCGGCAATCCCATTGTTTGTAATCAGCTTTGGTTTGACACAGGTTGATTTCACGGTATTGTGGAGATATTTTTCTTGGGCTAACCAAACTACTGCTGTTATTGCTTTATGGGTTGGAGCTATGTATCTCTTAATTGCTAAAAAGAATTTTTGGGTTGCAGCAGTGCCAGCCGTGTTTATGACTTGGAATATTTTCACGTATATACTGAGCCAAAAGATTGGATTAGGTTTAGATTTAAATTTAAGTTATGGTATAGCATTTATACTTACAATCTTATGGATAGGTTACTTTACTTATCAATATAAGAAAATGACAGCTGGCGTTAAATTTGAACTAGATCATCCCATTCAACAACAACAACCTATTTCATAATAAAGTAACAGGAGAGAACGCATGTAGTTGTATGTGTTCTCTTTTAATATGTCTAAAGGTGGTCTAAAAATATAATATAAGTTTTAAAGTAATTTTATATAAGCAGTACGTAATTATGTATAAAGTTTAAGCGTATGAATTTATATCCTATATGATGTTCTAATCGATGGTGAGAGACAACTAAATTTAGCTATGCAAATTATATGGTGTAAATGACGCAAGAAATACTCTCTAGAAGGTTTACTTGTTTCACGACAAACAATTACTCATTGAGAAACTGATAGAAACTACCTGGATACCCATCACTTATTAACATTAAGTTGATTGTTTGATGCAGTTATAGATGATGTTATTAACGTAAATATAGAAATAATGACAAATACAAATTAAAAATGCCATGCTCTATTTAAGTGATTAGAGCATGGCATAAGATTTATTTATGATTTAAAATCAATTGGCAGTGGTGCATGAGGAGAGACTAGATTGTGTTCACGCATTTCTTTCCAAAATGATGCTGGAATTTCGGTATTTAGAGCTTCATTATCTTCAGCGATACGACTCGGCTTACTAGCACCTGGTATCACAGCTGCAACTGCTGGGTTAGCTAACGAAAATTGTAACGCCGCAGCTTTAATACTAATATGATAGCTATCTGTAATAGATTTAATTTTTGCGACTCTATCAAGTATTTCGGGAGAAGCTTCTTGGTATTCAAAAGTTTTGCCGCCTACAAGTACACCGGAGCTATATGGACCACCTACAATGATATCCATGCCCTGTTGCTGCGCTGCTGGCATAACGTTTTGTAAAGCACGCTCATGATCTAACAATGTATAACGTCCGGCTAATAGTGAAACATCTGGCTTAGGTTCGTCTAAACCTAGCATTAGTTCAATAGCTTCAGTTCTATTAACACCAAGACCCCAGCCTTTAATGACCCCTTCATCACGTAAACGAGTTAACGCACGAAATGCGCCCGTACGTGCAATTTCAAATTGACCAATCCATTCATCTCCATATACGTCTTGTGCCAGATCATGGATAAAGACAAAATCAATATGATCAGTTTTTAAGCGTTTTAAACTGTCTTCAATAGATTGTAGTGTTGCATCTGCACTATAGTCATTAATTATTTTATTCTTACGACCATGTTTGAAAATCCCGCCTTTTTCCTCAATATTGCGGGAAGATGACTCATCTATTTCATTAGATACGATTCTTCCTACTTTTGTACTTAATATATATTCATCACGGTTCTTAGTAGACAACGCTTCACCAAGACGGCTCTCAGACAGCCCTGCTCCGTATATTGGTGCAGTGTCAAAATAACGTATCCCACTATCCCATGCTGTATTTACTGTTGCAATGGCCTCGTCTTCCGGAATATCACGATACATATTGCCTAATGGAGCACTACCAAAACCTAAATTACTTTGTAGTATTTTTTTCATTTAAATTTCCTCCTTGTAACTTATAAGTTCAAATAACTGAACAACGTAAACATTATAATAACCGTTGATATAATATTGCGCGGAGCGTATTTCTAAAAATAATACTTTCTCAATGCTAATTACCCTTATAAAGTTTATGCAATCAATTATGAAATATAACAGCTCAAAAAAAAAGTACGCACTTTAAAGTGCGTATACCAAAAATTGAAGATTAATTTAAAAATGAATAAGATATCATTTTTAAAACGCTAATGTGTAAAGGGTAAATTTATATATATAAATAAATTTTTTTACAAATGTATTACATTCAAATTTCTAACCAATTACAATTTCATTGTATATCATTATTTTGAGTATTAATTCGTGATTTTTTCAAAAATTATTGGTATGATGTTAAATCGTAAGTGATTAAGTAGAATAGTATTGTTTAAAGGAATAAGAATAAATATTGGTGCCGTATATTTATTAGGATATAGCCCAAGTATTGTAAGCATTGCAATTTTAGATAGCATGATTGAATTAAGATATGTATTTTATTCAAGCCAAACGTTAATTAAAATACAGTATTGTCTTATTCGAACTGGGACATTCTGTATGTATTAAAATAAAAGTTATTCCTTTAACACTTATTTGAATTTATGTATTCAAAGCACTGCTCATACTATATCAAACTTAATACCTTAAATCGAAAGTAGAGGTATAAAAATGATTAAAGCTAGACAAAGTAACACGGTAAATGATAAATATGAAGTGCAGTCTGTCGATAAACATTATTTAAAAAGATTAGAGAAGCAAAGCAGTCAAGTATTTTATTTTTGCATAGAGCAAAGCGAAATATTGTCTTTTGAGCATCTTACTACTTTTTTTAAAACATCGAAAGAGACAAAGGAAATTATTGGAGATGAAAATACAAGAGCAACACTTACAGATGCTGGAAATGGTTACTATCAAGTAACTTTTATATATTTTGAGAAATCACTCAGTGCACTTAAAGATGCAACAACACAATTAACACTTTTAGAAGAACAAGAAGCCCGCAATTACATGTTGGCACATTAATCAGTATCCTTCTTTCATAAATTATGAGAGGAGGATATTATCAATTATTTAGAAATCTATTAATAAAAGTTGATAAAATATGATATATATGTATTTAAATTGTATAATGTAAATACAAAGTATTAAAGGGGATGTATTTATGAAGAAGCAAGATCAACTCAATATTATTAAACAAAGCGATAGTGAATCTAGGGAAGAATTAGAGATACAAGAACTAAGAATTGCTGAATTAGAACAAAATCAACAAAAAATCAGTAAGCTATACACAATATTAATAGTATTATTAGCATCTTTGACTGTGCTAGGAATAATAATAAAATATAAGGCTTAAATGAAAAGCGAGGTTCAATTATTTTGAGCCTTGCTTATTTTTAAATATCAATATGGTGTGACAGCATACCAATTTATGTAGAAATTAAAATAAGCTAAGAGCATATAATGAGATAAATAAAAAAGACCTAGAACAAGTTCTAAGTCTTTTTTCATAGGATAAATACTTAAATAGTATCTTTTTGTTGATGATACATAGCTTCAGTAAATTGATCTAGTTCAGTTTTTGACATTTTAAGACGATCATTTGATGAACCGTAACCGATTTCCTTTTTATCATTGAGTAAGCCTTCAAAAATCTCATTTATAAAATCAGTAGGATCAGCACCAAAAGTATGGATGCCTTTGCCACCTAAATCTGTATTTACAGCAGGTGGAATGACTTCATAAACATTTGTCTGAGTCTCGGATAATTGGTGTCTTAAACTAGATGTAAATGCGTGTACAGCAGCTTTAGTTGCAGAGTATATCGGTGCAATAGCCATTGGAGCAAAAGCTAATCCTGAAGAAACATTGATGATACTTGAATCTGTGTTGTGATTTGCAAAATGCTGACTAAATAAAATGGATAATTGAACAGTCGCTTCAAAGTTAGATTGAATTTCAGTATTGAGATCAGACCAATGATTTTCAGCATTAGCAGTTAAAATATTGAAGCGGTTCTGTATACCAGCATTATTTACTAACATATTAATATCTGGATAATTTTTAATAACCCAATGGTATAAATTTAAGCGATCTTCAGTGCTACTGATGTCACACTGCATAGTGATGATTTCGGGAAATTGGGATTTGATGTTCTCTAATTTTTCTGTATTACGTCCACAGATAATGATTTTATTATTGTTTTCATAAAACTTTTTAGTGAATTGCAATCCTATACCTGAAGCACCGCCAGTAATAAGAATCGTATTATTTTTTATATTCATGAAACACACCCCTATTTTTGTAAGTGTGAAAATTATATTACGTTTACATATAAAATTCTAATAATAAACTCAAAATGTTTTCTTCATGCTTAAAAAAAAACACTACGAGGTATGCATTGATATATGAACAAGTATTACCTACATTTCCTAGGAAATAATCATGCTTATTTTTTAAAATTAATGGGATATGTGATATATTAGCAAAACAAAATGCAAACAGTCAGCGTAGTAAGGATTCTGATGCTCATGGAATGTCCTATAAATCAATTTAGAGATAAGATCATGGCATTGATTCAGTGGGTAAATTTAGTGATTAATTAAGCAGATAAATCGATACTTACATTTACAAAATATAGTGCAAGGGAGATTGGGAAAATGAAAGTGGCTTTAGTTACAGGAGCAAGTAGCGGCATAGGATACGAAACAGCAAAAGCCTTAGCTAAAAAAGATTATCATGTGTATGCAGCAGCAAGAAACATAGAAAGTATGAGCGCTTTGCGTGCATACAATGTGAAATTAATTAAACTGGATATTACAAATCATTCGTTAATTCAAAATGTGGTTAATCATATTATTGAAGTGGAAGGCCATATCGATATTTTAGTTAATAGCGCTGGTTATGGGTCATTTGGTGCTGTTGAAGATGTATCAATTGAAGAAGCCAAAAAACAATTTGAAGTTAACTTATTTGGCTTATCAGAGCTAACTAAAGCAATTATACCTTCAATGCGTGAACAAAATTTTGGTAAAATTATCAATATATCTTCTATAAGTGGACGCGTGCCAAGTTGTTTTGGCGTATGGTATCATGCCTCAAAGCATGCATTAGAAGGATACAGTGAAAGTTTGCGCTTAGAATTATCTGATTTTGGAATTGATGTCATTGTAATTGCGCCTGGTGGCATAAAAACAAATTGGGGCCCTATTGCAATTAATCATCTTCAAGCTTCTTCACGAGGTAGTGTTTATGAAGAACAGTCTCAAAATATGGCAAACTTAATGGATAAACAATTTAAATCTGACTTTTTACTTGCGCCATCTGCAGTGGCAAAGACGATTGTTAAATCGATAGAGCGACCTAAGGCAAAACCACGTTATATTGTGGGATTCTCAGCAAAAATAATTATATTGATGCATGCGATACTTCCTACAAAATTATTTAACCGTATTCAAAAAAAACAAGTAGAGCATTCACCACGTAATTAGCATAATGTTTAAATTTATCTCATCTATAAATAGATTTAAAGCATAGTACGTTTTTTCGTCTCAGATATTTATTACCCCAGCTTTATTTTGTTAAACACTATTTCTTTTGAAAAATAGTGGATAGTGATTTATTTTCTTATGGATATGAGTTGTGATTGTGACTATGATGATGAGATAAAATAAAATTGTCATCTACAAAACATACAATAGCGCGTTTTTAAAATAAAAAATTATGTAGTCTTAATGCCTTCCAAGTTAACCATCTTGGAAGGTTTTTCATGTTTGAACTTTAAAAATTTACACACCATCAAATAAATGGAAATATAATATATAAAAACTTAACAAAAGAAAATTTAATGATTTATCATTAATAAATCAAAAGATAACACAAACTAATTTCAGTTGTAAATTAAATTCTTTTAATGTAAGATTTTAAATAACAATTTTTTACAGAAAATTCAAATTTTTTAATTGTAGATTTAAATAAATAATATTTGGGATACGAGTCGTTGAGGAGCGAGGTTCTGAGTTTTAGGGGGGTGATTCAAACTTAGTAAGTAAACAGAACTGATGAAGATGAGTCATATTGAAAAAGAAAATTTATAAAAAGTCAGAAATGTATGCTACCTTGAATGTCGTTTTGAATTCACACATTCAAACAGAAAGCGAAAACCTATTTTAAACTATAAAAAGAAAGGTTGCATCGGATGAGTGAACCCTATCGTATAAATAAGATACAAGAAAATTGGAGCGTGGTGATTGCAATAATGTTTATTGCTTCAACGCTACGTGCGCCACTTACATCAGTAGGACCAGTTGTCAATGAGATTATAAAAGAATTAAAAATTAACGACAGCATTGCGGGTTCCTTAACAACAATTCCATTAATTATTTTTGCTATTATTTCACCCCTAGTTTCAAAGGTCACTTCATATTTAACTATTTCACGAACACTCTTATTATTAACCATTTTACTAGGTATTGCATTAATCGTGCGTGTAGCAGGTGATTTTAATATCTTTCTTATTGGCACCATACTTTTGGGTGTTGCGATTGCCTTCGGTAACGTACTTTTACCCAGTTATGTTAAATGGTATTTTCCTACGCAAATTGGTATAGCTACAGGTATGTATAGTGCAATGATGCACTTTACTGGTGGATTAGGCGGTGGGTTAAGTGTTCCATTATCTACACTAACACTGTTTAATTTCCGACTATCCCTATCGATATGGATTATATTAGCGGCTTTAGCAATGTTACTATGGCTACCTAAAATGAAAAAAAGTGTAAAACTCGAAAAATCTTCTTTGAGTGATGCGCGAATAAAGTCACATTGTAAAATAAAAGTATTCAATTCTAAACTGGCTTGGATGATTGCACTGACTATGGGCTTTCAATCTATGATGGTTTACTCGGTGGTGGCTTGGGTACCAGCCATATTAATTAATAGAGGTTTAGATCCAACTACTGCGGGTTATTTATTCATGATTAATCAGTTTGCTCAAGTACCTATGACATTTATCTTTCCAATCATTGCTGCTAGATTAAAAGAGCAACGTATTTTAGTGGTTATTATAACAGCTTTATTCTTAATTGGATTTAGTTTTTTGTTTGCACATAATCTTGTTTTATTAATTATTGGTATTATCATTGCAGGACTAGCAATGGGTGCTTGTTTTAGTTTATGTATGACATTTTTTTCTATTAGAGCACGGACAAGTGATGGCAGTATCTCTTTATCGGGTTTTGGTCAATCGGTAGGTTATTTAATAGGAGCCATTGGTCCTATATTTATGGGATTCTTATTTGATGCTACAGGTAATTGGAACGCAGGTATAATATTTTTATTGATTATGCCAATATGTTTCTTAATTTTTGGTTATGGTGCATCTAAGGATAAAGTAATCGAAGATGCATAGGTAACAATAGATGTTTAATTTAAAGCATTCTAATTTAAACCAAATTAATGTCAAAAAACCCTCTTCCTTTTTTAAGGGAGGGGGTTTGGTTTGTATTGGAATGAGCAAGGCTTATTTTTCAATTACTTTCAAATAATCGTCGCCCCAATCACAAATCGCATAGACGACTTTATCAAGACTTAGACCAATGTCAGTTAATATGTAATCCACTTTTGGTGGTACTACTGGATAAACGGTTCTTTCAATGATTTTATCTTGTTCCAATTCTCGAAGTTGTCTGATTAACATGCGCTGATTGATATCAGGAAGTTTATTTTGTAATTCACTTAATCTTAAACGATTACTTTGCAACAGATGGTAAATAATAGCGATTTTCCATCTTCCACCAATTACAGACAAAGCTAAATCTTTCGATGTATAAAATTCTTTATTATTATATTCAATTAACAAAGAGATGCCTCCATTTTATATAGTGACAACAATGTCAGTATTGTCATTAATTATAAATAATACCATAATGGGGTTACAAAAGATAGAGAGGGGAAATTTTAATGAAATTACAATTAGCAATCGATCTATTAGACCAAAAAGAGGCAGCAAAGCTGGCTCAAGAAGTAGAGGAATTTATTGATATCGTAGAAATTGGAACACCAATTGTTATAAATGAAGGGCTATCTGCCGTTGAACATATGAGTAAGTCAGTTAATAACACACAAGTATTAGCAGATTTAAAAATTATGGATGCTGCCGGATATGAAGTAAGCCAAGCTGTAAAATTCGGAGCTGATATCGTAACAATTCTTGGTGTTTCTGAAGATGCTTCAATTAAAAGTGCTATCGAAGAAGCGCACAACAGTGGTAAAGAATTGTTAGTTGATATGATCGCAGTTCAAAATTTAGAACAGCGCGCAGCTGAATTAGATAAAATGGGTACTGACTATATTGCAGTACATACTGGTTATGATTTACAAGCTGAAGGTGTATCACCTTTAGAAAGTTTACGTACTGTTAAATCAGTTATTTCAAATTCAAAAGTAGCTGTAGCAGGTGGAATCAAACCAGATACAATTGAAACAGTGGCAGCTGAACAACCAGATTTAATTATTGTTGGTGGCGGTATCGCAAACGCTGATGATCCAAAAGCTGCTGCTAAACAATGTCGTGATATCGTAGATGCAAATGCATAGTCATTTTCACTTAATATTAGATGAGATTAAACAAACATTAGCTAATATCAGTGAATCAGAAACAGATAAATTTTTGAAAGTGCTGATGGATGACTCAGCCATTTTTGTAGCGGGTAAAGGACGTTCAGGTCTAGTAATGAATAGCTTTGCCATGAGATTAAATCAATTAGGTAAACAAGCATATGTCATTGGTGAAACGACTACGCCATCTATCCAACCAAATGATGTATTTGTAATAGCATCAGGTTCGGGTTCTACAGCGCATTTAAAATTACTTGCTCAAACAGCCAAAGACAAGCAGGCATATGTTTTATTATTGTCAACAACACCAAAATCTCCAATTGCTACAATTGCAGATTTAACAATTGTATTGCCTGCTGGCACGAAATATGAGGTCAAAGGGTCTCAACAACCACTAGGAAGCTTGTTTGAACAAAGTAGTCAAATTTATTTAGATAGCATGGTACTAACGATGCAAGAAATAGTAAAAGTAAATGAAACTACAATGCAAGACAATCATGCTAATTTAGAATAATAGAGACATATTTATATTGCTTTACACATAAGTACAACCCACTACAATCAAATTATAGTGGGTTGTTTTTATATGTTTTAATAAAAGACGATACCTAAGAGCAATCCAATTAATACAATAGCCCATGATGGGCATTTAAAAAACATTAATAACACAAACAATGCAGTTGCTAATACAAAATCCAATTCTTTATTAATTGTTGACGTCCATATAGGATTATAGAATGCTGCAATTAAAATGCCGACTACGCCTGCACTAATCCCTTTTAAAAATCCATCAGCATATACATTAGATTTAATAGTGTCCCAAAACGGCAAAATACCAAATAATAAAAGAAATGCCGGTAAAAATATAGCAACGGTAGCTAATAAACCGCCTGAAATGCCTGTAATAGATGTCCCTATATAAGAGGCAAATGTAAATAATGGACCTGGAACAGCTTGTGCCGCAGCATAACCAGCAATGAAATGATCTGGAGATATAAGTGCTTGCGGTACAAATTCTTTTTCTAAAAGTGGTAAAACGACATGTCCTCCGCCAAATACTAAAGAACCAGAGCGATAAAAGCTATCAAACATTTTGATCCAAATATTGTTAGTCAGCGAACTGGCTATTGGTAACATAATTAAAAGTGTTATGAAAAGTGTGATAGAAATTACCCCAAGTCGTTTAGGTAAATGAAATAACTTTTCACGACGACCAGCAGGTTGAATAGAATTAGGCTTTAAGAATAGAAGGCCATAAATTCCTGTGATGACTAATGAAATAACTTGTATGAATATGTGATCAATTAATAAAGACATGAATAATACAAAAATAGCTAATGTAATTGTAGGTTTTGAGTTTGTTAATTTTTTACCCATGCCGAGAATAGCTTGAGCAACAATAGCTACAGCTACCAGTTTTAAACCTTGGAGCCAGCTAAAATCCGCCTCACTATTTGTAAAGATGAGTGAAAATAGCATGAGTATAATAATAGAAGGAAAAGTAAATCCAATAAATGATATAATTCCACCCATTACCCCGCCACGCACGGTTCCTATACCAATGCCAACTTGGCTACTTGCTGGACCAGGTAAAAATTGACATAAAGCTACTAAATCAGAGTACTCTTTTTCATCAAGCCATTGTCTTTTTTTGACGTACTCATCATAAAAGTAACCTAAGTGAGCTGTTGGGCCACCAAAAGACATTAAACCTAATTTTAAAGAAACCATAAAAATATGTAGATAATTAACCATTAATGCGCTCCTTATAATTTATTTATCATGGTGAGGATATTGTCATTGCTTTTGAAAAGTTGTCATTAAATTGTGAGCATTGATGAATTTGCCACACATGGATAGGGTACACTATTACAAAAGGTTAAAATTAAACGGTACACATTTAATATTCACTTTTTAAAATGCCAAAAATTAATGTATCTCTATAGCTACCATCTTTCAATAATGTATCTTGGCGTAATACAGCTTCATGTTCCATGCCTGCTTTTTGTAATACAATACGTGCAGCAATATTTTTTGAGTCCATAGCGCCCCATATTCTATTAAGTTTTAAGACTTTAAAACCATATTTTACGATTGTTGCTACCATATCTGTAGCAATGCCATGATTCCAATATTTAGGATGTACAATATAGCCAATTTCAGCACTATTATTCGCCTTATCGATTAAAAGCTGAAAAGTTCCAATCACTTTATCAGTATCAGGATTGACGATGACATTATAAATCCAGTGAGAATCCTTATCTAGAACCTTTTTGATAAATCCTTCCGTATCCTCATAACTTTGAACATCCCAGGTTTGGTACTGTGTAACTTCAGGAAGTGAATGTAATTCATTGATGTCGTTTATATCTGTATCTTTTAAATCTCTGGAATAAAAATCCATTATTATCTCTCCTATATATTAATTTTATTCATTTGTCCATTTAGACGATAGCGTATATAAATTATTGTCCATACCACACACTAAATATCATTATTTGAACACATTTTACGCTAGTAGTCTTGAGATATAACATATAATTGATAGAGTTATTTGATGATTCAAAAAACTTTATAGTTATATGTATTATTTAAACATTTATATGCCCTGTTGGATATAGGAAAAGTATAATCAATTGGGATGAAATAGATTTCTATATTTCAATAAAATCTGTTTTTCAGTTACTATAAAATTACTTCATTTAACAAAGCCTAGTGATTCATAAAGTGATTATTATTAATACCATTTGTAACATTATTAAAGTATTCTCATTAATGAACTAGAAAGATAATAATTATAAAAGAGGCGATATTTATGGATATCTCAATAGTAGAAACAACGGTATTCGCATTGACTAAAAATGGGGGTAACCCTTGTCCTGTTGTCTTAAATGCAGATGACTTATCAGCTCAGCAAATGAAGTCTATAGCAAAAGCACAGGGTGTTGAAATTGGTTTTATAACAGCGTCAGAACATGATGACTGTGATTTTCAATTTAGATATTTTGTGCCGAATAATGAAATGGAAATGTGCGTACATGCTACGATAGCGTGTGCGACGGTATTAGTTCAACAACATAAGGTTCATAAAAATAAATTGCTAATTGAAACTTTGGCTGGAAAGATTCTGTTAGTGATACATAAAAACAATGGCAGAATAATGGTAGAGGTAGAACAACTTTTACCTAAAATTGCGACAGTAAATCCAACAAAAGCTGAAGTAGCGAATGTATTAAATATTAATATTGAAGATATTGATGATTTTCCAATTAAAAGTATTTCAACTTCACGTTATAAAACGTTAGTGAAATTGAAGTCTAACGATGTATTACAAGCATTGTGCCCTGACTTTGAGAAACTTTGGAAACTCTGTGATCAATATCAATCGACAGGGTTCTATCCCTTTACTCAATCTACGCATAAGAAAAATACCTTTTCGGCAAGACAGTTTCCTAATAGCACGGGTTATAATGAAGACCCAGCGACAGGTGTTGCAGCTTCAGCGTTAGGTATATATTTAGAGTTATTTGATTTAGTTAATATACAAGGTGACAATATTTATATTACTCAAGGTGAAGCAATAAAACGACATAGTGAAATTATGGTCAAATCTAGGATTACGGAAAGTAATACACTACAAAATAGTGTATTAGGAGAAGCGGCTATACTTTAATTTAATGCATTTTAGAAAGCTAGACGCAAAATAAAAAAGCTACCATTCAGGCAGCTTTTTTATTTTTCTAATATTACTTAACAAAATCTTCTGCTGTAGTAACTTCAGCATACCCGAAGCCTAACGCACTTATAAATGAATAATGTACATCTTGTGCACTGATGATGTGATCGTTATATGTGAGTTCACTTGAAGCACATGCATCTTCAATTAATGTGACGCCATAACCTAAATCTGCTGCAGCTCTGACTGTAGCATCAATACACATATGTGTCATCATACCTACAACGACAACATGATCTATATTTTTCTCTTGCAATTTTTCTTGTAAGTCCGTGTTAACGAAGCTATTCGGTAACTGTTTATTAATGATTGTTTCACCATCAATAGGTTTCACTGCCTCGTGAATTTCGATGCCTTTAGTATTTGGAGCAAAGAAACCAAATGAGTCATCAGGAGCAATATGTTGAATATGGAAAATATTTTCACTATGATTTGATCTAAACCACGTTAAAACTTTTTTCGCGTTATTAGCTGCATTTTCAGGATTATTTAACGGATTTTTCCCATTTGGAAAATAATCTTCTTGAATATCTACAATAATTAAAGCTGTATTCATATTTATACACCCACCTTATAATTTATAGTACAGTTGTCATGTTAGAGTAAAAACAACCTATTATCAATATAGCCGTGAAACAACTTAGTGCTTAAAACTTTATTCATGAAAGGATATTAAAATGAAATTAGATAACATAGACATTCAAATTTTAAATCTTTTGACTGATAATGCACGAATGCAATGGAAAGATATCGGTGAAACGATTCACATGTCAGGACAAGCTGTAGGAAATCGGATTCGACGAATGGAAGAAGAAGGGATTATTAAATCCTATACATTAAACATCGATGAGGACAAATTGAATGATGGTATATTAGGCTTTTTAACTATGTATATGAATTCAGCACATCATGGGAATTTTATTGATTTCATAAATATGAGCCATGATATCTTAGAGGCACATAGAATCTCAGGTGAAGGATGCTATCATTTAAAATTCAGAGTGAAAACAAAAGTACAATTAAATGATTTATTACAGAAACTATTAACTTATGGTAATTATTCGCTCAATATTTCTGTGCACCAACTCAAAACCAATCATAAATTTATAGAGAATGATGGTTTAGACAATGCAAAATAGAACCTCAACATCATCGTTGAGGTTCTATTTTTTTCACCTAAGAAATAATTTCTACAATGATCATTCTAGGTGATTGTGTATATGTTATAAAAGGGAAAACGTTAATATTAATTAATAGTTAGAAGATATGAATCATATTATTTAGGCTTAATAGTTGAAATATGGGGAAGAATCTTTTATATTTAGGTTACAAAATAACTATTTTGTAACCTAAAGGAGGAGTTTGATGACACAGTTTAAATTACCTGAAAATGAATATTTAAAAGTCGGAAGCACTGAATTTGCATATAAAAAATTGGGAACAGAAGAAGGCATACCACTTGTTTTTATTATTCACTTTAGAGGAACGATGGAAAATTGGGATCCCTTAATGTTAGAAAATATTGCTAAAGAACGCCCAGTGATTTTGTTTGATAATGTTGGCGTAGGATATACAAATGGAGAAACGCCGAGCACTATTGATACGATGGCGGAAGATACGTATCAATTTATAAATGGTCTTGGATATCAACAAGTTGATATATTAGGATTTTCAATTGGAGGTATGGTTGCGCAATCGCTAGCCATTCATCATCCAGATTTAGTAAGAAAGTTAATATTATCAGGTACTGGTCCTGCTGGTGGAATTGGCCCATCACATCCTAAAATGGAGGAAATGATGTATAAAGCAGAGGGATCTGAAGAAGATGCGATTGAAACGTTTTTATTTCTTTTTTATCCAGAAACAGAAAAAGGACGTGAATTGGGTAAACAATCACTAAATAGAATTTTTTCTCAAAAAACCAAGGACAGTACGTTACAAGTAAGAGATGCGCAGTTAGCGGCAATTGCCCAATGGACAAATGAGAAGTTTGATCAAGCTAAAATACAACTGCATAATATAGAAAATCCTACGTTAGTGATTAACGGAGACAATGATATTATGGTTCCTACTGAAAATAGTTTTATGTTAAGTCAAAATATACCAGATGCGCAGTTAATTATATATCCTAATGCAGGGCACGGACATCTATTTCAACATCCTGTAAGGTTTGCGAGTCATGTAAATACATTTTTAAATGAATAATAAAATAAGCGATGATTATTAATCATCGCTTATTTTCTCCTAGATGACACCATGTTTTTTAAATATTGGAACGACAAACATCTAAAATGCTTAAAATTGCCTTCCATCTTATATAAATGGTCTATTTTATTGTTTCTAATGATAATATTCATTAAGCCCAAGCACTTGTTTATTTTTTAAAGGCTCATAAATTGCTGGATGAGTAATTTGGTAATGGTGAAGTGATTTTAGAAAGAGATGAGATACTTCGAACGTTCGAGTTTTTTGAATGCGTAAATGAACAGTATCAGTGATGAAACAGTGAGTTATTTTATAGTAACGCATATTATTAAAATATAGAGAGGTGTGTCTAAATGAAAGCTGTACAAATTGAAAAATACAATAAAAATTTAGAAGTAAAGGTTAGAGACATAGAGGTTCCAGAAATTAAGTCTAATGAAGTATTAGTGAAAGTTGCTTATGCAGCTATTAATCCTTTAGAAAAGTTGATTATAACTGGAAGTGTAAAATTAATACAAGATTATAAAATGCCTGTAACTTTGGGAAATGAATTGACAGGTGTTGTTACTAAACTTGGTAGTGAAGTAAAAGATTATAATCTAGGAGATGAAATCTATAGTCGACTACCAATTTATAAGATAGGTGCATTTGCAGAATATGTTGCAGTGGATGCCGATGCAATTTCTAAATTACCAAACAATTTAAGTCTTAAAACAGGAGCAGCAGCGCCATTAACAGGTTTAACAGCATATCAAGCAATTACAGAAGAATTACAGGCTGAATCTGGAAAGACGTTATTTATTCCAGGTGGATCGGGTAGTTTTGGTCAAATGGCTGTTCCAATAGCGAAAAATTTAGGCTTAAAAGTAATTGTTTCTGGTAGTCCAAGGTTAAGAGAACAATTTATCGCAAAAGGTGTAGATCAATATATAGATTATAAGAGTGAAAATTATTGGGACACTTTATCGAATGTGGATTATGTGATTGATACCCTAGGTGCTAAGGAATTTGATAAAGAATTATCCGTAATGAAACCAGGAGGAACAATAGTAAGTTTAATTAATGCGCCCAATAAGCATTTTGCTGAAAAAAATGATTTCTCAATGTTTAAGAAGACGTTATTTACAATTGCAGGTAAAAAATTTGATAAAAAAGCCAAACAAAAATCTATAGATTATCGCTTCATTTTTGTACGTTCTGATGGTGAACAACTGAAAGAACTAAGTAAAATTATCGAAAGCGACCACATCATCCCAGATGTAGATGATCAAGTATTTACAATAAATGAAATCAATCAAGCGTTAGACTACACATTTAATCATCATACAAATGGTAAAGTTTTATTAAAAATTGATGAGACACAAGGAGATATCTAATGATGAAACCATTAACATATCAAAATGTGCCTAATGAATTTGTAACGTCTAAAAAAAATACGCAATTCGCCTACAGAATTTTAGGACAAGATAATAATAAAACACTACTATTACTGACACATCTAGCTGCGACGATGGATAATTGGGATCCGAAACTTATTAATACTTTAAGTGAAAAATATAGAGTGATTGTATTTGACAACAAAGGCGTCGGATTATCTAAAGGAAAAGTTCCTAATACGATAGAAGAAATGGCAGAAGGTGTTTTAGAATTTATAGATGCAATGCAATTGAATGCCATTAATGTTCTAGGACTTTCTATGGGTGGAATGGTTGCTCAAGAGCTAGTGAAAATTGCTTCTGAAAAGATAGATAAGCTCATTTTAGTAGGGACAGGACCAAGAGGTGGAGAAGGTATAGAAAAAATCATTCCAATTTCTAATAAATTAACCTTCAAAGCGATACTTCACGCTAAAGATCCTAAGTATTATTTATTTTTCAACCAAGATGATGTTGGAAAAACTAAAGCAACTGAATATCTTAAAAGGTTAAAAGAAAGAAAAATAAACAGAGATAAAAAAATAACGTTACCTGCATACATCAAACAATTAAAGGCCATAAAAAAATGGGGTAATGCGAATAGAGAGGCTTTAACTTATATTGACATGCCTACGCTCATTGTCAACGGAGACAATGATAAGATGGTGCCTACTCAAAATAGCTTTGTGTTGGCAGATGAAATTTCATATTCCGAGATAAAGATATATCAAAATGCTGGACACGGTTCTTTATTCCAAGAGCCAATAGATTTTTGTAAAAGTGTAAATGAATTTATAGGAGAGTGATGGTTTGTCTGTTTTATTTCAAGAAAAAACATTGCCTAACGGTAATACTATTAAGAATAGGTTTTTTAAATCAGCAATGAGTGAGACGTTAGCTTCTAAAACAGGTGTTCCAACGCCTACATTGATTAATTTGTATAAAAAATGGGCACAGGGTGGCGCAGGTATTTTAGTAACTGGTAATGTGATGGTGGATAGTAATCATATTGGTGAACCTGGCAATGTGGTTTTAGAAAGTGCATCACATTTAGAAAAATTTAAAGCATGGGCACGAGCTGGGAAAGTAAATGATACTGAAATTTGGATGCAATTGAATCATCCAGGAAAGCAGTCACCTAAATCTTTGACTAAACAACCTGTTTCACCAAGTGGTGTAGCAATGAAAGGGTCAATCGCAAAAGGATTTAACCAGTCAAGAGCATTACATGAAGTGGAAATTAAAGCTATAGTTCAGCAATTTGTAACAAGCGCTGTCCTTGCTAAAGAAGCAGGGTTTACTGGTGTTCAAATACATGCAGCACATGGATACTTAGTAAATCAATTTCTATCACCTATCGAAAACCAACGAACGGATAAGTATGGCGGTTCCATCCAAAATAGAATGAGAGTATTAGTTGAAATTTATGAAGGAATAAGAACTCAATTAGGTGAAGAGTTTAATATAGGCTTAAAACTTAATTCTGAAGACTTTAAAGTTGGAGGATTTTCAAAAGAAGATTTTGTTGACGTTGCTAAAAAGCTAAATGAGTTAAAGATAGACTTGATAGAGATATCTGGTGGTAACTATGAAGATCCTAAAATGGCTGGGAGTGACAAAGAAGCAGTACCTTATTTTATTAGTTATGCATCCTTATTAAAAAAAGAAGTGAGCACGCCGATTGTCGTAACCGGTGGATTTCGCTCTGTAGTATCTATGGAAGATGCTATTACTCAAAATAATACTGATTTCATAGGAATGGCACGACCATTTGTTGTAAGCCCTAATATTGTTAATTATATATATAAAAACACTTTTTCAGATATTAAGCTCCCTAGATTAACGACAGGTATTAAAGCTATGGATAAAACACTAGGTCCAGTTCTTGCTAATAGCTACTATAACCAACAAATGAAAAGAATAGGCAATAATAAGAGTGTAGTCATAAAGGAAAATGCATGGTATCCGTTACTATCAAGTTTAAGTAAACATGGAAAAGTCGCAGTAACGCGTCTTAGAGAGTAATAATACGCCATTTAATAAACAATAAAAATCACCTTAGTCTCTATTATAGAGTAAGGTGATTTTTATGTTGTGCTTTAATTTTTTCAATGACTTGAAATAATGTCTGTGTTTCTAGGTCACGTTCAAGCTGAGATTCTGCATGTGAAACAATAGGATCAAGTACACTATTGATCGGACCGCCGACTGGACAATCAGGGTTAGAATTTTGATGTGTATGCAAAAGTTTTGGAGGTTTAACAGCTTGGTAAATATCAAGCAAGGTCATCTCATCATTTGGCTTTCCTAAAGAATAACTAAAACTACCTTGGTGACGGATGAGAAGCGCATCATCTTTTAATAATGCAATCACCTTTCTAATATAACTCGCATTTGTGTTAACACTCTGGGCAATCGTTTCAGAAGTTATGTTGTTTTTAGCTTCTGAAAACATAATTAATATGTGCACCGCCACTGAAAATTTTGTGTCCATAAATTTGCTACCTACCTCTCTATACTAATTAAATTTATGCTTTTTCCTCACAATATTTAATTAGTAACGTTTCATTCAGACTATTATAACCTTTTTTGCTCACTCTTTTTATTTTTTTATTGTCAAAATATTCTCCAGATACATGATTCACATTAGGTGATAGCGCTAAGTAATAGCCTGTCTCAATGCCTTCATCTAAATTTTTAGAAAAAGGTTTCATTATTCCTGATAACATCATACTTTTTAAATTTTTCTTTATATCATTATTATTAAGATTTGTTGAAATTAAACCAGGATGATAACTATTAATTGTTACTTTAGAGTTGTTTTGACGCAATGCTTTATTTTGGTAACGTGTTAACCAAATCGTATAAAGTTTCGAGTTATTATAGGCTTTACCTGCAGAATAGTCATGTTTTAACCCAAAGTCAAGATTAGAAGCCTTTGCAAAATGATGCATATAAGAGGATGTATGAATCACGCGCCCTTGGTCTGCGTTTTCAAGTAACGGCATCAATGCGTTTGTGAGAATGAAAGGGACTTGTACTGATAACATAAAAGTCATTTCAACGTCATCTTCTGTGGCTACACGTTCACTACCAAAATAAGCACCTGCATTATTAATTAATACATCAATTTTATCGAAATCATTCTTAATGTTTTGTGCAAATTGATAAACGTCTTCTTTTTTTGCAAAATCTGCTTGATATGCATGGATATCATCATTGCCTGACTGAGTTTGAATATCTTTAATTGCTTGTTTTAATTTTAAATGATTACGGCCATGGATAATCATTTTATGACCTTCACCTGCTAATTTTGTTGCTAAATGCTTACCGATACCATCTGTTGATCCTGTTATAATAATTGTTTTTGAAGTTGTCATTTTATACTCCTTTTTATTCTGCTATATTTGTATTTGTATCTGATTCAAATACAAATATAGCAGATACATTAATATTGTCAAGTTAAAGCTCATGAAATGGTAGCAAAGTTATTTAAAATATTAAGGGAACAAAGAAAAAGAGTAGGGTTTTTATTCAACTTACTGTAATCGGGGTGTTATGATTTAATTAGGTAAATAAAAAGCGTAATATACGTACTAGAATATGATTGAATGAGGTAAACAAGTTAATTAAGGGGACTGATAAAATGAATTCGCTAGCCAAAATAACTGCACATGGTTCATATGTACCAGAAAAAATTATGAATAATCAAGATTTTGAAAAAATTGTAGAGACTTCAGATGAATGGATACAACAAAGAACTGGTATTGAAGAAAGAAGAATTGCAAATGAAGATGAGTATACAAGTGATATCAGTTATAAAGCCGTTCTTGATTTACAAGAAAAGTATCAAGTAGATATAAATGATGTAGATATGATTATCAATGCCACGTTAACACCAGATTATAAAACGCCAAGTGTTGCATCATACGTACAAGCTAAATTAGGTTTGAAAAATGCAGGAGCCCTTGATATTAATGCTGCTTGTGCTGGATTTACATATGGTCTGAATATAGCGAATGGACTGATTACTTCTGGACAAAATAAGAAAGTATTAGTTATAGGCGCAGAAACATTATCAAAAATTACTGATTACACCGATCGAGGTACTTGTATCTTATTTGGGGATGGTGCAGGTGCATTTTTAGTAGAGTATAGTGAAGATGAGACTAGCTTTATAGCCAGTAGTGCTGGGTCAGATGGCGATAAAGGGCATAACTTATATAGCTCGGAATTATCGGAAACAATGTTTGGTGAGGATTTAGAAAATCCGGGTTATATTGTTCAAAATGGTCGAGGCGTATACAAATGGGCTGTTGGAAATGTACCAAAAATTATTGAAGCAACTTTAAATAAAGCTAACTATAAAAAAGAAGATTTATCTTGGTTTGCGCCTCATAGTGCCAATGCTAGAATGATTGAATCTATATGTGATAGATCAGGTATAAAAAGAGACAAAGCATTGATGAGTCTTAAATATTACGGGAATACGTCTTCTGCAACTATTCCACTATCTATAGATTTAGCAGTAAAAGAACAGAAACTTAAAAAAGGTGATTTAATTTTAATGGTAGGATTTGGGGGAGGCTTGGCCTATGCTTCCACTTTAATTAGATGGGCTATATAAAAGGTGAAACATATTTAAAACAAGGCTAAATGAGATGGAATTTGATATTAAAGCCAAATAAGAAAAGCGAGTACAATATTTTGTACTCGCTTTTCTTATATATATAAATTACTTATAGAATATAAAGCTACATTACCATATAATAATAATTTCTCATTTTTATATGTATCATATATTATGCCATCACGTGAGGAAGCTTGGTATGCTACTATATTATCTTTTTTTAATTTATCTGACCAATATGGAATAATATGACAATGCCCTGATCCACAAACGGGGTCTTCTTTTACATTTAATTTTGGTGCAAAGCTTCTTGAAACACAATCTACCTTTGACCCTTTTGCTGTTACTTGCAAAAGTAATTAATGATAAGGGATTAATATTAATAGAAGACGATATTTTTTCTTTCATCGCTCCAGATAACTACCCCGCAATATCAAAATATGCTACACAAAAATATGTATATAGCTAGCTTATCTAAGATTTTAAATACAGGCTTACGTGTTTGCTTTTTAGCATGTTCTCCTAAATTTGCCAAAAGTATAAATAATACAATTTTAAACAGTAATATTAAAACGTCTTCATTAAATGTAGAGATATCTATAGAAATGATAATAAATTTAAAAATAAATAAGGTTCTTGAAGAAAGATTAAATATTATAAAAACAAGAAACAAAATTTTTGAGAAATATTTTCAGGAAGATAACCAAAATACAAATCAACACTCTTTTTATAAGTGGGTAGAAATCCCCCACAACATTGAGAATTTTGAAGAAATAGCAAATAGACATGGAGTTAAGGTATATGAATATTCTAGGTTCAGTTTAATGAATTTGGAGAATCCAAAATATATTAGAATTTCATTAATTACTTAAGAAAATATAGAAAAGGTGGAAAAAGGATTATTCATATTAAAAACTATTATCTCTAATTCTAGAATCTAAAATTCAATAGAAAGATTTGAAGATACATTAAATTAGAAAAGTAATACATGTGCAATTGAACTTTGTTCTTCATACAATAGTATATGCACTCTAATAACGTGGCTACTATAATTTCAGTGGATAAACTGGCCAACATAAAAATTAAATTTCTTTTAGAAACTCATAAATTTTATTTATATTCTTTGTATATGTCTTCTTCTCATCATTTATTTGATTCTTATATTTATCTTTAGTCGGCATCTAATTAGATTTTAAAGCATCTTCATAAAATATTTGAGTTAAATCATGTTTATATATTCTATTATGTTCTAGTGTTTTCTCTATAGTATCTTCCTTAGTAAAAAAATGAGTATCTAGAAAGCTATTGTTATTGATACTAAATTGCATTTTGTAAAATAATGATATAAAAGCTGATTTAAGCATTAGAATAGACCTTATTATAAAACAGAATTAATTACCTCAAAGGCACATTTTAAGTTTGTCTTTTTAATTCAAAACTTGTAACTTGTTGGTTTACAAGTTTAGTGGTTGGTGTTAAGATGAACTTGTAATAAATTATTTACAAGTTTTGGAGAAGGCATTATCAAAGGAGGATATTATAATGAAAATAGCAGTTGTAGCAGCAAATGGTAAAGCAGGTCAATTAATTGTAGAAGAAGGATTGAATCGCGGTATGGATATTACTGCCATTGTTAGAGGGGAAAACAAAACACGTGCAAATGATGCAATTATCAAAGATGTCTTTGATATTAAAAAGAAAGATATAGAAGAATATGACGTAATTGTTGACGCAGTGGGAGGTTGGACTCCGGAAACGGTTAATATTGTTCCTGATGCAGCTAACCATTTAGCTAAACTTTTGAAAGAATCAGAAACAAGATTATTAGTAGTTGGTGGAGCGGGAAGTTTATTTGTTAATGCAGAACATACTCAGACTGTTGCAGATGTTACACCTTTCCCAGATGAAGTCATACAAGTACTTAATGCACATCAGAAAGCTCTTGATGATCTTCGTGAGTATGATGATGTTAAATGGACTTATATCAGTCCCGCAGGAGATTTCCAAGCAGATGGTGAGAGAACTGGAAAATATACGCTAGGTGGCGAAGAATTGATTCTCAACAGTCAAGGTGAGAGTGTCATTTCTTACGCAGATTATGCAATTGCAATGATTGACGAGATTGAGTCAGGTAGTCATATTAAAGAAAGAATTAGTGTTGTTAGCGAATAACAATACTAATCTGCATTGACAGATTTCTTGTAAGAGAATACATTACAAGAAGGAGGTTGTTGTAATGCAGATTTCAAGTAAATTTACGATAGGGGTTCATCTTTTATCGGTAGTTAATTATTTAGGTGAAAGTGAAAAAGTTACCAGTAACATTTTGGCTGGAAGTATTGGTGTAAATCCTGTTATTGTAAGAAATGTTATGGGAAATCTTAAAGCAGCTGGTATTATCAGTATTAGCCAAGGGAAAACTGGTATTACTCTTTCAAGAAAACCCTGTGAGATTACATTTTATGATATTTATAAAGCAGTGGAATTAGTAAACGAAGATAGTTTGTTTAATTTCCATGAAAATCCTAGTCCAGACTGTCCAATCGGAAGTAATATTCATATGGCAATGGACTCAAAGTTAGATAAAATTCAACAAAGTATGGAAAATGAAATGCGTAGCATCACACTTGCTGATGTTATGCAAGATATCACTAAAAAGTTAGAAGCCGTCAGGTTTTCTTAATAAATGAAAAATAATTTTCTATCAGTGTTAAAAAAGATAGTTGATACAAAGAGTCCCCTTAACTAAGGGGACTCTTTGTGCATTTAGAGCTTACCTAAATGCAGTGATTGGAACCGTATTACTAGATAAAATCATAAAATAATTTCATCACAGTATTATTTAGATAATGCGTTTAACAAAATTAATAATTTCATTCGTAAATAAATCTGGAGATTCTATAGCGGTAAAATGCCCTCCTTGTCCAATTTCATTAAAATAGACTAAATTATATTGACTTTGGATGTAAGAGTAAGGCGGTATCATTATATCTTCAGTGAAAATAGATACGCCTGTTTTAGAATCTATAGCACCTAGTTGCGGTAATCTAGTTGCATTTTCAAGATATATATTCATTGAAGTTCCAATACTTTTGGTGTGCCAATAAAGATAAATATTATTAATAATATCTTTCATACTTAATAAATTATAACCACTCCAAGAATAATACTTCTCACCTATCCATGAAATTAAGGCAACAGGAGAATCGTTAAGTCCATAAGCTAAGGTCTGAGGCTTAGTTGACTGTATATTCATATATCCAGCTTCTTTATCAAAGAACTCACTAGCTCTCTTTTTATATTTAAGTTCATCTTCAGTTACGCCCTTATTCTTTTGTAATACGTCCTTAACTATTCCTATATCCGTTAAATGAAGACCTTTAATAGAATTCGGATATTTTTTAGCCATATAGCGTGCAATGCCTGATCCAATATCTCCCCCTGACACAATAAATTCATCATAATTCAATTCACTGTGCATTAATAAATACATTATATTAGCAATTTCTTCGTTATTTAATCCTTTATTAAATTCAGAAAATCCAAATCCAGGTATAGAAGGAATTATAATGTCGAAAGAAATATTTTTTCCATTGTATTCAAATCCTTCTTTCAAATTTTCTATAACTTTTGTATATCGTAAAATGCTATCTGGCCACCCATGTAATAATATCAATGGAATTGTGATATTCGCCTTTCCTTTTTCATAAATAAAATGGATTTTTTGTTTGTTTATATATGTTGAAAAATTTCTAAATTGATTCAAGTGTTTTTCTAAAGCATTCCAATCATAATCATTTAACCAAAAATCCACTATTCTTTTTACTGTTTCTACTTCTAATCCTACATCCTTATTTCGACTTAATCTCTGAGGCCAACGTGTAGCTTTTAATTTATCTTCTAATTCTTTTTTCTCAATTTCATCAATTTTTATTGTTATCTCATTCATATATACACCCTCTTTATATGTTAATAGTATATACGTCTTACTACAGTAATTACACACGATAAATTCTATTAGTCGTAAAATTTAAAACGACTATTATTGCTACAAGGTTTAATTTTGATATATTTCCGATAACTATCATTATATAAAATTAGTTAATTTTATAACTAAGGACTTTGTGTATTTTTATTAAAAAATATTTTAATGATGTGAGGTTAATTAACGTAAATTAGTATTGAAAATATTATCATGTTACTTTCGAAAAAATACTTCCTGTACTGAAATATATTATGAAAGTAGGAATAAATATGAAGATATTAACCGACTTACGTGAAAAGAAAAAACTAAGTATTTCAAAACTTGTGATTTTATTGAATGAAAAATATGGAAAATGCTATCAAAATTATCAAATTTTTAACTGGGAAAACGGGCATAAGCGAATACCACAACAAGATTTAGAAATTTTATGTGATTATTATGAATATCCTTTGGAAAAAATAAGATAAGTTAGAATCTAGTTTATTGATAACATTGAAAAACTAAAGCGAGAATTACCGAAAAGTACGAGGATACTTAACCCCTTTGTTACTAGTACAAAATGACCTTTTGAAACATTTTAAAGACTCCTTATTGAATAAGGAGTCTTTTCTAATATAATCTTCCACCCATCAATGATAACGATTAAAAGGGAGTAGTTAATTATAATTTGGTTATATGTAATGTATTTCTTAACATTTAATTATGGATTAAGTTATTGGTTTACATCTACTACTCTAAACTGCTGACAAACTAAATCAATATCAACTGAAAAATCTAAATTAAATGAACTGAGTTCCTTACGAAAGAACCTCTCATGCTCATCATACCAATACTGATAACTTAAATCTCCTTCACCTTCTAAAGCTGCAAATGTTTCAGTCACTTCATTCATTGGCGTAATATCAATTTGGGTGTATTGTATAATACATGCTGGTTCATTTTTACCATTTAAAACAATGTTATATTGTCCTTCAGCAGGTATATCTTCACCTTCAATATCATGTAGACATTTAGCTGAACAAGTTGCTCTTTTCACACCTCGAATAACCAATTCTACTAATTCATTTCCCATTACTTCTGATCCATCTCCAAACATCCATGCTTCAGGTAGATTATCTGATAAGTTATATTTTTCTCTAAAATTTTCCCAATATTGTTTTATAGTTTCCATTATTACCCTCTTCTCTTAGAATATCTATTTGTATGAAGTTATAGAAATCCCCTTTAATTACTTTATGTATATGTATTTCTTCTAATACATCCTAGATTCACTCGATATTTTCATCATTCTAATATTGTCAGAACATGTTGAAAAACCTCTTCTATTAGAAATTGTAAAACACTATTCGCCTACTAGTCACTTAGCGTTCTGCAACTGCCTCCAGAACCATATCTATTCATTTTTTTATTACCAGGCTTAATTAATAAATATAAAATATACAATGAAACTACGCCTGTAATAACTACACCAAATATGCTAGCAATAAATGTAGTACCTAATAGACCAAATTCTTCAAAACTAATAGTCGCAAATATAATACCTAAAACAAATATTACTGCTGCAGCTTTAGTGATAAACCCGCCAATATAGTATAGTATCGCAAAAATCATTGAACGATTTGAATCGTGTAAACGTCTGGTCATGACAGTAAAGTATGGTATAAGCGTTATAAGACCAAAGATACTACTTAAAGTACCTACAGAAAAAACTCCCAAAAGAGAAGTGATTAAAAAATTAATCCAAAAAGGATGCCAAAATTCAGAACGAGTGGACCTCCCATTAATATCTAAGCAACGTTTCCAAAAATTAAAATAGCTGCTAATAAGATTTGATGATTTATTCATATGCCCTCCTAGAATATAAAATATATTTTAAAAAACTATACAATTTAAATGATAGATATATTTTTTTGATAAGTAAATAGGTAAAAAATAAATGAAATAACTAGTTCTAATAATATGAAAAATATCGTTATCAATCTAATATGAAATTCACTTTTTCAATTATTATTTTTGAATATTTTCAGAAGGGGAAAGTAAATGTCGACAAACTTATGGAATTAAAGTAGTAAAATAAAAAGTGTATTAATTGTTATAATATTTAAAGTAGCGGTATTACAAGACAAACCTTATATAGGAACAAAAATAAACACAACAATACATTAGAACATTTTGCCGGTTTAAGTACAAAAATTTTTATAAATAAACTTAAAAATGACAAATCTCCTCTTTGTATTAAAGAAGAGACTGTTGTTTATAATTTTAAAGCCTCTATTATCCATATCGATAATAGAGGCTTAAATCCACACTTTTAAGGTAACTACTTATATTTGTTGCTCAAATTTATTATCCAATGTTTATTTGCATCAATTTTTTATCTTTGTCAAAGTACGCTGTGTATGAACCATCATTTGTCGCGTATTTTACGAATGTGCCATTACCATGCTCGCCCCCGTTAGTGACACCTTCATCAATTATTTTATTAGACGTATGTGCTTTTTTAAATGTTGCTTTAGACACTGAGTCTGGTTTAGTTGCGAAAGAAATTCGAATCACTTCATTATCACTATTAAACTCTACAGTTGTATCATAAACCTGTTTCATATGATCATAATCATCGTCACTGTTTGTGTCTACTTTATATCCATTGATTGAGACATTATCATATTTTAAAGCACGTACGAAGTTATAATCTTGTGTGAATGAAGGGTCGTATGTTGTATAGCCTTCATAGTTATACCATGGTGTTTCAGCTTTTAAATTTGCACCACTTTCGTTACTTGCGCCACTGGCACCACCTTCACCGTGACCCCATTTTTGAACTTGCTCAGCTGCTTGTACATCTGGGCTACCAGTCGTAAGATATGCTGCAGAAGAGCCTAAGACAAGCGTTGATACTACGACAGTTGCTGAAAGGAATTTCCCTACTTTACGCATAATAAATCACTCCTCAATTTTTTGAGTCCCTCTTGGCTAAGTAATTATAAATGTTTTACACAGTTCAAACTGATATTTATAACTATCAACATGATCCATATTCGCAAGTGTATTACATATTATTTATAAACAAATGTCCTGTTAGAAGATTATGAACTGTGAAAAGGGCTGATGAAGCTTGTTAATACAATTATAGAAAAGAGAGTCATGTGATTAGTAGTATTTGACTGACCACTCCTCGTTTTTGTAGTTCCTTATTAGTAAAAGTGTAATTATTCACCTTAAGCATACGCCTATTTCTTATAAATGCAAAAAGATACACATTATTAATGAGAACTTATATCACAATTTAAATTTAAAGTTATTTTTAAGCGTAATTATAGTTATTTTGATTGAGGAATAAAAATTAAAAATAAACTTTATAATTTTATCAATAAAGGGTAAAGAGAATATATATTTTTTATAACATAAGGGGATGAGTACATTATGAAATATCGTGAATTAGGCAATACTGGCATGATGATTAGTGAAGTGAGTTTTGGTACGTGGGCAATTGGAGGCGCATGGGGTGAAACGAATGATGAAGAAGCTTTAAAAGCTTTATCATATGCAATTGATCAAGGCGTTAACTTCTTTGATACCGCTGACGTATATGGCGATGGACATAGTGAAGCATTACTAGCTAAGGCTACTGAAGGCAAAGAAGATGAAATCTATATTGCAACTAAATTTTGTAGGCAAGGAGATATTGCTGATCCACAAAATTACAGCTACGAAACAGTAAAAGCATACTGTGAAGATAGTCTAAAACGATTAAATAGAGATTCAATTGATTTATTTCAAATCCATTGTCCTGCTACTGACATTTTAAAAGATGGCAGTGTCTTTAAAGTGTTAGATCAATTAACAGAAGAAGGGCTAATACGACATTATGGAGTCAGTGTGGAGTCAGTTGAAGAAGGGTTAATTTGTTTAGAATATCCTAATGTAGCAAGCTTACAGATTATCTTTAATATGTTCCGACAAAAGCCATTGGAAAAGTTAATTCCTAAAGCTTATCAACAGGGGGTAGGTATCATTGCGAGAGTACCACTTGCGAGTGGTTTATTAACAGGTAAGTTTACATCTGAAACTAAATTTTCTGAGGATGATCATCGTAAATTCAATGAAAATGGTGAATCCTTTAATGTAGGTGAAACATTCTCAGGGTTAGGATTGCAAAAAGGTGTTGAACTAGCTAACCAGTTACAATGGATTGGAGAAGATCGTCCTTCTATGGCAAGCGCGGCATTAAAATGGATTTTAGACTATAAAGAAATCTCTTGCATTAATCCAGGATTTAGAAATATAAAGCAGGTGAAACAGAACTTAGCTACATTAGACACTAAATCCTTCACAGAAAGCGAAAAATTAGAGATTGAAAACTTTTATAAAGAAAAAGTAGCAGATTTTATAAGAGGGACTTACTAAAACATTCATGTAGACACAGCTATACAAATAATAATTTTTATAAGAGAATTATAATTAAAAAAAGCACCAAACTACAAAGCGTAGTTTGGTGCTTTTTATGATAGTGATTTAAACAGTAACAACGTTAGTAGCTTGTTCGCCACGTTGTCCTTCAGTGATGTCAAATTCTACTTTTTGACCTTCTTCTAAAGATTTGTAACCTTCAGCAGCTATGCCTGAGAAATGAACGAAAAGATCGCTTCCGTTTTCTCTTTCGATGAAACCAAAACCTTTTTCTGCATTAAACCATTTTACTGTACCGTTATTCATAATAGAATACCTCCACGTGCTTTTGCACATAATATTTGTAACAAATTCATAATTAAAAAAGAGGATATTCTGAAAAAAATACACTACAATTAAATTCACGAGCTTTTATTACGTTAGATTAACTATACACTATATATTTCGATAAGTATAGTTTTATTTATATTTACCACTTTAATGTTCAACTACTATATAGTATAAAACGGAGCGTTACAAAAAACTTTAGTTATGTTTTCTTTTACTCGCACGTGTCTGTAATGGATTGAATAACATTAATAAACGCAGTGAATGATTAACTTGGTTTGTGAAATATAAAGTTAATCATTCAGTCATAACTGAAGAAGATTTAAGTATGCCTATAAATAAAAGTATAAGATATTTATGTAATTAAGAAGTATAAACACAGAGAAGGTTTTTATAATGAATTTCTCCAATGAATTTCAGATTTAATAACTGTTTGAACCTTTAAATCAACAAGTGGAGTTCCATTCAATATTTGGTCAAGACATTTTGCTACGGTTTCCCCAATCAATTTAGAAGGTTGATTGATACTCGTAATACCTGGACTAATGATTTCAGTAACATTAAAGTCGTCAAATCCAGTCATGCCTATATCATCAGGTATAGTTAAATGATTGTCATTCAGTAGTTTGATTGTGTCCATTAACACAGTACCATTTAGTGCAAAGATTACTGTCTTACCCGTTTTAGATATTTTTGTAATTTGGTCGATATCTAAATAATGCGATTCGTCTATTTCTATGAGCTTTACGTTGAGTTGATTTAACCTAGCGACATCGACTATAGTGTTGTAGCGTTTTTCCCTAGTATTCACGCGATGGATTGGTTGGGAAACGACAATGACATTTTTATAATGTTTTTCAACTATGGATGACATGACTTTTGTAACAATTGACTCGTTATCTGTTGTGATTGATGCCCAAGGACTATCTTCTATTTCACGATCTACTAAGACCATAGGTATTTGATTATTAGCGATAAATTGGTAATTTGTAGAATTATCATTAGATGGTTGAATAATAATACCTTCCACATTTTGATCCACTAATTTTTGAAGTATTTTCTGTTCTTTTATCTCTGAATTTGCTGCTTCCACAATAATTAAATGGTAATTGGTATGTTCAAAATATTGGCTGATACCCTTAAGCAGTAATGATGAATACATATTAGAAATATCAGCGACGACGACGCCAATTAAGTTGCTTTTTCTAGTAGTTAGAAATTGTGCTTGCTTACTCGGACGATAATTTAAAGTTCGAATTGCTTTTCTGATTTTCTCTCTCGTGTCTGCTGACATCTTTTGATGGTTGCCGTTAATGTATTGGGACACAGTTGATTTCGAAACGCCTACAAATTTTGCCACGTCAGAAATAGTTGTTTTTTTCTCCATTATACGTTCAATCCTTCCAATGGAATCTCTATTAATCATATCAAATTTTAACATTGTTGTTTGAAAAAGACTAAATGTAAGCGTTGACATTAATAGTAAACCGGTTTACTATGATAATTGAGTTTAGAAAACCGGTTTACCAAATTCGAGATAAAGGGCTGATGATATGAATAGTAATGGTTTAGTTTTTAACATGCTTGTTGCTCAAGAGAAAATAAATTTTGGATTAACACAACTTGAATTATTCGACTATATTGTCGACATGGGTTTTAACAATATTGAACTTAGGAGAGAGTATTTTAAGGATATTGATAGCGAAATTACAGCTATTACTAAATTTTGTGAGAGAAATAAAATTACAATTTTTTATAGCGTACCAGATGCTATTTTTTTAGACAGTGGGAAATTGAATCCTGCTATTTCACAATATTTTGATGAAGCAAAAAAGCTTAAAGCGACACATGTAAAAATGACGATTGGTAATTACCAAGAGAAATCACAGTTACGGAATTTAAAGATGATTAATCAACAAGCATTTAATTTTATGGTTGAAAATGATCAAACGCAACAGTCAGGAAAGATAAACAACATTTTATCTTTTTTAAATGATACGACTGCGATAGGTCTCAATATTGGTTACACATACGATTTAGGGAATTTTCGCTATGTTGGTGAGAGTGAAGTCACAGGTGCAGAAGTTTTGAAACCTTATATTAGCTATATCCATTTAAAGAATGTGTCACAAGTGCATGATAAATTAGTTGCAACATCATTAGATCGGGGCGATATCGATTGGAAACAAGTACTGTCACGTTTACCTAAAGATGTACCGGTTGCATTGGAATATCCTTCGAACCAAAAAGTAGAAATTTTAACAGATAAACAGTTAATCGAGGTGTTTGGATATGGAAATTAAGAAAACAAACGTAGATGCAGAAAAATTTGCTTATAAATTTATGGAATCTATTCAGAGAAAAGTGAGTAATTCTGAAGATATCGAAAAATCAGCAAAAGAAGCATTGGCAGCGTATCTCACTGCATACTATGTGGCGTTAGATTTCAACAATCTTGAAAATTCATTTTTTTATGAAGAAAAGAAAAAAAGAAATATATCAACATATCAAAGAATATTAAGTGAGTTAAATAAATACTAGGTGGTGGGGATATGGGTGCAGCAATCACTGGCATATTATTATTAATAACGTTTGTATTATTTGTAATTTTTGTTATGCGTGGCGGGAAATTAACCTTAGGATTTTTGGTTATGGCTATATTTTGGACAATTATCGGCCTTGTGCCATTAAACGTTGCTATAAAAGAAATATATACAGAACCTGTTCTTAAATATGGGAGTACAATTGTGAATATTATATTTGGGTCATGGTTTGGACGTGTATTAGTTGATACAGGTATAGCTGGGAGTATTAGTAGACGTACACAAACAGTTGGTAATAGATATCCTGTAGTAGCGACAATACTTATATCCTGTGTACTTGCTTTAATTTTTTCGAGTTCTTATGGTGTTGGTTCAGCTATAGCTATTGGTGTTATTATTTTTCCAATCATGTATTCAATTGGCGTACCTAAACATATAGCGGTTTTAGTGTTTACTTTGTCGATTGGTGCAGCGATGTATATAAACAATGTTTTGTTTGTGCAATTCCAAGTCTTTTTTCCAAAAATAGAATGGGGATGGAGATATCAAAAATTTGGTTTTATAGCGATGCTTGTACAAATGGCTATTACCATTATATTTATCTTATTTAATCGCAAGAAAATTCAAGATGGTAAATCTAAGTTAGTTATTTCAGAAGACGAATCCTCTGAAGTGAAAGAAGTGTCACCATGGACATACTTACTTCCGATATTACCAGTAGCTTTAAATATTACTTTAGGTTGGGACGCAATTCCCGCGTTGTTTATTTCAATATTAATTGCCTTGTTAGTTACAGGTAACATGCGCACTTATACAGGTTTAATTAAAATGATTAACAATACAGCATATAACGCAATTAGTGATATTGCAGGATTAATTATTATGCTATTTGTGTTAAATATGTTCCAAGCCTCTGCGGTTCATGCAATGGCAGATTTCAATGATGTATTTAAATCAATCATTCCCAATAATACATTATTGTTAACAATAATTATGATTTTCCTAGCACCATTAGCATATTTTAGAGGGCCGCTATTCTTGTATGGCGCGGGTGCTGCTACTGCAAGTATTTTTGTTAGTACGGGTTTATTTGATCAGTATTTTTTATATGGATTACTCGTTGTACCTTCCATGGTCGGTATTTCAGCTTGTATTACACAATCGTGGAATCTTTGGGCGGTTCAATACAATGAATTAGATACGAAAACGTTTCTAATTACAGGTTTACCTTGGATATGGATAGCAACGGCAATTAACTTGTTCTTAGCGTACTTTATATTATGAGGAGAGATGACACATGAGCAAATTTATTACAATTGGTGAACCCATCGCATTATTTGGTGCAGATGATATGGATAAAAGTTTAGAAGATGCTACAACATTCACGAAATATTTGGCAGGTGCAGAAGTTAACGTTGCAGTTGGCGTATCACGTCTAGGACATAGTACGCAATATATTACACGACTTGGCAATGACCCTTTCGGTAAATTTATTGCTAAATCATTAAAAAAAAATAACATTGGAACGAATTACATTGAAAGTACAGATGATTATTGGACAGCGTACCAATTAAAAAATCGTGTGAGTAAGGGAGATCCAGATATACATTACTTTAGAAAAGGATCTGCTGCAGCACATTTTGATAAAGCAATATTAAACACCATCGATTGGACAGATATAGAACATGTACATTTATCTGGTATCTTTCCAGCTATTTCATCAGAAGCATTATCTACGTTTAGACTGCTGATTGAACTTTTAGATCAAAATAAAATAACATCAACATTTGATCCTAATTTACGCCCTCAATTGTGGGACTCTGAAAAGCAAATGTGTGAGACTATTAATGATTTAGCCAAGCATGCAGATATTATTTTGCCAGGTATCAATGAAGGAAAGGTACTGATTGGTAGTGATGACCCTGAAGTCATTGCGGATTTTTATTTAAACCAAAGTGACAAAACAAGTACAGTTATTGTGAAACTAGGAAAAGATGGGGCGTATTTAAAAGAAAAAGGCACAAAAAGTGGTAAGAAAATAGCAGGACAGAAGGTAGAACAAGTTATTGATACTGTGGGCGCAGGGGACGGCTTTGCAGTAGGAATTATTACAGGATTGTTGGAAAAAATTAGTATAGAAGAAGCAGTACAAAGAGGAAACATCATAGGTGCGCTTGCTGTCCAATCAGCAGGTGATAATGATGGTTACCCCACTAAAAAAGGTTTAGATCTTGTATTGAAGGAGCTTTAAAATGAAATTACAAGTGGCAATAGATCGGATCGCATTAGAAGAAGCAGTAGGGCTTGCGAGAGCGCTTAATGGACATGTTGACATTATTGAAATTGGTACATCATTGATTAAAGATTATGGCAATGTTGCTATAGAAAAAATTAAAGAAGTTGTAACAGGTAGTCAAATACTCGTAGATAGTAAAACAATTGATGAAGGGACATATGAATTTAATCAAGCTTTTAAATATGGCGCGGATATTGTAACGGTTATGGGTGCGGCAAGTTATGAAACGCTGTTAGCATGTTATGAAGTGACACAACAACAGGGTAGCACAATGATGATTGATTTGCTTAATTTAGATCCTACTTATATAGCAAGTATCACTGATTTCCCACAAGCAATATACTTGTTACACAGTTCAGTAGATAAACAGCAAAGTAATCAAGCAGTTAGTGAAATTATGGATTTTAAGCAATTATATGGACATATACAGCATCTGGCAATTGCTGGAGGTGTAGATTACAATGCAACGCAAGCGTTAGCAGCTCAAGGTATCGTTGAAACTGTTGTTGTAGGTTCTAAAATTACGAATTCTGAAAGTCCTATAGACACCGCTAAAAAATTTATGGAGGTACTAAAAGTATGAATACAATAGAAATCATTTTAAATGAAATTCAAGAAGTGATGCACTTAGTAGATGAACAAGAAATTGATGATGTAGCAACAGTTTTAACTAAAGACAAAAGAATATTTGTCGTGGGAGCGGGACGAAGTGGCTTTCAAGGCAAAGGTTTTGCAATGAGGTTAATGCACATTGGCTATCAAAGTTATGTAGTTGGAGAGACAATCACCCCTTCAGTTCAAAAAGATGACGTCTGGGTTGCAATATCAGGGTCAGGAACCACTGAAAGCATAGTAACACAAACAGAAAAGGTAAAGAAATTAGGGGTCCATGTTATTGCGTTAACAAGTGATGCTAACTCTAAATTGGCACAAGTTGCTGATAAATCGATTATCGTACCCGGAGCCACAAAAATGAACACGGGAGTGGAGTCGACACAATTGCTATCTTCGTTATTTGACCAAACAGTGCATATTAGCTTGGATGTATTAAATCAAAAATTAGCCGAACGTGATAATACGTCAAATCAAAGTGCCAATGCGCAGCACACAAATGTAGAATGAAGTATTTAAATAGTGTGGAATATAGTAAAAGAAGGTGATTTAAAGTGAAATCGTTACATGTATTAGCAGAAGTGAAAGACAATCGGTTTATTGCTGTTATTAGAACAAATAATAAACAAAAGTTTATTAATATTGCACACGTACTATTGGATAATGGACTAAAGACGATTGAGGTCACCTTAACAACGCCAAATGCCACTGAGATTATTAAAGAATTATCTCATCACTATCAAGATGCAATCATTGGCGCTGGGACAGTCTTAGATAAAGCATCGGCGCAAGCATCTATAGAAGCGGGTGCAAGGTTTATAGTGAGTCCAGGGTTTGATAAAGCCTCAGCCCAATTCGCTAATACGTATGATATACCTTATATTCCAGGATGTATGACGGTAACCGAAATGATTCATGCAAGTCGATTTGGATGCAATATTATTAAACTATTTCCTGCTAATCAATTTAATTCAAAGGCAATTCAAGATTTTAAAGGTCCATTACCTCAATTGGAGTTTATCCCAACAGGTGGCATTGGTATAAATAATAGCGAGGAATGGCTGGCAGCTGGTAGTTACGCAGTAGGTATAGGAAGTGAAATCACTAAGATTTATGATGAAGCAGGTGCAAGTGAGCTAGAGAAGTATATAAAGAAATTAATGAGTCATAACGAAATATAATGACTTATATTTTTAACTTTTTGATGGGATGATAGATATTGCGTGCTTGAATTATATTTGACGAATAGAATATGATAATAATGTTTGAATTTATGCTGAAAAGATTAAGAGACTCTTCTTTTAATGAGGAGTCTCTTTTAATATGTTTGATGATAATTAGTGACGTAATGATAGTTGTAGAATTGTAGGAAAGCCCATATCTTTTAGACAACTTATGAAGTGAAGGGTATAAAAAATGTCTGAAGACTGAAGGACTAGTAATGAGAAAGGTAGAAATTTTCATTATTAAAAAATAAGAAAAAGGAACTTAAATATTCAAATAACAGCCTAAAGTTTACGAATGAATCAATTGTGAAACATGTAGACTTTAGTAGATACGAAGTGTATAGAAACATTAAAAAGGGCATTAGAAATATTAAGAATTAATATAACAAATTTTAGGATTGGGGAAAATGAAACAGTATATTGTGGATACATTTGCAGACAAAAATTTTGAAGGCAATCCTGCGGCGGTATGTATTTTAGAAAAGTGGCCAGATGACTTGCTATTATTAAATATTGCCAAAGAAAATAATCTTTCAGAAACAGCTTTTATTTCTAAAGCAGATTGTTTTAAAAAATTACGTTGGTTTACCCCTGGTGGAGAAATTGAGTTGTGCGGACATGCCACATTGGCAACCGCTTTTGTTTTAATAAATTACATTGATACAACAAAAGAAAATGTTACTTTTTCAACACTTAGTGGTGACTTAATCGTCACTAAAAAGAATGGGTTATTTGAAATGGTTTTTCCAGCGTATGATTTAAAACCAGTTGAAATTGAAAATAAGCTTACTCAAGCTATAGGAATAAAGCCTAAAGAAGTATATTTGGGTAGAGATTTATTATGTATTTTAGAAAGTGAACAACAAGTTATTGATTTGGATCCTGATATGGATAAAGTAAAAGAACTAGACGGTTTGCTTTTACAAGTAACAGCACAGGGTTCTGATGTAGACTGTGTTTCAAGAACTTTTGCTCCAAAATTAAACGTAGATGAAGACCCTGTATGTGGATCAGGTCATTGCCATATTGTTCCTTACTGGGCAGAAAAGTTAAATAAAGATAGTATCATAGCATATCAAGCTTCTTCGCGTGGAGGTAAATTATATACTCCATTTGAAAATAGTAAAGTAACATTATCTGGAAATGTAGTCCTATACGCTATTAGTGATTTATACATTTAAAAGTTCACAATAGTTCACCAATTCCAGCTATAACATTGAGCATAGGTTGAATATGATGGTATCATCAGTCGAACAGTATATCCAGAAGTACCACCTAAAGTTATTTATGGGTTAACAGAAAAAGGCAATGACCTTTTACCTATTATTGATATGATGGAAACCTTCGGAAAATATCACGGTGAACAACCTAAAAGTAATAAAGAATAGCTTTAATACTTTCTATAAATAATTGTAGAACATTGTTAAGTAGCATAAGTACTAATTTTAGTACTTGTGCTATTTTTATTGCCTACTTTTAAAATAAATATATAGGGTATATCATTACCAACAAAGCAGTACACAAATCTAATTAAGTCTAAATTATAAGGATGATATAAATATGAAAGTCGGTATTATCGGAGCTGGTCCAATAGGATCAACACTATCTAATAAATTTGTTGATAACGGACATACAGTAAAAATTGCAGATGTACGTAGCATAGAACATTTAAATAACAAAACATTCAGTGGACAGGCTGTAGATATAGAAAACGTGATAACAGATATAGACATTTTAATTCTTTCGATTCCTACAAATATTATTCCAGACATTAATAACATCATAGCACTTGTTTCTAAAGATGTTATTGTGGTCGATACTGCTAATTATTATCCATTTCGAGATAATCAAATCGAAGCTATTGAACATGGAACTCCTGAAAGCGTCTGGGTATCACAGCAAATAGGTCGAGAAGTAGTTAAAGCATTTAACAATTTACTCGCATATACGTTAGAAAATAAAGGTGCTTCTCAAGAATCTAAAAATCGTATTGCAATGGCTATCTCAGGAAATCATAGTTCAGCAAAAGAAAAAGTAGCTACTTTAATAAATGAAATAGGCTTTGATGTAGTAGACAATGGGGAATTAACAGATTCATGGAAACACCAACCAGGCACGCCTGCGTATTGTACAGAATTAACGAAAGCGGAATTAGCTCTCGCATTGGAAAAAGCTAACAAGGCAAAGGCTCCAACACTAAGAGATAAAATTATAGAAAACTTTTCCCCTGATTTCACTCATGAAGACACAGTGAATTTGAACAGAAAAATTTATAATGAAAAGTAATCCCTTCATGGAAAGAGCAACTTAATTGAATAAACTAGAAAAAGAGGCACAATAAGTCATTGTGCCTCTTTTTCTAGTTTATTCAAATGCTGTTGTATTAATCTCATGCTTATCTAAAAATTGTTCAACTTCTTGCTGTTTATTACCGTTCACATGCGCTTTGTATTTATCATTGATTTTATGTATTGCTTTAACATTTTTTAATTTTTTGTTATCAGAATTAGAATCTTCCATTGTTTCATCCACTTTATCGTTCAACTGATTTATGAATTCATTCGCAGAAGTTACATATGTACTTACTTTTAAACTTCCCTTTTTATATTCCTTCGGCAGTTTATTGCTTTCTATAAACTGTTTGAAATTGCCATCATTCTTATTTGTCAGTTTTGTCAGCTTATTTAATTTCATTTGATCTGTTTCATTTAATTCAGCGTTACTTCGAATTTTTGAAGTATTATCATCTAGTGCATCAAATGTATTTAAATACTTTTTAATGCTTGAGTCCATTTCATTTACACTAATATTTTCATTCTTTTTTTGACTAGAAAACACCTCTTTGGGAATTTCTGTTGCTTTCGCTTTTTGGTCTGACCCTTTGTTTTCAGATTCTCCATGACTACAGGCAGTTAATAATAAAGCTAACGCAATAACTGATGTGTATTTTATCAATTTCATAGTTCAAACTCCTCACCACAATATAATTTTTATCGAGCATATAGCATATTAATTATATATTCAATCATGTATTACCTGTCAATACAATAAAACATAAAAAATACTATTATTATCACAATAGTATTTCAATAACATAATAATTTTGTTAAACTAAATTTTGTGTCGAAAATTAGGAGGATGCAAATTGGAAATTTTATCCATGGAAAATATTAATAAGAAAATTAAACGGAAACATGTTTTGAAAGATATCACGTTTTCGCTTGAAGAAGGCCATATTATAGGTTTAGTTGGAGGCAATGGTGCTGGTAAAACTACGCTGATGAAAGTTATTTTAGGACTTTCTAACTATCAATCGGGTACTTTCAAAAAAAATATTAGCACAACACATAATGATATAGGTGCATTAATTGAAGCGCCTGGTCTTTATCCTTTTTTAACTGGTTATGAAAACATGAAATTAATCGATGAAGACGCAGATAATAAGCATATCGATCTTATTATTGAGCAATTAAAAATGGAAGACTTTATACATAGCAAGGCCAAAACTTATTCTTTAGGTATGAAACAAAAATTAGGCATAGCGCTCGCTTTCTTAAATCATCCTAAACTCGTCATTTTAGATGAACCGATGAATGGTCTAGATCCAAGAGCAGTTAAAGATGTGAGGGAAGCCATCATTAGCTTGCGTGAACAAGGCGTTACCTTCCTTATATCTAGTCATATACTAAGTGAGCTTGTCAAAGTAACAGATTCACTTCTCATTATTGATAAGGGCGAAATCGTAAGAGAAACAACTATGGAGCAATTGCATCAAACAGGTGAAAGCGACCTAGAGAATGTACTCCTTAATATTATTGAAGGTAAGGAGGAAGCGTAATAATGACAACACTTATAAAACAAGAATTATTCAAAATGTTCAAGAAAAAATCGTCTATTATTATTCCCATTCTTATTTTTATTTTAATGATTGGGTTAGCGATATTAAGTAAAAAATATCCTGATATCATGGGATCTAAAGCATTATTTAAACAAGGTTATAGTGCATTTTCATGGATTTTCTTCCTTATGATTATTCAGGCTAGTACGATTATAACGATGGAATTCCATTATGGAACGATTAAAAATTTATTATACAGAAACTATTCTAGAACAAGCATTATTATAAGTAAGATTATCTCATTAGTTATTTATTCACTCATCATATTTGTGATTAGTATTGTGATTAGTTTAATTCTTAACTTAACATTCTTCTCTGATGTAAATATTTTAAAACAATCGGGTGATCATCTTTCACTTTTACAAGATATGTTGTTAACTGCATTAAGTAATTATGTCGGCATGTGGTTATTATTAAGTTTAACGCTGCTTATCTCTTGTATATTCAAGAGTCCAGGTGTTTCTATAGCGATAGGTATTATTTTCTATTTTGCAATTTCTATCGTTTCAGGCATCTTGTTCGCATTGATTGATCAATGGGAATGGTTAAAATGGTTACCGATTAATATGTTGAATTTGAGTTCCCAAATTACAGATAATGAAGTATTTAAGGCACTAACTAAGCTAGAATTACATGAGCTATTTATCGGTAATAGCGTTTATATTATTATCTTCTTAGCTTTAGTGATCTTTGTTTTCAAAAAGAAAAATGTCTAAGTTTTATTACAATATCTAGTATAACTAAACGCTCTCTTATGCTACTAAGAGAGTGTTTTTTAGAAAGGTTGATAACATATGAATAGAGCGAAATTAAGACTTGTTTTTAATATTTTATTAGCAATCATCTCTTTTTGTTATATATCACTCATATGGATTATTGATATTAATGTGCTTGGATCAGTGATTTATTCAGTCTTGTTTTTTGGAGTACTTATTGTAAGAGATGTTATCGCTCCTAAAAAGCATAATGAAACGGACAAAAAATAACTAAACAAAGTCGGAGGTGTTTATATATGTCAGCTAAAATATTAGTAGTTTTTTTATTACTTTTTTATCCTATTTTGATTAAAGTAAAAAACAAGAAAAAGCGGGATAGTTATAGCTCCTTGGAAGAAAACAAGTAAATCAATGAATGTATTTTACTCGAAAGACGTTGTATGGAATATGAAGCAAACTGAATTAATAAATTAGAATTCTTCATTTATGTGATGTTAACATTGTCCGTTATAGTTTTAATGATAGTTTGTATTGTTAAGAGAATTTAAATCAAGGAGTGCGTATATGTTAAGTGAAAAAACCAAACGCTATGTCAAATTAGTAAATGATATGATAGGAATTTTTGTTACTATAGGTATCCTAATCATAATGGCTCTTCATTTTTATATGAATATAGAGCCTAATGGAAGTTCTGAATTGGGCTTTAAAGTTACAGGGCCTAGTATGGTTACTTTATATATTTTAATCGCAGTGGCTATCATGACAACTCTCATCTCATTTATGTGTAAAAGACAAAGAAAGACAAGATGAAAAACGAATAAGATTTATATCAATCCCCTCATTATTTATGGTAGTGAGGGGTTTTTGATATGACTTTATTGTATTTACTAATAAGACATTAAGTAAAATAAGCAACTGTAGAGGTGACATGATGTGAATGAAAGTTATAAAGAGAGTAAGGTGCCGTTCTGTAGAGAATAATACCTGAATTTAAGGTGAATCCATTATTAGAACATCTACGAATTAGTAAGCATATTTTCTTACAATAATAAGATATCTGATTGATATAACATTTTTGCAATATAATTTATGATTTATTTAATCAGAATATTCTGTTAATATTAAAATAGTTTGTAAGCGATTTCAAATAGGGGGAATAAGATGAAAAGATGGGGGATTTTAATAATCATTTTTTCAATTGTACTAGCAAGCTGTGGTAAAGAAAAAGATTCGAGCGCGTCAAATAAACAATTTCCTAATGAAACAGTAGAAATTGTTGCACCAGCTTCTCCAGGAGGCGGTTGGGATACTACAGCGCGTGCAGTTCAAAAAATTATGATTGATGAGCATTTAACTAAGCAAAACGTTAATGTAATAAACAAACCTGGAGGTGGTGGAGAAGTAGGATGGCAATATTTAAATTCACGTTCGCCTAATACTATTGCTATTAATTCAAGTTTATTATTATCTAACCATGAATTAGGATTAAGTGATTTAAGTACTGATGATTTCACGCCCATTGCTATCTTAGCAACGGAGTGGATTAGTTTAACAGCATCAAATCATTCAAATTTAAATTCTGGTAAGGAAGTAATGGAAAAATTAAAAGACGATCCTGAATCTTTAACGATAGGCGTCGCACCAGGTTTAGGGAATAATGATCATCTTGCATTTGTTCAAGCAGCAAAGGAATATGGTGTTGATGTAGATAAGATAGATTTCCTGGTATATAAAAGTGGAGGAGATTTACAAACATCTTTATTAGGAGGACATGTTGACGTTGCTTCTACTGCTGTATCTGAAGTAAAAGAACAACACCAAACTGGGAAATTGAAAATGTTAGCAGTTACTTCTGATAAGCCTGTTGAAGGTATTAAAGATGTACCTACTTGGAAAGAACAGGGCGTTGATGTTGTATTTCCACATTGGCGCGGCGTGATGGGACCGAAAGACATGTCACCAGAACAAATTGCCTATTGGGATAAAACGATGCAAGATGTAGTGAAATCAGATAGATGGCAAGAAATAAGAAAGAATAATGATTGGGAAAATTTTTATAAAGATAGTGAAGAGAGTGAAAAATTTTTAAAAGAACAACGTAAGAAATATAAAAAACTAGTCAAAGATTCAGGTCTGAAATAAGGGGGAGTGTATATGTCACGACTTGTCTTTCCAATATTATTAATATTATTTGGTGTAATTTATTTAGTATTAACTCTTAATATACCCAAATCGAACATTGGCGATCCTAATAGTCCAATGTATTTTCCAATGTTAGTTGGTCTATTGCTTCTTATAATGAGTATCATCTATTTCTTTCAAGAGTTTAAGAAACGCCACGAAACATTTACAGCATTTTCACAATTATTTGAAAGAAGAACATTTATGCGAATTGTAATAACCATCGTCCTTACAATTATTTATGCTTTAACATTTGAAAGTCTCGGCTTTTTAATTTCAACAATCATATTCTTAGGCGCTATTATGTTTTTAATTAATGGATATAAGCGATGGCTACAAAATATTTTAGTTACTGTGATTTTTTCTGGCATTGCATGGTATACATTCGCACAATTATTGAATGTCAGTTTACCTTAAGGAGGGGGATTTAAATGGGAATTGATACAGGCAGCTTTTTAGAAGGGTTAACCACTGCGTTTCATCCAATGAACCTTTTATGGGTTCTTATTGGTGGTTTCCTTGGTACTGTGGTAGGTATGCTACCTGGATTAGGGCCTGCGACTGCGGTGGCAGTACTCATACCTGTAACATTTGGCATGGAGCCAGTCAGTGCGTTAATTTTAATGGTTTCAATTTATTATGGTGCCATGTATGGTGGTTCAAGAAGTTCAATTTTACTTAATACACCAGGTGATGGATCAGCGATTGCGGCAACATTCGATGGTTATCCAATGACTAAAAAAGGAGAGGCTGGTAAAGCGCTAACAATATCAGCGGTTGCTTCATTAATTGGAGGTATTGTAGCTGTTATCGGTTTTATCATTTTAGCTAAACCGTTATCTGATTTTGCTTTGAAATTTGGCCCGCAAGAATATTTTTTATTATTCTTATTTACACTTTCAGCTATTGTTACTTTATCATCTGGTAAGATGATAAAAGGTTTTATTGCTACAAGTATTGGCTTAATTATTAGTACTGTAGGTGTGGATCTACAAACGAGTATTTATCGCTTTACATTTGATTTACCCCACTTAAGTGAAGGTATTAATTTCTTAGTCGTTATTATTGGAGTGTATGCCGTAGCAGAAGTACTATATAACTATTTGCACTTACACGCATTGAAACCACCTAAAGCGGAGGTAGGTTCGATGAAGCTATCTAAAGAAGATTGGAAAAAAACACGAGGAGCTATGTTTAGGCAAAGTCCTATTGGCTTTCTGATTGGTGTATTACCAGGCGCAGGTGGTTCTATTGCGGCAATGTTAAGCTATTCTACGGAAAAACAGATATCTAAAAATGGCAAGAATTTTGGAAAAGGTGAAATAGAAGGGGTAGCTGCACCAGAAGCTTCTAATAATGCGGCTGCAGTAGGTGCTTTAATTCCATTATTAACGATGGGTGTGCCAGGGTCAGGAACAACAGCTGTTATTTTAGGTGCGGTCGTCATGTTAGGTTTACAACCTGGTCCATTATTATTCGCAAATGAACCTGAAACGATTTGGACACTCGTTAACAGTATGTTTATCGGTAATATATTTTTAGTCATTTTGAATATTGCTTTAATAGGATTACTATTGAAAATATTACGAACACCACCAAAAGTGTTATATCCAATTATATTGGTATTGGCATTTATTGGTACATATACATTAGGTTATAGTATTACTGATTTCTATATTCTAATTGTTTTTGGTATTATTGGTTTAATTATGAAGTTATTGGATTTCCCACTAGCACCTTTGATTTTGGCAGCAATCATAGGTTCAGATATGGAACAAAACTTTCGTAAAAGTTTAATAGTTAGTAATAATAATGTAGTAGATATATTTTTAGGGTCACCACTAAGTATTGTTTTAACATTAATGACAATTATAGCATTATTTTATCCACTGATTATTAAAGGTTTTAAAAAGATGAAGGTAAAAAATTAGAATTAAAAATATACTGTCTTTTGGAGCTTGTTTGACTTGTTATGTGAAAGTGATTTTATCTGATAATCGAAAGCAACAACATACAATTTCTATTGTATGTTGTTTTTTATTACAATATTTTATATAAATAATCGGATTTTTATTAGAGGGAAATTTTGCTTTTGAAATAATTAAAAATGATTCAAACTTTCGATAATAATAAAAATTTAAAGAAATTAATTATATATTTTTTAGTTATATATTAATATAATAATTTAAAACAGGGTATATGTTTATTGTGGGAAAACTATGTATTTATATTATATAAAGAGAGGGGTGTAAAAATACAGTGAAGTATTCATTGTAAAGTTAGATTATTTTTATGGCATTTTCATTTAGTAAAAGTGAAATATATTTATTATATTAGGAGGTTAGCTTATATGTTTAAAAATATATTATTACCTTATGATTTTGAAAATGATTTTAGTTCTGTTCCAAGTTATTTAGAAAAAATAGTAGGTAAAGGTTCAACTGTTACTATTTATCATGTTGTTACAGATAATAATTTCGCAATGAATTTACAAGATTATATTGAACATAAAAATAATCTTATCAGAGAGAAAGAAGAAATGCTCTCTCCATTTTTACATGAATTGGATAAAAAAGAGATTCAATATAATGTAGAAATAGAATTTGGAGTTATTAAAGATACAATATTAGAAAAAATTAATAACGACGATGTTGACTTAGTAATTATGAGTAATCACAGAGTTAACTTAAATATTAAGCATATTTTAGGAGATGTGACACATAAAATTGCTAAAAGAAGCCCTGTTCCAGTGATGATTATTAAGTAATATTAAATAAAAAATGATATTGGAATGATTAGTTGTAATTGAAGTTTTTATATATTGAATTACATATTTTAAAAATTCGTAAGGAGGATTTTTATGAATAAAAAACAACGTGTAGTAGTTACAGGTATTGGTGCCCTTACGCCTATAGGTAATGATGCTGAGACCTCTTGGACAAATGCATTAAAAGGAGTTAATGGTATTGATAAGATAACTCGATTTAATACCCAACCGTATAATGTACATATAGCTGGTGAATTGAAAGATTTTAATATAGAAAATTATATATCTAAGAAAGAGTCTAGGCGTATGGATCGCTTTACACAATATGCAGTGGTAGCAGCTAGAGAAGCTGTTAAAGATTCCAAGTTACATATTAATGAAGATACTGCAAATAATATAGGCGTATGGATTGGTTCTGGTATGGGTGGTGTAGAAACTTTTGAGAATGCACACAGTACTTTAAAGTATAAAGGCGTAAAGCGTGTGAGTCCGTTTTTTATACCCATGCTTATACCTGATATGGCAACAGGTCAAGTTTCAATTGATTTAGGTACCAAAGGACCAAACGGTGCTACTATCACTGCGTGTGCTACAGGTACAAATTCTATAGGTGAAGCATTTAAAATTATTCAACGTGGTGATGCTGAAGCTATGATCACAGGTGGAGCAGAAGCACCAATTACCGAAATTGGCATTGCTGGTTTTAGTGCAAGTCATGCTTTATCCATAAATAATGATGCTGAAAGTGCATGCCGTCCATTTCAGCAAGAAAGAGACGGGTTTATTATGGGAGAAGGATCAGGAATTTTAGTTCTTGAATCTTTAAAATCAGCACAATCAAGAAATGCTAAAGTCTATGCAGAAGTGGTTGGTTATGGTTCAACTGGCGATGGTTATCACATTACTGCTCCAGCTATTGAAGGAGAAGGAGGGGCACGTGCAATACAAGCAGCAATAGAAGATGCACAAATAGAATCTAAAGAGATTCAATACTTAAATGCGCACGGTACAAGTACACCATTAGGAGATTTTACGGAAGTGCAAGCGATAAAGAAAGTTTTCGGTGATGATTTTAAATCTTTAAAAGTAAGTTCTACTAAGTCGATGACGGGACATTCATTTGGAGCGACTGGAGCTATAGAAGCGATATTTTCTATTTTATCTATTAAAGATAGTAAAGTTCCTCCAACTATTAATGCTACAAACCCTGATCTAGATTGTGATCTTAACTTGATAGCTAATGAATATGAAAATTTAGACGTAACGTATGCAATGAGTAACAGTCTTGGTTTTGGTGGACATAATGCTGTCTTGTTATTTAAAAAATATAATGAAAAATAGCTATACTTCTGCATTCTACTTTAGTAAAACAGAGCAATCTAAATCATTAAATTGCTCTGTTTTACTGCTAAATAAACCTTCTTTAATTCGCCCCTTTATTTTTCTGTCTAAATTTTCCATATCTTACTCACTTTCAAAATCCAAGTATTTTGTTAAAATGTTTTTCAAAATTATATTTAATGAAGAATATATACCTTATACAATAAGCCTATAACAGTTGTTGTAGCGTTATAGGTTGTTAATAAGATGTTTGTAATTGTCAAAAATAAATTTATGTTTTCTGAAGATCTTATTCATGTTGGATTAGTTTTTCTTTGATAATTAATCATAATGACATTTTAGAATGTAAATGAATTATCTTATATATAGAAGGAATTTGTTTTTAGAATACATGCAGTATCTGTGACAAATGCTTTTTCTTTGTTTAAGAAATGAAAGTATATGTACAGCATCACTTAGTTTAACTGAGTATTTCAACATATTAACGCCAAACTTGATGTTTAAAATCTAGGTCGGTAGGTGATTGGAGCCAATGAATGACACAAATAACATAGAGAGAGCTAAAGCATGGATTGAGCATGCAGACGCTATTTTAATCACTGCGAGTAATGGATTGTCGATATCTGAAGGCTATCATATTTTTGCTAACAACAATGACTTTAAAGAAAAGTTTAAATTATTCAATGAACAATTGGGCATTCAAAATATTGTACAAGGATTATTTTATAATTACCCAAGCGAAGGCATGAGGATATTGTTCTATCAAACTTTAATAAAATATATGATAACCGATTATAGTGGGAGTTCTGTATTCTATAATTTAAAGAAAATTATAGGAACCAAAGACTATTTTATATTAACTTCTAATGGTGATACACATTTCCAAATTAACAAATTTGATAAAGATAAAATTTTCGAAATTGAAGGGAATTTTTATAACGGATTATATAGAGATTTTAAAAGTATTGAAAACCAGCAATTATTATTCAAGCAATTTTTGGAGACGTATCGCAATAAAAAATTAGTGATACTTGAACTTGGTATTGGGAAGCGAAATACATTAATAAAAGCGCCAATAATGGATTTAGTATACAACGAAGCGTTCTATAGATATATTACTTTTAATTTACCACAGGAAATTTATATCAATAAAAACATTGAGAACCAATCAATTGCTATAGAAGGAGAGATAAATAAAACGTTGAAGGAGTTGTTAAAATGACAATAGAACAAGCGGGTTATAATCAACAGCAAATAATAGAATTAGTAAATAAAATCGAAGAAGCAGATTATATTTTGGTAGGCGGAGCGGCTGGTATGTCGATGGCCGGCGGTGGAGCAAATTGGTATGAAAACGATCAATCTTATCAAATTAATTTTAATGAATTTGAAGAAAAATATCATACGGGGAGTCTTTGGAATTTATTTTATAATCCTACTTGGGAATCAAGAAGCTCATATTGGGGATTTTTAGTTTCTTTGATACATTGGATAAAGAATGTAGACATTTTAGAACCATATGATGATTTAAAAAAATTGATAGAAGATAAAGCATATGATATTGTCACAACTAATCAAGATACACAATTTACTAGAGCGTTCCCTGAAAAAGATATAGCAATAATCCAAGGTTCATGGGACTATTTGCAATGTAGTTCTAGATGTCACGATAAAGTGTATGAAAGTCATAAAATTATTGAAGACTTATACAAACAATTACAAGGAACAGAGATACCACATCATTTAATTCCAAGGTGTCCAAAGTGTGGCGCTGAACTTGAAGGATGGATTAGAGGTAGAACGTTTTTGGAAGGAAGCTTTTATCATAAGCAGTATGCGAAATATCAACATTTTGCAAAACAAGCAACTGGTAAAAAAACAGTTTTTTTAGAGTTAGGTGTAGGAATGATGACACCAATGTTTATAAAAGAGCCCTTTATGAATTTAACGCTTCAAAATCCTGAATCAACATATATAACAATTAATCCTAAACATGCTATTGTTCCTCCAGAAATAGAACATCAATCATTAGCAATTCAAGGAGATATTGCTCAAGTTTTGAAAGAAGCTATAGATAGTAAAGCAAGAGTTATAAAATAATGAATTGTATATTTTACGATATTGTTAAAAATAGAGAATCAAACACAGGTGCATCTTATTTTCGAGATATAAAATAACCATGATTAATACTAAATTTAATTTTGAAACTATTAAGAGACTCCTTTTAAAAAGGAGTCTCTTTCAATAATGATTTAAATGTTAGCATAAAAAATATTCCAAATATTTATAGCATTTAAGTTAAAAAATAACATTCGTCATAGCTTTATTTAATTATATAGGGATAGATTTTTCTTGAGACTTAAATAAAAAGTTACTTGGGATAACTTCGTCTTATATGTCTAACAACTATCGGTTTTGTTATTATTTCGACTGGAGATCTTTTGAAAATTCCTGTTCTATACGTTCTATATCATTTTTATTACTGCCGTGCCAAACGCCACAGAATCTTGATTTAACTGTTTTGCTACTAAACCAATCGCCATCATAATAGGCGATTGGGAATAACACCCCTTTTTGAACATATTTTAAAATTATTTTGAAAAAACGTTCATTATCACCGGACGAAATATAATTATAAAACTTATGGTAACCATCTTGAAAAAAAGAATCTAAAAGCAACATACTTGTTGAACCGTTTTGTCTAAAATTTAAATCAATGGCATATATGTCATGGTTTGTATCGACGAGAAAATCAAATCCTGCGATACCAAAATAGCCGTTTTTTGCACCGTTTTCCATGATTTCTCTACCTGCTTGTATAACTTTATCAGGAACATCATGGGCATTATGGTTACCTTTATAATATCCGTATTGGTCTGTCAATTGTTCAGTTGCGCCTAAATAACGTATGCCTTCTTTTTTGGAGTATGCGTATTGCACAGAATAATTAGCTATTGCTTCTATTTTTTGTTCAATAATTAGTGTGTTAGTCATATGGCTTGCCTTTGAAATGGCTTGTTTCGCTTTTATCAACTCTTTATTATTATGGCAAATCATCACGCCATACCCTCCAGCTGTAGGAAAATCGCCACCTGGTTTTAATACAAATGGAAATTCCCAATTAGAAAGCGATTTCTCGAAATTCTCTACCGTGACACTTTCTCTTTTAGGTAAATATTTATGTCCTGTCCATTCGGGAAGGCGTGATTTATTATTCAAAGCAATAAGGACATCTTTATCTAGAGCATAGTGCACGTTTTCTAAAAAATCAGATTCATGAGCAAACTGAAAATAAATTTTTTTACCATTTTCATACGCTAATTTTTTAATTAATTGTTCATAAGTAGTCTGATCTTCAAATTTTAATATATTAGTGGGTTTTTCTATTCCGACAGCGTTAAAGAGAGTAATTAATTTATTTGTCACGCTTGCTTTATGGACTATGACAGGTATTTGACCTGAGATAATTAGTTCTCTACCTGTTGAAAAATTGCATTGATGTTCTGCAATTGCTAACCAAGGATTTGAAGCATATGATGGTCTAGATGTATAAACAATATCAGTTCCATACAGGTCGCTGAGTGTTAAAATAGGTTCTATTCGTTGTTTGTTCTTCATTTTAAACCTCCGTATACTTCTGACTTTTTAAATAACTTTAATGAATATGGGTTTATTTTCAAGTAAATTAAAGGAATAAATTAATCTAGAGTGTTGCATATATTAAACTTGGTCATTCACTGTTACTAATAGAGATTATCACTTTTGTTACATCATTGTTTACTTAAGGAGATATGTACTTTTACCATAATATTCAATAGCTGAAACATAGGCAAGTAGCATTTATATAGAGAAACATATGAATATTTCAGTCAGAGTATGACAAATATTGTATGTTAAAAAGTTGACGGGTTTGATTAATAATAGTTATATCGAGAAAGATTTGGATGGTTAAAATTCGAGGAATTTTTAAGCTATAAGGGGGTTTATAGTTAAAGATGAGGTGGAAGGATTGGATTAATTTAGGCACATATCAAGTTAGCTTTAAACAGTTTATGGTGAAGCGCTAAAAATATAATTTTTTGGATAAATAGCATAAAGATATTAAAGGAGAAAGAGGTTCAATAGCTTATAGAGTATTAGTACTATAATTAAAAAAATAATAATGAAGCTTGCAATTATTGCTAAACATACAAATGTTTCTTTTTTAAACCCTGCTTGCCACTCATCTATCAATATTTGTATGATATGCGTGTAAGACATGATTAATAATAAAAGACAACTTATTATTAATGTAATTTCTAGCAAATATTTCCCCATCCTTGTAGACGTTTCTTTTAATTTGTATTATTTCTCTATATCATTTTTTAAATAGCTGGAATTCTTCATATATTTATGTTAAAAGCTACTATGGCTAGAGTTTAAAGTTATGCAATTAACTTTTGAAAAATATTGTTCATTTTATTTACGATGCTATACAATAAATGAACCAATTCTATAATTTTTCATCGTTTAAAAGACCAACTTGTTTATTTAGCCAAATTGGTCTTTTTAAGTGATAATGACATTTATAATTCACCTTTTACTCGTTCGTCTGTAACAATCAATAGTACCTTCCCTTGATCCATTTCTTCTTCATATTTTTCAGATTCTTCTTGTGTAATACCTAGAGATTTCAATTTATATCTTAATTCATCACCTTGCTTCTCATAATTTTCTTGAGTTTCATAACTATTATAGTTAATCCCTGTTACTTCCGTATTTCTTACTATGCGACTGGTACGATCAGAATCATGCGATAAAATGTATATATCTTTAGGGCTTATACTTTGGTCTTTTAAAGTATTTATCTCTATTTCCAATTCTTCATCATTTACATATTTCTTAACGACAGGTTTCATAATAAATCCTCCCTTTAATACAAATCGCTTTATTTAAACAATACCACGCAAAATAATTTCAAAACTATAAAAAAATTATTAAATCTAAATAGTATTTGGATATTATTGTTTCTATAAGTTACCTTCATAGCTCAAATGATGTAATCATGTAACTGTTTAAAAAAATATAAATGAGGAATAGTAATAAAAGCAAATATTATAGGTGTTAAAGAGAATAGGGAGGAGGAATTTCTATATCCACATTTCTTTTTATTTTATTTCTATTAATTATTATAGTGATATTTTTCGTTATAAAAAAACTTTATAATGAAAAATATAAAAACAGAAAAGCCCTTAGAAAATCAGAGCATTTTGATAAAAAAATTATATGCAACGACTATAAAGTAGAAAACATAAAAGAAATTAAAGAGAAAGGCTCTTATGTTATTTTGATTTTTGGCCGTAAAGATCTTGAAGTAGAAAAAGATAAAATTAAATATGTTTCCCATTATTCTGAAGAAAAGGTTGAAGTTAATTGCGAACTTCCTCATAAAATAGAAAAAGATAAAGTGTTTAATCATCTTATTGATCATACGCTTTTTTATATAACTAAAGACAGATACAATAAATTATTATCATCTAATACAAAATAAAAACTAAAAACTCAATTATTGGTAACTTAATGTATAAAGTGAGGAGGCTGCTTATGAGAATAGTTGGATATAAAGTTGGCGTTTTTAAAATTGAATATATAGTGAAAACTGATAATAATGAAGTTTTTACTTATAAGTTGTCTAAAAATATGTCGCCGTTAAAAGCAAGAAGAAAATTAAAAGATTTAGCAGGAGAGTCCAAAGATATCAAGTAAAGAATGATTTTAAAGTATATTAGTATATCAACTCAATGATTTTGCATGTTCGTCCACTATGATATTATAATTCACTTTACAAGTTACTAAGCGTGATACACTAAGAAGCTGAGATATAAATTTCATCCTCAAAACAAAAGGGCTAATCCGTATGAAAACGGGTTAGCCCTTTATTATATTTAAAACCAAATGCCTTCATAATCCCTAAAAATTAAAATCTTCCAATTATAAATGATGCAATTTTCTTAGCTAATGATTCTTTCTCCATCAAGCTATTACTATTAACTCATTGTAATGCGCCTTCATGAACCATTTGTGCAAAAATGCGAACAAGTAAACAACATAAGTAGCACAGTTCTCCTATGCCAATTAACACCTAAGAGGTGGAAACGGCACTATTTTACACGTGTAAATACATAATTATCGCCACTTCTGATAATCTTCTTTTATGTTAATTTCTAGATAATAATTTCTTTGATGAAAGATGAATAACTATGAAAAAAGAATAATTCGATAAAAATAATTTATTTATTATAATAAACATCGGTGTAAATAGTAAATTATAAATCGTTGAAAATTTAGTACTTTAGGAATAAGGTGTTCAATAGGTTTCTAATAGTAAAATAGGAGGTTTTTAAATGAAAATTTCAAAAATAATTAACGCCAATATTTTAGATATGATAGATAATAAGCCTTATCTTGCTACGTTATATTTAAAAGAGGGATATATTGACCAAATTGTTACTCAAGATTCAATTGTAAAAGATAATGAAGCACTTGATTTAGAACAGAAATGGATTGCGCCTGGTTTTATTGATACACATAGTCATCCAACAGCATATGGTACTACAAAAACAATGGTAGATTGTTCTGCAAATAAAATTTCGAATATAGATGAGTTAATTCAGCAATTCAAAGTACAAAAAGAAAATTTGTACAAAAAAGGTTGGGTTATGGGATTCGGTTATAATGAAAAATCATTAGAAGAACAAAGACATCCTAATCGCTTTGATTTAGATAAAATTTCAGAAGATGTTGCTATATGCGTAATGCACTATTCGGGGCATATGGCTACTGTTAATACAAAAGCTTTAGAGTATATGGGAGTTAGTTTGGATGACCCAGATCCTGAGGGTGGCTACTATGAGCGTGACCAACATGGCAAGGTTAATGGCGTTTTAATTGAATTACCTGCAACTGCAAAATTACAACGTGCTTTACCTGAGGCTAAACCAGAAGATACTATCTATACAATGAATTTAGCTGTAGATGACTATGTTAGAAGTGGTATAACTAGTACATCTGATTTATTAATTGGTAGTAGAGGATATATAGATTATGAGGGAGTGCTTAAATTTTTGGAGTCTCCTCAGAGAATTCGCACACGTTGGATGTTAAGTCATGAGTTATTAGAGCAAAATCACAATTTAAAAAATATTCATGCTAACGAAATTGAAGAAAAGTTAAATAATATAAGTAATGGTATGGGACATTTAGGAGGCGTTAAATGTTTTAGTGATGGTTCTATACAATTACAAACTGCATCAATCCGTAATAAGTATTTAGATGGCAGTGAAGCACCTAGTCCATTAATGGATAACAACAAATTAATTGATACATTTAAGCATTTTCAAAAGCTAGGTTTTAATATCGTGACGCATGCTAATGGAGACTTTGCTGCTAAGTCAGTTATTGAAGCTTATAAAGCTACAGCTGATTATAAAAAAACACCTTTATTAAATCGTATTGAACATCTACAAACAGTCACACAGGATGATATTAAAGAAATGACTGAAAATAACATTGGTGGTTCTTTCTTTATCAACCATGTATATTATTTTGGAGATTTACACCGTGATGTATTTTTAGGTGAAGAGAAAGCACAAAATTTAGATCCATTAAGATGGGCTGAAGATGCGCATATGACGTTTACGATTCATACAGATGCACCTGTTACACCTATTTCTCCTTTAGAATCAATTCAAATTGCAGTTAATAGGATCACAAAAAATGGGAAAGTTTTAGGCGAAAATCAACGTTTAACACGTAGTGAAGCATATAAAAAAATGACTATAGATGCTGCTAAATTGAATAATACTTATGCCTATGAAGGGTCTATCCAAAAAGGCAATGTAGCTGATTTTGTAATTTTAAATCAAAACCCACTTGATACCCAAGTAGTATTGAATGACAGTTTGATTGAAATGACTATATGCAATAGTGAAGTTGTATATTCTATTTAATTTATCTCCACCTCTAAGAACTGTAGATGCTTATACATTAACAGGCAGGGGAAATACTGGAAATGTCTTAACCTTCTTATGTGAAAGTACTATAGAATTCTCTTTGCTACATATACAATAACACTGTAGGAGTTAGAAATATAAAAGCAATTCTTTTTAAGTAACTAATCCAAATTATCAGGAAGAAAATAAAGTTTTTTCCGTATATAAAATTACTTATCTATATTATATACGATGTTTTTATAGCTGCTTTAAATTCTAATTCATTATTGATATTACTTTAGTATTTGAAACAATTAATAGACTCCTTTTTAAAAAGGAGTCTATTTTAATATGTCTTCAATTATTATGTTATCTCAACAAATTTGATACAGCTTGCGCTACTTGTTTTGGTGACTGGGGGTTTTGCCCTGTAACTAGTCGATTAGTAGTTTTTACATAAGGTCTAAATGGTATTTTTGATTTACTATAATTTGCACCATGTTCTTTTAGGTGGTTTTCCAACATAAATGGAACATTCTTCTTGCGATTAGCTAAAACTTCTTCTGTATTTGAAAAACCAGTGATTAACTTGTTATCAATAAAGAACCTTCCTGTTTCATTTTTTACATTTAATAAAGCTGCAATTCCATGGCATACGGCAGCAACTACACCACCGTGATTGTATACTTCATTTATTGCTGCTTGTATATATTGGTTGTCAGGAAAATCAAACATAACACCGTGACCACCGGTAAAATAAAGCACATCATATTCTTTAGGATTTGCATAATTTATAGATTTGGAATTTTTTAACAACTCCATAAATTTTTCATCTTTATAATACTTTTTGGTTATACAATCCAACATAAATGTGTTTAAGCTTACTGGATCAATTGGTGTATTGCCACCTTTAATATTGAATAAATCAATTTGATAGCCATCAATATCAAAGTAATCATAAAAATGAACAAGCTCACCTAACCATAAACCTGTAGGTTTGTCACTTTCTCCAAAATAACCAGTACTTGTATTTACAATCATTATTTTTTTCATTATTAACCCCTTATAGTTATTTTAAAAACACCAAATTTATAGAATATATTTAAAATAGATAGAACTATTTTTGGGAAAATACTTTGTTGATGCCTTCTTCAAATGTTGTGATTTCAAAATCGGGAAAGTGTTCTTTAAATTTATTAGAATTAAATATATTATCAGATTTATAACGAGGTAGAAGTTCCATAAGTTCTTTAACTTGTTTGTTGAATAAACTGCCTACTTTAAACACCCACATTGGAATCACAGTATAGCTGACTTTTTTACCGATAATCTTCTCAACTTTATCTATAAGGGTTCTATAAGTAATACTGGAATCTGTAGGTAAATGCCATGTTTCTCCATAAACATCAGGTGTATTACCAAGTAATACTAATGCGCGACTAGCATCAGGCGTCCAAATAAGTGTACGCAAAACAGAATCACTTAATGGAACAATTGCTCGTTTACCATTTTTAACACGATTAAAGACCATAGCGTTTGTAATACTTTGAGTCAAATCTGGCCCATAAAATTCTGGTGCACGTCCAATGACTGCATCAATTGTTTGATCCTTCATAGCTTCCAATAACATGTCAGCCATGTCTGCACGCACTTGTGATTTGCGTCCTACAGGTATGAATGGACTGTTTTCAACTTGAATGTTAGAGTTCTTTTCATACATATAAGTATTGTCAAAAAAAGCTAATTTACTATTTGTTTCTTGACAAGCTTTGATGATATTAGCCAGAATCGTTGGAAATCGTCGTTCCCACATTTCTGAATCAGCCGGTAAACCAACAGCAAAGTAAACGATATTACTACCCTCAATAGCTTTATAAGTGTCATCATATTTCATTAAATCAGCTGGGACTAATTCATCAGTATCATGAATTTTCTGAGGATTTCTACTTACTAAGCGTATGTTTTTAGTATATTTATTATAAATTTCTTTTGCAATTTCTTGTCCTATTTGACCATTACTACCTAATATTGTTTGCACTATATATTCCCTCCTTTAATATCTTACTGGCCTATAAAAAAAGTGAACCAACACATTGTTGATTCACTTAACGATAAGAGTTATGTGTTAATTATACGTTGTAATATTAATGGTTATTTTTCTTATTAATCCAAGATGTTGAAATGTCCATAGCTTCACGGGTGGCGTTGGTTTGATCCAAGTCATTCACCATAACAAAATCATGAATGGTTCCTTGGAAACGTATTTGAGCAATTTCAACCCCAGCTTCTCTTAATTTATTGGCATAGGCTTCGCCTTCGTCGCGTAATACATCAGCTTCTGCATTTAAAATCATAGCAGGAGGTAATCCCTTAAGGTTTTCAATAGAAGCACGTAGCGGAGATGCAGTGATTTCTGCTCTTTCTTTAGAATCCGTTGTATACTGATTCCAAAACCATTGCATACCTTCTTTAGTAAGGTAGTAATTTTCTGCAAATTGATTATATGATTCTGTATCAAATTCTGCATTTGTAACAGGATAGTATAATAATTGTTGGTTTATTGGTAACCCAGCGCGTTGTTTAGTCATTATAGTCATCACAGTAGCCATATTACCCCCAACGGAATCACCAGCAACTGTTAACTTGTTGATATCAAAATTTTGCTCTTCAGATACATTTTTTAATTGTTGCAACACATCATAATTTTGTTCAATTGCTGTTGGGTATTTAGCCTCGGGGGATAGTGTATATTCTGGAAAGACCACTACAGAATTTGTTCTTACAGCCAATTCTCTTACTAATTTGTCATGTGTTTTTGCACTACCAAATACCCAACCAGCGCCATGTATATAGTATATTACTGGAAGCTTTTCCTTATTCTCTCTTGGGCGAATGAAACGTACTGGTATAGTTCCCCAGTTTTCTGTTGAAAAAGTTGTATCTTCAATATCTACATTATACTTATCAACGGAAGAAGATTGAACTTCCTCAAGTAAATTACGGCCCTCATGAGGATCTAATTCATAGATGCGTGGATGAGGCTTATTGGCTTCACTAAATTTTTGTGCAGCTGATTCTAAAACTACTTTATTATTCATAATAAGTCTCCTTTATCGTTTAAACTATTATTTAACAATGGATAACACTATTAAACTATCCATAAGTTTAAACTTATAAACATTAATTCAAGTAAATGAGTCTTTTAAAAAACAAAAGTAAGTTTCAAAACGTTTATTTTTGCCACAAATCTTCTTACCTATAAAAGTAAGAATGTCACTTTCTTATTCATAGGTAAAATATATTTTTAGTATATAAAATAAAGTTTGAAAATATAATTTGACAAATATTATTAAAAAGTTTATATTTTGTGACAAGTGATATTAGTAAATGGTCAATGTAGTTTAAAAAATTACTGAATAGTTAAGGCTATTAAAATGAGGGTACCGCGCGTGAACGTCTTTTTAGACTAAGGATGTTTACGCGTTTTTTAGGAGGAATAAAATGGATATTTCGCACAAAAAATAAGTGCAGATATTGACCCAAAAGTTTTAAATAAAGATGATTTTTAGGGAATAAGAGATTATAAAAAAATATTGATAACTTGAAACGCAAAGAAGAAAAGGTGAACAATTTGCTTCTAATGTCATAGAATAATTTTTGAAATATACAATAACTATATCAATATATAAATTAAGGAGAAACTCAACTTGAATACACATCCGCTATCTATTGCACAAACGAAATTTCTAAAAAGTGAAATAATTAATGAAAACTCTAGCATTAATAATATTGCAGGTTTACTGAAATTAGGTACAAAGTTTAATTACGATCAGATAAATCAAGCTTTAAACCAATTAGTATTTAATCATGATAGCCATAGAATACAAATAACAATTAAAAACGAAGAGCATTCACAATATATTAAAGAATATGAAGAAACAGCATATCCATTTTTAGATTTTTATCAAGATCAAGTGAATTTTGATACTTGGTTGAATGAACAAGCAAATATAAACATCTTTGCTTATGACGAAAATTTATACAAATTTTATATATTAAAAATGCCTAATGGCCATTTGGGGTTGTTTACAATACAAAATCACATCATAGCTGATGGTTGGAGTATGGCATTATCGATAAATTACTTTATAACGTATTTGACTAATGGTGACATAGAAGCTATTTCCAACTTATCATTTATTGATAACGTTAAAGATGAAGAAAAATATTTAGAATCTAAAAAGTTTGAAAAAGACGAATTATATTGGAGAAATAAGTTAAAGCATGATAAATTCCAAACAAAGTTTGAGAAGCTTCACTTAGAACATCCATCTTGTAAAAGACATACTATTAAGTTAGACCCTATATTAACAGAACGTATAAATTATTTTTGTTTAAATAATGAAGTTAGTGTTAGTAATTTATTCGCTAGCATTATGTTTGCCCTTATTGATAAAAAAGCAGTAAATAAAATTAATAAGCTTGGTTTATTAATTCATAATAGGATAAATAAAAATGATAAATTTACAACCGGCAATTATACAAAACCTTTGCCACTCATCTTAGATTCAAATAGAGATTTATTATTAAATGAATATATAAAAAAGGTGAAGAGAGAATCATTTAATGTATTGAAACATAGAAGATATCCAATTGATAATTTAGTAACAGAACTCAATATTAATGGTAATATATTAGATTGTCTTATCTCTTTCCAAACTGCAAGTTATAGTCCCGCATTTATAGAAAATGAATTTTCAGAAAGAAAACTTGAAATTGATGCTATTGGTATTCCTTTAATAATTCAAATTTTCAGTAAGAACAATGAAGAAGGTTATTTATTGCATTACGATTATCAAGATGAAGTCTTTAGTTCTGAAGAAATTAATGAATTGCATGGAAATATATTGAATATGCTTAATGAATTCGCAGAAAATCCTAATCAAAGTTTAGATAAAATTCATTTTGTATAGCACTTCTGCAAATGAACGTCGAGTTAATTAGAAAATGAATTATTTAAATAAAGTTCTTAAACTTTTGTTATTAAGGGAATATAAGATTTTCAAACGATTAAGAGACTCCTTATTAATAAGGAGTCTCTTAATTATTTCAAAATTAAATTTAGCGTTCATATAAAAACAGCTATGCTATTTGCAAGAGAACTATGAATATAAAAGAAAGTGTTAGTTATTCTTTAAGATTTGCTAAAGTTTCAACGATATCTTCGGAAGCAATTGGACTACGTAATTTAGCCCATTCATCTCTATTCACAAAATGTACCCGGTCATTTTTAACTGCATCCAAATCATCCCATTGATTACTATTTTGTAATTTACTTAAATCATTATTATTGTTGTCATTTATCATCACAATTAATCTTTCAGGGTTAATATTTGCTAATTGTTCGTATGAGAGTTCTAAATAGTATGATTCTTTATAAGCAGGTAATTTTTTTGCTATTTTATCATTAAGAGCATTTTTAAAGCCTAATTTACTTAAAAATTCACCTATATAAGTTTTATGTGAATGCGCAGTTAAACCTTGTTCAGAAACTACTATTGCTAATGTTTCTTTATTCTTATCTATTGAGATTTGTTCATTAAAATCATTAATTAATTCACGATGTTTATCTAAGCGTTCTTTCGCTTCTTTTGATTTAGATACGGCAGTTCCAATACGTTGGAATACCTCTAATGATTCTTGATAACCTGACTCAAAACTTTTGAATAAAATAGTAGGCGCTATATCATTTAATTCGTTATAAATATCTTTGTGACGATCAGCATCTCCAATAATGAGTTGTGGAACAGAAGATCTAATTGATTCAAAATCTGGATCTATACGTGTACCAACTGAAATGTAATTACCAACTTCTTTGTTAAGTGGTGATATCAAATTTGTACTGTCACCATCATCAGCAATACCTTTCACATCTATATCTAAAGTAACTAATGCCTCAACAAACGATAATTCTAATGCTACTGCTGAATTAATAATTTCAGGCAACTCAGTAGTCCCTGCATCATGTTTAAATTCAAATGTCATCATAATTACCTCCTTGATTGCTTTTATAACTAATATTCCACGTTGGTGTAACATAAAACATAAGTTTCCATATTACAATATTTAATAATATCCATATAATTCTAAAAAAAGTTTGTTTTTGTTGATCATACAAAATTTCTGTAGATGTATGATTTCATTTGCTAACATTTTTACAGCTTCATCCATTAAGTAATTGTTTTACGTATAGCCTTTCACATTTACAAATATTTATGATTTATACCTATAAATACAGGGGATAAAATAAGTGAATATCAAATAATGAGGAGGGGTTTGTATGTCAAGATACATTTTTCAATCGCCAAGTAGATATATACAAGGAAAAGGAGAAATAAAAAGTTTAGCTAATGAAGTTAATAAATTAGGTGACGCACCCTTGATTATTTCAGATAGTTTAGTTTGGTCATTAACAAATAAAGACATAAACGAGAGTTTTAACTCTAGCGAGATTAGTTATAAATACGAAGAATTTAATGGGGAAGCCTCTGAAAATGAAATAGCAAGACTTAGCCAAATAGCTAAAGATAATAATATAAATGTAATTGTTGGCGTTGGAGGAGGGAAGACATTAGATACAGCAAAAGCAATTTCTGATGATCTTAATTCCCCGGTTGTTATTGTCCCAACAACTGCTTCTACAGATGCGCCTACGAGTGCTTTATCGGTTATCTATTCAGATGAAGGTGTTTTTACAGGTTACAGATTTTATTATAAAAATCCCAATGTAGTATTAGCAGATTCACAAATTATAGTCCAAGCACCAGTCAAATTGTTTGCGGCGGGCATGAGTGATGCTTTAGCAACTTTAGTAGAAGTTAAAGCAACTTTAAATCGTAGAGGGAAGACTATGGTAGATGGAAAACCAACATTAGCTTCGTTAGCCATTGCTGAAAAAGCAGAAGAAACCTTATTTAAATATGGTAAAAGTGCCTATTTAGCGGCGGCACAAGGTATTGTAACACCTCAAGTGGAGTCTATTATCGAGGCAAACACTTTACTCTCAGGACTTGGTTTTGAAAATGGCGGTCTTGCTGCAGCACATGCAATACACAATGGATTTACAGCTTTATCAGGAGATATTCATAAACTTGGACACGGTGAAAAAGTGGCATACGGGACGCTGGTTCAAATGGTTTTAGAAAATAGACCTTATGAAGAAATTAAAAAATATATTGATTTTTATAATTTCTTAGAAATGCCAACAAATTTAAATAATATGCATTTACACGACGCTTCTTTTGAGGATTTAGTAAAAGTAGGAGAATTAGCAAAAGATCCTAATGACACTTTTTCTAATTTAAGTGATGAATTCACTGCTGAAGACGTAGCACAAGCTATACTAGCAGTGAATGAATTAACTGAAGGTAAAGCTAACTAAATTTCTCTTTATTTAGACTAAATCTATATTAATGATTATTTTGCGATTCCACCGCACTATGATGTAATAATGCACTTAACAAGGAACTAGCTTAGATGCACTAAATCCCTCACTACTCGCAAATAGTGAGGGATTTTTTCGGTGTGGCTAGTCGCCTATTTATCATTACGCTACGTAGTCAATGTGTAAACAGCGCAATAACGCAACCACTGATGACTTTGGTCGTGATGTGAACAATGGTTTTTAGTATAGATTAGCACATCATCTCTACGTCAGCTGGACGCTTGAGAGATAGGCAGGTCTACTTTTTCTAATGGCTTGGACGTTATCAATGAGAATAATTCAAACGCATATAATGTTTTGAATTATATGCATTTATATTTAATATAAATAGGGTATAAGTAGGAATATTAAAGGGTTAAAGTGCCTTCTTTTCCTTGTATGTGTTTTATAATTCTTTGTGCATTTATACAAAATAATTCCAAAGTAAAGAAAGTGGTGATCACAATGTGGGGGATCAAATTAAATAAGAATCATCATAATATGTTTTCTTTACGCTCTATAGGCTCTTTGATTGTTCTAGTTGTAATAGGGGCATTGTTATTGTGGATGAGCTTTCATCTAAATTTACCGTCACCAGAGGAAATGCGTAAGATTATCCTTAGCTATGGGGCGGCCGGCTGTTTTGTTTTTATTGGCATTACTATAATAATTGCTATTACTCCTATCCCTATAACAATTCCTACATTAGTGGCTGGCTCTCTCTATGGTGTAGTCGGAGGAACACTACTCTCTTTATCTGGGATTATGATTGGATCTTGGATCGGGTATTGGCTGGCACGTATTGTAGGTAGACGTATAACTTTTAAACTTCTCGGGCGATATAGTTTTGTAGTAGAAAAACACCTTAATAATGCTGGTTTTTGGGCTATGTGTACAGTGAAATTGACGCCTGGTTTACCATATTGGCCAGTAAATTATGGTGCGGGTGCTTTAGGGGTAAAGCAATGGAGTTTCATATCTGCTAGCTTTTTAGCTTCTATTCCTGGGCAAGCTTCTATAGTGACTTTAGGTGCTTTTGCAGTAAACCCTTCAATCTTTCATGGAGTAGTATTAATTATTGCTTGGATAACAGTTTTGCTTTCAACTTGGATTTCTTATCGGCACTGGCGTGGGGCAAATACTGAAACACAGAAACCAAAGCACACAGAGTGATATAGAAACTATTTGTGTTATTGATAATAAGTTTATTACTGTTTGATATTTATATAAATATCATTAAAGGACTATAGATATATACTTCATTTTAACTGATCGTGCTCAATTGTGATATGTACGAATAATTTTAACTAATTGCTCTATTTCATCATTTGAGAGATTTTCTATATTATCAATCTCTTTTTTAATTGATTCTTTAATGTTGGAGCTGCTCTTGTTTTTTATAAAATAAGTAGCTATAGTGCCGGTTATCATACTTACTAAACCAATACCGACAAACATTAAATAGACGGTTGCTATACGCCCAATTAATGTTTCAGGACTCATATCACCATAACCTACAGTAGTTATCGTAACTATAGCCAACCAGATACCATCATTATAAGATTCTATAGTTGGTTCAGACAGGGTAATAGGAATAGCTGCGAAAAGAATGCTAATAAATGTGATACTAAAAACTTTCGTTAACCCATTTGTTTGTATGAATTGGAAGAAAGGCATGAAATAATGTTTTGTTATCAAAAATAACTTTACTATTCTAAATAACCTCGCGAATCTAGCTAATTGAAATACAGTGTTAAGAGGAATTACAGCTACTAAGTCAAGATAGTTTGTTTTAATCCATGTTTTCTTATTTTTAGATAATAAAAATCTTGTGAGAACATCAATTAAAAATATTAACCAAACGATTTCACCTATATAAAAAAATTTCATTGGTTGTGTCCACATTAAGAAGAAAGATATAACAGCTAAAGTAAACATACACAATTCATATACTAAATTAAGTTTTTTCATAACATACCTGCCTCCATTAACGAATATTAAAAATACTATAACACAGAACTAGAAAGTTATTTTGACTGTCTGATTATCGCGAACCTAAAAGGGTATAAAAACATAAAATAAATGATTCAAATATCTGCTGAGAACTAAATATTTAATTTGCAAGGTAATTGGAAATTAAAAAAGTTAAAGGTAAGAACATTAGGTTTCAGTAATATCTCATAAAAGGGGGTAGACTATGAACGATTATGACAGTAAAAGAGTAAGTATTTCAAATTTGAGGTATAAATATGAGCTTACGATGATATTTATCGCTCTAATCGTAATATTTTTGTTTTTATGTGCTTTAATATTATTTCTTTTGTTTTTTCTAGGGGCTGGAGTTCCTGAGTGGATTTATGGCGGATTAGTCGGGTTAATGATTCCTGTATTTGGTTTTTTTATGGTTCGTTTCATGTATTGGAGTTCGATATCAGAAGGTGTTGAGATTACTAATGAGCAATTGCCTGAAATTTATACCATTTATTATGAGTTAGCCATAGAAATGGGGTTTAATACTAAAAGATTGAAATTGCCAAAACTTTATCTTGTGAATGGTAATGGCGTTATGAACGCCTTTGCATCAAAATGTAGTTTAAAAAGAAGATATATTGTTATTCATAGTGATTTATTGGACTTAGCTTATAAATTTGATGAAATTGATTTAATTAAGTTTATACTAGCTCATGAGCTGGGTCATCATAAATGTGGGCATACTAATATCTGGAGAATGATACTTGCACCGTTTTTAAAACCTCTATATCTAGATAAAAGTCTTACACGAACACAAGAATATACAGCAGATAGAGTGGCTTTATATTACGCTCCTGAAGGAGCTATGAGCATGATTTATTTATTTTCGGGAAAGTACATGGGATCAAAAATTGATTTGGAGGAATATTTTAATAGTATTGATTTGCATGATGAATCAATTTGGCTAAAATTAAGTAATTTTCTATCTGATCATCCAGTTGGATTTAGAAGAATGAAAGTTTTAAAACAAGCTAAAGAAAATGGAACTTGGGATGTTCATGGCAAATTTTTTTAAAAATTTCAAACAAAAAGTCATGTGGAGGGTGTTAATATGTACATAAAACGAAAGTCATCTTTGGATTTAGAAAGTTTAAAAGAGGAGTTTAAAGACAGCTATAGTAAATTTGAAAATCCAGAACAAGTTTTCATGTCGCTTTTTGAATTTGTAGAATTAAATCAAATATATTCTTCAGCACTAAAAGAGATTAGTACAAAATTGGAAATTCTTGACGATAATTTTCAACAAACACACAAACATAACCCTATCCATCACATAGAAAGACGGGTGAAAAAATTACGTAGTTTAGTTAAAAAATTAGAAAAAAGGAATTTAGAAATATCAGCGCAATCTGCTCGTGAAAATTTGAATGATATCGCAGGAATCCGGGTAGTATGTAATTATATAGAAGATATTTATGTTGTTGAAAGCTTATTGCTTAAACAAGAAGATGTAAATTTATTGAAACGTAAAGATTATTTAAAAAATCCTAAAGAAAATGGTTACCGTAGCCTTCATATTGTAATTACGGTACCTGTATTTTTAGCTGATTATGTAGAAGTGGTCCCGGTAGAAGTACAAATTCGTACAATAGGAATGGATATGTGGGCAAGTTTAGAACATAAATTACGTTATAAAAACAGTGAAATCGCAGAAATTTATAAAGAAAAGCTAAAGAAAAACGCTATAGATATTACAAACGTTGAACATGAATTACAAGCCATCCATTCTGAATTGTTTAATGAATAAAAGCATTTTTAAAACTATATGTTTAAACCCACTATTAAATTGGAGGCGTTAATTATGGTTACTAGATATACTCAATCAGAAAAAATATTATCTGCGTTGTCATATTTTAGTGTTTTCTTTGCACCAGTCATTTTCCCGGTTGTTGTGTGGATTTTAGCTGATAAACCTGTCTCTACTCATGCCAAAAAATCTCTTTTATTCCATTTATTACCATATATATTAATAGTTATAAGTTCAGTAATTCTGGGTACTACTGGGTCTGTAACAAATCAATTTCTATATGTAATACTAATGATATTAGCTGCTTTAGGAGCTTTTTTGGCAATTTATTTTGTTATTTATAATTTACTTTGTGGTATAAAAATTCTCTTGAAAGACAATTTATAATAACGTGATTTTAACGGGGCTCTTCATTTTATGATAGATATTACTAAGCGCCAATTCTTATAATCTTTTTAAATCACCGGCACCTAAAATAATCATTATTACGACAAAATTTGATATTGAAACTATTAAGAGACTCCATATTAGAATAAGGAGTCTCTTTTGATATACCTTCTGATAACCTTGGATGATGTAATATCAATAATTAAAGCTATGATATAAAAACTTCAGTATTTTTATTCTGAGAAATATAAGAAAGAACAAAAAGTTTATACCCCCCTACCGTATATGTTATACTCGCATTATCTTATTACTATCTCTAAAAATATCAATTTAGGAGGTTTTATTTTGTCGAATAATGAAAAACACCAAAATCATGAGCATCAAGAACATGAGAATCACGCTAGTTATGGTGACCATGCACATCACAATCATGGAAATTTTAAAAGTAAATTCTTTATTTCTTTGATTTTTGCGATACCGATTATTATTTTATCGCCCATGATGGGAGTTAAATTACCGTTTCAATTTTCATTTACAGGGTCAGATTGGATTGTATTAATTCTTGCTACAATTTTGTTCTTTTATGGAGGAAAGCCATTTTTATCAGGGGCTAAAGATGAAATTTCAACTAAAAAACCTGGAATGATGATGCTTGTTGCTCTAGGTATTTCAGTAGCTTATATTTATAGTTTATATGCCTTTTATATGAATAACTTCAGTGGTTCATTCACGCATACAATGGACTTTTTCTGGGAATTAGCGACTTTAATTTTAATCATGTTATTAGGTCATTGGATTGAAATGAACGCAGTAGGTAATGCAGGAAATGCACTGAAGAAAATGGCAGAACTTTTACCTAATACTGCAGTGAAACTGATTAATAATAATCAACGAGAAGAGGTTAAAATATCAGATATTCATATTGACGATATTGTGGAAGTTAGAGCAGGCGAAAGTATACCCACAGACGGGATCATTGTTCAAGGAGAAACTTCGATTGATGAATCATTAGTTACTGGTGAATCAAAAAAAGTCCATAAAACTCATAATGATAATGTTATTGGAGGTTCAATTAATGGTTCAGGCACAGTACAAGTTAAAGTGACTGCTACGGGTGAAAATGGCTACTTATCTCAAGTTATGGGTCTTGTTAACCAAGCTCAAAACGATAAGTCAAAAGCTGAACTCCTCTCAGATAAAGTCGCAGGTTATTTGTTTTACTTTGCAGTAGGTATTGGGCTGATTTCATTTATTGTATGGATGCTTATTCAAAAAAATGTCGATTTCGCACTTGAACGGTTAGTAACCGTATTAGTAATTGCTTGTCCACATGCATTAGGATTAGCAATACCTTTAGTTACAGCACGTTCTACCTCTATAGGCGCACATAATGGTTTAATCATTAAAAATAGAGAATCTGTAGAAATTGCACAACACATTGATTACATCATGATGGATAAAACTGGGACACTAACTGAAGGTAACTTTTCAGTGAATCACTATGAAAGTTTTACAGACGAGTTAAATAAAGAAGAAATATTGAGTCTATTCGCTTCATTAGAAAGTAACTCTAATCATCCCCTTGCCACTGGTATTGTTGATTTTGTTAAAGGTAAAAATATTTCATATGCTATTCCTCAAGAAGTTAATAATATTCCAGGTATAGGATTAGAAGGAACAGTTGATAATAAAAAACTCAAAATAGTGAATGTTTCTTATCTCGATAAAAGCAATTTTGACTATAATAAAGAACAATTTAAGAATCTCGCTGAACAAGGTAACTCTATTAGTTATCTAATTCATGACCGACAAGTTATTGGTATTATCGCACAAGGCGACAAAATTAAAGAAAGTTCAAAACAAATGGTTTTGGATTTATTATCGAGAAACATTACACCAGTTATGCTTACAGGCGATAATAAAGAAGTGGCACAAACAGTGGCTGAAGAATTAGGTATTAGTAGCGTCCACGCACAGCTGATGCCTGAAGATAAAGAAAGCATTATCCAAGATTATCAAAATGATGGTAGCAAAGTTATGATGGTCGGAGATGGTATTAATGATGCGCCTAGCCTTATTAGGGCAGATATTGGTATGGCAATTGGCGCAGGGACAGATGTAGCTGTTGAATCGGGGGATGTCATACTCGTTAAAAGTAATCCTTCTGATATTATCAATTTCTTGTCCCTTTCAAAAAATACAATGAGAAAAATGGTTCAAAATTTATGGTGGGGCGCAGGGTATAACATTATCGCCGTTCCGCTAGCAGCTGGAATATTAGCTTTTATTGGTATAATATTATCGCCAGCTGTAGGCGCAGTGTTAATGTCTTTAAGTACGGTTATCGTAGCAATTAATGCTTTCACATTAAAATTAAAATAAAAGATAGGAGCTTTTAAGTATGATTTAGAAATTAAGCTTTATTATATTGGCATCAGGATTAGTATTATCAGCTCGTTCAAATGGAAGCGAAGAAGATAAAGACACTAAAGATCAAAAACAATAAGAACACATTGGACATAAAAGTGAAAGCAAGGCTCCAGATGATATGAAGAGTACAGACGATAGTAAATATAAAAAAGGTGATGAAGTTAATATTACAACTGATCACATGTCTGGTATGAAAGGTGCAGAAGCTCAAATTAATTGATGTAGAAAATATATGGTCGATTATAAATCAACAGAAAACGAGGAGATGGTTAAAAATCATAAATGGATGACAACTGACGAACTAAAATCTCGTTAAAGCGTATCATTATTAATATCTCTAAACCAATCGTTAAAGAGAAAAAATTGTAGAATATATTACATTAGAAGTTTTTTATAGAAAAAGAAGAATGCACCGTATTTTTGGTGCATTCTTCTTATTCATAGATCCTCCTTTAAATTCATCAATATCGTATATTTATCCTTACAATAAATATACCGTTTATAAGTATTATCTAAAGCATTTTATGAACATTAATTTTATATTGGGCTTTTAACTGTCTCTATGCAATGATGTTTTTCATTACAGTTTGGACAGTTTAACTTTCTGGTTTTTGGTGTATGAGCTGCTAACATCCATTTTAGTTTTCGAGGTTTGAATTTAAAATGACAATTAGGGCACATATATAATACTGAATTAAAGTATTTACTTGTCATGATAATAGCGCAAATACTTGCTAGGACAAATGATATTAAAAAGGGAAAGTAGCTTTTTATAGCAAAACTCATTGATATCCCTATTAACTGAATAAAGGTCCCTAATCCACCAATTAAAAACAATTTTTTATATAATCTACTTAGACTTTTATTTTTATTCATAACGTCTTCTATGTCTAGTAGTTTTTGTATTGGAGAATTAGATGTTTCAGAAATCATACTTTTAATATTTTTCATATTATTAAGCTTTTTCTGTTCTTCTTCAATGCGTTGTTCATCATCTTTTATTTTTTGATCTAATAATAAATGTATTGCTTTCATATCTTTCTCACTATTCATTAACTTATCTATATCCTTCAAGTTAAACTTCATATTTCTCAAAACTATGATAAGTTTTAACTTTTTAACTTCCTTTTCAGTATAAATCCTGTAATTATTATCATTAACATAAGCCGGTTTGAGTACACCTTTTTTATCATAATATTGAAGTGTTCTAGTTGTTATAGAAAAAATCTTAGCTAACTCTCCAGTTAAATATATAGACATATTTTCACCTCCTATCTTGTTTATAAGCTATTACCTCGAGTAATAGTCAATATCCTAAGTTAAGTTTATTTAAATTTTATGTATTATTGAAATGTACCTTAATAAATCAGTTTTCTATTATGTAAAATAAAGTATTTAAATTAAAAAAAGTTAAAGTATCCTAACGCTTTGGATAGTAGGCTTTTCAGGAATAAAAGTATGACTAGGCTTAATATATATTTCAGCTGGTTTATTATTGATAGTTACTCGATAATAATTCATACTTCCACTACCTTGGTTATCACTTTTACTTATAATAGATATCTTTTGCTTTTTCCTTAAAAAATTATAAGTTTTATCATCTCTAGAAATTTGTTTTAAATTATTGTCTTTATGGTTCTCAACATAATTATTTAATTGGTTTTCACTTTGATATAAAGTCCACTTATCAAAAAACAAAAAATTCACAGATAAATATATAGTGATTAATAGTATTAAAATCACGCTAGCGTAAATAAATTTCTTCAAATTACACCTCCTTTCAAGAACACTATTTTGCAGCCACACTTACTATGGTTTTATAATATGTGTAACGAAAATAAGTATTCACTTATACACCAATCCCCTTGCTATGCCAGTAGTGAGGGGATTTTTGTAGGTGTGGCTATTGTCGCCTATTTTTCATTACGTTTACGCAGCCAATGCGTAAATAACGCAATAATGCAACCACTTGCTGCCGTGGTCGTAATGTGAACAAGGATTTTTTAGTATAAATTAGCCCTTCATCTCTACATCAGCTAGACGCTTGAGGGGTAGGCGACGCCATTATTATACCACCTGTGAATATACAAGCATATGCACTTCCAATAAGTTGAATTATGTAAAAGCTAAGTATAATAAGACTAACTTTATTCAATAAAACAAGAGTGTACAGAAATCGATTCACTTCATGTACACTCTACATTTAGGCTGTTTTAACTATCATAATAAGAAAGTTATTTAATTTAAATAAAGATATAAGTTTGTAAATTGTTCTTCATCATTATATTTATTTACAATATCAAAAATATTTTGATCAGTTATCTCAATTTGTTCTTCCTTCAATTCGTCAACAATATTAGTAACACTAAAATCACTAACATTTGATTTGATTTTATTATCGTAATGCGTTAGTACACTAAATATTTTAACTTTTTGAGATTCGCTATAATTATAATTATCAAGAATATTTGTCATAATTTATCACTTCCCAATTATAGATTTTGACTACTAGGACGAATTATAAATTCATTTACAGATGATTCCTCGGGTTCGTTAATTGCGTAATTAATAGCTCTTGCAATAGCATCTGGTTTAATTGCATCTTTATATACTTCATCAATACCTTGTTTCATCTCTTTATCGCTAATATGGTCTGTTAATTCAGTATCAATAGCGCCTGGAGAAAGGATTGTAGTTCTAATATTTGAACCTACTGCAGCTTCTTCTTGTCTTAATCCTTCAGTTATCGCTCTTACTGCATATTTGGTACCACTATAAACAGCGCTACCTGGGAAAACGACATGACCCGCTACAGAAGCCAAATTAATAATATGACCTGATTTTTGTTTTCTCATGTAGGGCAATACTGCACCAATGCCGTAAAGTACCCCTTTAATATTCACATCGATCATTTGGTTCCATTCATCTTGTTTATTCTTTTCTAAAAACGATTGAGGCATAAGACCAGCGTTATTAATTAATACATCTACACGTCCAAAATCATTATACGCTGTTTCAATTAATGCATTTACTTCATCTGGCTGCGTTACGTCAGTTTTTTTAATGCTTACATTATGATGACCTATTTTTTGTTGTATTTTTTCTAAGCGATCTAAACGTCTTGCTCCTAAAACAAGTTTAGCTCCATTTTCAGATAGTAAACTTACTGTTTCCTCTCCAATTCCACTAGACGCACCAGTTATAACGACTACTTTATCTTTTACATTATTCATTATTTTACCTCCTTGGTGAATACAATTATATATTTCACCATATTATAGTTATCAAAACATCCTTGGTATTTTCAATCCCAATAGTTATAACTACAATTTTTAAAATAATGAAAGCTACACTAGAATAGACTGTTTTAAACCTTTACTTAATAAATAAGTGTTTATGAATTTTTTAATTATAACTATTTTAATTAAAATAGCTATATATAACTTCTAATGATAAAGTGATTAATAGACTTACACTTAATAAAATAATTTTTATTTTTTAGAATACACCTAAATATAAAATGTTTATCTATAGAACTGAACTTTTTATATTTATATTACGTATATTTAGTGCAAACTAAAAAAATAAAGATATAGGATGGATATTTCTAATTGTTTTATTTTTAAAACAAGGAGGGGACAAAATGGTAGATGAAAATGATTTATATAAAATGATAGTAGAAACAAATGATAGTAAAAGTCTAGAAATCCTATATGACCGATACGAGTCGCTATTATTTAATTTGGCTTATAAAATAACACAAGATGTGCAATCTAGCGAAGAGGTTTTACAGGATGTTTTTATGAAAATTTGGAAGCAAAAAGCAATTTTCAATCCTGAAAAGGGGAAATTATCAACTTGGCTTATTACATTATGTCGTAATAGAGCTATTGATGCTATAAGGAAGAAAAAAAACATAGAAAGTCAATTTGATGAGGACTTCCAAGGTATACAAACTAATAGTCTACCTGAATATGATTTGTTAAATAAAGAAACCTCAGAAGAAATTAATAAACGGATTACATTTTTAAATATAGATCAACAAAAAATTATTTCTTTATTTTATTATAAAGGCTTAAGTCAGCAAGAAATTGCCAATAAATTAGATATACCTTTAGGTACTGTAAAAAGTCGTCTAAGGCTGTCAATCCAACATTTAAATAGCTACTTTAAAAAGGTTTTGAGAAAGGAGAGTGAAGAAAATGAAGGATAACAAAGTTGATGAAATATATGATTATTTCAATGATAAATTGAGCGAAAGCGAAAAAGAGCGCGTTGAAGAAGAATTGAATTTATCATCTGAAAGCCATAAGACTTTGAAAGATATCGAAATTCTTCACGATACACTTCCTTATAAAAATAAACAGGTTGAACCTCCGATAGGAATGAAACAAAGAATTTTAGAATCAGTTTTAAATGAAGAAAAAACTTCAGATAAAGATATAAAAAATGAAAATCAAGAAGAGGGTTTTAATTCTACTAATTCAGAAACCAATAACCAATTTCAACAACATATAAATGTATCGACACAGGATAATAAAAAGCATAAAAGTGCTGTTATTAAGCGTTTTTCTGTAGGTATTATAGCGGCGATGTTGTTGTTATCTCTTATTGGCAATGGCGTCCAATTTTGGGGGAATAAAGAACCAAAAAATCAATCTACTTCAATGATAAACACCGGCGACGCTAAAGCCATCAACCTAAAATCTATGAGTAATGACAAAACGCAAGGTCAAGCCTACCTTTCGAATACGAATAATAAAACAGATAGAAAATTAATAGTTGAAGCCAAAGATATTGAAACTACAAAAGGCAACCAAGTGTACCAAGTCTGGGTATTAAAAGATAATAAACCTTACCCAGCAGGCGCGTTTTCTAGTGAAAACAATAAAGGGATGGTTGTTTTTGACTTGAGTAATATAGACATTGATAAGAATGATAAAATTGCTCTTACATTGGAACCTTCTCCTAATAATACTGAACCTAAAGGACAAATGGTTATGGCGAGTAGTGAGATTTAATCTTATTATTATGATATTTTAAATTTATTGAAAAGGATCACAAATCCATGTGATCCTTTTTTTATATTTATACGTATATTTTGTAATTACTTTTTGATAAATAAACTGAAGTTTTAACTAATATTACAAAATAACTGAAGATGTTGGGTGAAAATTAATGCAAATTACTATTAAAGATATTCTATTATCAATTGAAAAAAACACAATTACAAATACTAAGTGTATTAATTTTAATATGGATAAAATTTGTCAAAAGATTACATCAATGTACCAAGATATACAACAAAATACTATTTTTATGTTGAAAGATTCAGATAATGCGGCCTATTATGCTCAATGCGCTAATGAAATGAAACCTTTGATTATGATTACCAATTCCTCTCCAACTAAACTTAACCACCTAGAATTTAACGTTCCTATTGTATATATAAATGATTTTCCTAGCGTAGCCAACAATCTAGTAAAATTATTCTACAGAACAGCCATTGATGGACTAAACTTTATTGCGGTTACAGGGACCAATGGTAAGACAACGACGAGTCATATGATTGGGAATTTATTAACACAGTTGGGTAAAAAGGTTGCTATTATTGGAACGTTAGGGGTGTTTGACTGTAATTATGAAAAGATGAAATTTAATCACACAACTCAAACCACGCCAATGTATTTTGAAATGGGTGAAATTATAGAATATTTTTATTACAAAAATTATGACTATATTATATACGAAGCAACATCGATAGCCTTAGACCAACAACGTACAGATTTTATTCAGAATGCTTTAGCAGTATTCACTAATTTTAGTCCTGAACATCTCGAATACCATGGTACTATGAATAATTATTTAAAAGCTAAATTGAGATTAAATGAGTTGAGCCAATTAAATTTAGTTAATTTAGACACGCCTGAATATAACACTATTGTGAAAGATAAATGGCATTTTTCGAATAAACAGCAAGCCTATTATCAATATAATATCGGTGATAGTCATATAGATATGACAATTGATAAAGATAGTTTTTGTATTAAACCAAACTTTAAAGGAGGGCATAACTATATTAATTTAGCTACAAGTATTTTTAGTTTGCATAAATTAGGTTTTGATATTAGAGAAATTATTAAAGCTTCGACTGTTATTGGCTCGCCATTACATCGTTTCCAAGTTATTGAAATAGAGGATTATACGATTATATTAGATTTTGCACATACAGCTTTAGCAATTAAAGAGTCAATTAATAATGCTTTGCAGTATACTGAAAGTATAGGGAAAAAATTAAATACAATGGTCACAGGAATAGGTTTAAGAGGTTTTGACAAAATAGGAATGACTGTAGCCGAGTTACCTCAAGGTGTTCATAAGTTGATGCTTGCTGCTGAACAAGTAGGATATGAAGACCCTAAAGTGATTGTTGATTTTATGACTGAACATTTACCGCATAGTTATAAAAAAAATAGTGTGTTAAAGTGTTCCTCACGAAAAGAAGGGATACGAACACTTCTGCATGAAACAAATAAAAATAATGAGGTAATTTTACTTACGGGTATTAATGAACCACAAAACTATAAAGGGAAAAAATATGATCATGATGACCAGACATACATTAAAACATTATTACAGAAACATAAATCTTAAAGCATTGTGATTATATAAATAGGTGAGAGGCTTATTTATATAATATAACCTTAAATTAGAATCGATTTTATTGTTTTAACTATAAAAAATCATAAAAAAAAGCCTCAGTTGAGGCCTTTTTTTATGGAGTTATTGAAGATTAACTAATCATTACTTTCATTAAATAACCTTGGTTATCGAAGAATGCTTTATACATACCATTATTTGTTGTATAAGTTAAATAAGAGCCATCATTTGTTTGGCCTTCATCAGCCATATGGTTAGACATGTGTTCTTTTTTGAACATATCTTTACTTATTGTATTTTCTTTTGTATCGAAAGTGATGTGAACGACTTGTCCATCTTTATTCATATCTATCATTGTGTCATTAACTTTTTTACTTGTAGCAACATCTTTATCATTAGCTGCTGTATTAACTTTGTACCCGTCAATCATCACATTATCGTGTTTTAGTGCTCTTACAAAATCATAATTTTGGGTAAAATGTCCATCATATGTTGTATAACCAGTGTAATTATAATATGGCATCATTGTTTTTTGTGCCGCATTATCCATGTTGTGATTCATAGGCATATCTTCTTGGTTCATATCGCCGTTCATATCATCCATGTTGTGATTCATAGGCATATCTTCTTGGTTCATATTGCCGTTCATGTTATCCATGTTGTGATTCATAGGCATATCTTCTTGATTCATATTGCCGTTCATATTGTTGTTTGTAGTATTCGCGTGTGCTGTATTACTGCCACCTAATCCATTACTTGCTCCTAACAATAAACCTGTAGCTAATACTGATGATGAAAATACTAATAATTTGTTATTCATAAATCTTCACCCCTTTTTAATATTTTATGAATCACTCTTGTTTCCTAACCATTGTTAAAACTCACGAATAAAAACAATTAGATTCTTTTAATCTTACGTCTTACATTAAAATATACGTATTTTTGTCTTGTTAAGTTTACTTTTTATAAAAAATTGTTTTAAATTAAGTCAAAGTATTCTTCAAGGGTGAGATTTTTATTTACTATTTCCATGGCATCTTCTTTACCTACATATCTTATATGCCAAGGTTCATACATAAATTCTGTAATGTCTTCTTTACCTTTGGGGTATCGGATAATAAACCCATAGAAATGTGCGTTATCTTGAAGCCACTTGCTTTCTTTTGTAAATTGAAACTGTTCTTTTATTGATTCATCTAATCCGGGAGAGGCAACGTCAAAAGCTAAACCTGTTTGATGTTCAGAATATCCTGGCTCAGCGCTATAAGTTTTCGCTTTTTCTAGACCATCACGACGAACATACATATTGAATAACCGCATTTGTTTTAAATATGATCGAAAACCACTAATAATAATTAGTTGGAACCCTTGGTTTCGGGCGTCTTTAATCATAAGTTTTAAAGCGTTTCTTGCCTTTAATTTTGGAAAAGGTATATAAAATGGGCAAACTTTATAATCTCTGTTTACAATAATTTGATTATTTACATAATATGCGCCATTCCTTTTCATAACAGTATTACGTTTTTCTTTTTTCTTATTTTTAAATGAATAGATTGTAGTAAAAATAGCTACAGCTAGAACGAATTTTTTCATATAATCACCTTTTATATAGTTTTTTATTTAATGACCAAAAATGTATATTTAAATATATTTCATAGATAATCCAGGATAAATGTATTCCTAAAAGTAAACGGATAAAATTTTTCTTTTTGGTGACTGATTTAATACTCACTATCATAAATAGAAATTGAACTATTTTGATTACAAGTGAGAGCAAAAATGATTGATGTTTGAAAAAGATTAAATACCAAAAGCTCTGTGCTATTAATTGGACGTTATAAGCTAAAAAGAAAATTTTTTTATAGTATGAATGTGAAAGCGTAAGAGTAACACTCGAAATCATATTCACTATTATCCATATTAAAGGAAGCAACAAACTATTAATAATATATTTGTTTTTTTGTAAACGCTCGTATTTTTCTTCGTTGTTTTTTATAGAGAAATTAGAAATTTGGAAGATAATAAATAAAGGGTAGAAAAATTTTAATAATATTAAGGGGATTTTCAAATAATCATTCCTTTTCGTGAGGCATATAATAAATTTTTGCATTTTCAATTTTTGGCTTATTTAATCAACAATATAGATAAATTTTCAATAAGTCGAATTATATCAGGTCAACTTCAATATTATTAAACCAACTTTACTCAAAACAACGTAAATTCTACTTTTTACTATTCTGTCTGTATGCAAGTGTATTCAATAGTTAATATCGCTATGATCTTATTTATCTTAGGGGAGATGTTAGTATTTACGTGAAGACGATATTTTAGTTAACTATAAACTAGATTCTCTTGAACGTATAACAAAACAGTTAATCGAGCTATCGTCATGGTTGGATGATAATCGTATTGATTTAAATATCTTCTATTATGTAAAATAAAGTATTTAGATTAAAAAAGTTAAAGTATCCTAACATGTTGGATAGTAGTTTTTTCAGGAATAAAAGTATGACTAGGCTTAATATATATTTCAGCTGAATTATTATTGATAGTTACTCGATAATAGTTCATACTTCCACTACCTTGGTTATCACTTTTACTTATAATAGATATCTTTTGCTTTTTCCTTAAAAAATTATAAGTTTTATCATCTCTAGAAATTTGTTTTAAATTATTGTCTTTATGGTTCTCAACATAATTATTTAATTGGTTTTCACTTTGATATAAAGTCCACTTATCAAAAAACAAAAAATTCACAGATAAATATATAGTGATTAATAGTATTAAAATCACGCTAGCGTAAATAAATTTCTTCAAATTACACCTCCTTTCAAGAACACTATTTTACATTCTCACTTACTATGATGTTAAGCATGAAAAACACTGAGCCCGATAACTATTCATAGTAGTTATCGGGCTTTTTGGTGTATTGACTATGTCGTCTAATTATTTATCACGCTTATTCAGCCAATAAGAAAACCACGTGAGTACATTCCTTACTATAATAGGAGCTATTAAAGCTACAAATATGATGTCATCTTCTTCCATGATAATCACAGCACAGAAGTAAAAAAACGACTTCACAATTATACCATCTGTATCTTTTGAAGCAGATGCACTTCCAATAAATTAAATATCGTTTAATTAAAATAATTTAGAGTTTAAATATACTATTCCATATTAGATTCTTTGTTTTTATAATTTTCTAAAAAACGTTGTAATCTATTACATGCTTCTTTTATTTCTTGCATCGTACAAGCAAACGATAATCTAATATGACCTTCGCCAAATTCTGAAAAGGATTTTCCAGGCACTACGGCCAATTGTTCTGATTCTAAAAGTTGTGTACAAAATGCAAATGAGTCTTTATTATATTGACTAACATCTGGAAAAATATAAAAGGCGCCTTCAGGTTTTTCAACAGGTAAGCCCATTTTTTGAATCCGACTATATATATAGTTACGTCGTTCTAAATAAGCTTGATTCATTTTTTTTATATCTTCATTTCCATTTTTTAACGCACTTATTGCTCCATATTGACTTGGCGTAGCAACACATATCGAATTGTATAAATGTACTGTTGTTACTTCTTCGATTAAACGCGGTGTGGATAATACATAGCCTACTCTTGCACCTGTTAATGCGTGAGATTTGGATAAACCATTTACTACAAATAATTGATTTCGAATTGATGGAAATTCCATAAACGAATGATGTTTATGGTCATAAACATTTTCACTGTATATTTCATCAGTAATAATATAAACACCTGTATCTTCAAGCACATTTACAATAGATGCTATCTCTTCATATGTTAACGTCGTTCCCGTTGGATTTGTTGGATAATTAAATATAATTGCTTTTGTATCTTCGGTAATAGCCTGTTTAACGTTTGTAGCTGTAGGCTTAAACTTTGTACTTGTAGTATCTACAAGTTTAACATTACAACCTGCTAATTTTATGATAGGTTCATAACCTAAATACGTAGGAGAGGGCAAAATAACTTCATCTCCTGGATTTAATATTGTCCTCAATATGTCATCGATACCCTCGGACCCACCATTTGTCACTACAATTTCATTTTCAGGATTATAATATGTTTGATGTCTATCAAATGTGTATTTTGAAATAGCTTCTCTTAACTCTAGTAGCCCTTTATTATGTGTATAGCGTAATTTATTATCTTGTATTGCTGTGATCATAGCTTCTTTAATATATTCAGCTGGTTCAAAACCCGATTGCCCTAAAGTTAAATCAATACTATTGGCGTATTGATCCACTTTATTTGCAAACTGACGTGTACCAGGAACTTCAATATCATAAATATATTGGTTTAATGATTTCATTGAGAAACCTCCTTTAATTTAATAGACGGTTCACATTGAATTAAAAGTTATTTTTTTTTCTTTGCTAAATGATTATCATAATAGGATACACCAAGTAATGTAATTGTATTTAAAACAATAGCATAAATAATCGTTACATTTGAACTCGGGCCAACAATAATTAAACTTAAGAAGACTGTAATGATACTCACTAGAATCGCTAAAAATGCTGCTCTCTCTGTAATCCATTTAATAAATAATCCTAGTATAACTGGCATAAAAATAGCTCCCGTTAATATAGCATAAGCGATATCTATTGCAACAAGGACCTGTTTAATCGAAATTGCAATAATAATTGCAATAATAGCTAAGCATAAAGTCGTTAAACGGGTTAATAATAAAAATCTATCGTCATTGATATTTTTAAAGAAAAATGGTTTTAATATATCATTTGAAATAATTGTTGATGAGGCGAGTAATGTACCTGAAGCCGTGGACATTATTGCAGCTGCTAAAGCAGCAAATACAATACCTAATAAACCGGGCTGTAATGTCTCAAACGCCATATGTGTAAAAACATTTTGCGTGTTTTGAATATTTGGAAATAAAATATACGCACACATTCCTATAATTACCATAATTATTGAATATAATGCACTATAAATACCTACTAAAACACCAGAAGTTTTAGCAATTCGTTTTGTTTTCCCTGTAAAGAAACGTTGCCATATATCTTGGCCTACCATAACTCCAAGTGTATATGTTATAAAGTAATTAAAAATTTCATTCATTCCAATATTGGTGAAACTTAAATGTGAAGAGGGCAATGAACTAAATAATTCTTCGAATCCACCAACACTATGTACGCTTACTGGTAACATAATGAAAAACATTCCAATTGTCATAACAGAAAACTGAATAAAATCAGTAATAGATAGTGTCCACATGCCGCCAAGTATTGTGTAAATAAAAACCACACTACCACCCACAAGAATAGCTACTTCCATATCCCAGTGGAATATAACAGATACTAATGAACCAATGGCTATTACTTGCGTAACACTTATCATTAATGTGTATATTGCTGTAACAATAGCGCCTATAATACGGACCTTAGAACCAAATAATTTATACAACAATTCATTTATTGTAATAATTTCCATATTTAAAATTCTACTTAAAAAAAGCAATCCAAAAATTGTGATACCAGCACCTAATGCAAATACAAACCAAAATCCAGAAAAACCAATTTCGTAACCTAGTTGCGATGAACCAATTGTGGAAGAACCACCTAAAAATACAGCTGTCAAACAACCAAATAACATAAACACACCTAAGTTACTATCAGCAAGCATATATTTCTTTGAAGACTTCGCTTTCACTACACCTAAAACACCAATTGATATCAACACGAAAAAATATACTGCAAATATTATAAAGTCTATATTCGTCATAAGCTTTACCAACTTTCTTTAATATAAAATAAATTTATTGGTTTTCACTTCTCCGTTTTGCTAATGCTATTAATGTTACCATTTCAAATATGACTGAAGATGCAGCTACAGCTGTTATTTCATTAGAATCATATGTTGGCAATACTTCTACTAAATCGAATCCTTTAATATTTAGACCATCAAGTTTCCTTACATATTCTAATGCTTCAAAGCTTGTTGGTCCTCCAACTTCTGGTGTTCCAGTTCCTGGAGCATACGCAGGATCTAAAAAATCAATATCGAAGGAAACGAAAACTGGGTTGTCTCCCACTCGTTTGTGGATTTTATCTATTACGTTTTCAATACCTAGTTCACGTGCTTCTCTCATTGGAATGACTTGATATCCTAAATCTCTTGCATTTTGTATATCTTCAGGTCCATATAATGGTCCTCTAATACCGACTTGAATTGATTTTTTTGTATCAACTAACCCTTCTTCTACCGCTCTTCTAAATGGCGTTCCATGAACATATTTTTCACCAAAATAATCTTCCCAGGTATCGCTATGAGAATCAAAATGAACAAGTGATACAGGACCATATTTTTTGGCGAAAGCACGTAGATGGCCTAATGTTATTGAGTGGTCTCCTCCCATCATAATAGGAATAATCCCTTTGTTTAAAATAGGTGCTAATTTTTCAGTGATTTTATCATAAGTTTTCAACACATTACCTGGTATAACATCGACGTCCCCGTAATCTATACCTGAACAATAATCGAAAATATTTATATCTTGATCTGGATTATACGGTCTCAATAAAACTGAAAAATCTCGTATACTTTGAGGGCCATATCTTTGACCAGTTCTATTTGAAGCAGCAGTATCAAATGGTACACCCATAATTAAAAAATCTACGTTCTCTAAAGCGTTTTCCAATGGTAATCTCATAAAAGTTCTTGGTCCAACAAATCTTGGCGACATAGATGAATCTTTTGGCTTAAACATATAAATCCACTCCTTTAATTTTAAATGCTTTTGAATGCGCTTTCATAAATGCTAGTTTAACAAATATAAAAAGTAAAGAACCAGTTTGTTTTTTACTTGGTACCAGTTTGTTATTGTAAAATGTTAATATTTACTTCTCATAAGCTAAAACATGTATAAAATAGCCTTTTCTCGCGCTAAGTTAGTAGCTAAGGTGAGGAATGATGAGAGGGAAGATAACATAATTTAAAAGGCTCATATTTGATAGCCTTAGTTTTTGAAAATATGCGTCAACTCGAATTACAATCAGTTCATGAAGTAATTAAAGTAGGTGACACATTGTCTGATATAAAAGAGGCGCTTAATAGTGGAGTTATAGCTGTAGGCGTTATTAAAGGTAGCTCGATTATTGGGCTAAGCGAAAGTGAATGGATTAATTTGAATAATGATGACAAGAAAAAAATTATAGAGGAGGCAAAACAAAAATTCTTAGCTCATGGGGCTCATTACGTATTGAATGATATAACAGAATTACCATTACTATTAGAGAACATACAAGAAAAATAGTGTGGTATGCTGTGTGAATATTATTTGCACTTTGAATCTTATAAAAATAATAGGCTTACAGAAGTGTATAGTATAACCCCCTCACAATCGTTTGAAGTGAGGGGGTTATCTTATATAAATGCTATGATTGGTACAATCAGATATTCAACAATTGTGCCAAGAATAAAAATATAGAGCTTTTAACCATTGCTATTCTTTAAATACTTGATTGTCCACGTTTGTGCCACGTTAATGTGAAACTTAACATTGCTAATATACTAATAATTGTAAGGAGTAAGAAACCAGCATCCCAACCTAAATGATCCACTAAGAGTCCCATAATGATATTAGCCATTACTGCGCCTCCTAAATAACCAAATAAACCTGTTAAGCCAGCTGCAGTTCCAGCTGCTTTTTTCGGAACATAATCTAAGGCTTGTAAGCCAATTAACATGACTGGTCCATAAATTAAAAACCCGATGGAAATGAGCGCAATGTTATCAATTAATGGATTACCAGCTGGATTTAACCAATAAACGATAACCGCAATTGTAACACCGAGCATAAATATAAAGCCGGCAGGGCCTCGACGACCTTTAAATACTTTATCAGAAATGTAACCGCACAATAATGTACCAGGTATACCTGCCCATTCATATAGGAAGTAAGCCCAACCTGATGCTTTTAAATTAAAGTCCTTTTCTTCACTTAAATAGGTAGGAGCCCAGTCTAGAACGCCATAACGTACAAAATATACAAATATATTGGCAATCGCAATGGCCCATACCCATTTATTATTTAACACATACTTAAAAAGAATTTCTTTTGTAGTCAATTCAGTTTCAATGGTATGTTTTGAATTTGTATCATAATCATCTTTATATGCTTCAATTGGAGGTAAACCCTCTGATTGAGGTGTGTCTCTAATCAAACTATAGGAAATTAGTGCAATAATTATTGCCACAATGGCTGGAAGAATAAAAGTACCTTCAAATCCTTTTAAATAACCAAAAGACCAAGTGCTAATTAGCGTTACACCAACGAGCGCTAGTGGTGCCATTAAACCGCCGCCTACATTGTGTGCTACATTCCAAATTGCAGTCTTACTACCACGTTCGCTCACACTATACCAATGTACGAGGACACGTCCAGAAGGAGGCCATCCCATACCTTGAAACCATCCATTTAAAAACATCATCACAAACATAATGAAAATGCTCGATGTAAGTACAGGAATAAAACCTAATAATAAATTAACGATAGCCGTTAAAATTAAGCCTAATGTTAAAAATATACGGGCGTTACTCCGGTCACTTACTGTTCCCATTACAAACTTACTGATACCATAGGCAATCGATATAGCAGATAAAGCGACACCTAAACCAGTTTTACTAAAACCTTCGTCAATTAAGTAGGGCATCGCTAATGAGAAGTTTTTACGTAATAAATAATAACCAGCATAGCCTAAGAAAATACCAAGGAACACTTGTAACCTTAAACGTTTGTATGTATCATCTACTTTTTCTGATGGAAGCGATTTGATATGCTTCGCAGGTTTTAAAAAGTTGAACATAAAGCTAATTCCCTCCTTTATTAATTTTAATTTAAAAAATAATTAACTTAATATTAAGATAGAGTGAATTGTAAGCGATGTCAATATATGTTGGAATAATATTTTATAACATACTAAAAACAACTTGCTATATTTATATTGTTTTTCCATAGGAATTTATTATCTTTCATAGAAAAACACCTCCGTATAAATTCAAATTTAAATAAATTTATACGGAGGCGTTTTTAGTTGTAAATTTTTATTTGAAATAAAAATAACTTCATAAATAGAAAAAGGCGTTAACTTTCGATACCTTGTTTTCTTGGAATAGCAAATAGAACGATAATAAACGATAATAGGGCTAATAATACGTTTAACCCAAAGCCAAGCATTGCACTAGTTTCTAAACTTAATGCTGTTTTACCAATAGCATAAATTGTACCGGACAATGCGACACCAAAAGCATTACCTAGTGATGAAGACATTTTGTATACACCTGAGGCCATACCTATTTGATCTTCTGAAGCATTTGCAATAGCTGTATCCATAGAAGGTGTAGCATAGAAACCTAAACCTAGACCATAAATGAAATAACCGATGATACAAAATACCACGTATAGTGTATTAGGTAAGAATGTAAATGATATTAAAATAATACCAATCATATTAAGTAAACTACCTATAACCATAGGTTTTTTAGCACCTAAATGCTGTAATATTTTTTCTCCAATACGAATCGTAGCAATTACTGTAACGAGGTAAGTAATTGTCAGCGCACCTGATTGGAATGCATTAAAACCTAGTGATTCTTGAACAAATGTATTGCCGACTATTAATGTTCCTGCAACGGCATTCATTAAAAAGTTAGATAGTGTTGAACCGGTATAACCCATATCTTTAAAGATTTTAAAATCAATTAATGGATTGTTTATTCTTCTTTCAACAATAATAAATACAATAAGTGAAACAATAAATATAGCTATCATTGTTAATATTAACGGAGAAAATAGACCATAATCTGAACTTTGAGTAATAATAAGGTTAATGCTAAATACAAATATAACGAAAATAACTAATCCGGCAATGTCGAATTTTTTATTTGCTTTAGATTGAGCACGTACTTCGGGCGTGCCTTTAATAAGTAAGATAGAAATTAAGGACACAATGATTGATATGATAAAAATCCATTTCCATCCAATCGCTGTTGAAACAATACCACCGAAGAATGAGGCGATACCGCCACCACCCCATGATCCAATAGACCAATAACTTAAAGCTGCTTGGCGATGTCTGCCATTATAATAAGCTTTGACCAATGAGAGTGTCGCTGGCATAACTATTGCTGCTGAAAACCCTTGTATAATGCGACCTGTTATGAATAAAGGGACAGCAGATGAAATAATAATTAATAATGACCCTAGAATATTTAATGCTAATCCAATATAAGTCATTTTTACGTAACCAAACTTATCAGCTAAACTACCTGCACCTACAACAAACATACCAGAGAATAACGCTGTAATACTGACTGCGGCGTTAATGATTCCGGCATTTGCGCCAAATTCTTCTTTTAATGTTGGAACGATATTGACGAGTGAGCTTGAGAATAACCAGAAAGTTATAACACCAAGAACGATACCTGTAAGAAGTCTTCCATTGCCTTTAAAATCTGTTTCTTTAAGCACTTTTTTTCATCCTCCACGCTTGCATCTTTAAAATCCTTTACTATTTTAAATTGTTTTAAATTAGATATTTAAGAATTTTAAAAGCTTTTAAAATCTTGCCATACTTAAATATCTTATTCCTTTTATATAATTTTTCAAGACAAAAAACTGTATTTTCCTTCATAAGCAAAAATAGTTTGCTTTGCTAACCAAAAGTGGTAGAATGTCTCGGTGCGCAAAATTTGATGAACGTAAAATTTTATTGTCAAATACTGTAATGAGGACGTATTGAAGGCCTTTTTTGAATTAGCACTATCATTATATATATTCGGTATGATTATAAAATAAAAAGAATCCCGACAACTACAGCAAGAGTTCTCGAGATTCTTTAGATTGGAAATATATTAACCTGTTGTACCTTCCCACAGTTTAACAGGTAACACATATTCATTTTTCGTAGGATCATTCATTAGGCGTTTTGTTAAAACTGATAATGCTGTTGTAGCCATATCATCAATAGGTTGAATGATTGTTGTTAAGTCAGGTTGAATGTTTCTCATCATTTGTGTACCATCATAGCCAATAATTTTGAAGTTATCAGGCACCTTTTTTCCGAATTCATAGGCGAGTTGCAATATCATTGCAGCGTCGATGTCATTGGATACAAAAATGCCTTCAATTTCAGTATATTCTTTAAGAATTCGACGAAAAGTTTCTTTTTTATTAATATCATTCAAACTAAAATCTACTTCATAACACATCGGTTCTAAGTGATGAGCGTTCATTGTATCTACATAGGCTGATTTTCTTCTGTTTGCTGGTGTTTCTAAATCGGTTGGGCCATGTAAATGCAATATTTTTGTTAATCCTTGCTGAATTAATCTTTCTGTAGCCATTTTACCGCCATTATAATTATCAGATTCGATAATTGGAATATCCTCATTCATAATACGATCTATAGCGACAATAGGTAATTGAGCGTTTTCGTATTGTTTAATATTTTGGTTATGGGTTCCAACAATTAAGCCATCAATCTGATTCGATAATAATTGATCTAGGTAATGCATTTCTTTTTCTGGATCATTCATAGAGTTACCAATAATAACTTTATAGCCTTGGTTATATAACTTTATTTCTAATGCTTCGACGAGTTCACCGAAAAAGGGATTTGCTACAGTGGGAAAGAGTAAGCCGATAATGTGTGTTTGTTTTTTATATAACTGTCGTGCCACCGTATTGGGTTTATAGTTCAAAGTCTTCATAGCCGAATTTACTTTATCAATTGTAGCTTGGCTGAGATAACCACGATTATTTAAAACCCTCGACACCGTAGTCTTGGATACATTGGCTAATTTAGCAACATCTTCTAATTTAGGTTTCATATAAACCTCCTCAATAATTCTTAATTATCTCTAGTTTAATAAATATATTGAGAAAGTGAAAGGAAACAAAGGCCCACATATGATTCATATGCAGACCTTTGAACTAGAATTGTATAGCTTCATCCTTAAGGTTATAAACGAGAGCTTGACCTGATAAAGAACGATTTGATGTATTTTCAATACTTAATATTGGCGTATGCGGGTAATAATAACGTTCTGTAAAGCATTTTTCACCATCATTAATAAAAATTTCTACGGAACTCTTATCTATAAAAATACGTAAATTCACTTCATGAGATGCTGCAATATCAGCATAACGACAATCATCATGGTCTTTGCGGAATAACGTAAATGAATGACTTTGTGTATTGTAAGTGAGTGACATTATAGTATCATCTTGTTGAGTGTTTAGTGTCAATTTAATAGTATCGTTTTCGAATTTATTTGTTTTCAAGGATAGATTTACTTCAACATGTGCACTATCATTAGATAACAATACTTGGCGATTATCTAATGATAGTGAGCGACATTCTCCTGTACGAAGGTTTTTAACTTCTTCCACAGGGTTCATAAATACTTTGTTATTTTTTAAATTGAGCGTTCTAGGTAAAGTTAAAGCACCTGCCCATCCATCTTCTTGTTCGATTATTTCATTTTCCCACATGTCCATCCAACCGATAACAACAGTTCTACCATCTGGTGTTAAGGTAGTTTGTGCCGCATAAAAATCATGACCATTATCTAATTCTATAAATGAGCTATCTCTATTGAAAGTGGATTGCGTATAATCTAAATGGCCTATAAAATAACCTGTTTGGAATAAGTTGAGAAATTTTTTATGTTCAGCTTCAATACCTTGTGGAGAAAAGAGCAAAATATGCTTGTGCTTTAATTCGAAAAGGTCTGGACATTCCCACATGAAGCCTTCTTTAGAGACTTGTTTAGATTTATCAATAGCCCCTTGATATTCCCATTTTTTGAGATCAGAAGATTTATATAATAGGGCACGTCCTAAACCGTCATGACCTTGGCTACCTAAAATCATGTAAAATCCATCTTCGTATTGCCACACTTTAGGGTCTCTGAAATGCTGAGTATTATCTGCTGGTGGTGTGGCAATGATTGGATTGTGCTCATACTTAGTAAAATGTATGCCATCTTGGCTATACGCCATATTTTGATTTTCCCAGAAATCTTCAGGCTGATTACTATCATTAAAATGATGACCAGTGTAGATAAGGTAAAGTGTATCATCTTTGACAATTGCGCTCCCTGAGAAACAACCATCCGTATCTTCGGGATCTCCTGGCGTTAATGCAATAGGGAGGGTTTCCCAATGCACTAAATCTTTACTGCGAGCATGTCCCCAATGCATGGGGCTACCGCCTTTTTCACTATAAGGGTAATATTGATAAAAGATATGATAATATCCCTTGAAGTAACAAAAGCCATTTGGATCATTTATCCATCCTGAAGGTGCCATAACGTGATAGCCTAAACGATATTTGTGTGATTTTAACTGAACTGGATTCATAAAATATATGCCTACTTTCTATAATTAATTTTAATTTGTTAGTTGTGCATTTTTAAGGAAAGGATCACCATCTACCATTTCATCATCATTTTTCAATAAAATAAAACCGAATACGGCTGCTATCATGACAATGATTGAAATGAGAATAAATGTATAATTGTATCCTATGTTATCTCGGAGTATGCCTAATGGTGTTGAAAGTAAAACAGAACCAATTTGACCTGATATTTGTAAGCCGACAAGATAAAGTGTTGCAGATAATTTAGGATCAAAGTGCAGAGTCAGATATCTAAAGGTTGGTAACATGAATAAGGGGACTTCTAAAGCATGCATCATTTTAATTAAAGACATTAAAATGGGACTGTCGGTAGAAGCACTTAACCCAATGCGTAAAAACATAACAGATACGCCTAACATTAACGTGGGCTTCACCCCAATTTTCATCATAATAATAGGAACAATACCCATCATGATGGCCTCGCAAAATACCTGCAATGAGTTTAAATTTCCATACATCGTTTGGCCTGTCTTTGGATTATCAAATAATTTGGTATAAAAATCAGGAAACATTTGCCCATCGTAAATACCATAGAAGGTGCCCGTAAACATGATAAATAACATTACGACCCATAAATGCTTCATTTTAAGCGTTTCAATCATGTCTTTGGCAGTGGGTATAGATTCATCATCCGGATGATTACGTAAGGTTTTTATCATTTTCTTTTCATTTTTAGACTTTAATAAAATGAGATTTAATAAAAGAAATAGACTTAATAGCGAACCAAGCCAGAAATTAAAATCTGGATTGATCACAAATAAGTGACCCGCAATCAAAGCGGATAATGCAAATCCAATAGAACCCCATGCTCTGGCTTGTCCATATTTAAAATTAAAGAAACGACTTAATTTTTCAGCAACTGTTTCATAGACACCAGAAGCAGAAAGAAAACCTGCTGATAAAAAAATTGAACCTGCAATGACACCAACAAAAAAATGATTTTGAATTAAATCTTTGTATACTAAAGTGAAAAAAGGTCCAACTAAAACAGAAATTGAAGCACAAGAGATGATAAGTGTTCTTTTAATAACCAACTTGTCTTGAATTAAACCATAACTAAAAAGAAAAATAATCGTTACAAAGGAATTTACAGAATAAATGGTTCCAATTTCAGTACCGGACAAACCTAATCCATTACTTTTTGAAGCAAGCCAAATTTGAAAAAGAGACCACCATATGGACCAAGAAGCAAAGTATAAAAACATAGTTAAAGAACTTTGTACATAAGAGACATTTTTAAAAGGTTGTAAATGTTTAGTAATATTCAAATGCTTTTCTCCTTTCGCAACACATGTATTGAAAACGCTTTCTTAGAATTGTAGAGTACTTTTCTTTTTATGTCAACCGGTTGACATATGAGTTGATGATATTGCTTATGAATAAAAGAACTTTGATAATATATTTTAAATCAAAGTAGTAAGCAATAACTATATTAAAAAGTTGTATAGACTCAGGTAATAAGCGACGTCGTCATAACATATAAAGTTCACATATTTTTTAGAATTAAATCATACCTTTATTCATGAATTGTGTTATGTTATGTAGGAAAAGTTATATTATAGGAGGTATAAATATGGAAGCAACTTTACCAAATTGCCCAAAATGTGAATCAGAATATACATACGAAGATGGCAACTTATATGTTTGCCCAATGTGCAACCATGAATGGTCATCAAATGCAGATGAAAGTAATACAGAAGAAGAGATTATTAAAGATGTTAATGGTCAAGAACTCAATGATGGAGATGCGGTCACTGTTATCAAAGATTTAAAAGTTAAAGGCACGTCATCAGTAATTAAGCAGGGTACAAAAGTCAAAAGTATTCGCTTAGTAGAGCCAGAAGATGGACATGATATCGATTGTAAAATTGCAGGTATTGGACAAGTAGGCTTAAAGTCATCGCTTGTGAAGAAATCTAGTAAATAATAAGTTGTTCGTAATAGCTAAAAGCCTCGTAACTACCAATCAGTTACGAGGCTTTTATTATAATTTTTTATAGAAGATCATAAATCAGATATTTGAAATAGAAAATATTCAAAACACTATATACCCATACAGGGTATATGTTATGATGATATTAAATATTTTGATATAAAATAAAGGGGTGTTTTGTGATGATAAAAAAAGTGAGCTTTATAATTATAGCATCAGGTTTAATGTTGTCAGCTTGTTCAAATAATCATGAAGGTAAAGAACATGCTAACAATCAGCAACACGAAGACCATATGCAACATAAAGATACACAGCAGTTGCCAGATAATATGAAACAGACAAAAGACGGCGAATTTAAAAAAGGTGATAAAGTAACGATTACCATGGGACATATGGCTGGTATGAAAAACGCCAAAGGAACAGTGAAGGGCGCATATAAAACGCATGCTTATGTTGTCAGCTATAAACCAACTAATGGTAAAAAAGAAGTTGAAAATCATAAATGGGTTGTTAATGAAGAATTAGCAGATGCGCCTCAAAAAGGATTTGAAAAAGGCGACACTGCAAAATTAAAAGCAGATCATATGCCTGGAATGAAAGGTGCTAAAGCCACAATAGATAATGTTAAGCATACAACGGTTTATATCGTTGATTATAAATCTACAGACAATGGTAAATTGGTTAAAAATCATAAATGGATGACAGCTGATGAATTAAAATCCCGTTAATGTGATGACGATAATAGGTAAAATAAAAAGAGAAGTACATATGCTTTGTACTTCTCTTTTTTGATTTTTTATTTAAATAGAATGTTAAAAGCGACTTAGTTAGTGAGTAATGCTAATTCTTGACGAGCATGCATTTCTACTGCTTGTGCTACCGCAGTTGTGACATTAGGGTTTAAGGCACTTGGAATAATAAAACTTTCATTTAATTCGCTTTCTGGAATGACACTTGCGATTGCATGAGCAGCTGCTACTTTCGTTTCCATTGTAATATGTTTAGATTGTGCATTTAATATACCTTTGAATATTCCTGGAAAGGCTAATAAATTATTGATTTGGTTTGGATAGTCTGAACGCCCTGTACCGACGACAGCAGCACCTGCAGCAATTGCATCTTCTGGATAAATTTCTGGCACAGGGTTGGCTAAAGCAAAAATGATAGGGTTAGCACGCATTGTCTTGATATGTGCTTGTGTTAATGCTAAAGGACCCGACACCCCGATAAATACATCTGCGTGTTCAATAACATCATCTAAAGTACCGCGTTGCTCTGTTAAATTGGTACGAGTTGCAATATCATTTTGTATAGCATTGAGCCATGATTCTCCTCTACACAAGACACCCTCCAGACTGACTAGAGATATGTTAGAGTAGCCAGCTTCTAGTAACAATTTAGCAATAGCAATGCCTGCTGAGCCTGCGCCGTTAATGACAATCTTCACATCATAATGCATTTTTTCTACAAGTTTTAGTGCGTTCGTTAAGGCAGCGAGAACAACGATAGCCGTTCCGTGTTGGTCATCGTGAAATACAGGGATGTCTAATTCTTCTTTTAAACGCGCTTCTATTTCAAAGCAACGTGGTGCTGATATATCTTCTAAATTAATACCAGCAAAGTTAGGTTGAAGTGCTTTAGTAATAGCAATAATTTCTTCTGTATGTGTGGTATCTAAACAAATTGGAAATGCATCTAATCCTGCCATTTGTTTAAATAAAATGCTTTTCCCTTCCATTACAGGTAATGCAGCCTTAGGACCAATATCTCCGAGGCCAAGTACTGCTGTACCATCAGTTACTACAGCAATCATATTACCTCTAGCAGTTAAGGTATTAACTTTATTTTCATCGTTGGCGATCGCTTTACATACTTCAGACACACCTGGGGTATAGACAACACTTAAATCTTCTTCAGAAGTGATATTAACCTTACTCGTAACTGCAATTTTCCCAGCATGCTGTTGGTGAAACGTTACCGAATCTATTTTCTCATTTTCTCTGGACATGTTTAGAACTCCTTGTTTTTAATATGTTTTGAATGTATGTTAGTTTAATAATTTCAAGAGCAAAGTTGCAAAAATAACAGTTGAAACGCCACCAATTCTAGTTGCTACCTGAGCAAAAGGCATCAGCGACATACGTCTAGAAGCTGATAAGATAGCTACATCGCCTGTACCACCTAAGCCACTGTGGCAACCTGTGACAATGGCTGCATCAACAGGATACATGTTCATTAATTTACCTACAAAGTATCCTGAACTAATCATTGTGATTACCACAGAGGCGCAAACAATAATATAGGCTGGTGTGACAATTTTAACGACATCACCTAATGGAATATAAAGCATACCTAAACCAACCATAAGTGGCCACGTAAGGCTTGTTGAAACAAACTTGTATAAATGGTGTGCACCCTGTTCCATTTTGCTAGGCATCCATTTTAAGCATTTAATCAATGTGGCAAAAAGTATCATAATCACGGGGCCTGGCATACCAGTAAATTTATGTCCCAGTGTACCGACAATAAAGAAACTACACGCAATTAGTAAGCCGGCGCCCATTAATGAAAAATCAATTGTTTTATGATCAGATTGAGTATCTTTAGAATTTTCACCTTCTGAAATCTTGTCTCCGTCTTTAGATTTTACCAATGTGCCATTGCCTGAAAGGGCTGTTTTCTTTTCCCCTAAACGCATCATTAACCCTGCAGAAACAACTGCGATAATATTACCGATAACTGCAGCTGGAATCATTTGACCAACAAAAGATTCTGCAGAGTCTCCCAAAATCGATGAATAAGCAATTGATAATGGTAGGATACCTTCTCCGATACCTCCACCAATAATTGGAACAATAATATAAAATACTGTATGCATGACATCATAGCCAAATAATAGGCCGACTAATATGCCTACGCCTACAGAACTAGCAGTACCTACTAACAAAGGCACGAACATACGCGTGAAGCCTTGAATTAACATCTTACTATTCATGCCTAAAATACTACCTACCACCAAACATGAAATATACAGATATAAGAAGTTTGATGTCTTCATTAAGGTTGTGACTGCTTTAACAGAAGCTGGATTCATTAAATTTAAAAATACTAATATAGATGGTATAAGTAATGCAAGTATGGCTGGACCACCAATATCTTTTAAAATAGGAATTTTCATCCCTAAATCACCTAGTAATATACCCATAATCATAATGACAGCAAATCCACCAATCATATCTGGTGGTAAAGTATTATATACAGAAGCGGCATAGATAATAATAGCTAACGTAATATATAGTGGTAGAGGCACAACGCCAACCTTTACATTTAATAATTTTGACCAAAAACCTTTAGCTGTTTCTTCTGATTCTCCCCCCGACAAAGAAAGCGCTTTCATTTTATTCTTTGAAATCATAATAATCCCCCTTATTAATCTTAAGTACATCTTAGTGCTTTAAGGGAATAAAGCCTAGTTTATGAAAGTTTTATAATCTTTTTGTAATTAAAAAAAGGGGGCGTAGCAGCCCCCTTTAAATATCGATAATTTTTGTATTTTTATTGCACATATTCATTTAGAAAATGTAGATTTTCTTGTTTGAAATGATATAAATAAACAGGTCTTCCTATGCCATAGGTAAGGGTTTCTTCCAATACGTCAATATCAGCTAAAAATTTCAAATATTTTCGGACAGATACTCTTGAAATATTTGCGATTTCTGCAATTTCATCAGTTGAAAATTCCATTTTACCGGAATGGTCGACTTTATTTACAATAGATTGGAGCGTTCCTTTAGTTAGTCCTTTAGGTAAATTGCCATTGGAATCTGAGGACGTACTTTTTTTATTAAATAACTCATTATCTAAGGCAGATTGGCTAACGCTCTGATTATCATTATAAAATTTAAGTTTCTCTTTATATTGAAGCAATGATTTTTTAAAACGTTCAAATTCGAATGGCTTGATTAAATAATCCATAGCGCCATAACGGAAAGCTTTTTGAATTTGATCTACATCAGATGCTGCGGTAATCAGTATCGCATCAATCTTCAAGTGATGTTCCCGTATATAAGTTAAAAGTGACAGGCCGTTTTGTTCTGGCATATAAACATCGAGCAAAATTAAATCAACATGTGTTTGCTCTATTGTTGTAATCGCTGCTGGCACATTATGCGTAATTGCCACTAAATCATAGCCATCTATTTTTTCTATAAATTGTTTGTTTAATTGCGCTACCATCGGATCGTCTTCCACGATCAATACACGTATCATTGATGATTCCCCTTTTCTTCATATGGTATGACGACTGAAAACTGTGTTTTCCCTTTAACGTGCGTATCGATAGTGATTGTACCTTCAAGCTTTTCGACACTTTGTTTAACAAGATACAGTCCATACCCTCTATGATTCCCTTTAGTTGAATACCCTTTATCAAATATTTTTTGTTGTAATTCATCATTTAACCCGATACCAGAATCCATAACATCTATATATAATTGTTTATCTAAATATTTTAAATATACTTCGATGGTTGGATAGATACTAGACGATGAAGATAGGGCATCCATGCTATTATCGATTAAGTTCCCAATAATAGTAATCGTTTCATGAGTTAAGTATGCATATTCTGGTTCGCGAATCATGCTCTCATTAATTATGGATAATTCAATATCCTTTTCTCTCGCTAGGCTAAGTTTGCCAATTAAAAAACCAGCTAGTGCAGGGTCTTTAATGTTGGAAGCGATTGTTTCATTTTCTTGAGTGCCATGATCTACAATTTCATGAATATATTTTTCTAAGTCCTTATAATTTTCCATTTGTATCAGACCAAGGATAACATGTAATCTATTACTAAATTCATGAGATTGTGCACGTAACGTCTCGGCATAGGTCTTCACACCAACTAATTGTTCTGAAAGTTGAGCCATTTCTGTTTTATCCCTAAATGTAGAAATGGCACCCACGATTTCGTTATTCACAAAAAGTGGTACGCGGTTCACTAAAATTTTAACACCATTGATGTTTTGTTCTTCATCTAACTCTGGTTTACCAAATGCTAACACATGAGGTAGTTGCGTAGATTGCATGTAGTCATCGATTTTCATTCCTACGGCACGGTCAGCTAAGCCAGCTTTTTTAAATATTTCTTTTGCTGACTTATTTACTAAATTAATTTTGCCTTCTTGATCGACAGCGACAATACCTTCATGAACAGATTGTAGCATCGTATTACGTTCTTCTAGTAATTTAGCTATTGCTGAAGGCTCTAATCCATATAGAATCCTTTTAATATAGCGTGATAATAGGTATGCGCCTAATATACCAACAAGAATGCCTAGCAATGTGCCGATGAGTACTTCTCTTTTGCCTTCTGACATAGCATCATCTACACTTTTCATCGGAACACCTACCGCCACAACACCAATTTGTTTATGATTATTATCATACACAGGTGTAAATGAGCGTAGTGATTTACCTAATGTTCCTTCAGCTTCAGACATAGATGACTTACCATTTAGTGCTAGCATTTCGTCTCCACCTTGGAATCTTTTTCCTATGAGGTCAGGGTTTGGATGAGATTTGCGTATGCCATGCATATCCATAACAACTATGAAACTAACGCCAGTCACTGATTGTATTTCGGAAGTATATGATTGAATTTTATAAGCGTTTTTTTGATGCTTGAATCCTGATTCTACAATTTCAGAATGCGCTATGGTACGTGAAATCACTTCTGCTTTTTCTTCTGCAGTTTTATGTATGGCATTTCTCACAGTATTACCAATAAGCAAACTTGTAATGACTAATGACAAGATGACTACTAAACAGACAAAAATAATAATAATAGTACTAAGTTTCAATTGTCTTTTTCGCAAAATAGTTACCTTCCTTATTTGATACGGCGTATGTCTATTAATGTGTTTCTTACATTTTTAATATATGAATATTTGAGTCTTCTAGCTAAGAATATATTAAAAATATAATTTTACAAGCCATGTTCGGAATATTCTATCATTTTGTTGCTTTAATAGATCATCTGCATCACGTTATTAAGTATATGTTATTGATAAATAAGAAAGGATACTGTAGTTAAAATAGGGTATAAATATGAAAATATAGTTTTTAATTACTGAAGGAGCAATGTAAATGATGCAGTCGATTAAATCTGTAGCTACGGAGTTAGAGGTATCTAAAAATGCATTACGCTATTATGAAAAAGAGGAATTAATTGGTCCGATTGATCGAGATGCAAATGGTATTAGACAGTATAGTACTCAAGATATTGAAATGATATATAAAATCGTGCATCTACGTGCTATGGGAGCTACAATTAAAGAGATTAAAAGCCTATTATATGATCATGATGAAAATAATATAAATGATAGGATGATTGAAGATTTAATTAAATTTTTGGGTGAACTTGATAGCAGATTAACACGAAATATTAATGAAATTGAAAATCAAAAAGTAAAGATCCAGAAAAAAGTTTCAAGACTAGAAAATTTATTAAAAAATAAATAAAGACGAACCCGTATCTTTATCATGCGGGTTCGTCTTTTTATACTACCAAGCAATGTTACCTTCTTTATTGCTAAAGGTCATGTTAATAGAATTGTCTTTACTTTGAGCTAACTCTACTGTACGTATTACGCCTTCTTCAACAGGTCTGCCGCCCATTGCTTTGGATAATTCTGGTGTTGCGCCGCCAAATTCTGTAGCCACCATGCCTGGGCATACAGCATTTACAGTGATATTTGAACCTTCCCATGTTTGTAGTTCTTTTGCTAATCGAATTGTTAGCATATTGAGGGCGGCTTTGGAAGCTTGGTAACCGACTGCACTCGCATCATAAACTTCTGAACCTACTGTAGTTGCAGCACTTAATGAACCCATTGTGCTAGAGATATTAATGATTTTAGCTTGAGGACTTTGGCTTAGCAAAGGCAGCATCGCTTGTGTCACATCGACTACTCCAAAAAAGTTTACATCAAAATCTTTACGCATAATATCAGTTGATAATTGTGAAGGATTTTCAAAATTATCTAAAGCTATTCCAGCATTATTAATGAGTATAGAGAGATAGCCATAGTGTGTTTCAATATATTTTGCTGCTGACACAATAGTTGCTTGCTGCGTCACATCTAATAAAATATATTCGGCCTCAATGCCACTATCTTTAAGTTTATTTACAGCAAAATTTCCTTCTTCAATACTTCGAGTACCAACTAAAACATGTTGACCTGCATGACCAAGTTCTTGTGCAATTTGAAAGCCCATACCACGATTTGCCCCAGTAATGAGTGTTACTTTTTGATTTGTATCCATATATAATATACCTCCTATAATGATATAGCTGTAATATACTAGGTTCGTCTAAGGCGAAGTCAAAATAAAACTATAAATGAATGTGACTATAGTACGTAAAAATAATTTGTTTCAGTTTAGGAAAAAGGTAAAATGTGAGTGAGCATTGAATAGGAAGTTAAGTAACTTAAAATGCTTTATGACAAATAAATAGAACGAGGGTAAATATGAATTTAACAGAAACACTATTTACTACAGGAGAATTTGCCAAACTATGTGACGTAAAAAAACAGACACTCTTCCATTATGATGAAGTGGGTATATTAAAACCGGAACATAGAAATGAAAAAGGGTATCGATTTTACTCTTTAAAACAAATGGAAATCTTTAATGTTATTGAAATGTTAAAGAGTTTAGAGTTATCGTTAATTGAAATCAAAGACTTTTTAGCCTCTAGGTCAATAGCTGAATCAGTACAGTTGTTAAATACTAAAGAACACGAAATAGATTTGAAAATAAAACAAATGGAACAATTAAAAGAATCAATAAAAAATAAGAGGAATTATTTGAAGGAATCATCTGAAGCTGACTTTTCTACTATTAAAATAGTTGAGTTACCTCAAACGTATTATTTAATTAGTGAGGATTTGAGTCAGAGTAATATTAAATCTTCTTCGCAGCTGTTGATGAATTTTATTAAAAAACATCATTTAGATTTTGGCTATCCTATCGGCGTTATCATAAAAAAAGAAGATATTAAAAATGAAAATAATGATCATTTAGCTAATTTTTATACACAAATAGAAAAGAATAGACATGCCCCACATTTAGTTAGAGCTGCAGGACAATATGTTATTGCTTATCATGAAGGACATGATGATTTATTATATCAAACGCATAGAAAAATTGACGCATATTTACAGACGGCGGGATATGAAATAGTTGGAGATAGCTTTGAAGAATATGCTGTTGATGAGATTAGTACAGACGGTCCTGATAAATATGTAACTAAGATATCGATGGAGGTAGTAAAGTATTAAAAAATTTTCAACGCCTACTTGACTATATGGTTACCGTATAGTTTATATTTTTGATTAGGAAGTAGGTGACAATATGAATATCAAAAAATACCTTATCTTAATGCTCGTTTCGAGTGCATTATTTTTAATAGTCATAGATATGACAGTTTTATATACAGCATTACCATTATTGACTCAGGATTTACAAGCAACAGCAAATCAAAAGTTATGGATCGTTAACGCATATGCATTAGTGGTAGCAGGCTTGCTACCAGGATTAGGAACTTTAGGCGATTATGTAGGTTATAAAAAGATGTTTCTTCTAGGATTGACTATTTTTGGGGGAGCGTCATTATTAGCAGCCTACGCAACTACACCGAATATACTAATTTTAGCGAGGGTCTTTTTGGCGATAGGAGCCGCTTCAATGATGCCCCCGACACTCTCAATTATTAAATTGACATTCATAGATGCTCAAGAACGTACATTAGCATTAGGTATATGGTCTGCGATCACTGCAGCAGGAGCCGGTTTAGGACCAGTTATTGGTGGATTACTATTAAGATCTTTCTCATGGCCATCAGTATTTATAATTAACATTCCTGTAGTTATTGTTGTACTAGTGCTTTCAATAATGTTTATACCAAATAATCAAGTTAAGAAAACAGGACGTTGGGATTTTGTAAGTTCTTTACAAATTATGGTTGGCTTAATTAGTTTAGTATACGGAATCAAAGCAGTAACACAGCAACATAACACGGTACTGATCAGTATATTAGCATTTGTAATAGGCGTGTTGGCAATTACATGGTTTATTAAGAGACAAAATAATTTAGAAAATCCTTTGATTAATTTAAAGATATTTAAAAATTTAAATTTCACAAGTGGCACGCTTGTAGCCATTGTAACGTCATTTGTACTTATAGGATTCGAGTATATTTTATCGCAAAGACTTCAATTGGTATTAGACTTAACCCCGTTACAATCAGGATTGTCTATTATGGCGATGGCGGCAGCTTCACTTGTAGGTGCCATTGTGGTCGGTATGATACTGCCTCAATATGGTTTGTTTAAATTACAGTGCATAACATTAATAATTTCATTTATAGGAATCTTTTTGTTCTACTGGGTCTTAGATATGAACTTACTTATCCAAATCATCATCTTAATGATATTAGGTGGCGGCTTAGGTGGTGCGATGACTTTAGCGTCAAATGCGATTATGACTAATGTAGATGATAAAGAGTCTGGCATGGCAGCTTCTATAGAAGAAGTGTCATTCGAATTTGGAGGATCTTTAGGGATAGCGATTTTAGGAGGATTGTTTTCTGCTTTATATAGCTTATCGTTTGAATTCACTGGAAGCGCTATAAATTTATCTAAGGCTAAAGGAAGTTTAGATGAGACGATTATGCAGGCTGAACAGCTATCACCAGAAGTAAGTAAACAATTAATTTCTGCTGGTAAGGTGGCATTCGATCATTCCTTTTCACTCATTATTATGATTGGTAGTCTGGCATTGATAGCTACTATACTTTTAATAATATTTTTAAATACAAGAGAGAAAAAAATATCACATTACTAATATATGCAGTATAAACCCCCATCCTTAACAAACGAGGATGGGGGTTTATACTGGGATGCTTTACGAGTGAGGTTAAATAAGTATGTCGGTTGTTTATTTGAGAGGGAACATAATAGTAATACTATTTATTTATTTTATTAAAACTGTCAGGGTAAAAATTAAATTTAAGATTACTCAATGGCAACCATCTCAATGCTACTTTACCTACAACTTTGTCTGTAGATAATAATCCTAAAGTTCTACGGCTATCATTGCTTATAAATCTATTGTCTCCTAAAACTAAATACTTTCCTTTAGGAATCACTTTTTTACCGTCAGAATATTTTGTATCTGCTACATCAAAATCTTTAGTAAGATATTTAGTCATTTTGTTTTGTTTGTTTAGTTTTAAATAAGGTTCTTTAATATATTTTCCATTAATATATAACTTATCTTTTTTACTTTCCACAGTATCACCGGGCTTACCGATAAGTCTTTTTATGTAATCTGAATTTTTTGTTGCATGAAAAATAATGACATCCCCGCGCTTTATCGTATTTAGGGATTTAGACATTTTATTGATAATTAACTTGTCATCTTCCTGGAATGTGGGTGCCATTGAGCTACCTTTCACAGTATAACTCGTGAACATAAAGGTGGTTACAATCCAAGCAATGGCTACACCGACTATGATGGATACTACCCATTCTGTAATATTTTTCTTCATAAGAAAGAGGCCTCATTTCATTTGTATTTAACGAATTTTATATATAATTAAACATTACTATTAAATGTATGATGAGTCTATATAATTTTTTATTAATCTTTTAAAAATATATGTTGTGTTTTTTGGGGTGAGCACGTAACTTTTTATTTTAAGTCATATTGCGTGAATGAGCTGAATATTTATAGTGTGATATTGATATTTGAGTATATACTTATATACCGATCTATTAAAAGAATAAGTAATGTATATGACATATGAAAAAATTCTATCTATATAGAACTTATTTTCACATATGATATTAAATAAAAAGAAGAGAAGTCAAAATGCTTAATAAATATGAGCATTTTGACTATTTTTATGAATGAAACAGCGATTTGAAAAGTACATATGAATTTATGAAAAGTATGTTGCTTTAAGAAAGCGAATTGCGTGCAAGGAAAAAGTGGGCTATAATCTTTACTTCAAGTATTTTGTCAGTGACAATCGTTGTTTTCTTGTCACTCTAATCAATATTTAGCTGTTTTTTGTTGTATTAGTTCATGGTGGTAAAGTTCTATAATGTAAAATGATGTATATTTTTATGCTTAAAGCTTAAATTTTTGAAAATAAAACTTTATTTATAATTTATCTTTGGTAGGCTTATAAATAAGTTTTTAATTTGATAATAGACTCATGGAGGTTATTATGACAAAACAAATGCATTTAGCTGCGCTTATTTATAGTACTGGTTTACACCAAGCATCTTGGAGGCTACCCCAATCTCAAATTGAAAAAATTGGAACGATTGAATACCAACAAGAAATCGCACAGATTGCTGAACGTGGATGTTTAGATGCGATATTTTTAGCAGATGGTCAGTATGTCTCAGGTGAACATACAGGGAATATATCTTATTTTTTAGAACCAATTACGACATTAACAGCCATTTCTCAAAAGACTCAGTATATTGGTCTCATTGCTACGATATCTTCCACATTCTATGATCCATATAATGTGGCACGCCTGTTAGGGAGTTTGGATCATATTAGTCATGGCAGAGTAGGTATGAATATTGTCACGTCACAATTAGATATAGAAGGTCAAAATCATTCGTTAGAAAAATTACCTGACCTTAGTGAGCGATATGATAGAGCTGATGAGTTTGTGAGTGTACTTAAGCAATTGTGGAAATCATTTGATTCAAAGGCTTTGATTCACGATAGAACAACAGGGCAAGGGATAGATTTTTCATTCGTTAAAGAAATTAATCATCAGGGCAAACATTTTCAAGTCAAAGGTCCTATTAATTTACCTTCGAGTCCTCAAGTATTTCCAGTGTTATGTCAGGCAGGTACTTCACTACCTGGAAGAGACCTTGCCGCCAAACATGTAGATGTTATTTTTTCTATTGCATGGAATAAAATGGATGCTCAATCTTTTTCTGAGGATTTGAGTGAACGCACGGAGACATATCGAAGCATTAAAGAAAAACCACTTATATTACCTGGATTAACAGTTTATGTGGGCGATACAGTCGAAGAAGCACAGAGTAAAGCTGATGAATTAGATCAATTTATCAACATAGAACACAAACTGAAACAAATTGAGCGTAGTATTGGTCAAGATGTTTCACATTGGGCAATGGATAAAAAAGTACCAGAGTTATCCCCTTATGATAGCTTAACAGTAAAAGTTGGTTCAAAGGCACGCTATGAAGCGATACGTAATGCAGTAGAGACTGAACATCTCACATTGCGTGATTTAATTAAACGTGTAGATACATGGATGGGTCATAAAACAATCATTGGTGATCCTACAAGTATTGCAGATACAATGCAGGCGTGGTTTGAAGAGGATTGCTGTGATGGATTTATACTTATGCCTCCAACATATCCAGATATGTTTGAAGCATTTATAGATAAGGTCATTCCAATTTTACAAGAACGTGGATTATTTAGAACAGAATATAAAGAATTAACTTTGAGAGAACGTTTAAAAAGAGAGGTAGAATAATATTAAAGATTCTTATTGGAAAGATAAATTAGATTGGCCTGTATTTCTTATTAGCGGTGGCATACTTGTGTTATTTGTCATTATGTCATCGCTATTCACTAAAGCAACTTCGAACTTTGTACACAAAGGTTTTGAGCTTTCGATAACTTATTTTGGAGCATTTTGGCAAGTGTTATTACTTGCGACATTTGCTGTAGGTCTATTTTTAGCTTTTTCTAAGTATGGTCGTGTAAGACTAGGTAACGTTTCTGAACCAGAAATGGGTTACTTCAGATGGGCAGCTATTGTTATTACATCAGGGCTAGGCGCAGGGGCTATATTTTGGGCTGCAGCTGAACCAATGTATTACTTTATGGATGTACCGCCTACAATGGATTCAAGCATTCAAGATAAAAGCACAGCAGCGATTCCTGCTGCGATGGCACAAAGTTTTACGTCATGGGGCTTTACTGCTTGGGCAGTATACGGTGCAGTAAGTGGTATTATTATCATGTATGCACATTATAATAAAGGCATGAAAATGAGACCAAGAACATTACTATATCCTGTATTTGGACAGAAAATTGAAAATAATAAAACAGGTTCAATTATAGACGTATTTTGTATTTTAGGAGCTGTAGCTGGAACGATTGGGACGATTGGATTCTTTGGATTCCAATTTAGTTACTGGTTACATAGTATTTTCGGTATACCTGATAGCTTAATTACACAAGTATTATCGGTCGGTGGGCTTATGATTATTGTGACGATTTCTGCTACGACAGGTATAGATAAAGGCATTCAATTTTTAAGTAAATTAAATGTGTGGCTCGCACTTGCTGTTGCAGCATTTATTTTATTAATTGGTCCAGGACGATTTATTATCGATACATTTTTAAATTCATACGGCGTTTACCTTACACACTTTTTAGAAATTAGTACATTTAGAGGTGACGACAAATGGGCCGGATCATGGATGCTTTTCTTCTTTGGTTGGTTTATAGGTTATGGTCCTTTGATGGGCATGTTAGTAGCACGTGTATCAAGAGGGCGTACAATCAGAGAAATTTTCATACTTGTTTCAATCGTTGCAGCTGTAGTTTCTCACTTATGGTTTTCTATCTTAGGGGGAAGCGGTCTATTTTATGAAACTAAAAATAGTGGTGCCATCAGTGGGCCATTATCTGATAATGGATTACCAGCAGCAGTTATTTCAATAGCCACAAATTTACCTTTAGGTACGATGTTAGTGGTTGCTTTACTACTTTTAACACTAATATTTGTTATAACTACTGCAGATACGATGTCGTATTCTATTTCGATGTCAGTGACAGGTGAGGGAGATCCGCCTAAAGTAATCAGGTTGTTTTGGGTTGTTATTATGGCAGTTATTTCGATCATTTTAATTAATATCGGAGAAGGTAGTATTGATGCGATACAATCCTTTATTATTGTCACAGCAGTGCCTATATCAATTATTATGCTACCCGTGGTTTGGACGGCACCTAAGATTGCGCATGAATTAGCAGTTAAACAAAACATTGTTGAGGATAAGTCTAAAGAAAAAACAGAGTGAAATGTTGACGAGTTCAAGTGAGTTTCACTAGTGTTCAAATACATTAACACCCCCCACGCCATGTAAAATGCGTGGGGGGTATTGTAATATTGTAAATACATACTGGAGAGTATAAATGTTAAGGGAAAGATATCAGTTATTTATTAAACTTGTATCTATTTCTTTTAAGAATTGTATCTCGGATTTTTCCAGGTAGTCCTTGCTGCCTCCATGCCAAATACCACAAAATCTTGATTTAATACCATCATCGCTATGCCAATCCCCGTCATAATATGCGATTGGAAATAAAATCCCTTTTTGAACATATTTAAAAATAGTATTAAAAAATAATTTATTATCACAAGGAGAGATATAAGTGAAAAATTTATGATGACCGCTTTTCAACATAGGTGCTAACATTAATAGACTTGTTGAAGCATTTTGTCTAAAATTCAGATCTATTGCATATATGTTTTCATTTTTATCAACCAATAAGTCAAAACCAGCGACACCTAAATAGCCTTTATCAACGGCTGTTTGCATAATCTCTTTGCCAGCTTGAACAACTGCTTGAGGAATATGTTCTAATTTATGATTTCCTTGATAGTGTCCGGCTGTATCAGTGAGTTGTTCAGTAGCGCCTAAAAATATCAGACCTTTAGATTTTGAATAAGCATATTGAACCGAATAATTCATTCTAGCCTCTATTTTTCTTTCTATGATTATTGTCTTAGATATATTTTGATCATTTGAAATTTTCATTTTAGCAAGTTCAAGGTCATTATTATTATCGCAAATCATAACCCCATTCCCACCAGATGTTGGTAAATCATCCCCAATTTTTAATACAAAAGGAAATGACCATCTAGACATAGCACTTGAAAAGTCTTCTATATTGATAACCTCTCTATCAGGCAAGTATTTATTGTTTGTCCATTCTGCAAGTCTAGATTTATTATTTAAAGCAATAAAAAGGTCTTTATCTACACCATAATGATGATTACTCAAAACGTCTTCGCTATGTGGATACTGAAATAAAATTTTATTTCCGTCCTTATAAGCTAACTGTTGAATTAAACATTCATAACTATATTTATCATCAAAGGTAAAAATATTATCAGGGATTTCTAAACCAACGAGCTCAAACAAAGAAGTGAGTTTGTCAGTAACACTAGCTTGGTGAACAAGCATAGGGAGTTGATCAGCAATTAGAATTTCACGACCTGTTAAATAATTGGATTGATGTTCTTCATTTGATAACCATGGGTTGGAGTCATAAGAAGGTCTTGATGTGTATGCGACCCCTGTCCCGTGAAGGTTGCTCAGTGTTAGCAGTGCACTCGTATTGATTTTATTGTTCATTTTTATCACCCTTTATTATTAATACGAACCAATGGTATTAAAAATATATCCATTAGGTTTCATCTCAATATTATTTTTAAAAAACAAAACGTTGCAAAATTATAAAACTAAAGGCAATTTAGTTATCAGATTAATGTTGCACCCTATATAGTTTCCTTTGGTAAAAAATTCAAACATATTTCGCTGATTTAAAAAAATATACAGGCATAAGCTATCAAGTTTTTACAGTGCTATATTTATTAAATGAGTCATTTGTGAATAAAAGTGTATGTTACATTGATAAAATTCAACTGAATAAAAAGTGCTTGCATAGATGATAGAGTTAAAAAGATATAATAAATCGCTAGTTAGAAGGGACAAGGACACGCTAACCGCTATAGAGATTAGTGAAAATACAAATTTTAACGGGGCCAAATATACGAGTGATACAGTTACGAATATTAGGGTATTTTGGAAGATCTTAAGAAGTGGGTATTTCATCAGAAAATGTTTTATATCTATTAATAATGAAATATCAAAGATGTAAAATTAAACATTAATTGATTATCAAATTCCCAATCATTTGATAATCAAACGTTATTCATAAAAATTCATTATAAAATAATAATTTAAATAAGCAAAATACATGAATGTGTATGTCTCTATGATACAACGTATATCAAAAATAGGACAGTAAAGTGATATTATAACTAATTTGAGAATAAGATTTGTTTTCTTTCAGAGGAGTGTATTGCTTTAAGCATTATCCTAATTATTTTGCATGAATTCTAACAGTAATAATCAACTTACAGCCAATTATTTGTACTTTTTCCAAAACTTACATAAATGTTTGTATTAATTATGTAAGCGAATACAAATACAATGGTAACAAGCTTATTACAAATTAGGAGGATTTTTAGATGACTAACTGGTTAGAAATTGAAAGTAAAGTTGTAATTGTAACAGGTGGAAGTTCTGGAATAGGAAATGAAATCGTAATTAATTTATTAGAAAATGGTGCTATTGTATATAATGCGGATTTAAAAGATAGCAATTTAAATAAAAAGAATTATCACTTCTTACAAGTAGATGTAACCAATAGAGACAATGTACAAAAGGCTGTAAATGAAGTTCATAACAAAGAGGGGAAAATCGATGTTTTAATTAACAATGCGGGTATAAATTTACCAAGATTATTACTGGATTCAGCTGGTAGCCATCCAGAATATGAAATCAATGATAAAGATTTAAATTTTATGTTTGATGTAAATTTAAAAGGACCTATATGGTTTAGCCAAGCGGTTACTAAATACTTTATCGAACAAAATGCAGGTAAAATCATCAATATTTCAAGTGAAGCAGGTCAAGAAGGTTCCGAAGGGCAGAGCTTATATTCTGCTACAAAAGCGGCATTAATTGGGTTAACAAGAAGTTGGGCCAAAGAATTAGGTAAATATAATATTAATGTTGTGGCAATAGCTCCAGGGATTATTGAAGAAACGGGCTTAAGAACCAAACAATATGAAGAAGCATTGGCATATAGTAGAAATATTACTGTAGATCAATTGAATGGAGATTATTCTAAATCAATTCCTTTAAGAAGAGTAGGGAAATTGAAAGAAATTTCGGATTTAGTATGTTACTTGAGTTCAAATAAATCAAGCTATATTACAGGAACTACAATTAACATTTCAGGAGGTAAATCCAGAGGATAATCCCATCAAGTTAGGGGAGTACAATGAAGTTAAATAGAAAGCATATAAAAATAATACAATTACTGCTTAATAATCATACTTCAATAGAAAGATTATCATTTCTTGTGGAAGTTTCAGAGCGCACACTATTAAATTATGTTAAACAAATTAATGATTACTTTGATAATAGGATTGCTATTACAAAGATTCAACAAAATTTAACGATATATATTGAAAATGAACACCAATTCTTAAACCAACTTGATGAGGTGATCGAACTTACAGAAAATGCACATTCTGAACATGATAATAAGATGGAAATCATATTTTTTCAAATTTTGAAAAACAAAATATGCACCATAGATGATATAGCAGAATATACTTTCATGAGTAAGACGAGTGTGAGTAATTTATTGAAAGATATGAAAGCGGAGTTAGAAGTATATGATGTTTCAATTATTGGTAAACCTAACGTAGGATTATATATTAGCGGTAGAGAATATGATATTAGAAAACTAATTATAGAAAAATTTTCCAATAAATATTTGAGTATAGAAATAGATTTACAACTGCGTGAGCAATTACTCGAATTAAAAAAGTCGCTTAAATTAGATGAGCAAACCTATCAACGGTTAGTGGTAGCAGTTCAAGTGACAATTGATCGAGTAGATGAAAAAGCATTTATGGATAGTGATCTTGCAATAGATAATAACGTATTTGTATCTAATGATTATAAAGCCATCGATTTTGTGAAAAGATATTTAACCGAAAATTATGAAAATTTAGAGATTAATAAAGAACTGATACTGGTTGTTATTCAATTAATGGGAAGAAGAGCTACCATTTTGGACGAATTAATTTCATCTTCTGAAGCAGCTTTAATTGATGATATTATTGCGCACACGATTGATGATGTTATTAAATATTTTGGCATCGAAATAGACGATGGATTATTTACAAAAGATATCAGGTTACACATTAAATATTTAATTAATCGGATTATTTTTGATATTAGGCTACATAACGAAAGTGCAATTGAAATGAAAAAAAGATTTCCGTTTGCATTTGAGTTATCTAAAGTACTAGGTGAAAATATTACAAAAGCTTTAAACTTAAAAGTTTCTGAAGAAGAACTGGGGTATTTAACGATATATTTTAGTATATATTTAGAAAAATTAGAACAAGAAGTTAAAGATATTTCTAAAGTAGCTATATTAACTGATTATGGGTTAAGTGTTTATAAATTATTAAAAAATAATGTGATTAAATTATTTGGTCAGCAAGTTGAAATCACTATGATTGAAAAAGCGGATTTTAACGAAGAAGATCTAGATAATTATGAAATTGTAATATCAACAGTTAAAGAAAATAGGTTATTTAATCGAATTATATATATAGAAGATGCTTTTGACGAACAGATACTTAAACTAAAGGTGGAACAATTTTTAATTTATAAAGATTTAAATCGCAAAAATATCTTCAATAAAAGTGTGATTGCGGACTGTATGACTGAAAATGATTTGTACTATTTGGATAATAAGTACACATATCAAGAAATGATAGCGATGATGGCTGATGAGCTGTACGAGCAAAATAAAGTAGATAAAGATTTTAAAAAATGCATTATCAATAGAGAAAAAAGTAAGTCTACGATAAATAAGAAATTAGGATTTCCACATGCAAGCCATAAAAAAAGCAGTATTTGTATAAAAGTCATACTTTTAGAAAATGGTTGTGCTGATTATCACGACTTAAAAATCATAGTTCTTATTGCTACACCTGAAGAAGCAATTAATGAAGCATTATTAATTCGGATATACGAAGAAGTTTTAGCATTATCAACAAACACGTTTTTAATCAGTAAATTTTCACACAATACGAACTTTTATGAATTTAAAACACTATTAAATCAAGAAATGAAGGGATAAATTATGTTTTTTATTTTGCTAATTGTATTAGCGGCTATCGGATTTGTCGTACAACATTTACTAGGATGGTTGCAAATAAAAAATTTTACTAAAAATTATACAGAATTACGTTATAAGGGGAAAGTAGCTATTGGTAGACGTCCATCAGTATTCAAATCTGGAACGCTCGTCTTATTACAGCTAAATGGTAAAAATGAAATTGAAGATGCTCGATACATGCAAGGGGTAACAGTGTTTAGTAAGTTCAAACCAATAGAAGGTTTAGAAAATCTGAAACTCAATAAAATTACAGGAAAAGATTTAACTAATTTCAACAAACTATTAGTCAAAGCAATCTTAGATGCTCAACACACGCTAAAAGTTGTAGAAAGCGGTGGGGAAATTGAGAAAATACCTTCCCCAATGATGAAAGCAGTAAAGAAAGTGAATAATATTTTTAAAAGTGAAAGGGGTATGAAACATGGAGTACGTCGTTAAATTTGCCGAAGCGTTTATAAAATTATTTCAGACTGGTGCAGATACATTTATAGATTGGATGGGTACGATTGTACCGTTAGTACTTATGTTGCTTATAGCTATGAACACACTCATTCAATTAATTGGAGAAGAGCGTATCAATTTTGTTGCACAAAAATCTGCTAAAAATCCGTTAATGCGCTATTTAGTCTTACCATTTTTGGGATCATTTATGTTAGCCAATCCGATGGTTCATTCATTAGGAAGATTTATGCCAGAAAAATATAAACCAAGTTATTTTGCATCAGCTTCACAATTTGCACACACGAGTAATGGATTATTTCCTCACATTAATCCAGCGGAATTATTTATTTTCTTAGGGATAGCTAATGGTATTCAAAAATTAGGACTACCAACTACAGATCTAGCTGTACGTTACCTATTAGTTGGTTTGTTAGTGAACTTTATCGGTGGTTGGGTTACAGACTTCACAACAAGCTTTGTAGAAAAGCAACAAAAAGTAAAATTAAGTAAAGAGATTAAATTAGAGGGATGAGGTGAAATAAATGAATAAAAAAGTAAAAGTGGTCAAAGGTTCTGGAGGATTTGGAGGACCGTTAACATTTGGTGTTGAAGGAGACAAGAAGAAGTTAGTTTATATCACAGGAGGACATAAACCTGAGATTGTGGATAAAATTTCTGAAATTACAGGTGCAGATCCTGTAAACGGCTTTGAAACATCAGTCCCTGAAGAAGAAATCATGGCTATTATTATTGATTGTGGAGGAACATTAAGATGTGGTATTTATCCTAAAAAAGGGATTCCAACTATTAATATTATGGCCACCGGCAAAAGTGGTCCGCTTAGACAATACATTACGGAAGACATATATGTTTCAAACGTTGATGTCAGTCAGGTTTCAGAATTAGGTACAGAAGAGGAAACAACCATGGTTAGTAGTTCAACAGCGACACAAAATAAAGAAGCGACTAATAGCATGTACTCAAAAGATAAAAAACTTATGGAAACGCGAGCTGAACAAGAACATGTAGGTATTTTAACTAAAATTGGACTTGGAGCCGGAAAAATTATTAATACATTTTATCAAGCGGCAAGGGATGCTGTAGATACAATGTTGCATACAATTATTCCTTTTATGGGATTTGTAGCACTATTAATTGGAATTATTCAAGGTTCAGGTATCGGTAAACTGTTTGCTCAAGTGATGTCACCACTTGCAGGTAATATATGGGGATTATTAGCTATCGGATTGATTTGTTCATTGCCATTTTTAAGTCCCTTATTAGGTCCAGGGGGAGTGATTGGTCAAGTGTTAGGTACATTGATTGGTGTAGAAATTGGAAAAGGCAATATCCCACCACACTTGGCATTGCCAGCATTATTCGCAATTAACACTCAAAATGCTGCTGATTTCATACCTGTTGGGCTCGGTTTAGCAGAAGCTGAAACTAAAACAATAGAAATCGGTGTGCCTTCAGTTCTCTACTCCAGATTTTTAAATGGTGTGCCTCGGGTATTCATAGCGTGGCTAGCAAGTTTTGGGTTATATAAATAAAGGAGAGATAAAATGTATAAAACAATTGTAAAAGAGATCGGACAAGATGCTAAAGCATTTGAAGAAGAAAAAATGGTTATATTATTCGGTGATAATGCACCAGATGAGTTAGTTGATTATTGCTATATTATTGATATCAATGCAGTTGAAGGTACCATTACCGAAAAACAAAAATTGTATATAGATCATCATGTTTTTGATATTACGAAGGTTGGCTCAGCGGTACAAGACAATTTATCTAACCTAGGCCATATCACACTTAAATTTGATGGTAGTAATACTGCGGATCAATCAGGTACATTATATTTAGAAAATGTGGATATACCTGAAATGACTAAAGGTACAGAATTGAAAATTCAATAAATAAATTATGAGGTTGAGACAAAAGGCGTTTTAGTGAGCAGCAGAGTGCTGGCTAAATCGTAAGCTATTAATGTCTCAATCTCTTTGTCGTTTTTTTGCTTCGACAAGTAAACGGATGGGCCCATTAGAGTTTAGGATAATAAGTTGGCGAGCCATTGTTTCTGGTGTTTCTTGAAAATCACGTAAAATCCAACTGTGAATCATACCTACATAAGCAGAAGCAATATAATCTGCAACAATTTCTTTAGTGAGTAACATATCATTTTCGAGTCCTGTGTCTTTAAAAAATGTAATATACCGTTGTTGTATATGGTTTTTAAACAATAATTCAAAATTAGAGTATTGTTGGAACATCGTTTTATAAAAATAAGCATCGTGATAAACATGACTAAAAATATTATTTGAAATATAATATTGTGATTCATCGATGCTTTGATGTTTAAGGTAAAATTTATATGGCTCACCAAATAATAAGCGAAAATAAGCACTGATTGTTATAGAAATGGCTGAGTCTATTGAGTCATAGTGTCGGTAAAATGTGGATCTGTTAACTTGTGCTTCATCACATATCATTTTAACGCTCATTGAGGACATGCGTGTTTTATTGAGACAATCTACAAGTGCATTTTGAATTTTAGTTTTAGATTTTAAGTTTGCCATATAGAATACCTCCTCAAAAGCAACACATTCTAAATATGTGTTGCTTTTTTGATTTTACACCTATTGTTTTAACAAGTCTATTATCCATATAATACATGTATAGAAGTGATTTTTAGATGTAAGCTAGCTATGTTATTAACCTATCTTCAAACAGATCAGATGATATAGAAACTTGTGTGAATTGAATGTATAAGGAGGCAAAAATGTTGATTAATAATAGTGAAACATTAAAAAAAGTATTATTGGAAAATAAGGAAAAACGTATCAGTAACGATGATTTTAATATCGAAGCTGCTTTAGAAGATATATTAAATTCAGTTGGATATACAACATCTGATAGCGGTGGCGAAGTTTCTTTTTATGGAAAGGATCCGATAATGCCAAGTACGCTGAGAATTGCTAGTTTAGCTGGACTTGGTTTAGCAGCTAAATCGGTTGCTTTAGCACATTTGTGGCAAGTAAGAGGTGGTAATGGTCAAGATATTCATGTAGATATTAGAAAATCTGTAAAACGCCTGTCTCCATTTTATGAAAGAAAATGGGAAACTTTAAACGGTTTTCCGGCTAAAAGCCAAGAAGATCCACATACGCCATTTAGGTTTGATTTTTATCAAACACGTGATCAAAGATGGATGATGCCGCTTAATCCATACCCAAATGCTAAAGCACATGTCTTAGAATTATTAGATAGTCGTTCAACTAAAGAAGCTGTTGCTGAAGCAATTAAACAATGGAAAGGATTAGATTTAGAAAAAGCTGCTGCAGATAAAGGTATCGTCATGCCAATGGTTCGTACAATTGAAGAATTTGTTGAAGAGCCACAATTTCGTCATATTGCAGAAACAGAACTTATTGAAATTAAAAAAATAGGGGAGTCTGAACCAGAACAGTTTACTGAGAACCCAAGCCAACCCTTAAGTGGTATTAGAGCGTTAGGGATGGGACATGTAATAGCTGGGGCTGGATTAGGTAGAGGATTAGCATTACACGGCGCAGATGTATTAAATATATGGAGACCTACTGAATTAGAAGTAGAAACGATGTATTTAACATCTAATGTGGGTATGCGTTCGACATATTTAGATTTAGATGAAAAAGCGGAACATCGAGCAAAATTTGATCAGTTATTGCAAGATGCAGATGTCTTTTTTATTAATAAGAGACATGGTTTTATGGAGTCATATCAACTTACTCCAGAAGATTTGGCTAAGCAACGTCCTGGTATTATTCATGCTTCGGTAAATTTACATGGTCATACAGGTCCGTGGTCCAACCGTAATGGCTTTGATCAAACTGCGGGCAGTGTGACTGGAGTCATGACATTGGAGGGAACAGAAGCTGAGCCTAAGTTACCCCCAATTGTGGTGGTTAATGACTATGTAGTATCTTGGTTATTAGAACTAGGTACAATTAAAGCATTGGAACTTCGCGCCAAAGAAGGTGGAAGTTATAGTATAAGTGTGTCGTTAAGTAAAGTATCAGCATATCTATTATCATTAGGCATTTTTGAGAAGGATTATGTACGAGCAGATTCAGATAGTGACGATGAACATAAAATTATAGCGCCAGATCAATTTGAAGCTGAAACTCCATTAGGCACATATGTAGGAGTAACAGATCAAGTAGTCATGTCTGAGACACCAGGTGAGTATGATACTGTACTCATGTTTAGAGGCTCGGATAAACCGGAATGGAAATAAAAATAGTTCGAATTAAAAAGGAAAATGACTTTATATCTCAGTAAAAGTTAACATATAAACATAACTAAATAAGTTTTTACGACTATTATATTTTACGGATTTTTAATAATTAAATATATTGATGTGAAGCTCCTACAAATCACTTTAATTGTAGGGGTTTTTTTGTATTCAGTGTAGCTGGAAATGCTATTTTTGAGCATGTGTAACCACAAAAAATAATTGACTGTAAGCGCTAACAGTATTACTATGTTATTAAATGTTGGTAATGTTTTAGTGTTGTTTTGGATTTATATTCCGTAAATAAGAGGTGTTTCACATGGGAAAATCAGAAGTTGACATAAAAAATAGCAAAATGAAGAAGATTACAATCATTGCAACGTTTGGGGGATTACTGTTTGGTTTTGATACTGGCGTTATAAACGGTGCCTTACCGTATATGTCATTGTCTAATCAATTGGATTTAAGCCCTGCTACTGAAGGATTAGTGTCAAGTTCTTTAGTATTTGGGGCTGCATTTGGAGCTATAGCTGGTGGTAGGTTATCTGATGCATTAGGAAGAAAGAAAATGATTATGGTCTTAGCAATTATTTTCTTCTTTGCAACATTAGGTTGTGGACTTGCACCTAATGTAAGTTCTATGGTGGCCTTTCGTTTAATACTAGGATTGGCGGTTGGTGGTGCATCAGTTATTGTTCCGACGTTCCTTTCTGAAATGTCTTCGAAAGAAAAGAGAGGACGAATGGTAACTCAAAATGAATTGATGATTGTTTCAGGACAATTAATGGCTTATGTTATCAATGGTATTTTAGGAAATTTAGTAGATAATCCTGGTATATGGAGAATCATGCTACTCGTCGCTACGATACCAGCAATCATACTATGGTTTGGTATGCTAAGAGTACCTGAAAGTCCAAGATGGCATGCCAGTAAAAGTAAGTATTGGCCAGCTTATACGATTTTAAGAACACTTAGAGATGAAAAAACAGCAGCAGAAGAAATAAAAGAAATTAAAACAGTTATTGATAAAGAAAAATTAATAAAAGAAAAATCCAAAAATGAATTCACAAAGTCTTGGGTTCGTAAAATATTATTTATTGGTATAGGACTTGGCGTGGTACAGCAAATCACTGGGGTGAATTCAATCATGTATTATGGCACAGAAATATTAAGGAATGCTGGTTTTGGGACTAAGGCAGCGTTAATTGGAAATATCGCTAATGGCGTTATATCTGTGTTAGCGACCTTTGTAGGTATTTGGTTATTAGGTAAGATAGGGCGCCGCACCATGTTATTAACGGGCCAGATTGGGATAGTGTTTACGCTTATTTTATTAAGTATATTTCCTATATTTTTAGCAGGGACGCCTATACTACCATTTGTTATATTGTTGCTCACTGTAACATTTTTAGCTTTTCAACAAGGGTGTGTATCTCCGGTAACATGGCTAATGCTTTCTGAGATATTTCCAATGAAAATTAGAGGTGTAGGTATGGGCGCTAGTGTATTCTTTTGCTGGATTACGAATTTCTTAGTTAGTTTATCATTCCCAGTATTACTAGGACATTTCGGTCTAGCATCAACATTTACAGTGTTTGTTGCTTTAAATATTTTAGCAATCGTTTTTGTTAAAAAAGTACTACCAGAGACGAAAGATAAATCGTTAGAAGAAATAGAAGAGCATTTTAAATCAGCAAAGAAAAATAACAAGGTTGTAAGTGAGAAATTGATTGAAGAAGCTAAATAAAATAAAAAGATGAATAATATCGATTGACTGAAAGCGGTAACAATTATATTATGATAATAAGTTGATTATGTTTTGGCATTTTATCTTCATTTATGGAAGGATGATTATATGAAAGAGAAATTAAGATTAACAACTGGACAAGCTTTGGTTAAATTTTTGAAACAACAATATATATGTATCGATGGTGAAGAAAAGCCTTTTGTTGAAGGTGTGTTTGACATTTTTGGCCATGGCAATGTAATGGGTATTGGGCAAGCATTAGAAGAAGACCCAGGACATTTAAATATTATTCAGGGTAAAAATGAACAAGGTATGGCTCATGCAGCAATTGGTTTTAGTAAACAACGTTTGAGACGTAACATTTATGCAGTGACTACATCGGTCGGTCCCGGATCGGCTAATTTAACCGCGGCAGCAGGGACGGCGCTTGCAAATAATATTCCTGTATTATTGCTGCCAAGTGATACATTCGCTACAAGACAACCGGATCCAGTATTACAACAAGTTGAACATGAATCTAATTTAACTACCACAACAAATGACGCTTTAAAGGCGGTTTCTAGATATTGGGACAGAGTCACACGTCCTGAACAATTAATGTCAAGCTTGATTAGGGCGTTTGAAGTTATGACGAATCCAGCACAAGCAGGACCAGCAACAGTTTGTATTTCTCAAGATGTACAAGGCGAAGCGTTTGATTTTGACGCTACGTTCTTTAAAAAACGTGTACACTATATCGATCGTCCGGAACCGGTTCAACGAGAAATAGCATTAATGACTGAAACGATTAAACAAAGCAAAAAACCTGTAATCCTTGTAGGTGGCGGTGCAAAATACGCTGGTGCACGCGATGAATTAATTGAAATTTCTGAAAAATACAATATTCCTTTGGTTGAGACGCAAGCTGGTAAATCCACTGTAGAGGCGACATTTAAAAATAACTTGGGTGGCATGGGTATTACTGGAACATTAGCTGCCAATAAAATTGCTTATAAAGCGGATTTAGTCATAGGTATTGGAACTAGATATACTGATTTTGCTACATCGTCAAAAACTGCGTTTAACTTTGAGGAAACGAAATTTTTGAATATAAACATTAATAGAATGCAGGCATATAAGTTAGATGCAATACAAGTTATTGCTGATGCGAAAGCCACACTTCAGCAGTTATTAAAACATCTAGATAATTATAAAACTGAATATGAACATGAAATTGTTGATGCTAAGCAAGAATGGGAAAAAGAACGGGAACGTTTAAGTACCATTAAATATGATAGAAATCATTTCGATCCAGAAATAAAAAATCAGTTTAACCAAGAAGTATTAAATGAATATGCCGATGCTTTGAATACCGAATTAACTCAGAGTTCAGTCGTGTTGAAAATCAATGATGTCGTTAATCCTAAAAGTAATGTAATTACCTCAGCAGGTTCACTTCCTGGTGACATGCAACGTCTGTGGAATGCAACACAACCAAACACATATGGGGTTGAATATGGATATTCATGTATGGGTTATGAAATTTCTGGTGCATTAGGTGTGAAATTAGCTGATCCGGCTAACGAAGTATATTCATTTGTAGGAGATGGAAGTTTCCTTATGTTACATTCTGAATTTATCACCTCACTGCAATACAAGAAGAAAGTGAATATATTGCTATTTGATAATTCGGGATATGGGTGTATTAATAATTTGCAGATGGAAAATGGTGTTAATAGTTATCACACCGAATTTAGAACTTCGGACAATGAAATATTAAATATTGATTACGCAAAAGTAGCTGAAGGTTATGGTGCCAAAGTATATAAAGTGTATTCATTAGAAGCATTAGAAGAAGCGCTTAAAGATGCAGAACAACAAGATATTAGTACTTTGATTGAAATAAAAGTATTGCCTAAGACAATGACAGATGGTTATGAGAGCTGGTGGCATGTAGGTATACCAGAAGTTTCTAATTCGAAAGACATACAAGCTGCACATGATTTGAAAGTGGGAAAGTTAAAGAAAGCTAAACAATACTAATTAATAGAGGAGAATATGATATGAAATTAGCATTAGATCCAGCAATGTACACAGACTTATCAATGAAAGAAGTGATAGATAAAGCGGCAAGCTTAGGATATGAATATATTGAGCTTTCTCCTAGAGAAGATTTTATACCTTTTTATAAATACCCAAAAGTTGATAATAGTATGATTAAAAACGTTAAGAAATGGTGTAGTGATGCGGGGGTTCAATTATCATCGGTCTTACCAGTGATGGCTTGGTCGGGTCCTGATGAAGAAAGACGTCAAGGTGCAGTCCGTAATTGGAAACGTGCTATAGAGATAGCGAGTGATTTAAATGTAGAAGTCATGAATACAGAATTTAATGGAAATAAATATGAACCTCAGATTTGTGAGGAAAAATTTATTAAATCTATGGATGAGCTATTACCAATATTTGAAAAAGAAGGAATAAATTTAAATTTACAAGCACATCCTTATGATTTTATTGAGCGTAATGATGAAGCCTTAAGAATGATTAGAGGATTAAATAAAGAGTGGATAAATTTAGTGTATTCTACTTCACATACATTCTTTCATGACGACGGTACAGGTGATATAGCCACAATGTTTGATGATGCAGGGGATAAATTACAGCATGTGCTATTCTCTGATACATTAAATCACACTGTTGCGAATGGTTTACGTTATATTGTGAATCCGCCTGATGCTGAAGTGACCGTACATCAGCACCTTAATATTGGTGAAGGTGAAGTAGATTTCGATACGATATTTAGAAAATTAAAAGAAATGAAATTTGATGGTATCGCTACGAATTCAGTCTTTGCTTGGGTAGATAAAGCTGATGAATCAGCCACTTTTATGTTGAATAAATTAAAGAAAGAATTATTTTAATACCATAATTATAGTTGAGGTGATTTATGAAGTTAGGATATAATGTTGCGACTACAAAAGAAAATGCTACTTTACAACAAGAGTTGGAATTATGCGAGAAGCATGGCTATGATTTTATTGAAATACAGATGGATAAGCTCCCTGAATATTTACAAGAACATTCTTTAGAAGATATGAAACAATTTTTTGATACGCATCAGATTAAGCCTTTAAGTTTAAATGCGTTACAATTTTTTAATAATAGAAATGAAGCGGATTATAAAGTCGTTTTAGATACATTTAAAGAATGGTTAGAAATTGCTGAATATTTAGGTGCTCAATATATTGTTGCAGTTCCGTTAGTTACTGAAGAAAAAATATTAAAAGCAGATATTCATAAAAGCTGTGTAAACGTGTTGAAACAATTGGCTTTGATGGCGGCAGAATATGATATTAAACTCGCTCTAGAATTTCTTGGTGCGCCATATGCTACAGTTAATACTTTTAATCAAGCGCATGCCATTATTGAGGAGATTAACGATCCCAATGTAGGGATAGTATTAGATTTCTTTCATTTTCATGCTATGGGTTCACGCTTAGATGACTTAAAAAATGGAGATATTGATAATATATTTTTATTGCATATTAATGATGTCGATGACTATCCGATAGGTATTTTAACAGACGAGGATAGATGCTTTCCTGGATTAGGTGTTATTGATATTCCAGGTATATTATCTACGTTGAAAGATATGGCGTTTCAGGGTAAATATATATCTATAGAATTGTTCCGCCCAGAATATTATCAGATGCCTGCGGAAGATGTGATTAAAAAATCTAAAGAGACCATGATAGAAAGTGTTCAACCATATTTTACATTGTAAAAACAAAAATTCAGTAGCAAAGCTACTGAATTTTTATGTTTCAATTGTTATCTTTTTAGATTTAAAGTATGCAGTAAAATCTTTAGAAGGTAATTTATCTGTGATTAATGTATCAAGTTCATCGCATTCCATGAATGTTAACAATGTAGATTTGCCCATTTTTGTATGATCTGCGAGTGCATATACAAGTCTAGAACGAGATACGATAAGTTTTTTGATGATATTTTCTTCTAGTTCTGCATTTGTTAATCCATTATGAATGTCGACACCTGTGGCAGCCATAAAAGCTTTATCGATATTGAGCTTTTCAATAAGTGTATTAGATTCAATACCTATAAATGAACGTGTTCTATACTTATACTTCTCACCAATAACAAGTAAAGAAACATTTTCGAAAAGAGCAGCTTTATTGATGACATCTAGACTATTAGAAATGACAGTGAAAGGTAAATCTGTATCAACATAGTCTAAGATATGCACAGTTGTTGTCCCGGTATCAATATAGATGACATCGTTAGCTTGAATGTGTTTAGCAGTAGCTTTAGCAATGTGGATCTTTTCATCATAATGTTCGATATTTCTTTTAGAGTAGTCAACGGCCTGAGAAATTGAACTTTCTATAGATTTCACACCACCATAAACTTTTTTCACTTTATTTGTATCAGCTAGAACGGCTATGTCACGACGTATTGTATTGATTGAGACATTGAAATAGTCGCTGAGTTCGTCGATTGATGCTGCTTTATTCTCGTTAATGTAAGATTCAATTGCATGTATTCTTTTGGTTTTCATATTTATACCTCCGATAATTATATAATATACAACATTCTCATATTACTCAACAGTTGATTAAAAAATGATAAAAATTTGACAAAAAATAACCATTTATATAAAATAACCATTTATATAAAATAACCAATAAGTAATCAATATGTTACCAAGATTATACTAAAAAATGGAAGCGCTTTCCAATAGGAGGAATTATAATGGCAGAAGTTTTGAAGAATTATATTAATGGTGAATGGATTGAATCAGATTCGAAGGAAACAATCGATGTTTATAACCCGGCGACAAAAGAGGTTATTGCAAAAGTTCCTGTATCTACAAGAGCAGAATTAGATGATGCAGCGGAAATTGCACATAATGCGTTCCAAGAATGGAAGGAAGTCGCTGTACCTAAACGTGCACGTATATTATTTAAACTTCAACAAATTTTAATCGATAATAAAGAAGAATTAGCAGAAATAATTACTAAAGAAAATGGTAAGAGTATAGGTGAAGCATTAGGAGAAGTACAAAGAGGTATTGAGAATGTTGAATTTGCAGCTGGTACACCATCATTAATGATGGGAGATTCCTTATCAAGCATTGCAACAAACATTGAAGGAACGAGTTATAAATATCCAGTAGGTGTCGTGGGAGGTATTACACCATTTAATTTCCCAATGATGGTACCTTGTTGGATGTTCCCAATGGCTATTTCTTTAGGAAATACATTTGTAATGAAACCTTCTGAAAAAACACCATTACTTGTTAACAAATTAGCTGAATTCGTAGAAGAAGCAGGTTTTCCAAAAGGTGTATTCAACGTAGTACATGGCGCACATGATGTTGTAAATGGCATTGTAGAAAATGAATATATTAAAGCAGTTTCTTTTGTAGGATCTAAACCAGTAGGTGAATATGTATATAAAAAAGCGACTGAAAATCTAAAACGTGCACAATGTCTGACAGGCGCTAAGAATCATACTATCATTTTAAATGATGCAGATATTGATTCAGCTGTTAAGGATGTCATTGGTGCGGCTTTTGGATCAGCAGGAGAACGTTGCATGGCTGCAGCTGTTGTTGCAGTGCAAGAAAATGTTTACGATGAGTTCAAAGAAAAATTAGTGAATGCAGCCAAAGATATTGTTATAGGCAATGGATTGGAAGATAATGTGTTCCTTGGTCCTGTAATTAGAGAAGAAAATAAAGCGCGTACATTAAGTTATGTTGATCAAGGCGTTGAAGAAGGTGCCACACTTGTCCTAGACGGTAGAGAAGGTAACAAAGACGAGGGATACTTTGTAAAACCGACTATATTTGAAGACGTAACTACGGATATGAAGTTATGGCAAGATGAAATCTTTGCACCCGTATTATCACTTGTGAAAGTAACAGACTTAAAAGAAGGTATTGCATTAGCAAACCAATCAGAATTTGCTAACGGTGCATGTTTGTTTACAGATAGCGCTTCATCAATTAGACATTTTAGAGAAAATATTGATGCAGGTATGTTAGGTATCAATTTAGGCGTTCCAGCACCTATGGCTGTCTTTCCATTCTCTGGATGGAAATCATCATTCTTCGGTTCACTACATGCCAATGGTAAAGATAGTATCGATTTTTACACGCATCGTAAAGTTGTGACAGCACGTCATGGAGAACCTCAATATTAAGGAGTGGATATAAATATGGCTCAATTATTGAAAAAACCTGTACAGCATCCTTTAAATGATGCTGTACAAATCATACAAGACTTTAAACCAGAAGACGTTAACTTAAAATATACGGGGATTAAAATTTTAGACATTCAAGCATCAGGTGTTTACGAAGAAATGACTCAAGGATTTGAAATTTGTATTGTTGCGTTGACTGGAAAAATTGATGTATCTGATGGAAAAAATATTTACAAAGATTTAGGAACAAGAGACTCAGTATTTGAAAAAATCCCTACAGATAGTATTTATATTTCAAAGGACCATCATATTCAAATATCAGCAGTTAAAGATGCTAGGATTATTATTTGTTATGCACCGTGTGATGAAGGTAGACCAACAGAACTTATTCCAGCCAGTAGCAACGGTGTTGAAGATAGAGGTAAGTATGCTAACCAACGTCATGTCCACAATATCTTACCAGATACGCACACGGCCAGTGAAAAATTATTGGTTGTCGAAGTTTATACAGATCAAGGTAACTGGTCAAGTTATCCACCACATAAGCACGACGAGGACAACTTGCCGGATGAATCGTTTCTTGAGGAAATTTATTATCATGAAATGAACCCAGAGAAAGGATTTGTGTTCCAACGTGTTTATACGGATGATCTTTCATTAGACGAGACAATGACTGCGCAGAATGGAGATGTTGTCATAGTGCCTAAAGGTTATCATCCAGTAGCTGTACCAGATGGATATAATGGATATTACTTAAATATAATGGCTGGACCTAAAAAAGTATGGAAATTTAACAATCAAAAAGACCATGAATGGATTATTGATAGAAAGTAGGGAGAGGCATGACAACTAAAAAAGATATCGTAGCTATCGGACGTGCTGCAATTGATTTGAATGCTGTAGAAATAAATAGACCAATGGAAGAAACTGAAACATTTCGCAAGTATGTAGGTGGCTCACCAGTCAATATTAGTATTGGAGCTTCTAAATTAGGGTTAAATGTAGGCCTTATAGCAAACGTATCAGACGATCAACATGGACGTTATATTACGAGCTATCTCGATAAACTAGGTGTAGATACTTCACAAATTCATATCGATGAAAATGGCCATAAAACAGGTCTAACATTTACAGAAATTAAAAGTCCTTCAGAATCTAATATTTTAATGTATCGAGAAGAAGCATCAGATTTATACTTGGAACCGGAGCATGTATCAGAAACTTATATTAAAGAAAGTGAATATCTATTAATATCAGGTACTGCATTAGCCCAATCCCCATCAAGAGAAGCTGTGTTAAAGGCATTAGCAATTGCTAATGCGAATGCTGTTAAAGTTGTGTTTGAAATTGACTATAGACCATACACATGGAAGACTTTTGAAGAGACTTCGATTTATTATGAATTGGTCGCGCAACAAGCCGATATTGTTATTGGTACAAGAGATGAATACGATATGATTCAATGTTATCAAGATAAAACCGATCAAGAAATTGGCGAAACATTATTTGAAAATCATCCTGAGCTTGTCGTTATCAAACATGGCGTTCAAGGTTCAAAAGCCTACACTAAAACAGGTGAATATTTTGAAGGGAAAGCATTCAAAGCAAAAGTGATTAAAACATTTGGTGCAGGTGATTCCTATGCAGCCGCGTTTTTATACGCGCTAGTAAAAGGTAAATCTATTGATGAAGCATTGAAATATGGCGCTGCTTCTGCAGCTATTGTCGTAAGTAGCCACAGCTCATCAGAAGCTATGCCAACAAGTGAGACTTTAGAAAACTATATTAGTGAGCATGAGAGTTAAAAATTTTCGATAAAATGTAAGCGATTTCTAAAAGGTGGATGATTTTATGATTCAAAATATACGTTATGGATGTGCACCTATCGCGTGGACGAACGATGATTTACCCGAATTAGGAAGTGCAAACACGTTTGAACAATGTATTAGTGAAATGGCTTTAGCTGGATATGAAGGCACTGAAATTGGTAATAAATATCCTAAAAATCCTTCGGTATTACGTGAATACTTAGAGCCAAGAGGATTGAATGTAGCCAGTGCATGGCTAAGCTTATTTCTAACGACAGAAAAATTTGAAGTGACGGAAGCGGCCTTTATTCAACATAGAGATTTTTTATATGAAGTAGGTGCAAAAGTCATTGTTGTATGTGAACAAGGTAACAGCATTCAAAAGGATTTGCATAAATCTATATTTACAGATAAACCTGATTTCACAAATGACGAATGGCATAAATTACTCGAAGGTTTAGAAAAATTAGGGACACTAGCGAATGAAAAGGATATGACACTTGTTTATCATCCCCACATGGGGACGGGGGTCCAAACAGATATAGAGATACAGAGGTTAATGGATAATACAGATGAAAATAAGGTGTCGTTACTTTATGATACAGGACACTTGGCACTATCTGGTGAAACGGCGATAGATATTTTTAATAAATATAAAAACAGAATTCATCATATCCACTTTAAAGATATTAGGAAGCATATAGCACAAGAGGCAAAGTTACAAAATGATAGCTTTTTAACAAGTATTAAAAAAGGAATATTTACAGTTCCAGGTGATGGCTACATAGATTTTGCACCCATTCTAAAGGCAATAGAAAATGATAACTATCAAGGATGGATTGTAGTGGAAGCCGAACAAGATCCTGAAAAAGCTAATCCATTTATATATGCCAAAAAAGCAAAAGACTATTTAAATAACATTCAACAGAATCGTGAAGAAAAATACATTTCCTAAGAGGGGGAATTTTTTGGAAAATCATATGATTCATTACGCAAAAGATCAAAGTTTTGCCGTGCCACAGATGAATATAAATGGTCTGATATGGATTGAAGGTGTGTTAAGCGCAGCTGAAAAATTAAATGCGCCTATTATTATTGGTACAACAGATAAGAATATTGAATATTTAGGCGGATATGATTTTATCTATCAAACAATTAAAAATAAAATAAAAGCGATGCAGATTACAGTGCCTGTCTCAATTCATCTAGACCATGGACTAACAGTAGAAAATTGTAAAAGCGCTGTAGATGCTGGTTACGATTCGGTCATGTTTGATGGTTCAAAGTTATCAATTGAAGAAAATATCAAACTGACTAAAGAAGTAGTAGATTATGCGCACGCTAAAGGTGTCATAGTTGAAGGGGAAGTCGGTGCAGTTGGTGGTGAGGAAGACGGTTTAATTGGACAAGTGAGATATGCAGATATAGATGACTGTATTGCACTAGTTGAGCAAGCAAATATCGATACACTTGCACCTGCACTAGGTTCTGTACATGGTAAATATCAGGGAGAACCTAATCTAGGATTTGAAGAAATGGAAATTCTAGGTCAGAAAATAGACATCCCACTGGTTCTACATGGAGCATCTGGTATATCAAATTCAGACTTGCAACATGCAATAGAATTAGGTCATGCAAAGATTAATTTCAATACAGAAATTAATATCTCTTGGAGCAATCAATTAAGAGACACTTTAAATGAATCGGAAGAATTATTTAATCCACAGAAAATTTTAAAACCCAGTATTGGAGCTATAGAAAAAACGGCTGAAAGAATTATCAATATATGTGGTGCAAATCAACAAAATAAAGTATTTACTCAAAGATAAATGACTGGAGATGAAATAGTTATGGAATTGAAAATAGGTGTAATTGGTATAGGCGCTATGGGTAGAGATCATGTTGAACGTATAAACGAACGTGTAAATGGAGCAAATGTTACGGCAATTAGTGACATCAATAAAGATGTTGCTACCGCATATGCGAAAGAAATCAATGCAACATTTTTTGAAAATGCAGAAGATTTAATTGCATCAGAAGATGTTGATGCAGTACTTGTTACATCATGGGATCCAACACATGAAGGTTATGTGCTTGAAACGATTAAACATAATAAGCATGTATTTTGTGAAAAGCCCTTAGCGCTTGAGTCATCAGGGTGTACAAATATCGTAAATGCAGAAGTAGAAAAAAATAAACGTTTTGTACAAGTGGGATTTATGCGTAGATATGATAGAGGTTATGAAGAAATTAAGCGCGAATTACAAACGGGATCTCTAGGAGAAACGTTGCTCGTACATTGCACACATAGAAATGAATCTGTTGATGAGAGTTATAATACACCAATGGCAGTTGAAAATACTGCGGTTCATGAAGTAGATGCTTTGAGATGGTTGTTAGAAGAAGATTTTGTCACTGCCGAAGTACGTTTACCTAAAAAACAAACGACACGTACACATCCAGATTTACACGATCCACAATTAATTTTATTAGAAACAGAATCAGGTACTGTGATTGATTTGGAAGTATTTGTAAACTGTCAATTTGGCTATGATATTAATTGTAAAGTAGTGTGTGAGCAAGGTGAAATTGGATTGACGAATCCAACATACTACAGTGTTAAAACAGAGCGAAAAGATTCTACACGTGTCCCAAGTGATTGGAAAGAAAGATTCATTTCAGCTTATGATAGAGAATTACAGCTATGGATAGATGGCGTAAAACAAGATCATATTACAGGACCTTCAGCTTGGGATGGTTACATGGCGTCAGTTACAACAAATGCATGTTCAGAAGCAAGAGATAGCGGTAAAATTGTTGATATTAAATTTGAAAGCAAACCAGAACTCTATAAATAGAATAAGGATGGTTATATGAATTTATCATATGTTACAGATAGTCTCGCACATTTGTCACTTGAGGAAGTACTGCAGAAAATAACACAACAAGATATTTATCATATTGAACTGGCTACTGGAGGGTGGTCTCCAGCACCACATTTGAATATAGAGAACTTATTAAATGATAAGAGAGAATTAAGTGCACTTAAAGATTTATTATCGAAGTATCATGTTCAAGTGGTAGCGTTAAATTGTTCGGGTAATCCGTTAGATCCAGGTGCATTAGGTGATGAGCATAGAAAAATCACTGAACAAACATTTGAGTTAGCAGAACGATTAGGTGTGAAAAAAATTGTGATGATGAGCGGGTTACCACCAGCTTCTCCGAATGATGAGATGCCAAATTGGATTACGACTACAGTGAGTTGGCCGCCCCAATTAAAAGATGCACTTGAATATCAATGGAATGAAGTAGCGATTCCATATTGGAAAAATTTAGTTGGAATTGCAAAAAATCATGGTGTAGAGAAAATAGCATTGGAAAATTTCAGCATGCAATTAGTGTATAATGCTGAAACGTTACTTAAATTAAGAAACGCAGTAGATCCAATCATTGGAATGAATTTAGACCCAAGTCACTTACTTTGGATGGGCGCAGATCCAATACAATGTGCACGTGCATTAGAAGGTGCGATTCATCATGTACACGGTAAAGATGTACACATTGAAAAAGGTTTAGCTGATATTAATACTGTGTTAGAAACTAAAGAAATAGAAGATATTAAAAACCGATCTTGGAATTACGTAGCTGTGGGTTATGGTCAAGATTTACAATGGTGGAAGACCTTTTTCTCAGTAATACGCATGGTAGGTTATGATGATTTTGTGTCGTTAGAAATGGAAGACTTAACAATGTCTGCAGAAGATGGTGTCGATGCATCGATTGCCGCCTTAAAGCAAGTAGTTGTTTGATAGTGTAAAATTAAAATGTTTCAATCATAAATGGATATAAAAGCCATCACTACATTATATAGTGATGGCTTTTGTATTGATTATTATTTAGTGTCGTTATTAATCTGTGCTTGTAATGATTGGGTATTAGATTGCGATATACTAAGCAAGTATTTAGCTTTAGCTAGCGATTGCTTGCTACTGTTATAAGATAGCTCAGTACGTTTAGATAGTACTACGAGCACAACAGAACCGATTAAGGCGATGACTGTAACAATAATAAATGGTGACACCATACTAGTTGGATTTACAAAGAAAATGATGGAAGCGATAAGCGTTGATATTACAGCGATTGCAATTAATATTAAAGTTGCATACATATAACGTGTCGCTTGTTTTAAATCGTTCCTAAACACTTCTTTGTGTTGATTATAGTGAAGATTATTTTTATGTAACTTTAAATCTTCGTTGGCATCAATGGCTTGTGCAAAATCTGAGACTTCTTTATTTTCATCTTGTTTCAATTGATCAATGATGGGTTGATAGCCAAATGTTAGAGCAATTTTTTTTTCTTTCTCCGTACCTTTTGCTAGACGGTTTAATTCGTCTAATTTTTTTTGGTTCATTGTTTCCCACTCCCATATTGTTTATTTAATATGCATTTTAGTTATTAAGTTAGTGTGATATGAATACACTATATTGTTAACAATAGGTTTTCTAAACAGTGTTATTTATCTTTTGGAGTTTCTGCTTTGTGTGAACTTTGAACACTCGTAGGTGTATCTTCGTGACTGTCTTGTGCATTAGCAACATGACTACCAAATAAAGTGGCAGAACCTAATACTGCACATAAGAAAAGGCCACCTAACCAAGTAAAGAATGTTGGCTTTTTGCGTCTTTCATAACGTTTCGCCATATCAGCATCGTCATCTAATAAGTTGCCAACATCAATATTTTGCGGTGAGACAACTTGATTAAAATTTGATTGGTTTGTTTCATTGTTAGCGAAACTCAATGCTTGTTGTTTGATTTCCATCGCACGTGCAGAAATACTTAAGCTCGTTTGGTTACTCTGTTCAAGTTGTTGATTTAAACGGTCTAAATGAGTTCTATTATTTTGTAGTTCCAATTCTTTTGAACGTATAGATTCATTTTTATCAGTGTTTTCACGTTTGGCTTTTTCTAATTCGACTCTTAGATAATTAATTTCATCTGTCATTTGTGAATCTTTTAATTCATAGTCATTTACTTTTTTATCGACTGCTAGTTCTAAGCGTTCGTTGAAGGTTTTTTCGTTGTGAATTAAGTCTTGTTCTAGCTTACTAATTTCACTTCTTAGTTTATCGACATCTTCAGTTCGTTTTTGGATTAAGGTTGCTGCATCTTGATCCATAATATTTTTAAGCTCTGATTTCTTCGTGTCAATTGTTTCTTGATGCTGTTGAATAATATCATCAACGATTTTAGAAATATGCAATTCGTAATTATTTTTCACGTCTGCATTTAATACTTTAATCTGGTTATGATATACGTTATTCGCTTTATCAGTTAGTGATTTTTCATATTCACGAATACGATTATTTAGAAGTGGTCGTTCTTCTCGTTCTATTCTTTCAATCATATCTCGACGGGCTTTATCAGCACGGTCATTTTTATCTGCTTCAAAACTCTTTTCTAACTTTTGAGTGTGCTCTTTAACTTTATTTGGAATAACGCTTAATGCATCATCTAATTTACTTTCTATTTCTTTATAGTATTTATTGTATTTTGAGTCTACAGATTTATAGTTGCGCATTTTATCTGCTTCAATACTTTTGCTCCATAAATCAGTAACGAGTTGATTGAAGATACTATTGATAACATCTTCTCTCTTTTTTTGTAAGACAAATAACTTGTCATTTTTCGCTTGATTGAAATCATCTTGCGTTAATTGTTCAAGTTTTTTATATGTTGGTAGTACTTTTTCATCATAGTCTTTATTATCAACGATACTTCTGAATTCTAACTCTTCATTATCTAAATACACTTTATCTATAAGGGAATTAAGTGTGTTATATAAATTATCTTTTAATAGCTTAATATCGGAAAGGTCTTCGCCATTATTAATTGTTTTAATAGATTTAATATGTTTTTGTTTGTTTGTAAGAGCGGTATTTTGATTAACGTCTTTTTTATCTCTTTCTTGAATCAGCTTAATAATTGCATCTTTAAGTGGTCCTAAAGTATCTAAGGATAAGCCCTTACTCATATCAGAAATACCAAAATCAGGCATGTTTGCTTCTTTTAAAATATTATTATTAATAACTTTTAACTTGAATTGATCTTCTGAAGGTATGTAAACTCTAAGTCCAAAATTACAGTCAAGTCGTTTATTTTCCTTTATATTGAGTAAAGAAGTTAAATCTGTAATGCAATATTCATGATCTTCAAATATCTTGAAAGGTTCTTTCTCATCTTTATGGTCTATTGTTACATCAAAAGACTGTACTATTTTAGAAGAACATAAGATTTGTTTAAAACACTCTACGGCATTACCTTTTGAAAATCCTTCTCTTAGTGCGGGCGCAGCGATTGGTACAATATAAATGTCCGTCTCTCCTGCGAGTACATGGTCCATATCTAAAGAACTAATATCTAAAACGTTATTGCCCATTACATGTCATCCTTCCATTCGGTTATTGTTTAAAATGCTATGAATATACTGTATTGTTTCATATTATATTTAATCGTGTTTTCAGGAAGTAAAATAATAATTAGTTTAATTATTGTTTTTGTGTGTAAATATCTATTTAATAACTGACAATTCCTAATTATCAGATGTTTATAATAACATATTAATACAATATATAATATTAAAAATTAGAAAGAAAACATTTATTTACATTATTAATTTTAAAATTCTAATTCAAAAGTATTTTTTATTAACTTTTAACTGATTTTGAAAAAATAACGCATCAAAAAATATATTAATAGCAATTATATTTTGAAAGAATATAATTTAGAATTGAAATGTAAATTTTTTTACTTTGGGAGACTACAATTACAAACATGATTACATAGTTATTATAGAGGTAGAATTTCAGTGTTTATGGTTTAATATTTAGAAAAATAATGAGCAAAGAGCTTGTATTTATCGATATGTAATATTACACTTAAATCAATATCAATCCTTGTGATTTATTATCATAAATAAAAAATTATTAATCGAATCTTGATACATATAATCAAAGTCATCCAGATCATTTAATTTCAATCCATAAACTAATGACAGCCAAGCTTTATATGTAGTAGCAGTAAGGTCTTGTATAATGCGCATAAATTAGGAGGGATTCAAATGGTTGTTCGTGATAATAAACGTATCAAAGTCAAACGACTCAATGAAACTCGTTCAAGTGGTATCTCTGTTATGATTGAAGAAGGCGGTTTAGGAGCCGATCAATATTATCAAATTGAAAAGCAAAATGCGAAAACATCAGAAGAACACTTACATCAGTTTGAACATGAGTTAACAGAAATGACTAATGTTGGATTAATTGATTTATTGACTGTAAATGCCCAAGAAAGTACGAATAAGGACTATAGTGAAGCTTTAAAAGCAATCCAGTTAGAAGTGTTACATCGCATGGAATCATGAAAATCAATAGCAATTAGACAGAAAGTATCTGTGTTATAAATATTATCCCAAACAATAGGCTGTTACTAAAGTAAACCAAGGACTTTAGTAACAGCTTTTTTAGGTTGTAAAGTTGTTGATTGGGGACATGATTAACATAAGAAAGAAATTAATACAGGTATTAGTCGACTTCAATAATGAGAGCGTGAGCTTTAAATTGATGAATTTATTAAAAGCTATTGCTGATTAATAATAAAAAGAATAAAATATAAATGATATTGATAATCATTTTCAAAATTCGAAGGGGAATATTTATGAAAAAATTTATAGCTTTTATTATTTTAGTAACATTATTATTAGCTTCTTGTAGCCACCAGAGTGAGGCAGAGAAAAGTGAAGATACAAGGAGTTATGAATTAGATAGTGGTAAAAAAATAGACATACCTAAAAAACCTAAACGCATTGCAGTCATAGCAAATACATATGCTGGTGGATTGAAATATTTAGGCGGGAACATTGTGGGCGTGACTAAAGATATTGATAAGAGTAAAGTACTTAAAGATAAATTTAAAAACACCGAGAAATTCAGTGAAAATGATGTAGAAAAGGTTGCAAAGCTCAAACCTGACTTAATTATTGTAGATACTACAGATAAAAATATTAAAAAGTATCAAAAAATAGCATCTACAATCCCCATTGAGTATGGAAAAAAAGATTATTTAGATACACAAATTGAATTAGGGAAAATGATTGGAAAAGAAGAAAAATCGAGACAATGGGTGAAGGAATGGAAAGATCAAACCTCAAAAGATTCTAAAGAAATCAAACAACAAATTGGTGAAAACGCAACGATTTCTATTTTTGATGATTTTAGTAAAACAATTTATGCATTTGGTAAATCTTGGGGGCGCGGAGGTGAAGTGGTTTATCAAGCTTTTAATCTGAAAATGCCCAATGCTTTAGAGAAAGTTGTTAAAAAAGATGGATGGAAAGAATTATCTCAAGAAAAATTACCTCAATACTCGGGAGACTATATTATTACAATGAGTGAGGGGAAATCTAAACCTGAATTTGAAAAGAATAATATTTGGAAAAATATCCCCGCTGTTAAAAATAATCATGTAATCAACGTTAAAGCAGAGACGTATTGGTTTAATGATCCTTACTCTTTAGATTATATAAGAAAAGAAATTAAGTACCATTTAATAAAATAAAGTAATCATAAATAAAAGGCATATCAGTTTTGATAAAACTGATATGCCTTAATTAGATATTGAAAATTAGCCATTAAATTCTAATGGATTAGGTCCGATGCGTTTATTTTGGTTCAAGGCATCGATGCGTGCAATCTGTTCTTCAGTTAATGAAAAATCAAATACATTTATATTTTCTTCTATTCTATGTGGTGTTACAGATTTTGGAATTGTTACGACACCATGTTCAATATTCCATCTAATGACTACTTGTGCAGCTGATTTTCCAACTTCTTCAGCAATAGCATTAATTGTTTCATCAGTTAAAATTTCAGCATTCATCAGTGGAGACCAAGATTCCATGTGAATGTCTGTTGTTGCTAAATAATTTCTTAATGATTCTTGTGTGAAGTAAGGGTGAAATTCAACTTGGTTAATCACTGGTTTAATAGAAGTTTGATTTTTTAACGCTTCTAAATGCTCGATGTTGAAATTACTTACACCAATATTTTTAACTTTACCAGCTTCATATAGTGCTTCCATACCTTTCCAAGTATCGATAGTTAATGCTTCATCTGTACCTGGCCAGTGAATAAGATATAGGTCTAAATAATCAAGGCCTAAGTTATCAATAGAAGTTTGGTAACCTTTGATTACATTGTCTTTACCATATTGATCTAACCAAAGTTTAGAAGTGATAAATAAATCTTCTCTTTGGATACCAGCTTCCGCCATACCTTCTTGAATGCCAAGACCTACCATTTCTTCGTTGCCATAAACCAATGCTGCATCGATACTACGATAACCATTTACGATTGCATGTTTGACTGCATCTTTAGCTGTGTCATCATTTTCGACTCTAAATACGCCTAAACCTAATTGTGGCATTGTGTTGCCATTATAAAATTTGATATTTTGCATAATTACACTCCTTTGTATTAGATAGATGTACGTGCATCTAAATAAATTTTATATTCACTATTGTAAGCATTATAGAAAGGAAATGAAAGTACGCACTTTTAAGTACCTAAGAAAGTATAAATATATTTTTTGTTTTGCATGATAAATATGATCACTCACCAACCGTTATCATAGGAAATAGCAAGTAATCATTAAAAATTTATATAGGTATTTGAGCTTGGGAAGCATAAGTATAATTTAGAAGTTAATTCAAACTAATATGTACATTATATTTAAAAATGATTATACTTAAAAACATGTTTGTTTTTAATACACAAGGAGTAATACGAAATGAATATAATGAGTAGAATATTTCGAAAAGAAGAAGTATCGCGTTATCAAAATAAAGATGCGCATTTAGAACGTACACTACGAGTTAGGGACTTTTTAGCTTTAGGTGTCGGAACCATTGTTTCGACAGCAATTTTTACTTTGCCAGGCGTTGTTGCAGCGGATCATACGGGACCTTCTGTGAGTTTGTCGTTTTTAGTTTCAGCAATTGTTGCCGCACTTGTAGCATTTGTCTATGCTGAAATGGCTTCAGTAATGCCATTTGCAGGATCTGCATATACATGGATTAGCATATTGTTTGGTGAGTTTTTTGGATGGATTGTAGGATGGGCACTTATTGCAGAATATATGATTGCAGTGTCTTTCGTGGCATCAGGATTCTCAGCAAATTTACAAGGATTATTAAAGCCCTTCGATGTTTCGCTACCGAATGCACTGTCGAACTCTTTAGGTACTAATGGTGGCATGATTGATGTGATTGCAGCTATCGTTGTAGTTATTACGGCTTTGTTATTAGCTAGGGGCGCTTCAGAAACAGCACGTGTTCAAAATACTTTAGTAGTATTAAAAGTATTAGCAATTTTTCTCTTTATAATAGTAGGCATAAGTGTCATCAATATTGGGCACTATGTACCATTTATTCCTGAATATAAAGCTACAGCTGCTGGATCATTTGGCGGCTGGCAAGGTATATACGCAGGTAGTTCTGTAATATTTATTGCCTATATTGGATTTGATTCTATTGCTGCTAATTCAGGAGAAGCAATTAATCCACAAAAAACAATGCCATTAGGAATTTTAGGTTCATTGGGTATTGCTGTAGGGTTATTTGTAGCAGTTTCTCTTGTATTAGTAGGTATGTTTGATTATACAGCATATAAAGATAATGCAGAGCCCGTGGGCTGGGCATTACGTACGAGTGGTCATGAAACTGTTGCTGTCATTGTTCAGGCTGTGTCAGTTATTGGTATGTTTACTGCTTTAATTGGTATGATGCTTGCAGGATCACGCTTATTGTATTCATTTGGGCGTGACGGTATTTTACCTTCTTGGTTAGGTAAATTAAACAAGAAGAACTTACCAAACCGTGCTTTATTTATATTGACAATAGTAGCTGTTATAGTAGGTTCTGTATTTCCTTTTGGCTTCTTAGCGCAACTGATTTCTGCAGGTACACTTGTAGCATTTATGTTTGTTACTATTGGTCTATATGCTTTACGTCGTAGAGAAGGTAAAGATTTACCGAAACCGGCTTTTAAATTGCCATTATATCCAGTTATGCCAATAATCATATTTATATGTGTATTTGCAGTGTTTTGGGGATTAAGTGGACAAGCGAAATTCTATACGATGCTCTGGTTCATTATAGGAATCATTTATTATTTGTTTTACATTTTAAAAAGTAGCTTTAAAAAAAGATAAAATAGTATCATTTTAAGCACCTATCACATAGATGGGTGCTTTTTTATAGATTTATTAAGTGGGTAAATGAGTAATATGTTATAGTGGTAATATATTGCAAATGCAACAAAAGGAGTGTGTTGATGAAAGATATATTAAGAGATATTGGGGTTATTTCTAGAGCATTAGACTCTATAAGTAATATTGAATTTAAAGAAATAGATTTAGCTAAAGGACAGTTTGTTTATTTGGTTAGAATCTATGAAAATCCAGGCATCATACAAGAACAGTTAGTTGAAATGTTGAAAATTGATCGTGCCACAGCTTCAAGAGCGATTAGTAACTTAGAAAAAAACGGTTTAATTATTAAAAAGTCTGGTGAAAATAACAAAAAAAATAAACTACTGTTTGCCACAGACAAAGGAGAAACGTTATATCCATTCATTATAAGAGAAAATGAATATTCTAATGCAGTTGCGTTAAAAGATTTTTCTGAAGAAGAAATTAAAGCGCTAACGGATATGCTAAAAAGGGTTAAAGAGAATATTTCTAATGATTGGTCATACGTTAAAAAAGGAAACAAGAGAATTTATTAAAGAAGATAAATATCATGATCAAGTCATTAAGGGGGAAAAGTATGTACATACCAAACCATTATAAAGAAAATGATATACAAGAAATTAAAAGGTTTATGATGCAACACCAGTTTGTAACTGTCGTCTCTACAGATAATGGTAAGCCATTAGCAACACATGTGCCTATTAATATAACTGAGGACGAGGAATCTATTTATATTTCAGGCCATTTTGCAAAATCTAATACACAGTGGAAAACCATAGAGCAAGCAGATCAAATATTAGTCATATTCCAAGGTCCACATAGTTATATTTCCGCTACGTGGTATGAAGAAGAAGACGTCCCTACATGGAATTATCAAAGTGTTCATGTGTATGGTAGAGGCAAAATTTTAACCGAGCAAGCATTAAAGCATGATCTATCATTACTATTAGATAAATACGAGAAGCATCGTTATAATGGGATGACTTGGGGTAATATGTCAGAGAAGACACGAAAACAAATTCAAGGTATTGTTGGCTTTCAAATAAAAGTTTTAGAAATTAACGCTGCTTATAAATTAAGTCAAAAACGTAGTGACCAAGATAAAAGTAATATCATTGAGGCGCTGGAAAGTTCTGAAGATGACTTAAATAACAAGGTAGCTAAAGCAATGAAAAGATGTGTTTTGGATTAAATTATAGAAGATAAACTGCTTTATAATGTTTGTTAGCATATTACGATTCAACCTACTGGCAGGTATAGGGAAAGTGCAGTAAAATATGTAAAACAAGTGTAATTATAAAGGGGAGTCTAAAGTGAGTGTTATTTCTATTATATTAACAGTATTAGTGGCAATTGAATTCTTCTTTATTATGTATTTAGAGACCATTGCGACACATTCTAAAAGAACAAGCAAGGTGTTTAATATTAGTGAGGAAAAATTAAAAGATGAAAATGTTAACGTCTTATTAAAAAATCAAGGCGTATATAATGGTGTGATTGGATTATTATTGTTATATGGTGTTACCTTTGCGAGTCATCCTAAAGAGATGGTGGCTTTACTTTTAATTTATATTATAATAGTAGCAATTTATGGAGGCCTAACGAGTGATAAAAGTATTATGCTCAAACAAGGTGGTCTACCTATCATTACTTTATTGTCGTTATTAATTTAATGCACTTTGTATAGTACGTTATGATAATCGAACATAAATGCGAATCGTATTTTAGTAAAGGAGGATGAAAAAATGGATACATTAGATGCATATTTTAAATTATTTGATGAGGCAAGATATAGCGAAACGAGTTTTGATGCTTTGGTTGCATTATTTAGTGAAAATATAACATTTGTACTTAATGGCCATGCGTATCATGGTAAAGAGGCATGGGTTAACTTTGTGAAAAAAGTATTTGAAATGAATGAAGATTTAAAACATATGAGCAATGGCTGGTATCAAAAAGATGATGGCAGTTATGAAGCGAAATGGGCGATTTGTGGTAAAAGATATGCTACGGGTGTCTATACACAAGAAGGTATTGATATCGCTAAGCTAGATAAAGATAACAAAATCAGTTACTTAGAAAATAAACCATACGATGCGAACTTGTTTTCATCTATATAAGTTACGATGTAGCGATCACTTACATTTGAGTAGGTGATTTTTTTAATGTTATTTTAAATAATTATAAAATCAAGTACTATAAAATATCGCTGATGTGATAATATCTATCTAGTGCGTATTTTTCCAATAGTTACGTGCTTGTAAAGAAAGATAAGGTGATATAAGCAATATTTTAATTGTTAAGCCTATCACTCTATTAAGTATCTATTCTTACGCTGACAAGATGTGTGGTAAAAGTCTACGCAATAATAGTTATACCGAGCCGTATCATATATGTTAAATTATGCGCCAATATAGATTAGGAGGCGTTATACACCATGAGTACGAAGCAACATTCAGAAAATAAATTGATTTTAGCTATAGTATTAAGTATATTAACGTATTGGCTTTTTGCCCAATCGTTTATTAATATATCGACTCAAGTTCAACAAACATACCAAACTACAACTGGTATAGTTAACTTATCTGTGAGTCTTACATCTTTTGCAACAGGCCTATTTATGGTTGGTGCAGGAGACGTGTCAGATAAAATAGGTAAATTAAGAATGACTTATATAGGCATCATTTTAAGTATTATTGGATCATTGTTGATTATCATATCTAGTGTTACTGCATTATTAATCGTAGGTCGAATCTTTCAAGGTTTATCTGCAGCAATATTATTACCAGCAACCGTAGGGGTATTAAATGATCAATTTAAAGGAAAGGCGTTGCGCAGAGCTTTTAGTTATTTAATGATTGGCAGTGTGGGCGGCGTAGGGTTTGCGTCTGTCATAGGTGGTCTTATAGCGACGTATATCAATTGGCAAGCTAACTTTATAGTTTCAATCATTGTAGCCATCATCGCCTTTATCCTTTTATTAGGAACGAAAGAAGAAGCAAAGGAAATTATTGATAAAAGACCGTTTGATTATATGGGGATGTTCCTTTTTGCATTGCTCATAGGTAGTATCACTTTATTTGCGACGCAAGGATTTGAACAAGGTTGGCTTAGTTTATTTTCTATTTTATGTTTGCTTGTGTTCATCATAGCGACTGTTTCATTTATTATATATGAACGACATAAAAATGCGCCATTTATCGATTTTTCCTTATTTCAGCATCGAGGTTTTGTAGGTTCATCGATGAGTAATGCGGTATTAAATTCTGGTATGGGTACAATGACGGTATTTAATATATACGCACAAACAAAAGTGGGGCTAAATGCATTTCAAACAGGATTAGTAACCGTGCCGTATGTCATTATGGCTATATTAATGGTTCGTTTAGGAGAAAGGTTATCATTGCGTTATGGAGGGAAACCTATGTTACTGATGGGGCCACTATTTCCAGCAATAGGGATTATATTTATTAGTTTAACGATATTACCATCACATTGGTATGTAGCAGCTGCAGTATTTGGCTTTGTTATTTGTGCGATAGGAAATGGCTTATGTGCTACGCCAGGATTAACGATTGCGATATTGACCATACCTGATGAAAAAGTAGGACTTGCTTCAGGCATTTATAAAATGTTTGCAACACTTGGTAGTGCCTTTGGTATCGCACTTAGTACGACTGTTTTTGCGATATTACAAAGTTCATACAATATAAGCATTGCTGCAACATGCACATTTTTAATAATGATGAGTATTATGATCTTAGGCGTAATATTGACTCAAATAATTATCCCGAAAAACATAAAAGCATAGGCTCGAAATATATGAGCGCATTGCGTTAAATAGTAAACATGAATATAGAAAGCGTTTGGGAAGAAATCATAGCGATGATATCCTAGACGCTTTTTTTAAATATACAATTGTTTTAATGGCAAACATAAAATAAAGAACGCTATATTAATTTTATAAATAAGATTCTTATTTATTAACTTTTTTAAAATAAAAGTTTGGTACAATGTTATATAGAAGGAGGAATAAAATGAAATTAAAAAGAATAGTTGCATTAGTTTTGATAGGCGCATTCGCACTTGCTGGATGTGAAGATGGGGAAGAGAAAACACCTAAAAAAGAGGCACTGGATAAAAATAAGCATGAGCTTGTTTATTTTGAACAGCTAGCAAATGGTGATGAAGATTATCCTAGAGTTGAAATGGCATATAAGGATAATAATGGCAAAACACATACATATACGGCGGCAGGCGATAAAGTTTATGAACATATTTTAAAAGGCAAAAACAAATCTCCTTATGTCGTTAAAGATGGAAAGAAATACCATGTTTATAGAACACCCTATATGACATATGATAATAAAGAAATAGAAGGTGAAGTTAAAGACAAAGGCGAAGTAGATAGCCATGATTAAACGACTTAGTTTAATATTGATTATTTTAGTCTCTATGAGTATTTTACTTTCACCAATAACAGAAGCGATTGGAACAAGTAGTGGAGCGAGTACATCTTCTTCAAGTAGTGCTTCGAGTAGTACATCAGCTTCAGGTGCTAGAAGTAGTATGAATTCAAGTGCAGCACGTACAAGTGTGAGAGCAAGTATGAACAATGCTAGAAGTTTATCATCACAGCGAGCAAATTCCTTGTTGAGTAAATCAAGCTCACTTGCAAGGCCACATGCTATATATAGTGCGGGCGGTTCGTATCAAGAGCAACGTCGTGCTGCTATGTATTTTAATAATTCACTGTTTTACTGGATTGTTATGAATAATCATAGTATGAGCATGCATAAACAACAGCAAATATTGAAACAAAATATGCGTCCGAAAGAAAAGCTATATACGATTACAATAAAAGGTAAAGATAACAAAGACCATGTATTAGTAGTTACAAAAAAAGATTACGACACTATTCAAAAAGGCGCCCATGTAAAATATAAAAATGGAGAAATTGAAGTGATTTCGTAAATTATCGAAAAAGTAATTAATATGAACACGAATGAATTTATCATTTGTGTTCTTTTTTTCTGTAAAAATTATTGAATTATATAAAGAATAAATCTATTTGTTATGTTTTTGTAAAATTTTAAATTTTTGCATAATTTTCAAAAATAATGGTATATTACATGTAAGGGCTTACATTATTAAAAGGAGAGATAAAACCATAAAAATAACCTAGGTTGGATTATACAAAGATAGGAGATTACTGTATGAAAATTATTTCATTTTCTAATTTGAAAGATATCATTAATTCGGGTGATGTCATATCAATAGCAGCTTTATCATCTGGTAATTTACCAACTGAAATACTTAAAGCAATTGTTGACCAACACGATAACTTTAACACACCTCAAGACCTGACAATAATGCTAACGAATGATATTAGTGATTATCAGGGGGATAGTTATGATTTAGATTCTTTTGTGACGCGGGGCATGGTAAAGCGACTGATTACAAGTATTATTACTGCTGCCCCTGAAACGATTCGTGCTATGCGTAATAATGAAATTGAGGCATATTATTTACCACAAGGTGTTATTGCAACACATTATCGAAGTCAGACTGATGCTTCTCCAGGAACAATAACCAAGATCGGACTCAATACAAATGTAGACCCGAGATATTCTGGCGGCAAGGTCAATGCAAAGACCACCGAGGATTTAGTATCTTTAATTGAAATTGGAAATCAAGATTATTTGAAGTATCATTTTCCAGAAGTAGATGTGGCATTACTTAGAGGAACATATGCCGATACTCAAGGTAATATTTTTATGACCCATGAATCTCATCTGGGTGAAGGATATAGTGTAGCAGCCACCACGCATAAAAATAAAGGTAAGGTAATTGTGCAGGTTAAAGAAATTATTCAGAGCGGAAAATTTAATCCAAGTGAAGTATTTATTCCGGGAGAACTTGTAGATTATGTAGTAGTGAATGAAGATTCAAACTATCATAGACAGGCGATTCAATCTTATTATGATCCGGCACTTTCAGGACATTATCAAATTACTGAGATGCGAGAACCTTATCTAGATTTAAACACCCGTAAAGTTATTTTGAGGCGATCTGCTCAACTATTACTCGAAGGTGATGTGGTAAGTATTGGTTTTGGCATAAATAATGAATTATCCAATGTATTAATTGAGGAAGAGGCAGATCATTTGGTTCAACTCAATATTGATACTGGCGTATTCGGTGGCATTATCGGAAGTAGAGATTACTTTGGAATGAATTACAATTTAAGTGCCCGCATGAGACATGACCAGACGTGGGATTTTATATACAACAGTGGTCTTGATATTGCTTTTTTAAGCTTTGCAGAAGTCGACCAACATGGTAATGTGAATGTCTCTAAATTTGGAGATAAAATGAACGGTTGTGGAGGGTTTATTGATATTAGTCAAACGGTAAAAACAATAGTCTTTTCAGGTGCAATGGTTGTGGGGGGTCAACTTAATTACGACGATGATGGTGTGCATATAACAGCGCAAGGTCATGCCACTAAATTTGTTGAAACAGTGGGTAGCATGGACTTTAATACTGAATATGCCCAAGAGTTAGGGCAAGAAGTATATTTTGTCACTGAGCGCGCAGTGTTTGAATTAACAGAGCAAGGCTTAAAATTAATTGAAATTGCAGCTGGACTAGATTTAGAAAGAGATATTTTAGCAAATATGGATTTTAAACCGTTAATTTCCGAAGAACTTAAGGTTATGGACAAAGCTATTTATCTCCAGCAATGGGGAGGTTTGGCTCACGAGATTAGATCGGAGTATCGTCTATAAATAAGGGGGAGAAAATATGAACTATGACTGGATAAGAACTAGGGCAGATTTTGATGAAGTAAAAGCAGCAGTTATCGATCCGATGAAAGGTACAGAATGGTCGTATCAAGATATGAATGCACGCGCAGATAATCTAGCTAACTATTTACACAATCAAGGTATTGAACGTGGAGATGTAGTAGGTATATTTGCACCTAATGATGTTGCAATTCTAGATTTGTTGTTTGCTTCGTTCAAATTAGGTGCCGTATATTTACCAATAAATTGGAGACTAAAGCCACAAGAAATTGAAAGTGTCATTGATGATTCACAAGTCAAAATGATTTTCTATGCAGCGAAGCATCTATCAAGTTTGCAAGGTATCGCAGATGATTTGGTGCATATGGATATTGACTCACAAGAATATGATGCCATAGTAGACCCGAAACAGCATAGTCCCTTTAAAGCAGCAGATTTAGAGAGCGATGATTTAGCAGTATTAATGTATACCAGTGGCACAACAGGGTTACCCAAAGGTGTTATGTTTACGTACGACTCATTTGTTAATAATCCTATTAATTTAGTATTAACTTATAGAATAGATGCGGATTATAGAACAATTATCGCTACGCCCATGTTCCACGTGTTAGGGTTTAATGATTTAACCTTACCCTTATTGATGGCAGGTGGTACTGTGATTCTACAACGCTACTTCAATGGAGAGGCATTGAATAACTTGATGGAGGCATATCAACCCAACTATTTAATTTTAATACCAACAATGTATTATGCCATGCTTGTAGCAGATAATTTTAATCCTCATAATTTTGAAAATCTAGACTTTTTGATTCAAGGGGGATCAGCGCCATTGCCTGGCGTACAGAAAAAATTTAATGCCATGGGACACTCAATTATTAATGGATATGGTTTAACAGAAGCGCCACTTGTCATGGTCAACACACCAGAAAACGGCGTGAAAAAACCTGGTAGTATTGGTAAACCTGTAATGTTTATCGATATTCGAATATTCGATGAACATTATGAAGATGTTCAAGTTGGTGAAATTGGCGAATTAGCTGTGAGAGGTAAAAATGTAACGCCAGGATATTGGAACAAACCAGAAGAAACAGCCAAATCCTTTAAAGATGGATATTTCCTAACAGGTGATTTAGCTAAAATTGATGAAGATGGGGATGTATTTATTGTTGACCGTCGTAAAGAGCTTATTATTACTGGTGGTGAGAATGTGCTCCCATCTGAAGTTGAAGCAGTATTATCAGAACACCCATTGATTGCACAATGTGTCGTACTTGGTTATGAGAGTCCTAAATTTGGCGAATCTGTTTCCGCAGCAATCGTATTGACAGAAAATGATTCAGATTATGAACAAAAACTCGATGCTCATATGAGAGAGCGATTAGCAGGTTACAAAATTCCAAGAATGTATTTAAAAGTCACACACATGCCACTTAATTCAACATCTAAACCTGATAAATTAGAGTTAAAGCAAGTTATGAATAAAAAAGCGCATGATGAACATCAACAAGATGATGAACTAGTATAAATTCTCAAAAATGAAAAGACAGTTCAAATTTTTTTGCAAGAAAATGTAAGCGATATCAAATAGAGACGGAGGTTTTATTTATGTCAACAAAAGAAGAGCTTATTCAAGCACTATATCCAGAAGATATTTTAAGCGTTGCAAAGGATTTAACAGAAGGAGAAGTAAAGTTATTAAAACAGTTGAATGATTTACTAGAAGAAAAATACCGAGATTCTATTAATGAGCATTGGATTAACGCTACTGAGCCGGAAGATTATTTTGAAGAATTGGGTAAATTAAATTATTTTAATAATCCCTTACTGTTTGAAGGACGTGAAGATGCACGCACACCGAGTCAATTATTCCAATTCTTTATGTCTTATACGGTCGCTAAGTTTGATGTATCATTAGCAACGCTTTTAGGCGTGCATCAAGGGTTAGGGCATAATGCCTTCCTATTCGGAGGTAGCAAAGAACAAGTGGCTTACTATATTCCTAAGTTACAATCTCATGAATTAAGAACATGTTTTGCTTTAACTGAACCTGAACATGGCTCAGATGTTGCCGGAGGATTAGAAACAACTGCTAAAAAAGAAGGAGATAAATGGATTATCAATGGTGCTAAAAAATGGATTGGCGGCGCTAATGTAGCAGATGTTATTCCGGTATTTGCAGTAGATGTTGAAACAGGAAAGCCTAAAGGTTTTATTATTGAACCCAACCAAGAAGGTGTGGATATTGATGTCATTCAGCACAAAATTGCATTACGTATTGTGCCGAACACCAATATTAAATTGAATAATGTGGTGGTCACAGAAGATAAAAGACTACAGAATATTAATAGTTTTAAAGATATAGCAAAAGTCTTATACTCTACGCGTGCAGGTGTTGCATATATGGCTACAGGTGCAATGGCTGGAGCATTACGTGCAACAAAAGATTATGTCACTAAGCGTAAACAATTTGGTAAAGAAATTAGTAAATATCAATTAATCCAAGAAAAGCTAGCCATGATGCAAGGAAACTTAGCTCAGGCTATGGCAACATGTGCTCAACTCGCACGTATGCAGGCTAAAGGTGAATACGATGAAGTTGCAACATCTACTGCTAAAATGATGAACGCTTTAAGATTAAGGGAATCTGTAGCTATGGGACGTGGTATCACAGGTGGCAATGGTATATTAGCTGCTGAATATGATATCGCTAGATTTTTCTCAGATGCCGAAGCAGTATTCACTTATGAAGGCACACATGAAATTAATGCACTTGTGATTGGTAGATTCATCACTGGAGATTCTGCGTTTATCTAATCAGGTGAATATAAACAATAACTATAGAAATAATCAATTTGGAGGGTTTTATATGACGATAAGAAAAGCGACAGTGCTAGGCGCAGGAACGATGGGTAGTCAAATCGCCGCACTCCTTGTCAATGCAGGCTTGAAAGTGAAGTTGCTGGACATGGTGATAGATGATAATGAGCCTAATAAAATTTCGAAGAAAGCATATGAAATAATCACTAATCCGAAACGCCCACAATTATTCGATTTATCATTTGCATCAAATTTAACGTATGGAAACTTTAAAGATGACTTAAATTCACAAGATGATGCAGATATATATATTGAAGCGGTTAAAGAAGAAGTGAGTATTAAACATCAGATTTGGGATGAAGTGAAAGCTATAGCAAAAGATAAAGCGATCTTTGCAACTAATACATCAGGCATACCAATTGAAGCAATTGCAAACGTATTTAACGATAGCGATAAAGAGAGATTTTTCGGTATGCATTTCTTTAATCCACCGCGTATTATGAAATTGGTTGAAATTATTCCTAACGCAAAGACGTCCCCAGGAGTGTTAGAACGGGTTCAAGCGTTTGCGGAAGATGTTCTGGGTAAAGGTGTTATTGTCGCAAATGATGTTCCGGGGTTTGTAGCTAATCGCGTAGGGACCCAAACAATGAATGACATTATGTATAGAGGAGAGGCACAAGGTTTTTCTATTACAGAAATAGATGCTTTAACCGGACGTAGTATCGGCCGTCCGAAGATGGGCACCTATGGTTTGTCAGATTTAGTTGGATTAGACATTGCTACAGCAGTGATTAGTGGTTTACAACAAGTACCAGAAGAACAACATTTCTTCCATGATACAAAAATTGCTGAAATGTTAGTAGATCGTGGCGCCTTAGGTAATAAAACAAAACAAGGTTTTTATAAAAAAGAAAATAAAAAAAGGCTTGTGTTTGATCCTGGACAAGGTGATTATGTAAAACCACAACCACCACAACTTGAAATTTTAAATAAGTTTAGTAAAGATTTGGCATCAAATTTAGATATCATATTTAATGCACAAGATGACGCAGGGGTGTTTTTATGGGAGACGTTGAGAAATAATTTCTATTATTCTGCAATAAACGTTCCTAAAGCTGCTGTAGATTTTAAAGATATTGATCGCGCTCTAATTTGGGGCTTTAACTGGAAAAAAGGACCATTCCAATTATGGGATTTAATTGGTTTTGATCGTGTGAAAACACGTATGAAGCAAGAGTTAGGACAATTGCCAGAATGGATAGAACAGCGCAATAAACCATTCTATAATGAAGATGAAACGATTGAACGCATTACACCTGTGTCACAATATGTAGATAGTGAAATATGGGATAAATCAGATTCTAATTTGTCTGTAGCACATAAAGATCAGTTGTTATTAAAATTACAAAGTAAAAATAATGTGATTACTGGAGGATTTCTTGATGACTTATTAGAATCCATTAATAAGTTAGAAGATGAAGACTTTAGCAGTATGGTTATCTACGCAGAGGGAAATAACTTTAGTGTCGGTGCGAATTTGTACCAAATGAAAAAAGCACATGAAGAAAACCAAGTGGTATCAGAAGTAGGAGTAATGGTCGAAAAATTACATTATATTTTCGCTAGACTAAAACATGCATTGAAACCAGTTGTTACTGCTGTTCAAGGTAGAGCACTAGGCGGGGGCTGTGAATTAGTATTACACTCTCCATTTGTTGTAGCTGCAAGTGAATCATATATTGGTCTTGTAGAAACAGGTGTGGGTCTACTACCAGCTGGTGGCGGCCTTGCTGAATTGACGGATCGCGTATTACGCACAAATCATAAAAATGATGATAAACAAGCACAAGTAACAAAAATACTAATGAATGTAGGATTTGCTAAAGTATCAACGAATGCATACGAAGCAATCAGATATGGCTATTTGCGAGACACAGATACCGTGATATTAAATATGGAAAAACGGGTTGAAGTTGCTTTGGATCGCGCACGTTACGAAGCAGCAACAAACTATATTCCAACACCAAAATCACAGTATATTGCTTTAGGACGTGATTTTAAAGCATTAGCTGAAGGTCAGCTTGATGCTCAACGTCAAGGAAACTTTATCAGTGACTACGATTATGAAATTACGTTAAAAGTAGCGGAGGTGTTATCAGGTGGAGATATACCTCGAAACACATACGTCAACCAACGTTATTTACAAACACTTGAAAAAGAAAGATTCTTAGAACTTCTACAAAATAAAAAAACGTATGACAGAATTTCTCACATGTTAGAAAAAGGGAAGCCGCTACGTAATTAATCATAGAATTGTAAACAAGGAAGGATGAAGTGAAATGCGAGAAGCATATATAGTAGCTTATGGTCGCTCAGCAGCTGGTAAGGCGAAGTTAAATGGAGCAATGGCTCATGAAAGACCAGATGAGGTTGCCGCTAAAGTATTAAAAGGTGTATTGGAAAGAGTAGGGGGCACATTCGATTCAAGTATGGTAGAAGATGTTATCGTTGGAAATTCGTTTCCAGAAGGGTTACAAGGACAAAATATCGCAAGAGCAATAGCACTCTTAGCAGGAATGCCCAAAGAAGTGCCTGGTCAAACAGTGAATCGTTATTGTTCATCAGGTCTTCAAACTATTGCTCATGCAGCGAATCAAATCATTGCTGACCAAGCAGATGTACTTGTAGCAGGAGGCGTCGAATTGATGAGTGCAGTACCGATGGGAGGCAATGAACCAACGAATAGTCCTATTCTTCAAGATAAAGATTCAGGTGTCTCATATCCAATGGGCCTTACTGCTGAAATGGTGGCAGATACTTATAATGTATCTAGAGAAGATCAAGATGCCTATGCTGTACAAAGTCACCAACGCGCGAAAGAAGCGCAGTTAGCTGGTAAATTCACAGAGGAAATCATTCCCATTGATGTTAATAAAGTCTCTTATAATCAAAACGGGCCTGTAGTTAATAAAGCGGTATTTAAAGAAGATGAATTAATTCGTCCAGATACTACTACAGAAGCGTTAGCTCAATTGCCAACAGTGTTTAAGGCTGACGGCACAGTGACGGCAGGGTCTTCAGCCCCGTTGACAGATGGCGCTGGTTTTGTAGTAGTGATGTCTGGTGAAAAAATGAAAGCGCTAGGTGTAAAACCTATTGCACGCTTTGTTGGATTTAAAGCAGTAGGTGTCGATCCTAAATTAATGGGCATAGGACCGGCGTATGCTATTCCGGAAGTACTGAAAGATGCAGAGTTAAATATAGATGACATGGATCTTGTAGAACTAAATGAAGCCTTTGCTTCACAAACACTCGCTTCAATTAGAGAAACAGGCTTAGATATGGCTAAGACTAATGTCAATGGCGGTGCAATAGCTTTAGGTCATCCACTTGGAGCCACCGGCGCAATGCTCGTGGGTAGATTACTTTCAGAGATGAAGAAAAGACCAGGTTCCAAGTATGGTATGGTCACGATGTGTATTGGTGTCGGTATGGGTGCTGCAGGTATTTTTGAATATGTAGGGAACTAATATAGCGATATGTTAAGTTAACAACAACTCATAATTAGAAAACACCTTAAGGGATAGAGGGAAAACCCGTTCCTTTAAGGTGTTTTTTTATGATGCTTTTTAATTTAATCTAAATAATTGGGACGTAACGGAAAGTATCGCATTGCAGAAATATGATTAATAAACATCACGCAGGTAACGTTGATTTTTAATTAAGTCACTTAAATAGTGCTCAGCTTCGATTTCATCATAATTTCCGTGGTGGGTTAGTACATTTATTAAGGCGTTGTGTACGCCCTTAGCCATTTCATCTTTATCACCGCACAGATAAATGGTTGCACCTTGCGATAACCAACGATAAAACTCTGCGCCGTTTTCTTCTATACGATGCTGAACGTAAATTTTATTCTCAGTATCACGTGAAAAAGCTAAATCTAATTTACTGAGTACACCGTCATTGAGCCAAGCCTCTAAATCACTTTGATATAGGTAATCAGCATAGTAATTTTGATTTCCAAAGATTAACCATTGAGACCCTTTTAATCCTAATTGTGCTCTTTGTTGGAGATAGGCTCTATATGGCGCAATTCCTGTGCCAGCGCCTATCATAATAACCGGTGTCGATTCATCGTAGGGGAATTTGAAATGTGCATTTTTCTTGATGAAGACAGGAACCGTATCTCCAGTGTTCACGCGTTCAGCAAGTTGTACAGAGCAAACACCTAAACGTTCACGATGATGTGATTCATATCGAACTACTCGTACAGTAATATGAACGCTATGAGGATTGACTTGGTTACTGCTTGCAATAGAATATTCTCTAGGTGGTAGTTTTCTTAATAATTGGTTTAACATATTGGGTTCAAGTGATACTGGTGAAAAATCTTTAATTAAATCAATAAAGTCTCGGCCATCAATATAGCTTTGAACCCAATCACTTTTTTGTACATTTGCATTTAACATTGGGTTTCTAAATAACTCAGCAGCTTGATTTACCAATGAAGGTGTTAACTTTGAAATCTCAAAGTAGTGTGTTAATGCTGCTCTGACTGTCCAGGGTTGTGCGTCTTTTCCAATGTGAATAACCGTATCGGGTTGCCATCTTAGAGTTTCTAGCACATGCTCAACGAGAGCGGGGTGGTTTTCAGGAATGATAACTAAACTATCACCCGGCTCATAAGATTCGTTGTATCCCTCGAGTGATAATTCAAGATGTCTGACCTCTCTTGTGGCATTCGAATCTGTTAGTACAGCATTTACTAGGACTTCAGCGTGAAACGGATTGGCTTTAGAGTATGCCTCCTCATCAGACGTTTCAATCGTGACATGTGACTCCACTGAATCATCGATAGCAGAATGATTAGGAGCATTTTGAGAAAGTAAGTTCACCATATCTGTCATCCATTTTTCAGCGTCATCTTCATAATCGAAGTCACAATCTACTCTATCAGCTAAACGCTGTCCGCCAAGTTTACCCAGGATTTCATCAAATTCTTTACCTGCTTGGCAAAAGTCTGGGAAATCTTGGTCTCCAAGTGCTAACACCGAGAATTTCAAATGCGTTAACATAGGTGCTTGATCACTGTGTAGGAATTCGTGAAAATCTATAGCATTGATTGGAGGCTCTCCTACACCTTGAGTTGAACAGATAATGAACAGATAAGTTGTATTTGGTAGCTCATTTTGTGGAAAGTCATCCATATCCCACAAGTGAACATTGAAATGATGTGATTTTAAGGTTGCTTCGAATTGGTCTGCAATTTCTTCAGCATTGCCTGTTTCGGTTCCAAATAAAATGTTGATTTCTAACGGTTCATCAGAATGAGTACCCGATGCTTTGGCAGAGGTATCAGTTTCGCTAATATTTGAAGATGTAGGAGTGATTGTTGTATCTTGATCATCGGAATGAAGTAAATAACTACTTAACCAATGTTGTTGATTTGTCGTAAGCGTTGGTAAAAGTTGATTTATAAGACCCAATTGTGTTTGATCAAAAGGGGTGTTTTTTTCATTAAGTTCCAAAGCAGTCACCTCGTTTTATTTTTTCTTAAGAAAGATGGTGAAAATTTCATATCATTACTATTTGAAATTTATAAAAATTATAACATTATTGAATATGTTTATTAATTATTTGTGATTTATGTAATGTTTGAATGTATAGGCTATCTTTATAATTTTAATATAGAAAAACCCCAAATCGTTCTGAGTTAAAGAAGATTTGGGGTTCGTATATTTAGAAAGAAGATGATTATTTACAAGAAGGGCTCAACTTCTTATAAATTAATAATATTTAATGGCTAGAGTTATGTTTGTTGCTGAATTGCAATTTTTTGAAGTCATTCTAGAGTGACTTTTAAGGTTTAATAGCAAAAGCGCGTACCGGAAATCCAGGTGCATCTTTTGGTTTAGGGCTAATAGTGTAAATGATAGCACCTCGCGTTGGTAATAGGTCTAAATGAGTGAGTAATTCAACCTGAAACGTATCTTGACCTAATATATAGCGTTCACCAACAATATCACCGTTTTTAGCTACATCTATAGAAGCGTCTGTATCAAAGGTTTCATGACCTATGGCTTTAACCTGACGCTCTTCAAGGAGATATTGTAGGGCATCTAAACCCCAACCTGGTAAATGAAGGTTACCCTTGCTATCTCTATTTTCAAACTGTTCGATGTCAGGCCAACGTTTGGACCAATCGCTGCGCAAAGCAACAAAAGTACCAGATTCTATCTTGCCATGAGCTGCTTCCCATTGTTCAACATGTTTGCGCGTTAATATGAAATCAGCATCTTTAGCTACTTCTTGTGAAAAATTTAAAACAATAAGTGGTAGGGCAAGTTCTTTTAAATCGAGTTCATGTAAATACCGTTTATGTTCTACAAAGTGGATTGGGGCATCAATATGTGTACCATATTGACTGACAATATTCCAATTCTGTACATAAAATCCATCATCTGCTACGTTAAATAATGTCGAGACTTTCGCACGCTCAAATTCACTGAAGCATGGGATGGTTTCATCAAAAGTGTGGGTCAAATCAACCCACGTTGATGATTTTAATTGTTCTAATTGATTCCATAATGGATAACTCATGTCTATCACCTGAATTCAGTTATTATTGAACAGTTGCTGAGTTTGTCGTCTTACGTAATTTATCAACTGAATTGACTAATACAGTTAAGGCTTCTTTTACTTCGTCTTCTTTACGTGTTTTTAGACCACAGTCTGGGTTTACCCAGAAAAGAGAGCGGTCAATTTCTTGTAAAGCGCGGTTAATAGCTGCTGTAATTTCTTCTTCAGTCGGAATACGTGGACTGTGTATATCATAAACACCTAAACCGATACCTAAGTCATATGTGATATCTTCGAAGTCTTGGATTAAGTCACCGTGACTACGCGAAGTTTCAATGGAAATCACGTCTGCGTCTAAGTCATAGATAGCATGGATGATTTGTCCAAACTGAGAGTAACACATATGTGTATGAATTTGTGTTGCATCCGCCACTGAAGATGTAGCGAGCTTAAAGGAATGTACAGCTTTATCTAAATAGTCAGCATGATACTCTGAACGAAGTGGTAATCCTTCTCTTAATGCTGGTTCATCTACTTGAATAATTTGAATGCCAGCTTCTTCTAAAGCGAGCACTTCTTCATTGATTGCTAAGGCGATTTGATCTTGTACTTCTTCACGGAGTAAGTCTACGCGTTCAAATGACCAGTTTAAGATGGTTACTGGACCAGTTAACATACCTTTTACAGGTTTGTCTGTTAAACTTTGGGCATACAATGTTTCTTTAACTGTAAGTGGTTCAGTCCATTTAACATCTCCATAAATAATTGGCGGCTTAACGGCACGAGAGCCATATGATTGAACCCAACCAAACTTAGTCACTAAGAATCCTTGTAGTTTCTCACCAAAGAATTCTACCATGTCATTACGTTCGAACTCTCCGTGTACTAAGACGTCTAAGCCTATATCTTCTTGGATTTTAATCCAACGAGCAATCTCATTTTTTAAGAATGTTTTGTAATCTTCATCTGTAATACGGCTGTTCTTCCAATCTGCACGTTGTTTACGTACTTCTTGAGATTGTGGGAATGAACCAATCGTAGTTGTTGGTAAATCAGGTAAGTTTAAAAGTGCATCTTGTGCTTTTTTACGTTCAGCAAATACAGATTGTCTTGAAGTGCGGACACTATCGAAATCATATTCAAGGTTTTTGAATGATTGATTTTGGAAACGCTCATAACGGGCTTTAAGTTCATTGTATTTAGTATCATCATTTTCATTAAATAAACGTCTTAATGCATCTAATTCATCCAGTTTTTCAGTTGCGAAACTCAGACCTTCTGCAATAGATTCATCAAGTGATTCGTCATCTAATGAAACTGGTACGTGTAATAATGATGATGAAGGTTGGATGACAAGGTCATTTGTATTTTCTGATAATGTTTCAATAAGTGATTTTTTAGCTTCAATATCGGCTGCCCAAACATTACGTCCATCAATAATACCTGCATAAAGCGTTTTAGAGTTATCCAAATCTCCAGCTTTAATTTGTTCTAAGTTAAAGTTACGGTCATGAACAAAGTCTAGACCTAAACCTTTTACAGGTAAGCTGTTTAAGAATTTTAAATTAACGCGTTCAAAATAAGTTTGAATGACAAGATGTTCACCTAAACCAGCTTCAGCGAAATAGTCGTATACAGCTTTTGTGATATTTTCATAATCTGAACTATCATCTTCAACAAGTACAGGTTCATCAACTTGAATATATTCTGCACCAGCATCTACTAATGATTGCAATACTTCTTTATATAAAGGTAATAATGTATTTACTTTTTCTTCGAATGATTGGTTGCCACCTTTAGATAATTTCACAAACGTAACAGGGCCAACAATCACAGGATGTGCATTAACATTTAAAGATTTTGCATAGTTAAAACGTTCTAACAATACATTACGATTTAATTTTGGTTCTGCATTATCCCATTCTGGTACGATGTAGTGATAATTTGTGTTGAACCATTTTATTAAAGCACTTGCAACATGTTCTTTATTCCCTCTAGCGATATCAAACAATAAATCATCATCTATTTCTCTACCTTGGAAACGTTCAGGGATAATGTTAAATAGTAAAGAAGTATCAAGAATATGGTCATAAAGTGAGAAATCACCGACTGGGATACTTGATAAGTTATAGTTTTTTTGTAGCAATAAATTTTCTTTATGCAAATCTGTTAACTGTTGGTGTAAAGTGTCTAAATCTACTTTGTTTGACCAGTAACCTTCGATTGCTTTTTTCCATTCTCTTTTTCTACCTAATCTTGGGAATCCTAAGTTTGATGTTTTAATTGTCATAATATTGCCTCCTGTTTATTTGAAGTAATTTGTTTAGAGTATGATGCAAGTTCTAATGTGTATTCGACACTTTGGAATGGTGTGATTAAATACAAACCATTAAAATATTCGTGTACAGTGTCGATTAAGTCTTTTGAAAGTTCAAGGCTTAATGCTTTTGTTTTTGCTTTATCATTTTTAACAGCTTCGAATTGCTCTAAAATTTCATCTGATAATTTGATGCCAGGCACTTCGTTATGTAAAAACAGTGCATTTTTATAACTGGTTACTGGCATAATACCGATAAAAAATGGAGCATCTAAATGTTTCGTTGCTTCATAAACCTCTTTGATTTTTTCAGCACTATAGACTGGCTGCGTAATAAAATAGTTCATGCCACTTTCTAATTTCTTTTCTAATCGTCTGACTGCGCCATCTAATTTTTTTACATTAGGGTCGAAAGCACCTGCGATGTTGAAGTTTGTCTTTGTCTTCAGCGCATCACCATCAGTGTTGATTCCTTTATTGAAGCGTAGTGCAATTTCGGTTAACCCTTTGGAATTCACATCGTATACGTTAGATGCACCGGGTAAATGACCAATTTTAGAAGGATCACCAGTAATGGTTAGGATTTCATTGACTCCAAGTAGTGATAATCCTAATAAATGAGATTGTAATCCGATAAGGTTGCGATCTCGACACGTAATATGTACGAGAGGCTCTATAGCGTATTGCTGTTTAATGATGCTAGCTGCTGCAATATTACTGATTCTGACGGTTGCTAATGAATTGTCGGCTAACGTCACTGCATCAATATTAGCGTCATCAAGTTTTTTGATATTTCTGAAAAATTTGTCTGTGTCTAGGTGCTTCGGCGTGTCCAATTCCACAATAATTGTTGGATGCTGTTTGACTTTTGATGTTAAAGTTTGTTGTTGGGAAGTTGTATTGGAACGACTACTTTGTTTGGTAATGGGTATAACTTTCTTATTTGAAACGGGTTTTAAATCTTTTATAGACGATTTGATAAATTGAATGTGTTCAGGTGTAGTACCACAACAGCCGCCAATTAAGCGAACACCTTCGTTAATGAGTTGTTGTGCAACTTTGCCAAAGTAGGCAGCATTATCACTATATCTAAACTCACTATTTTCAATATCGAGTAAACTTGCATTAGGATAGCAAGAGAGATAAGCACCTTCAGGTAATTCAATATGTGAAAATGATTGCTGCATATGGTGTGGGCCATGATGACAATTTAACCCAATAATGTCAGCACCACTTGCTGCGACTTGCTTTAATGCAGTATTAATTTCTGATCCATCTCTGAGATAATTGGTATTTAAAGCTGTTAATTGTGCAATGATAGGGATATCATATTTGCGTCTTGTTGCTTTAATAATATTAGTAAGTTCTTCTAAGTCATAATAGGTTTCGAACAGTAGACCATCAACACCAGCTTCTACTAAAGTATCAACTTGTATTTCAGTGTGGTATTGTATTGCAGATAAGCCTAAGTCTTCTTGTTTAATTCCTCTAAAGCCACCTACAGTGCCGAGTATAAATGTATCGTTATTTGCAGCTTGTTTAGCAATTTGAACGGCAGCTTGGTGGATATCTTTGACTTTATGTTCTAACCCAAACACTTTTAATTTTTCAAAATTTGCACCATACGTATTGGTCTGAATGATATCAGCACCAGCTTCAATATAAGATTGGTGAATGCGTTGAACTTTGTCAGGATGTGTCAGGTTGTATGCTTCTGGACAAGTATCTAAACCTTCAGAATAGAGGATGGTCCCAATAGCACCGTCAGCGACGAGTATGTTGTTCTTCAGTTTGTTGAGTAGTTGACTCATTGAAAGCCTCCTTTAATGCATAATTTATATCTGCAATTAATTCTTCAGGTTGTTCTAGGCCAACGCTAAGTCTGAATAAACCGAACGTAATATTACGTGTTTCTCTTACTGCCTTAGGTACTGCGGCATGAGACATTGTAGCTGGATGAGAAAGTATCGTCTCTACTCCTCCAAGACTTACGGATACAAGCGGAAGAGATAACGCATCTACAAATGCTTGTGCTTTTGTTTCATCTTTTAATCTGAAACCTAAAACTGCACCACCATGACGTGCTTGAGATAAGTGTAACTTATCATTACCTGGGTAATATACTTCAGCAATTTCTTCGCGTTGAGATAAAAAGGTATAAAGTTTTTGCGCATTTTCAACAGATTGATTAAATCTAACAGGTAAAGTTTTTAAATGTTTTGCTAATGTCCAACTATCTTGGGCTGATAATGCAGTACCTGTCCCGTTTTGTAATAAGTAAAGTGCGTTTGCAACTGTTTCATTGTTTGTAATAGCTACACCAGCAATAATATCGCTGTGGCCACCTAAGAACTTCGTTGCACTATGTACAACAATATCTGCACCAAGCGCTAGGGGTGACTGTCCCAGTGGTGTCATAAATGTATTATCAACGGCTACTAAAAGTTTATGTTGTTTGGCAATGTTTGCCACACCTTTAATATCTGTGATTTTAAACAGTGGGTTAGAAGGTGTTTCAACATAAATTAATTTAGTGTTCTTTTGGATGGCTTGCTCGATTTCATTTAATTCTGTTGTATCTACTGTCGTAAATTGAATGTTAAAGCGTGTTAAAATTTGCTCAGTTAACCTGAAAGTACCGCCATACACATCATCGGGTAAGATAACATGATCTCCAGCATTTAAAGTAAGTAATACTGCTGAAATGGCTGCAATACCTGAAGCATAAGCGAAAGCATAATCTGCATCTTCAAGTTTGGCTAATTTCTCTTCTAGTAATGCACGGTTCGGATTACCACTTCTAGCGTAATCATATGCAGCATCGCCACCTAAAACTTTTTGGTGGAATGTAGAAGAATCGTACAAAGGAGGATTGGCTGAATCATAATCTTTCCCTCTGTGTGCATCAAATATCAATTCTGTTTCTTTGGATAAACTCATGAAATCACTCCTTCTTTAGATTTTTCTAATGCTTGAATAATATCTTTTTCAATATCTTCATAGTTTTCTATACCAATGGATAATCTAAGTAAATGTTCGTCGATACCACGTTTGTCTTTTTCTTCATCCGGCATATCAACATGTGTTTGTGTATAAGGGAAGGTGATAAATGTTTCAGTGCCACCAAGACTTTCAGCGAAAATGCAGACGTCTAAGTTTTCTAAAAAGCGATTAGCTTTATAAGATTTGTTTAGGCGTAAGCTTAGCATGCCAGTACGTCCGCTATATAGGACTTGATCAATAGCCTCTAAATGCTTACATCGCTCTGCTAATAATTTGGCATTATATTCTGAACGATCCATTCTAAGGTGTAATGTCTTTAATCCACGTTGTAATAAGTAGCTATCGAAAGGCGATAGTGTAGCACCAATCATGTTGTGTAAGTCTGCAAATTGTGTTGCTAAAGATTCGTCTTTAACTGTTACAACACCTGCCAATACATCGTTGTGGCCGCCGATGTATTTAGTAGCTGAATGTAAAACGATGTCAGCGCCTTCTTCTAGTGGTGTTGAAAGATAAGGTGTTAAGAATGTGTTGTCTATTATGGTTAATAAGTTGTATTCCTTACTTAAGATGTAGTATGGATCTACATCGACTTCAATCATTTGTGGGTTTGAAATAGGTTCGATAAACAATGCTTTTGTATGCTCTGAAACACTTTGTTTTACTTCTTCATAATTTAGGAAGTCTACATACTTAAATTGGATGCCGTATTGTTGCTCATAGAAATCAAAGAGTCTAAATGTGCCGCCGTATAAATCGAAAGACACTAATATTTCATCACCTGATTTAAACAAGTTACAAATAAGTTGAATGGCTGCCATGCCACTAGCAGTTGCAAAAGATGCGACCCCACGTTCTAATTTTGCAAATGATTCTTCAAATGCTGAGCGTGTAGGATTTTTAGTTCTTGTATAATCATAGCCTGTTGATTCACCTAAATGAGGGTGTTGGTATGCTGTTGATAAATAAATTGGATTCGCAATCGCTCCGGTATGATCTTGTGATAAAGCAATTTGTGCTAGTTCAGTATTTTTCATAATAGATAACCTCCTTGTTAAAAATAAAAAAGCTTCCGTCCTTTAAACCCGAATATATCGGATGTAAAGGACGAAAGCTTAGCTCGCGGTACCACCTTTGTTTGTTACGTTATCACTAAAGTAACCTTACCCAGTACGCCAAAATGTTAACTTTATAACGTAAACTGAATCATGTCATCGCAGCCTCGTTAAAAATAAAACTCATCTTAAAGTGAAATAAAATGAGTATTAACGAAGTATACGACGCGTGGATAAATCCAGTACGCCATTGAACAAAATGTTAATACTGTATCGCTATAACGGGCGATCCCGTTGATACCTCATATTGGCATCAACACTCAAAGGCCATTTTCGAACTTTCTTTCCGCGTCTTCTTTCAGCGTATCAAAGACTCTCTGTGTCAGCAGTGTAAGTTTTACTTTCCTTATTACTGTGTTTCGTATTTGCAATTTCTTAATTTGATATACCTAAGATTACACACTAGAATTTAGTTTGTCAATAACTTTTCTGAAAATTTAGATTTAACTAATTATTTGGTGTTTGTATTATCTGTCACAGCAAGGATGATATAATAAAATCATAAAAATTAATTTGCAAATCTATAATGAATACTGGAAGTAGGTGTCTAAAATCACAAATTCTGAAGATCAAAGATTACAATTAGAACCAAATGCACAAGTCCAAAATATTAAAGTGAATTTAATAAAAGCCAATCCTTACCAACCACGTAAAACGTTTGATGAAGCACGTTTGGAAGATTTAGCGGGTTCGATTAGAGTCCATGGTATTCTCCAACCTATTGTTCTGAGAAAAACAATTAATGGTTATACCATTGTCGTGGGTGAGAGAAGGTTTCGCGCTGCTCAAATTGCAGGATTAAAAGCAATACCTGCAATTATAAAATCATTAACAGACGAAGATATGATGGAATTAGCAATTATTGAAAATTTGCAAAGAGAAGATTTAAATGCAATAGAAGAAGCAGAAAGTTATCGTAAACTTATGGATGATTTAAATCTAACACAACAAGAAGTGGCCCAGCGTTTGAGTAAATCAAGACCTTATATTGCGAATATGCTTCGCTTATTACATTTACCGAAAGATGTGGCAGATCTGGTTAAAGCAGGCACTATATCAGGGGCGCACGGAAGGACATTATTAACTGTAAAAGATACGCAAAAGATGCGTGACATTGCAAAGCAAACCGTCAAAGAATCTTGGAGTGTACGATACTTAGAAGCATACGTAAATGAACAATTTGGAAATAAAGTTAAAAAGACTAATCCAACTGAACCTAAAATGAAACCTAAAATGATTCAACAGCAAGAGCGTCAATTAAAAGAGCAATATGGAACAAATATATCCATCACTACAAATAATAAAAAGGGACAGATTACATTTGAATTCAAGTCTGAAGCTGAATTTAAGAGGCTAATACATCAGTTAAATGATAAGTATAATAAATAATATCGACACGCGTTAAGTACCTTGCAATTTTATTATTGCAGGGTCTTATTGATTGCATATCAGGGCGATAGGGGTTCATTTACCTTTGGAATGAAGTTCTGTTCATGATTATAAAAATTCGAATTATTCTACATAATTTAAGTTGTGTAGGAAAAAATATTACAATTTTGAGAAAACGTATTGTGATGATTTTGTGAAATTAAGGCGAAGTGATTGTAACTATTGGTAGCGGGGACAATAATGGTGGTGAACGAGTAAATAGGAGGGGTTATATGTTAACTCAAGAAGAGATACAAACAATAAGAGAAACTGTTCCATTACTAAAAGAAAAAGGACAAACAATTACAGCTGTTTTTTACAAGCGCTTGTTTGAACAACATCCAGAATTGAAAAATGTATTTAATCAAACGAACCAGAACAAAGGATTACAATCTTCAGCACTTGCTATGGCAGTACTAGCTGCAGCAGAAAATATTCAAGATTTATCACCGATTGTCCCAGCCATTATGCCAGTCGTGTATAAACATTGCGCACTACAAGTTAAGCCTGAACAATATGCAGTTGTAGGTGAAAATTTAATTTGGGCGATTGAAGAAGTTACGGGCCTTAAAGATGAAGACCCAGTCATCCAAACATGGGTAAAAGCTTACGGTGAAATTGCAGACGCGTTTATTGGATTAGAACGTGAAGTCTATAACCAAATGGCGTGGGATGGTTTTAGACCATTTGAAGTGGTTGATATCACAGAAGAAACTGAAGAGATTAAATCATTTACTATCACATCAGATGACGTTGACTTGAGTCAATTTATTCCAGGTCAATATATTACTGTAGATATTGACAGTGAAAAATTACCTTACAAAGCTAAAAGACATTATTCTATTGTAGATGGAAATAAGGACTTCTTGACTTTTGGTGTTAAAAGAGATGTTACAGATGAGCATGAAGGAGAAGTATCAACCATACTACATGATGATGTAGCGATTGGAGATACCTTGTATTTATCTGCCCCAGTAGGTGGATTTAAACTAGAGCATAAAGCAAACAAACAGCTATTTTTAGGTTCTGGGGTAGGCGTGACACCACTCGTGTCTATGTACAAAGAAGCGGTAGATGTAGGGTTACAAGCGACATTTATCCAGTCTACAGCTAACGCCAAAAATATAGCCTTTGAAGAAAAAATTAAAGCTATAGCTAGCCAATCCTCACAAGCCGAAGTCATTAACCATTATCGTGATCAAGATGCACACATTGATGGAGAACAGCTAAAACAATATATTGATGATGATACAGAGATTTATATCTGTGGAGGAGATACATTCCTAAAATCAATTATTAAGGAATTACGCACACTCGGTGTATCTATGGATAACGTGCATTTCGAAACATTCATTCCAAGATTAAGCTTTTCAGCTTAAGAGTTTGTATACAATATAAAGCGCCACAAACAATTAATATTGTTTGTCGGCGCTTTTTTGTTATGATTATATATAACATCGTAGACATAATTAGAATTATTATAAAAAATACAAAAATTTTAGAATTTTTTGTGAATAGCGTAACCACGGGGTTTAAAGAGTTTGAAGTAATTCTAGTTTATTGTTATTATTTTTTAGAAATTATTATTAAGAACGCTTGAAAATAAGCGTTTAAAGCGCTTTAGTGATAGATTTTTGAAGCTTTTTTTAGAAGTGTTTAGTTTTAAATATGCACTTGACATAAAATTTTACAATCAGTAAAGTGTGTATCATAATTATTTTCTAATAATTCTAATAACGAAAATGTAGCGTGGGCAATTAAAGAGTACATTAAAGAGAAGGGGATGAACCCATTAATGTCACAGGGAAAAATTACGTATGAACATTTTAATGCAGAGGTTTTTGATTCATTGGATATTTCTGATGAAACAAAAGGAGCGCGAGAAGTTATAGCTTGGGCATATGAAACATATGGAGATTCAATTATTTACTCATGTAGCTTTGGTGCAGAAGGTATGATACTCATAGATTTGATTTATAGCGTTAAAAAAGATGCGGAAATAGTATTTTTAGATACAGATCTTCATTTTCAAGAAACGTATGATTTAATAGATAGAGTAAAAGCACGATATCCGGAATTGAATATTAAACTTAAGAAACCTGACCTTACTTTGGAAGAACAGTCAGAACAATATAACCCGGCGCTTTGGAAGAATGATCCGAACCAATGTTGTTATATTCGAAAAATCAAGCCACTTGAAGAAGTGTTATCTGGTGCAACCGCTTGGGTTTCAGGCTTACGTAGAGAACAGTCACCAAGTCGTCAAAACACAAACTTTATAAATAAAGATGAAAGATTTCAATCAGTAAAAGTGTGTCCATTGATTCACTGGACGTGGGATGATGTATGGGATTACATTAAGAAGCATGACTTACATTACAACGAATTACATGATTTTAATTATCCAAGTATTGGTTGTATTCCTTGTACAGCTGCTGTTTCAGGTTCTGGAGATTCACGTGAAGGAAGATGGAACAATTCAAGTAAAACCGAGTGTGGTTTGCATACGACACGACCATAAAGTAATACACGCATATTTTTTTAAATATAAACCTTAGTAAACTAATCAGTTATATAGAGTTACTAACCGTTTTGATGTGCATATGATACTTCAAAAGTATACCTTTTAACGGGAAAGGTTAAACCCGTCAATTCAATGATTAAGTATTAAATAATTAAGAAATGAAAATAGACTATATGAGGTGAACTTGCTGTGAATTTATCTGTAACAAACAGTCCATTCAACGAAGAACAAGCAACACAACTGAATCAAATCATCCAAAATCTTACTCCTGAACAACAGACGTGGCTTAGTGGTTATTTAACTGCTAATCAACAAGCACTGGCTAATAGTTCAGCACCGTCACAACAAGTAGCGGAAAATGTATTGAATAATGAACCGCAAGCTATGAGTGATAGACATATTACAATATTATATGGTTCTGAAACAGGAAATGCACAAAGTTTAGGTGAAATATTTGCAGATCGACTAGTAGAGCATAATTATACAGTCAAACTTAGTGCGATGGATGATTTTAAACCAAAAGAACTGAAAAAAGTAGAGGATTTATTTGTTATTTCATCTACTCACGGTGAAGGAGATCCACCTGATAACGCATTGTCTTTCCATGAATTTTTACACGGCAGAAAAGCGCCTAAATTAGAGGGCGTGAGATTCTCTGTACTTGCTTTAGGTGATGAGTCTTATGAATTCTTCTGTCAGACAGGTAAAGATTTCGATAAACGTTTAGAAGAGCTTGGAGCCGAACGTATCATAGAGCGACAAGATTGTGATATAGATTATGATGACATTGCTGAAAAATGGATGAACACGAATATAGAAAAGTTAAATAGTAGCTCGGGAGTTACGCAAACGGTGACATCTACTGAAACAGTACAATCTGCAAAAGAGAAACGTTACTCTAAATCAAATCCGTATGAGGCAGAAGTATTAGAAAATATTAACCTCAATGGTCGAGGTTCAAATAAAGAGGTTAGACATGTTGAATTACTGCTTGATAATTATGGCGAAGAATATGAACCAGGTGATTGCTTAGTAGTATTACCACAAAATGATCCTGAAGTAGTATCACAGTTAATTGAAACATTAGGATTTGATGAAACAGTAGAAGTCACAATAAATGATGATGGGGATACATTGCCTTTACAAAAAGCTTTGATAGAACATTTTGAAATCACTAAGTTAACAAAACCGTTATTACAAAAAGCAGTAGACTTACTAAATAATGAACAGTTAACAGCAAAAATTAACGATGATGAATGGATTCAAGCATATATTGACGGTAGAGATTTAGTAGATTTATTCACGGATTTCCCTTCGGAGTCATTTAAACCTGAAGCGTTGCATCAACTATTGAGAAAATTGCCGCCAAGAGAATATTCTATTGCGAGTAGTTACAAAGCAAACCCAGATGAAGTGCATATTACTGTAGGCGCGGTAAGGTACCAAGCTCATGATAGAGACCGTAAAGGTGTTTGTTCAGTACAGCTTGCAGAGAGAGTGCAACCAGGCGATACAATCCAGATTTATTTGAAGAAAAATCCAAACTTTAAATTTCCGTTTGATGAAGAAACACCAGTGATTATGATTGGTCCAGGTACTGGGGTGGCACCATTTAGATCTTATCTACAAGAACGTGAGGAATTAGGATTAACGGGTCAAACTTGGCTATTCTTCGGAGAACAGCATTTTACAACCGATTTCTTATACCAAACAGAATGGCAAACGTGGCTTAAAGATGAAGTACTTAGCAAACTAGATTTAGCCTTTTCTAGGGATACAGATGAAAAAGTATATGTGCAGCATAGAATTGCTGAACAAAGTGCAACATTTTATGAATGGTTGATGAATGGCGCTAAATTATACGTATGTGGCGATGAAAAACAAATGGCGAAAGATGTTCACCAAACGATTCGCTATATATTGGAGCAAGAAGGTGGCATGTCTGAAGTAGACGCAGAAGCGTATCTTACAGAAATGAAAAAAGAAAAACGTTATCAACGGGATGTATATTAAGAGAAAGGAATGATAGTATGGCTGATCCGAATTTAAATTTTTCAGAAAAATTGGATGAAATGGAACGAATCAAAACGGAAAGTAACTATCTTCGAGGTACTATTGAAGAAGGTTTAGCAGATAGAATTACAGGTGCAATTGCTGAAGAGGATACTAAACTTTTAAAATTCCATGGTAGTTATATGCAAGACGATAGAGATCTTCGTGATGAACGTCGTAAGCAAAAGTTAGAGCCAGCATATAGCTTTATGATAAGAGTGCGTGCTCCAGGAGGCGCTTCAACTGCAGAACAGTGGATTGCGATGGATGATATTGCCAATACGTATGCGAATGAAACAATTAAATTAACAACGAGACAAGCATTTCAATTTCACGGCATTTTAAAAAGAAATTTAAAACAAACGATGTTTGATATTAACCAATCTTTATTAGATACATTGGCAGCATGCGGCGACGTTAACCGTAATGTCATGAGTAATCCTAACCCTTATCAATCAGAAGTTCACGCTGAAGTTAATCAAATTGCTAGTGATATTAGTCGACACTTGTCACCACAAACGCAAGCGTATCATGAAATTTGGCTTGATGGTGAAAAGGTATTGGATACGAGTGAAACAGAAGAACCACTTTATGGAAAAACGTATCTACCACGTAAATTTAAAATAGGTATTGCGGTGCCACCGTCAAACGATATTGATGTGTATTCTCAAGATATCGGGTTAATATCGATTCTTAAAGATGAAAAGCTTATTGGATTTAACATCACAGTCGGTGGTGGAATGGGAATGACGCATGGTAATACAAATACTTATCCACAAGTTGGACGACTTATCGGTTATTTCCCGAAAGAACATGTGATAGATGTTTGTGAAAAAATATTAACAATTCAAAGGGATTATGGTAATCGACAAGAGCGTAAAAATGCCCGCTTTAAATACACAGTTGACCGTTACGGTACGGAGTGGGTTACAAATGAGCTTAACAAGCGCTTAGGTTGGGAATTAGAAGCATCACAGCCATACCACTTTGATCATAATGGAGATCGTTATGGTTGGACTGAGGGCAGTGGCAAATGGCACTATACACTATTCGTTCAAAATGGACGTGTAAAAGATACAGAAGATTATAAATTAAAAACAGCGTTAAGAAAAATTGCTGAAATACACACAGGTGATTTTAGACTAACTCCAAACCAAAACTTAGTTATTGCTAGTGTAGATGAAACGAAAAAACCTGAAATAGAAGCTATTATTGACGAATACGGTCTTACAGATGGCAAGCACTATACTGGATTAAGACGTAATTCTATGGCTTGTGTTGCATTCCCTACTTGTGGTCTAGCAATGGCTGAATCCGAACGTTATTTACCTTCACTTATTACTAAAATTGAAGAGCTATTAGACGAAGCTGGATTAAATGATGAAGAAATTACAATTCGTATGACAGGGTGCCCTAATGGATGTGCAAGACCGGCATTAGCAGAGATTGCATTTATTGGTAAAGCACCTGGAAAATATAATATGTATTTAGGCGCTAGCTTTACAGGTGATCGTTTAAATAAAATATATAAAGAAAATATTGGTGAAGAAGAAATCTTAGAAAGTTTAAGACCTATATTATTACAATATGCAAAAGAAAGAAATGAAGGAGAGCACTTTGGAGACTTTGTTGTACGTGCAGGTATCGTTGATAAAGTTACAGATGGCCAAGTGTTCCACAGTTAAAAATTGAGAAAGTGGTGACAGGATGGGCAAAGTATTTTTAGTAGGCGCAGGGCCTGGTGATCCTGATTTGATTACAGTGAAAGGCTTGAAAGCTATTGAACAAGCCGATGTTATTTTATATGATCGTTTGGTAAATAAAGCGTTATTAGATCATGCATCACCAACAACAAAGTTTATGTATTGTGGTAAAGACCCTAACCGTCATTCCTTACCCCAAGAAGATACAAATAAGTTACTTGTAAGTTTAGCTAAAAAGGGACTTACTGTTACGCGTTTGAAAGGTGGAGATCCTTTTATCTTTGGTAGAGGTGGAGAAGAAGCGGAAATATTGGCAGAAAACCATATTCCTTTTGAAATTGTACCAGGTATTACATCTGGCGTTGCAGCACCAGCCTATGCAGGTATTCCAGTTACTCATCGTGATTATAGTTCATCAGTTGCATTTGTTACAGGTGTTATTAATAAAGGCATAGACGAAGATTCGTATTGGAAACATCTTGCGCTCGGACCCGAAACACTATGTATATATATGGGCGTCAAAAAACTGCCTGAAATCAGTGCATTGTTGACTAGACATGGACGTCCTAAAGATACACCGGTAGCTTTAGTCCATCTTGGTACATCAGAGTATCAAAAGACCGTCGTTGGCACGTTAGATAATATCGTTGAAGTTGCAAAGGATATTGAGAACCCAGCGATGATTGTGGTTGGAGAAGTTGTTAGACTTAGAGAACGTATCAGCTGGTTTGAAGAAATGCCAGTTGAAGAAGCAGTTGCTAAATTAACTTATCAGTAATAGGAGGATTTAATATGAGAGGTGTCTTATATGTGAGCCATGGAAGTAGGGTCGCAGAAGCCGTTACAGAAGCCGTATCCTTTATCGAATTAGTCAAAGCGCAGGTAGATGTCCCTTTGCAAGAAACGTGTTTCTTGGAATTGACAAGTCCTAACGTATCTCAAGGTTTTCAACGATTGGTAGACAAAGGCGCGACTGAAATTTCGGTAATACCGGTTCTCTTGTTAAGCGCAGGACACTATTTTAGAGATATTCCAGCTGAAATTGAAGCAAACCAATTAAAGTATCCATATGTCACTGTGACATATGGGGAACCATTGGGTGTACAACACCGGTTAACTGAAATCCTTAAGCAGAGGATTGATGAAACTAACAAAACACCGAACGAAGATGCAAAAATATTAGTCGTTGGTAGAGGAAGTTATAATCCCCAAACTCAGAAAGATTTGGAGACAATAAAGACACAGTTATACGAAGCGAGTCATTTATCTGATATTGATGTTTGTTATTTAGCAGCTTGTAAACCTTCATTTGAAGATGCACTTGAAGCGGCAGTAAATGCAGGCCATTCTCAAATTTTCATCGTGCCATATCTTTGGTTCACTGGCATTTTAGAAAGACATATTGCAACAACAGTAGAGCGTTATCAAGTAGACAGTGATATCATTCTTTGTCATAGATTAGGACATCATGAACACTTGCAACAAGCATTGAAAGAACGCGTAGAAGAAACCTTTGAATATGTTTCGTAATAATTAAAATCGCTATAGTTAAAGGGGAAATGACAGATGCCATTGATGCCATTAATGATTGATATATCAAAGAAGCATATTGTCGTCGTTGGTGGAGGACGGGTTGCTGAACGTAGAATAAAGACATTGATGACTTACTCAAAAGATATACATGTTATCAGTCCAACAGTGACTGAGCAATTACAACAATTAATTGAATATTCTGATATAAAGTGGTCTGAAAAAACATTTGAAGCTAAAGATGTACAATATGCTGATTTGATTGTAGTAGCTACAAACGATGATGCTACAAACCAATGCGTTTTACAATCCAAACCAAGCCACGCAATGATTAATATGGCTAGTGAAGCTATGACAGGAGATGTCATATTTCCAAGTATATTTCAGCGAGGAAAATTAACGATTAGCATATCTACAAACGGAGCAAGTCCCGGTTTAACTGCGCAACTTTTAGAAGAATTTAATCAAAGGTTTGATCGTGATTATGAAACCTATGTCGATTTTTTATATGAATGCAGACAACGTATAAAGCGTAGTGAATTATCATCTTTAAAGCAAAAGCGCTTTTTAAAAGAAATTTTAGCAGATGATTATTTATCTCACCATAAACAACGTGAAGTTAGAAATTGGTTAGATTCGGTAATCTAAATTAATAGAAAGGAGTACGATGCATGCATAAATTATTTATATTTGCACTTGCTGGTTTTCTTGCACAATTGATTGATGGATCTCTTGGTATGGGCTTTGGTGCATCATCTTCATCAATATTATTAACATTTGGTGTTGCACCAGCGATTGCTTCAGCGACAATTCATTTCTCTGAAATTGCGACAACTGCAGCATCAGGTACATCACACTTGAAATTTGAAAATGTGCATAAGCCGACTTTAATTAAGTTAGCTATTCCAGGTGCAATAACAGCATTTATAGGCGCAGCGTTCCTAAGTAATATCCACAGCAATTTAATCAAACCCTTTATTGCTGTGTTCTTGTTAACTATGGGGCTTTATATCTTGTATCAATTCTTATTTAAAAGAAATGAGCAGCTTTCAGACGATATAAATCCCGACAAAGGCGGTCGTTTTTCTATGGTACCTCAAGGTGCGGTAGCTGGATTTTTAGATGCAGTTGGCGGCGGTGGTTGGGGTCCAGTCAACACACCACTCTTACTTGCTCAGAAAAAGTTAGAGCCTAGATATGCCATTGGTACTGTATCTGCAAGTGAATTCTTTGTAACGCTTTCTGCTTCTCTTGGCTTCATTATATTTTTAGGTTGGAGCCAAATTAATTGGGGACTTGTAGTGTCGTTAAGTGTAGGTGGCATGCTTGCAGCACCAATAGCGGCATGGTTTGTCAAAATATTGCCTATGAATATCTTAGCTGTATGTGTGAGTGGGTTAATTATTTTTACTAACAGCAGTTCACTACTAAGTGTATTTAGTACAAGTACAACATTATCAGTAACGATAAAAATAGCACTTATTATCATTTGGTTAGGGTTAATCACTTTTGCGCTCTATCAAAATAAAAAACTACCTTTTTCATTATCTAAAAAAAAAGCTAACGTTAATGAACTAGATTAAAAACTTAAGAAGGAAGTGTAAACATGACAGTAACAAATAAAATTATTGAAAATACAATTAAGCCACACGGTGGAGAATTAATTAATAGACAAGTAGATCAATCAGAAAAAGAAACATATATTGCAGAAGCCAAATCTTTACCTTCGATTACGTTAAACCCTTGGAGCTTATCAGATTTAGAGCTTATCGCTATTGGCGGTTTTAGTCCATTAACAGGATTTATGAATAAAGCAGATTATACAAGCGTTGTAGAAAATGTACACCTAAGTAATGGGCTAGTATGGAGTATTCCAATTACACTACCTGTAACTGAAGATGAAGCAAACCAACTTGAAATAGGCTCACGTGTCGCTTTATACGGGGAGGATGCACATCTATATGGTGTACTTGATTTAGAAGAAAAGTATACATATGACAAAGAGAAAGAAGCAGAATTAGTATACGGAACAACAGATGTAGATCACCCAGGTGTAAAGAAAGTTTATGAAAAAGGTAATGTTTATCTTGCAGGTCCTATCCATTTGCTTGATCGTCCTAAACATGATGAATTTGTTGATTACCATTTAGATCCTGCAGAAACGAGACAATTGTTTGCTGATTTAGAATGGAAAACAGTCGTAGGCTTCCAAACACGTAACCCCGTGCACCGTGCGCACGAATATATCCAAAAAGCAGCATTAGAGTCAGTTGATGGTTTATTATTAAATCCTTTAGTTGGTGAAACAAAGTCAGACGATATTCCTGCTTCGGTACGCATGGAGAGTTATGAAGTTATCCTTAAAAATTATTACCCAGAAAATAGAACACGCTTAGTTATTTATCCAGCAGCTATGAGATATGCTGGGCCAAGAGAAGCAATACTACATGCAACTGTTAGAAAGAATTATGGTTGTACGCACTTTATAGTCGGCCGTGATCATGCTGGGGTGGGCGATTACTATGGTACTTATGAAGCACAAGAATTAATTTCAAAATATGAAGATGAATTAGGTATTCAAATATTGAAATTTGAACATGCATTTTATTGTAAAGCTTGTGAGAATATGGCAACTGCTAAGACATGTCCACATGATGCGACTTCACACTTGCACCTCAGTGGAACAAAAGTACGTGAAAAACTGAGAAATGGAGAACCACTACCTAAAGAATTCTCAAGACCGGAAGTTGCAGCAGTACTAATTAAAGGATTACAAGAGAAATAATAATTAAGAGGTGTAAAAATGAGTACAGTTAATAATATTACTTGGCATAATTCAGAAGTGAAAAAAGAAGAGAGACAACACCGTAATAAACATAAAAGTGCTGTTATTTGGTTTACTGGATTATCAGGTTCGGGTAAATCAACGGTTTCTGTAGAACTAGAAAAAGCACTGTTTAAGCAACAAGTTAATACGTATCGCTTAGATGGAGACAATGTTAGACATGGTCTTAATAACAATCTAGGGTTCACCCCAGAAGACCGTAAAGAAAATATTCGACGTATTGGTGAAGTAAGTAAATTAATGGTGGATGCCGGACTAATAACTGTCACTGCATTTATTTCGCCCTACCAAGAAGACCGTGATGCAGTTCGTGCCTTGTTAGAAGATGATGAATTTATAGAAATTTATACACAATGTAGCTTGGATGAATGTGAAGCAAGAGATCCTAAAGGGTTATATAAGAAAGCGAGAAGTGGTGAAATCCCAGAATTCACTGGTATCAATGCACCTTACGAAGCACCATCTAACCCAGAAATTGTATTAGATACTGAGAATAACACGGTAGAAGAATCGGTACGTTATATTATTTCTTATTTAAAATCACATGCATATATTAAGAATAAATAATTCGTTTAAATGAGAGGTAGCAACAAAAGTATCGAATACTTATGTTGCTACCTCATACTTTGTGCTATGGAAAACAAAATAAGTTATTTGTTGTGAGGGGGGAGTTGTGTGGATATATTAAATCAAATTGCTTTTATCTTTTTGATTATTTTGGTTATCAGTGTGTTCATAGGTATAATGCTCATCAATAAAGGACAACAACGTCGTCGATTTAAGGTAGAATTAAAAATCATTGTGATATTGGTGGTTGTGTCATTGGTAGCTATTGCTGCATTAATCGGTACATCTAACTTTTTAGCTTAAGTTAAAAATTAGAATTACAATCGCATATGATTGGTATAGATAAATAGTTTTCAAAATGTTATAGTAAAGCAATAAAATTTTGGATAAGTACTGCCATTTATGATGAAATTTATAGATGATGGCTTTGAAGTAAGGAAGGTTTCAAACATGAAGAAGTGCATAGAAGATATATCTAAAGTGGAGCTTCATTGCCATTTAGATGGTTCTACCAGTCTAGGTTTAATAAAACAACTTGCTAACGAACAAAATATAGTGTTAGATGAACGAAATTTGCTAGTTAGTGAATCATGCGACAGCTTAGATGAATATTTGAAGTGTTTTGATGAAATATTAAAAGTGTTGCAGACAAAGGATGCTTTACAAAGAGCTGTTATTGATGTTGTGCAACAAGCAAACGAGGATAATGTAAAATATATTGAAATTCGTTTTGCGCCTTTATTACATATGGAGCAAGGATTGACAATAACTGATGTTTTTGATGCTGTAGAAGCTGGGGTTAAAGCAGCGATAGCGAAGTTTGATATTAAAGTGAACTTGTTAGTTTGTGCCATGAGACAACAAGATACTACGATAAACGAGCAATTATTTGATGATTTATATCATCGTAATAGTGATGTGGTGTGTGGCATAGATTTTGCAGGCCCGGAAGCGGCATTTCCACCTGAAGCTATTCACTCTACGGTTCAATATGGATTAGATAAAGGTTTTAATCTTACTCTTCATGCAGGTGAATGTGGATGCATGCACAATGTAATGGAATCTATTAAATTAGGGGCCAAACGTATTGGTCATGGCGTTGCAATTAATCAAGATGAAACGGCTTTGCAAGAAGTTAAGGTGAACGATGTACTTTTAGAAATGTGCCCTAAAAGTAATATTCAAACAAAGGCAATTCCTAATCTTAAAGCATTAAATATTCCTTATTTAATTAAAAATGATATTCCATTCCTTATAAACACAGATAATCGTACGGTTACACAGACATCATTAAATGCAGAATATGAACTACTGATGGAAAATCAAATGATTACTTTAGATCAAATTGAATATATTAATCAGAGAGCTGTGCGTTATGCATTTTTAGCTGATGATGAACAACAACAATTAAAAGATAAAATGAAGTAATTATTTTTAAACGTTATAAAGCTTATAACATAAAGAGGATCATCCGATTTTTATCTGATGATCCTCTTATTTTTATATTAAAGCGTAGGTTAGTCTTAATTAATTAAATGATTCTAAAGTGACACATGTAGCTTAGTACGATTTGGGGTTATTTTTAATTCCTGTTGCAATAAAAAGGCTGGCATCGCGATTCATAAACAAATTTTTCCCACTATAAAATGTGTGTGTATCAATATTTGTTAATCCGAGTTGTGTATAAGCATGTTTAATATCACTTTGATTAAATCCATTATACACATTTGGATGAAATACCTGTTCATTTTTATTAAAGTCGACAATGACTAACATGCCATTTGGATTTAAGTGAGTGTATAATTGACGCAATAAGGATTCATAATCACCACTGTGAAGCAATACAAGCGATAAAAAGATAACATCATATTTTTGATTTAAAAGTGATGTATCTAACAAAATATTACCGGTTTGCGTGTGAATATGGGGAATGCCAAGTTCAGCGCATTTATGTTCAAAGACCTCAATCATTTTAGGAGAGGAATCCATTAAAGTGATAGAATCAAAATAATGCTCAATGTTGAATGTAACTAAACCTGTGCCACCACCGTAATCCAATAGTGAATGATATTTTTTATTTTCGAATAGCTTACTCACTTCGCTCGAAATAATCTCAGCAAGATGTATTCTATCAGGGCCATCATATTTTTCAGCAATTTGGTCAAAACGGTCTTTGTTCACGTTAAAACTCCTTTGATAGTTTAGGTTGCGTTATTAAATAAAAGTGCAATCATTATTAATGAGTTATTATAGACATTTTATATCTATAATAGATATTAGCACAGGATATGAGTATAAACAATTATGATATCTTGTGTGAAATGGAAGAGTGACATCTAACAAGATATATTTGTATGTGCTAGATTTGAAAGCAAGCGCTTATTAGGTAGTCCTAAAGTATGATTGAGCTGAAACGAATAATTTGATTAACTAGAATTTAATAGTCGAAATTCATGATATACATATAGACGTGCATTTATTTCATGAAAAGGTAAATACAAGAATTTAAAGTTATTAAAAAAACATTTAAAAGAATATTCTTGTACATATCGCGCAGACGCTTTACCCCTACAACTAAGAGTAAATAAAGAAAGGAACATCATTCAAGTGCAAAATTATTTGAAAATGATTATTGCTAGTGTGTGCTTTTTAATACTATTCATCTGTATACAGTTGAGTTTAACAGAAAACATAGACACGCTAGTATATCAAACATTACATGATGTAATTACATCACAAGGGGTTAAAATATATCTAGATGTGATTTCTAGTGTATTTTCACCATTGAATTGTTTAATTATGATACTGTTTATTTTAGCGGTATTATTCTTCTATAGTAAATTCAAATTTTGGTGGTATGGTTTGTGGTGTTTTAGTGTGTTTTTAATAGGAACATTTTTAAAAAATGTCATTCAACGCCCAAGACCGAGCGTCGATATAGATGGCTTTAGTTTTCCTAGCATGCATGTATTAAGTGTGTGTCTTTTGGTAAGTCTCATACTTCTCTTGAAACGCAACAAAGTACTTTATATCTTTGGCATTGTATTAATCATCTCAATTATGATCTCTAGAATATATTTACAAGCTCACTATTTTACAGATACCATAGGGAGTTTACTAGTGATGTGGACAATGATCCAAGCGATACAATTAAGCCGCCAAAGTGATTTGCGTTTTTATAAAACTGACAGTATAGCTAAAGGAAAATAAAAAGTAATAAGATTCAACATAGAAAGGATATCCATCACTCATATGGATATCCTTTTTAATATGGATTGAACTTTAACGTGAAAAAATTTTTCATTTATAATTGAAACGCTTACATATTAGGATTATAATTAACAAATAACTTTAAAGGGGTTGTAAATAATTTGAAATCTAATAAAAGTTTAATCTTTATATTGGGAGCACTGGGTGGATTATTGTATGGATATGACAACGGTGTTATCTCAGGCGCATTGCTATTTATTCATGATGATATTCCACTGAATAGCTTTACAGAGGGGTTAGTTGTGGCATCAATGTTAGTCGGTGCGATTATCGGTTCAGGTGGTAGTGGACCATTATCCGATAAAATTGGGAGAAGACGATTGGTTTTGATTATCGCAATTATTTATATTGTGGGGTCATTGTTATTGGCTTTAGCACCTAATATGCCAGTACTTGTAATGGGACGTTTAATTATCGGATTAGCTGTCGGAGGCTCTATGGCAACGGTACCTGTATATTTATCAGAAATGGCACCTACAGAATATCGTGGTTCCCTTGGATCATTAAATCAATTAATGATTACAATTGGTATTTTAGCGGCGTACTTAGTCAATTATGCATTCGCAGATATAGAAGGTTGGAGATGGATGTTAGGTTTAGCAATCGTACCTTCCATTATTTTATTGGTGGGTATTGCATTTATGCCTGAAAGTCCAAGATGGCTACTTGAACATAGAAGTGAAAAGGCTGCTCGCGACGTCATGAAAATTACATTTAATAATGACGAAGAAATTAACACTGAAATTAAAGAAATGAAAGAAATTGCAGCCATTTCAGAATCTACATGGTCTATCTTAAAGTCGCCTTGGTTAAGACCAACATTGATTATAGGGTGCATATTCGCATTATTCCAACAAATTGTTGGTATTAATGCCATCATATTTTATGCGCCAACGATTTTTAGTAAAGCGGGTTTAGGTGAAGCAACATCTATTTTAGGAACAGTGGGGATAGGTACAATTAACGTACTTGTGACGATTGTAGCTGTATTTATTGCAGATAAAGTAGACCGTAAAAAATTATTAGTTGTTGGTAATATTGGGATGGTTCTATCATTATTAGTAATGGCCATTTTAATATGGACAATTGGTATTGAGTCTTCAGCCGGTATAATTATTGCCTGTCTATCATTGTTTATTGTATTCTTTGGTCTGACTTGGGGGCCAATTCTTTGGGTAATGTTACCAGAAATGTTTCCAATGCGTGCACGTGGTGCAGCAACAGGTTTAGCAACGCTTGTATTGAACTTTGGTACATTATTAGTTGCGCAACTCTTCCCAGTTTTAAACAGTGCTTTAAGTACTGAGTGGGTATTTTTAATCTTTGCATTTATCGGCGTGTTAGCGATGATCTTTGTAATTAGATATTTACCTGAAACACGAGGACGTAGTTTAGAAGAAATAGAATATGATTTAAGAGAAAAAACGACAGGTGTTGACCCTGCAAAAATATAATAAAAATAATTAAATTAAAACACAGTAACGCATAGTAGCGTTACTGTGTTTTTGACGTTGTAGAAAATTGTGCGCTGGCTGTGTAATGAAGTTAATTGATAAGCTTTTCTTCTGCACTATTTTTTATATCTGCTTTATATATTAGACGCAATGCAATAATCATAATAATAAGTGCTATAATTCTTTTTAAATCAAAATGGATTGTCATGCCTTCAAACCAACCGAAATGGTCGATAACCATACCCATTGTTAACTGTCCGATAACTGCAGAGATATTAGCTGCTATAATTCCTATTTTAGGGATAGCTACAATAGTTAAAAATAGATAACCTACCCCAAACCATACTGCGCTTAATTGCCATTTGGGTGCATGGAAGAAATCTAAAAAGCTACCTTGTCCAAAAAATAATGTAATAATAAATAAAATAATGCCACCAGTAACAAATGTTAAAAATGCACTTTCTAAAGTGCCTGCTTTTTTACTAAATGATCCATTAACTGCTGACTGTGTACTCAGTGTAATACCAGCAATGAGTGTTACGATTACTAAAATAAACTGCATGTTTGATCCTCCTAATAAATTAATGTGAGCGCGATAATCATTAATATGATAGCTACTATTTTTTCGATTCTTAGTGGACGTTTTTCGCTACCTAATAATCCGAAATGTTCTATAATAGCACTCATAATCATTTGCCCAACAACAACACTGCCCATCGCTAATCCGACACCGATTAGGGGGATGCTAATGACTAATACAGTTAAGTATATGACGCCTAGAGCACCGCCTGTTAATTCCCATTTTGGGGCTTTAATAGTATAAGAAAGTGAGCCTTTGCCTAAAAACAATAAAGCGATGCCTAATATAATAGAGCCAATTGAAAAATTATATAAACTACTTTCTAACTTTCCGATGTGGTCACCTAAAACTGCATAAATGGCACCTTCTGTACTTAAAAATACACCTGCTATAATTGCGATAATATAAAACACAAACTTGTTCACTGAATACCCTCATTTCTTTAATTCTTCATTTCGCGAATTAACGAATTACTAAACATAAAAAAAGACTTCTAAAAGTCTTTTTTTATTAATTCGGCTAACTCATTTAAAGTAGATTCATTTCTACGATAATATGTCCATTGACCATGTCTTTCTGATTCTAATAGACCCGCTTGTTGCATCATTTTTAAATAATGAGAGACTGTTGACGCTGACATATTTGCTTTTTCTTGAATATCTCCGACACATACGCCACCTTTTTCACTTAAATTTTTATTTAAATGCGAACTAGGTTTTTCGAAATGCTCTAATGGATTTTTAAGCCAAACTAATATATCAATCCGTGTGCGATTACTCAAAGCTTTAAAAATATCTACTAAATTTTCCATACACGTATACTATTCGATAATATTCGAAATGTCAAATTAAAGTTTTTAAAATCTTAACTTTTTAGTTTTTTTAATAGAATGAGGAATTAGGAAGTTAATGCAAAGCTTTCTGCTATCAAATCTTGAATTTCATGTAAGTTATCTATTTCGCTTAAATTAATGCTAATCCAATTAGATTTATCCATATGATAAGCAGGATAAATACCTTTTTTCTTGCGTAAAGGTCCAATAAATTCTTTAGGTGCTTTTAAATTCAATATATCAATTTTTTCATTGCCAACTAAGTTTAATTTATTCTTTGAAATATCCATAATTAAACCAAACCATTTACCGTTATTATGATGTCTTAGTACAGCATAATTTGGGTATTTTTCCCAAGGATAGTCAGGAAGTATATTATAACTGGCTTTAGCTAAATCAAAGATTTGTATTCTGTTTATCATTATTTTAACCACCTTAATATATGTTCATATTTAATGTACCCTAGAATGTCAGAAACATATACATTTCCGCTATAGTAATTAAATAAGGCTAAACCATTTTAGCGTGTGTATATATGCGCGGAAGTGTCGATTGAAAAGTAATCATTCATAATAAAAAACAGCTAAAATGATCATCAGATTTTAGCTGTTTGCTTATGTTTTAGTATACGTATAATGATAGGTGAATGATTAATCGATTGTTTGATTAGAAGTCAGTTCCTTATTTGTTTCTAAGGCTAAGTTTTTAAGATTGTTCTTTTTTCTTTTAAAACGTAAATACATCAAGGCAGTAGCAATGAGCCAAATAGGTAAGAAGTATACTGCTTTTCTTGTATCAGATGAAAAGAACAATAAGACAAATACAAAAAAGAAAAAGGCTAGAACCAAGTAGCCAGAATAATGGCCACCTTTTAATTTGAATTTGTTGTGTTGATGTTCTTTTTTATTAGAACGTGCATATTTAATGTAAGATATAACGATTAGAACCCATACGACTAAATATAATACTGTGGAAATACTTGTGATATAAATGAATAATTGCATAGTATTTGGAAAAATAAAATTCAACATTACTGCAATAAGCAGTATAGAAGTTGAAATGAACATGGCAATATGTGGAACACCATGTTTATTTGTTTTTTTCATAATAGACGGTGCTTGTTTATCATGGGCTAGACCATATAACATACGGCTATCTGAAAAGATACCACTATTGGTAGCTGACGCCGCTGCTGTTAAGACGACAAAGTTAATAGCGCTAGCCGCAAATGGAATACCAATGAGCGCAAACACTTGTACAAATGGACTGTGATCAGGCGAAATACGGTTCCATGGTGTAATCGACATGATGATAATTAATGAACCTACATAAAACAGTAATATTCTGATAGGTACACTGTTAACAGCACGTGGAATTGATTTTTGTGGGTCCTTCGTTTCGCCTGCTGTAACTCCGATTAATTCAATACCAATAAATGAATAGACGGCCATTTGGAATGACATTAGAAAACCATGTGTACCATGTGTAAACACGCCATTTTCATATAAATTAGAGAAGCTTGCTGTAGTATTATCACTTTTAATACCTAGGAAAATAAAGGCTAAACCTACGATGATTAAGAGAACGATAGTGATAATTTTAATCATTGAGAACCAAAATTCTATTTCACCAAACAATTTGGCACCTAATGAATTAAACGCCATTAACAATAGCACGATAAATAGTATCGTTAGCCAGTTAGGTATTGCTGAAGACCAATAACTCACGTAAGAGCCCATGGCAGTTAGGTCTGACATACTTGAAGTAATCCAACTCATCCAATAAGTCCAACCAATGAGAAATCCTGCATATGGTCCTAATTGGTCATTCGCAATATCTACGAAAGATTTATACCTTGTATTACTAAGTAAGAGTTCACCTAGACCACGCATGAACATAAATAACACTACACCGATAATTAAATAAGTAATGATAATAGATGAACCAGTTAAAGAAATCGTTTGACCTGAACCTAAGAATAGTCCAGTACCAATAGCGCCCCCAATTGCAATTAACTGAATATGTCTATTACTTAATCCCCTTTGAAGTTGATTTGACATGAAATGACTCCCTTTGTTTGCAAAGATGCTAATGTTTATTGTCCATATTATTTGAATTGTCAGCATATTGCAAATTTTAACTAATATTTATTTTATTGAAATGCTGTTTTAATTAATAATTATTTAAAATTAATTATTTTCATAAATTTAAGTGTAATATTACTTCGTTGGATGACTAATTAAAATGCAGCTACCGATATAGGTATAGCTTAAGTTAGTTACGTTTTATACATTAAATCACTTTTAATACTAAAATGTGTTGACACGTATATATATGTATTGTATTCTTTTTAAAACATAGTAAATCAATCGGAATACTTAGATTGTTGGTCTTTCTATGTGAATATGCATTATATTGTTGAATGAGTAGTATGTCTATTTTAAAATGCCATAAACGTGTGAAAGGGGACAATGTGAACATCATAAAGTACAATTTTGTTTTTATAACATCCATTAGTATCTGTGTTGTGTTTATAATATTTGGAGCATTATTTACGAGGCAATTTGAAGCAATTACAACAGCGTTAACCAATTCTATCTCTATACAGTTTAGTTGGTATTATCTCATCTTAGTAGTAATATTTTTAATTTTATGTCTCATTTTATTATGTTCTAAATATAGTAACATCACGTTAGGACAAGAAGGTGAGCAACCAGAGTTTTCTTTAGTTTCATGGTTCTCAATGTTATTTTGTGCTGGTATGGGCATGGGATTAGTATTTTGGACAACGACCGAACCAATTAGTGATGCTTTCCTATTATCACCTGAACATAAGGAAGGTAGTAAAGGGGCAATTGAAGCAGCGTTACAATATTCATTTTTTCATTGGGGTATACATGCTTGGGCAGTATACTGTATGGTAGCATTGATTTTCGCTTATTTCAGTTTCCATAAAGGATATCCGGGTTTAGTGAGTGCCATGTTAAAGCCATTATTAGGCGAAGGAAATTTACAAAAATATGTAGGTAATTTAAGTGATATATTAGCAGTCATAGCTACAGTTACTGGTGTTGCTGCTACATTAGGTTTTGGTACAGCACAAATTAATAAAGGATTAAATTTTTTATTTAACGTACCATCCAATTTATTTATACAAACACTCATTATCATTCTTGCTACGATAATCTTTACAATATCAGCTTGGTCAGGAATTAATAAAGGTATTAAGCATTTGAGTAACATCAATATGATTTTGGCAATCATGATTTTAATTGCAGTGTTTACAGTAGGTCCGACACTTTACATACTTAATATGTTTACCAATTCATTAGGTAATTATTTGTCTCATTTTATTGAAATGAGTTTTAAATTATCCACGAATTCAGAAGATAAACAATTTTCTTGGATGAAAAATTGGACGATATTTTATTGGGCATGGTGGATATCTTGGTCACCTTTTGTGGGTATTTTTATTGCTCGAATTTCAAAGGGACGCACAATAAAGTCTTTTATTTTAGGGGTCTTACTTGTACCTTCAATGATATGCTTTATATTCTTTGCTGTATTTGGTGCATCGGCAATTTATTTACAAGAAAATCATATAGCCAAGATATCTAAGTTTGACACTGAAACTGCAACGTTTGGCGTGCTTGAACACTATCCAATGGGTTTCATATTAAGTATACTTACCATTATTGTTGTAGCGATATTTTTTATTACTTCTGCAGATTCGGCAACGTATGTATTAGGAATGTTAACCTCTAAAGGCTCTATTACACCTTCTGGAATTGTTAAAGTAAGTTGGGGTATTATACTAGCATTATTTGCAATTATCATGTTTTATACTGGTGGGTTACAGTCAATTCAAAATTTAATGATTATTACAGCGTTACCGTTTTCCGTAATTATTATTTTAATGATATTCTCTTTCTTTAAAGTGTTACGTAACGATAATAAAGAAATGTAAGATAGTAGAAAATAATTTCAGTGAATTATACTAGATCAACCTGAAAGAAATTTAAATACAGGCTATAAAATCTGAAAATTCTGACTTTTTATTTTGGATTTAAGAGTCATTTAGCACTATATATTTGATGAATCGTCATTCAATTAAAGGGGGAAGTATATATGACAAAAAAACAAATACATTTTAATGGTTTTATACAAAATTCACCATCACCTTATTCTTCAGGCTTATGGAAACATGAGAGAGATACGGGCACTAATCATAATGGTTTGAAATATTGGATTAATATTGCTCAAACCCTAGAACGTGGGAAATTTGATTCAGTATTTATTGCAGATGTACTGGGTGCGTATAATGTTTATAATAACTCTTATGATACGGCGGTTAAACATGCAGTTCAATTACCCTCACATGAACCAACAGCTATCATTTCCGCTATGGCTGCTTTTACAGAGCATATTGGATTTACACCTACAATTTCGACGACATATGCACACCCTTATAGTCTAGCAAGGCAACTATCTACATTAGACCATTTGACGCAAGGGCGTATGGGTTGGAATGTAGTGACTTCATACTTAGAAAGTGAAGCGGTAAACTTAGGGTTTAAACAGCGTTTGTCTAAAGAAGAACGGTATAATCGTGCTGATGAATTTTTAGAAGTTGCCTATAAACTATGGGAAGACAGCTGGGAAGAAGGAGCGGTTGTGAAAGATAAAGTAAATGACACATATGCTGAACCTAATAAGGTACATGATATTCACCATCAAGGCGAATATTTTGATATATCAGGTCCACACCTAGTAGAACCCTCCAGACAACGTACGCCTGTCCTTTTTCAAGCAGGAGCTTCTGAAAAGGGAAAAGCATTTGCTGCTAAACATGCTGAAGCAGTATTTACAAAACATAGTTCTTTAAATGAATTGAAAACGTATATTAAAGATATGGAAAAAAGAACAATACAATACGGCCGTAAAAAAGGAGATATCTTAGTATACCCTATGGTTTTGCCTATTATTGGAAAAACAGAAGCCGAAGCCTATGAAAAATATGAAAAATTAAAAAGTTATGTGAGTCATGAAGGCGTTGCTACACTGTTAAGTGGCCATACAGGAATTGATTTTTCTAGTATTGATCCGGATGAATACGTTGAGAATATAGAAACCGGAGCGATACAAGTCGACCTTGATTACTATGCGAAGGATCCTACACATAAATGGACTTTTAAAGAAGCATTACAAAACCATTGTATTGGAAATGGAGCAGTAAAATTTATTGGTACAAAAGAACATGTCGCAGATCAATTTGAAAAATGGGCTATTGAAGGAGGAGCAGCTGGATTTAATATTACGCAAGGCTATAGTCCGGGAACTTTTGAAGAATTAATAGATGAGGTGGTACCTATTTTACAAAGTAGGGGATTGTATAGATTAGACTATGAAGGTGAAACGCTTAGAGAACATCTCTATGGTAAAGGTAATCAAAGGATTAAAGCAATGCATCCAGCAAAAAATAATAACAGTCATACAATCAAGGTATAAAATTAGTAAATTTAATGAAGTTCTCTATAAATATATGACATAAAAAAGTTTACAGATAGGAAAGTATGAAAATACTCAACCAAGAGACAAGATTATCTATCTAATGTTGTCACTTGGTTGAGTATCGTGGTGCCTGAATGTGAAGAATAAAAATAATTTTAAATCAAGCAAGAATGCGTTTTGGCGTACATTCTAGAAAATGTATATAGTCACTCATATTTAAATTGTCATCCACAAAGATAATTCTGCCACCATGGCGTGTACCTGCTTCTTTTATATTAAATATACGATGATAGCCTAATTGCTTTGTCGCGTAGTAGCCAGTCGTATAATGTACATCGTCAGAAACGCACAATTCACCATATACGCCTTTAAAGTGTGTTGTACATGTTGCGATAGAAATGGCATCTTTAATTCTTTCGCTTAATTCACTAGAGTGTATAGAAGGGAAAGAAAAGTTTGTAACTCGCACACCTCTTTGCCCAGTAGTATCTAATCTTTTTCCAGACTGTGCAGATAGTATAATCGCACCTGTGTATAGCACATCGTTAAAAATATAAGATAATCCTTTTTTCAAAGCTAATGAAGAGACATTGCTTTGTGCTACAATATCTTCCAAGTTTGTTTTGACTTCATTATGTCGTACCAATGAGTGTAAGTGTGTTAAGGGTTGAGTGATTTTTTCTATTTTCAAATTTAGGAAATCAACCTCACCATTCTCATGGTAAAATCCTTTTTCAAAAAACCTTTGAATCGTTGCCGCAATATTTTCTGCTTCACACATTGTTTCGCCACCACTGATATGGTTTTGTTGATAACTAGCCCTCATTTTAATGCTGTACATTCAAACCACTCCCTGGATATAATTTTTAATTAATTTTAAAAGTACATCTATATCTTTCTTACTATGGAAATAAGAAAGTGAGATACGTAGGGTTGGGACTTCAACTGTTGGGTATCTCAAAAGGCTTGTAAATAAGCCGTTATCATATAAATATGTATGTACTTGCTCTGTAGATTTAAGACAGGGTAAAATAATATTTTTTATCGGTGAAAGGGAGTCTACTTGATGATTGAAAAGTACCTGATATTGCTCATTAAAATAACGGCTTAAATCTAACAACTTTTCCCTTCTAGTGTTACAGGTTATAACATATTGAAAATTTGTCATAAGCTGATATAAATTGAATATTGGTAAACCACTTGAATAAATTACAGCGCGCCCTTTGTTGATGATAAGTGTTTTAATGTTTTCAGAACTTAAAATCATCCCTCCATGAGCACCCCAAGTTTTAGACAAACTTGAAGTGAGTATATCAATCCCTTGATAACTATCAAAAAGCTTTAACCCCAATCCATGTGAGTCATCAATGATAAGTAAAGTATTACTATATTTGTTTTTAAGGTTAATTAAATGTTGTAAATCTATGATGTTACCGTTGGTTGAGAAGACACTATCTGAAACGATGAGTTTAGTATGGAATGGGTATTGTTTCAATTGCATTTCCAATGCAGTGTAATCTAGATGTTGATAAATAACCTTGTTTAAGTCACTGAGTTTAATCCCATCTATAATACTCGCATGATTTTTTTGATCTGAAAACACAACCACATCTTCATCTTTAAAAATATTAAAGACTGCTAAGTTTGCATCATATCCACTATTAGTAATGAAACAATCTTCAAAACCAAATGACTGGCTTATAGATTTTTCTAAGTTTGAATAGACAACAGAATTACCACTAATTAATCGGGAACTAGATAAAGTATTACTAAATTGTTTCGAAAATGTTTGAAAATCCTCTAAATTTAAGTTGAATTGTCCAATTCCTAAATAATCGTTTGAAGTGAAGTTGATGTAATTTGTCTTGTTTATGGTAATGTATTTTCCAGAAACTTGAGTTATATTTTTTAAAGTTCTATATGTGCCATCTGCTTTAATGTCGTTTATGATTTTTTGGGTATCCATGCTCAATTACTCCTAATGCTGAGTATCATTTGTTTTACTTAACGTTGATATCAGGACTTTTTTGAAAATATTGGTCATTTTTTTGATCTCTTTCACAGACATATTGAGAACTGGCACGAAGGTGATAACATTTTCTAAATTTCGTATCATTAAGCCCTTTGATTTACACTGACTAATGATTTCTTCAACGCGCTCTATATCTAAGGGGGTTTTATATGCTTTATCTGATACTAATTCAACGCCAAACATTAATCCTCTCCCTCTAATATCTCCCACGTGTTTATGGTCTTTTAATTCAAAAAGTTTTTCAGATAGTATTTTCGACGTTTTTTGAATATGGCTAATCAATTTCTGTTGTTCAAAGAGTTTAATACTTTCCAAGGCCACGGAACATACGATTTGATTTCCTGTATAGGTATGACCATGGAAAAATGTTTTCTCTTCATGTCTATCACTTAAAAAAGCATTATAAATGCGTTGTGACGTTAATGTAGCAGCTAAAGGTAAGTAGCCACCTGTAATTGCTTTGCCTAGACACATAATGTCTGGTTGAACATCTTCATGGTTACATGCAAACATCTCACCAGTTCTTCCAAATCCTACGGCTACTTCATCACAAATAAGCAAGATGTCATATTGTCTACATAAACGTTCAACTGCTTTTAAAAAACCTTGTGGGTGCACAAATAGACCTGTCGCACCTTGTATGAGTGGTTCAATGACAAATCCTGCAATTTCATCAGCTCTAGATATTAAAATAGTTTCAATTTGTTTTAATATAGCTTGCATCATTTCATCTTCATTTTTATAGTTACTTTGATATAAAGAAGGACTCTCTACTTGTATATTTTCAAAAATTAGGTCCTTAAAAATTTTATGAAAACTATCAATGCCGCCTACACTTACCGCACCCAATGTATCGCCATGATAACCATTGTGCAAGGTTAAAAATTTATTTTTCTTTGAATATTTATGTTTATCTATATTTTTCCAATACTGGTAAGCCATTTTAATAGCGATTTCTACAGAAGCGCTCCCAGTATCGGAATAAAATACTTTGGTTAATTTTTGTGGCGTTATGTCTATTAATTTCTCAGCTAACTCAATAGAGGGGATATTCGATGACCCTAAAAGTGTTGAATGAGAAATTTTATTTAATTGTTTTTGAATCGCTTTATTTAATTGCTTATTGCGATGACCATGGGCATTAACCCAGAGAGAAGCATAGCCATCTAAGTATCTATTTCCTTTTGTGTCATATAAATAGCTACCTTTACCTTTTTCTATAATGATAGGATCAGTTTTACTATATACGCCCATTTGAGTGAATGGGTGCCAAACGTATGCTAAATCTTTATTTACTAAATCGTGGTTATTCATGGTTTATAGCTCCTTTTAAAGTAGTAATAAATGTTTTAGAAAAATCATTATAAGTAGCGTTTTTTGAGAAAGTATAAACATCTTTCTGTGTAAGTTTTTCAATTGTATGTTTGTTATCTTGTTCAACTGAACTATCGGTATATTGATTCATGATTAATATATTAGACGGTAAATGCATATGACTTAGAAAATGTTGATGGACAATGGCATCACTAATAGCTCCGAGTTGAGATGGTAAAACGCTCAAAACCATATCAGCAGTATCACGTATTAAATCAGCCGTCATATAAAAGCTATTTTCATTTTCATGTATAGGGACGGCAATTCCACCAGCGCCTTCAATTAAGATGACATCAAATTGATGTTCTAAAACATTGAGCTTTGATAATATTTTCGTTTTATCAAATTTTTGATCATTTTCACGTTTAAATGCGAGGTGTGGAGAAATAGGATCTTTAAACTTATATAGTGATGTGACTTGATAATCTAAATGACATTCCCGTTTGTATATTTCTAAATCTGGATATGTGCCGTCATCAAGTTCTTCGGTTTGAAGTGGTTTAAATATACAAACGTTATAACCCTCCATTTTTAATAAGTGATATAGGTGAATCGTTATGTAAGTTTTTCCGATATCTGTATTTGTACTTGTTATAAATATTTTCATAAATGACCTCGCTAATTTAAGAATTTCTATATTTATAATAAAGCTTTTTCACCCTAAATGTAAACTTATTTTTAAAATAAGTTTACATTTAGGGCGATAAATAACTTTGAAATCGTCGTTTAGAAATAATATTTATATGAAATTGATTATATAAGTAGTGATTTTGAGTTGGTTGTATAATCATTGGAAGTGCTATAGTGTGAGCTATATAGATAAAAAGGAGATGTGATGATGGAACTAAAACATATCAATTTAACAGTAGATAATATAGGAGAAACACGTGAATTTTTACAGACTTATTTTGATTTTACGTTAAAGACAGAAGCGGGAAAAAATCCAGAAGTATTGCTCGGGAAAGACGGTTTTATATTAACTTTAATGCAGGGCAAAGACGTGAGCTATCCTAAGACTTTTCATATTGGATTCCCACAAAAGTCAAAAGAAGATGTAGATAATATTCATACGTCGCTCAAGGTAGCTGGTTATAAGGTTCCAGATCCTAAAGTAACACCACATGGATATACATTTTATATCAAAGCACCGGGTAACTTTATGATAGAAGTATTAGCATTTATATAATTGATACATTAATAAAAAACACAGAGCCTTAGGTTAAAAGGAACTGTGTTGATGTTATCAGCGAGTTCTACAACTTTGTGACAGTTTTTGAATATGTTTGTTGCGGACATGCTTCTTTGATAGAGGCAGCACATAATATTAGCTTAAATCTTCAAGTTTGTGCCATAGATTGTAAAATATTTGGAGGTTATGGATATTATTCAAAATTTGTATTGTAAGAGTAAAAAAGCTAAAAAGGAAAATATGATTGGTTTATGTGCCTTTATTCTTTGTAATAGACAAATTGAGATGAGGTAGCGAGTAAGTCACCTTTAGGAGACCATATTTCCGCAGTTTGATCAAAAAAGCCATTATGGAATTGATTCGCAGTTGCATGTCCTAACACGACTTCATCGCCATATGTTTGAAGTTGCTTGGAATCAACATGGAAATAAATCGTGAGCGAAATTGTTCCTATAGGCACAATTTGCTTACGACGTACATAAATCCTCGGAAAAAATGCGTCACAAATAGCAGTAAGTGATAGGAAATCGATATTACGTTTAGGCTCATCATGAATCCATTGTAAAGTCGTAGATGAAGGTACTTCTGTTTGTACATGATGTGAAAATGCTGATGGCAACCCTTGAATAATTTTAATGTCGTATTGTCGTACCCAAGATGGCAGCCCTTTTGAAGAAATTGGATATGCCTCTTCAGGATTGGGCACAGCAGGGAATTTTAGCTCTGTTGAAGACCAAGTTTCTCTTCTTTTTGCAAATACTGCAGTCCCCGTAATGACAATTTCATCATCTTGAAATAGTTCAATAAACCAATGTTGTGTAGCTCGATTTGTTCGAGCTGGGGTAGCTTTGATTTCAAAACTACCATCAGAAACAGGTGCAGCATAATTGATGGTTAAAGACACAGGATCTCCAATATGTTCAGTGTGTTGTAAGACTGCGTTAAGCATTGTCGCCGCAGTGATGCCACCAAAAGGACCTACCATATTAGCATAATGATCTGAAGTGTGACCCAAGTAATGGTCTTCTTTACGAATTAATTGTGTTGCGATATCAAGCGGATGATTTTCTTTGATAGATTTCATAAGCACGCCTCCAGTAATTCAAACAGATATCTTCCTAATTAGTTTATATATAGCCTTAATGTAAAATATTAACCATAGGGGAAGTGATGAAATTAAAGTGTGTATCACAAAAGTATCTAAATGACGTATATAAGCGAGTGACGATTTACATTGAAAATACAGAAATTATAAGTACATTTCTATAATTAGGAATAATAGATTATCACATACCATTTTTAGTTGTGAGTATTATTAATTGTGATTACTTTGAAACATAGGAATCACAGACGATTTTACTAATTCCACAAAAGCATTTACTATTGGAGAGTCATTTTTACTATCCCATACGAGTGCAGTAACAGTCTTAATGTGGCTGTCTGAAATTTCTCGATAAACGACCTCATTTTGTAGTAGGGATTGAATAGAAGATGGAACGATAGCTATACCGATACCTGCAGAAACTAAAGATATTAATGTAGACATTTCTTTAGTCTCCTGTAGGATATGAGGGCTAAATCCAGCTAAGCCACAACTATTAATGACTTTATCATAGTGAAGTTGATTCTCTTTTCTTCCAGTTAAAATAAAAGCCTCAGACGCTAAATCGCTTAGCGTAATAGGGTGTTGCGTTCTAGTTAATGAATGATTGCTAGGTAAAGCTACTACCATTGGCTCTTGTCTAATGATTTCGTAATTAAATAGCGTTGTTTCAATTGGTTCACTAATGATACCAATATCAATAGTTTCATCTTGTAATGCTTTTAATTGTTCAGCAGTGGTAAGTTGTTTTAAGGTTACGTGAATAGATGGATAATGATGTCTGTAACTTTTAATTATACTTGGTAATACATCATAAGCTGCAGAAGCTAAGAAGCCTATTACGATTTCACCGCTTTCGCCTCTATTCACCAAGCGTACTGTTTCGATAGATTCGTTTAAGTTTTCAAGTAACTGATAAACTTTTTCTAAAAACACATGTCCTTCTTGGGTTAATGTAACACTTCTTTTCGTTCTACGAAAAAGAGGTACTCCTAGTTCTTCCTCGAGTTGACGAATTTGAAGGCTTAACGGTGGTTGTGCCATATTCAAACGTTTTGCAGCTTTTCCAAAGTGTAACTCTTCTGCTACAGTTTTAAAATATTTCAAGTGACGTAATTCCATTTTCTAACTCCTTCTTAATTTTAGTGATACTTTATACATATTAATCAGTGTATAAATATATATTAGACATATTAATTAGGCGATTGTAAAGTAGAAGCACAGTATTAATTATTTATTTTTAATTGTGAAAATGATTGATGCGAATTATTTTGAAAGAAGGGCTTATCATTGTCATCATCAGTATCTAAATTATGGACTTGGCAATTCTCACTTACTGTTTTAATCACGATAGGTTTTTATTTGTGTTTACAAATGCTTACCGGAGGATTTTCGATTTTTGTTACTAATATTAGTCATAATCCTACAATGGGAGGTGTGATGACCACAGCTTTTATGTTTGCAGCAATAGTTACTCGTCCTATGATAGGGATGCTACTGTACAAAATAAATATCAAAAAATTACTGTGTTTTTCGCTTATTTTTGTATTTATATGTATTGTAGCCAGTTACGATCAAGAAGCAATGCCTCTATTAATTACTATAAGAGTATTAGAAGGTGTTGGATTTGGAGTTACAACTACACTTTTAGCTACGCTTGCCACAAATTTAATACCGCTTGAAAGAATGGGAGAAGGCATAGGTTATTTTGGAATGGCAACAAGTTTAGGAACTACACTTGGGCCTATGATTGCAATTTCTATATTACATACATTTTCATTTCAATATTTACTGATTATTACTATGTTTTTAATTCTATTTTCGATAGTTGCCACTTTATTCATAAAGTATGAAAAATCTGAGACATTAGATGTATATATCAGTCAAAATAAATCTATATTAGATTCTATTTTAGATAAAAAAGCATTACTTCCATGCTTTTTAGTAATGCTTTTTTATTGTACTTATTCAGGAATTGTTAATTTTATTAATGGATTAGGAGCTGAGGCGCATTTAGGAGCTAAAGTATCATTTTTCTTTTTAATACTTGCTATTGTTATTATTTTAATTAGACCTATATCTGGTAAAGTATACGACCAATTAGGACATAAATACTTAATTTATCCAGCGAGTATATGTAGTGTGATTGGACTAGTATTAATTTCCGCTACTCATGGATTGGTTGTTTTTTTCATTGCTGCAATCTTTTATGGAATCGCATATAGTATCATGCAACCATCCTTTCAAGCTTGGGCAATTAATAGAGTCTCAGCTGAGAAAAGGGGTACAGCTAATGCGATGGTTCTTAGTGCAATGGACTTAGGTATGGCATAAGGTGCGCCTGTTCTGGGTAGTGTTGCAAATTTAACTGGATACAGAGGAATGTATAATTTGTCAGTGCTTTTAATTGTGTTACTTGTGGTGATGTATATTAGTAGTCACGTAAAACATACTAAAAATAAAAAGGGCACGTCAGTGAATTAGCTATCACATATTAGTACATGGATGAGTCAAATTATCTTAGTCTAGGAGCATGAGAAACGTAGACACCACACTTATATTACAAGCGTGGTGTCTGTAGTCTTTAGTAGCCGTTTAGGCTATATAATGATGGTTTGAAGATTCATTTGAAAGGTAATGAGCGCCTTAACCTGAAATTTTTCATAATTTCAAGAAGCATGTTAATGAGGTATATTGATATAGTCTTGTTGTGCCAAAGAAACAGATTCACCTTGTTGATGCATTTTTTCAACATGAAACTCGCCCCAATAACAAAGTGACGAAAGAATTTTGCCAAGCGATTGCCCATATTCTGATAGTTCATATTCTACTTTTGGTGGTACTTGATCGTAAACAATACGATTGATGATACCATCTTTTTCTAATTCTCTTAATTGCTGTGTTAACATCTTTTGTGTAATTGTGGGAATAGCGCGTTTTAATGCAGATGTTCGCATTAGGCCATTATTTTGTAAATGACATAGGATGACAGGTTTCCATTTGCCTCCGATAACATCAATCGTTGCTTCTACGCCTATATTATAAGTCTTATTCATAACTCTACCTCCTTGTGGGTACTAAATAGTACCTATAGCACTTTAAAGTGCGTACTTCCTATTGTTATATGTGTAGCTTATATTAACACATATACAAAAATAAAAGGAGTAAAATTATTATGAATAAAAACAAATTTGCCATACTAGCTTTAGCAATGTCTGCTTTTGCAATTGGAATGACAGAATTTATTAGCGTTGGCTTATTACCACTTATTAAAACAGCATTTAACACGACAATTCCACTTGCAGGATTGACTGTATCATTATACGCCGTTGGGGTCACGCTTGGCGCGCCATTACTTACGCCGTTAACGAACAAAATAAAAAGAAAACATTTATTAATAGCTATTATGCTAGTATTTATTATTGCTAATACATTAGCGGCATTATCTACAACTTTTACTATGTTATTAGCTATGCGTATTTTATCAGCATTAATGCATGGTGTATTCATGTCTATAGCAACAGCTATTGCCAGTGATTTAGTTACACCAGATAAACGTTCGAGTGCAATAGCAATGATGTTTACTGGATTAACAGTAGCGACAATTACAGGTGTGCCGATTGGAACATGGATTGGTCAACAATTTGGTTGGGAAATGTCATTTATTACCATTGCTGTTATAGGACTCATCAGCTTAATTGCAAATATATTTGTGGTGCCCAATGATTTGAATGAATATGATCAAGCACCGATGTTAGAACAATTAAAAGTTTTTAAAAATAAATCATTAATGATGGTGTATTTGATTACTGCTTTGGGATATGGTGGTACATTTGTGGTTTATACTTATCTGACAACATTGCTAACAGACGCTTTACATTATAGTGATGATGCAGTTGTCATATTATTAGTGATTTATGGGGTTATGGTTGCTGTAGGCAATACAATGGGTGGAAAGTTAACAAATCATCATCCAACCAAAGCACTGATTAGTATATTTTCCATTCAAGCTATCGTATTACTATTCGTTGGTATAACAGTCACACATCACATATTAGGTACTATAGCCATTTTAATCATGGGATTATTCGCATTTATGAATGTGCCAGGGTTGCAACTAATCGTAGTATTGTTTGCTGAACGAGAAAATAAAGCGACAGTTAACTTTGCATCAAGTTTAAATATAGCCTCCTTTAATATCGGGATTACATTGGGATCTGTCATTGGAGGTTATGTACTAAATCAATTTACTATTACAATGACGCCTTACTTCGGGTTCATAATGGTCGTAGTAGCAAGTGCGATGATGTATGTGATTTATAAAAAAGAAAATGAAACACAATTAAAGGTATCAAATGGATAATATAGAGTTATTTTTCTTCTGTTATATATTTATAATATATATTTGCTTTGAAATATCAATTATCAATCAACATGAATACCTTTTCACAATTAATTATCTTTGAATTAATTCGAGAAAAAACTTAAAATTGAAATTGTGAAATATATATTTAAAACTAATGAGAGAAGTGAATGTTTATGAATGTAAGAGATGCATTGTTTGAAAAACTAGAAAGCAAAGAGAGTGATATGGTCAAACATAGACGCTATTTGCATCAACATCCTGAATTATCATTTGAAGAAGAGCATACTGCACAATATATTAAAGACTTTTATAAGGGCAAAGATGTGACCGTGACGCAACCTGTTGCTGAAAGTAATGCTGTCATTGTAGAAATCAAAGGTGGTAAATCAGGAAAAACAATTGGTCTACGCGCTGACTTTGATGCTTTACCAATTAATGAAGAAGCTGACGTGCCATTTAAATCATTAAATGAAGGCGTGATGCATGCATGTGGTCATGATGCACATACAGCTTATTTATTAGGTTTAGCAGATGCTTTAATTGATATTAAAGACCAACTTGCTGGTAACATAAAAATTATTCATCAACATGCTGAAGAAATGCCTCCAGGCGGTGCAAAACAAATCGTAGAATCTGGCGCATTAAGTGATATCGATGAAATTTATGGTATCCACGTAGCTCCAATAGTAGGACCAGAAGTCATTGCTTATAATAAAGGAAATGCATTCTCAGGTAGTTCTACATTCACATTAACAATTAAAGGGTTAGGTGGTCATGCTGCTAGTCCTCATAAAACACGTGATGCATTAGTTGCAGGTACCAATTTTGTCAATACGTTACAAACTATTGTTTCTAGAAGAATCGATCCATTAGAAATGGGTGTCATTACAGTTGGTGCATTTGATGCTCCAGGTGGCTCAAATGTTATCCAAGATACCGTGACAATTAAAGGGACGGCACGTTATTTAAATAATGATTTAGAGCAATTTATGTACGATGAAATTGAAAAAGTGGCGAAAAGCGTAGCTGTTGGGTTTGATATCACATATGATTTAGACTATCAATTTGGCTACCCAGTACTATACAATCACCCTGAACAAACGCAAAATGTTGCAGATGTGTTAAGTACAAGTGCGGGTGATTATTTTGAGCATTTAGTAGAAATTCCACCAGTGACTGGATCAGAAGATTTCGCATATTATTTAAAAGAAATCCCAGGAACTTTTTATATTGTCGGCTGTAAACCAGAAGAAGTAGAAGAACCATATATGAACCATCATCCTAAATTTGAAGTGAATGAAGATGCATTGCTAGTTGCAGCAAAATCATTAGGCGAGATTGCTTTAAATCGATTAGCTGCTAGAGAATAAATCACTTGTAGATTAACAAAGGAAGTAAATTCAAATAACTGAATTTACTTCTTTTGTTTTTAAATAATGATATAACTCGAAATATAAAAAGAAGCCTTACAACATATATGTCGTAAGGCTTCTTTTTTATAATTATATTGTTCGACGTGCTGGTTTGGTTTCGTCTGATAGTTTGATTGATAATAACAATGCTATGACTGAAATACCTGTTGCAACCATAAATGTTACGTTAACACCATGAATAATACCCTCAATACCTTTATTAGGAATTGCCGATACTGACATTAAAGTAATAAATACAGCTGTACCAATAGCACCTGCCATTTGTCTAAAAGTATTGTTCATTGCAGTTCCGTGCGCAATGAGATGGTTAGGTAATTGGTTAATCGCTAACGTTGTCATAGGCATCATAACCATTGAAATGGATATCATACGCAATGCATTACCTGTTGCAAGGTAAGTGAAGCTCGTGTGTGTCGTAAGGAATGCGAAAGGTACTGTAGAAGCCACTAAGACGACCAGACCTATACGTGCAAGCCATTTACCACCGAATCTATCAAATAAATAACCTGTTATAGGATTCATAGCTCCCATAATAATAGCGCCTGGTAATAACACTAAACCAGATTCTAGAGCGGAAAAATGTAACATATTTTGCATATATAACGGCAAAATAATATTTGTAGCGATTAATACGCCAAATACAAACATACTTAGTACTGTACCTAATGTATAAATGCCATAACTAAATACTCTAAATTCAAGCATTGGTTCTTTAAGTTTTAATTGACGACGAATAAATATCACTAGTGAAATTATTCCGATTACGAGTGGGGCGATAAAACTAATACTTGCCCATCCTGCTTCTCCAACAGTACTAAAACTGTATAAGAGGCCGCCAAAACCTAATGTGGATAGGATGACTGAAGTGATATCTAGTTTTGGATTTGTTGTCTCTGTAACGTTTTTCAAAAGGAAAAATGATGTGATGATAATAACGATGGCTATAGGAAGTACAACGTAGAAGACACTTCTCCATGATAGATGCTCTACTAAAACACCTGACAAGGTTGGTCCAATCGCTGGGGCAAAAGCTATGACTAATCCAAATAGTCCCATTGCTGTCCCGCGTTTTTCTACTGGAAATAGTAAGAATAAGATTGTCTGCATAAGTGGCATCATAATACCAGCGCCTGCAGCTTGTAATACACGTCCAATTAATAATGTTGAGAACTCAGGTCCCACAGCACAAAGTAATGTACCTATGGCGAATATACCCATTGCGGTTAAAAATAACTGTCTCGAGGTGAAGCGTTGAATTAAAAATGCAGTAACTGGAATCATTATTCCGTTAACTAACATGAAAATAGATTGTAACCATTGTACTGTACTTTCTGATACTTGAAGATCTTTCATAATTGGTGGTAACGCTGTACCAAGCAATGTTTGGTTCAAGATCGTAATAAAGGCCCCTGATAACAGTACGATAAACAAGGGAACTCTTTTTTCTACATGAAATGTTCCGTTTTCGGTCAATAGACTCACTTCTTTCATAACAAATTACACATTAAGACATTGTACCATTTAGACAGGAAATAAAAAAGTTTTCTGTTTGTGAATTTTAATATTTATATATTGAAATTCAATGATTTAATATTTAAAATACTAAAAAACGATTGATATTTAAATTTTCTGAAACTTATTTTTTAAGTTTATATAATGTTATCTTAGCAGATTTGTAGGTGCATAGAGATATGAATAAACTCTTTGTTTCACCTTTATATTTAGAGTTAAATGATAAATTTTTAAAGTAATCCTTATATATACATTAGTAATTAAGAAAAGATAATATACTTTAAATGTTATTAATAAAATAGGAAATGCTGTGAAGTCAAAATCATATCTTTTTACACATGAAAAGTTTAAAATTATCATGAAAATGCGTTGTAATATTTTGAAAAATTAAACTGAAATATCTTTGTGTAATATAAGTACATCGAGAAAAAACAGAATCAAAGATATATGATTTAAGGAGCGTAAGAAATGGATAAAAAAGATTTGATTGCACCAGAACAATATAATATTGTTAGCGAAATCGAAAAATTTGCAGTAGATCCAACGAAGAAAGCTGTCATTTTTGAAGATGAAGCAGGTGACAAAAAAGAAGTGACATATGAATCCCTTATAAAAAATGCAAATAAAGTAGGGAATATGTTTTTAAATCATGGCTTAAAAAAAGGCGACAAGGTACTCATAATGATGCCGCGTTGCATCGAAACTTATGAAATCTATCTTGCGGCATTAAAATTAGGTATTATAGTTATTCCTAGTTCTGAAATGTTACGTACTAAAGATTTACAATATAGAATTACACATGGTGAAGTCAAAGCTATTGTTGTCACAGCAGATGGTATTAACGAATTTAAAGCAGTCAAAGAATATGATGCTTTAACGAAGTTTATCGTTGGTGGTAAGGAAGAGCAGTGGTTCACAGTAGAAGATGAAATGGCTACAACAACAGATCAATTAGATATTGTTGAAACATCGCGTGATGACATAGCACTGCTTTCATATACATCTGGTACAACAGGCAATCCTAAAGCTGTTGTACATTCGCATGGTTGGGGTTATGCCCACATGCAAATGGCACCAAAACATTGGTTGAGTATTGAAGCGGATGATCTTGTATGGGCTACAGCTGCCCCAGGTTGGCAAAAATGGGTGTGGAGCCCATTCTTATCAATAATGGGCTCAGGCGCTACTGCATTTGTATATAATGGTAAGTTCAATGCTGAGAAATATTTAGAATTACTACAAGCATACAAAATAAATGTGCTGTGTTGTACACCTACTGAATATCGTTTAATGGCAAAGTTACCTAATTTAACTGATTACAACTTAAAACATTTGCATAGTGCGGTTTCTGCAGGGGAACCTCTCAATAAAGAAGTTGTTGAAAAGTTCCAAGATAACTTTGACCTTACAGTTAGAGACGGTTACGGACAAACTGAAAGTACGTTATTAATTGGGTTCTTAAAAGATACAGAAAGTCGTCCGGGTTCAATGGGTAAAGCAATACCAGGCAGTCATGTGACAGTGATTGATGATAATGGTGATTTTGCTAAAACTGGTGAAGTAGGTAATATTGCAGTACCAGTAGATTTACCTGCACTATTTAAAGGGTATTATAAAGATTCTGAACGTACAGAAGAACCTAAAATAGGTGAATATTTTACTACGGGTGACTTAGCAAAGTTAGATAAAGATGGATACTTTTGGTTTGAAGGACGTAAAGATGATATTATCATCAGTTCAGGATACACCATTGGGCCATTTGAAGTCGAAGACTCGCTTACTAAACACAATTATGTTAAAGAATGTGCTGTAGTTGCTAGTCCACATGAAATCAGAGGGAACATTGTTAAGGCATTCGTCATTCTTCAAGATGATGTTGCAGCTGATGAAACAACGATTAAGACACTGCAAAATTATGTGAAACAAGACGTCGCTCCGTATAAATATCCAAGAGCAATTGAATTTGTGGAAGACCTTCCGAAGACAAACTCTGGGAAAATTAGACGTATTGAGTTAAGAGAAGCGGAAAAAAGAAAAAATCATAAGTGATATGAAATCATCAACGTAAGCAAGATGAAGTTGATACTAATAGAACGAAATAAAGCCTGAGATGTAATGCTATTTTACATCTCAGGCTTTTATTATTGTCTAATATGCTAAGTCTTTATATTGATACAAACCGATAATGTAAAAACGAGGAAGTGAGATTAAATTTCATGGATATTATTTATATTTATGAAATTTTTAATATCTAATTATTAAAAAAATGTTTAGGTGAGCCTAAAGTATGATTGTGTGTAAATAACAAGTATGTTTAATTGGAATTTAGATGCTTAGAGGGGGTAAACAACATGAAAAAATTCATAAAATATTTGAAAGAAAGGAGTAGAAATTTAGATTTAAGTTTAATTATGTGCTATGCATTGCTCGGTATTATTGGCGTTGTCATGGTCTATAGCGCGAGTATGGTTTCTGCTTCTAAAGGCACATTAACCAATGGAGTACCCATCGCAGCAAACTACTTTATGAAAAGACAATTTTTATTCTTTATGATGGGATTTATTATTATTTTATTTATTAGTATGTTGCTTAACATTAACGTGTTAAAAAAAGTGAGCGTCCAGAAATTCATAGTGCTAGCCACATTAGCTTTATTAGTGTTAACGCTTTTGGTTGGTAAAGAAGTCAATGGCTCAAAAAACTGGATTAATTTAGGTATATTTAGTTTACAGTCCTCAGAATTTTTAAAATTAACTTCTATATTTTATCTCTCTTACATTATTGATAGGTGGCTTTCTATTAAAAGAGACTATAAATTGAAAAATTTGATTCCTCCATTAGGTGTTTTGGGCATAGGGTTACTACTGGTGTTAATGCAAGGTGATTTAGGTGGAACTTTACTTACAGTTGCCATTATTGCATCGATGTTAATGTATTCTGATATTAAAAATAAAATAAAGGTGCAAATATTCACTATAACTTCTGTTCCAACAGTTTTATACATACTTTATACACTAATTTTTGATGCTAAAAATCTATATAGAATGAAACGTATCAAAGTAGTGTTAGATCCATTTAAATATGAAAATGGTGACGGATACCAATTAACCAATGCTTTGACATCTATTAGCAACGGTGGATTGTTTGGTCGGGGTTTAGGAAATGGTATTTCAAAATTAGGATATTTGCCTGAGCCACATACTGATTTTATTTTTACCGTTATTTCTGAAGAAACTGGATTGGTTGGAGTACTATTTATTTTAATGATTTATGGTTTTATATTATTCAAAGGTCTTACTTATGCAAATAAGACGAACAATCATTTTTATAAATTGATTTGTATAGGTGTTGTAAGTTATTTATTTATGCAAGTATTTATAAATTTAGCTGGGATTTCTGGCATGATTCCACTAACCGGAGTAACTTTACCGATGCTGAGTTACGGGGGGTCTTCTATAATGAGTATTAGTATTGCATTAGGAGCTATGATAGCAGTTATAAGAAATATAAAAAGAGAAAGTATTGCAAAATGAATAAAGCGATAGTACCACGATGATGAAATATATAAATAGAGAGAAGGAAACTCGATGAAATTATCGAAGAAAGGTAAAGTCGTTTTGGCTTTATTAATAGTTGTAATAGTTATATGTGCATTTTTAACATATAAAATATTGCATTTTAATAATGCTATTCATGATTCAAGTGACAATAGCAAAGCATTAAAGCAAGTCCAGAAAAAAATTAAGAATAAGGACCCTATTTCAATAGCGATATTTGGGGTTGATTCTGATGTTAAAAGAGCCAAAGTAAATATGGGACAAAGAACGGATACATTGCTTATCGCTGCAGTGAATCCTAAAAATAAAAAAACAAAATTAATTAGTATACCTAGAGATACAAATAGTAAGATTACTGGGTATGGAGACCGTGAAAAAATCGCGCATGCATATGCTTATGGTGGCCCTAAAACAGCGATAGACACAATTGAAAATAATTTTGATGTACCAATAGACGCTTATGTCACTGTTGATATGGATGGTTTTGAAAAGGTCATAGATATCTTAGATGGTGTAAATGTTAAAAGTAATGCAACATTCGAATATAATGGATCTAAGTTTCAAAAAGGTGACTCATTACATCTTAACGGCAAAGCTGCATTAGATTATGTTAGAAGTCGTAAAGAAGAAGGTGCTGGAGGCGATGAAGGTAGGACCGCGCGTCAAAGACAAGTTATCGCTGCAGTCTCTCAGTCTTTGAGTGACTCGAAAAGTCTCATAAAATTAAACAAAATACTTAAAGTAAGTGAAAACAATGTTAAAACAAACTTTAATGTGGCTGATTTAAAATCGCTGTATAGTCAATATAAAGGCGCGACTCAAATGATAGATAAAATTTCTATAAATGGTGAAAATGAAGTGGAAGATGATGGTATTTGGTATTTTGAACCAGATATAAATGATAAACAGCAAAAAATGAAAGCATATAAGGATAATTTAAAATAGGAGGTTTATGAGGAGTTGTATCTAATCCAAATTTCTTGATTATCTGAATAGAAAGACACAAGTCATGACTTGTGTCTTTGTTTATCCTTTTTTGCTTTTTCTTAAATTTAAAACATTTACTACATCTTTAATATAGGAGCCCTTTAAATGATAGCTCCATCTATAAATAGCATAACTTGCTAAAATACAAATGATGGGAAGGACAATCATAATAAAACGTAGTCCATTTTTTGTAAGATCACTTTGCTGACCCCCAGGCTCATAACCGAATATGGTTAGACTCCATCCAGTGACTAACCCAGAGACGGCCATAGCTGTTTTCATTAAGAATGTTTGAGTTGAAGTAATGACGCTTTCGTTTCTTTGTCCGAACTTTAATTCACTGTAGTCTATAACATCCGCAATTGAAACAGTAATAATTCCCATAATCAAACCAGAACCTATTTTAATGAATATTGTACCTAGCACTACTGGTAATATAGCTTTAGGGGTAGTATAACTGGCAATAAGCAAGATGATTAATCCAAAAATTAGACTACTTGTCGCCAGAGGAAAAACCCGTTCTCTTGTAAGTAGTTTTGATACTTTAGGAAATAAGAAGAGTGCAATGATTTCCATGAATCCCATACCATTGTAAAGCGCAAATAAAAACTTTGATTCAGCCACATAGCTGAAATAATAAATAAGTACATTGCCGATAAATTGTGTGCTTAAGAAAAAAGTTACAATAATACCGATATAAGCCAGTAGTTCTTTATTCGTAAATAAGATTCTCCATATATCTTTGAACCTAAGTGTAATACCACTTTCAATATTAGTAGGTGCTTCTTTGACGTTTTTAACAGTAATACCAATTGTTAAATTGAAAAATAATATGATAATAATAGTTAAAATAAAAAATCCAACTGACTGATTTCCATTACCGAACCATTTATCTAGGTAAATAACAGCAGATAACCCAATAGATCCAAGAATCAGGTTTGCTAAACTTGCAAAGATACGTGGTATGACTGACACTTCTTCACGTTCGGTAGGATTGTTTGTGAGGTTTGGTAGCCAAGACCAGTAAGGCACATCCATCATGGTATACGTCATGCCCCACAAAATATACATAATCGAAATAAATACATATAAAGTCGTGCCAGTTAAGTCAAAGTTAGTAAATAAAATAAGTGTGATTACTGAGTTTATCAGTGTTCCAATAATTAACCATGGTCTGAATTTTCCCCATTTTGTTTTGGTCTTATCTACTATCATCCCCATAATAGGGTCGTTAATGGCGTCCCAAATACGAGCAACAAAATACAAAGTACCAACAAAACTTGCTGCAATGCCTAATATATCAGTGAGATAATACATGAGATAAATTCCGATTAAGTTAACCACTAGATCTTTACCAAATGCACCAAAGCCAAATGAATATTTTTCTTTCTGTGTTAATTGTTTTTGCAATGCTATCACCTCTTGAGTCATTCCAACCAATATTGTAAGTGTTTATATTTGATGGCACGATGCCCTTATCTAAATTGGTCTAGACTTAATTAAACTATCAATTTTGAACACAGTATTTTTATTCATTGATGTATATTGGCGAACGATTTAATTTAATGTTTATAGTAATCATCGCATTTTCGCCTTCTATCATTTGATAGCGTCAATCTGGTTATTGCACATCTGAAGGGGATAATTATTTATATTTTGGTAACCAATCCCCATGTGCTTCTATTAAATCATCGCATAATGAGATGATGTCGTTGATAGATAATTCAGAGGCGGTGTGTGGATCTAGTAATGCTGCTTGATAGATTTTGTCTTTTTGTAATGTTAAAGCAGCTTCAATCGTCAATAATTGTGTATTTATATTGGTCCTATTAAGGGCAGCAAGTTGTTCAGGAAGGTTACCTATATAAGTTGGTGAGATGCCACTTGCATCAACTAAACAAGGCACTTCAACGACGGCGTTTTCAGGTAGATTACTAATTAAACCACCTGTATTCAAGACATTTCCACCAATTTTAAAGGGTTTATTGGTTTCCATAGCTTCAATAATATATGAACCGTATTCATGTGAACGTTCATGTGTGAGATGCTTATCATTAACAATATCATCACGCATTTGTTTCCAATCCTCAATTTGCTTTACGCAACGACGTGGGTATTCATCTAAAGGAATATTGAAATTTTCAATGAGTTCAGGATAGTTACTTTTAATAAAATAAGGATGATATTCTGCATTGTGTTCAGATGATTCAGTAACGTAGTAGCCAAATTTATCCATCAACTCAAAACGTACCATATCATCATGTGTAGTTTGTTGTTTTGCTTTCGCACGCTTTTTAATCTCAGGATAGAGATCCATACCGTCTCGCTTGATTTCAAGCAACCATGCCATGTGATTGATACCTGCAATTTTCCATTGAATATGATCAGTAGGCATTTCTAATGATTCAAGTAGGTCATGTGCACAGACTTGAACACTATGACATAAACCAACAGTCTTAATACCTTCTTGTAGCATGATGTTTGTTAATACCGCCATGGGATTAGTGTAATTTAAAAACCAAGCATCTGGACAAACCGCTTTGATGTCACGAGCAAAATCTTGTATGACAGGAATTGTTCTAAGGTTACGGAAGATACCCCCGATGCCCAATGTATCAGCAATCGTTTGGCGTAAATGATATTGTTTAGGAACTTCAAAATCTATAATTGTAGAAGGATCATAACCTCCAACTTGGACTGCATTTATGACATATTTTGCTCCTCTCAAAGCTTCTTTACGATTGTGGTAAGCTTTGATTCTAACAGTTGAGTTAAGATTTTCTTTTAGATTATTTAACATGCGTTCTGAGTCTTTTAAACGTTCGTCATCTATATCAAATAAAGCAAATTCAAAATCTTGTAAAGATGCTACAGTCATGCAATCTCCTAAAACATTTTTTGCGAATACTGTACTGCCAGCACCTAGAAATGTAATTTTATTCATATAAACCCCTCCTAAAATTAAATGAATGATTGTTATAAATGAAAATGATTTTTTATTTGAAAATTCAGATAAATGAATCTGCACCTTTTCAAACGGCTATAGCTTATCTATAGGTTAGTGGCTTTATAAGTAACATTCAATCGTAAATAAATTAAAAAAGGGTAATATATTGCTGTCTATCAGTCGATAAATATTTTATTTACTGACATAATTGTTTTCTCTTTGCGATAACGATTTGGTGAGACGCCAACAATTTTTTTGAAAACTTTACTAAAATAATTGCTTGAAGTATATCCAACTTCACGAGAAATACATTCGATATTTTTCTCATTAGATGATAATAAAAGCAGTGCCTGTTTTATTCTAGTTTTTGTTAAGTAATGAATAGGTGTTTCTTTCACTATGATTCCAAATTGGCGAGTGAAATGGTATTTCGATAAGTCGGAGGCCTTTACAATATCATCTAATGAAATATCTTCGTGATAATATTTTTCGATAAATTGTATTGCTTTGACGATTGGAAGAGGAAAGTCATTGGCTTGTTGATGACCATACTCCACATGTTCTAAGCATTTCATAATAAATGTATAGGCACAGGACGAAGCTTCATAGCCATGATTGATACCGAAGGTCTCTAATTTTTCCAAAGTATCTATGATATGTTTGATTGGTTCAGAATGTATAGATAATTTTAATATTTGACCATAGGTATCCATGATACGATGGAATAATTCAGCAGCTACTTTGCCATATATTGTAAAATACAAAAACTCCCATTCATTTGAATCTTTGGGTAAATAGTAGCAATGGTTACTTGGCACATGTACTAAAAATGCATCTTCAGGTTCTAAATTGAATGTTTCGTGTTCGATTTGAATAGATCCTTTACCTTTTAATGTGTATTGAAAAATGTATATATCTTTTTCACCACGTTTGCAACCATGCCAACAATAATCATGTGTTTTTCTCAACTCGTAACCTACGGCGTTTAATCCAGCGACCTTGTCTTGATAATCTCCTTTGAATCTAAAGCCATATGAGTTGTGTTTTATTAATTTTCCCAACTTAGTATACCTCCAATGTTTATTGCTAATATTATCATGATTTATGGTTTGAATAATAAGGAATTAGAAAGGGTTTCTAAATTTATAGTAAATCATTGCAATCATTATAATTTTTTACTCAAAGAGTATCTATAGTCGTAGCGAATGGTGTGTGCTAAAATTCGAGATAACGTAAAATGATATTACATAATTTAAATAGATTGAAGATATTGGAGGCAGTTTTATGTGCACAGGATTTTCTATATTATCTCCGCAGAAAGTTAATTATTTAGCGAGGACAATGGATTTTGATTTTGAATTTAATGGGATTCCTATTGCTGTTCCTTCCCATTATCATTGGGAATTTGATATCGCAGGAATCCATCAAATGCAATATGGCTTTATAGGTACAGGTGTAATGGTAGGTAAGTATCGTTTTGGTGATGGGGTGAATGAACATGGTTTAGCAGTATCAAATCATTACTTTACTGGTGAGGCGAGTTATGCTGAAGAACTGCGTAAAGATTATTTTAATATGGCTCCAGAGGAATTTATATTATGGGTGTTGGGTTTCAATGATTCTATAGCCATGTTGAAAGAAAAAGTCGATCAAGTCAATATTGTGGCGTTGGAAAATAAAGCATTAGGTAAGGTGCCACCGTTGCACTTTATTATCACTGATGAAACTGGAGCGACGATTTCAATTGAACCTCATCATGGATTACTTGTAGTCAAAGATAATCCAGTGCATGTACTAACTAATAATCCCAAATTAGAATGGCATTTAGAAAATTTAAGAAATCATGTACATTTATCACCAGTAAGCGGACAACAAAAGCAATTTGGCGAAAAAGTATTCAGTACGCTTGGTGTAGAAGGGGGCACGCATGGTTTACCTGGTGGTTTCACTTCGGAAGAACGTTTTGTAAGAGCCGCCTATTTACGTCATCATTTAGAATTAGATACAGAGCAGGAATTTAAAAATTTAAATAACTGCTTTAAAGTCCTCGATAATGTGAGCATACCAAGAGGCGCTGTAACAGAAAATGGCATTGCACATTATACGCAATACCAATGTGTGATGGATTGTAAACATCGTTCGTATTTCATCAAACCATATAATAGTAGTGATGTATTCCAAGTGGATTTAAATGAAGTGCTATTAAATAAGAAGGAAATTACTTATTTTTCGTTAGATAAGCCATTCTCTACACAACGTTTAAATTAAGTGGAATGTCATTTTGAAAAGGTTAAACCAATAATATAATTGACCTCATAATGAAGCCAAATAAGTATTTTGGATATGTAAACTATGACGTGAATTATGTTGATTATAATAATAGTGTAAGAGGTGTGTTTATGAAAAAGAAAGAAGTTAGTATGTCAGAACTGTTCTTTGATCTTGTATTTGTATTTGTGTTTACATCTATTAATCAAACAGTAGAAGGTGTGTCTGAAAATCTAGCATCTATTGAAAGTCTTGGAAAAAACTTTATGATGTTTCTGATATTTTTTGCGATATGGGTTTATAGAACATTATTGGTAAATCGCTTTTTTGAACAAAAGTGGTATCAATATTTATTTGTGTTTATAGATATGTTTTTAATACTATTACTCTCTAAATCGATTAATGAAAACTTTCAAGTTACATTTAAACCCTTTGTGATTATTTCAGCAGTTATCTTTTTAAGTATTGCTATTCAATATCTTATGAACTATAAACTGAATCCGACAACAGTAACATTCAAATTGGTAAAGGTTTATGTAACGGGGCCTGTGATGATGATTTTTATATCATTAGTAGCGTTATATTTACCGAAAGGTGTCAATTTTTGGATATATTTTATTGGTATCGTTATAATGGCTGTTTTTCCAATATTATTCCTTAAAGTATCAAAAGATAATCCGGTATTCTTTGACCATTTTTCAGAACGTTTAAGCTTATTTATCATTTTGTTATTTGGTGAGGGCATAGTTCAGATTGTTAATAATATTCATATACAGCATATAGAAATATTAGATTTAGTATATTTTATTTTGGTCATTAGTCTATTTATGATTTACACATTACATTATAAAAAAAGCCTGAATTGTCAACATAAAGCTGCAACTGGATTTGCAAGTGCTTACCTTCACTTAGTACTTATCTTTACATTAGATTTTATATTCTTAGTGATGAATAAAGTGTTGGCAGGTCACCCACTAAGTGAAACAGAAATTTACGTTTATACAATTGCTTTTTGTGTATTTTTGTTAGCGATATTTGTAGATACTATGTTGCACAGTTCAGTCATTAAACATAAAATTCGCTACATTGGACTTATTTTCGTCGCAACAATCATTGGTTTATTAATTACAAACATCTATTTAGTAACGATTATAGAAATTATTGGGATTTTGGCGCTTTGCTTAATCTTTTATACAGAAAAAAATTATGCTAAAAAGCCATCACACTAATGCGTTAAAGTGTTTATGGTAGTGATACGTCAGAAATTTTGACGTAAACAAGTTAGGCTTTGATAAGTGAAATTCTTGACAATCACGAATATTAATTATAAATTATAAACATTCAATAAAAAATATTATAGTCAGTGAGTATTGTTTTTTATGAGTTTGGAGCTTTAGCAAAGTGTTAATAGAAATATTGGCAATTTGAAAAAGTGGACGATATAACATAGAAAGTAAAAATCATACGGCTAATGATGTAAAACATAACTTTAAATATAATGCTTAAAAGTAAATATAGGGTAGCAAAGCAAAACATTTTGCATAGAAATGCGTTGTAATGAAGCCGACAATGATAATAAATCAACTATGATTTATTATGTATTGTTGGCTTTTTTTAATGAACCTAACGTTCAAATGGACTAAATACTAGTACCGACTTAAATAAATTATCATTTCTTAGACAGGAGGAAGCCAACATGCTTACATCGTTCAATGTATCCATATTATTCATCATATTTTTTATCACACTTTTAATGTCTATTATAAGTGGACTTGTTTTTTTAAATTCACGTATACCACTTTTATACGTACGTATACATATTTGGTTCATAGCACTTCCTCCACTTGTGGCATTTATTGGACTTATCTTCGCCCATAAAAATATGGCGGTCGGTATTTGGTATTCGGATGTACTCTCTTGGTTAATGTCATTCTTTGTGTTAATTATTGGTGTCATTATCCAGCGTTATTGTGTGCGTTATTTGATGGGAGATCGTAGTTATAGAAAATATTTCACTTTATTTACTTTGACTACAAGTTTTGCAGCAATTGCATGGTTAACAGGAGACTTACGCATCATGGTCATAAGTTGGGGATTAACATTAGCGTGTTTAACTATACTTATTAGTTTGACAAGTGCTTGGAAAGTGACGAAGGCAGCTGCCAGGGTTACTAGAAACCTATTCTTGTTAAGTTGGATAGCTTTATTAATTGCAGTGCTTTGGATAGCTAGCCTTACTGGAGAATGGCAGTATATAGACATCTTTACCAATACAAATTTAGGCCAAATAAATGGATGGGAACGATTTGGCATTAATTTACTCATCATATTGGCGGTGATGATTCCAGCGGCGCAATGGCCATTTCAAAGATGGTTGATAGAATCTGTGGCTGCGCCTACGCCAGTATCAGCAATAATGCATGCAGGTATTGTAAATGCAGGTGGGATTATGCTGACACGTTTTTCACCATTATTTAATGGTGATATCGCTACACTCATCCTACTATTTTTTGCAAGTGTTTCTGTATTGATGGGAGCAGGTATTAGTTTAGTGCATGCCGATTATAAACGTCTTTTAGTTGGATCAACGATAGGGCAAATGGGCTTCATGTTAATCCAATGTGCGTTAGGGGCGTATATACCAGCGATTATCCATCTGATTTTACATGGTTTGTTTAAAGCAACGCTCTTTTTACGTTCAGGTTCAGCAGTCCGTCACTTTAGTGTGCCGAATCGTGCTAACGAAAGAATGTCTTATCTGTGGATAATATCCGGACGTGTATTAGCATTGCTCATAGGTTTAGGTTTTTGGTTAAGTGCTCCAGAAGAAGGTTACCGTATCGTTAGTGGATTGATATTGGCTTGGTCACTATCCGTATCTTGGACACAACTCGTCGCATTTGGTGAAGGTAAATTTGGACGTATCATAGGCCTAGTACTCTTAATTGTTGTTGGTTCGGTTTATTATCTCGTGCATCATTATTTCTCAGTCGAATTGCATACGATTTCGTTCCAAAGCGTGCAACCACCGACATTTGTAATTATAGTTGTTGCAATTATCCTCTTACTCGGTAGTGTAATGAGTACTTGGGTGGCACGTCATCGTTCTTCTACTGCTTTTTCAATCATGTATCTGTGGCTTGTGCGCTTAGGTGATGCCAAACCAGAGACAGTCGAACGTCATCCCAATTATTTAAAAAAATATATTTCAAAAGGAGGACACTAAAATGGGAGAAACAAGAGAAACGACACAACAACAGGCTATGGATAGTTTTGATATTATTTCATGTGTTAGCAATGCAAGTAAGGTTATTGTGCCTTTATCGCCCATTTCGGTGTTTGCGGCACGTAGCCCTTGGTCAAAATTAGAACACAAGACATTTGACGAAGTAGCAAAAGGTTTGAAAAAAGCGCGTGATGTAGATATGTACCCAGCAGTAGCAACGATATTAGAAGCTAAAAAACAAGGTGAAATAGATGAAGGTGTGTTAACAGGTCTATTTACACAATGGTTAGAAGCGACAAATATTGTCATACCTAAGGCAAAAGCAGAACAGTTTGGACGTAACGCATTAAAGTTAGAGCCTTTGATTGCGACGAAAGCAGAGCGACACCAACTTGAAGCATTATCAAGTGAGTTGAGTGAATCCTTTATAGATAATAATGAATCTGAAACTATAATCCCATTAGTAAGTAGTTATGTGTTAGATAAAGACAACAAGAAAGTCATTGATACAGTAGATTATCATATTATCAAATGGTGTAAACTCTATTTTGATGATGCTCAATCAGGCTGGACGATGCCAAATAGAGAGAGGGGATTGTTCTCGGCATGGAAACGGTTGGTTAAACATGATCCAGCATTGACGAAATCGCAACGACTACGGTTAAAAAACTTGCCTAGTCATCCAGAAGCATTAATTAAAGTTGTATTATCAAAATTACAAATTAACGAAGAACAAACACAAACATATCTCGAAAACCACTTACTGTCATTACCAGGTTGGGCGGGTATGATATTGTGGGAAGAAGAAAATAATACGCATGTAGATAGTTTGTTATTATCCTATCTAGCTATTCGTTTAGGTATGGAATGGTCTTTGGTAGAGCCGTATTTACCTGTGAGTCAACCTGATACACGTTCATCGATACAAATAGAGGACTGTATCTTATCATGGTTAAGGTGGGGGGGCATTTCGCTAAAAGAATGGAGCATGCTTAACTCATATGAACAAAAGCAATATATTATGTTTGCAACGCAGTTTAATCAGCGAGATTGTCGTAAACTTTGGTTAGAAGCTTGGGAAGCAACTTATAATCATCAAATGAAAGAAATGATTGTTCCACAGCAATTAGAGCAGCAACAAAATGAACATACCCAAGTACAAATGGCATTTTGTATAGACGTGAGGTCCGAACCATTTCGTCGTCAAATTGAACACGCAGGACCTTTTGAAACAATAGGTATAGCTGGATTCTTTGGTCTACCTATTGAGAAATGTGAGTTGGGTAACCACCATAGTCACCCGTCACTTCCAATTATGAATCAGCCGCTTCACAAAATTAAGGAATACACTTTAAAACGAGAGCCAACCGCATTTCAACAGCGTAAACATACACTTGAATCAGTTACTTATACATTCAAGAAAATGAAACAAAATGCATTGCCAAGTTTGTTATTACCTGAACTCAGTGGTCCTTGGCTAACGTTACAAATGTTTTCACGCAGTTTTATGCCAAAGCATGCAGGTCATTTGATGCGTAAATTTTACGCTAGATGGTTACATAAACCAGATGATACAACGTTAACGCTTAACCATAAACACCATTATGAAGATGGATTGCCTGTGGGATTTACTGAGGAAGAAAAGGTAACCTATACGAGAGATGCCTTACGATTAATGGATTTGACATCCAATTTTGCGCCTTTAGTTGTATTTTGTGGACACGGAAGTCACAGTGCAAACAACCCGTATGCCGCTGCCTTAGATTGTGGTGCTTGTGGCGGGGCAGCAAGTGGCTTTAATGCTAAAGTATTAGCACAACTATGTAACTTGCCTGAGGTGAGGTATAGTTTAGCGCAAGAAGGTATTGTTATTCCGGAATCTACAGTATTTACAGCTGCAGAACATAAGACTTCTGTAGATGATTTAGATTGGATTTATGTACCAGAATTAAATGAAGCGGCGCAGTCGTCATTTGAAATGATAAAAGCAGCTATGCCTGCTATTAGCTATTCAGCAAACAAAAAACGCTTGGCAACATTACCACACAATACATCATCGCGTAAGCATCCTGTAAGCGAAGTCCATAACCTAACGAATGATTGGAGTGAGGTGAGACCAGAATGGGGTCTTGCTAAAAATGCAGCATTTGTTATTGGACAACGAGAATTAACAAAAAATAGTGATTTACAAGGGCGGGTGTTTTTGCATAATTACGATTGGCAGCACGATAAAGATGGCAGTATTTTAGCTACTATTATCAGTGGACCAGCTACCGTGGCGCAGTGGATTAACTTGCAATATTATGCCTCTACAGTTGCACCACATTATTATGGTAGTGGTAGTAAAGCGACACAGACTGTAACATCTGGTATAGGGGTAATGCAAGGTAATGCAAGTGATTTGATGACTGGCTTACCATGGCAATCGGTTATGTCGTCTGATAACAAAATGTATCATTCGCCGATTAGACTATTGGTAATAGTGCAAGCACCTCAGCAAATGATTGCACAGATTTTAGAAGAGAATCAAGCATTTCAACAAAAAGTCAAAAATGGATGGATCAGACTTGCGAGTGTAGATGAATTTGGCCAATGGCAAGATTGGTAATGACTAAGAAAAAGTAATCAAGCTAATATTAAATACATTTAAAATTAAAAAGCGCAACATTACTTCTAAATATTTAGTAAAGAAGTGTGGAGAAAAATATATATAAATGATAATGTTATCTTTGTTGATAACACTTTTCTAACTTATGTAAAATTAAATTTGCTTCTACAGGAGATGCATACGATATGAAAACAACTAAAGGCACTTATGAGTCTGAAATCAGCAAAGCAATTACACAATGGGAAAAAGACTTCCTAGGCCGCGGATCTCTTTCTGTAAAAACAGATATATTGCGCGATATGATAATCGTAAGTTTACAAGGCGTATTAACACAAGCAGAATACAAAGTTTGTGAAACAAATGAAGGCTTATTAACAATTAAAAAAACACGTTCCAAATTAGTGGAGTCGGGTATAGAAGCGCTTAATGATATCGTACTATCCGTCACAGGTGAACAAGTTAAAAGTTTCCATACAGACTTAAGTTCACGCACAGGTGAACGTGTAATGATTTTTAAACTTTACAATGATTTAGAAAAACAATTCTCAGAAGAACATAAGTCATTATAAAATAATATCCCTCAGTTTATTGAAGTTGCTTCAATAAACTGAGGGATATTTTTACATATTAAAAACGATACAATAGTTAAGTACCATTAATTTTTGAAGCGTTAAAGATAAATGCTGTATAAAAAATGCACTTACCGATGTAAGGGTCAGTAAGTGCTTGTTACTTATAGGTATTAGGAAACGTTATGTACTAAAAAGACTAATGTTATATAAATAATAGGGTGTTAAAGAATCATAATTTTTAATTAGAGCTCTTAGTGCGTGCGTTTATTTATAATGATGAAACGTTTGAATTTAAGTGTTTGTTTATAGAACGTCATAGTATGTTGTATCAGTATTTATGTAATGCAAACGTTGAGGTATTTAATACTATGATATAAACACTATTGGATATACTATCCTAATAATTTAAGTAATAATGATACTAATGATAATAATTCCATGTTGGTTTCCCTCCTTTGGCGTTTAGAACTATATTGAAGATGTAGCTTGAAAATGATCAAGATATTTAAAGGCATACTATCTATAGTGAATCGTATGTCACATCTCCTTTATCAGAATATTACAACTATTGAGAGGGAATGTGTTGGAAAATCCCTGGATGTTTATATTTTATGCCAAACTGTTAATATTTTTAATTAATCAAAATATAATTTTGTATTAAAATAATTAACTAAATATACAATATAAATAAATTGATTAGAATGTTAAAAGTAACTTGTCTATCATTTAGTTTTAAGAAGTTTGTTCATAAATGATAAATAATATGATTTTGTAAACACTTGTGTTCTAGTTGTTATATATAGTAATATTACTGACTGGGTGTTAAAGAATCATAATTTTTAATTATGGTTCTTTTTCTTTTGTCTTTTTTATTTGAGGTCATATAGCATATTGTAAGAAGCGCTGTGTGAGAGAATTTATAAATTACAATAGTTTATGGTGTTGATTTTAAAATAAACACTTAAATTTGTTGCTCAATGTGCATAATTAATATAAAATAATGAACGTTTGAAATTTATAGAATCTAGTGAGATAGTTTGATAAGGATATCCTTTTATTATAGAACAATTAGAGCTAAAGTTGGATTTGTTTCATAGAAAAAATAGTTATCATAGAATAATAATGTGTCTCGTTTTAAGGAGGAAATAGAATTGAATCAAGTTAAAAGTATCTTTTATTCATTAATAGAACCTTTAATGAAGCCGGAAACATATCAAACGCTAGTTTCTAACATCGTTATGATTGTTGTATATATCATAGTTGCGTGGATAGTCTTGCGTTTTATTAATAAGGGAATAGAGCAATTCTTTAAAATTCAAAATAAGGGTAAAAAGGCAAATAAAAAACGTTCAAAAACATTAGTATCACTCATTCAAAATGTAGTATCATATGTAGTATGGTTTATAGTGTTGACAACAGTGTTAAGTAAATTTGGTATCAGTGTTGAAGGTATCATTGCAAGTGCTGGTGTTGTAGGTTTAGCTGTTGGGTTTGGTGCACAGACAGTTGTGAAGGATATCATTACAGGTTTCTTTATTATTTTTGAGAATCAATTTGACGTAGGTGATTATGTTAAAATTAATAGCGCTGGTACAACAGTGGCAGAAGGTACTGTGAAATCAATAGGTTTAAGGTCTACTCGAATTAATACAATTACAGGTGAATTAACGACATTGCCGAACGGTAGTATGGGTGAGATTACAAACTATTCGGTAACGAATGGCGAAGCTATTGTAGAAATTCCTATTTCTGTGAATGAAGATGTGGAACAAGTTGAAAGTATTTTAAACCCACACTTTGAAGCATTACGCTCTAAATACTATTTATTTATATCAAATCCACAAGTCATTGGTATTAATTCAATTACGAGAGATGAGATCATGTTGAGTATATCTGCAGAAACAATACCTGGTGAAGGTGCAGCTGGTGCAAGGATTTTAAGGAAAGAAATTTTAAAATTATTCAAATTGGAAGAAATCAAAGTGCCACAACCTATGATGGTACAATATGATCCTAACCAACAAAATAACGTATAGGGTTTCGGAGGTGTGATAGAATGACATCTAATTACGGTTTAAATGATATTGTAGAGATGAAAAAACAACATGCATGTGGTACGAATCGTTTTAAAATCATTCGCGTAGGTGCAGACATCCGGATAAAATGTGAAAATTGTCAAAGAAGTATTATGATTCCAAGACAAACATTTAATAAAAAATTAAAAAAAATATTAGTATCACATCAAGATACTGAAAATAAGGAGAATGAATAAATGGCTTTAACAGCAGGTATTGTCGGTTTACCTAACGTAGGTAAATCTACACTTTTCAATGCAATTACAAAAGCAGGTGCGCTTGCAGCAAACTACCCATTCGCAACAATTGATCCAAACGTAGGTATCGTGGAAGTACCGGATAGCAGATTGAATGTTCTAACTGAAATGGTACAACCAAAGAAAACACTCCCGACAACATTTGAGTTTACTGATATTGCAGGAATAGTAAAGGGTGCATCTAAAGGTGAAGGGCTAGGAAATAAATTCTTGTCCCATATCCGTGAAGTAGATGCGATTTGTCAGGTCGTGCGTGCATTCGAAGATGACAATGTCACACATGTTTCTGGACGTGTAGATCCGATTGATGATATCGAAGTGATTAATATGGAATTAGTATTAGCCGACTTAGAATCTGTAGAAAAAAGATTACCTAAAGTTGAAAAAATGGCAAGACAAAAAGATCCAGATTCAGTTAATGAAGTGCGCATTTTAACTAGAATCAAAGAAGCATTAGAAGAAGGTCAACCTGTGAGAGGATTAGAATTTACGGAAGAAGACCAAAAATATGTAAATCAAGCACAATTATTAACATCTAAAGAAATGCTCTATATAGCTAATGTTGGAGAAGATGAAATTGGCGATGAAGATAATGAAAAAGTTAAAAAAATCCGCGAATATGCAGATGCGGAAGAATCTGAAGTTATCGTTATTAGTGCGAAAATAGAAGAAGAAATTGCTACCTTAGATGACGAAGATAGAGAAATGTTCTTAGAAGATTTAGGTATTGAAGAACCAGGGTTAGACCGTTTAATTCGTACAACATATGATTTATTAGGTTTAGCAACCTATTTCACAGCTGGCGTACAAGAAGTACGTGCGTGGACATTTATAAAAGGTATGACAGCCCCACAATGTGCTGGTATCATCCATACAGACTTTGAGAGAGGCTTTATACGTGCCGAAGTGACGAGCTATGAGGATTATGTAGCATATGATGGTGAAAATGGTGCCAAAGAAGCGGGTAAACAACGCTTGGAAGGTAAAGAGTACATTATGAAAGATGGAGACGTCGTACACTTTAGATTTAATGTTTAACCAATAAGATTAATTGAGATGATATGGTTTTATTTCTAACCTAAGTAGTATGATTGATAAAAAAGTCCTATCCGATTTTCAAAATCGGATAGGACTTTTTTTATTTTAGAATGCATTCTTTTTTATGAGTTTTAAGAAGTAAACCAGTCTGGGTTTACACCTGGCCCTGTATAATTTGCATCTACATTTTGGTCTAATTCAGGTGAATGATAGGAATCTGTATACTGCCATAATACGTGTTCGCGAGTTGGTTCATCTGGATTGTAATTTGCAATCCAAAAACCATCATAGTCGCCCACAGAATTGGAAGCATGTTGAGTCATGAAGTTTTCGTAAGAATAAAATAGGACTTTCTTATTTCCTGCTAATCCCTTCATTTCATCATACCATGCAGATGTACTTTCATCTGTAGTGCCAGATGTTACAAAATTTTGCTCAAAGTCATTAATGTAGAAGCTCGCTTTTGGAGCACGATTATATAAAGTTTGTGCCTCATAGCGCGCATCATCTGGGTTTTCATACATACTATAAGAATAGACGCCGAATTTCATATTGTATTCATCTAATAAAGCAGAGTTATGTTCTAAAGTTGCATCGACTTTTTCTGAACCATATTGAGCACGAATAATAATAAAATCATAATTGGCTTTTAGGTCTTTGACTTGATTAGCAGTTAAATCACCTTGCCATTCAGAGATATCCAGGATACGTTCGCCATTTGATGTTGCTCCTGCTTCAGGTTTGATGTTATTCGAATCACCTGTTGCTTTTTGTTTTGAAAATTTTTCAGGATGTTTCTCTATGTACTTCTGATAACCGTAACCCATGGTACCTTTTTCGCTTGTAGTATTTTCAGCAGCTTGGGCTGAGTGGAAAGTGAAAGTTGAAGCGAGAATAACACTCAATGAGACTAAACTTTTTTTAATTGTAGAAACCATAATTTACTCCTTTGATATGTTTGATATTATGCGAATGTGGCTAATGACGAAATAAAGAAAAATATAAAAACTGAACATAGTTGATATGCTATTAGAATTAAAGTGATTTAGCAACCTTGCCTTGAAAGATATTAAATTTTTATTTAATTTAAATGGTGTAAAAAATAAATAAAAATACATTCTCTACTATTATAGAAGTATAAATGTATTCATAGTTCTAAATTTAAGGTTGTAAAAGGAAAAGTATTTTGGATTGCAAATTATAATGTTTCATATGAAACATTATAAAATATTTGTTTTTTGGTGTGTCGATAATCATTGTAAAATGTAATACCCTATGCTATAATTCTTGATTGTGAGTAATGAAAATTATTCCTTGCTTGTCGCAATTGATGACGAGCCGCATAGACCACAAGGAGGTGCAATTATAAAATGAGAACATATGAAGTTATGTACATCGTTCGTCCGAACATTGAGGAAGATGCTAAAAAAGCTGTTGTTGAACGTTTCAACGGAATTTTAGGTACTAATGGTTCAGAGGTATTAGAAGCTAAAGATTGGGGCAAACGCCGTTTAGCTTATGAAATTAATGATTTCAGCGAAGGTTACTACAATATCGTACGTATCCAAACTGAAGACAATGAAGCTACTGACGAATTCCAACGTTTAGCTAAAATTTCAGACGATATCATCCGTTACATCGTAATTCGTGAAGACGAAGATAAGACTAGAAAATAATAATTGGGGGTCGTTTAAATGATAAATAGAGTTGTTTTAGTTGGTCGTTTAACGAAAGATCCAGAATATAGAACAACACCCTCAGGCGTGAGTGTTGCGACTTTTACCTTAGCGGTAAACCGTACGTTTACAAATGCGCAAGGGGAACGCGAAGCAGATTTCATAAACTGTGTTGTTTTTAGAAAGCAAGCAGATAATGTGAATAACTACTTATCAAAAGGTAGTTTGGCTGGCGTTGACGGTCGCATTCAATCACGTAGCTATGAAAACCAAGAAGGACGTCGTATTTTTGTAACAGAAGTTGTTTGTGATAGCGTTCAATTCCTTGAACCTAAAAATCAAAACCAACGCCATGCTCAAGAAGGGAATAACAATTCTCAAGATTATGGACAAAGTTTTGGTGGTCAACAATCAGGTCAAAATACGTCATCTTATCAAAACAACAACAATAATTCATCGAATAATAATGCTCAATCAAACAATCCATTTGCTAATGCAAACGGACCGATTGATATTAGCGATGATGACTTACCATTCTAAATTTACAAACATTGTGTGAATGTTACTGTAAATGTAAAAGATTTAATTTAATATGTGTGATTGTATTATATATGTGTGTGAATGTGTGAAATATAATACGATAAAAAGTACATCTTCAATTTATTGAAGATGTACTTTTTTAATACTATAACTATATGATAAAAGATTTTAAATAGTTATAGGGAAGAGAAAAAATATGAAATTAATTATCTAAAAATTCAGTTTTATTTATATAGAATTTTGCGTAATTCAAACGTGTATTATTTCTTTACTTGCGAATAAAATTTAATTCTTATATGCATTTTATAATAATCTATAATTTACATATTTTTAACATTGTTAAAATTTTATTAACAATGTTTGAGAAATTGATAAATGGGAATTTATTTTACTATATGCAAAATATAATACGTATAATATGATTGAATTATACTTTAAATAATATTATTATAAGTTATGTACTGTATATCGATAGGAGGTTCGCTTTAATTGATAAAAACAAAATTATTATCTTATGCACAAAAAGAAATATTACAAATCGAACAATTTTATGAAAACACAAGTATTAACAATATAGCTGGTGTGGTTCATGTAGAAAATGGATTAGGATACGAAAAAATAAACGAATCCTTCAATAAAGTGATAGAACAACATGACACACTTAGAATTAGAATTACCAAAGAAGATGGGGATTACAAGCAATATTTAGTAGATTATGAACATCAAGATTTTGAATTTGTAGATTTTTATCAAGATGAAGTTGGCTATGAAAAATGGGTTAAAGAAACTGCGAGTATGAATATCTTTGCCTTGGATGAAGATCTGTATAGGGTCATTATAGCGAAATGCCCAGATGGTCATTTAGGTATATTCTTGTTACAACACCATTTGATTAGTGATGCGTGGGGTGTAACGATCATTGTAGATAACCTCGTTAAAAAATTAGTTGATAAAGAAGATGAGGAGACAGAAAGCGCGACTTACTTTGAAGCAATTGCTTCAGAGAATGACTACGAAACTTCAAAAAGATTTACAAAAGATAAAGAATTCTGGTTAGAAAAATTAGAAAATTTCGAAGATAACATCCTTTTTGAAAAGACAACATTAGATAGTGCAGTAGGCAAAAGAATCAGTATTCACTTGCTTGATAAAGATACAGATAATATTAAGCGCTTTTGTGAAGAAAATGAAGTAAGTATAAGTAACCTGTTTTCGGCGATAATGCATGTTATTAAACATAAAAAAACGCTTTCTAAGACTAATTCAGTTGGATTGCTCATACATAATAGGAATAATCGAAAAGAAAAAACGTCAACAGGTATATTTTCAAGAGTTTTACCAATGATTGTAGAAATGGATAAAAATTTATCTATTAAATCTTATTTGAACAAAATAAAATTAGAAAGTCTTAACGTACTGAAGCACAGAAAATACCCTTATGACTACATTGTAGAAAATAGTGGAAATAAAAAGGGATTAGTAGATTGTTTCGTGTCCTTCCAGAACGCACAATATGATTCAGAATTTATGAATGATGGCTTTACAGACGAATGGTTAGATAATGGAACAAACAACGCGCCATTGAGTGTGAATATTAGTAATAGAAGTAGTAAAAATGGTTTAGACATTGATTATGACTATCAAATTGATGTATTGGATGAAGCAGGCGTTTATCAATTACACGAGACTATCTTAAATGTATTAAATAGTATGATTGAAGACCCTGAACGAAAAATTAAAGATATTGAAATTGTTTCTGGAGAAGAAAGAGAAATCATTTTAAATGACTTTAATAATACAGATTTAGCGTTGAATAATACACAATCATTCATTGAACGATTTGAAGAACAAGTATCTAAATATCCGAACAAAACAGCTATTAAGTACGAAGGGGAAAGTCTGACTTATAAAGCATTAAATGCTAAGGTCAATCAAATGGCGTATCGTTTACGTTCTGAAGGTGTGAAGGCTGATTCTCTTGTCGCTATTATGGCTAATCGTAGTTTAGAAATGTTAGTCGGCATCTATGGGATTATTAAAGCGGGTGGTGCATATGTACCAATCGACCCAAACTATCCAGCAGATCGTATCAACTATATCTTAGAAGATAGTCAACCAACAGTGCTATTAACAGATAATGCACTTCAAGAAGAGATTGTATACGATAAAAAAGTAATTGATATTTCAGATAATGAAACAATAGCATCATTACCTTCTGACAATTTAGAACACATTACAGATGTATCGAATTTAATGTATGTCATTTATACGTCAGGTACAACAGGTAAACCTAAAGGGGTTCTTGTTTCAGGTGAAAGCCTTATGAACCGCTTAAATTGGTTGATAGATAAATATGATATTGGTAATGAAGATGTTGTATTCTTTAAAACACCATTTACGTTTGATGTATCTGTATGGGAAGTATTTGGTTTCGGAATGATTGGTGCCCAAGCGGTATTGTTACCATCAGGCGAAGAAGGAAATCCGGAAAAAATTACTTCAGTTATACAAAACTATGCGCCAACGATGGTCCATTTTGTACCTTCTATGTTTAATGTGTTTATCAATTTCATTAAATCCACAAATCAAACACAGATGATTTCAAGTTTAAGATATGTCTTAGCAAGTGGTGAGGCATTAAAACCAACTATCGTAAACCAATTTAATGAGCTTATCGGTAGTAAAAATGATACACAATTAATTAATTTATATGGTCCAACGGAAGCGACAATCGATGTGACAAGCTTTGATTTTGATAGCAATGTTAAATATGATGTCGTGCCAATCGGAAAACCGATTGCAAATACGCAAGCATATATTTTGAACGAAGATAATAATTTAATGGGAATCGGTGTCCCAGGAGAATTATGTATCGGCGGTATTAATGTCACAAGAGGTTATCTCAATCGTCCAGAGTTAACACAAGAAAAGTTCGTTGATAATCCATTTGGAGAAGGCAAAATATACCGCACAGGTGATTTGGCTCAATGGAATGAAGACGGGAACATTTCTTATCTAGGACGTATAGATGAGCAAGTGAAAATACGTGGTTACCGTATCGAATTAGGCGAAATCGAGAGCGTGCTCCGTAAAAATGATGCTATTTTAAACGTAGCAGTTGTTGCGAAACCTATTATCGATGACGAGTTATCTATTTGTACTTACATTGTTTCAAATCAAGACATAGATTTTGAATCATTAAAAGCTGATTTGAGTCAACAATTGCCAGAATATATGGTTCCAAGTTATATGATGCAAGTAGATGAATTACCTGTATCTTCAAGTGGTAAATTGAATAAAAAAGCCTTACCAGAAATCAAAGTAGGTAACTTAGAATATGTTGCACCTAGAAACGATATGGAAACAATGATTGTTGAAATATTTAGTACTGTATTGAATGTAGAGCGTGTGAGTATTTTTGATAATTTCTTTGAAATTGGTGGTCATTCACTGAAAGCTATTAGTGTGATAAATGAAATTGAAAGTAAGACTTCAAAACGTTTACCACTTAAGAAGATTTTTGATAATCCAACAGCAGCACTTCTTACAAAAGTAATCGATAATGAAGTGAGCGATGCTATCGAACGTCGCATTCCTTTAGCAGAAACTAAACCATATTATTTAACTTCTTCACCTCAAAAACGCTTGTATGTGTTAAATGAAATGGTGGAGGGTCAAACTGCTTATAACATGGCGAGTATGTTAGAAATTCGCGGTGATGTTGATGTAGACCGTGTTAGAAGCACTTTCCAAGCATTAGTGAACCGTCATGAAGCATTGAGAACACACTTTGATACTGTAGATGGGGAACCAGTTCAAATTATTGATGAAGAAGGTAGCATTCATATCGACTATGAAGAAGCCCAAACAGATGATTATGATTCACTATTAAGTGATTTTGTTGAACCATTTGATTTAGCGCATGCGCCTTTATTAAGAGTCAAAGTAGTGAAGTGTGCTGAAAAACAATATATCTTATTATTTGATATGCATCATATTATCTCTGATGGTTTTTCAATTAATCTAATTATTAAAGAATTTACAGCATTGTATAAAGGTCGTGCATTAGAGGAATTAAAAGTACAATATAAAGATTATAGTGAGTGGATGCGTTCTCGTGATTTAAATGAACAACGTGAATTCTGGGTATCTCAATTTGAAGAAGAAGCGCCAGTATTAGACTTACCATACGATTATGCTAGACCAAACCAACAAAGCTTTACAGGTAGAACAGTTAGCATGGAAATGCCTGAAAAAACAAGAAATGCAATTAACCAATTATCGCAAGCGACAGGTAGTACAGATTACATGATATTACTATCTTCATTTATGGTATTATTGCACAAATATAGTCGACAAGAAGATATTGTTGTTGGTAGTCCGATTTCTGGAAGAACACATAAAGATACAGAAAACATGTTAGGTATGTTTGTAAACACACTAGCAATGCGTTCTAATCCAGAGCGTAACAAATCGTTTAACCAATTGCTTTCTGAAGTTAAAGATACATCTTTGAGAGCATTTGATAATCAAGAATATCCATTAGAGGCGCTTGTGGATGAAATCGTAGAGAAACGTGACTTAACACGTAATCCATTATTTGATGTGTTATTCACATTCCAAAATAATGAAAATGAAAGTTTCCAAATCGATGATTGGTCAACAGAACAAAAAGAAGCATCATTTACAAATGCTAAATTTGATTTAAGTATGACGATTCACGATAACGATGGATACAAAATTGCTTTAGAGTATGCGCAAGAACTATTTGATCAAGATACAATCGAGCGTATGTTAACGCACTTTATGGAACTTCTTTCAAACATAGCAGAAGAACCAGAGTTGAAAATTAGTGATATTGAAATGGTGACTCAAGATGAAAAAGATGTCATATTTAATGACTTTAATAATACGACAGTGCCATTTAATAACACGCAAACATTTGTAGAACGTTTTGAAAATCAAGTAGCTAAAACGCCAGAGAAAACAGCCATCACATATGAAGGTGAAAGTCTAAGTTATCAAGCATTAAATGATCGTGCGAATCAACTAGCGCATCAATTACGCAATGAAGGCGTAAAAGCAGATTCTCTTGTTGCCTTGATGACAAATCGTCGATTAGAAATGATGATTGGTATATACGGTATCCTTAAAGCCGGTGGTGCGTATGTTCCAGTAGATCCAAATTATCCAAAAGATCGCATCAACTATATTTTAGAAGATAGTCAAGCAACGGTATTACTCACTGATAGAACACCAGACAGTGATATCGCTTATGATAATACAGTGATTGATTTAACTAAGAACCAAACGCTGAAAACATTACCAACAAATAATTTAGAACACATTACAGATGTCTCTAACTTAATGTATGTCATCTATACATCTGGTACAACAGGACGACCTAAGGGAGTGCTTGTTGCTGGTGAAAGTGTAATGAATAGATTGAACTGGGTGTACGATAAATATAATATCGATAGCGATGATATTATTTGCTTCAAAACACCATTTACATTTGATGTATCAGTGTGGGAAATTTTCGGATTTGCAATGGTTGGTGCACAAGCTGTGTTATTACCATCAGGTGAAGAAGGTAATCCAGAACAAATCACTTCTCTAATCCAAACATCTGAAGCAACAATGGTTCACTTTGTGCCATCTATGTTTAATGTATTTATCAACTACATTAAGGCGACAAAACAAGCGCACTTGGTTTCTAGCTTAAGATACGTTTTAGCTAGTGGTGAAGCACTAAAACCAGAATTAGTAAATCAATTTAATGAATATATTGGTGGTAAAAATAATACACAACTGATTAATTTATATGGTCCTACAGAAACAACTATTGATGTAACTAGTTTTGAAACGGACAGTGATGTCCACTATAGAGCAATACCAATTGGTAAACCAATTGCGAATACACAAGCCTATATTTTAGACGAAGATAACCATGTAATGGGTATTGGTGTTTCTGGAGAGCTTGTGATTGGTGGGGTAAACGTTTCAAATGGTTACTTAAACCGTCCAGAATTAACTCAAGAAAAATTCATCGACAATCCATTTGGTGAAGGCAGATTGTATCGCACTGGAGATTTAGCTCGTTGGAATGCTGACGGTAATATTTCTTATTCTGGTCGTATTGATGAACAAGTTAAAATTCGTGGCTACCGTATCGAATTAGGTGAAATTGAAAGTGTATTACGTCAAAACAATGCCGTTTTAGATGTAGCAGTCATTACGAAACCTATGGTTGATGACGAATTAGCGATTTGCGTTTATATTGTGTCAGATCAAGAGATTGACTTTGAAACAGTGAAAACAGAATTAAATCAAAAATTACCAGACTATATGGTTCCATCTTATATGACTCAAATAGATGAACTGCCTGTGTCTTCTAGTGGTAAGTTAAATAGAAGAGCATTACCAGAAATTAAAGTTGAAAGTAAAGTTTATGTGGCACCTGAAACAGAAACAGAGTCAATGTTAGCTTCTATTTTTGAGTCAGTTTTAAATATCGAACAGGTAAGTACAAATGACAATTTCTTTGAAATTGGTGGTCACTCACTAAAAGCAATTGGTATCATTAATAAAATTGAGAGTGAAGTTGGTAAACGCCTACCATTAAAATTAGTATTTGAAAGTCCTACAATTGCTCAACTTGCAAAAGTAGTCGACGAATATACTGAAAATGGTGCGGGTCAAAGCATTCCTCAAGCTGAAGTACAACCATATTATTTAGCTTCATCGCCTCAGAAACGTCTATACGTTTTAAATGAAATGGTAGAGGGTCAAACTGCATATAATATGCCGAGTATGTTAGAAATTAAAGGTAACGTTGATGTAGAACGTGTTCAAAGCGCATTCCAAAAACTAGTGGATCGTCACGAAGCGTTAAGAACACACTTTGAAACAATCAAAGGTGAACCAGTTCAAGTTATTAATGAAACTGCAAATATCATTGTAGATTATCAAGAAACTGAGACAGAAGATGAAGCAACGTTATTAAATGAATTTGTACAGCCATTTGATTTAAGTAAAGCACCATTATTAAAAGTTAAAATAGTTAAGATAGCTGAACAACGTTATGTATTGCTATATGATATGCATCATATAATTTCAGATGGATTCTCGATTAATTTAATCACGAAAGAATTCTCTGCTTTATATCATGAACAAGCTTTAGAACCAATAAAAGTACAATATAAAGATTACAGTGAGTGGATGCGTTCTCGTGATTTAAATGATCAACGTGAATTTTGGTTATCTCAATTTGAAAATGAGGCACCAGTATTAGACTTGCCATATGATTACTCTAGAACAAATCAACAAAGCTTTACTGGTAAAACAGTAAGTGTCGAGATGCCTGAAGACGTTCAAAGCGCAATCCATCAATTGTCACAAACAACAGGTAGCACAGATTATATGATTTTATTATCATCATTTATGGTCTTATTGCATAAATATAGCAGACAAGAAGATGTCGTTGTGGGTAGTCCGATTTCAGGACGTACACATAAGGATACTGAGGATATGTTAGGTATGTTTGTAAATACACTAGCAATGCGCGCATACCCAGAAAGAAATAAATCGTTTAATCAATTGTTGTCTGAAGTAAAAGACGTAGCGTTAAAAGCTTATGACAATCAAGAGTATCCATTAGAAGAGTTATTAGATGAAGTGGTGGAAAAACGTGATTTAACACGTAATCCATTATTTGATGTGTTATTCACATTACAAAATAATGAAAAACAAAATCTACAGATTGAAGATTGGTCTATAGAACAAAAAGAAACTTCAGATACAAATGCAAAATTTGATTTGAGTATGACAATTCATGAAAATGATGGTTACAAAGTTTCATTAGAATATGCACAAGAATTATTCAGTGAAGATACTGTAGAACGTATGTTAGCCCACTTTGTAGAGATAATTTCTAATGTTGTTCGTCGTCCAGAGCAAAACATTAGTGATATTGAAATCATTACTGATACAGAAAGAGAAACAATTCTGAAACAATTTAATAATACTGAGTTAGCGCTTAATAATTCAGTGACATTTGTAGAACGTTTTGAAAAGCAAGTTGAAAAAACACCGCATCAAATTGCAATCTCATATGAAGGTGAGAGCTTAACATATCTAGCGTTGAATGAACGTGCAAATCAGTTAGCTCATCAATTGCGTAACGAAGGTGTTAAACCGAATAGTCTTGTAGGATTAATGTCACGTCGTCACTTAGATATGATGGTAGCTATATACGGTATTCTCAAAGCTGGCGGTGCATATGTACCACTTGATCCAGAACATCCGAATGAGCGTACAAACTTCATATTAAGTGATAGCCAACCGCGTGTATTATTGTCTGATGATAATGTTGACTATGGTATTAAATATGAAGGTGAAATTATTAAAATAACTAATAATTCATTCCTTGATAATTTACCAACTGAAAACTTGCCGCATGTGACGAATGTTTCAAACTTAATGTATGTGATTTATACATCAGGTACGACGGGCAAACCAAAAGGTGTAATGGTCCCTTATAGAAGTGTTATGAACCGTTTGAACTGGATGATTGATGAGTTTAATCTTGGACATCAAGATAAAATCTTATTCAAAACACCGTTCACATTTGATGTGTCTATTTGGGAAGTATTCGGTTGGGCAGTAATGGGTGGTCAAGCAGTCTTACTACCTTCTGGAGAAGAAAGTAATCCTGCGAAGATTACATCACTAATAGAAGCAGAAAACATTTCTATGGTCCATTTTGTACCTTCAATGCTAAGTGTATTTATCGACTTTATTAAAACAACAACTAATGACAAAGCTATTGCATCATTGAATCATGTCATTACAAGTGGTGAAGCATTAAAAGCTGAGCAAGTGAATCAATTCAACCAACTCATTGGTGCTGAAAATAATACATCATTATATAACTTATATGGACCAACAGAAACAACGGTTGAAGTGACATATTATCCATGCTTTGCAAATGAAACATATCATGAAATTCCAATCGGTAAACCTATTGCGAATGCGCAAGCATATGTGATGAATGAAGATAATAATTTATTGGGCATCGGTGTGCCAGGAGAACTTTGTATTGGCGGTATAGCTGTAACAGATGGTTACTTAAATCGACCAGAATTAACTGCTGAAAAATTTGTGGACAATCCATTTGGTGAAGGTAAAATGTATCGAACTGGTGATTTAGTTAAATGGAGTAACGATGGCCAAATCGACTATATTGGACGTATTGATGAACAAGTTAAAATCAGAGGTTATCGTATTGAGTTGGGAGAAATTGAAAGTTTAATCGCCCAAATCGATTACATTTCAGAAGTAGCAGTTGTTACGCAATCAGGCGAAACTAATGCAGATTTAATGATTGCAGCATACGTTGTATCAGAAGCATCAGTTGATTTCGACGCAATTAAAGCAACACTTGGTAAGAAATTGCCGGAATATATGATTCCAACATTAATGATGCAAATTGAGAGTTTACCAGTAACAGCAAACGGCAAACTAGATAAAAAAGGATTGCCAGAAATCAAACTGGAAAATAAAACATATGTTGAGCCAAGAGATGAAACAGAAGCAACGATTGCAGAAGTTTATAGTAATGTATTAAATCTTGATCGCGTAAGTGCTTTAGATAATTTCTTTGAAATAGGCGGACATTCATTGAGAGCGATTAGTGTTATCAATGAAATTGAAAGCAAGTTATCAGTGCGCATACCATTGAAAACAATTTTTGAAAACCCAACAGTGTCTCAATTAGCTAAAGCAATTGGTAATCATGCGAACGATGTAAGCAGCCAAGAAATACCATTAGCCGAAACTAAAGATCATTATTTAGCATCATCGCCACAAAAACGCTTATATGTATTAAATGAAATGATGGATGGTCAAACAGCTTATAATATGCCGAGCATGTTAGAGGTTCGTGGAGAAGTAGATGTAGAACGCGTGCAACATGCTTTCCAAAGTTTAGTAGATCGTCACGAAGCGTTAAGAACACATTTTGATACGGTGGACAGTGAGCCAGTACAAATCATAGATGAGCATGCAAATATCGAGGTTGATTATGAAGAAGCGTCGACGGATGATTATGAGACACTTTTAAATAACTTTATTAGACCATTTAATTTAGCTCATGCACCTTTATTAAGAGTTAAAGTCGTTAAATGTGCTGAACAGCGTTATGTATTGTTGTTCGATATGCATCATATTATATCTGACGGTTTTTCTATCAATTTGATTATTAAAGAATTTACTTCTTTATATCATGGTCAAGCATTGGAAGCATTGCAAGTTCAATATAAAGATTATAGTGAATGGATGCATACGCGTGATTTAGAGGATCAACGTGAGTTCTGGTTATCTCAATTTGAAGATGAAGCACCAGTGTTAGACTTACCATATGATTATTCACGTTCTGTTCAGCAGAGCTATACAGGTAAGACGGTTAGTGTAGAAGTACCAGAAGCGCTACGTCATGACATTCATAAATTATCTCAAGCAACGGGCAGTACAGATTACATGATTCTCTTATCTTCATTTAACGTGTTGTTACACAAATATAGTCGTCAAGAAGATATTGTGGTAGGTAGTCCAATTTCTGGAAGAACACACAAAGATACAGAAAATATGATGGGTATGTTTGTAAACACGCTAGCTATGCGTTCGTATCCTGAAAGAAGTAAAACATTTAGTCAGTTACTTTCTGAAGTGAAGGATACATCATTGAAAGCATATGATAATCAAGAATACCCACTAGAAGCGCTTGTGGATGAAATTGTTGAAACACGTGACCTAACACGTAACCCATTATTCGATGTGTTATTCACATTACAAAATAATGAAAAAGAAAGCTTACAAATTGAAGACTGGTCAGTTGAACAGAAAGAACCTGAAACAACAAATGCCAAATTCGATTTAAGTATGACAATCTTTGAGGACGATGGTTATAAAATTTCATTAGAGTTTGCAGAAGAATTGTTTAATCGAGATACAGTGGAGCGCATGTTAGCACATTACATCGAAATTCTAACAAATAGTGTTCAACACCCTGAACAAAAAATCAGTGAACTTGAAATGATTACTAAACAGGAAAAAGAAACAATATTTAATGATTTTAATGACACAACAGTTGCATTTAATAATACAAAAACATTTGTAGAAATATTTGAAGCACAAGTAGCTAAAACACCGGATCAAACTGCTATTACGTATGAAGGTGAAAGCTTAACTTATGAAGCATTGAACGCTAAAGCCAATCAACTTGCGAATTATTTACGTATTGAAGGTGTAAAACCCAACACACTAGTTGGCTTGATGACAAATCGTCGATTAGAAATGATGATTGGTATCTACGGTATTCTTAAAGCAGGTGGCGCTTATGTTCCTATAGATCCAAATTATCCAAGTGATCGTATTAATTACATTTTAGGAGATAGTAAACCGAGCGTGTTATTAACGGATCAAACTTTAGATGCAACGATTGACTTCAATCAAGCAGTGTTGGATTTAACAGATGACTCTATCGTAGCGACACAATCTACAGATAACTTGTCTCAAGTTACAGATGTTACAGATTTGATGTATGTTATTTATACATCTGGTACGACAGGTAAACCAAAAGGTGTTATGGTTCCGTATAAAGGTGTCATGAACCGTCTACATTGGATGATTGATAAATATTACATCAGTAGTGAGGATACGATTCTATTTAAAACACCATTTACGTTTGATGTTTCTGTTTGGGAAATTTTTGGCCTATCAATGGTTGGTGGCCAAGCAATATTATTACCTTCTGGTGAAGAAAGTAATCCAGAAAAAATAACATCGCTTATTGAACAGCACAAGATTTCAATGGTTCACTTTGTACCATCTATGTTAGGTGTGTTTATCGACTTTATTAAATCAACAAATAAAGTAAATGATATCGCAACTGTCAACTATGTACTGGCAAGTGGTGAAGCATTAAAAGCAGAACAAGTAAATCAATTTAATGATTTGATTGGTGAACCAAATAACTCACTATTAATTGATTTATATGGACCTACAGAAGCTTCAATTGAGGTTATCTATTATCCATGTACAGCGGATCAAACGTATGACACGATTCCAATTGGGCGTCCAATCGCGAATATTCAAGCTTATATTATGAATGAAGATAATAATCTTATGGGTATCGGTGTTCCTGGAGAATTATGTATCGGGGGCGTAGGTGTCACGAAAGGTTACTTAAATCGACCTGATTTAACGGATGAAAAATTCATTGATAATCCGTTTGGCGAAGGTAAATTGTATCGTACAGGCGATTTAGCGAAATGGAGTACAGAAGGTAACGTGGAATACCTTGGTCGTATTGATGAACAAGTGAAGATACGTGGTTATCGTATTGAGCTTGGCGAAATTGAAAGCTTATTACGTCAAATTGACCACATTTCAGATGTTGCAGTGGTTGCTAAACCAATGGCAGGCGAAGAATTAGCGATATGTGCTTACATGGTGTCTGATGAAGGAATCGACAATGATGAGATTAAATCGACACTTGGTCAAAAACTGCCTGATTATATGGTTCCAGCGTATATGACTCAAATTGAGCAATTACCAGTGACTTCAAACGGTAAGTTAGACAAGAAAAAACTACCTGATATCAAAGTTGAAAGTAAAGCTTATGTTGAACCTACAAATGAAACAGAAGCCGTACTTGCTTCGATTTATGAAAATGTATTGAACATCGATCAAGTGAGTATTAACGATAACTTCTTTGAAATTGGTGGACATTCACTAAAAGCAATTGGCGTTATTAATAAAATTGAAGGTGCCGTGGGCGTGCGTTTACCATTAAAAGTAATGTTTGAGAGTCCTACAGTGGCACAACTTGCAAAAGTTGTCGACGATCAGGCGAACGATTTTAGTGGCCAAACTATTCCTAAAGCACAACCAAAGCCTTACTATTTAACATCTTCTCCTCAAAAACGTCTCTATGTATTAAATGAGATGGCTAAAGGTCAAACGGCATATAACATGCCAAGTATGTTAGAAATACAAGGCGAAGTAGATCTTGACCGTGTGCAAAATGTATTCCAATCATTGATTGCACGTCACGAAACATTGAGAACACATTTTGAAAACGTGGATGGCGATCCTGTACAAATTGTTAATGAAACAGCTCCTATTACTGTAGCATTTGAAGAAGTTGCGACAGATGATTATGAAACATTAATTAATGACTTTGTACAACCGTTCGATTTAAGTCAAGCGCCATTGCTAAGAGTTAAGATAGTTAAACTGGCTGAGAAACATTATGCATTACTCTTTGATATGCACCACATTATCTCTGACGGTTTCTCTATTAATTTGATTATTAAAGAATTTACTTCTTTATACCATGATCAAACTCTAGAAACATTGAAAGTTCAATATAAAGATTATAGTGAATGGATGCATTCTCGTGATTTAAACGATCAACGTGAGTTCTGGTTATCTCAATTCAAAGAAGAAGCACCTGTGTTAGATTTACCTTATGATTATATAAGACCAAAATCACAAAGTTTCACAGCTAAAACGGTGACTGCTGAAATGTCAGAAGAAACTAGAAATGCATTACATCAATTAACACAAACAACGGGTAGTACAGATTATATGATTCTATTATCTTCATTTATGGTCTTACTGCATAAATATAGTAGACAAGAAGATGTCGTTGTCGGTAGTTCAATTGCAGGTCGTACGCACCAAGATACTGAAAATATCTTAGGTATGTTCGTAAATACATTACCAATGCGTGCTTATCCTGAAACGAACAAATCATTCAAACAATTATTAAGTGAAGTCAAAGATGTTTCATTGAAAGCTTACGACCATCAAGAATACCCATTAGAGGAATTAGTGGATGAAATTGTTGAAAAACGTGATTTAACACGTAATCCATTATTTGATGTACTCTTTACATTACAAAATAATGAAAGAGAAAGCATTCAGATTGAAGATTGGACGGTTGAGCCTAAAGAAGCGGCAAGCGCTAACGCTAAGTTTGACTTGAACATGATGATTGAAGATGATGGTGCTTATAAAGTGACGTTAGAGTACGGCGCAGAATTGTTTGATGATCAAACAATCGAACGTATGTTAACGCATTATATGGAAATATTGAATGATATTGCCCAACAACCAGAAAAAAATATTGGCGATATTGACATCACAACAGCTGATGAAAGAACTCAGGTACTTGAAACGTTTAATGACACGTATAAAGATATGGATAATAGACGTACATTTATTGATCATTTTGAAGCGCAAGTTAAACGTACACCAGATCGTAAGGCAATAACTTACGATGGTGAAAGTATGACATACGCCGAATTGAATGCTAAAGCTAATCAATTAGGTCATTATTTAAGAGGCAAAGGTGTGAAACCAAATACCTTGGTCGGTATGTTAACAAACCGTACTTTAGATATGATGGTTGGTATTTACGGCATCTTGAAAGCAGGCGGGGCATATGTTCCAGTTGATCCTAATAATCCTACTGACCGCATTAACTTTATGTTAGAGGATAGTCAACCAAGTCTCTTGCTGACAGATAGCCCATTAGATACGGCCATTCAATTCGACAATGAAGTGATAGACTTAACAGCTGAATCTATCTTCACTGAGTCCTCAGAAGAGAACTTAGAACAAGTTACAAATGCTGATGATTTGATGTACATCATTTATACATCAGGTACCACTGGTAAACCTAAAGGTGTAATCGTATCTTACGAAGGTGTCATGAACCGAATTAACTGGATGATTGACGAATTTAATATCGATAGTAAAGATATCGTGTTATTTAAAACGTTATATACTTTTGATGTATCGGTTTGGGAAATCTTTGGCTTTGCAATGGTTGGTGCACAAGCTGTGCTATTACCATCAGGTGAAGAAGGTAATCCAGATGCGATTGCTACACTGATTGAGAAAGAACAAGTTACGATGGTTCACTTTGTACCTTCGATGCTTGGTGTATTCATAGATTATGTTAAATCAGCGGATAGAGTGAATGATATTGCTACAATTAACTATATCCCAGCAAGTGGTGAAGCGTTGAAACCAGAACAAGTCAATCGCTTTAATGATTTAATAGGTGGACCAAATGATACAGTGTTAATCGACTTATATGGACCGACAGAAGCTTCTATTGAGGTTGTGTGTAATCCGCTACCTGCAAGTAAAGTTTACGATATCATTCCTATCGGTCGCCCAATTTCAAATGTTCAAATTTACATTTTAAATGAAAAACATAAGTTACTTGGAATTGGTGTACCAGGAGAATTGTGTATTGGCGGTATTGCTGTCACACATGGTTATCTCAATCGCCCAGAATTATCAGAACAACAATTTATCGACAACCCATTTGGAGAAGGTAAATTATACCGTTCAGGTGATTTAGCGAAATGGAGATCAGACGGTGAGATTGAATATATCGGTCGTATTGATGAACAAGTTAAAATACGTGGTTATCGTATCGAACTTGGTGAAATTGCCAGTCATTTACGTCAGATTGATTATATTTCAGACGTGGGTGTCATTGTTAGACCAATGGTAGGCGACGATTTATCAATTTGTGCCTACTTAGTTTCAGACACTGATATTTCATTTAGTGATGTGAAAGCTGAGCTGACTCAAAAAGTGCCAGACTATATGGTTCCAGCTTATATGATGCAAATTGATCAGTTACCACTTACTGCAAATGGAAAACTTAACAAACGTGCATTACCAGAAATAGAAATTGAAAGTAAAGCATATGTTGGCCCAAGAAATGCAGTCGAAGCTACAATTATAGAAGCAGTTGAAAATGTGTTAAATACTGAAAGCGTAGGCGTTTATGATAACTTCTTCGAAATTGGTGGCGATTCAATTAAGGCAATTAAGCTGACATCAGAACTTTCAAAAACGTATAATATCTCGATTAAAGATATCTTTGAATTACAAACGATTGAACGCATAAGTGAAGCGCTTGATGATAGTGCAGATACTAACTTGTTGACTAAGTTAGCGTCACTCAAAGAAATGAACTTAGATCAAACACATCAGTTTAGCAGTGAATTTATGAAAGAAATCAATGATTACAAAGATAATAGTGCGCGTGAATATGAAGTGATTGCTTCGGATGCCGAGAAACATGGCAAAAATGTTCTGCTTACGGGTGCTACAGGATTCTTTGGTGTTTACTTACTAAATTATTTATTAGAGGATACAGACTTTAATATTTATGTAATGGTGAGAAGTAACAAAGAGATAACTGGCGAAACTAAGTTGAATAATAACTGGATTTATTACTTTGAATCTCAAATGAGTGATGAATATGCGAATAGAATTCACATCGTCGAAGGTAATATTGAAGCTGATCATTTAGGTATAGCTGACGACACGTACCAAGCATTAGCACATGATATTGATATTATCGTAAATGCTGCCGCTAACGTTAATCACTTCGCCACAAAAGGTGCTTCATATGGTGCTAACGTTGTAGGTATTGAACAACTATTACAATTTGCTCAAGATGATAATCCAAAAGAAATACATCATATGTCTACAATTTCTATTGCTTCTGGTAAAGTAGAAAACAAAGCGCAACTTACGTTCACTGAACATGACATTGATATCGGTCAAAAACCTAATAATGTTTATTTAGATAGTAAGATTGCTGCCGAGAAACTATTAATTGCTAGTAGAGACAAAGGCGTAAATACAAATATCTACAGATTAGGTAATTTACAATGTGATTCTCGAACTGGTTTATTCCAGAAAAATGAAGAAAATAACGCCTTTTACAGTGTTATAAAATCATTTAAGTCACTACAAAAATTCCCGGATCTTCCGCATGATAGTTTAGAATTTACACCAGTTGATCAAGCAGCCGAAGCATGTAGTAAGTTGATTAAAAATAATCAATTGAGTAATGAAATACACCATATATACAATACACATCACTTAACACTTAAACAGTTAATGGGTGTATATAATCAACATGATTATAATATTGAAAAAATACAATGGAATGAATTAATGGACTATTTAATGGAATGTATTGAAAATGGTGTGAAGAGTGATGAAATCAATGATTTCTTATTACACACAGGTATACTAGACAATAATATGTTCAATAAATCTCATTTTGAAGTAATGGATTTCAAAACCAACTTTATTCTTAAAAAATTAGATTTTGAATGGAAAGTAACAGATAATGAATTATTATCTAAAATGATTACTCATCCAAAAAATAATTTCTAGACAATATTGAGGCAGCAAAATAATTATTTGCTGCTTCATTTGTCTTTATTTAATCAATGATGTGGAAGTGTAACTGTGGAAATTACTGTATACTTATTAGATACAAATGCTTCCTTTTATAAAAATAAGCCAAGGAATGCTAAATATTCCGAACTGTTTAAGTATTTTTGTATAAAACAGCATACAGGTTGTCATTTTGATGATATACAAATAGAAAAAGGGGAATATGGTAAGCCCATATTACAAAACCCAAGTGATTTATTTTTTAATATTTCCCATACTGAAGGCTATTCTGTGTGTGTAGTCAGTGAAGATAATATTGGCATTGATATAGAAAAAATTGAGATGATTGATTTGGATATTGCTAAAAAGTACTTTGCTTCAGCAGAATATCAGTATATTATGAAGGGAAAGCATAATAATAATCAGTTAAATCGTTTTTTTGAAGTTTGGACTATGAAAGAATGTTATTTAAAATTGCTAGGTACAGGGATATATAAAGAATTAGATTCATTTTCTATTACACCGGAACAAAATCATTATAGTATCGTTGACTGTACAGCAAAGATGAATCGAAGTTTTTCATGTTTCCATGATATAATTTTTGGGAAATATGCACTATCGGTCATTATGGAAGCAAGTAATAATGATAATTTAATTGTAGAACTAACAGATATTACTAATACATTTAATACACAATGTATACTTTAAGGGGCGAGTATATGTCAAAAATAACGTTATTTTGTATTCCTTTTGCAGGGGGTAATAAAACATTATATTATCCAATGAAAAGTAAATTACCAAGTTACATCGAATTTAAACCGTTAGAGCTACCGGGTCGTGGTGAAAGGTTAATCGAAACACCTTTAGATAGTGTGGAAGATATGGTTGAGGACTTAACACAACAAATTATTAAAGAAAAACCTGAAAAATTCATTTTACTTGGTTATAGTTTAGGGACAATTTTGGCTTATGAAATTTACTATAAACTTGAAATGATGGGTCACCAATTACCAGAACATTTAATTCTGTGTGCAAATGAGCCTATCGGTGTGTCAGATAAAAATAATGACATTGAAAATATGTCGGATGAAGAATTTAAACAGTTTATTAAAAATAAAGGTGGTACATCAGAAGAAGTACTAAACCATAAGGAATTATGGGACCTTGTTAAGCCATCTTTAAAAAATGACTTTTTAGCTGTAGATCGCTATGAAAATGAGCCGAAAGCACACGAGGTCGGCGTAGATTTATCTGTATTTGTTGGTAAGCAAGACGTGATTTGCGATGAGAATATATATAAATGGTCTGATTTAACAAAAGGTAATGTAGATTATCAGTTTTTTGAAGGTGGTCATTTCTTTATTAGCAATCACTATGAAGGCTTTAGTAAGGCCGTTAATGTCGTTTTAAATCAAAATAATGGTAAAGCAAAAATATAAATTATTTTAAAGTAAATGTGTTTTGTATGTCGGAACATATTGACAAATGCTGAATAATTTTATACTATTAATGGTGCACATATACACACACACAAGATTTAATACAATATTTCACACATATTATAAATCTTTTAAAAATAGAAATGTATAAATGATTAATCATGTCCAAAATGATTAATGAAAATTCTTAAATGATCGTATTATGAAAAAATAATAACTTAAAGGGAGGCAGTTAACCATGGCAGGTGGACCTAGAAGAGGCGGACGTCGTCGTAAAAAAGTTTGTTATTTTACAGCAAACGGTATTACACACATCGACTATAAAGACACAGAATTATTAAAACGTTTTATCTCAGAACGCGGTAAAATTTTACCACGTCGTGTAACAGGTACTTCAGCTAAATACCAACGTATGTTGACTTTAGCTATTAAACGTTCTCGTCATATGGCATTATTACCATATGTTAAAGAAGAACAATAATATTTATTGTATCTGAAAAATCCCGTAAGCATAAGCTTACGGGATTTTTTTTGTGAAAGTAAATGATTTATTTCTGCATGACTGGAAATATTAGAGGAATTTAGAAAAGCGGTATTATCCGCTTTTTTAATATATGAATGAATCATTTATTTTTTTATGGTCTGCGATTTAATGCCTTTAGTTACTGCTTCAGCGAAGCTATAGATGGAATGATTATAATGATGTGTTTGTTCTCTTGATGCACGATCGAGTCGGCCATCTTCGAAAAATTGTTTTCGATATTTAGTAGAAATTTCTATTTGCACACCAGAACCTGTATCATTCTGGTTAATGATATTTTGTGCTGAGTCACCATCTATATGGTGTGGGCTCTTTTCGACATTGAAACCAGCTTTTTCCAATGCTTTACGAATAGATTTAGCCATAGCTTTATCTTTACCACCAATATAAACAACTTTCTCTTGTTCTTGAACGCCATGTATAGATATAGATTCTTCTGACTTATTGTTCATTTCTTTTAACTTAGGATCGTCAAAATGTGTAGAAGTAATGTGTAATTTAGAATTATTTGATTTTAGTAGGCCTTCGAAACTATATAGATTATAGTCGCCTTTTTTAGAGATGATTTTAGCTAATTCGGAAGTGCCTGGCTCGATACCACCACCGTGAATCGCAGTAATAAGTATATCTTTATTGCTAGTTGTCTTTGTGTTAATTTGCCAGTCACGATGTTCTTGAGTGTCTGATTTAAGGGCTGTAAAATCCCTATAATAGTCTTGATTGGCGGGCACATCAGTTTTCCATACATACAAAAAATATAACGCTAATAACAAGATGCCTACGAGCGTTAACATAATGATGTAATATAAATAAGGGTGAAAAGAATGTTTCATTATAGTCTCCTGATATATTGATTTTGAATGAATCTTTATTGCACGAAATTTGGTGAAATGAGTTGTATCATCTTTTAAGCATTTAACTACTATTATAGTATAAAATGTAACAATTTACTTAGATTACCATCAATCCATGTTGTTGTCTATATAATTAAAACAGTAGGAATTTTTTGTAAATATATGTAAAAACAGAGGCATCCTTAGAATGGCTCTGTTTTAAGTTTGCAATGAAGTTTCCCTTAAACTTTGTATGACATCTTTGGGTGTTATTTTTGCTACATACCTGGGTAGTTATTTAGTATGAAATCTAAGTCTATTACTCAAAGTTAAATAACTTTATCAACATATTTATTATGTTTTTGCGAAAAAATTATAAAAGACATGTAAACTACAATTTATAACATGAATTAAATGGAGGGTATAATGTGGATATTATTACGAAAATGCAAGTTGATGTGCCAATAGAAAAAGTCTTTGAAGCTTTCGTTAATCCAAATGAAATAGGAGGATTTTGGTTTTCTTCCAGTTCTTCTAGATGGGAAGCTGGGAAAACAATTACCTTGGAATATAAAGAATATGATGCTGTATTAGATATACAAGTGAAGGCGGTGCATTTAAATAGCCAAATTGAATTCACGTGGGGAGAGCGATCTGTCTCAATTCAATTTGAAGCTTCAGAAATGGGTACCATTGTTACCACTATAGAGAAAGCATTTGACGAAAAAGATATTGATTCAATCATTATGCAAAAAGAAGGTTGGGTATATATGTTGAGCTGTTTAAAAGCGTACTTAGAACATAATGTGAAAATAAGAGCGGCACTATTATAACCTATAAACATCATTATCCCATAAATAATGATGTCATTAGCATTTATAAATTTAGCGTAATCATATAATTAAATAAAAGTGAAGAATGTTAGATTCTAAAGAAATAGGGCATATATTTAACGTAGTATATAAATGAAGAGCTTTATACTAAGTATGCTAAAATAACTAATATTTTATCAAAAATTGATGCATAAAGGAGAATTAATATGAAAAAATTTGATTTAATTATTCTGGGTTTTGGTAAAGGCGGTAAAACATTAGCTAAATATGCATCATCACAAGGTCAAAAAGTGGCAGTGATTGAAAAATCTAAAGCAATGTATGGTGGAACTTGTATCAATATCGGATGTATTCCATCGAAAACGCTCGTTCATGAAGGTCTTGTGCATGGTTCTTTTGAAGAAGCATTTAGTAGAAAAAAAGAAGTTGTAACTGCTCTAAACAATAAAAATTACAAGAACCTTGCAGATGATAAAAATATAGAAGTATTAGATTATACGGCCAGATTTAAATCTAATAATGAAATTGCCTTATTCGATGAACGTGGAGAAAGTATAGAAACAATTACGGCAGAAAATATTGTTATTAATACAGGTGCTGAATCAGTTATTCCAAAAATTGAAGGCGTAGAAACTTCAAAAAATTTATATGATTCTACGGGTATTATGAATCTCGCTAAACAACCGAAACATTTAGTGATAGTTGGCGGGGGGTATATTGCACTTGAGTTTGCAGCAATGTTTGCAAACTTTGGTACGAAAGTAACTGTACTTGAACGTGGTGAAGACATTATGCCTAAAGAAGATGAAGATATTGTTGAGCAGGTGAAATCAGATTTAAAAAATAAAGGTATTGATGTCGTGCTTGATGTAAATACAGAACGCTTTGAAGACGGTGAAAATAGCACCATGGTTCATACTACTAAGGGAGAATATGAAGCAGAAGCAGTACTCTTGGCTACAGGACGTAAGCCAAACGTCGATTTGGGACTTGAAAACACAGATATCGTTCTTGGACAACATGGAGAAATTAGTGTGAATGAATATCTGCTAACAGACGTACCGCATGTATATGCAATAGGTGATGTTAAAGGTGGCATGCAGTTTACTTATGTTTCTTTAGATGATTTCAGAATCGTTAAAGATCAGTTATTTGGTGACAGTCAGCGCTCTACTGAAAATCGAGGTGTTATTCCTTATACCGTATTTATAGATCCTCCCTTATCACGTGTAGGGTTGACAGCGGTTGAAGCGAAAGCGCAAGGGTATAATATATTGGAGAATGCGATTCCTGTTAATACAATTCCAAGACATAAAATTAATAACGATACTCGAGGATTGTTCAAAGCGGTGGTAGACAAAGATACAGAAGAGATTTTAGGTGTGTCCCTCTATGGTCAACAATCGGAAGAAATAATTAATTTAATAAAATTGGCAATAGATCAAAAGATATCATATAAAATTTTAAAAGATAGCATTTATACGCATCCGACGATGATTGAGTCATTCAATGATTTATTTAATTTATAATTGTACATGAACTAACTATAATCGTTTCATGAAAAAAGACTGGGATATAATTGTTTTGGGAAAACAATTATATCCCAGTCTTTTTATATGTTGATCTTTATTACAATAAAGATTTAATAATCTGCCCTACAAGTTGGAAAGCACCTACAATTAAACATACTACACCAATACTGATATAACTTTGCTTTTTACTTACGCCTTCCTTTTTGGGAGTTAATTTATTTAATACAAGCAACACGACGCCAATGAGAATGAGTAACACTGCGACAAACCACATTTTGCGTCCCTCCTTAGCCATCATTGCATGGTAAAAACCCTTGTGTTATATCAATACCCGTTACGTAGTACATACTAACGCTGTAACATGATAGGGATATTTCTAAAATGATTAATATAGGAATTTTAGAAACGAGCATTATAATAGTGAAATTAAATATAAAATATTTTTTCGAAATTAAACATGTTAAACTTGGTAGACAGGAAAATGATTATGATGAAAGCCAATAGAGTTAGTCAATATTATTGAAGTTATATTGAAATAGTAGACTTTTTAAGGGGGCATTTGATATGGATATAGTATATGAATATCAATTCAATATCAATGACGTTGATGAAATGATGCATGTATATCATTCGAACGGTTGGGAAGGACATACACAAGAAGACATTATAACGATATTTAATATGAGCACACACGTCATTATAGCGAAAAAAGATGGTAATGTTGTAGGTTTTGCAAGAGCGTTATCAGATGATGTTTTTAATGCAGCGATATATGATGTGGTCGTAGATGTGAAGTATCAATCACAAGGGATAGGGAAAAATATTATGGAATTAATGATTAAACGACTAGGAGAATTGTCGTGTATACATTTAATTTCAATGTATAGCAGCGAAAAATTTTACGAATCGTTAGGGTTTCGCAAATTGAAAACGGGCATGGTTATGTATTCGAATAAGAAATTAAAAACTGAGTATACTGTTTAAAAGTGAACAGTTATACTCAGTTTTTTGGTGTGGTATTAAATTTGTAAAGAATGGTGACTCACGTCCTCATACGTATAATTTTTCAATAATGAGCAACCTAGAGGATGGTGACCATTATCCACGTAGTCATTTATTTCTTCTAGTACATCTAAAATTTCGTACTCTGGCGTTGTGACATCGAAAGTATATTTGAATAGTTGCTTTTTATCGGAAAGGACAGTAGCAATTAATTCGTCATTATGCATTTTATAATTTAATAGTTGCATAGGAATCCCTCACTTTTAATTTTTATTTAGTTGAGAATGTATTTCACACTCTCATTTATTACATTGTAATTATTATAATGTAATGCTAATTATACAATAAAATAAGTAAAATGTGGAGCATTATGCTTAATCTTTTTAAAATAATTATAATTTAGAGCGGATTTTTAAAGCGGAAAGTATAAAATGAATATCTATAAATAATAATTATTACAATATAAAGGTTTGGATTGATATTGACGATGTACTTTGATATGATACAAGGAATTAAATAAATGCTTTCTAGGGTTCCGCGACGTTAATGATTGGTCTGGTCCGAGAGAAAGCCACATCTTATATGTGACACGGAAGGATAAAAGCCTGGGAGATAGTAGTAATAGCTATCTCTCAGGCTTTTTGTTATGAAGGAGGACATTATAATGAATTGGTTGAAAATTATCATTGCATCTATTTTTGAAGTAGCTTGGGTGGTTGGTCTAAACCATGCGACTACGAATTTAGAATGGATTTTAACAATAATCGCTATATTTATGAGCTTTTATTTGTTAATTAAGGCTTCAAAAATATTACCGGTTGGTACAGCATATGCAATATTTGTTGGTTTAGGGACAACGGGTGTAACTTTATTAGATTTTGTTGTATTTGGTAAAGCAGTGAATTACGGGCAAATTATATTGATTTTGACACTTTTAGGAGGCGTGATTTGCTTGAAATTAGTTACATCAAAAGAAGGAGGAGAAGCATAATGGCTTGGATTGTTCTTATATTTGCAGGACTTTTTGAAATGATTGGAATTACATTCTTGAATGCATTTGTAAATACGCAAAGAAAGTTAGCGCTATTAGGGCTTATAGGAAGTTTTACTTTAAGTTTTATAGCATTGTCTATGGCTATGGATCAACTGCCGATGAGTACAGCTTATGCAGTGTGGACAGGTATAGGGGCTGTTGGTGGTGCAGTATTAGGAATGATTTTATATAAAGAATCAAAGGATATCAAAAGAATTGCATGTATCGCAGTAATACTAGGTAGTACAATCGGCTTAAAACTACTTAGCTAAGCTGATTTATGAATATAAAATGAGTTAAAAAAAGACGACACATTTGTGTCGCCTAAGAGTAATATGTTCATGAATATAAAAGACTAGTAGTTGATTTTCAACTACATCTATAATATAACAAGTTTCACAGTCGTGTTCAATGAAAGTGTTGTACGAATTGGTTTTCATTACCACATAGATTGCCGAAGGAGTATTGTGATAATATGAATGAATTGATATTATTAAATCAATCTGGAGGTGTGTATGATGGAAGGGCTCGCTGCATTTATAACAATTACATTAATAATTATTATTGTTCCTGGTCCAGATTTTTTCGTAGTTATGAAGAATTCTATTGTAGCAGGAAAAGGTAATGGTGCCATGGCTGCGTTAGGTATTACAACCGCGCATGTTTTTTATTCATTACTTGCAGTATTTGGAATTATATTTATTTTAGCAAATATGTACTATGTGTTTGTCACAATTAAAATTTTAGGCGCATGTTATCTTATTTATTTAGGCGTAAAAAGTATCATTGCTGCGCGCCAAGGCATGAATTTTTCTACAACTCAATTGCAGTCAAGACAATTGAGCTATTTGAATTCTTATCGTCAAGGTTTCTTTAGTACAGTATTAAACCCTAAAGCATTATTATATTATATAAGTATCTTGCCACAATTTATAACAACGGGTGATGGCGTATCATCTCAAGTTGCAATACTGTCGGCAATTGTGACAACTGTTATTTTACTATGGTTTATTTTTTGTGTATTCATATTTCAATATATTAAATTATTATTTGCTAATCGCAAAGTAAAAGCAGCTTTCGATTATACCATAGGTGCAGTTTTGATCGGTTTATCAATAAATTTATTGTTCAGTAAAAACAGCTAATATACTTAGCTTGTTACTTTGTAATGTTAAATAGAAAGAGGTGCCTCACGTTGGGAGGTGCCTTTTTCTATTTTTAATAAACTTCTTTACTATGTTTAAAATTTATAAATACTCATGTTAAGTGTCAATAACTATAAAAAGAACGATGATTTATTTCGATTTTTGAACTAATAGTCATAATTTATCTACATATTAAATTTTTTATTTATTTATAATAATAAAAGAGAAAGGGGAGAGACAATTTGAAAAATATATTTAACCCAATGCAAAGGCTTCATTTTTATGCAGCATTATTTATAACACCGTTATTAATTACATTAACAATATCGGGGATTGGTTTTCTGTTCTTTCAAGAGGTGGAAAATAATGTGTATAAGACAGAGTTCTTTGGCAACAGTTCTAACCAACAACACCAAACAATGAATCAAGCTGTGGAACAAGTAGAGGAGAAGTTTGAAGGGTTTTATATTAGTAAAGTCAGTATATTGGAAGAACCGTATAATAATAGAATTACTTTGGATGACATGGCTGGAAATCAAAGGTATGTATTTCTAGATGAGCATAATCAAATCGTAGTCGATCAAAATGCTAAACATACATATGCAAATGTAATGAGAAATATTCATAGTTCACTATTTACTGAAAATACTTTTATTAATTATTTAGTAGAGCTTACTGCATGTTGGACAATTTTCATGATTATATCTGGAAGCTATATGCTTATTAAGAAAAAGCTAATTTCAAATAAAAGTAAAAAATTAAAATTTCAGAAATGGCATGGTATATTAGGTCTAATTATAGCAATACCATTATTTATTTTAGTGCTTACTGGCTTACCGTGGTCAGGTTTTATGGGGGCTAAAATAGCTGGTATTATGGATAACTCTGGTACGTTAGGACAATCAGAGCTGGCTGTAAACCCTCCTAAGTCCGATGTGAATGAAATACCATGGGCTACACGTAGTAACCAACAACCGGCATCTAAAGAAACGTCAGCGCACCATGGTAGCGGTGAGATACCAAATACAAAAATCCAACACCAAATTACGATTGATAAAGTAATAGCACAAGCTAAAAAAGAACATATAACCAAACCTTATTCGATAGTTTATCCAGCAAAAGCAGAAGCAGCGTTTACAGTATCTAAAGGTAGTAACACCGGCGTAACAGGATTGGATGTATCACCTTATGATGAAAAAACGCTGTATTTAGACCAATATAGCGGGGAAAATTTAGGGGAAGTGAAGTACCAAGAATATGGTGTGATAGGCAAATGGTTTACATGGGGTATTCCATTACATGAAGGGCATTTATTTGGTGTTGCCAATAAAGTTATTAACCTACTTATTTGTGTAGCGTTGTTGGTTGCAATTGGACTAGGATTAACGTCGTGGATTAAACGTATGGGGAATCGTAAAGTTAAAGTACCTGTAAGAGTTCAAAAACCAATGTCTATTTCATTAATTATCGTACTTGTCATACTAGGTCTGTTAATGCCATTATTTGGATTATCTATCCTCGTCGTATTTATAATAGAAGCGCTACTATATTTTAGGGATAAAAAGACACGTGATTAACATTAAGTTTGAGCGGCTTAAGTCGTTATAAATTTGTAATTGTATAATGTAATAAAAAAAGAACTGGAAACACACTCAACGTGTGGATTTTCCAGTTCTTTTTTAGATTGAAATGCCTTACATATCCATCTCATGGATTTTCATCATTAATCCATGAGGAATATCATCGTGGCTAACGACTTCTTTTTTGTAAAAGGTTTCTCCATCATCTTTAGATACCAATTTAACAAAATCACCTTTTTTAGGTTTGAAGCTTTCGTCGTGTTTTAATTTGATATTGTCAGTGACAAGCCCATCTTTTTCACTCACTACTTTTTCAGCAGTTGTAGCGTTCGCCATGTAACCATAGTATGTACTTTTTTGACTAGAGAGTAGCATCATTACAGTTACGACAACACCAATGATAACTAATGCACTAATTAAAGATACTGTTAATTTCTTCTTCATTGTTATCTCTCCTTTTCATAAGCATAAGTGATAACATGGCATTCGTATACCCAGATATTTAAAGTTACCGATATTGTCATAATTATATTAATAAAGACCCTCTATATCGATTGAAAAAGATGCTTAGCCAAAGTAATCGATTGGTGTTAACTGCTAAAATATAGCTAATCATTAAGGACGGAAGTATGCTTTTTCAGATATAAGCACTTTAACACCGCGATAAACATTTTTGATAGTATACCAAATTGTGATGATTATTAAAATAATGGCTATTATTAATGTAACAATCGCAATGGCTGTGTTCTGTTGATCGAACATCATTGAACCTGATGCAACACCAATAACTAATACGATTGGTCCTACATACGTTATAATATGATAGAGCAATGATTTAGCAGCATGTGTGGCAGCGGGTTTATCTGCTAAAATCCATATAATAATTGGAACGATAATTGGTGCGAAGAATATACTAAAATAACTGATTGCAGCTAATACACGTCCGCCTTGTGTATCATTATGAAAGTTTTGTTCATTCATATTTATCACCTCATATATAATAGTAACAAGAGTATAAATTAAGATAAAGGTTGATCGCTTCATATGACAGTATTGTTATGTATTGCTTAGTGTGTTTGAAAAGATATAAGATATGTATTAAACCACGTATATATTAAAGAAAAGAGGCATAAACATATGAAAATTTATTTGATAAGGCACGGGGAATCACAATCGAACTATGATAAGAAAAATGGGAATGATTATTTTTGTGGACAATTAGATGTATCTTTAACCGAGAAAGGTACACATTCTGCGCAACTATTACAACATTACTTTGAAAAAAAGAAAATTGATTATATTTATCTATCTGATTTAACACGAACAAGACAGACATATAATGCAATATTTGATAAGGATATACCTGCACATGTAACGTCATTGTTAAGAGAGCGTTCTTTAGGGGCATTTGAGGGTGTAAAAGTAAAAGAGATAGAGCATAATCCGGATTATGAACTTTACTTTAATGATGATAATTATCGTTCATTTCGTCATAGTTTTACACAAAAGGCGCCAGAAGGGGAAAGTTATAGAGATGTTCTAAATCGGGTAGCGCAATTTTTTGAAGAAGAGATTGATACGTCGTTAGAATCTATTGCTATTGTTGCACATCAAGTGGTTATCCGTTGTATCCTAGTATATTTAGGATATGAAACAGAGGAGACCGCAGTTGATAAAAAGGTTGAAAATTGCGTGCCTATCGAAGTTGAAAAATGATTTTTAAGAACTTAATAGATTTTATTAATAAAAAAACCTGAACTACAAAATATGTAAGTTCAGGTTAGTATCTTTTAGCTGCTGTTAAGCTTTCATGAAATCCTTGAAATAAAGTATTGATATTGTCTAAAAAGCTGCCAACAATAACGGCTAGTATGACGTAGGTAACACTTAGCGCAATCGTTTTAAAAGAAACGACGCCATCCTTTTCTTGCTTCTCAAAGAGATTATAAGCTATGAAGACAGCAGCCATTGCACCTAACAGAATTGTGAGTACCATAGGGGGAGCCTCCTTAAAATGATTAACGAGTGGCTGTGCTTCTATTGATTTGTTATTTAACTTGTATTTATCATAACAAATCTAACTTTGAAAAAAACAGAGATATCATATTAAAAAACCTTACAATTATGTAAGGTTTTTTACGAAAATAAGTCAACATAGGTGACTTATTTAATGATGAATTGCGTCAACGCTGTGTTAATAGCGTAAATTGGCATGTCATCATTTTGTAATATGTCAGTTAAATGATAATGCTCCAAAGGACGGCTGAGGTTTATTTATCTACAGCATCTGATTTAATACCTTTATCTTTTAAGAATTTTTTGATTTTATCTTGTTGTTTTCCGTTAACATCTCCAGCGTATTTTGTAGAAACATCAACGACATTTAATTCATTCTGAGGTTGATAGTCTAATTGTTCTACATCTTCATCTGCATTTTTAATTGTGGTATTTAAAGAAGTGAAGTAGGTGATAATACGATCAACATTTTCTTTATAGCCCTTTGGTAATTTGTTGTTTTTTACGAACTTTTTAAAACGTACGTCATTCTTAATCGCATTGTGTGATAGTTCTGATAGATATTTTGCTTGTTTATCCGTTATTTTAGTATCTGAAGCGGACTGTTTATCTAATTTGTATTGCATAAGATATTTATTATCGATGATATCTGAATTGACATCTAAATATTTCTTGATTGCTTTGTTCATTTCGGCTTCGCTAATTGTTTCGCCTTGTTTATCTGATTTAAAGATATCTTTTTCCGTTACTTTTTTCACATTTTTTGGTGCATGTTTTTCATTGTGATCTTGATTGTCGTCGTCTGGATCGCTATTTGAACACGCTGATAGAATAACGCTTAGTACCAATACCAACGTTAAAAGTATACTTTTCTTCATAAATTACTATTGCTCCTTTAGTCATAGTTATGCGAATATAACACTGCCATGTTAAATGTTTAAACGCGTTCTTAAAAATTATAACTTAAGCGTATCATGTAGCGCTATCGATTTGAATGCTCTATTAAATAATAAACGCACAATCTTTTGAACAAAATACATTCTTTTATAGAATCAAGAAACTAATTAAGATGCTGACGTGTCATCATCTATGTTCATATGAAAGTATACACAAAAAAGCTACCATCAAGTCTTATGACTTGGTGGTAGCTTAAGAAGCAATGTATTTATAGTTGCTATAAATCATCACGGTAAAGATAGGGAATGATTAATGTCTAATGATATAATCAAATGCATTTAAGGCTGCGTTTGCGCCGGCACCCATAGATATAATGATTTGTTTATTACGATCATCAGTAACATCACCTGCTGCGAAAATGCCAGGGATGCTTGTTGCATTTTTACGATCAATCATAATCTCATTACCTTGGTTTAATTCTACATAGTTATTTAACCATTCTGTATTCGGTAATAAACCAATTTGAACAAAAATACCCTCAAGTTCTAAAGTATGATCTTCGCCGGTTGCCTTATCCTGATAATTAATGCCAGTAACTGCATCGTCTCCAAGTACTTCAGTTGTTTGAGCATTTTTAATTACTGTTACGTTAGGTAACGAATTTAAACGCTCTTGTAACACGTTATCTGCTTTAAGGTTTGCATTACGTTCAAGTAAAGTAACATGTTTTACAATACCGGCAAGATCAATTGCAGCTTCTACGCCAGAATTTCCACCACCGACAACAGCAACGTTTTTATTTTCAAATAAAGGTCCGTCACAATGTGGACAGAATGCTACCCCTTTATTAATTAAAGCCTCTTCACCAGGAACTTCTAGCTTGCGCCAGCGTGCACCTGTAGAAATAATAACGGTTTTACTTTGTAATTGAGCACCATTGTCTAAAGTGACAACAATGCCATTATCAGTTTTTTCGATATCACTCGCACGAATACCTGTCATTACGTCGACATTGTATTGATTGATATGGTCTTCAAGCGCAGATGAGAATTTAGGACCATCTGTTTCTTTGACCGTGATAAAGTTTTCAATCGCAGCAGTATCATTAACTTGGCCGCCAATACGATCAGCTACAATACCTGTACGTAATCCTTTACGCGCAGTATAAATTGCTGCACTACCACTTGCTGGACCCCCACCGACAATAAGTACGTCATACGGATCTTTGTCGTTAAATTCTGCTGGGTCTGCTTGACTACCTAACTGAGTTAAAATATCTTGAATAGTCATACGTCCATTACCAAACTCTTCTCCATCAAGGAAAATAGCTGGGACAGCCATGATATCTTCAGATTCTTCTCTGAAAATAGAACCATCAATCATAGAATGAGTAATATTAGGATTTAATAAACTCATCAAGTTTAAAGCTTGAACCACATCGGGACATTTTTGGCAAGTCAAACTAATATAAGTTTCAAAATGTAGCGGGCGGTCTAATGCTTTAATTTGATCGATTACAGATTGTTCTTCTTTAGGCGCACGTCCACTTACTTGTAATAAAGCAAGGACAAGTGAGTTGAATTCGTGACCCATTGGTAAACCAGCGAACGTAATACCTGTTTCTGTGTCAGGTGTATTAACTGAGAAGCTAGGTGTACGTTTTAGCTTAGTTTCTTCTATAGTAATGTGAGGTGACATGGCAGATACTTCATCTAATAATTCTTTTAATTCTTTAGATTTGTCATCTGAGCCAATGCTAGCGTTTAAGACAACGTCACCTTCCATTAATTGTAATAATTGTTTTAGTTGTGATTTTAGCTGATCATCAAGCATTTAAATCAATGCCTCCTTAGATTTTACCTACTAAGTCAAGACCAGGTTGTAATGTTTCTGAACCTTCTTCCCATTTTGCTGGGCAAACTTCGCCTGGGTGTTGACGTACATATTGTGCTGCTTTAATTTTGTGTACTAGCGTGCTAGCATCACGGCCGATACCGTCAGCGTTAACTTCAGCTGCTTGTACAATACCATCTGGGTCTACAATGAAAGTACCACGTTGTGCAAGACCAGCTTCTTCATCTAATACATCGAAATTACGAGTAATAGCTTGTGAAGGATCACCAATCATAGTGTATTGAATTTTGTTGATAGCTTCTGAATGGTCGTGCCAAGCTTTGTGTACGAAGTGTGTATCAGTTGAAACTGAATATACATTTACACCTAATTCTTGTAATTTGTCATATTGACCTTGTAAATCTTCTAATTCAGTAGGGCATACGAATGAAAAGTCTGCTGGGTAAAAACAAACAACACTCCATGAACCTTTTAGATTTTCATCTGAGATTTCAAAAAACTCATCTTTCTTTGGATCATAAGCATTAGCTGTGAATGGTACAATTTCTTTATTAATTAAAGACATAAAAACATCCTCCTGATTTTTAAGTTAAATTAAATTAGATTATCATAATTACTTAATTATAATAATTCTAATCTTTCGTTTTCTATTATCACATTTCCAGAATGATTCGTCAACAATGGAAACTCACATAATAGAAACGACAAAATAACGCCATATATTTAGAGTATACGGCATAATAGGTTATTTAATCTATATATAATTAAGAAAGCATTTACATGAAACATGTAGGCTTACTACATATTGAATATCCGTTTAATTCTCAACTAAACATATGAAATTGAGAAGATTGGACACGATTGTTATTAAAATAGGGCGTAAATCCGTCATTGGGTATGAGATGTAGTAATCTGGACGCAGTAAAAAAGCTGACTAAGTATGATACTTAGTCAGCTGAGTGATGTGAATTCAACTTATCTGTCCCAATATCTTGCTCTATTAAAAGCTTGAGAAATTGTTTGAGGGCGGTCTGAAACAAAGACACCTGCAGCCTCTAATGATATTTTAGCATTAGACTTAGATAACACTTGAGCTGCATTTTGATTTAAAATTAATGGTTTATTGTGCTTATATGTGAGCTCTGTAAATTCTTCTACAGATGGAAGGATATCGCTACCATCTGATAATACTATAATGCTGTCGAATAACGTTGGATGAGCTGTATCAAATGTTTCAGTTATACCGAATGATTCACTGATATTTTTAGGGTGTTGCCCTACAAAGGCATAGTTCAATTTATTTTCTGTGAATGTTTGGGCATATAATTTTAAAGTTTCTATATCAATGTTCCCATTAATTAAGACAGCGACTGAATGACCTGGTAAAGGTATGTCATATTTTTCCATAGTCAATTGACTGTCTTTAGCGTTAGAGTCAACTTCCTCGTTTGACTCTGGGACTTCTACGCCGACATTTTTGGCGACACGTTCAGCTAGTTCGCGATCCACTTTATTGAGTTGGTTCACTGCATTTTGTTTGACCATAATAGAATTGCACATACCAATTTCGAATGAAAAACCATCGACAGTATGGTCGTATTCATCTTTACTTAAGCTATTCAAATAAAGCTTAGGTTGGCTATAATAGTCTTTAAAACTCTCACTACGTTGACGAATTTTATGGCCTTCAACTTTTTCTTGATAATGCTCATAACCACCATCTTCTTTAGCTGTAGTATGAGGATCATTATTGTTTAGTGCATTTTTATGATAAGCAACTTGGCCTTTATTGATATTCGTTTGATGCATTGCATCTCTTTGATTGTTGTGCACTTCGTTTACTGGTCGATTAATAGGTATTTGGTTAAAGTTTGGACCACCTAATCTTGAAATTTGTGTGTCAGTGTATGAGAATAATCTACCTTGTAATAATGGATCGTTTGAAAAGTCAATGCCAGGAACAATATGTCCAGGATGGAAAGCGGCTTGTTCTGTTTCATCAAAGACATTAGTGACGTTTTTATTAAGTGTCATTTTCCCTATTTTTTGAACCGGTACTTGATCTTCCGGCCAAATCTTTGTAGGATCTAAAATGTCGAAATCAAAATCAAATTCTTGTTCAGGACGAATCACTTGGATACCAAATTCCCACTCAGGGTAATCCCCTTTTTCAATAGATTCATATAAGTCTTTACGATGGAAATCGACATCTTTGCCATGTAATATTTGCGCTTCATCCCAAACGAGTGATTCCAAACCATGCAGTGGCTTCCAATGGAATTTAACAAAATGAGACTGTCCTTGACTATTAACAAGACGAAAAGTGTGTACGCCGAATCCTTCGATCTGTCTAAAATTTTTAGGAATACCACGATCACTCATTGCCCACATTGTTGTGTGTGTTGTTTCAGGATTTTGTGCGAAGAAATCCCAAAAGGTATCATGAGCAGAACCACCTTGGGGCATTTCGTTATGTGGTTCAGGCTTAACTGCATGGATTAAATCTGGGAATTTAATAGCATCTTGAATGAAAAATACAGGGATGTCGTTACCAACTAAATCAAAGATACCTTCATCAGTATAAAATTTAGTTGCAAAACCACGTACATCTCTAACGGTATCTGGTGAACCTTTTGAACCTTGTACAGTGGAAAAGCGAACGAACACGGGTGTCGTTTTATTAGGTTGAGTAAGAAAATCGGCAGAAGTATATTCGGATAAATCTTTGTAAACTTGGAATTCACCGTGTGCGCCAAATCCTCTTGCGTGGACGATGCGTTCAGGAATACGTTCATGGTCGAAGTGCATTATTTTCTCTCTGAAATGAAAGTCCTCTAATAGACTAGGTCCACGTTCTCCAATTGTTAAGGTGTTTTCGTCTTCGCTAACTTTAACGCCATTATTTGTTGTCATTGCTTTATCGTCATTGCTTTTCGTAACTTCATTTAATTGATTTTGTTTTTTATTACTCAAAAAAATCCCCCCACATTTAAATTTTTAGTTATCACAATTTTTGTTTTCCACAAAAAACTAAAAGGAAACATTTACACTTAATTGAGCTGGAACTATATAGTTGTATTTAGCGATACTATTTCTATAGATAATTATTATTTTCAGTAAATAAAATTGTTATCTATATACGCACCTTGTGAGGAAGCGTTTTCGAAATTCCGATTAATATTTTGTGCTGTATTATTAAAATTTAATTTACTGTTTTTCTTTTAATGGTGGGGAAAAATGGGTAAACATAATATAAGCAATCGATGTGTGTGTCTGTTAAGATATGAATATAATTTCTACGTAAAGAGGAGAGGATTTCATGTCTGAACATGTTTATAACTTATTAAAAAAACATCATTCGGTGAGAAGTTTTAAAAAAGAGCCAATTTCAGAAGAGCATATTAAACAACTTGTAGAAGCAGGGCAAAGCGCATCTACATCTAGCTATTTACAAACTTATTCTATCGTTGGTGTACAGGATCCTGAAATTAAAGAAGATTTAAAAGAAGTTTCGGGTCAACCATATGTTGTGGAAAATGGTTACTTATTTGTTTTTGTAATGGATTATTACAGACATTCTATCATTAATGAAGAATCAAAAAGTAATATGGAAACATCATTTGAATCAGCAGAAGGTTTACTTGTAGGAACAATTGATGCAACTTTAGTAGCACAAAATATTGCAGCTACAGCTGAAGACATGGGCTATGGAATCGTTTATTTAGGTTCTTTAAGAAATGATATAGAAAGAGTTAGAGAAGTATTAAATTTACCTGAGCATACTTTCCCACTTTTTGGTATGGCACTGGGTGTACCAGAAGATGATGAAGATGGTAGTCCTAAACCACGTTTACCGTTTGAACACGTTTTCCATCAAGATAGATATAATACTGACAAAGAGCAACAACGAGAAGCGTTAAAATTATATGACCAAACAGTAAGTGAATACTATCAGGCACGTACGAATGGTGAACGTTCTGAAACATGGTCTAATCAAATTTCTAACTTTATGAGTTCTAAACAAAGATTAGATATGTTGGAACAATTAAATAAGGCCGGCTTTATTAAAAAATAGGCGATTAAGGTTTGAACGTCTCGTTGTTATTATTTAAAATATAAGGTTATTTAGTTAATTTACAAAAGGAAGGGGTTGGTTCTGTTGAGTATGTTTAATAGGTTATTTAGTAAAAAGGTACATGCGATAGATCATCGGAATTCAAGTGATAGATACATCTATTCTTCTACTAGCAAACTAACCCCTGATGAAGTGCAGGATTATTGGGTGAAGGTGGCTCAAAAGCTTGTGGTTGGTACGATGAATTCCGTGGATCACACAGCCGAGCGCATTTTTATTTTGCTGTCTTTTGAAGAAAAAGCGTCTAGTATGGATATTTTTTTCCAAATGGATGGGCAGCTTAGAATGTGGAATGATTTAGATGATGAAGATCATAAAAGAGAAATTTCACATAACTTGATTTCTCAAGCGCCTAATATAGTAAAACAAGTAAATTGCTTATATGATAGTGTAGATATGACAAGAATAGCTTATTCACAAATTCAATTTGAGTTTGAAAGTAAAGCGTGGTATTTACATGATATAACACAGGATAGTGTTGAAGCACAATTAGATAAAGATCCTGCATTTTTGAAGTGGTTCGATGATGTATCCAAAGATATTGATGGGCTCCCGTTAGACAGCAAGCAAAAAATAACGTGGGGGCCGTTCAAGCCTGTATAATAAGTTGGCTTTTAAGTGAATAATTTACGTTGGCTTCTGGAGTGTTTGTTAATTTAACGATTAATAAACACTCCAGAAGTTTTTTATGTATAGATAAAATGGGCATTAGACAAGCAGGTGAGTGCTAACTGTGTTAAGTAAATCAATGTTTTCTGTGTTCATGTATAAAAGTGTTATAGAGATCAAATGATTTGAAGATATTTTGAAATAAAAAAAGCTGGAACCCTCTGCAACGACCTGACGTAATGTTACGTTAAGTGTGCGCGATGGGTTCCAACCTTTTATTTATAATCAGCGAAGTAATTAGAGGACAATAGTTTAAGCAGTTGATATTTTGTAAATCAAATTAACTATTGGCAGTAATTTCACCGTATTCATTTGAATTGTAAGTCTCTTTGTCTAAATTATTTGTGAGTTTTGCAGTACCTGTACCTGCTAGCATAGAATCATTTACATTTAACGCCGTACGTCCCATATCAATTAATGGTTCTACAGAGATAAGTACACCTGCAAGTGCAACTGGTAAATTCAATGTTGAAAGTACTAAGATAGATGCAAATGTTGCACCGCCACCTACGCCAGCAACTCCGAATGAACTAATCACAACGACGCCGATGACCGTTAATATAAATTGTAGATTAACCTCAACACCAGCTGCTGGAGCGACCATAACAGCTAGCATTGCTGGATAAATACCAGCACAGCCATTTTGACCAATAGATAAACCGAATGAAGCGGCGAAGTTTGCAATGCCATCTGGGACGCCTAAACGATTTGTCTGTGTTTGTACATTAAGTGGTAAAGAACCTGCACTTGAACGAGAAGTAAAGGCGAAAAGTAAGACTTCCCCAGTTTTCTTAACGAATGTAACAGGATTTAATCCAATACCAGAAATAATCACGAGATGAATAATATACATAACGATTAACGCTACATAAGATGCTATTACAAATTTACCTAGCGTCCATATGGCGGCGAAGTCGCTTGTCGCAATAGTTGATGTCATAATAGCTAAAATACCATAAGGTGTTAAGCGTAAGACAAACGTTACAATTGCCATCACTAAGGCATATAGAGCATCTATACCACGTTTTAATAAATTACCACTTTCTGGTTGTTTACGCATAACACGTAAAAAGGCGAAACCAATGAATGCGGCAAAGATAACGACTGCAATGGTTGATGTCGTACGTTGACCTGTGAAATCTAAGAATGGATTACTTGGCAATAATTCTAAGATTTGTTGAGGTAATGTATTGGCTGACATATCTTTAGCTTGGCTTGCGATTTCACTACCACGTGAACTTTCAGCATTTCCTAAATCGATTGTTGAAGCATCTAAGCCAAATACAAGTGCTGAAATAATACCTACAATTGCCGCAATGGCAACTGTACCAATTAAAAATGTGAAAATATAAATACCAATTTTAGCAAATTTATCGCCAATTTTAATTTTAGTGAATGCTGACACGATAGAAATAAAGATTAATGGCATGACTATCATTTGTAGTAATGCGATGTAGCCATCTCCAACGATGCTAAACCAGTCTGTTGTCTGTTTAGTTATGCTAGAGTCCACACCGTAAATAAGATGGATGACAATACCGTAAACGATACCGATACCTAATGCAGTAAAGACACGTTTTGGAAATGAAACATGTCTTTTATTCATTGCATATAATACGATGAGGAAGGCCACGAAAATAATAATGTTTAGAATAGTTAATAACATAAATAAGGACCCACACTTTCTTTTTAATATTTTTGTAATCCGATACGCCTACTAAGGATAGTAGCAAATTCAATAATATTCAAGCTTATTACTCAATAAATTTATAAAATTAAAATGACTTTATTTTCTGACAATAATTGCGTGCGTTTAAATGCTTCACATTGACGAAATAGAGTGGGGGGGACCTTATTTAAGACGATGTTTGATGAGGTTAATTGAGTAGATAAAAAAACCATCCCAATAAAATGGAATGGTTTATATAGAGTGATTGATATTATAAATTAAATAATTTAGCGAAGAAGCCCTTACGTTCTTCTTTTGGTTGTTCATTTGTAACAGGTGATGTGTATGTTTGATTATCTGATGTAGCCGTCGCAACGTCTTCATTTGATGTGTATGTTTGGTCATCTTCCGATACGCTATCACTTTGAATTGTTGCAGTATCAGTTGTTGTTTGATCATCTATCGTTACATCTTTTGATTCATTGCTGCTAGTTGAATCATTAGGTGTATGCGTATCATCTGTTTTCGTTTCAGTAATAGGTGATACAGATGGTTGTTCGCTTACTGCTGTAATTTCAGTATCTTCTGTTTGTACTTGGGCTGAAGTATTGTCTTTATCTTCAGAAGTGTTATTAGTAATTTCGTTAGTGTGTGCATGTGTTTGTTCTGTTGTAGTGTCAGTCAGTATGTCTTTAGTACTAGCTGTTGTAGTACTTTGGTCAGCACTGATATGATTTGTTTCAACATTTGCTTGTGCAATACTTGTTTGTTCTTGTTGTGAATCTTGGATTGCATTTTGTGTTGTTTTGATTTCGTCTGTTGATGTTTGAATGGCTTTCAATGATTCTGTATTTGAATCTAATTTAGTTGTGATTTGCTCCTGCATTTCACGTAATTCAGTTTGCTGTTGATGTACTTGGTTAATCATTTGACCAAGCATTTGACGTTCATCACGCATCTTCTGAATTTCAGAACGTAAATCATCTACGAGTTGAGAAACATTTTGATCAGTTGGTAAATGGTTATTGTCTTCTTTTACAAGTACTTGTAAAAAATCTTTTTCTTTTTCTAGCTCATCGAAAGCTAAGTCATAACTATTCGTTTGTTTAACTTTTTCCGCAATATCTTGGAAAAGTTCGATATCCTCTTCTTGGAAATCAGTAGCTTCACGGCCACGGTATTCTGTTTTACTAAGCTGGTAACCGCGTTCTTCTAAATGTTGAACGATTTTACGGACTTGTTTTTCACTTAGCTCAACGCGTTGTGCAAATTCTTTGGTTAACATAGAAATAAGTCCTTTCATAATTGGTTTATGTATACGGACGTTTGTCTTCGGTTAGTGAAACGTCAGTCTTACCTCTACGTTAGTTTAACCTCTTTTAATAGTGATTTCAAGTGGTTCTCACAATCGTTTGCGCAAATCCATTTCTTCAAGTAATGGATAAATAATACTCCTAGAGATTCTATTAGCAAACACATATTTCAAAATGTAATTTGATTTAATGCTTGGACCAAAGATGTCTTTAGTCAATTCGATATTCGATTTTATAAACAAGTCTTTTGGTATACCATTTGAGTTTCCATGAATGCCCGGTGATAAATAATCAATATCAAATTGTCTTTCGAAACCATGTTCGAAGAGAAATTGACGTCTGTTATCCAAGACCTGTACATCAACTTCAGAAATTTCATCTGGTTCTTTTTCTACTTCTAACATAATGAAATTGACATCATGTGAATGTAATTGGTTAGATAAAGTGTTGATTTCAGCTTGGATACGTTCTAGTGTTAAAGTGATTAATTCGTCATGGTTTGGCTGGTCATTGGCGATTAAATAGATTAAAAAGGCAGAATTTGTGGTAGCTTCGTAGTGTGCAGTCGCTAGACTTACAGGGGCACCATCTTCTATACCTACTAAAAATACATAATCATCCTTTGTATGTACATTCTTTAAAGATTGTTTGAATATATGTTCTTCTTCTGATAAACCGATATCAAATTTTCCATCATATAGTTTGATAGCTAAATCAAACAATGGATCGTCAATTGATGTGATGGTTTTAAACTCCATAGATGATCCTCCCCCAAAAATTATTGCGTTCATTATAACATAGTCAATTTTATATCATTAATCTAATCTTTGAATAGTTATGTATGTAACTTAAAAGTGGACATTAACTTAGGTCGTTAATGTCCACAAAGTGATTGATCTACTTAAGATTTAGGTCCTCTTGATTCTTCAGCATAGTGATTAAGTTCTTCATTCGGATCATAAGCAGCGTTAGCTTCTTCTACTTCTTCATGAGAAGAAGTATCTTTTGTCGCTATTACAATATATTTATGATCTAAAATCTCTTTTTTATATCTTTCTTTATCACTTTCGGAAAGATTGAAATAAGACAAGACAATATCTTCTCCATCTTCTCCAACTAAAAGTCGTGCCATTTTATCACTAAATGTGCCACTCGTCGAAGTTAAACTCACTTCAGAATCATTTAATTCTTCAATATGAAGTTTAGACTTACTAACTACTGATAGTTCTGATTCTTTATAGCCCTCAGAAAGCTTAGTTCTAATCGTTTTTAATAATGCGTCTTCGTTGTTTTCTACAATAGTGAAATCTGACATTTAAAGCCCCTCCATCCGTTGTTCTGTGAATAATTAATACTTACCCTTATAAATATGATGTAAAACGAATATAACTTTATTATATAACGAAGTTTTGGACAAGACAAATATGAATTTAACAGTATTTAAAGCGATTACATGTTGAGAATGAGGTTAAATAAACATTGGTGTAAAGCGATTACATATAAAGTTCATATTGAAAAGAAGGCCGAAGTTTGCTATCATCAGTTAATAATTTATCTAACTCATATAATCTAAAGGATACGGCTTTAGAAGTTTCTACCATGTCGCCATTAACGATGTGACTATGAGTAACCTATACAATACACAAGTAATTCGTATTCAGCCGTTCTTTAAGGTGTTTGGACTTTAAACCCTTATATAGGACATATATACCAACGTTGATGTTAGTATAACTTTTATACATATAATTGGGAAATGAATGTAGAAGGTTTAATTACAACAGCACAAGTTATAAGTTGGAGAATCACTGATTTTGGTATTGCAAGTTCACTCATAGATCCTGAAACTAAGTTAGTTTAGGGTTTTTTTTGTACACAAAATGAGGAGGTTTTTTCGAGTGGATTTGTTGAAACAGAAAGTCGAAGCAGATGGTGTAGTGATTGATGAAAAGATTTTAAAAGTGGACGGATTTTTAAATCATCAAATTGATGCAAAGTTAATGCATAGCGTGGGACAGACTTTTTATGAACAATTTAAAGAAGCAGGTATTACTAAAATATTAACGATAGAAGCTTCAGGTATTGCGCCGGCAATTATGGCGGCCATGCATTTTGATGTGCCATGTTTATTTGCTAAAAAGGCAAAACCTAGCACTTTAACAAAAGAGGCCTATCAAGCAGATATTCATTCATTCACAAAAAACACAACAAGCACTGTCATCGTCGCTAAGGAGTTTCTTGGAGCGCATGACCGTGTATTAATCATCGATGATTTTTTAGCAAATGGTGATGCTTCACTTGGATTAAATGAGATAGTACAACAAGCGCAGGCAACAACTGTGGGCGTGGGTATAGTAGTAGAGAAGAGTTTCCAACCAGGTAGAGAACGATTAGAGCAAGCAGGTCTTAAGGTTTCATCATTATGTAAAGTGGCTTCTTTAAGTGGTAATAAGGTAACATTTGTAGGAGAAGAAGTATGAAAACCTTCATTTTAAGTTTACAGCATCTGTTAGCAATGTATGCAGGGGCTATACTTGTACCAATAATAGTAGGAACAAGTTTAGATTTTACGCCAGAACAAATTGCTTTCTTAGTTACTGTGGATATATTTATGTGCGGTTTAGCAACATTCTTACAAGTTTGGAAAGGCACGGGTACCGGTCTTCCTATTGTATTAGGGTGTACTTTTACAGCTGTTGCACCGATGATCTTAATTGGACAAACGAAAGGCATTAGTGATTTGTACGGTTCTTTATTCTTATCGGGAATTTTAGTCGTAATCATTGCGCCATTTTTTTCACATCTAGTGAAGTTCTTCCCGCCAGTAGTTACAGGAAGCGTTGTAACAATTATTGGTATTAACTTAATGCCTGTTGCAATGAATTACTTAGCGGGTGGTGAAGGCGCAAAAGATTATGGTGATGCTAAGAATATTATACTTGGAGTAACGACATTAATTGTTATTCTTATAGTACAACGACTAACGACGGGATTTTTAAAATCCATTGCTATCTTAATAGGATTGATTGTTGGCACAGTTCTAGCATCATTCTTAGGTATCGTAGATGTAAATCAAATCGGGTCTGCGCATTGGTTTGCGCTACCGCAACCATTTAGATTTGCTACGTTTAGTTTTGATTTCGGTGCAACACTTGTATTCTTTATTGTTGCATTAGTCAGTTTAATTGAATCCACAGGTGTATATCACGCTTTAAGTGAAATTACTGGGAAAAAGCTTGAACGTAAAGATTTTCGCAAGGGTTATACTGCGGAAGGAATTGCCATCATATTAGGATCAATATTTAATGCGTTTCCTTATACAGCATATTCGCAAAATGTTGGTTTAGTATCATTGTCAGGCGCTAAAAAGAATAATGTTATTTATGGCATGGTTATATTATTGCTTATTTGTGGCTGTATTCCTAAATTAGGCGCCTTAGCAAATATGATCCCACTTCCAGTTTTAGGTGGCGCTATGATAGCAATGTTTGGCATGGTTATGGCATATGGTGTTAGTATATTAGGTAATATTAATTTTAAGAATCAAAATAATTTGTTGATTATTGCTGTATCAGTTGGACTAGGAACGGGTATAAGTGCAGTACCTCAAGCATTTAAAGCCTTAGGTGAGCAGTTTGCATGGTTAACGCAAAATGGTATTGTCCTTGGAGCAATTTCGGCAATTATTTTAAATTTCTTTTTTAATGGAATTAAGTATCAACAAAAAACGGAAGTTATGAAATAATGTAACTATCAAACAAATAATAGGAGGCTGTACGAGTATGTGGGAAAATAAGTTTGAAAAAGAATCTTTAACTTTTGACGATGTGTTATTGTTACCAGCAGAATCAGATGTTTTACCGAAAGAAGTAGATTTAAGTGTTCAATTATCAGAAGGTGTTAAATTGAACATACCAATCCTTTCGGCAGGTATGGACACAGTGACTGAATCAAAAATGGCTATAGCAATGGCGAGACAAGGTGGTCTTGGTGTTATTCACAAAAATATGAACATTGAAGATCAAGCAGATGAAGTTCAAAAAGTAAAACGCTCTGAAAATGGTGTTATTTCGAATCCATTCTACTTAACGCCTGAAGAAAGTGTTTATGAAGCGGAAGCATTAATGGGCAAATATCGTATCTCAGGTGTGCCGATTGTTAATAATACATCAGATAGACAGTTTGTAGGTATTATTACTAACCGTGATTTACGTTTTATTGAAGACTTTTCTATTAAAATTTCTGATGTTATGACAAAAGATAATTTAGTGACTGCTCCAGTTGGTACAACTTTGGATGAAGCTGAACATTTATTACAACAGCATAAAATCGAGAAACTTCCATTAGTAAAAGAAGGTCGTTTAGAAGGTTTAATCACAATTAAAGATATCGAAAAAGTACTTGAATTCCCGAATTCTGCTAAAGATGCTCATGGTAGATTATTAGTTGGAGCAGCAATTGGTATTGCGAAAGATACTGATATCCGTGCTGAAAAATTAGTAGAAGCTGGCGTAGATGCATTAGTTATCGATACAGCGCACGGTCATTCTAAAGGCGTATTACAACAAGTTAAACACATTAAAGAGAAATTCCCACAAGTTACTTTAATTGCTGGTAATGTTGCTACAGCTGAAGGTACAAAAGCATTATACGAAGCAGGCGCTGATGTTGTTAAAGTTGGTATAGGTCCTGGTTCAATTTGTACTACACGTGTAGTAGCAGGTGTTGGTGTTCCACAAATCACAGCTGTTTATGATTGTGCAACTGAAGCACGTAAACATGGTAAAGCGATTATTGCTGATGGCGGTATTAAATTCTCAGGAGACATCATTAAAGCATTAGCTGCTGGTGGACATGCAGTTATGTTAGGTAGCTTACTTGCTGGTACAGAAGAAAGCCCAGGAGAAACTGAAGTATTCCAAGGTAGACAGTATAAAGTTTATCGTGGCATGGGTTCTTTAGGCGCTATGGAAAGTGGTTCTAACGATCGTTATTTCCAAGAAGATAAAACGCCTAAAAAATTCGTTCCAGAAGGTATTGAAGGACGTATTGCTTTTAAAGGACAACTGCAAGATACAGTTTATCAACTTATGGGCGGCGTAAGATCTGGTATGGGTTATACTGGTTCACGTAATTTGGAAGCTTTAAGAGAAGAAGCTCAATTTACACGCATGGGACCTGCTGGTTTAGCAGAAAGTCACCCACATGACATTCAAATCACAAAAGAATCACCAAATTATTCATTCTAAGTTAAAGGAGATTTAAAGTTATGGAAATGGCGAAAGAGCAAGAGCTCATACTTGTTTTAGACTTTGGTAGCCAATACAACCAGCTAATTACACGTCGTATTCGTGAAATGGGTGTATATAGCGAATTACACGACCACGAAATAAGTATTGATGAGATTAAGCAATTAAATCCTAAAGGTATTATTCTTTCTGGTGGACCAAACTCAGTATATGAAGAGGATTCATTTACGATTGATCCAGAAATTTATAATCTAGGCATTCCTATTTTAGGAATTTGTTATGGTATGCAACTAACAACTAAATTACTAGGTGGTAAAGTTGAACGTGCCAACGAACGTGAATACGGTAAAGCAGTTATAAATGCTAAGACAGACGAGTTATTCTTCGGTTTACCTGAAGAACAAAATGTTTGGATGAGCCATTCAGATAAAGTAATCGAAATCCCAGAAGGTTTCGAAGTGATTGCTGATAGTCCAAGTACAAATTATGCAGCAATTGAAGATAAAGCACGTCGCATTTATGGCGTACAATTCCATCCAGAAGTACGTCACACTGAATTCGGCAATGATTTATTACGTAACTTTGTTCGCCGTGTCTGTGATTGTACAGGAGAATGGTCAATGGAAAATTTCATTGAAATTGAAATTGAAAAAATTCGTAACCTGGTTGGAGATCGCAGAGTATTATGTGCCATGAGTGGTGGCGTAGACTCATCTGTTGTAGCAGTATTACTACACAAAGCAATTGGTGATCAATTAACGTGTATCTTCGTAGACCACGGTTTATTACGTAAAGGCGAAGGCGATATGGTTATGGATCAGTTCGGTGAAGGCTTTAACATGAATATTATTCGTGTCAATGCACAAGAACGATTCATGAGTAAATTAAAAGGTATTTCAGATCCTGAACAAAAACGTAAAATTATCGGTAACGAGTTTGTGTATGTATTTGATGATGAAGCATCTAAATTAGAAGGCGTAGATTTCCTAGCACAAGGTACGCTGTATACAGATGTTATTGAATCAGGTACGAAGACTGCTCAAACGATTAAATCACATCACAATGTGGGCGGATTGCCAGAAGATATGGACTTCCAACTTATAGAACCAATTAATACATTGTTTAAAGACGAAGTACGTGAATTAGGTATCGAATTAGGTATTCCAGAACATTTAGTATGGAGACAACCATTCCCAGGACCAGGTCTAGGTATTCGTGTCTTAGGTGAAATTACAGAAGATAAACTAGAGGTCGTACGTGAATCTGACGCAATTTTAAGACAAGTTATCCGTGAGGAAGGGCTTGAACGCGAGATTTGGCAGTATTTCACAGTATTACCAGGCATCCAATCTGTAGGTGTTATGGGAGACTACCGTACGTATGATCATACAGTAGGTATTCGTGCAGTAACTTCTATTGATGGTATGACAAGTGACTTTGCACGTATTGACTGGGAAGTCTTACAAAAGATTTCAAGTCGTATTGTAAATGAAGTGGACCACGTTAACCGCGTTGTCTATGACATTACTTCTAAGCCACCAAGCACAATCGAGTGGGAATAATAGTATAGAATGAATCAACCCCCTTAGGCATAGGCTAAAGGGGGGTTTGTGCTGATACTTTTATTCTAATGGGTGAAAATCATAATTTAAAAGTATTTATTAAAGTTTATATATACATGAAATTGTTGAAACTATTCACCGCATTGAGTCAATGAATATTAAGAGAAGTAATTACTTGTTCATGATGAAATACATACAATCATAAGGATTTATATATAAAATAATATGTAGTTTAATACAATATATTTAAGCTACAGATTAAATATTTAAATTAAATTACAAAAAGGGGTATACAAACACAAGTATTACAGTTATAATAGGTATTAAGTAATTTAGTTCGTGAAATTGATTTGTAGTTTTATTCTTTTGAATTTACTCCTTTTGATTTTTTTAGACAGATTACAAATATTCGTGCAAAAGCACATGGAGGAATTTAATATGAATAACGGTACAGTTAAATGGTTTAACGCAGAAAAAGGTTTTGGTTTCATCGAAGTTGAAGGTGGAAACGACGTATTCGTTCACTTCTCAGCTATCACTCAAGACGGTTACAAATCATTAGAAGAAGGACAAGCTGTTGAATTCGAAATCGTTGACGGCGACCGCGGTCCTCAAGCAGCAAACGTTGTTAAATTATAATAACGGTTAAAAGACGAGTCTAACTCGTCTTTTTTTTATGTCTTTTTTTAATAATATAAACAACCTCTATATAATGAATATAGAGGTTGTTTATATTATTTAGTTAAAAACTGTCGTCAACTTTTTATTTCTAATTACAATTAATAGAACATTGACGATACTAGCTAATATACCAATCATCAAAACATAATTCGAACCTAACGTAGCGATGAATAAACCGCCTATAAACGTACCAATTGTTGTTCCTGTATTAACAGCGGATAAAAAGATTCCATTAGATAAATCAGGTGCATCAGGCGCTGATGAAGTAATCATAAACTGAGTTGTATTTGCGGTAAGGCCTGCTAAAATTCCCCATACCATTGTAATAACCATCATAGGAATAAAAAATGATCCTAAACTAAACATAAATCCATATACTATAATTAAAGCAAAAGGTAATAATAACATTGCTTTTTTAGGAATCATCGTTAATAATTTTCCAGCAATAATATTACCTAATATATTTGAAAAACCATATAAGAAAAGTGTAATTGAAACGAGGTTTCCATGAATTTCTGTAACGATATTTAAGTAATCAGTCAAATAACTATAAACACCAAAAATGGCTGCATTAAAAAATATAGCTGCAATGATTGAAATCCAAGTCAATGGTCGTTTTAATACTTTTAATTGTGAACCATACGAGTGAGATGATTCGCTTGGCATGGTAGGTACAAAGCATAAAGTCAAAATAAGAACAATGAGATTTATTAGTGCAAAGAACAATAAGGCGATTTGTAAGTTAAATTGAGTAGCTAAAAAATTAACGATAGGAACGCCCACAACCATGCCAGCTGATACACCAATAAATACACGTGATACAGCCTTAGGTGCATCTTTTTTATCTACTGAATCAGCTGCAACTGAAAAAGCTAAAGCAGTATATACTGGGTGGAAAATAGCTGGAATAATTCGTGCAAGTAATAAGACAGCAAAACTTGATGTAAATACAGATATCAAATTACTTATTACGAAGATGGTTAAAACGAATAACATTACTTTTTTTCTTTCTATTTTAGACAGTAGTAATGGAGTAATTGGTCCAGATAAAGCAATACCAATTGCGAAAACTGAGACTAACCAGCCAGCAGTAGCAGTAGTCACATTAAATTGTTTGGCAATTTGAGGGATTAACCCTATAAATCCCATCTCAGTATTTAAAATACCAAAAACACCAATAGTTAATATGAGTACGATTAATTTATTGTTGTTCAAAGTCGATACACTCCTCAATAAATGATACAAAGTTTGATACATAAAGTGTAAAGGGTATAATAAGATATAACAAATACCTAATTATTATCTCCAGATATACAAAAAATGAATAACAAAGGTGGGTATTAAATGGAATTGAGAACCTTATATTATTTTGTCACTGTAGCAAAAGAAGAAAGTATCACACGTGCAGCAAACGCCTTACATATTACGCAACCAACATTATCACGCCAAATTAAAGACTTGGAGAGTGAAATGGGCGTTAAATTATTTAAAAGAAGCAATCACAATATTCACATTACGGAAGAAGGCATTTTATTAAAGAAAAGAGCAGAAGAATTGCTTGAAATGTCGCAAAAAATACAAGATGAATTTAAATTTTTAGATAAACAAGTAGAAGGTAATGTCTATATTGGTTGTGGAGAAACAAAAGGTATTAGAATTATTGCGGATATCTTTAGGCGCATTCAAGTACAACACCCTAATATACATTTTCATGTCTATAGTGGTAATGCGGAAGATATTACAAGTAGATTGGATAAAGGGTTATTAGATTTTGGAATCTTAATTCAACCAGCAAATTTAAATAAATATAAAGCTTTAAATTTACCTTCTTATGATGAATGGGGTATAGTCGTAAAGCGGGATCACCCTTTATCCAAAAAATCATTTATTGAAAAAAAAGAGCTTCTCCACATGCCACTGATATGTTCGAGACAAGTACTAGATAGGTCACTTTCAAATAATGAGTTTGCAGGGTGGTTTGGCGATGCTTTTGACCAATTGAATATTGTAGCAACATTTAACCTAGCTTATAATGCCGGATTGATGGTCAAAGAAGATGTGGGTTATGCCATTACTTTAGACAGTATCATTGAAGCATCTGTTGAAAATAACTTATGCTTTATACCATTAAAACCACAATTAATTGCAAAACATAATATTGTTTGGAGAAAAGATCATACTTTTTCAAAAGCAGCACAATTGTTTTTAGACCGAGCAAAAGATGTTTGTGAGTAAAGCGATTCGAACAGGGGATTTTTAAGTACTAAACAAGTGTAGTGCTATAATTCAAATAAAAAGCCCCCCATCACTATGGATGAGGGGGTTTTTTATTATACTTCACGACTGTTTGTGATTTCTTTTTTCGTACGAATCATCAATGTTAGGATAAATCCGATAATCAACAGTACTGTTGTAAATCCAAAGGCAGCATCTACGCCAAGTACAGTAGCGTGTTGTATAGAGTGACTGTTACCAGATTCAACATAATGTGAACGAACTATAGAAAGTATGGTAATCATGATTGCAGTACCAATTGCACCAGCAATAATTCTTAAAGAGTTCATGATTGCAGTACCATGAGAGATATCTTTATTATCTAAAGCATTAATACCAATTGTGTTTAAAGGCATAATGATTAATGCTACGGCAAACATTCTGACAGCGTAAATAATAACAATATACCAATAAGGCGTATCTGTTGTTAAGAAACAATGTAAGATGGTCATAACAATTAATAAGATAAATCCTGGTATCGCTAATACTTTCAACCCATATTTATCGAAAATTTTACCAGTATATACTGACATAAATGCATTGACTACTGCACCTGGTAAAATGACGAATCCTGATAGGATTGCAGATAATCCTAGACCAGATTGAATATACATAGGAATTAATAAAGCAGGACCTACGATTCCAATAAATAACACCATTGATGCAAATGCAGATAGTGAAAATGTTCTATTTGCAAATACACGCATATTTAATAAAGGATTGTCGATTTTAATTTGTCTTGTAACAAAAACAGCGACGATAATTAGTCCGAGAATTAATGAAATGATAACGATTGGTGACGTGAAACCAAGGTTACCCGCACTACTAAAGGCGTAAAGCATAAGTCCAAAACCAAAAGTAGAATAAATTACTGATGATTTATCTAATTTTGTATGTTTTGTTTCATTGTTACTTTCTACAAAAATTGCACCAATAATAAATGCAATAAGTGCTATAGCAGCAACGACTAAAAATGGAGCTCTCCAACTATAGGAATCAATTAAGAAACCAGTTAGTGTAGGGCCAATTGCTGGTGCAGACTGTGCCACAATACCTGTAAGTCCCATTGCAAATCCACGTTTTTCAGTTGGAAATAATGTGAATACAGTGAATTGCATTAACGGTAATAGTATACCTGCACCTATCGCTTGGATGACTCGTGCAAACATCAGTAAACCAAAAGTAGGTGATAATGCTGCGATAATTGAGCCAAGTAAAAATGCACTCATAGAGAAAATATAAAGTGGTTTGGTATGGAATCTATCCATAAGAAATGCAGTTAGTGGAATCATTATTCCATTAACTAACATAAATCCCGTAATAAGCCATTGGGCGGTTGTTTCAGTTATTTGCAACCCTGTGATAATTGCAGGTAGCGCTGTGTTAAGTAGTGTTTGATTCAGCATGGCAACAAATGCACTACTTAACATAACTAAAATAATAGTATTTCTTTTTTTGCTCGATAAAACTTTCTGCGACATTACAATTACATCTCCTTTTACTTCATCCCAACAGTAAATTTTAATAAATTTAAGTTAGCAAAGCAAACCATTAGGTTTAAAAAACTAAATAAATTTGAAACTATTTTTTATTGAAGTTATTATTTTTATAAGGTTGGTCGGAATCTATTTATGTGGTTATTTAAATGAAATAAATTATTAAGTATAAGATATAGGAAAATGTTTTATTTTATTCATTAAGCTACAATATAGGAGTAATAGGAAAGGATGTTTTTAATGGAAATTGAAATTCACAATCCTCATCATGAATGGCAACAAGTGTTTGAAATTGAAAAAATTAAACTTGAAAAGCTCTTTGAAAAAGAAATGTTAAGTATACATCATATAGGGAGTACTGCAGTGCCTGGTTTGAAAGCAAAACCAATAATAGACATATTATTAGTGGTTGAAAATATAGAAAAAGTAAATAAATTTAATAAAAGGATAGAAGGCTTAGGTTATGAAGTCTTAGGGGAAAATGGCATTAAAGGTAGAAGATTTTTTATAAAGGGAGCAAAACCAAGAACACATCACATTCATGTATTTCAAAAAGACAATAGTTTGGATATTAATCGTCATTTAGCAGTGAGAAACTATTTGATTTACCATCATGATGTGGCGAATGAATACGGTGAATTAAAGGTAAAATTAGCGCAGCAATTTCCAAATGATAGAACAGGATATTGCAATGGCAAAGCCCATTTTCTAAAGCAATTAGAGCAAAAAGCGCTAGAGTGGGATCTGAAGCGTTAGAGAAAATGAATAATAGAGTCAATATATGCAATAGAGCTTAATATACGTAAACACACCATACTAAAGAATAAGTCTAGTATGGTGTGTTTAGTTTTATGAATCGAAATCAATGATATCTGAGACATATAAAGCGATCCGGATATTGAGTGAATGTAATGGATCTTCTATATTTGTACCTATCATATTGCTACATTTATTAATTCTATATTTAACTGTATTACGGTGGATGTAAATTTTTTCAGCTGTTTTTGTTATATCACATTGATTATCCATATAAACTTGTAACGTTTGTTTGAGTTCCAAATCTTTTTTGGTTTTAGGATAACTTAGGGGCCCTAATGTATGTTTGATAAAGGGCTGTAGTTTTTCATTTGGAATAAGTTGCAACAGTTCCTTGATATCTTTTGAATGATATTGTGAAATAAATGATTTTTCATTACTGAATAAGGCATTTTCATAAGCCTCATTTGCTTCAAAGAACGATGAAGGTAACTGAGAAAATTCTGTAACTTCATTGCCAATGCCAAAAGAAACACTACCTTCAAAAGTGTTGCCGTAATCGTCTTGAATACGTTTTAAATAATCAAAATAATGCTGATGATGATTTTGTAATAAAATAGCGAATCGATTATTACTTGGTAGTTTATAAATACTTATATAAGGATCAATGTCAGTCAACATATGCTTTAACCAATGGAATGTGAGCTGTTGACGTTCATTAAGATAATAACTATTTTCTAAAGTACTTTGAGTATCGATATTACAAATAATAATTTGATAATAATCTGATTTGAAAATATTGTATTGCTTGAGTAATTCAGTATGCTTATTGATTGATAATGCTTGATCTGTTTGATTATGAACGAGTGATTCAAAAAAACGATTAATGTCATTTTGTTCTGCTTCTTCAATTTTAGTGTTTTTATATAGTGCAAAACTTAGGACACTGACCACTTGTTCGATAGTTAATAAACTAAATGGGTAGGAGAGTTTATTAACTTGGGAGACCATAAGATAGTATGGGAAATAAGTATATCCTAGAACTTTAAAAATTACGTGATCTTTATCTTCGAAAACTTGTTTGTTTTTATCATAAACGAGTGCCTCTTGATAATGATTATGAAAGTATCTTATATGGTCAGTGGCTAATACTTTATTTTGTTTATATTGATGACTCATTGCTTCTGGTGATTTGAATGGATCGAAAAGTATAATAGGCACGCCTAGTAACTTACTCATACGCTCAATCATAGAATTAATACTAAACCCTTTAATCAATAACTGATTTAATTCTTGTTGAATGTGTAAAGCATAATTTAATTTTCCAGTTTCTGAATCTGAAATATAAGAAGATATTTGATGTGTGATTTCTCCTAAATTCCAACTTTCAGGAATCTCAATTAATGGAAATGCTAAAGCATCAGCAAAATCAATAACGTCCTGATCAATTTCATGTAAAAATCTAGACGTTTTGATTCCAAGACCAGCTGTATGAATATCGCTTAAGTCTTTGATTAATTTTTTTAAGTTTTCTTGATTGTCTTGAAAAAGTACGCCAGTTGTTAGAATAAATGAATTTTCAGAAGTAAAATGCTTGATATCATTATTCTCTGTTATATCTAAATTTGTGACCTCCGATGATAAATCTCCGTTCTTGTTAATCAGTTCTAGTCCTTTAAATTGAGGAACGGATAAAATTTCGTTAAGTGTTGTCATAATTCAGTCCTCCGAGTCTATAGCTTTATTATTATCAGAAAAATTAAAATAATCAAATTTTTAGCTGCAAAATTATTAGTTAAATGGTATTTTTATAAACATGGAATGTTTATTTATAATTGTATGAAATGACCTAAGTTATATATTATACATAATAAATTATACACATATTTTGTTCGAAATATATAATTTCAACATATAGATATGTCATTCTAAACAAAGAAAAACGCTTTCATAAGTACTAAACTAATAGTTAAGCATGATACATAAAGTTATAAGCTTATTAAAGCAAAGGAGACATATAGATGGGAAGACAGGGGAACGAAACGGTATATGACCATACCTTTTTTGAAAAGCGTGGTTATAATAAAGATATTATGCCGAAATCACCAATGCAGAGAAATAATTCTGCGTTTAACTTTTTCACATTATGGATGGGTGCTGTACATAATATACCTAACTACACGGCTGTTGGAGGATTCTTATTAATTGGATTATCTCCACTTCAAGTCATTTTTGCATTGATATTAAGTTCATTTGTTATTGCGCTTTTATTAGTCGCTAATGGTTATGCAGGATCCAAATATGGTATACCGTTTGCGATGCAACTCCGTGCAACATATGGAGATGTTGGTGCAAAATTACCAGGCGTATTACGTGGTGTTGTCGCTGGTATCGCATGGTTTGGTTTACAAACATTTGCAGGATCCCAAGCACTACTTATTTTATTAAATAAAATTTTTCCAGGATTCAGCGATGTTGGTCATGGCATAAATATATTAGGTATTTCCATTCCAGGACTTATAGCATTTTTAATTTTTTGGGCTATTAGTTTTGCAATTGGTTTTGGTGGCGGTGAAATACTAAATAAATTTACTGCTATTTTAAATCCATTGATTTATATCGTATTCGGCGGTATGGCTATTTGGGGTGTAACAGTAGCAGGTGGATTAAGCAATATTATGAACTATGAAATTGCAACAAAAACAGACGGCATCATCTACCCAGCCGTGCTATCATTTATCTTAATATTTAATTCATTATTAGGCGTATGGGCTGGTCCGGGGTCTAGTGTTGCTGATTTTACACAAAATGCTAAATCTACGAAATCACAAATTATAGGACAAATTTCAGGAATTGTTGTTGCTCATATTCTCTTCGCTATTGCAAGCGTATTTATTATTATTGGTGGCTCTATCTATTTAGGTCATCAAGAATGGAATATACTAACTATTATTAATGAATGGGGAAATTTCTGGGCTATTTTGATTTCTACGGGCGTACTATTAATGACGACGATTTCTACTAATGCAACGAGTAACATTATCCCGGCTGCATATCAGTTGAGTGCCTTATTACCTAAATGGATAAATTATCGCCGTGGTGTAGTCATTGCATCAGTTTTAAGTGTAGTTATTATGCCTTGGAAAATGATGGAAAATGAAGGCAGTATATTTTTATTCTTAAATGCCATTGGTGCAATTTTAGGGCCAGTAGCAGGTGTAATGATTGTTCATTTCTATTTCGTATCTAGATGTCATATCGATATTGATAAACTATATTTTGATTTGTATGACAAAGACATCAAAATACAACGTATCAATGTCTCAGCTTATATTGCCACAATCATAGGTGTTGTTATTTCTTTACTTGGTTTCTTACCATCGTTTGCTGTAATAGCAGATTTCTCATGGTTTATTGGATTTATGATATCTAGTGCAATTTACATTGTTTTGCACTACACAACGAAAGTATTCTCAAAGGAAAAAGAAGGAGTGAAGTATAATGAAGTATGATTTGATTATTAAAAATGGTTTGGTAATTTTAGAAAATGGTGAACACAATGTAGAAGTGGCTGTAAAAGATGGAAAAATTGCTGCAATCGGTCAAGCGCTTGGCGAAGCAGAACAAATTATTGATGCGCAAAACCAAATTGTTTCACCAGGTATGGTTGATGCACACGTACATATCACTGAACCTGGAGGCGGTTACCGTGATGGTTGGGAAGGGTATGTAACTGGTACAAACGCAGCTGCAAAAGGAGGCGTTACTTCATTTATTGAAATGCCTTTAAATCAAGTGCCCGCAACAACAGATCAAGCATCTATTCAAGCGAAATTTGATGCTGGAGAAGGTGAGTTATCAGTTGATGTAGCGAGCTATGGTGGTCTGGTACCTTATAATTTAAATGGGGGTATTCAAGAACTAGACGAAGCAGGTGTAGTGGCATATAAAGCTTTCTTAGCAACTTGTGGAGATCGTTCAATCGAAGGTGATTTTGAAAATGTAGATGACTATTCATTGTATGAGGGGATGAAACAAATTGCAAAAACTGGCAAAATTTTATCCATCCATTCTGAAAATGCGACAATTACAGACCGTTTAGGTGAAATTGCAAAAGCAAATGGTGAAACAACGATGCGTGCTTACGTAGATAGTCGTCCTGTATTTACTGAAGTAGAACCTATTCGCAAAATTATCTTATTTGCTAAAGAAACTGGATGTCGCGTACATATTGTACACGTTGCTTGTGAAGAAGGCGTCGATGAGGTGGTTAAGGCACAACAAGAAGGTGTTGATATTACTTGTGAAACTTGTACGCATTATTTATATTTCTATAAAGAAGAATTAGATGATATTGGTGCAGTAGTAAAATGTTCTCCTCCAATTCGGGAACAATCACGTTTAGAGGGTATGTGGGAACGTGTGATTGAGGGTGATATTAGCTTTGTCACATCAGACCATTCGCCATGTACGCCTGATTTAAAAGATACAGATAATGCTTTTGAAGCATGGGGTGGTATCGCAGGTTTACAAAATAATGTCGATATTCTATTTGATGAAGGTGTTCAAAAACGTCAAATGTCATTACAAAAGTTTGCCGAAATCATCGCTACAGCTCCAGCACAACGTTTTGGTATGGAATCAAAAGGTAGTATTGCTATTGGGAAAGATGCTGATTTTGTATTTATTAAACCTAATGCCTCTTACACGTTATCTGCTGAAGATTTAGCTTATCGAAATAAAATGAGTCCTTATATCGGCCGTGAAATTGGCGCACAAGTAACACGTACTATTTTAAGAGGTCAAGAAATTTATAATCAACAAACTGGCATTTCAGATGTGAAAATTGGTCGTTTTATTTAGTGGATGATTAACATGAAAGATTCTGGTTTACATGAAGTGAAACCAGCCTATCAATCAATTCATTATAAATTGTATGCTGTTTTAAAGATTTTCTTAATTCTATACAATACCCCCTCAAATTGCTACGCGAATGCGCGGCTCTATTTTGAGGGGGTATTGTTTATAATCAGTGGGTGGAACTTCTCGTAGGTAAATGAGAAGTTTGATTATAACTTACCACATCACTATCTTTTGATGTTAAGCGAATGGTATTTAATCCACCGTTTGCAAGCTTCGTCAGGCCAGTACCTATTGTTCCATTAGAATAATGATAAAGTATAGCGCTTATAAAAGCGCCATGAGAGACAATTAAAATACGTTGATTATGATATTCCTGAGTTACTGTTTGGATTCCTTTAAGAAAACGGTCAGTGACAATATCAGCTGCTTCCTTATTAGGATACTGTCGATCTGGATATAAAATATCTCTTTCATGTTGAGCTAAGCCTTCAGCCTCACCAAAAGCTATTTCAATAAATGCTTCTCGTTCAATGAGTGGAATATCCAATTTTTGTTGAATAATCGTAGCGGTATGTTTAGCACGCTGCAAAGGGCTTGTGATAATTACATCCCATGATGATTGTGAGAGAAACTCTGAACATGCTTCGGCTTGCTTAATGCCAAACTGGTTTAAAGGAACATCCGTGCGACCTTGTAATTTTCCAATTGTATTCCAATCAGTTTCCCCATGTCTTACAAAACAAATTTCAGTCATTATAACCAACCTTCATCTAATTATTATATAGTGATACGTTTATCCGTATTTGAATGTTATCAATCGATGTGTTTGCTAAATCTGCATTCATTTTAAAAGTAAATCATTATATTTTCTAGAGATAAGTTTCTCATGGATAGCAATATTTTTCAAAAGGTGAAGTAAATATGAGTGATGCATTTAACAATAAAAGCAAGTGCACCGCTTGGGAAGCACTTGCTTTAAAAAAGATTTTTATAATATGTTAATCTTCTAATATTATGTCTGATTTTGCCAATTCAATCGTTGTGTGTATCAAGAGATTAACACCTTTTTCAACTTGTTCATAAGTAACGGATTCTTTTGGAGAATGACTGATACCATCTTTGCAAGGGATGAAAATCATACTTGTTGGACAAATTGGTGCAAAATTCATGGCATCATGACCGGCACCACTATACATATAACGGTATTTATAATTTAAATGTTGACATTTTTCTTCAGAAATTTGAGCAATCGTTTTATTGAAACTGCGAGGAGTGTCTTGACCTAAATCCTCTATATGATAATTGCTACGGCGATGTTTAGTAATTGCATCAATAGATTGATGCATTTCTGAAACTACTTGTTCACGAATAGTTTTATCTTTTCCGCGAATATCTATGAGTAACGTCACTTCACCTGGAATGGCATTCATGGTATTGGGATAAACTTGAGCATAGCCAACAGTAGTGACGATGCCTTTATCATGATAAGCTTGTCCCAATGCTTCGATTTTCAAAATAATTTCAGCAGCGGTTGTGAGGGCATCTGCTCTCATAGGCATAGGTGTAGAACCAGAATGACTCGTTACACCCTGCACTTTTAGTTTGAAACGATGTGGCGCAGCAATATCAGTTACAATGCCTATATCTTTATGATTATTTTCAAGTATGGGTCCTTGTTCAATGTGTAATTCTAAAAATGCTTTGATTTTATTGCGTTCAAATAAAGCTGTCTTACCGTGCATATCTTGGGCGAGCGGTGCCACTATATCATAAAGTATATTGCCCTCATTATCTTTAATAAATTTCATATCTTCTTTTGTCATCTTACCAGTAAGATATTTACTACCTAAGGTTGCTTCGTTAAAACGAGTCGATTCTTCACAAGCAAAAGCGATAATAATAATGGGGTGGTCAGTTTCAATGTTATGAGTATTTAAATGTTCGACTACTTCTAGTGCCCCTAATACGCCGAGCAAGCCGTCATATTGGCCTCCATCTTTTACTGTATCAATATGAGAACCTAAAACGATGGGTTTTAAGGATGGATATTTTCCTTCTCGACGTGCAATCACATTTCCAAAGAAATCAAAATATACATCTAAACCTGCTTTTTGGCATAGCATAGAAAATTTCAATGCGGCTAAACGTTCAGGATGTGTAAAGGCAATACGATTAATACCGCCATTGGCTTCATTACGTGCAAAGTTATTAAAGGTCTGAAAATTTTCAATTACATTTTGTAAATGCATTACGCCTCTCCTCCATTACTTTGGACAATTTGATCTAAAAATTGTACTGCTTGTCTGTAAATTGATTGGGCTGTTTCATTTACGTCTCTATCAAAATCATGGCTTTCTAAGGAAAGTGATTTGAAATGACTGTGGTTAATATATCGATGAATATGCTCGCTTTCACTATATGGGACATCAGGATCTCCAGTACAATGAACAATAAATGTTGGTGGAAATGCTTTGAGTTGTTTCGGTGAAATATTGTAATCACTTTGTGTCGAAGATTGAATGCCTAAGTAAGCCATCCATTGAGCTTGTCCTCGGACATATAAATAAATGGGATATCTTGTTTGAATCGGTCCAGATATCAAAGGTTTCGACTGAATGAGTTGATTTAATATAGCTGGTGTAATTTGTGACGATAACGCTTGATATTGTTTGTTTGGACGTAGAAATGCTGGTACGTGTATACGACAATAACCATAGAAATCAATAACACCATCCACGTTACGATGATGTGCTGTTAACATTGCTAAAAAAGCGCCAGCTGAACGGCCAAATGTGAATATGGGAAATGTTGGATATAGTTGTTGTATTGTATCGTATTGGGTCAAGGCATCGTTAATAATCACATCGATATTGCTCTCGGGTGCTAGACGATACGATACAAGTACAAGGTGATAATTTTCTGTGAGTATATCAATATAATCTTGGGGTAGATCATTGGATTGACCAAATATGAGACCACCTCCATGAAAATAAAGAATAACCCCTTTAGCTGAGGGGTTTTTGGCCTCAATAATTGTATATGGTAATGTAAAGCCATCTATGGTTGTGCAATTTGTCGTGGTTTCAATCATTATGACAATCCTCCTATAGATACATTTTGCTAAATATAGTATCTCAAAAAAATGAAAAGAAGTATTTGTATAAATCGAATAAAAGTATTAAGTATTATTGTGAGAAATGTGAATGATAACTAAAATGTAAACGCTTATAATTAATTATGAAATAGAAAAGGAGTTGAATTGTATGGACATCAGATCTTCTTTTGAAGCTTTAGATAACAAACTTACATCATGTGGTGGTTTAAACGGTGGCGGTATTACACGCTTACTTTATTCAGAAGCATGGTCAAATGCAATACATACATTAAAAAGTACATTAGAAAACGAAGGATTCGAAGCGCGTTTTGATAGTGTAGGTAATTTAAAAGGACGTATCGAAGGCAGTAAATATCCTGATGAGACAGTTATGTCTGGGTCACATATTGATACGGTAGTAGAAGGTGGACATTTAGATGGCCAGTTTGGTGTGTTAGCTGCTTTGGTTGCAATGCAATCATTAAAAGCTGAACATGGCCAACCTTTACGGTCATTGGAATTGTTAGCATTGGCTGAAGAAGAGGGGAGTCGTTTTCCTTATGCGTTTTGGGGGAGCAAAAACTTCTTCAATTTAGCCAATAAAGCTGACGTATCATCTATCGCTGATGGTGAAGGTGTCAACTTTGAAGACGCAATGCATGAAGCAGGATTTGATTATCGTACAGTAGACAACGATTTTAGTTATATAAAATCATTTGTTGAAGTGCATATCGAACAAGGTAAAGTACTAGAAAGTGAACAAAAAGCAATTGGTATTGTTAATGGAATTGTAGGACAGAAGCGCTACACAGTTAACCTCAAAGGCGAAGCTAATCACGCGGGAACAACGCCTATGGGATTAAGGAAAGATGCGGTCGTTGCTTTTAGTAAAATAGCAAACGAATTAACTGATCAAGCCCGCGCATTTGGGGATCCATTAGTGATTACGTTTGGTCGTGTGGACCCAGTACCAAACACGGTGAACGTGGTTCCAGGTGAAGTTACATTTTCTATAGATTGTCGTCATATTAACCAAGTTGAGTTAAATCAATTTGCCGAAAAAATTGATGCATGCATCAAGCGTGTGTCAGAAGAAGAAGCGGTAGAATATGATATTGACTTGTGGATGGATGAAGCACCAACGTTAATGGATGAACAACTGGTAAGCGAAGTCAAAAAGGCTGCAGAACACGTTGTTGGATCATCAGATTGTAAAGTAATGCCATCAGGTGCAGGACATGATTCTCAAATATTTGCTAAATATATACCGACAGCGATGATATTTGTACCTTCGATTAACGGCGTCAGTCATAATGTTGAAGAAGAAACTGATATAGAGGATTTGGTTAAAGGCATAGAAGTCTTGAAACAAGTATTGTATCAACTGGCTTACAAAGAATAATATCAATCATCAAGCTAAATTTTTCATCAAATGTGCTATTGAGCATATCTAAATATACAAAAATAGATAAGGTAAAGGAGATTTTATATTTATGGGTTACTTAAATCATAATCAAGGTTACAGAGAAGGTTTATTAGAAACACGTTCAGTGATTAAGAAAGATAACTATGCGGTAATTACACCAGATGGTTTAGTGAATAATGTTGTTCCTGGCTTCGAGGACTGCGATGTGACAATTTTAGGATCACCAAGAATTGGAGCGCATTTTGTAGATTATTTAGTGACATTAAAAAATCAAGGTGGCAACACACAAGGATTTGGTGGTAACGGTGTTCAAACATTTATATATGTAGAATATGGAAATATAAACGCATATGCAGATGATAAAAAATATGAATTAAATGCAGGTGGATATTTGTATGTACCGCCACATTTAGTAATGACTTTTGAAAATAGTAATCAAAACAATGATAGCCGCATTTTCTTATATAAAAAACGTTACCAACCTATCGAAGGGTATACGCCAGACATCGTCACAGGAAATGTAAATGATATGACTCAAGAACCGTATGAAGGTATGGAGGAAGTGAAAATTCTCGATTTATTACCAAAAGAGTTAGCATATGATATGAATATCCATATTCTTTCATTTAAACCCGGTGCCTCACATGGCTACGTTGAAACACATGTGCAAGAGCATGGTGCATATGTATTAAGTGGCCGCGGTATGTACAACCTTGATAATGACTGGCTACCTGTAGATAAAGGAGATTATATATTTATGGGGGCTTATTCTCCTCAAGCGACCTATGCGGTTGGTTTAGATGAACCTTTTACATACATCTATTCAAAAGATGCCAATAGAGATATAGAAATTTAAGAAAGGTTGTTAAGTATGGACGCAGAAGGATTAGTGTATGTCGAAAAAGGTAAATTACGACATTTATTTAAAGAGAAACTCATGAATGTTGGTTTGCCTGAAGTACAGGCTGATAAGACAGCTGATTTATTAATATTTGCAGATGCTCGAGGCATACATTCGCATGGTTCTGTACGCATGCAGTATTACGCAGAACGTATAGTGAAAAAGGGGTATAATCTCCAACCTAAACTAAAATTTACACAACAAGGACCATCATCAGGGACATATTTTGGAGATAATGCAATCGGTCATTATGTCGCTTTTGAGGCTATGGAAGAAGCAATAGCATTAGCGCAATCTAGTGGTATTGGCATGGTGGGCGTTCAAGAAATGGGACATAGTGGTGCGATTGGTTATTTTGTAGAACATGCTGCACAACAAGGAATGGTTGCACTAACGGTATGTCAATCAGACCCAATGGTTGTTCCTTTTGGTGGTACCGAACCGTACTTCGGTACCAACCCAATAGCTTTTGCTTCGCCACGAGAATCTGGGGATCCAATACTATTTGATATGGCTACAACTGTACAAGCATGGGGGAAAATTTTAGATGCCCGTTCAAAGCAAAAAGCTATTCCAGATACATGGGCTGTTGATGCACAAGGTGAACCAACGACAGATCCATTTGAAGTAGCTGCTTTATTGCCTGTAGCGGGACCTAAAGGTTATGGGCTCATGATGATGGTGGATATTTTAGCTGGTAGTTTATTAGGATTACCCTTTGGTAAACATGTTACCTCAATGTATGAAGACTTAAGTCAATATCGTAGGTTAGGGCAATTTCATATTGTCATTAATCCTGCTTACTTTGGGGATGAGGCACAGTTTTTAAGGCAAGTTTCTGACATGGTAGATGAGTTACATGATATCGAACCTGCGAAAGCATTCGATCAGGTCTACTATCCAGGTGAAATTCAAGAAGAAGTTAAAAAGAATTATGCTGAAAGTGGTATTCCAGTAGCGCGCAGTATCTATGACTACTTAATCTCTGACGCTAGTTATTAAATACATTGAAGAAGTGAACAGGGCAATTGTATGTATAAATAATAAATGACGATTTGTTCTCAGTAGCTTCTTTTTAATGCACATATTATTTGAATATTTAATTTATGAAAAAATTATTTTTAACATTGGATAAAGTATAAATCCAACAATATCGATAAAAAGTGAATTGTTACAGAATGATAAAAATAAGGAGGTATGAAGATGCGTATATCAAAAGAAAAATTATTTGACTTAATGAAAAATAAATTAGTTAAAGCTGGGTTGAATGAAGATGCTGCGAGTGATGTTGCTGATGTACTTACTTTCGCAGATTATAGAGGTATTCATTCGCATGGAGCGGTAAGAGTAGAATATTATGCAGAACGTATTGCTAAGGGTGGTATTACTACGAAACCTAATTATCAATTTGAACGTACTGGACCTTCTACAGGTGTGTTTGAAGGAGATAACGGTCCGGGACATCAAGCTGCAAAAGAAGCTATGGACAAAGCGATTGATATGGCTAAAGAAAACGGAGTGGCTGTAGTAGGTGTGAAGCATATTTCTCATAGCGGTGCTTTAGGTTATTTCGTAGAGATGGCAGCACAGCAAGATATGGTTGGTTTAAGTATGTGCCAATCTGACCCAATGGTAGTGCCTTTTGGTGGAACTGAACCATACTTTGGTACAAATCCAATTGCGTTTAGTGCACCTTCAAATGATGAACGTATGATTACATTTGATATGGCTACAACTGTACAAGCTTGGGGTAAAGTACTTGATGCACGTGCAAAAAATCAATCCATTCCAGATACATGGGCTGTTAATGCGCAAGGCGAACCAACAACAAATGCTAGAGATGTACATGCACTTGTGCCTGTAGCGGGGCCTAAAGGTTATGGGCTCATGATGATGGTTGATATTTTGGCAGGAAGTCTACTAGGTGTGCCACATGGTGTCCATGTTTCATCTATGTATAAAGATTTGACGAAAGGGCGAGATTTAGGACAGCTTCATATTGTCATTAATCCAGCATTCTTTACTGATTTAGAGCAATTTAAGGTTAGAATTTCAACAATGTTAGACGAACTTAAAGCACAGCCGGCTGCAGAAGGATTTGGTGAAATATTCTATCCAGGCGAACGCGGACGCTTGCGTAGTGATAAATATGACAGTGATGGTATTGAAATTGTTGATGAAATATATAACTATTTAGTGTCAGATAATGTGCACTATGATCGTTACCACGGAAAAAATCGATTTGCTGAATAATAACGGAGGAATAGTATGCTATACACAATAATTAAAGAAAATACGTATCAAGATTCGATTGTATTAATGTTATTATCGAATAAATTATCTGCTATTGAAGGTGTGAATCAAGTATCTATTATGATGGGCACACCTGCAAACAAGGATATCTTCAAATCTTCGGGATTAGGTACTGCAGAATTAGAAAATGCTAAACCTAATGATATTTTAATTGTCATTGATACAGATGATGAAACGAAAATAGATGAAGTTGACCAAGAGGTAGAAGCTGAATTAAAAGGAAAAGCAGAAAGTGATAGTCAGACACACAAACAAGATGAAGCTTCGAATTGGAAGCGTGCATTAGAACTAGCAGAAAATCCTAACCTTGCACTTATTTCTATACCAGGTCAATATGCGGCAATGGAAGCAGAAAATGCACTTAACCATAATTTGAATGTATTTATGTTTAGCGATAACGTTGCAAAAGAAGATGAAGTACGTTTAAAAGAAATGGCGCATGATAAAGGTCTTTTAGTTATGGGGCCAGACTGTGGAACTGGAATTATACATGGTTTGCCACTTGCATTTACTAATACTGTCAATGCAGGTGACATAGGCGTGGTAGGTGCTTCTGGAACAGGTATTCAAGAAGTAACGACAATTATTGATCGCGAAGGTAAAGGCGTGACAAATGCGATTGGAACTGGTGGCAGAGATTTGTCTACAGAAGTCGGCGCAATAACAATGCTCGATAGTATTAAAGCCTTAAATCAAGATCCTAAAGTGAAAGTGATCACTGTGATTTCTAAACCACCAGCTAAAGCAGTTGAAGAAAAAGTACTTAATGTATTACGAAATATTGATAAACCAGTAGTAGCATTGTTCTTAGGCGCTAAACCTACCTATACAGAACCTAATATTTATCATGCTTATACGTTAGAAGAAGCGGCGCGTGTGTCAGTACAACTATCTAATGGAGATACACCAAACTTCAAGCCAAAAGTTTTGGATAATATTTCAGTCAACTTAACTGCTAAACAAGATGGTATTAAAGGATATTATTCAGGTGGTACATTAGCTTCCGAAGCGGCAATGTTAGTGAAAGATACATTGGGAGATGACTCAGATAGCGAAACACCGGAAGGATTTTCTTATAAAGGTGGTAATCATGAAATCATTGATTTAGGTGATGATATCTATACACAAGGTAGACCACATCCAATGATTGATCCGACTAAGCGTATTGAAATGTTAGAAAAATCTGCAGAAGATCCATCAACAGCAGTGATTATGTTAGATAATGTCATCGGCTATGGTAGTCATGATGATATGGCGAGTGAGCTTGCGCCAACAATTCAAAATATACGCGCTAAAGTGAGTGAAGATGGTCGTTCTCTAGCAATACTTGTTACAGTGGTTGGGACAGAACATGATCATCAAGACTATCATGCACAAATTAATACTTTAAAAGCAGCAGGCGCTATCGTTTGTGATACCAATGATCAGATGGTTCGTACGGCAATTAATTTAATTGGTGGTACGGTTGCACAACCAGAACGAGAAGTACAGAACTTTGATGTGGAACCAGTGGATTTAACTATAGATGATAAAATAATGAATTTGATAAATCATAAACCAAGTGTCATTAATATTGGATTGCAAAGTTTTACTGAAGCTATTCAATCTAATGAAGCGCAAGTGGTTCAATTTAATTGGCGCCCAATTGCTGGTGGTGATGAAAAATTAATGAAAGTACTACAATTTTTAAATAACTACGAAGGAGAGACAGTATAACATGGGTTACAAAACAATAGATGAAGCTAACCAAGCGGTTATTGACAAAATGATTGCAGCAGCGCCATTTTTAGTAGATGTGGTACCTGCCAAATCTAAAATTCCTGAACTTACAGACCATGTCTTGCTACATGCTGGACCGCCAATTGAATATGAAAATATGACTGATCCGATGCAAGGTTCTTGTGTAGGTGCCATTCTTTTTGAAGGTTGGGCGAGTAACGAACAAGGTGCACGTGAATTATTAGAAAATGGAAAGATCACTCTAATACCTTGCCATCATGTGAATGCTGTGGGGCCTATGGGAGGTATAACATCTGCAAATATGCCTGTACTCGTAGTTGAAAATAGAGAAAGTGGTAATGAAGCTTATTGCCAAATGAATGAAGGTATCGGTGCGGTGCTACGTTTTGGTGCTTATAATGAAACAGTAGTCAATCGTCTGCATTGGATGAAAGATGTATTAGGTCCAGTATTAAGTAAAGCCTTGCACCAAATGAAAGATGGTTTGAATGTAAATGTGTTAATTGCTAAAGCGATTGCCATGGGTGACGAATTCCATCAACGTAATATTGCAGCTTCATTAGCGTTTCTTAAAGAAGTGACGCCAATTATTAGCGACTTAGAAGATGTTGAACAAGCACAGCGTACAGAAGTTATTCAATTCTTAGCTGATACAGACCAATTTTTCTTAAATATTGCTATGGCTACTGGAAAAGCAATGATGGATGCTGCGCGTCAAATCGAACATGGAACCGTAGTGACTGCTATGTGTCGTAATGGTGAAAATTTTGGCGTACGTATTGCAGGTATGGGCGATCAATGGTTTACTGCACCCGTTAATACACCACAAGGCTTATATTTCACTGGTTATTCTGCGGATGATGCTAATACGGATATTGGAGATTCTGCAATTACGGAAACGATTGGTGTAGGTGGTATGGCAATGATTGCTGCACCTGCTGTTACGAGATTTGTTGGAACGGGCGGTTTTGATGATGCCTTAAAAATCAGTAATGAAATGACAGAGATTTGTATTGGTGAAAATCCTAACTTTGCGATTCCGACATGGAACTTTAAGGGCGCTTGTCTAGGCATAGATGCACGTAAAGTTGTAGAAACAGGTATTACACCTGTAATTAATACAGGTATTGCGCATAAAATAGCTGGTTATGGTCAAATTGGTGCTGGTACTGTCCATCCTCCAATAGAATGTTTTGAAAAAGCAATTACAGCTTACGCTGAGAAATTAGGCTTTAAAGCGTGATTTTTCACGCTACAGCGATAGGCAAGATTGCCCAGGAAATATTGGAAAAGAGAAAATCGTTCTACGTGCATAGTATTTTTAAAAAAGGATTTAATATTGTAAGTGAGAAACAAGAGCTTATATTTGTAGGAAGTGATGAAAATGGAACTTTTCCGTTTGGTATTGTCATTGATCAACAAACAAAAGCTCAATTACTTAAGGTGATTGATAAGGGCCAAACTATCAAATTAGGCCCTAATGCAATTTATCTTAATGCATCATATCAACTTGTATGGCAAGTTGAACAATTACCAATTAATGACTGGAATAGCACTACACATATTAAGCAATTTGAATGTAACATAAAGCACTACGATTTTTCAGAGTATCATCAAACAGACTTTGATTACGAAAAAATGAAAAAGTTTATGCACTTATTAGAGTACGAAAACGGGGAAACAGTTGAAACTTATTATCGCCATATTATAGGTAGAGGACAAGGACTCACGCCTTCAGGTGATGATATATTAACAGGTATGTTATTTGTTCATTTTATTCATCCATATATAACGAATCGAAATTTAGAAATATTAGCACATATACTTGAAAAGCCGCTTACTACGCTAGTCGGTGAAACTTTTTTGAAATGTGCACAAAAAGGACAATTTAGTTCGAAAATTTCAGTGCTACAACATGATCCATCATTATATCACATGAACCAATTGTTAGAAGTTGGATCAACTTCGGGAAAAGATACATTGTATGGTATGTATGTAGCACTAACTTTAAGGAGTGAAACATATGGGTAAGCGAGTTGTACTTGCCTTAGGCGGGAATGCAATATTACAACCTAAACAAGAAGCATCATATGAAAATCAATATAACAATGTATATGCTGCTACACGTAAAATGGCAGAGTTAAAAGAGAAAGGCTACAATGTTGTAGTCACACACGGTAATGGTCCGCAAGTGGGGAATATTATAGCGCAAAATGAAGCGGCGAAAGAAATTGTAGAACCGTTACCTATTAACGCATGTAATGCTGAATCACAAGGCTTTATTGGGTATATGATGGAAGAAGCCTTAAAAAACCACTTGGAATCTTTAAATATTGATAGCAGTGTTGTAACCTTACTTACAATGGTAGAAGTAGATAAAGATGATCCAGCATTTAAAAATCCATCAAAACCTATTGGCGTATTTTTTAACGAATTAGAAGCTAAACGTTTAGAGGAAACACACGGTTTTGTAATGGTCGAAGATGCAGGTAGAGGGTACCGTCGTGTCGTTCCATCTCCAGAACCTTTAGTGATTCATGGCGTAGAGCAGATTAAGTCGTTAATTAATCAAGCGATTGTAATTTCTTCTGGCGGTGGCGGTATACCAGTTTATAGAGACGAAAATGGAACAATCCATGGTGTAGAAGCTGTTATCGATAAAGATCGCTCAGGGTTAAAGTTGGCGCAACAAGTTGAAGCAGATACGTTCATGATGCTGACAGATGTTCCAAATGTATATGTGAATTTTGGTAAAGCTAATGAACAAAAGTTAGAAACCATTTCTGTTGAGCAAGCTAAAAATTATGTTGTGGAAGGACAATTTCCAGCAGGGAGTATGTTACCTAAGATAGAAGCTGCGATTCAATTTGCTGAATTGGGTAAAGAATCTATTATCTGTTCATTAGATGATGCAATTGATGCACTTAATGGTAAAGCCGGCACACGTATTGTCTTAGAAAAAGCGACAGAAATAGTTAATTAAAGAGAATTGTTTATATACGAATCGTTCAAATAAGATATGTTTGATCGATTCGTTCTATTATTATAACTAAAGATGAAAAAGAAAGGTGGTATAAGATGACAGAACCGGTTCGTATACATAGAATTAAAGAAAATTGGGGCGTGGTATTAGCTATTATATTCATTGCTTCTACTTTACGTGCACCACTTACTTCAGTGGGTCCAGTAGTAGATGAAATTAAACAAGTCATGGATATTAATAATAGTATTGCTGGCATTCTAACTACTATACCGCTAATTATTTTTGCTATTGTCTCTCCGCTGGTATCAAAGGTCACATCTCGTTTAACAATGTCTCGAACGATATTATATTCTACTATACTGTTAATTATAGCTTTATATTTAAGAGTAGCTGGAGATTTTAATGTGTTTTTGATTGGGACAATATTACTCGGTGTCGCTATTGCATTTGGTAACGTTATGCTACCGAGTTATGTTAAATGGTATTTTCCAATGCAGATCGGATTAGCTACAGGTATTTATAGTGGGACGATGAACTTTACTGCTGGATTAGGAGGTGGATTAAGTTTCCCCCTTTCAGAAATAACGCCAATAGGTTTTAGACTATCTTTAGCATTTTGGATTATTCTTGCAGTAATTGCCATTATACTTTGGTTGCCCAAAGCGCGTAAAGGTACTGAAATGGAGAAAGCTACTGCCACTCAATATCAGGCAAAGAAAACTAAAAAGGTGAGTATTGTAAAATCAAAATTAGCATGGATGGTTGCTTTGACAATGGGTTTTCAGTCAATGATATTTTATACCGTTGTGGCATGGGTGCCATCAATACTCGTTGATAGAGGATTAGATCCATCAACTGCTGGCTATTTACTAATGTTAAATCAATTTTCCCAAGTGCCAATGACGTTCACATTTCCAATTATCGCATCTAAGTTGAAAGACCAACGTATTTTAATAGTGATTATCACGATTTTATTTTTACTAGGGTTTAGTTTATTCTTTACTCAATCACTCGTATTGCTTGTAGTAGGTATTATTATTGCTGGATTGGCGATGGGGGCATGCTTCAGCTTATGTATGACGTTTTTTTCTATACGTGCGCGCACGAGTGAAGGTAGTATTGCATTGTCTGGTTTTGGGCAATCAGTGGGTTATTTAATAGCAGCTATCGGCCCATTCTTGATTGGTTATCTACATGATGCTACAGGAAATTGGGTTTCAGGTATTATAGCTTTAATTATAATGTCTATACTATTCTTTATCTTTGGTTATCCTGCCTCGAAACAAAACGTGATTGAAGATAATTAACTACATCTTATTTAAAAATAAAAAGCAGCCGCTATGAGTCAACGGCTGCTTTTTTGTGTATGGAGATTATTCGCTTGTTTCATAATATTTGAGCAAAGTGCTTACAGCTTGTTCTAGGTTAAGGTTATCTACGCCTTGATATGCGAGATAAATTGAAAAAGCAGATAAGAAAGTTAAAATGTTTTGCTTCTCTATGGCGTAACCCATGATTCCAATTCGCCAAATTTTTCCTTGTAATTCGCCGAAAGAACCTGCAATTTCGATACCATAGTTTTTGAGTAATCCTAATCTAAAAGCATTGTCATCTACACCTTGTGGTATTTTCACGCAAATAACCATTTTCATTTCATTAGATTCGTCGCCAAAAATTTCAAGGCCTAATGCTTTTAAGGCTAACTTTAACCCTTCTTGATGATAGCTATGGCGATGGGCACGATTTTCAATACCTTCTGCGAGTGCTAATTTTAAACCGGTATATAAAGCGTAAATTGATGTAGTAGATTCAGTGTGATGATTTAAACGTTTAGGGCTCCAATAGTCTTGTAACTGAGTTAAATCTAAATAGTTACTTCTGATGAAATCATCTTGTTCAGTGATTTCATTAGAGCGTATACCGAGTTCTACACGTTTACGACGGTTGATTTCTTCGCTAAATCTATCATTGAATGTAATAGGGGTGATACCAGAAGGGATAGATAAACACTTTTGAGCACCACCGATTACGGCATCTAATTCCCAATCATCAACAGGGATGACCATGCCTTGATATGTAGCTACAGCATCTACAACTGAAAAAATACCACGAGTTTTACAAGCGTGGCCAATTTTATCAATAGGCTGTAAACGACCAGTAGATGTTTCACCGTGTACGATTGCAAGAACTTTTGGATTAATGCGATCTAAAGCTTCTATGATTTCATCTTGATCAAAAACTTCTCCCATTGGTTTTTTTATATTATGTACAACTCCGCCAGCGCGTGTTACAAGTTCTGTAAACAAGTAACCGAAGCGACCAATAATTGGTACGAGCACATCATCTCCTGGTTTCACGATACTTGCAATGACTGCTTCTAAACCAGCACGACTTGTGCCATCAATAGGAAATGACCATTTGTTTTGTGTCAAAAATGACTGGCGAATAAGTGCCATTGTTTGATTCATAATATCTACAAATTCATAATCAAATTGACCTAAAATAGAGTTAGACATAGCCTGAGAAACGCGGGGGTCCACGCTTACAGGGCCAGGTGTCATAATTAAGCGCTTATTAATTTTCAATGCATCCATTTTTATTACCTCATTTTCTATAAATTACGTCATAATATATTATACCTTATTACAGAAAGCGAATATTTGTTGAAATTGATGAAATTTATACACTAATTTGTGTGAATATTACAAAAATTAAAAAGAAATGATTTTATATACTTAGATATGTTTATGAGTTTACTTCTTGTAGAGCAGCATCTACAGCGCTAGCAAATGCATACATTTGATCACTCCAATTACTTGGATCATTTCGGGAGTAACTTGAGAGGTTGCCATTAATAAAAAATGATTGGCGTAGAGCAGTTGTTAACTCTAATTGAACTCCAGCCCCTTTGGCATTTCTATTTGCAATATTTTGAGATGATGTGCCTTGTAGATAGCTTGGCGTTGGTGCCACATTAAAGTTTCTACGTTCTAATTGTTCTTTGATAGCTTCACGTAATGTATCATCACTGCCTCCAAGGTAAACAGCAGGTTCATTCCCGCCAGCACCGTGTATCATTACAGAATTTGACATTTGAGCTTGCATATTTTCAATAATAGGTTCGTCGTAATGAGTTGAAGTTACATGTAATTCGGAATTATTAACTGAGCGAATACCTTCGAAACTATAGTAATTATAATTGCCATCGTCAGCAATTATCTTTGACAGCTCAGTAGTACCAGCTTCAATACTACCTCCGTGTATGGCAGCAATAATGTTTGCGCTATATGTTTCATCCGTTGAGATAATCCAGTCGGAGCCCTCTTCGGTATTTTCCATTAATTCTGACATAGAAGCATAGGTATCTGCAGCATAAATAGGTTTGAAAGAGGACATAAACAGGTAAAAGAATGAGAGTAAGAGCGTAATGATACATATATTCAATTTAGTAAAACGCTGTGTGTATTCATTTTTGATTATCATATAGGACTCCTCTTAATTTTAAAAAGTAATTTATACATTTTATAATATCATATAATTTGAGTTATTATAAATTAAATATATAATAACTTTAAGTAAATTTTTGTTTTTAAAAACACTTCATAAAAAAGGATGCATGTTATAAAATTAATTAGTAGTATATTTATGTGAATGCTTATCATTGAATTTGATAAGTTGTTTTTGAAAAGGTGATTGCTATATTTTAACAATAGATTATATGTTACACTACATATCTTTCCTTATAAATTAAAATATTGGAGGTGTAAAATTATGATAAATATTATATCGGCAATCGGTTCACTGGGAACATTTATCATGGCGCTATTTTATTTTGTGTCTGTAAGTATCCAATTGTATCAAATGAAGATTAGCTTTCTGCCAGCGCTTAGTTTTAATCAAATATTGATTACGCGTGACCATAATCAATTACAGTTGAAAAATACAGGTATTGATAGTGAATCTGAACAAGATTATATGAAATTATATAACTTGGGTGGCGGGGCAGCTAAGAATATAAAAATTGAAATATACATTGGCTCGGAGGATGTACTACAAGAAAAATATGTAAACATTTTACCAAGTAAAGAAGGTTATTTACTTCCTATAAATAAAGATGTATTTACTGAAATAGAAAATACCATTCAAAATAACGGATATCAATCAGATTTAAACGTGAAAATCACTTATAAACATAACGTTAGTAGAAAAACACAAGAACTACATCTTAATGGAAAAATAGATAGTTTTAATACTTATGATGAAAAATCTGTCTATGAGTTACAATTTTTTGATAAAAAGCAATATAATTAAAATGAAGTTGCCATTATAGGTAACTTCATTTTAATTGTTAATGACTTAGTTAAAAAGTATTAAAGTCAGTTGTTAACTATAGGATTTTGTATGTTTCTTTGATATCTATTAGAATGAGTAATGAATTTGAATTTTGGAGTGACAATTAATGATCAAAGTTAAAGCACCAAGTCCAATATTTTTGGAAAGCAACCAATCAGAACATGCTATATTATTATTACATTCATTCACAGGTACTGTACGTGATATGAAGCTATTGGCAACTCAATTAAACACTGCAGGATTTACGTGCTACGTGCCTTCATACAAAGGTCATGGGTTAATGCTTGAAGCGCTTATGACTTATGATACAGATCAATGGTGGCAAGACGTATTAGAGGGGTATCAGTTTTTAGTAGAAAAAGGATATTCGAAAATTAGTGTCTGTGGTCTATCTTTAGGTGGATTATTAGCATTGAAATTAGCAGAGCACAAACCGATTGATTCAGTTGCAATCATGTCCACACCGTATAGAAAAGACGACGCTGGGCTTGCTGATAGATTAAAATATTATGGGCAGCGTATGGGGGATTTAATTGGGTTAGAGCAACAGGAAATAACTAATCAACTAAACCAAATTGAAGACTATACTCCTGAATTAAACAAGTTCCAGCTAATGGTAGAAGATATCATGTCAAAGGTTAACCAAATTAGTGCACCTATTACGATAAAATACGGTGAACAAGATGATGCGTCATATGAAACAAGTGCGCAATACATATATGAACATATTTCACATGAACAAAAAGAGATTCAAGGATATAAGTTATGCAAACATTTGATGACCTATGGTGAAGGTCATATTGAAGTTGAACAAGATATCATAGCCTTTTTTGAAGATTATGAATAATATTTAAACTAAGGTTTTTGCAGGTTGAACTGTAAAGCTGTGACAACATTTCGAGACGTTGTCACAGCTTTTTTATTAATAATTAAGATCTCCAAAAAGTAGTACAGTTTACCTTGTCTTCAATATTGTAATGAATCATGTCTTTAAGAAGATTGAAGTCGATTTCTTGTGTCCACTTTATACGAAATAAATTATTGGTTTGTGAATAACCCGCGACATTGATACGCTCATTAAATGCATTCAAACATTTAGCTTCAGGGGCAATTGAAAAATGTTGCTTGGATTTACTGAATGCGATGATAAAAGTGCCGTGGTGTGTAAACATGGGTTGATTCCATTTAATAGTTGTTTCAAGTTCAGGAAATGTTTCTACAACCCATTTTAAGACGTCTGTCATAATTTCTTTATGTTTATCATTCTCAAAAGATTGTAAAAAGTCGTTAAATTGGCTCATTTATCATTTCTCCTACAATAAAATTTTGAAATTGCAATGTGCTCAGGTCAGGTTTGATACATAATAATACTTCAATATTAAATAATATTGATTATGTTCATCATAGCAAATTTATATAATATAAAACATGTTAATAGGTATTTGTTTAATAATATTAATAATAGGAAGTAGACGAAAAAGTCCAACCAAGCATTTAAGCTTCGTTGGACTTTTTTATTTTATGGTGTAGTTTTATTATGATTTTTAATGGAAAAATCTATGACTAAACCGAGTAGTAGTAATACAATGAATGGCAGAAGCCAAGCAAGTTGTATATTAGCTAATGGCAAGGCTTGGTACAGATGTACTAAAAGCGTAAATAAGTTGAAATCATTAAATATCTGTAATATTGAAATTATTAAAGTTACTATCGTTGGTATGATAAATGCGTATTTCAGTTCAAAGGGAATAAAGATACTAATCAACGAAATAATGACCAAAACAATAGAAGTTGGATAAATAAACGTTAATAATGGTTCGGCGATTTGTAATATTAGGTCTAGACCTAATATTGAAACTAAGAAGCCGAGCAAAGAAAAGATAAGAACGAACATCTTATAAGATATCTTCGGCAATTTTTTCATAGCAAAAGCCGCGCACGCATTTACAAGACCTACACATGTTGTTAAACACGCAAGTATAACGATTACGCCAAATATTAAGTTACCAACTGGTCCGAATACGCGTAAGGCATTATAAGTCAAAATACCTGTACCATCTTGTAGCCCTGCATGACTTGTTGTGGCGCCTACATATGCTAAAGCAAAATAAATGATAAGTAATAAGATAGCGGAAATAAATCCAGACTTGATAACATTTTTCACAAGTGTCTTATGATCATTTACACCACTGAGCTTAAACATTTGTACTATTACTACTGAGAATGCTAAAGCAGCGACTAAATCCATTGTGAAATAGCCTTGCAATATACCAGAGACAATAGGTGTCTTGGCGTATTCTCCATTGGCATGACCAATAGATCCATCAGGATTAATAATTACAAGAATACATAAAACGGCTATGATAATAATTAAAATTGGTGTTAAATATTTTCCTAAGTTATCTATAATACGGCTTGGATATAAAGCGATAAAATAAACAATAATGAAAAAGATAATAGAGAAAATAAGTAATGTTAAATGATTGTGTACTGGTAAAATATGATTTGTCCCGATTTCGTAAGCAACATTAGCAGCTCGAGGGATACCATATAATGCACCGATAGATAAATATATACAAATAGCAAATATTGTTCCAAAAATAGGATGAACTTTGTTCCCAATACTTTCGACGCCGCCGTTCATATAGGCTACGACAACGACTGTAATATATGGCAATAAGATGCCAGTTATAGCGAATCCAGTCATAGAAATCCACATATTTTCTTGAGCTGTATAACCTAACATTGGTGGGAATATTAAGTTACCTGCTCCAAAGAAAAATGAGAAGAGCATGAGACCAGATATTAATACGAGTCTATTCATTTCATATACCTCAATTTCAAGGAGATTTACTTGCACAAAACACAAGCAACTTTAACATAGAATACAACCTAATTCAATAAAATTTCTGACAATTTATAATATTGAAAGTATTGTGTTTTATGAATTGACACAGAATATACAATTTAACTTAACAGTACCTATTTTGAAGGAAATTTTATTGCTGTAGAACATATCTTGAAATTACTATTGAGTGCAAGTGCGAAAAATGGTATAGTATATGCTATCTCACACAAACGCTTTAACGCAATAAAGTTTTGCAAAATATAAAGGATGTAACGTTATGAATAAACAATCACAATGGAAGTCGTCGACCGGCTTTATTTTAGCAAGTGCAGGCTCTGCAATAGGACTAGGCGCTATGTGGAAATTTCCATATATGGCAGGTATATATGGTGGTGGCGCATTTTTATTAATGTTTTTAGTATTTACGATATTTGTTGGTTTGCCGTTGCTTATGATGGAATTTACTGTAGGTAAAATGGGGAAGACTTATACAACAAAAATATATGAAAAATTAACAAAGAAAAAATGGCTCAATATTATTGGATGGAATGGTAATTTAGCAGTATTTGTACTATTTGGTTTTTACAGTGTTATTGGTGGATGGATTATCATATATATATTTAATGTAGCGTTACAAATAGTAACGTTTAGTGATAATAAACTAGGAAATATACAATTTGAAGCAATTATTGGCAATCCATTTTTAACAATAATAGGGCAAGGTGTTTTTATATTATTAACGATGATTATTGTGATGATGGGTGTAGAAAAAGGGTTAGAAAAAGCCTCTAAATTTATGATGCCATTGCTATTCATCTTTTTAATTGTCATAGTTATTAAATCACTCACACTTGATGGTTCTATGGAAGGGCTAAAATATATATTACAACCTCGTTTAGAAGATATTTCCATGCAAGGTATATTATTTGCATTAGGACAATCCTTTTTCACATTATCATTAGGTACTACGGGTATGATTACTTATGCAAGTTATGCCTCTAAGGAAATGACAATTAAGACCTCAGCCGTTTCTATAGTAGCTATGAATATATTAGTTTCTATTTTAGCAGGCTTAGCGATATTTCCAGCAATCACTGCTTTCGGCTATAAACCGACAGAAGGTCCAGGGTTGTTATTTAAAGTATTGCCAAAAGTATTTGATCAAATGGCCTTTGGTTCAGGGTTTTATTTAATCTTTTTAATATTATTCTTGTTTGCAGCACTGACATCTTCAATTTCACTATTAGAGTTAAATGTGTCGAATTTCACTAAGAATGATAATGCTAAACGAAAACCTGTTGCATTTTGTGCTAGCGTTCTAGTATTTATTATTAGTATACCAGCGACATTATCGTTCGGTAGTTTGAGCGGTATACAATTTGGAGCCGGTACAATTTTTGATAATATGGACTTTTTAGTTTCTAATATATTAATGCCTTTGGGTGCTTTAGGCACAACGTTGGTAGTAGGACAGTTATTAAACAAAAAAGATTTGAAAGCGCATTTTGGTAAAGATAAATTTAAGTTATTTATGCCATGGTATTATTTAATCAAGTTTGTTTTGCCAATAGTTATAGTTCTGATTTTTGTCGTTCAGTTCATATAGTAAAAACTTCTCGTGCATTTTGTACGAGAAGTTTTTATTTTTGTGTGTAAATATATTTTTTTGTATGTTAGCGCAAACATTTGTGTTTAGTGGAATTAAAACAAGCTCTCAATATTATAATATTGAGAGCTTGTATAAGCCTTAAGCATTATTTACCTGTGAATAAACCGATGATTTTTTTGATGATGTCGATGATAAATGACATAGTTTTTCACCTCGCTTTGTTTTGTTAATTACATAATAATATAATTGTGCGTCATTTTGTTTTGCAATCCCTAAATAGTAATGGAATATGCTTATATGAATTTAAATAAATTTTAAAAACAATTGCGCATCCTTAAGTGTCTTTAAATACACAGATAAAAGCACAATCATAAGCTTTATACTAAGCGTTTTTATGATTGTGCTTTTAAATCGTTTAATTATTATAAATTTAATTTAATCAGTGATAGCACCTTTAGAAGCTGATGAAACAAGTTTTGCATATTTCGCAAGGGTTCCTTTGGTCGCTTTTAAAGGAGGGCATTGCCATTGTGCACGACGACGTTCTAACTCTTTCTCAGAAACATCGAAACTAATTTCTAGATTGTCGGCATCGATAGTGATTTTATCATCTTCTTCCAATAAAGCCATAGGGCCACCAACTTGTGACTCAGGTGCTGCATGACCAATTACGAGACCATGAGAACCACCTGAAAAACGGCCATCGGTAAGTAAGGCCACGGATTCCCCAAGTCCTTTACCAACTAAAATTGAAGAGGCTGAAAGCATCTCTGGCATTCCAGGTGCCCCTTTAGGACCGGCATATCGTATGACTACAACATCACCAGGTTTGATTTGATTATTAAGAATCGCTTTTGTTGCTGCAGATTCAGAGTCAAAGACACGTGCTGGTCCATTGATATAAGTCACACTAAGCCCTGAAATTTTAGCAACTGCACCCTCGGGAGCAAGGTTACCTTTTAAAATTACGAGTGGTCCTGTTTCATGTTTGGGTTGCTCAAAATTAATTATTTCTTTATTATCTGTAAGGTCTGCTTGATGTTCTAGATTTTCAGCAACAGTTTTACCTGTTACAGTAAGACAGTCACCATGAAGCAATCCTTTGTCATGTAAAAGTTTCATTACAGCTGGTATGCCGCCTACTTCATCAAGGTGTGCCATCACATATTTACCGCTTGGTCGCAAATCTGCGATATGTGGGACACGCTTACGAATTTTTTCAAAGTCATCTAATGTAAGGTCAACTTCTATAGTGTGTGCAATGGCAAGTAAATGTAAAATGGCATTTGTAGAACCACCTAAAGCCATAACCACTGTAATTGCATTTTCAAAAGCATTTTTAGTCATAATATCTTTTGGATAAATACCTTGTTCTAATAATTTATATACTGCTTTACCTGCGGCACGACTATCTTTAGCTTTATTAGCTGATACAGCAGGATGAGAGGCGCTGCCAGGTAGACTCATACCCATTGCTTCAATTGCTGAAGACATCGTATTGGCAGTGAACATGCCTCCACATGCGCCAGCACCTGGACAAGCAGCACATTCTACTTTGTGCAATGCTTCATCATCAATTTCTCCATTGTTATACTGTCCAACCCCTTCAAACGCGGATACGGCATCGAGATCCTTTCCATCTAAATTACCAGGCAATATTGTGCCCCCATAAACAAATACAGCTGGTAAATTCAGGCGTGCGATACCAATCATGCAACCAGGCATATTTTTATCGCAACCTCCGATAGCTACGACTGCATCGAGGTTTTCTGCGCTTACAACGGTTTCTATAGAGTCGGCAATAATTTCACGACTCGGTAGAGAAAAGCGCATTCCATCAGTTCCCATTGAAATACCATCCGAAACAGTTATTGTGTTAAAAATTAATGGTGAGGCGCCTGCTTCGCTAACACCTTGTTTAGAGGCGCGTGCCAAACCATCGATATGCATATTACATGGTGTAACTTCACTCCAGGTACTAGCAATTCCAATCATTGGTTTCTTGAAATCTTCATCTTCAAAACCAAGGGCACGTAAATAAGCGCGATTTGGTGTACGGCTCACACCTTCACTAATAACTTTGCTTCGGATACGCAAGTCTTGATGATTTTCGTTATTTTCTATTTCTTTAGTCAAATGATTACCTCCAGTAATACGAATTAATTATTGTTAGAATACTCTGATAATTTAAAAACTACAAATATTATGGAAATGTGTAAAAATGATGTGTGATATTAGTCGTCTGTGTTGGGATACGTTTCTATAGCTATTGATATCCATTACAAATTCAATTTCAGACGTAAAATACCAAAATAATTTCAATACCATATCGGTACCCACAGTATAGACATATCGTTCACATGTCAATGCTAAATATTGATTATACTACGCTATACCTAACGATAATTAAAATAAAAAACGTAATATGATGCTATATGATGTACATTTTAACGCATAGGTCAAAGGGGATTGAACTGGAAATAATATATAATGTGCAGTATATAAAGAGAAAGAGAAATATATTGTCTTATGTGTTATAGAATTGCTTGCTATTGTAATAATAATGTCATATAAATAATATACTAAATTGTGGCTTTAAGATGTATAATGGGGTAGTGATCATGTGTACATAGCGTACAATACAATTTTGGGAGGTTTACATAATTGCGTAAAAAAATAATTGCAACTGTAATAGGGACGAGTGCGTTGGCAGCTGCTACTTCAACGAATGCAGAAGCTGCTTCAACATACAAAGTTAAAAGTGGTGACTCACTTTGGTCAATAGCGAATAAATTTAATGTTTCAGTAGCTAAATTAAAATCATTAAATAATTTGACATCTAATGTTATTTTTCCAAATCAGTCATTGAAGGTATCTGGGACAACAAGTTCTAATACAGCTTCTAATACGTCATCAACTTCAACATACACAGTAAAATCAGGTGATACTTTATCTGGTATTGCGGCTAAATATGGTACAAGCTATGAAAAGATTATGAGCTTAAATGGTTTGTCTAGTTATAATATATATCCTGGACAAAAGTTAAAAGTGTCAGGTTCGACTTCAACAAGTGGTTCAAGTAACACAAGTAGTGGTAGTACAACTACTTATACAGTAAAATCAGGTGATTCTTTATCGGCAATTGCAGCTAAATATGGAACGACATACCAAAAAATTATGAGTTTGAATAATTTAACAAGCTTCAATATATATCCTGGACAAAAGTTAAAAGTATCAGGTTCGACTTCAACGAGTGGTTCAGGTACTTCAGGTTCGTCAGGATATTATACACCGAAATTTAATCATTCTAATTTGTATGATTGGGGACAATGTACGTGGCATGTATTTAACAAACGTGCACAAATTGGTAAAGGAATCAGTACCTATTGGTGGAACGCTAATAACTGGGATACTGCATCAGCAGCAGACGGTTATACTGTAGATCATAGAGCGACAGTTGGATCTATATTGCAATCAGACGCAGGGTATTATGGCCACGTAGCTTTCGTAGAATCAGTTAACTCAAATGGTAGTATTACAGTTTCTGAGATGAACTATAGTGCTTCTCCAGGTATTGCTACGACGAGAACAATACCAGCATCACAAGTAAGTTCATATAAATATATTCATTAATTCATTTTATAGATAAAAAACACGTATAGAATACATTGAAGAACCAATGTATTCTATACGTGTTTTATTATATATCAGAAGCCTTGATAGTGTTTACTAAATCATTTGAACATCTATTTAGATTGGCTGCGCAAAGATTTCACTCGTTTAGCAGTTGTATATAACGTACTTGCTAATGTAAATGTTGAGAAAACTTTAGTAAATTTACGTGGTGATTTCAAGGCAGTATAAAAATCAAGTATAGCTCCCACGCTTGATATAGTCATGCTTGCATACATTAATTTCTTATTTTTAGATTGATAAGCATACCAGTTAAATCCTTCTACTGCTATACCTACAAAGTTGATAGTGTTAGAAACACGATTGAGTTTTGATTTTTTAGCCATTACTTTAGAACCTCCATGTTAAGTGTATCGTACAATATTATAACATTTATTTAGGGAGAAGTAGTTAAATCTATGCTTGTATTGCACGTAAAGGTGAGATTGAATAATAAAATATGATACCATAAAGCTATGAATTTAAAACAATAGTACGCTCAATTCGTGAGATAAAATTACTGATACGTGTGAGGTGAATCAAGCATGATTAAATGCGTTTGTTTAGTAGTGCAAGAGGAAGAGAGAATATTGCTTGTACAAGCGAGACATCGGCAAAAGTATTACTTTCCAGGTGGCAAAATAGACGAGGGTGAAACACATAAACAAGCTTTACATAGAGAGCTACAAGAAGAACTGCAAATTCATATACCAGAAACAAGCTTACATTATATTACAACTGTGGTTGGCGATGCTTACCCTCAAAAAAATACAAAGACTGAACTTAATTGTTTTTATACAACAGAAAAAATAGATTGGTCCAATATAAAACCTGCTCAAGAGATTACGGATTTAAAATGGATCTATAAAACAGATCGTGAAATAATAGCACCAGCCGTTCTAACATGGTTAGATAACGATTTTAACTGTAAGTTAGAAGATAGACTTGAATTCGAACCCTATGGTGCATCACTTTTTGATGATGTACTAGGAATTAATATTGCAGAGTCAGACCTTCAATTTACTAAAACACCTCAAGAAAATATCAAACTTGCAAAAGAGGATTTAGATCGACATCCGACTTTAATATACAACCAGCAACAGCAATGTATTGGATTCTTTACTTTACACGAAGGCCAAGGCGTAGAAGCGTATACTGCTAATCCGAATGCGATATTTTTCAGATCATTTAGTATAGGCGTTGATTATCGTGGCCAAGGATACGGAAAGCAAGTTATTCAACAATTACCACATTATGTGAAACAATATTTTCCAAGTATTAATGAGATTTATCTCACAGTTAATGATGATAATGAAAAGGCGCAACAGTTGTATAAACATTGTCAGTATGAATATGTAGGAGAAAGTTTATTAGAAGATCGACCCGTGTATATTATGCGTTATAGAATATAAATCAATCGTAAAACGCGTCATGAAAGTTAACACATAGTGTTATTTTACATGACGCGTTTTTGCTATTTTAATTGAGGCATCGTATGATTTTTTTCAAAGGGGTGAGAGAATTGAATATGAATGATACGCTATTTCTATTTTTATGTACGCTACTCGTTTGGTTGATGACGCCTGGATTAAGCTTATTCTATGGTGGACTCGTACAATCGAAAAATGTTTTAAATACTGTTATGCAGAGTATGTCTGCAATCGTAGTGGTGACATTTGCTTGGGTGATTTTGGGTTTTAGTCTTAGCTTTGGGTCTGGAAATACATTTTTAGGTGATTTTACATATTTAGGCCTGCAACATGTTGGTTTCGGTACTCAAGCGGATATTTCTCCAAATATTCCTTTAGCTTTATTTATGCTATTTCAATTAATGTTTTGTACAATTGCAGTTTCTATTTTGTCGGGTTCAATTGCTGAAAAAATGAAGTTTATACCATATTTGGTATTTGTGTTTTTTTGGGTGATTCTTGTATATAGTCCAGTAGCTCATTGGGTTTGGGGCGGCGGTTGGATTGATCAGATAGGCGCAATTGATTACGCTGGAGGTACAGTCGTACATATTACTTCAGGTGTGTCTGGCTTAGTGCTAGCAATTATGATTGGAGCTGGAAAGAATTTTGATAAACGTCCACCGCATAATCTAATCATTACGCTTATTGGCGCTATACTAGTCTGGGTAGGTTGGTATGGTTTTAACGTTGGTAGTGCTTTGACATTTGATGGTATTGCAATGACGTCATTTGTAAATACAGTCTTAGCAGCAAGTGCTGGCGCATTAGGTTGGTCAGTGATGGAGCATCTAATGAAAAAGACAACGAGTTTGATTGGGATGTTATCAGGCGTGCTGGCTGGATTAGTTGCAATTACTCCGGCAGCTGGTTTCGTTGGCTATATGAGTGCAATAATTATTGCGCTTATAGGTGGTATTTGTTGTTATTTTGCAATCAATTATATCAAAGTGAAGTTGAAATATAATGATGCATTAGATGCGTTTGGTATACATGGTATTGGAGGCGTTGTAGGTGCAATTTTAACAGGTATTTTCCAATCCCATAAAGTGAATGAAGGGGTTACCAATGGTTTGATCTTTGGAGGCGGCATACAAACAATCACTGTACAAATCATTGCTGTGGTCGTCACAATCATTTTTAGCGGTGTGTTGACTTATATTATTGCAAGGGTCATTGGATTATTTAGTGCACTAGGTACAGATAAAAAAGAAGAAGAACATGGTTTGGATTATGTGGTCCACGGCGAGCGTGCATATTTTAGCGGAGAATTAAATAAATTTAATAGACGTCCGTGACGATAGTTATCTAAACAAAGCCGTTTAATAACAAAAGTTAGTATTTATAGGGACAATGCTTTGTTTAAAACTTTCTATTAAACATTAATAATAGTGAAGTGAACTACTTTTAAATTAAAAAACCACCAACGCTATTGTGAAATGATAGTGTTGGTGGTCGTTTATTAATCTACTGTATGTTCTGATTTTTTATCGATGGGCTTTTCATTTTTAATTAATAATGAAGATAACCAAGCTGTTATTGGAATACTGATGGCAACAGCGATACCACCTAATAAGATAGAAATGAATTCTTGCACAAAAATCTTAGAATTAATGATGTGACCAAAAGAATAATTTAACTTAAAGAACCAGAAAAACAAAGTTAATTGGCCTCCGAAATATGCGAGATAAATCGTATTTGCCGATGTTGCTAAAATTTCTCTGCCTACTCTCATACCTGAATGAAATAATTCTTTTTGGCTTAAATTAGGATTGGCTTCATTTAATTCATACATTGGAGAACTTATTGTGATTGCTAAATCGATAACCACTGCTATTACTGCTAAAACTACAGTGAAGACCATAAATTTCACCATATCTATACCAATATTCATGGAAAAGATATAGGTCTCATCTTGTTGCTCGGTAGTGAAACCTTGTAAATGCCCGATGGCAACAGAAAGATAGATGGCAGCAATCAAAATAATCGTAGTTAATAGAGTAGCGTAAAACGCTGCTTTAGTCTTAGTATTATAACTATTTAATACAAATAAGTTACACGATGCAATGACGATACAAAAAATGATTGTCACAACGTAAATAGGCGCACCGAATATAATAATAACAATGGCGATGAGTAAGATGACGAAATTCAAAAATAACGTCAAATAAGAAATTAACCCTTTTTTACCGCCAAAAGCAATCATTAAAATGAAGAGTAGGATAGCTAAAATTGTTATTGCACTCATTGTCTGACACCTCGCAATTTAAACCATAATTGCATTAATAAAATTGTGATGGGGATAGTTAAGACGATACCTATACCGCCTGTGATTGCCCGGGAAATTTCTAATGACCAATTCATGGAAATGGTGTATGTAATGGTATTTTCATTTTTTAAATATAGAAGTATCATCGGTAAACTTCCAGATAGATATGAGAAGAGTAAGATATTGGTCATTGTTCCCATGATATCTTGGCCGATATTACGCCCAGCTAATGCCCATCTGGCCATGCTAATGTTAGGTGTACGACGTAATATTTCATTCATACCACTGGCAATCGTAATAGCAACGTCCATAACAGCACCAAGTGAACCGATCATCACTGAAGAGAGGAACACTTCTTTAGGTGGTAATGTTAAGAAAGTCATTGTTTCAAATTTTAAGCCTTGGCCACCTGTCAGTTGAATAACTAGTTGCGTAAGCCCGATACAAAGAAAAGTTCCGAGTAAGGTACTGATAATCGTGATGAGTGTACGCCATTGCCAACCGGTGACTAATAATAGCGTTAATGTCGTAGAAATAACAATACCTACGCTCATTAAAGCAAACAAACTAACTGTGGGTGATTGATTATGGATATAAATGGCTAATATAACTATTAGAGTATTAATAATTAAAGATAAAATGGATTGTAAGCCGATTTTTCTACCAACGAGCAATACAGTTAATAAAAATAAGCCGGTCACAGCGACCACAAGACTGTCGCGTTTTTTCTCGGTAATATAAGCATCATTTGGATGTTTATCTATATGTAAGAGTACTTTGTTATTTTTTGAAAAAGCTTCGCTATCTGCTTGAGATTCTACATAATCATGTTGAATCGTTGCCGTTTTTCCTTCAAATTTACCGTTTAAAATTTTGATTTTAAAAGTTTCTTTATGCTTAATATCTTTATTATGATGTTCATCTGTAATTTGGGAAGTTGATTTATTTTCAATATGTGTAATTTGCCCGATTGGCGTTTGATAAAACTTTTCATTTACAAATGTGAAAATAAATAAACCTACAAAGATGATACAAAATAATAAGATGACCCAATTAAATGGGCGGTTGAATGCTGATTTCACTGCCATTGTCTTAATTCAGTCCTCTCTCTTTATAGACAATGTGATTATACGCCCCTAATATAACGAATTCAAAGATTTATATGTTTATTGGTTTTAATAATAAATTAATGATAAGTTGCACTTCGACTAAGTAATTGATCGATAGTTGCATTCATTAGCTGTATATCATGTTTTTTATTATCTTTACGAGTGACACTGCAAATAGTACGTTTGAGTTCTGTATGTTCTAGTGAAATATCTACCCATTTTCCAGGGTTTTTATCTAATAAATGATAAGAAGCGGTGATAATATAGGCGCGTTGATGATTTAATAAATATTGAGCTAATTGAGGATGGGTGACTGTACGAATTGGCGATTCAATCACTTTACCTAATATCTGTTTCATGCTCTGAGGTAAAGCATAAAGTTCATAAATCAATGTATTTGAAAATTGTGCTAATGGCGGATTGGTAGCCATTGTGATAGGGTCATCTTTTGGTGCGTAAATATGATAATTTTCTTCAAATAATGGATTTACTTTTAATGTGTGATTTTGTTTAATTTCATGTGATAATTCTGTAAAGGCAATATCGATTTGATCAGTAAGTAATGCGTTTAAAATTTCGCTTTCCTCCATTAGAATAGGTTCGACTATAGAATCACTTTCGTTTTCAAATGATTGAATGAGTAAGGTGAGAACTTGAGAGATATAGCTTTCAACATAGCCAATATGAATTACAAAATGATTAGACTCTGATTGGTTGTGGAATAAACGAATTGTTTCATCTAATTGTTCGATGATTTTAGTAGCTTCTGAAAATAATTGTTTTCCTTCCTCGGTAAGATAAATGTTTCTTCCTTCGCGTTTGAATAAAGTAACTTGTAATTCTTTTTCCAATTGTGTGATTTGGCGACTGATTGCAGATTGTGCAATATCCAATTCAAGCGCTGCTTCAGATAAATGTTCTCTCTTGGCAACTTCTATAAAATACTTTAATTGTTTAATTTCCAATGATTCATCCTCCTAACATTGCAACTGTTCTAATAATTAGAATGATATCATCTATTTTATATATTGAACAGATTAATTAACTGCTATATAGTTTACTTACTTATTTAATATTCAGAATTTTCTTAAAAGAGGTGAACATCATGCTCGAATATAATAAAAAATTGGGCTTATATGATAGTCGTGAAGAACATGATGCATGTGGTATTGGATTTTATGCCAATATGGATAATCAAAGAAATCATGATATAGTTGAAAAATCATTAGAAATGTTACGTAGATTAGATCACCGTGGTGGTATTGGCGCAGACGGTATTACCGGTGATGGTGCAGGTATTATGACTGAAGTACCTTATGCTTATTTTGCTGAACAAACTGATTGGGATTTACCAGAAGAAGGGCAATATGCAGTTGGAATGTTTTTTACAAATGAGAAAATTGCGGGTTCTCAACATGAAGCTCAATTTAATGCGCATTTTGAAGTTGAAGGATTAACTGTTATTGGTTATAGAGATGTGCCAGTAGACGTCAATGCAATTGCTGCACATGTTGCTGAAACAATGCCTCATATTCAACAAGTATTCGTTGCATTAAACGATGTTTCACATATAGAACGCAAGTTATTTTTAGCGCGTAAACAAATAGAAAACTACGCAAATCAACAACATTTAGATTTATATTTTACAAGTTTATCTAATAGAACGATTGTTTATAAAGGATGGTTACGTTCTGATCAAATCAAAGCATTATATAAAGATTTGAATCATGAAACATATGTATCTAAATTAGGACTTGTACATTCTCGTTTTAGTACAAATACGTTCCCAAGTTGGAAACGTGCGCATCCCAATAGGCTGTTAATGCACAATGGTGAAATCAATACCATTAAAGGTAATGTGAATTGGATGAGAGCACGTCAAGCAGAACTTATTGAAACTATTTTTGGTGATGATAAAGATAAAGTAAAAGAGGTTGTCGATGAAGACGGAAGTGATTCTGCAATTGTTGATAATGCTTTGGAATTTTTATCTTTAGCGATGGAACCAGAAAGAGCAGCTATGTTAATGATTCCTGAACCATGGTTATATAATAAAGCGAATGATGCGAATGTCCGTGCATTTTATGAATTCTATAGTTATCTTATGGAACCTTGGGATGGTCCAACAATGATTTCGTTCTGTAATGGAGACAAAATAGGGGCATTAACTGACAGAAATGGTTTAAGACCAGGACGTTATACGATTACTAATGATAATTATATAGTTTTTTCATCTGAGGTCGGCGTCATTGATGTGCCAGAGGAAAATGTGGCCTATAAAGGACAATTGAATCCTGGTAAATTATTATTGGTTGATTTTAAAGAAAATAAAGTCATTGAAAATAATGAATTGAAAGCACGTATTGCAGATGAACTTCCATATGAAAGTTGGTTAAAACAATTTACAGTTGATTTGGACTTAGATCATGTTACTTATCAACCGTCGCAATGGGATAAATCTACACTTGAGCGTTTGCAAAAACAATTTGTCTATACTAGAGAAGAAATGGACAAATATATGACAGAGTTGGTAGAAAGTAAGAAAGATCCAATTGGTGCCATGGGTTATGATGTGCCCGTAGCAGCCTTGAATGAAAAAGATGAAACACTATTCAATTACTTCAAACAATTATTTGCGCAAGTAACTAATCCGCCTATCGACGCGTATCGTGAGAAGATTGTTACGAGTGAATTGACTTATCTTGGTAGTGAAGGTAATTTATTAAATCCAAACGAAGATGTATTGAATAGAATTCAACTGAAACGTCCTGTCATCACTGAAGGGCAACTAGATGCTATTGAAAATAGTAGATTTAGTGTGAAGCATCTTTCAACATTATATAAAGATGATTTAGAAGTTGCATTAGAAGCATTGGGTGATCAAGCGATTCGTGCTGTAAAAGAAGGAAATGAAATATTGGTGCTAAATGATCGTATGTTAGCTACTGAAGAGGGCTATGCAATGCCTATTTTACTTGCAGTGAGTCATATTCATCAGTTGTTAATTAGAGAAGATTTACGTATGCGTACGAGTATTGTCGCTTTATCAGGTGAAACGAGAGAAGTGCATCATGTGGCGTGTTTACTAGGATATGGCGCGAATGCCGTAGTACCTTATTTAGCACAACGTACGATTGAACAATTAGTGTTAGAAGGGCGTATAGATGGGGATGTTTATGAAAATGTTCAAACCTATACAGATACATTATCAGAGGGCGTCATTAAAGTCATGGCTAAAATGGGTATCTCTACTGTGCAAAGTTATCAAGGGGCACAAATATTTGAAGCAATTGGTCTTTCGGATGAAGTTGTAGAAAAATATTTCACAGGTACACAGTCAAAATTGTCAGGTATATCTATAGATATGATTGATAAAGAGAATAAAGGAAGACAAACACCTAAAAGTGAATATTTAGAATCAGGTAGTACATTCCAATGGCGTCAACAAGGTCAACATCATACCTTTAACCCAACATCGATTCATTTGTTACAGCATGCTTGTCGTGCGAATGACTATGCAAAATTCAAGCAATTTTCAACAGAAGTAAATCATAAACGTACGGATCACATTCGACACCTCATGGAGTTTAAGAAACGTGAAGCGATTGATATCAGTGAAGTTGAACCAGCGAGTGCAATTGTTCAACGATTTAATACAGGTGCAATGAGTTACGGTTCTATTTCTGAAGAAGCGCATCAGACACTTGCAGAAGCTATGAATAGAATGGGTGGCAAGAGTAATAGCGGTGAAGGTGGTGAAAACCCTGAACGTTTTACTATCGACGAAGAAGGGCGTAATCATTCAAGTGCGATTAAACAGGTAGCATCAGGACGTTTTGGTGTAACAAGTGATTACTTGCAACATGCAAAAGAAATTCAAATTAAAGTTGCACAAGGCGCTAAACCGGGTGAAGGTGGACAACTACCGGGCACGAAAGTGTATCCATGGATTGCAGAAGTAAGGGGCTCTACGCCAGGTATTGGATTGATTTCGCCGCCGCCACATCATGATATTTATTCTATTGAAGATTTAGCTCAATTAATCCATGATTTAAAAAATGCTAACAAAGATGCAAACATTACGGTGAAGCTTGTTTCTAAAACAGGTGTCGGTACGATTGCAGCTGGAGTCGCTAAAGCATATGCAGATAAGATTGTTATCAGTGGTTATGATGGCGGAACAGGTGCTTCACCGAAAACAAGTATTCAACATGCAGGAGTACCTTGGGAAATTGGTTTGGCTGAAACGCATCAAACATTAATGTTAAACGATTTGAGATCAAGAGTTAAAGTTGAAACTGATGGTAAATTACTTACAGGTAAAGACGTTGCCTATGCTTGTGCTTTAGGAGCTGAAGAATTTGGGTTTGCGACTGCTCCATTAGTTGTTTTAGGTTGTATCATGATGCGTGTTTGTCATAAAGATACTTGCCCAGTAGGTATTGCGACACAAAACCAAGACCTACGTGCATTATATAGAGGTAGAGCAGATCATGTTGTTAACTTTATGCACTTTGTTGCAGAAGAACTTAGAGAAATATTAGCTGAATTAGGATTGAAATCTGTTGATGAATTAATAGGTAGAACGGACTTATTGCAACGTACAACAAACTTGGCTTCGCGTCGTCCGAAAGCCGCTTCAATGGATATCGAAGCATTATTATATCAACATGAAGGTGACCGCTTCAAAAAAATTGAACAAAATCATCATTTAGATATTGGTTTTGACCTTACAGAATTTTATCCTGAAGCGCAATCTGCTATTGAACAAGGTAAGTCATTCAAAGGTGAATACCGTTTAAATAATGAACAACGAGATGTAGGCGTAATTACAGGTAGTGCCATTACGCGTGTACACGGTCGAGATGGTTTACCTGAAGATACAATTTATGCTAAGACGATTGGTCATGCTGGACAAAGTTTGGCAGCATATACACCAAGTGGATTAACAATTCATCATACAGGAGATGCAAATGACTACGTTGGTAAAGGTTTGTCTGGTGGTAAAGTTATTGTAAATGCGCCAAATGAACAACGTGAACGTGAAATTATTGCTGGTAATGTTTGTTTCTATGGAGCTTCACATGGTAAAGCATTTATTAATGGTAAAGCAGGTGAACGTTTCTGTATCCGTAATAGTGGTGTCCACGCAGTAGTTGAAGGCATTGGAGATCATGGGCTTGAATATATGACTGGAGGTCGTATCGTTGTACTAGGCGATGTAGGTAAAAACTTTGGCCAAGGTATGAGTGGTGGCGTAAGTTATATCTTCCCTTCAGACATTGCACAATTTAAAGAAGAAAATAGTCTTGATACATTGGATTTTGATGCGATTACAGTTGATGAAGAACGTGCTGTACTCAAAGAAATGTTAGAAGAACATGTGAAATATACAGACAGCACAAAAGCTAAAGCGATATTAGCAGATTTTGAAAATGTGGCTAATAAAGTCGTAAAAGTTATACCAAAAGATTACAAACTTATGATGCAAAAAATAGATTTACAAAAACGTGAGTCAAGCGAATTAGATGAAGCATTATTAAATGCCTTTAATGATAAGCGTACGCACATAGAACCAGAACAACAACTGACTGCTGTATATTAAACATAGAGGGGGGATTTGTCATGGGCGAATTCAAAGGATTTATGAATTATGACAAACAACAACTACATGAATTATCATTAGTTGAACGCCTAAATAACCATGAGGCGTTCCAACAAAGATTTACTAATGACGAAGCAGCGCAACAAGGCGCGCGTTGTATGGATTGTGGCACACCATTTTGCCAAACAGGTGAACCATTTGGTAGAGAAACAATAGGTTGTCCTATAGGGAATTATATTCCAGAATGGAACGAGCTTGTATATAGACAAGATTTTAAAACGGCATATGAACGTTTGAGCGAAACAAACAACTTCCCTGAATTTACGGGGCGCGTTTGTCCAGCGCCTTGTGAACAATCATGTGTAATGAAAATCAATCGAGAATCTGTTGCTATCAAAGGGATTGAGAGAACAATTATAGATGAAGCTTATGAAAATGGCTGGGTTCAACCTACGATTCCTAGTGAGCGTAAAGCTGAATCAGTAGCCATCGTAGGAAGCGGTCCAGCTGGTTTAACTGCTGCAGAGGAATTGAATAAATTGGGGTATAATGTGACGGTATATGAACGTGCGCATGAACCAGGTGGGCTATTAATGTATGGTATTCCTAATATGAAACTAGATAATGATGTCGTACGTCGTCGAATCAGTATAATGGAACAATCCGGTATAGTATTTGTAACGGATACAGAAATTGGTGTCGATATAAGCCATGAAGAACTAGATGAAAAACACGATGCGATTATCTTATGTACAGGTTCACAAAATGCGAGAGATTTACCATTAGAAGGACGTATGGGGTTTGGTATTCATTTTGCGATGGATTATCTAACGGAACAAGGGCAACTTTTAAATGGTGAAATCAGTGAGCCAACAATTTCAGCAGAAGGTAAAAATGTTATTGTTATTGGTGCTGGTGATACAGGTGCTGACTGTGTAGCGACGGCACTTCGAGAAAATTGTAAATCTATTGTTCAATTTAATAAATATACAAAACAGCCAGAAGAAATTGAATTTGATGAGAATACGTATTGGCCGCTTGCTATGCCAGTATTTAAAATGGATTATGCACATAAAGAATATAAATCACGTTTCGGTTTTGAGCCACGTGCTTATGGCGTACAAACGATGCGTTACGATGTAGATCATATCGGTAATGTTAAGGGTGTTTATACGCAAATTCTTGAAGAGACAGATGAAGGCATGGTTGTGGTTGATGGTACTGAGCGTCATTGGCCAGCTGATTTAGTGCTATTATCTATCGGTTTTATTGGTACTGAAACGACAGTTCCGCATGCTTTTAATATTCAAACTGAACGTAATAAAATTGTAGCGGACAATAAAGATTTTAGAACCAACCAGCCACACATTTTTGCAGCGGGTGACGCTAGAAGAGGGCAAAGTCTTGTTGTATGGGCGATTCAGGAAGGTAGAGCAGTTGCAGATTCTGTAGATCAATACTTGAAAGAAAAAACACTTGTTTAACATAATAAAAATTATTGACTTTTATAGCGAGCTATAATATTATAAATATTGTGTTCGTTTGGAGGAATACCCAAGTCCGGCTGAAGGGATCGGTCTTGAAAACCGACAGGGGCTTAACGGCCCGCGGGGGTTCGAATCCCTCTTCCTCCGCCATTATTTTTAAATACCAAGACTAATATAAATAGAGTAGGCAAGTATTCAATCGTGTATTGATTACTTGCCTTTTTTATTTTCTTTTTTATAGTTCGCTCTCTTTAAAAAAGAAAAATACCGAAGTTCTCGAAAAATTGGATTGCTAAAGCCTAGGTAGATAATATTAAGATTCTCTTTCTTTAATGTAAGCCTTTACAAAACTTGTATAGACAAGTTATAATTTTAATAACATTAAAAGAACAAAAGGGAGTGGGTCGTCATGGCTGTAAAAAAGAAAGATGTACAAGATATCGTCGAAGCTATTGGGGGCAAGGATAACTTAGAAACTGCAACACACTGTGTGACGAGGTTGAGGTTGGTTTTAAAAGAGGATGATAAGGTAGATAAAGAAAGACTGGCTGACAACGATTTAGTGAAAGGTCAATTTAAAGCAGATAATCAGTATCAAATTGTGATTGGTCCTGGAACGGTAGATGAAGTCTATAAGCAGTTTATAGATGAGACGGGAATGAGTGAAGCATCTAAAGATGATGCTAAAGCTGTAGCTGCTAAAAAGGGGAACCCTATTCAGAGACTCATTAAATTATTGGGAGATATCTTCATACCTATATTACCTGCAATCGTTACAGCAGGTTTGTTAATGGGTATCAATAATTTACTAACTATGGAAGGTCTTTTTGGTCCGAAACCATTAGTAGAGCAATTTCCACAGTTGGGTGATATTTCTAATATTATCAATGTAATTGCGAGTACTGCCTTTATATTCTTGCCAGCATTAATTGGTTGGAGTAGTATGCGAGTGTTCGGTGGGAGTCAAATATTGGGTTTAGTACTTGGTTTAATTCTGATGAACCCTCAATTAGTATCGCAATATGATATAGCTAAAGGGAATATTCCGACATGGAATATTTTAGGCTTGGAAATTAAGCAGCTTAATTATCAAGGACAAGTATTACCTATATTATTAGCTTCATATGTACTAGCTCAAATTGAAAAAGGTTTAAACAAATTCGTACATGATTCAATTAAGATGTTGGTCGTAGGACCAGTAGCATTACTTATTACAGGATTTTTAGCATTTATTATCATAGGGCCAATAGCCTTAGGGCTTGGTACAGGTATTACGAATGGAGTAACATTTGTATTTGAACATGCTGGATGGTTAGGCGGCGCGATTTATGGTTTACTCTATGCACCGCTCGTCATAACAGGATTACATCACATGTTCTTAGCGGTAGACTTCCAACTCATGGGCAGTCAATTAGGTGGAACCTATTTATGGCCAATACTTGCGATTTCTAACATTTGTCAAGGGTCTGCAGCTTTTGGTGCATGGTTTGTTTATAAAAAACGTAAAATGAGAAAAGAACAAGGTTTAGCAATGACTTCAGGTATTTCAGGGTTTTTAGGGGTCACAGAACCAGCGATGTTTGGTGTTAATTTACCATTGAAGTACCCGTTTATAGCCGCTATCTCGACATCATGTATCTTAGGTGCAATTATTGGTGCGAGTCGTGTACTTGGCAATGTCGGTGTTGGTGGTGTCCCAGCAATTATTTCGATTCAAAAAGAATATTGGGTAGTGTATAGCATTTGTATTTTAATTGGTATCATTGTGCCATTTCTTCTTACAATATTCTTATCACGATTTAGTAAAGAAGAAACAAAAACACTTGTGAAAGAATAAATAATATAGATAACTACAATTAAACTCGCTAAAATTAATTAGTGAGTTTCTTTATAGAAAAAACAGTGAATTAAAGGTGGTAATTGTATGGCTCAGAATGATTGGAGAAAATCAGTTGTTTATCAAATTTATCCTAAGTCTTTTAATGATACGACGGGAAATGGCGAAGGTGACTTACAAGGTATTATAGAAAAAATGGATTACTTACAATATTTAGGCGTGGATTACATTTGGCTAACGCCTGTATATGAGTCTCCGATGAATGACAACGGTTATGACATTAGCAATTATTATAAGATAAATGAAGCATTTGGAACAATTGAGGATTTAGAAACATTAGTTTTTGAAGCACATAAGCGTGGATTAAAGGTGATGTTAGATATCGTTATTAATCACACTTCTACAGAACATGAATGGTTTAAAGAGGCCTATAAAAATAAAAATAGCCCTTATAGAGATTATTATTTTTTCAGAAGGTCAGCAAATGAATGTCCACCGACCAATTGGGAATCTAAATTTGGTGGGAACGCATGGAAATATGATGCGTCGACTGATGAATATTATTTACATTTATTTGATGTAACACAAGCAGATTTGAATTGGGATAATCCTGAAGTACGTCATGCTTTATATGACGTCATCAATTATTGGATTGATTTTGGCGTAGATGGATTCCGTTTCGATGTTATTAATTTAATTTCTAAAGGTGAATTTAAAGATTCTGAAAAAATAGGTAAAGAATTTTATACTGATGGTCCTCGTGTTCATGAATATTTGCATGAGATGAATCGTCATACATTTGGAGATAAAGATATGATGACGGTAGGTGAAATGTCTTCGACTACAATAGGAGATTGCATTAAATATTCTAACGAACACCGCCAAGAGTTAAGTAGTGTATTCAACTTCCACCACTTAAAAGTAGATTATATTAATGGAGAAAAATGGACGAATGCCAAACTTGATTTTCATAAATTGAAACAGATACTTATGGAATGGCAACTTGGTATATACAATGGTAAAGGATGGAATGCAATATTTTGGTGTAATCATGATCAGCCACGTGTTGTTTCAAGGTTTGGTGACGATTCTACAGAAGAATCAAGACAACAGAGTGCTAAAATGCTAGCTACAGTGTTGCATATGTTGCAAGGTACACCTTATATATATCAAGGCGAAGAAATTGGCATGACAGATCCTCATTTCACAGATATCAACCAATATAGAGATATCGAATCATTAAATGCCTATCATAATATGAAAAATGCGGGGTATGATGAACAAGAGATACTTAAAATATTAAGTCAAAAGTCTAGAGATAATGCTAGAACGCCTGTGCAGTGGACTAGTGGAACGCAAGCTGGATTTACTTCTGGTGAATCATGGATTGATATACCAAATAATTTTGATAAAATCAATGTTGAAGCAGCTATGCAAGATGAGCAATCTATATTGCAAACATATAGAAGACTCATACAGTTACGTCACGAGTATGACATTATCACATATGGAAGTGTCGAACCATTATATATGAATCATGAAGCGTTATTTGTATATAAGCGTCATCTTAATGATGAAACATGGTTAATTATTGCGAATTTCTCAAATGAACCTGTAGACCTTCCAGCAGATATAAATTTAACTGGAGAAGTCATGATACAAAATGGTCATATTGAAAATGGTGCGATTGGAGCATATAGTGCAATTGTAGTTGCCCAATAATTAAAAGGTAGAGAGTGAGTGCGAATGGTACAGAAAAAATTTATTACGATATATGAAACGATACGTAAAGACATCCTAGAAACACGATTATCGTATGGTACTCAATTGCCATCAGAGCATGAATTAGTAGAAACGTATGAAGCTTCCCGAGAAACTGTGCGTAAAGCGCTGAATTTATTGGTTAGGGATGGTATGATACAAAAAATTCGTGGTAAAGGCTCTGTTGTAATTTATCAAGGCTTGACCGAGTTTCCTTTTGCAGATTTAAAGAGTTTTAGAGAAGTGCAACATGGCTTAGGGCTTCCATATGAAACGGAAGTTAAAGTATTAGAAAGTATCTTTGCGGGTGATGTACCTCTAGTAAAGGACATATTAAATGTTCGTCAAAGTACGAAGTTGTGGCATATTATCCGCACGAGAGTAATTAATAATAAGGTGAAAATTATAGATGAAGATTATTTCGTCGCTGATATTATTCCGAACGTGACTATTGATAAGGCAAAACAATCATTATATCAATATATTGAACAAGAATTACGGTTAGAAATTAGTTATTCTAATAAGTCTATTACTTTTGAACATTTTGGAGATTTGGAATATGAAGCATTTGGCGAGGTTACACCACCTTATACTGCAACAGTTCGTGGTATTGTACACTTAAAAGATACTACGAAATTTCAATATAATATCTCTAAGCATCTAGCTACGGAATTTAAGTTTAATGACTTTTCAAGGCGGCATAAGGTGTGAAATGTGATGGGCGATGAGTGTATTTTGAATGACTTATATAGATAAATTATAAAATCAACGATATGTAACACTTGCATTCAGGTCTGATATTATAGTATGATATATTTTGCCGTGCTAGGTGGGGAGGTAGCGGTTCCCTGTATTCGAAATCCGCTTTATGCGAGACTGAATTCCTTTGCTAAGGGTGCGTTTTTGTAAAGTCTGCCCAAAGCACGTAGTGTTTGAAGATTTCGGTCCTATGCAATATGAACCCACGAATCATGTCAGGTCCTGACGGAAGCAGCATTAAGTGGATCATCGTATGTGCCGTAGGGTTGCTGAGGTTTAGCTGTCGACTTTGGTTACGTTTATGATACGCATTCGAAGCGAAGGTGCACGGCTTTAATTTTTAAATAATGTAATAAAGACATATAAATGTGGAGTGACTTATCTTTTGATAGCAGTCACTCTTTTTTTATATTAAAATATAAGCAATACTTTACTTTGGTGTAATAAAGATATCGTTTGGAAAAACTGATGTAAAAACGAAGTAGTTAAAGCAAAGTTTAAAATGAAATGCTATAGGAGGCGCCAATGCAAATTTATTTAAGTTCTTTAACTGAAAATGATTATGACACGAGCCTACAAGCAATTAAAGCAGCGTTTGAAAACGTAATGGAGTCAAACCATGATGAACAAGACTTGGTAGTGAGGTTGAGAGAAGCGCCAGAATACAATTATGAATTAGAAGTTGTCGCGAAAAATGGCGATGGTGAAGTTGTGGGACATATAATGTTGTCTGAAATAGAGATAATTAACGATAAGCGAAGTTATATTGCTTTAGCGTTAGCACCTCTATCGGTTATACCAGAATACAGAAATATGGGTCTCGGTAAAGCGTTGATCCAAGCGGCGGAAGAACGTGTGAAAGCACAAGATTATACAACGATTATCGTGTTAGGAGATCCAGAATATTACGGCAAGTTTGATTATAAAGAAGCGGCGCAATTTGATATATATAGTCCTTTTGACGTGCCTTCGAAAAATTTCATGGTTAAATTCTTATGGGAGCAACTAGCAGACCAACCTAATGGTAAAGTGATTTATCCTGAATCTTTTAATTAATATTCAAGTATCAAGTACAATGCTATAATAATTGGTGAATGCTATTGGAGGTGCGAAAGTGAATTATCAAGCTTTATACAGAATGTTCCGACCGCAAAGTTTTGAAGATGTTGTAGGACAAGAACATGTAACTAAAACTTTACGTAATGCAATTTCAAAAAGTAAACAATCACATGCGTATATATTTAGTGGCCCAAGAGGGACGGGGAAGACGAGTATTGCAAAAGTTTTTGCAAAAGCCTTAAACTGCTTAGAGCGTACAGATGGTGAGCCCTGTAATGAATGTGAGATTTGTAAAGGAATCACGCGAGGCACAAATTCTGATGTCATTGAAATTGATGCTGCAAGTAATAATGGTGTAGACGAAATTCGTAATATTAGAGATAAAGTTAAATATGCACCGAGTGAATCGAAATATAAAGTTTATATTATTGATGAGGTACATATGTTAACGACAGGAGCCTTTAATGCTTTACTGAAAACATTAGAAGAACCTCCAGCACACGCTATATTCATATTGGCAACTACAGAACCTCATAAGATACCTCCAACGATTATATCGAGAGCACAACGATTTGATTTTAAAGCAATCAGTCAAGATGAAATCGTTGAGCGTTTAAAATTTGTTGCTGATACCCAAGAAATTAAATACGATGACGCAGCGTTAGAATTTATAGCGAAAGCTTCAGAAGGTGGTATGCGTGATGCACTTAGCATTATGGACCAAGCAATCGCCTTTGGTGATGATCATCTTACCATCCAGGATGCTTTGAATGTAACTGGGAGTGTGGATGAACGTGCACTCAATGATTTATTCAAAGAGGTTGTTTCAGGAGATGTGAAATCTGCTTTCTCTACATATCATCAATTTATTTCAGAAGGTAAAGAAGTGAACCGACTAATCAATGATATGATTTACTTTGTCAGAGATACTATTATGAATAAAACCTCTAATACAGAAGTTGAATTTGATGCCTTGCTGCACTTTGATTTAGAGATGTTATATAAAACGATTGATGTTATTAACGATACACTTGTATCTATTAGATTTAGTGTGAATCAGGGCGTGCATTTTGAAGTATTATTAGTGAAAATTGCAGAGATGATTAAAGGGCAACCACAAAATGTACAAACTGTAGCTACTACAAGCATTGCAGCAGAACCTAATAATGATGTATTACTACAAAGGATGGAACAATTAGAAAGTGAATTAAAAACACTGAAGACACAAGGTGTTACAACTGCCAATGCAGCTCAACAAACTAAACGTTCTTCAGCAAGTAGAAGCGGACAATCTAAGAATGCATTCTCTATGCAACAAATTGCCAAAGTACTAGATAAAGCTAATAAAGATGATATAAAGTTATTGAAAGATCATTGGCAAGAAGTTGTTAATCATGCTAAAGATAATGATATGAAACCTTTAGTAAGTCTTTTACAAAATTCTGAACCTGTTGCAGCGAGTGAAACACATGTACTTATCAAATTTGATGAAGAAATACATTGTGAAATTGTTAATAAAGATGATGAAAAACGAGAAAATATCGAGAATGTGGTTTGTAATATCATTGATAAAACAGTTAAAGTAGTGGGTGTTCCTGATGATCAATGGATGCGAGTCAGAACTGAATATTTACAAACTAGAAGTAATAATGAGAAAGTGGAAGGTGGAAGTGAGAATCAAGTTGCTTCTAATTCCACTGAAGAAGTTGATGTTGTACAAAAAGCTAAAGATCTTTTCGGAGAGAGTACAGTGAATGTGCTTGATGAAGAATGATACATGACAATGAATAAAAAGGCATGTATAATGAAACGAAAGATTCATTATATTCAATGATATAGAAGATTTAAGGAGGATTTATTATGCGCGGTGGCGGAAATATGCAACAAATGATGAAGCAAATGCAAAAAATGCAAAAGAAAATGGGCGAAGAACAAGAAAAGTTAAAAGAAGAGAAAGTTCAAGGTACTGCTGGTGGCGGTATGGTAACTGTAACAGTATCTGGTCATAAAGAAGTGCTTGATGTAGAAATCAAAGAAGAAGCTGTAGATCCAGATGATATCGAAATGTTACAAGATTTAGTAATAGCTGCAACTAATGAAGCAATGAACAAAGCGGATGAGCTTTCACAAGAACGCTTAGGTAAACATACTCAAGGCTTAAACATCCCTGGAATGTGATCATATGCATTATCCAGAACCAATTTCTAAACTAATTGACAGTTTCATGAAACTGCCAGGCATTGGGCCGAAAACGGCACAACGTCTGGCGTTTCATGTATTAGATATGAAAGAAGACGATGTTGTTCAATTTGCTAAATCATTAGTGGATGTCAAAAGAGAACTTACCTATTGTAGTGAGTGTGGACATATAACTGAACAAGACCCATGTTATATTTGTCAGGATAAGCAAAGAGATCGATCTGTTATTTGCGTAGTGGAAGATGATAAAGATGTTATTGCTATGGAAAAAATGCGTGAATACAAAGGATTGTATCATGTGTTGCACGGCTCTATATCACCTATGGATGGTATCGGTCCAGAAGATATCAATATACCAAGTTTGATAAATCGTTTGAAAAATGAGGAAGTCAAAGAGCTCATCTTGGCTATGAATCCGAATTTAGAAGGTGAATCAACAGCCATGTATATCTCTAGGCTAGTGAAACCTATTGGGATTACTGTAACTAGATTGGCGCAAGGGCTCTCTGTTGGTGGGGATTTAGAATACGCTGACGAAGTGACTCTATCAAAAGCGATTATGGGAAGAACCGAGATGTAGCAATGTGTTAATCGTATATTTCAAGTAGGAACAGAGCTATCTATATAGGTAGCTCTGTTCTTTTGTAAATAATATTAAAAAAATGTAAAAAACATTAAAGTATGTATATACAGCTATAAAATAAAGAGGCAATAGTCTTACTTACATTAAAACGTCATAAAAACGAACTATATATACTTCAAAATAATAAAAGTTTGTGAAATGACTATAACTCATATTGAACAGTGTGAAAAAGTGTAATTTTTAGCGTTGTTAAAAGCTTTTAATGCGTGTATAGTATTTACTTGTCGGACGAAACAAAACGACAAACGCAAACAAACTTTACAAATGATTCACTGAAAATTAATTCGAAAAAGTTATTGACTTTCATTTCGATAACATGTATAATTAATTCTTGTGACTGAAGAAATGAACATTGAAAACTGAATCGCAATATGTCAACGTTAATTCCGAACACAACATTAAATTGTTGGTTCAAACGTGTTAGAGATAACACACAAATTAGTATTTTATGAGCTAATCAAACATCATAATTATTTATGGAGAGTTTGATCCTGGCTCAGGATGAACGCTGGCGGCGTGCCTAATACATGCAAGTCGAGCGAACGGATAAGGAGCTTGCTCCTTTGAAGTTAGCGGCGGACGGGTGAGTAACACGTGGGTAACCTACCTATAAGACTGGAATAACTTCGGGAAACCGGAGCTAATGCCGGATAACATATAGAACCGCATGGTTCTATAGTGAAAGATGGTTTTGCTATCACTTATAGATGGACCCGCGCCGTATTAGCTAGTTGGTAAGGTAATGGCTTACCAAGGCGACGATACGTAGCCGACCTGAGAGGGTGATCGGCCACACTGGAACTGAGACACGGTCCAGACTCCTACGGGAGGCAGCAGTAGGGAATCTTCCGCAATGGGCGAAAGCCTGACGGAGCAACGCCGCGTGAGTGATGAAGGTTTTCGGATCGTAAAACTCTGTTATTAGGGAAGAACAAATGCGTAAGTAACTGTGCGCATCTTGACGGTACCTAATCAGAAAGCCACGGCTAACTACGTGCCAGCAGCCGCGGTAATACGTAGGTGGCAAGCGTTATCCGGAATTATTGGGCGTAAAGCGCGCGTAGGCGGTTTCTTAAGTCTGATGTGAAAGCCCACGGCTCAACCGTGGAGGGTCATTGGAAACTGGGAAACTTGAGTGCAGAAGAGGAAAGTGGAATTCCATGTGTAGCGGTGAAATGCGCAGAGATATGGAGGAACACCAGTGGCGAAGGCGACTTTCTGGTCTGTAACTGACGCTGATGTGCGAAAGCGTGGGGATCAAACAGGATTAGATACCCTGGTAGTCCACGCCGTAAACGATGAGTGCTAAGTGTTAGGGGGTTTCCGCCCCTTAGTGCTGCAGCTAACGCATTAAGCACTCCGCCTGGGGAGTACGACCGCAAGGTTGAAACTCAAAGGAATTGACGGGGACCCGCACAAGCGGTGGAGCATGTGGTTTAATTCGAAGCAACGCGAAGAACCTTACCAAATCTTGACATCCTTTGAAAACTCTAGAGATAGAGCCTTCCCCTTCGGGGGACAAAGTGACAGGTGGTGCATGGTTGTCGTCAGCTCGTGTCGTGAGATGTTGGGTTAAGTCCCGCAACGAGCGCAACCCTTAAGCTTAGTTGCCATCATTAAGTTGGGCACTCTAGGTTGACTGCCGGTGACAAACCGGAGGAAGGTGGGGATGACGTCAAATCATCATGCCCCTTATGATTTGGGCTACACACGTGCTACAATGGACAATACAAAGGGCAGCTAAACCGCGAGGTCATGCAAATCCCATAAAGTTGTTCTCAGTTCGGATTGTAGTCTGCAACTCGACTACATGAAGCTGGAATCGCTAGTAATCGTAGATCAGCATGCTACGGTGAATACGTTCCCGGGTCTTGTACACACCGCCCGTCACACCACGAGAGTTTGTAACACCCGAAGCCGGTGGAGTAACCATTTATGGAGCTAGCCGTCGAAGGTGGGACAAATGATTGGGGTGAAGTCGTAACAAGGTAGCCGTATCGGAAGGTGCGGCTGGATCACCTCCTTTCTAAGGATATATTCGGAACATCTTCTTTAGAAGATGACAGAGGGATAACATTGACATATTGTATTCAGTTTTGAATGCTCATTGGAGTATTCAGTGCATAATTTGTACATTGAAAACTAGATAAGTAAGTAAAATATATAGATTTTACCAAGAAAAACCGAGTGAATTAGAGTTTTAAATAAGCTTGAATTCAAAAAGAAATAATCGCTAGTGTTCGAAAGAACACTCACAGATTAATAACATTTTGGGTTTTTAACCGACTTCGTCGTGTTAAAAGTCAAAAAAGATTAAGTTATTAAGGGCGCACGGTGGATACCTTGGCACTAGAAGCCTATGAAGGACGTTACTAACGACGATATGCTTTGGGGAGCTGTAAGTAAGCTTTGATCCAGAGATTTCCGAATGGGGAAACCCAGCACGAGTTATGTCGTGTTATCGATATGTGAATACATAGCATATTCGAAGGCAGACGCGGAGAACTGAAACATCTTAGTACCCGCAGGAAGAGAAAGAAAAATCGATTCCCTGAGTAGCGGCGAGCGAAACGGGAAGAGCCCAAACCAACGAGCTTGCTTGTTGGGGTTGTAGGACACTCTATACGGAGTTACAAAAGAACAAATTAGACGAATCATCTGGAAAGATGAATCAAAGAAGGTAATAATCCTGTAGTCGAAAGTTTGTTCACTCTTGAGTGGATCCTGAGTACGGCGGAACACGAGAAATTCCGTCGGAATCCGGGAGGACCATCTCCCAAGGCTAAATACTCTCTAGTGACCGATAGTGAACCAGTACCGTGAGGGAAAGGTGAAAAGTACCCCGGAAGGGGAGTGAAATAGAACTTGAAACCGTGTGCTTACAAGTAGTCAGAGCCCGTTAATGGGTGATGGCGTGCCTTTTGTAGAATGAACCGGCGAGTTACGATTTGATGCAAGGTTAAGCAGTAAATGTGGAGCCGTAGCGAAAGCGAGTCTGAATAGGGCGTTGAGTATTTGGTCGTAGACCCGAAACCAGGTGATCTACCCATGACCAGGCTGAAGTTCAGGTAACACTGAATGGAGGGCCGAACCGACTTACGTTGAAAAGTGAGCGGATGAGTTGTGGGTAGCGGAGAAATTCCAATCGAACCTGGAGATAGCTGGTTCTCTCCGAAATAGCTTTAGGGCTAGCCTCAAGTGATGATTATTGGAGGTAGAGCACTGTTTGGACGAGGGGCCCTTATCGGGTTACCGAATTCAGACAAACTCCGAATGCCAATCAATTTAACTTGGGAGTCAGAACGCGGGTGATAAGGTCCGTGTTCGAGAGGGAAACAGCCCAGACCACCAGCTAAGGTCCCAAAATATATGTTAAGTGGAAAAGGATGTGGCGTTGCCCAGACAACTAGGATGTTGGCTTAGAAGCAGCCATCATTTAAAGAGTGCGTAATAGCTCACTAGTCGAGTGACACTGCGCCGAAAATGTACCGGGGCTAAACATATTACCGAAGCTGTGGATTGTCCGTAGGACAATGGTAGGAGAGCGTTCTAAGGGCGTTGAAGCATGATCGCAAGGACATGTGGAGCGCTTAGAAGTGAGAATGCCGGTGTGAGTAGCGAAAGACGGGTGAGAATCCCGTCCACCGATTGACTAAGGTTTCCAGAGGAAGGCTCGTCCGCTCTGGGTTAGTCGGGTCCTAAGCTGAGGCCGATAGGCGTAGGCGATGGATAACAGGTTGATATTCCTGTACCACCAAAATTCGTTTTGAGCGATGGGGGGACGCAGTAGGATAGGCGAAGCGTGCTGTTGGAGTGCACGTCCAAGCAATAAGACTGAGTATTAGGCAAATCCGGTACTCTTAAGGTCAAGTTGTGATGGGGAGAGGGAATTTTTTCCTCGAGTCGTTGATTTCACACTGCCAAGAAAAGCCTCTAGCTAGAATTTTGGTGCCCGTACCGCAAACCGACACAGGTAGTCAAGATGAGAATTCTAAGGTGAGCGAGCGAACTCTCGTTAAGGAACTCGGCAAAATGACCCCGTAACTTCGGGAGAAGGGGTGCTCTTTAGGGTTAACGCCCAGGAGAGCCGCAGTGAATAGGCCCAAGCGACTGTTTATCAAAAACACAGGTCTCTGCTAAACCGTAAGGTGATGTATAGGGGCTGACGCCTGCCCGGTGCTGGAAGGTTAAGAGGAGTGGTTAGCTTCGGCGAAGCTACGAATCGAAGCCCCAGTAAACGGCGGCCGTAACTATAACGGTCCTAAGGTAGCGAAATTCCTTGTCGGGTAAGTTCCGACCCGCACGAAAGGCGTAACGATTTGGGCACTGTCTCAACGAGAGACTCGGTGAAATCATAGTACCTGTGAAGATGCAGGTTACCCGCGACAGGACGGAAAGACCCCGTGGAGCTTTACTGTAGTCTGATATTGAAATTCGTCACAGCTTGTACAGGATAGGTAGGAGCCTTTGATACGTGAGCGCTAGCTTACGTGGAGGCGTTGTTGGGATACTACCCTCGCTGTGTTGGATTTCTAACCCGCACCATTTATCATGGTGGGAGACAGTGTCAGATGGGCAGTTTGACTGGGGCGGTCGCCTCCTAAAGAGTAACGGAGGCGCTCAAAGGTTTCCTCAGAATGGTTGGAAATCATTCATAGAGTGTAAAGGCATAAGGAAGCTTGACTGCGAGACTTACAAGTCGAGCAGGGTCGAAAGACGGACTTAGTGATCCGGTGGTTCCGCATGGAAGGGCCATCGCTCAACGGATAAAAGCTACCCCGGGGATAACAGGCTTATCTCCCCCAAGAGTTCACATCGACGGGGAGGTTTGGCACCTCGATGTCGGCTCATCGCATCCTGGGGCTGTAGTCGGTCCCAAGGGTTGGGCTGTTCGCCCATTAAAGCGGTACGCGAGCTGGGTTCAGAACGTCGTGAGACAGTTCGGTCCCTATCCGTCGTGGGCGTAGGAAATTTGAGAGGAGCTGTCCTTAGTACGAGAGGACCGGGATGGACATACCTCTGGTGTACCAGTTGTCGTGCCAACGGCATCGCTGGGTAGCTATGTATGGACGGGATAAGTGCTGAAAGCATCTAAGCATGAAGCCCCCCTCAAGATGAGATTTCCCAACTTCGGTTATAAGATCCCTCAAAGATGATGAGGTTAATAGGTTCGAGGTGGAAGCATAGCGATATGTGGAGCTGACGAATACTAATCGATCGAAGACTTAATCAAATATTAAACCAGTTTTGATTGGTAACTTTTTAAATTTTACTTACTATCTAGTTTTGAATGTATAATTTCATACATTTCATTGTCTGGTGACAATGGCAAAGAGGTCACACCTGTTCCCATGCCGAACACAGAAGTTAAGCTCTTTAGCGCCGATGGTAGTCGGACTTACGTTCCGCGAGAGTAGGACGTTGCCAGGCAGTCCATTTTGACCTTCGGGTCGTTTTTTTATGGAAGTTTTACCCTTATACAATTTAATTTAAAAAAGTTATTGACTTTCTAAGTCAAAACCTGTAAAATTAATTCTTGTGTTGAAGAAATGAACATTGAAAACTGAATCGCAATATGTCAACGTTAATTCCGAACACAACATTAAATTGTTGGTTCAAACGTGTTAGAGATAACACACAAATTAGTATTTTATGAGCTAATCAAACATCATAATTATTTATGGAGAGTTTGATCCTGGCTCAGGATGAACGCTGGCGGCGTGCCTAATACATGCAAGTCGAGCGAACGGATAAGGAGCTTGCTCCTTTGAAGTTAGCGGCGGACGGGTGAGTAACACGTGGGTAACCTACCTATAAGACTGGAATAACTTCGGGAAACCGGAGCTAATGCCGGATAACATATAGAACCGCATGGTTCTATAGTGAAAGATGGTTTTGCTATCACTTATAGATGGACCCGCGCCGTATTAGCTAGTTGGTAAGGTAATGGCTTACCAAGGCGACGATACGTAGCCGACCTGAGAGGGTGATCGGCCACACTGGAACTGAGACACGGTCCAGACTCCTACGGGAGGCAGCAGTAGGGAATCTTCCGCAATGGGCGAAAGCCTGACGGAGCAACGCCGCGTGAGTGATGAAGGTTTTCGGATCGTAAAACTCTGTTATTAGGGAAGAACAAATGCGTAAGTAACTGTGCGCATCTTGACGGTACCTAATCAGAAAGCCACGGCTAACTACGTGCCAGCAGCCGCGGTAATACGTAGGTGGCAAGCGTTATCCGGAATTATTGGGCGTAAAGCGCGCGTAGGCGGTTTCTTAAGTCTGATGTGAAAGCCCACGGCTCAACCGTGGAGGGTCATTGGAAACTGGGAAACTTGAGTGCAGAAGAGGAAAGTGGAATTCCATGTGTAGCGGTGAAATGCGCAGAGATATGGAGGAACACCAGTGGCGAAGGCGACTTTCTGGTCTGTAACTGACGCTGATGTGCGAAAGCGTGGGGATCAAACAGGATTAGATACCCTGGTAGTCCACGCCGTAAACGATGAGTGCTAAGTGTTAGGGGGTTTCCGCCCCTTAGTGCTGCAGCTAACGCATTAAGCACTCCGCCTGGGGAGTACGACCGCAAGGTTGAAACTCAAAGGAATTGACGGGGACCCGCACAAGCGGTGGAGCATGTGGTTTAATTCGAAGCAACGCGAAGAACCTTACCAAATCTTGACATCCTTTGAAAACTCTAGAGATAGAGCCTTCCCCTTCGGGGGACAAAGTGACAGGTGGTGCATGGTTGTCGTCAGCTCGTGTCGTGAGATGTTGGGTTAAGTCCCGCAACGAGCGCAACCCTTAAGCTTAGTTGCCATCATTAAGTTGGGCACTCTAGGTTGACTGCCGGTGACAAACCGGAGGAAGGTGGGGATGACGTCAAATCATCATGCCCCTTATGATTTGGGCTACACACGTGCTACAATGGACAATACAAAGGGCAGCTAAACCGCGAGGTCATGCAAATCCCATAAAGTTGTTCTCAGTTCGGATTGTAGTCTGCAACTCGACTACATGAAGCTGGAATCGCTAGTAATCGTAGATCAGCATGCTACGGTGAATACGTTCCCGGGTCTTGTACACACCGCCCGTCACACCACGAGAGTTTGTAACACCCGAAGCCGGTGGAGTAACCATTTATGGAGCTAGCCGTCGAAGGTGGGACAAATGATTGGGGTGAAGTCGTAACAAGGTAGCCGTATCGGAAGGTGCGGCTGGATCACCTCCTTTCTAAGGATATATTCGGAACATCTTCTTTAGAAGATGACAGAGGGATAACATTGACATATTGTATTCAGTTTTGAATGCTCATTGGAGTATTCAGTGCATAATTTGTACATTGAAAACTAGATAAGTAAGTAAAATATATAGATTTTACCAAGAAAAACCGAGTGAATTAGAGTTTTAAATAAGCTTGAATTCAAAAAGAAATAATCGCTAGTGTTCGAAAGAACACTCACAGATTAATAACATTTTGGGTTTTTAACCGACTTCGTCGTGTTAAAAGTCAAAAAAGATTAAGTTATTAAGGGCGCACGGTGGATACCTTGGCACTAGAAGCCTATGAAGGACGTTACTAACGACGATATGCTTTGGGGAGCTGTAAGTAAGCTTTGATCCAGAGATTTCCGAATGGGGAAACCCAGCACGAGTTATGTCGTGTTATCGATATGTGAATACATAGCATATTCGAAGGCAGACGCGGAGAACTGAAACATCTTAGTACCCGCAGGAAGAGAAAGAAAAATCGATTCCCTGAGTAGCGGCGAGCGAAACGGGAAGAGCCCAAACCAACGAGCTTGCTTGTTGGGGTTGTAGGACACTCTATACGGAGTTACAAAAGAACAAATTAGGACGAATCATCTGGAAAGATGAATCAAAGAAGGTAATAATCCTGTAGTCGAAAGTTTGTTCACTCTTGAGTGGATCCTGAGTACGGCGGAACACGAGAAATTCCGTCGGAATCCGGGAGGACCATCTCCCAAGGCTAAATACTCTCTAGTGACCGATAGTGAACCAGTACCGTGAGGGAAAGGTGAAAAGTACCCCGGAAGGGGAGTGAAATAGAACTTGAAACCGTGTGCTTACAAGTAGTCAGAGCCCGTTAATGGGTGATGGCGTGCCTTTTGTAGAATGAACCGGCGAGTTACGATTTGATGCAAGGTTAAGCAGTAAATGTGGAGCCGTAGCGAAAGCGAGTCTGAATAGGGCGTTGAGTATTTGGTCGTAGACCCGAAACCAGGTGATCTACCCATGACCAGGCTGAAGTTCAGGTAACACTGAATGGAGGGCCGAACCGACTTACGTTGAAAAGTGAGCGGATGAGTTGTGGGGTAGCGGAGAAATTCCAATCGAACCTGGAGATAGCTGGTTCTCTCCGAAATAGCTTTAGGGCTAGCCTCAAGTGATGATTATTGGAGGTAGAGCACTGTTTTGGACGAGGGGCCCTTATCGGGTTACCGAATTCAGACAAACTCCGAATGCCAATCAATTTAACTTGGGAGTCAGAACGCGGGTGATAAGGTCCGTGTTCGAGAGGGAAACAGCCCAGACCACCAGCTAAGGTCCCAAAATATATGTTAAGTGGAAAAGGATGTGGCGTTGCCCAGACAACTAGGATGTTGGCTTAGAAGCAGCCATCATTTAAAGAGTGGCGTAATAGCTCACTAGTCGAGTGACACTGCGCCGAAAATGTACCCGGGGCTAAACATATTACCGAAGCTGTGGATTGTCCGTAGGACAATGGTAGGAGAGCGTTCTAAGGGCGTTGAAGCATGATCGCAAGGACATGTGGAGCGCTTAGAAGTGAGAATGCCGGTGTGAGTAGCGAAAGACGGGTGAGAATCCCGTCCACCGATTGACTAAGGTTTCCAGAGGAAGGCTCGTCCGCTCTGGGTTAGTCGGGTCCTAAGCTGAGGCCGATAGGCGTAGGCGATGGATAACAGGTTGATATTCCTGTACCACCAAAATTCGTTTTTGAGCGATGGGGGGACGCAGTAGGATAGGCGAAGCGTGCTGTTGGAGTGCACGTCCAAGCAATAAGACTGAGTATTAGGCAAATCCGGTACTCTTAAGGTCAAGTTGTGATGGGGAGAGGAAATTTTTTCCTCGAGTCGTTGATTTCACACTGCCAAGAAAAGCCTCTAGCTAGAATTTTGGTGCCCGTACCGCAAACCGACACAGGTAGTCAAGATGAGAATTCTAAGGTGAGCGAGCGAACTCTCGTTAAGGAACTCGGCAAAATGACCCCGTAACTTCGGGAGAAGGGGTGCTCTTTAGGGTTAACGCCCAGGAGAGCCGCAGTGAATAGGCCCAAGCGACTGTTTTATCAAAAACACAGGTCTCTGCTAAACCGTAAGGTGATGTATAGGGGCTGACGCCTGCCCGGTGCTGGAAGGTTAAGAGGAGTGGTTAGCTTCGGCGAAGCTACGAATCGAAGCCCCAGTAAACGGCGGCCGTAACTATAACGGTCCTAAGGTAGCGAAATTCCTTGTCGGGTAAGTTCCGACCCGCACGAAAGGCGTAACGATTTGGGCACTGTCTCAACGAGAGACTCGGTGAAATCATAGTACCTGTGAAGATGCAGGTTACCCGCGACAGGACGGAAAGACCCCGTGGAGCTTTACTGTAGTCTGATATTGAAATTCGTCACAGCTTGTACAGGATAGGTAGGAGCCTTTGATACGTGAGCGCTAGCTTACGTGGAGGCGTTGTTGGGATACTACCCTCGCTGTGTTGGATTTCTAACCCGCACCATTTATCATGGTGGGAGACAGTGTCAGATGGGCAGTTTGACTGGGGCGGTCGCCTCCTAAAGAGTAACGGAGGCGCTCAAAGGTTTCCTCAGAATGGTTGGAAATCATTCATAGAGTGTAAAGGCATAAGGAAGCTTGACTGCGAGACTTACAAGTCGAGCAGGGTCGAAAGACGGACTTAGTGATCCGGTGGTTCCGCATGGAAGGGCCATCGCTCAACGGATAAAAGCTACCCCGGGGATAACAGGCTTATCTCCCCCAAGAGTTCACATCGACGGGGAGGTTTGGCACCTCGATGTCGGCTCATCGCATCCTGGGGCTGTAGTCGGTCCCAAGGGTTGGGCTGTTCGCCCATTAAAGCGGTACGCGAGCTGGGTTCAGAACGTCGTGAGACAGTTCGGTCCCTATCCGTCGTGGGCGTAGGAAATTTGAGAGGAGCTGTCCTTAGTACGAGAGGACCGGGATGGACATACCTCTGGTGTACCAGTTGTCGTGCCAACGGCATCGCTGGGTAGCTATGTATGGACGGGATAAGTGCTGAAAGCATCTAAGCATGAAGCCCCCCTCAAGATGAGATTTCCCAACTTCGGTTATAAGATCCCTCAAAGATGATGAGGTTAATAGGTTCGAGGTGGAAGCATAGCGATATGTGGAGCTGACGAATACTAATCGATCGAAGACTTAATCAAATATTAAACCAGTTTTGATTGGTAACTTTTTAAATTTTACTTACTATCTAGTTTTGAATGTATAATTTCATACATTTCATTGTCTGGTGACAATGGCAAAGAGGTCACACCTGTTCCCATGCCGAACACAGAAGTTAAGCTCTTTAGCGCCGATGGTAGTCGGACTTACGTTCCGCGAGAGTAGGACGTTGCCAGGCAGTCCATTTTGACCTTCGGGTCGTTTTTTTATGGAAGTTTTACCCTTATACAATTTAATTTAAAAAAGTTATTGACTTTCTAAGTCAAAACCTGTAAAATTAATTCTTGTGTTGAAGAAATGAACATTGAAAACTGAATCGCAATATGTCAACGTTAATTCCGAACACAACATTAAATTGTTGGTTCAAACGTGTTAGAGATAACACACAAATTAGTATTTTATGAGCTAATCAAACATCATAATTATTTATGGAGAGTTTGATCCTGGCTCAGGATGAACGCTGGCGGCGTGCCTAATACATGCAAGTCGAGCGAACGGATAAGGAGCTTGCTCCTTTGAAGTTAGCGGCGGACGGGTGAGTAACACGTGGGTAACCTACCTATAAGACTGGAATAACTTCGGGAAACCGGAGCTAATGCCGGATAACATATAGAACCGCATGGTTCTATAGTGAAAGATGGTTTTGCTATCACTTATAGATGGACCCGCGCCGTATTAGCTAGTTGGTAAGGTAATGGCTTACCAAGGCGACGATACGTAGCCGACCTGAGAGGGTGATCGGCCACACTGGAACTGAGACACGGTCCAGACTCCTACGGGAGGCAGCAGTAGGGAATCTTCCGCAATGGGCGAAAGCCTGACGGAGCAACGCCGCGTGAGTGATGAAGGTTTTCGGATCGTAAAACTCTGTTATTAGGGAAGAACAAATGCGTAAGTAACTGTGCGCATCTTGACGGTACCTAATCAGAAAGCCACGGCTAACTACGTGCCAGCAGCCGCGGTAATACGTAGGTGGCAAGCGTTATCCGGAATTATTGGGCGTAAAGCGCGCGTAGGCGGTTTCTTAAGTCTGATGTGAAAGCCCACGGCTCAACCGTGGAGGGTCATTGGAAACTGGGAAACTTGAGTGCAGAAGAGGAAAGTGGAATTCCATGTGTAGCGGTGAAATGCGCAGAGATATGGAGGAACACCAGTGGCGAAGGCGACTTTCTGGTCTGTAACTGACGCTGATGTGCGAAAGCGTGGGGATCAAACAGGATTAGATACCCTGGTAGTCCACGCCGTAAACGATGAGTGCTAAGTGTTAGGGGGTTTCCGCCCCTTAGTGCTGCAGCTAACGCATTAAGCACTCCGCCTGGGGAGTACGACCGCAAGGTTGAAACTCAAAGGAATTGACGGGGACCCGCACAAGCGGTGGAGCATGTGGTTTAATTCGAAGCAACGCGAAGAACCTTACCAAATCTTGACATCCTTTGAAAACTCTAGAGATAGAGCCTTCCCCTTCGGGGGACAAAGTGACAGGTGGTGCATGGTTGTCGTCAGCTCGTGTCGTGAGATGTTGGGTTAAGTCCCGCAACGAGCGCAACCCTTAAGCTTAGTTGCCATCATTAAGTTGGGCACTCTAGGTTGACTGCCGGTGACAAACCGGAGGAAGGTGGGGATGACGTCAAATCATCATGCCCCTTATGATTTGGGCTACACACGTGCTACAATGGACAATACAAAGGGCAGCTAAACCGCGAGGTCATGCAAATCCCATAAAGTTGTTCTCAGTTCGGATTGTAGTCTGCAACTCGACTACATGAAGCTGGAATCGCTAGTAATCGTAGATCAGCATGCTACGGTGAATACGTTCCCGGGTCTTGTACACACCGCCCGTCACACCACGAGAGTTTGTAACACCCGAAGCCGGTGGAGTAACCATTTATGGAGCTAGCCGTCGAAGGTGGGACAAATGATTGGGGTGAAGTCGTAACAAGGTAGCCGTATCGGAAGGTGCGGCTGGATCACCTCCTTTCTAAGGATATATTCGGAACATCTTCTTTAGAAGATGACAGAGGGATAACATTGACATATTGTATTCAGTTTTGAATGCTCATTGGAGTATTCAGTGCATAATTTGTACATTGAAAACTAGATAAGTAAGTAAAATATATAGATTTTACCAAGAAAAACCGAGTGAATTAGAGTTTTAAATAAGCTTGAATTCAAAAAGAAATAATCGCTAGTGTTCGAAAGAACACTCACAGATTAATAACATTTTGGGTTTTTAACCGACTTCGTCGTGTTAAAAGTCAAAAAAGATTAAGTTATTAAGGGCGCACGGTGGATACCTTGGCACTAGAAGCCTATGAAGGACGTTACTAACGACGATATGCTTTGGGGAGCTGTAAGTAAGCTTTGATCCAGAGATTTCCGAATGGGGAAACCCAGCACGAGTTATGTCGTGTTATCGATATGTGAATACATAGCATATTCGAAGGCAGACGCGGAGAACTGAAACATCTTAGTACCCGCAGGAAGAGAAAGAAAAATCGATTCCCTGAGTAGCGGCGAGCGAAACGGGAAGAGCCCAAACCAACGAGCTTGCTTGTTGGGGTTGTAGGACACTCTATACGGAGTTACAAAAGAACAAATTAGACGAATCATCTGGAAAGATGAATCAAAGAAGGTAATAATCCTGTAGTCGAAAGTTTGTTCACTCTTGAGTGGATCCTGAGTACGGCGGAACACGAGAAATTCCGTCGGAATCCGGGAGGACCATCTCCCAAGGCTAAATACTCTCTAGTGACCGATAGTGAACCAGTACCGTGAGGGAAAGGTGAAAAGTACCCCGGAAGGGGAGTGAAATAGAACTTGAAACCGTGTGCTTACAAGTAGTCAGAGCCCGTTAATGGGTGATGGCGTGCCTTTTGTAGAATGAACCGGCGAGTTACGATTTGATGCAAGGTTAAGCAGTAAATGTGGAGCCGTAGCGAAAGCGAGTCTGAATAGGGCGTTGAGTATTTGGTCGTAGACCCGAAACCAGGTGATCTACCCATGACCAGGCTGAAGTTCAGGTAACACTGAATGGAGGGCCGAACCGACTTACGTTGAAAAGTGAGCGGATGAGTTGTGGGTAGCGGAGAAATTCCAATCGAACCTGGAGATAGCTGGTTCTCTCCGAAATAGCTTTAGGGCTAGCCTCAAGTGATGATTATTGGAGGTAGAGCACTGTTTGGACGAGGGGCCCTTATCGGGTTACCGAATTCAGACAAACTCCGAATGCCAATCAATTTAACTTGGGAGTCAGAACGCGGGTGATAAGGTCCGTGTTCGAGAGGGAAACAGCCCAGACCACCAGCTAAGGTCCCAAAATATATGTTAAGTGGAAAAGGATGTGGCGTTGCCCAGACAACTAGGATGTTGGCTTAGAAGCAGCCATCATTTAAAGAGTGCGTAATAGCTCACTAGTCGAGTGACACTGCGCCGAAAATGTACCGGGGCTAAACATATTACCGAAGCTGTGGATTGTCCGTAGGACAATGGTAGGAGAGCGTTCTAAGGGCGTTGAAGCATGATCGCAAGGACATGTGGAGCGCTTAGAAGTGAGAATGCCGGTGTGAGTAGCGAAAGACGGGTGAGAATCCCGTCCACCGATTGACTAAGGTTTCCAGAGGAAGGCTCGTCCGCTCTGGGTTAGTCGGGTCCTAAGCTGAGGCCGATAGGCGTAGGCGATGGATAACAGGTTGATATTCCTGTACCACCAAAATTCGTTTTGAGCGATGGGGGGACGCAGTAGGATAGGCGAAGCGTGCTGTTGGAGTGCACGTCCAAGCAATAAGACTGAGTATTAGGCAAATCCGGTACTCTTAAGGTCAAGTTGTGATGGGGAGAGGGAATTTTTTCCTCGAGTCGTTGATTTCACACTGCCAAGAAAAGCCTCTAGCTAGAATTTTGGTGCCCGTACCGCAAACCGACACAGGTAGTCAAGATGAGAATTCTAAGGTGAGCGAGCGAACTCTCGTTAAGGAACTCGGCAAAATGACCCCGTAACTTCGGGAGAAGGGGTGCTCTTTAGGGTTAACGCCCAGGAGAGCCGCAGTGAATAGGCCCAAGCGACTGTTTATCAAAAACACAGGTCTCTGCTAAACCGTAAGGTGATGTATAGGGGCTGACGCCTGCCCGGTGCTGGAAGGTTAAGAGGAGTGGTTAGCTTCGGCGAAGCTACGAATCGAAGCCCCAGTAAACGGCGGCCGTAACTATAACGGTCCTAAGGTAGCGAAATTCCTTGTCGGGTAAGTTCCGACCCGCACGAAAGGCGTAACGATTTGGGCACTGTCTCAACGAGAGACTCGGTGAAATCATAGTACCTGTGAAGATGCAGGTTACCCGCGACAGGACGGAAAGACCCCGTGGAGCTTTACTGTAGTCTGATATTGAAATTCGTCACAGCTTGTACAGGATAGGTAGGAGCCTTTGATACGTGAGCGCTAGCTTACGTGGAGGCGTTGTTGGGATACTACCCTCGCTGTGTTGGATTTCTAACCCGCACCATTTATCATGGTGGGAGACAGTGTCAGATGGGCAGTTTGACTGGGGCGGTCGCCTCCTAAAGAGTAACGGAGGCGCTCAAAGGTTTCCTCAGAATGGTTGGAAATCATTCATAGAGTGTAAAGGCATAAGGAAGCTTGACTGCGAGACTTACAAGTCGAGCAGGGTCGAAAGACGGACTTAGTGATCCGGTGGTTCCGCATGGAAGGGCCATCGCTCAACGGATAAAAGCTACCCCGGGGATAACAGGCTTATCTCCCCCAAGAGTTCACATCGACGGGGAGGTTTGGCACCTCGATGTCGGCTCATCGCATCCTGGGGCTGTAGTCGGTCCCAAGGGTTGGGCTGTTCGCCCATTAAAGCGGTACGCGAGCTGGGTTCAGAACGTCGTGAGACAGTTCGGTCCCTATCCGTCGTGGGCGTAGGAAATTTGAGAGGAGCTGTCCTTAGTACGAGAGGACCGGGATGGACATACCTCTGGTGTACCAGTTGTCGTGCCAACGGCATCGCTGGGTAGCTATGTATGGACGGGATAAGTGCTGAAAGCATCTAAGCATGAAGCCCCCCTCAAGATGAGATTTCCCAACTTCGGTTATAAGATCCCTCAAAGATGATGAGGTTAATAGGTTCGAGGTGGAAGCATAGCGATATGTGGAGCTGACGAATACTAATCGATCGAAGACTTAATCAAATATTAAACCAGTTTGATTGGTAACTTTTTAAATTTTACTTACTATCTAGTTTTGAATGTATAATTTCATACATTTCATTGTCTGGTGACAATGGCAAAGAGGTCACACCTGTTCCCATGCCGAACACAGAAGTTAAGCTCTTTAGCGCCGATGGTAGTCGGACTTACGTTCCGCGAGAGTAGGACGTTGCCAGGCAGTCCATTTTGACCTTCGGGTCGTTTTTTTATGGAAGTTTTACCCTTATACAATTTAATTTAAAAAAGTTATTGACTTTCTAAGTCAAAACCTGTAAAAATTAATTCTTGTGTTGAAGAAATGAACATTGAAAACTGAATCGCAATATGTCAACGTTAATTCCGAACACAACATTAAATTGTTGGTTCAAACGTGTTAGAGATAACACACAAATTAGTATTTTATGAGCTAATCAAACATCATAATTATTTATGGAGAGTTTGATCCTGGCTCAGGATGAACGCTGGCGGCGTGCCTAATACATGCAAGTCGAGCGAACGGATAAGGAGCTTGCTCCTTTGAAGTTAGCGGCGGACGGGTGAGTAACACGTGGGTAACCTACCTATAAGACTGGAATAACTTCGGGAAACCGGAGCTAATGCCGGATAACATATAGAACCGCATGGTTCTATAGTGAAAGATGGTTTTGCTATCACTTATAGATGGACCCGCGCCGTATTAGCTAGTTGGTAAGGTAATGGCTTACCAAGGCGACGATACGTAGCCGACCTGAGAGGGTGATCGGCCACACTGGAACTGAGACACGGTCCAGACTCCTACGGGAGGCAGCAGTAGGGAATCTTCCGCAATGGGCGAAAGCCTGACGGAGCAACGCCGCGTGAGTGATGAAGGTTTTCGGATCGTAAAACTCTGTTATTAGGGAAGAACAAATGCGTAAGTAACTGTGCGCATCTTGACGGTACCTAATCAGAAAGCCACGGCTAACTACGTGCCAGCAGCCGCGGTAATACGTAGGTGGCAAGCGTTATCCGGAATTATTGGGCGTAAAGCGCGCGTAGGCGGTTTCTTAAGTCTGATGTGAAAGCCCACGGCTCAACCGTGGAGGGTCATTGGAAACTGGGAAACTTGAGTGCAGAAGAGGAAAGTGGAATTCCATGTGTAGCGGTGAAATGCGCAGAGATATGGAGGAACACCAGTGGCGAAGGCGACTTTCTGGTCTGTAACTGACGCTGATGTGCGAAAGCGTGGGGATCAAACAGGATTAGATACCCTGGTAGTCCACGCCGTAAACGATGAGTGCTAAGTGTTAGGGGGTTTCCGCCCCTTAGTGCTGCAGCTAACGCATTAAGCACTCCGCCTGGGGAGTACGACCGCAAGGTTGAAACTCAAAGGAATTGACGGGGACCCGCACAAGCGGTGGAGCATGTGGTTTAATTCGAAGCAACGCGAAGAACCTTACCAAATCTTGACATCCTTTGAAAACTCTAGAGATAGAGCCTTCCCCTTCGGGGGACAAAGTGACAGGTGGTGCATGGTTGTCGTCAGCTCGTGTCGTGAGATGTTGGGTTAAGTCCCGCAACGAGCGCAACCCTTAAGCTTAGTTGCCATCATTAAGTTGGGCACTCTAGGTTGACTGCCGGTGACAAACCGGAGGAAGGTGGGGATGACGTCAAATCATCATGCCCCTTATGATTTGGGCTACACACGTGCTACAATGGACAATACAAAGGGCAGCTAAACCGCGAGGTCATGCAAATCCCATAAAGTTGTTCTCAGTTCGGATTGTAGTCTGCAACTCGACTACATGAAGCTGGAATCGCTAGTAATCGTAGATCAGCATGCTACGGTGAATACGTTCCCGGGTCTTGTACACACCGCCCGTCACACCACGAGAGTTTGTAACACCCGAAGCCGGTGGAGTAACCATTTATGGAGCTAGCCGTCGAAGGTGGGACAAATGATTGGGGTGAAGTCGTAACAAGGTAGCCGTATCGGAAGGTGCGGCTGGATCACCTCCTTTCTAAGGATATATTCGGAACATCTTCTTTAGAAGATGACAGAGGGATAACATTGACATATTGTATTCAGTTTTGAATGCTCATTGGAGTATTCAGTGCATAATTTGTACATTGAAAACTAGATAAGTAAGTAAAATATATAGATTTTACCAAGAAAAACCGAGTGAATTAGAGTTTTAAATAAGCTTGAATTCAAAAAGAAATAATCGCTAGTGTTCGAAAGAACACTCACAGATTAATAACATTTTGGGTTTTTAACCGACTTCGTCGTGTTAAAAGTCAAAAAAGATTAAGTTATTAAGGGCGCACGGTGGATACCTTGGCACTAGAAGCCTATGAAGGACGTTACTAACGACGATATGCTTTGGGGAGCTGTAAGTAAGCTTTGATCCAGAGATTTCCGAATGGGGAAACCCAGCACGAGTTATGTCGTGTTATCGATATGTGAATACATAGCATATTCGAAGGCAGACGCGGAGAACTGAAACATCTTAGTACCCGCAGGAAGAGAAAGAAAAATCGATTCCCTGAGTAGCGGCGAGCGAAACGGGAAGAGCCCAAACCAACGAGCTTGCTTGTTGGGGTTGTAGGACACTCTATACGGAGTTACAAAAGAACAAATTAGACGAATCATCTGGAAAGATGAATCAAAGAAGGTAATAATCCTGTAGTCGAAAGTTTGTTCACTCTTGAGTGGATCCTGAGTACGGCGGAACACGAGAAATTCCGTCGGAATCCGGGAGGACCATCTCCCAAGGCTAAATACTCTCTAGTGACCGATAGTGAACCAGTACCGTGAGGGAAAGGTGAAAAGTACCCCGGAAGGGGAGTGAAATAGAACTTGAAACCGTGTGCTTACAAGTAGTCAGAGCCCGTTAATGGGTGATGGCGTGCCTTTTGTAGAATGAACCGGCGAGTTACGATTTGATGCAAGGTTAAGCAGTAAATGTGGAGCCGTAGCGAAAGCGAGTCTGAATAGGGCGTTGAGTATTTGGTCGTAGACCCGAAACCAGGTGATCTACCCATGACCAGGCTGAAGTTCAGGTAACACTGAATGGAGGGCCGAACCGACTTACGTTGAAAAGTGAGCGGATGAGTTGTGGGTAGCGGAGAAATTCCAATCGAACCTGGAGATAGCTGGTTCTCTCCGAAATAGCTTTAGGGCTAGCCTCAAGTGATGATTATTGGAGGTAGAGCACTGTTTGGACGAGGGGCCCTTATCGGGTTACCGAATTCAGACAAACTCCGAATGCCAATCAATTTAACTTGGGAGTCAGAACGCGGGTGATAAGGTCCGTGTTCGAGAGGGAAACAGCCCAGACCACCAGCTAAGGTCCCAAAATATATGTTAAGTGGAAAAGGATGTGGCGTTGCCCAGACAACTAGGATGTTGGCTTAGAAGCAGCCATCATTTAAAGAGTGCGTAATAGCTCACTAGTCGAGTGACACTGCGCCGAAAATGTACCGGGGCTAAACATATTACCGAAGCTGTGGATTGTCCGTAGGACAATGGTAGGAGAGCGTTCTAAGGGCGTTGAAGCATGATCGCAAGGACATGTGGAGCGCTTAGAAGTGAGAATGCCGGTGTGAGTAGCGAAAGACGGGTGAGAATCCCGTCCACCGATTGACTAAGGTTTCCAGAGGAAGGCTCGTCCGCTCTGGGTTAGTCGGGTCCTAAGCTGAGGCCGATAGGCGTAGGCGATGGATAACAGGTTGATATTCCTGTACCACCAAAATTCGTTTTGAGCGATGGGGGGACGCAGTAGGATAGGCGAAGCGTGCTGTTGGAGTGCACGTCCAAGCAATAAGACTGAGTATTAGGCAAATCCGGTACTCTTAAGGTCAAGTTGTGATGGGGAGAGGGAATTTTTTCCTCGAGTCGTTGATTTCACACTGCCAAGAAAAGCCTCTAGCTAGAATTTTGGTGCCCGTACCGCAAACCGACACAGGTAGTCAAGATGAGAATTCTAAGGTGAGCGAGCGAACTCTCGTTAAGGAACTCGGCAAAATGACCCCGTAACTTCGGGAGAAGGGGTGCTCTTTAGGGTTAACGCCCAGGAGAGCCGCAGTGAATAGGCCCAAGCGACTGTTTATCAAAAACACAGGTCTCTGCTAAACCGTAAGGTGATGTATAGGGGCTGACGCCTGCCCGGTGCTGGAAGGTTAAGAGGAGTGGTTAGCTTCGGCGAAGCTACGAATCGAAGCCCCAGTAAACGGCGGCCGTAACTATAACGGTCCTAAGGTAGCGAAATTCCTTGTCGGGTAAGTTCCGACCCGCACGAAAGGCGTAACGATTTGGGCACTGTCTCAACGAGAGACTCGGTGAAATCATAGTACCTGTGAAGATGCAGGTTACCCGCGACAGGACGGAAAGACCCCGTGGAGCTTTACTGTAGTCTGATATTGAAATTCGTCACAGCTTGTACAGGATAGGTAGGAGCCTTTGATACGTGAGCGCTAGCTTACGTGGAGGCGTTGTTGGGATACTACCCTCGCTGTGTTGGATTTCTAACCCGCACCATTTATCATGGTGGGAGACAGTGTCAGATGGGCAGTTTGACTGGGGCGGTCGCCTCCTAAAGAGTAACGGAGGCGCTCAAAGGTTTCCTCAGAATGGTTGGAAATCATTCATAGAGTGTAAAGGCATAAGGAAGCTTGACTGCGAGACTTACAAGTCGAGCAGGGTCGAAAGACGGACTTAGTGATCCGGTGGTTCCGCATGGAAGGGCCATCGCTCAACGGATAAAAGCTACCCCGGGGATAACAGGCTTATCTCCCCCAAGAGTTCACATCGACGGGGAGGTTTGGCACCTCGATGTCGGCTCATCGCATCCTGGGGCTGTAGTCGGTCCCAAGGGTTGGGCTGTTCGCCCATTAAAGCGGTACGCGAGCTGGGTTCAGAACGTCGTGAGACAGTTCGGTCCCTATCCGTCGTGGGCGTAGGAAATTTGAGAGGAGCTGTCCTTAGTACGAGAGGACCGGGATGGACATACCTCTGGTGTACCAGTTGTCGTGCCAACGGCATCGCTGGGTAGCTATGTATGGACGGGATAAGTGCTGAAAGCATCTAAGCATGAAGCCCCCCTCAAGATGAGATTTCCCAACTTCGGTTATAAGATCCCTCAAAGATGATGAGGTTAATAGGTTCGAGGTGGAAGCATAGCGATATGTGGAGCTGACGAATACTAATCGATCGAAGACTTAATCAAATATTAAACCAGTTTTGATTGGTAACTTTTTAAATTTTACTTACTATCTAGTTTTGAATGTATAATTTCATACATTTCATTGTCTGGTGACAATGGCAAAGAGGTCACACCTGTTCCCATGCCGAACACAGAAGTTAAGCTCTTTAGCGCCGATGGTAGTCGGACTTACGTTCCGCGAGAGTAGGACGTTGCCAGGCAGCATTATAGGATGCGATGAGCCGAGACCGAGAGGTCTCTTTTTTTATGCAATTTTTTATTGAGACTTTGACAGTTAACATAATATAAAAAAGAAGAGGCTTATTTCATGAGTCTCTTTTTTTGAGCATATAAAATGTTCGACTAATATTGTTATAAACTATGTTAGAATGTTAACTATTATGAACAGTTATAAAAATCAAATCTTGTATTTAGTAATAGAAAGTGGGAATATGTGATGTCAAAGCCTTTAACTAATAAGTTTAATAAATTATTGCGACAATCGCCAATTTCTCTTCATGTACCTGGTCATAAAAATATGACAATTGGTCAATTAGAGCAATTAGATTTTAAAATGGATATGACAGAAATCACGGGGTTAGATGATCTACATCAGCCAGAAGACGTTATATTAAAGAGCATGGAAGGCATATCAAAGCATCCTGACTATGAGGCTTACTATTTAGTAAATGGTACTACTTCGGGTATTTTATCAGTAATTCAAGGCTTTTCAGCCCAAAAGGGAAAATATACTATGGTGCGAAATGCACATAAGTCAGTCTTTCATGCATTGGAGCTAACCTGTCAAAATGCGCTATTACTAGAAATGGATATAAGTTTAAAGACAAATCAATATTTAGGACCTAACTTATCCAAATTACCTGACGAGATGCAAGACACTAAATTAGCAATCTTTACATATCCTAATTATTATGGTGAATGTTTTGACATATCATATACTATAATGAAATTAAAAGAGGCGGGTGTTCCAGTTTTAATAGATGAAGCACATGGAGCACATTTTGGTTTAGAAGGTTTTCCGAGTTCTTCATTAAATACTGGAGCTGATTATGTTGTGCAGTCTTATCATAAGTCATTGCCTTCACTTACAATGAGTTCTATACTTTTTATACATAAAAATGCCCCACAACGTAAAAATGTCATTAAATATTTAACTTATTTTCAATCTTCTAGTCCGTCATATTTATTGATGACAAGTTTGGAATTAGCACATGACTTTTATAAAAAATATGATAGTGCTTTGTTTTTTGAAAAGAGATACGAATTGATAAGTACATTGAAGCAGATTGGTTTGGAAGTTATTGAAGTGGATGATCCGTTAAAATTAAATATAAGTGGGAACGGCTATACAGGTTTTGAACTTCAAAAGCTTTTTGAAATGGAAAAAATATATATTGAACTTGCTGACAATAATCAAATATTATTGGTACTACCTTTATGGCATGAAGAAGATATGTATCCATTTGAATTACTGTTAGAAAGATTAAAAAATATTAATTTTGAAAAAAGAAAAGCAAATAATAAAACTGAAATAGAATACCTTACTGAAAAAGGTGTATATTATTCTGGTGAAATAGATAAGATACGTAACATAAACATTAATAAATCAGTGAATAAAATATTGGCAACACATATTGTTCCATATCCTCCAGGGATTCCTCTCATGTTTAAAGGAGAAAAAATAACTGAAAATATGGTAAAATTAATGAATTATTGGCAAGATAGTAATTTGAGAGTAGAAGGAATAAAAAATCATAAAATAGAAATTAAGGATGAATAATATATGTCAGCTTTTATAACATTTGAAGGGCCAGAGGGTTCAGGGAAAACGACAGTTATACAACAAGTAGCACAAAAACTAGAATCAGAATACAATATTGTAATGACTAGAGAACCTGGTGGTGTAAAAACTGGAGAGCAGATACGCGAACTTTTGCTTGAAGGAGATGGTATGGATGAACGCACGGAAGCCTTGTTATTCGCAGCCTCTAGACGCGAACACCTTGTAGGTAAAGTGATACCATCATTAAATGAAGGTAAGATTGTATTATGTGACCGTTATATTGATAGTTCGTTAGCTTATCAAGGCTACGCACGGGGTATAGGATTAGCAGAAGTTAAATCAATTAATGAATTTGCTATCGATGGATTGTATCCTGATATTACGATTTACCTTGATGTAAGTGTTGATATAGGACGAAAACGCATCCTGAAAAATCAGCGTGTGCAAAATCGTTTAGATCAAGAGAGTGTAAATTTTCACGAAAAAGTAGTTGAAGGTTATAAAAAAATTATTCATAATGAGTCTGAACGCTTTATCGTAATCGATGCTGATAGAAGTATCGAAGAAGTTGTAAGTGCAGCGTATGAATCTATCAGTAAATATTTAGAAAAATTATGATATAATATTGGGAAGAGGTGTTTAGTTATGAAAATGATTATAGCAATCGTACAAGATCAGGATAGCCAAGAACTTTCGGATAAACTTGTTAAACATAATTTTAGAGCAACAAAACTCGCAACAACAGGTGGATTTTTAAGAGCAGGAAATACAACGTTCTTATCTGGTGTTGAAGATGATCGTGTAGATGAAATGCTAAAGGTAATTGATGACACATGTGGAAATAGAGAACAGCTTGTTTCACCTATTACACCAATGGGTGGCAGCGCGGATTCTTATATCCCTTATCCAGTTGAAGTAGAAGTTGGAGGAGCAACGGTATTTGTAATGCCAGTTGAAGCTTTCCATCAATTCTAAAATCATGGTTGCTATATATAGTTGCCTCTCAAATTGCACTTAAATCAAAGGAGATACGAGTGATACTCTTTTGAAATGTGCTTTGTAGGGTGATTATGTATAAGCAGCCTTTTTATATAAAGGAGTATCTTTATGATGGATGAACGAGAAAGACTGACAAAAGCATACTATTCAAATAAACTATCACATGCTTATTTATTTGAGGGTGATGATGGTCAGAAAATGCAACAAGTAGCAATTGATTTTGCCAAACTTATCTTATGCAACGAGAACAACCAATGTCAGTTGAAAGTAGAATCATTAAACCATCCGGACTTTATGTATGTATCTTCTGAAGAAACAACAATAAAAAAAGATCAAGTAGAGCAATTGGTACATCATATGAATCAACTTCCAATCGAAGGAGACTATAAAGTGTATATTATAGAATCCTTTGAGAAACTGACTGTACAAGGTGAAAATAGTATTTTAAAATTTTTAGAAGAACCTCCTGAAAATACCATCGCTATTTTATTATCTACGAAGCCAGAACAAATTTTAGATACCATCCACTCAAGGTGCCAACATGTATACTTTAAGCCGATTAATAAATTGCATTTTATTGATAGATTAGTTGAACGTGATATTTCAAGACCTGTAGCTGAGTTACTAAGTACATATACGACGCAAACAGAAATAGCAGTTGCGCTTAATGAAGAAACAGATTTAACAGCACTTCGTAAAAGCATTGTTAAATGGTGTCAGTTATTACTGACAAATCGATCAATGGCACTTATTGCTATTGTAGATTTATTAAAGCAAGCTAAAAACAGACGGTTACAATTACTTACATTGGCAGCAGTTAATGGTTTCTTTGAAGATGTTATGCATGCTAAAGTAGGTATTATAGATGATGTGATCTATCAAGATTTACAAGAAGATATAAAAGGGTATACTAAGAAATTAACATATAATCAGATTATTTTGATGTATGATCAAATAACTGAAGCACATAAAAAGTTGAATCAAAATGTGAATCCAACATTGGTATTCGAACAGATTGTTATAAAAGGGGTGAAATAACTATGCAAAATGTAGTGGGTATTGATTTTCAAAAATCAGGTAAAATGGAGTATTACGCGCCTAAACAATTCGATTTAAAAGTTGGTGATTGGGTCGTTGTTGAGTCTAAAAGAGGCATAGAAATGGGACGTGTAAAGTATGAACCATTAGATGTAGCTGACGAAGATGTGATGTTGCCATTAAAACAAATTGTACGTCTTGCGACAGAAGAAGATAAGATGAAATATGAGCAAAATGAATTAGACGCTGAAGAAGCTATGAATTTATGTAAAGATACCATTCAACAGCAAAGTTTAGATATGCGTTTAGTGAATTGTGAATTTACTTTAGATAAATCTAAAGTAATATTTAATTTCACTTCTGATGACCGAGTAGATTTTAGAAAACTAGTGAAGGTACTAGCTCAAAAATTAAGAACGCGTATTGAATTAAGACAAATTGGCGTGAGAGACGAAGCAAAGCTATTGGGTGGTATTGGTCCATGTGGCCGTTCGTTATGTTGTTCCACATTTTTAGGTGATTTTGAACCCGTATCTATCAAAATGGCTAAAGATCAAAATTTATCATTAAATCCAACTAAAATTTCTGGTGCTTGTGGCCGTTTAATGTGTTGTTTGAAATATGAAAATGACTATTATGAAGAAGCACGTGCGCAATTACCAGACGTTGGCGATGCGATTGAGACACCAGAAGGTAATGGCAAAGTAATAGGATTAAACATTTTAGATATTTCTATGCAAATTAAAGTAGAAGGTTTGGAACAACCACTAGAATATAAAATGGAAGAATTAGAAGCATTAAATTAGGAGGCTTTAACGACATTGAACCGTAGTGATATATTTGAAAAGCTAGCACATTTAGAAGAAAATATTAATCAAATTAATAGTGATATGTTTAATTTGAAAAATCTCACGGTCGAATTGATCGAAGAAAATGTTGCCTTACAAATAGAAAATGAAAATTTAAAAACTTTAATAGATAAAGAAGAAAAACCTAAAAAAGTGGAAAGTGGGAAAAAAGGACAATATAAACAACCACTACGCAGTAAAGATAATTTAGCAATGTTGTATAAAGAAGGTTTTCATATCTGTAATGGTGAATTGTTTGGTAAACATAGAAAAGGTGACGATTGTTTATTTTGCTTAGAAGTTTTAAGTGAATAAGACTGATAGGGACTTTATAATAAAATAAATGGAAAGTGTGTGAGGATAAGGTGTAGTGATAGGCTTGATTATTAAGCATCGCTCGCTTATCCTTTTTTTTGGAGGTTAGTATGAACATGTTAAAAAATGGTGAAAGATTTGATTGTTTGATGAAAGAAAATCTTAAAATCATACAAAATGATGAGGTTTTTTCTTTTTCAACAGACGCATTATTACTTGCACATTTTACCAAAGTAAAGAATCGAGATAAGATATTAGATTTATGTTCCGGCAATGGTGTAATCCCTTTGCTGTTATCAGCTAAAGGTCTACAAAATATTGAAGCGATTGAGATTCAAGAACAATTAGTAGATATGGCTGAAAGAAGTATCAGTTTTAATGATCTAGAAGAGAGGATTCATGTATATCATATGGATCTTAAACAGGCGCATAAACATTTTAAACCTTCACAATATAATGTGGTGACATGCAATCCACCGTATTTCAAAGTAAATCAGCAACATCAACATCAAAAAGATGCACATAAGATAGCGCGACATGAAATCATGTGTACATTAGAAGATTGTTGTTTTGCAGCAAGACATTTATTGAAACAGGGAGGACGTTGCTTGATAGTACATAGAGCGGAACGTCTAATGGATGTCTTAAGTAGTATGAGACAGTATCAAATTGAACCAAAAAAACTTCATTTTATTTATAGTAAGCAAGGGAAGGTTGCACAAACAATAGTTGTTGAAGGTAGAAAAGGTGGTAATCAAGGACTCGATATACAAACACCTTTTTATATTTACAATGAAGATGGAACTTATACGAAAGAAATGAGAGAAATATATTATGGATAAACATTATATATATATTGTTAAGTGCAAAGACGGAAGTTTATATACGGGGTATGCAAAAGATATTGTGCAGAGAGTTGCTAAACATAATCGTGGGCAAGGCGCCAAATACACTAAAATAAGACGTCCAGTAGAGTTAGTTTATCAAGAAATGTTTGATACTAAATCGGAAGCGCTAAAAAGAGAGTATGAAATTAAAACATATTCAAGAACAAAAAAATTAGAATTAATAAGTGAGGGGTAACATATGGGGACATTGTATTTGGTAGGAACACCGATTGGAAACTTAGCGGATATTACATATAGAGCGGTAAAAATTTTAAAGGAAGTGGATTTGATTGCTTGTGAAGATACTAGAGTAAGTAAAAAATTGTGTGCACATTATGAGATATCAACACCACTTAAATCATATCATGAACATAACAAAGCACAGCAAACAGAATACTTGATAGAACAATTGCGAGAAGGCATTAGTATAGCCTTAGTATCAGATGCTGGGCTCCCACTCATAAGTGACCCAGGATATGAACTTGTAGTTGCTGCGAGAGAACATCAAATTAAAGTTGAAACTGTACCAGGTCCTAATGCAGGTCTAACAGCACTTATGGCTAGTGGGTTACCTTCCTTCACTTATACATTTCTTGGGTTTTTACCACGTAAGGAAAAGCAAAAACAAGAAATTTTAGAAAAGCGCATGTATGAAGATAGTACGCTTATTATTTATGAGTCGCCACATAGAGTAAAAGACACATTAAAAACTATCCAAAAAGTAGATAAAAATAGAAAAGTTTCATTGGGGAGAGAATTAACCAAAAAATTCGAACAAATCACAACGAGTAACGTAGATGATTTGTTAAATCAATTACAAGAAGGACTTATCCCAACAAAGGGGGAGTTTGTAGTGTTAATAGAAGGTGCTGTAGCAGTTGAAGATACCTCATGGTTCGAAGAAATGACGATAGTTGAGCATGTTAACTATTATATAGATCAAGATATGAAAACCAAAGCAGCTATTAAACAAGTCGCTGAAATTCGTCATATGAAAACAGGCGAAGTATATGATGTTTATCATAATGTTTAATAATGAAAAACAAGACTGTTTGATTTGTTACATTAACAAATCAAGACAAATAGTATGAAATGTTTATATTAACTAAAAAGCGATTAAAGCAAGAAAAAATGATGTGAAAAACTCCCATAACTCGTGTGATTTATGGTAATGTAGATAGGATAGAGATTATTAATCATATTTAAATATAAGCTGATTTGACTAATGAAAAAACTTCAATGTGAATAGTATACTATCATAGACAATTACAGTGATGAATTAATAAAATATAATGAAAACAAACGTCTGTTTCATTGAAAAAGAGAATCAATTTAGGTAAATTTAAAGCATAAGAATCGAGGAGGAACATTGATGGCGAAAGAAACATTTTATATCACTACACCAATATATTATCCGAGTGGGAATTTGCATATCGGACATGCATATACAACAACTGCTGGTGATGTAATCGCACGTTATAAAAGAATGCAAGGCTATGATGTTCGTTATTTAACAGGAACGGATGAACACGGGCAAAAAATTCAAGAAAAAGCACATAAAGCAGGAAAATCTGAATTAGAATATTTAGATGAAATGATATCTGGTATAAAAGAATTATGGAGTAAGTTAGAAATTTCTAATGACGACTTTATACGCACTACAGAAAATCGTCATAAAGAAGTTGTAGAGCAAATATTTGAACGGTTATTGTCACAAGGAGATATTTATTTAGGGGAATATGAAGGTTGGTATTCAGTTCCAGATGAAACTTACTATACTGAAACACAGTTAGTGGATCCTATTTATGAAAATGGGCAAATTATTGGTGGTAAAAGTCCAGATTCTGGTCATGAAGTAGAGCTAGTTAAAGAAGAGAGTTATTTCTTTAATCTATCTAAATACACTGACAGATTATTAGAATTTTATGATGAAAATCCTGAATTTATACAACCTCCTTCAAGAAAAAATGAAATGATTAACAACTTTATTAAGCCAGGTTTAGAAGACTTAGCTGTATCACGTACTTCATTCGACTGGGGCATTCGTGTTAAATCTAATCCTAAGCATGTTGTTTATGTTTGGATTGATGCACTTGTTAATTATATATCATCATTAGGTTATTTATCAGACGATGATGGATTATTTAAAAAATATTGGCCAGCAGATATTCATATCATGGCAAAAGAAATTGTAAGATTCCATTCAATTATATGGCCAATCCTCTTAATGGCATTAGATATCCCGCTTCCAAAGAAAGTATTTGCACACGGTTGGATTCTAATGAAAGATGGTAAAATGAGTAAATCTAAAGGAAATGTTGTTGACCCTAATGTCCTTATCGATCGTTATGGTCTAGATGCAACACGCTACTATTTAATGCGCGAGTTACCATTTGGTTCAGATGGTGTGTTTACCCCAGAAGGCTTTGTAGAACGTACAAATTATGATTTAGCTAATGATTTAGGAAACTTAGTCAACCGTACGATTTCTATGATTAATAAATACTTTGATGGTGAATTACCTGCATATCAAGGTCCAAAACATGAATTAGACGAAGAAATGGAACAAATGGCGTTAGATACTGTGAAAACATTCCATGAAAATATGGATGATTTACAATTCTCTGTAGCACTTTCTACAATTTGGAAATTGATTAGCCGTACAAATAAATATATCGATGAAACATCCCCATGGGTGTTAGCCAAAGATGAAAGCCAAAAAGAGATGTTAGGAAATGTAATGGCACATTTAGTTGAGAATATACGTATTGCAGCGGTATTATTACGCCCATTCCTTACACATGCGCCAAAACAAATCTTCGAACAATTAAATATTAATTCTCCTGAACTGGCTGAATTGAATAGTGTAGAACAATACGGTGCTTTAACGGCACCAATTATAGTGATAGGTAAGCCACAACCAATCTTCCCGCGTTTAGATAGTGACGTTGAAATTGATTATATTAAACAATCAATGCAACCACCAAAAGCAGAAGAAACAGCTGTAGAAGTGCCGAGCAAAGAACAAATCGATATTAAAGATTTTGATAAAGTTGAAATCAAAGCCGCAACGATAATTGATGCAGAGCAGGTGAAAAAATCTGATAAATTATTAAAAATACAAGTTGATTTAGACAGTGAGCAACGCCAAATCGTGTCGGGGATCGCAAAATTCTACCAACCAGAAGATATCATCGGTAAAAAAGTTGCGGTCGTAACAAACTTAAAACCTGCGAAATTAATGGGTAGAAAATCAGAAGGTATGATTTTATCTGCTGAAAAAGATGGTGTACTAACACTTGTGAGTTTACCTAATGCCATTCCTAATGGTTCAATAATTAAGTAATTAAAATTTAAGGGAGCGATATAGTATGCTAATTGATACACATGTTCATTTAAACGCCGAGCAATATGACGAGGATTTAGAAGCGGTCATTGAGCGAGCTAGAGAAAATGGGGTAGATCGTATGTTTGTGGTGGGCTTTGACACACCTACAATTGAACGTACGATGGAACTTATTGATCAATATGAATTTATCTATGGCATAATCGGATGGCACCCTGTAGATGCAATTGATTGTACAGAAGAGCGTTTAGAATGGATAGAACAACTTGCTTCCCATCCTAAAGTAATCGGTATAGGTGAGACAGGATTGGACTATCATTGGGATAAGTCTCCTAAAGATATACAACAAGCTTTATTCAGAAAGCAAATTGCTTTAGCTAAACGTGTTAATCTGCCAATTATCATACACAATAGAGAAGCAACGCAAGATTGTGTTGATATATTAAAAGAAGAGCACGCAGAAGAAATTGGTGGTATTATGCATAGCTTTAGTGGTTCTCCTGAAATTGCAGATGATGTAATTAATAAATTGAATTTCTATGTATCATTAGGCGGTCCTGTTACATTTAAAAATGCGAAGCAACCAAAAGAGGTAGCAAAGCATGTCCCGTTCGATAGACTATTAGTTGAAACAGACGCACCATTTCTATCACCACATCCATATAGAGGTAAAAGAAATGAACCTGTACGTGTGACGCTTGTAGCTGAGCAAATCGCTGAATTACGTGGTGTGAGTTATGAGGAAGTTTGCCAACAAACAACTAAAAATGCAGAACAATTGTTTAAATTAAAGGCATAGAGATAGAACAAGAAAGATGTCGGTCTGAGATGTGGCTTAGTTTTTAGAGCGAATACTAAGTGGAAACCATTATTGGCACCGGCGTCTTTTTATTTTTACCAAAATCGAATGAAATTTATGAAAGGTGAAACAATAAATGAAGATAAATGAATTTATTGTAGTAGAAGGTAGAGACGATACCGAGCGAGTTAAAAGAGCTGTCGAATGTGACACGATTGAAACAAACGGCAGCGCAATTAATAAAGAGATTTTAGATGTAATCGCACAGGCTTTTGAGACGAGAGGTGTTATCGTTTTTACTGATCCAGATTTCCCGGGTGATAAAATACGAAACACGATTCAGAAAAATATACCTGGTGTGAAACATGCGTATATAGATAAAGAAAAAGCAAAGAACAAACGTGGTAAAATTGGCGTAGAAAATGCAAAACTTTCCGATATCAAAGAAGCGCTAATGAATGTAAGTACGCCTTTTGAAGAAGGATCCGAAACGATTAGTAAAGAAGTGTTAGTTGATTTAGGATTAATAGTTGGAAAAGATGCGCGAAGAAAGAGAGAAATCCTTGGACGCAAGCTACATATCGGACATTCTAATGGTAAACAGTTAATAAATAAACTCAATGCATTTGGTTATACAGAAATGGACGTTAGAAATGCATTAAGTGATAATGAAGGAAGTGAAATGTAAATGGATATTAAAGATATTGCTACGCCATCCCGCACAAAAGCACTGCTTAATCAATATGGTTTTAACTTCAAAAAAAGTTTAGGTCAAAACTTTTTAATTGATGTTAATATTATTCATAACATTATTGACGCAAGTGATATAGATGAAAATACTGGTGTAATAGAGATTGGACCTGGAATGGGATCGTTAACTGAACAATTGGCTAAAAGTGCGAAAAAAGTTATTGCATTTGAGATTGATCAACGTTTGATTCCTGTGCTTAAAGATACCATGTCCCCTTATGATAATGTGACAGTTATTAATGAAGATATATTAAAGGCTAACATTGCGCAGTATGTATCTGATAATCTTGCAGATTGTGACAAGATTATGGTTGTTGCAAACTTGCCGTATTACATTACAACGCCTATATTACTTAATTTAATGCAACAGCGCTTACCGATTGATGGTTATGTCGTGATGATGCAAAAAGAAGTAGGCGAAAGATTAAATGCACAGGTAGGAACGAAAGCATATGGATCATTATCAATTGTTGCACAATACTATACAGAAACAAGTCAAGTATTGACTGTGCCGAAATCAGTATTTTTACCACCACCCAATGTAGACTCAATTGTTGTGAAACTAATGAAACGGGATGTGCCACAAGTTGAAGTAGACAATGAGGATAAATTTTTCAAAATGACTAAATCTGCCTTTAGCCAAAGACGAAAAACGATAAATAATAACTACCAAAGTTTGTTCGTTGAAGGAAAAAACAAGAAAGAAGTTATTTTAAAATGGTTAGAAACAAGTGGTATAGATCCAAGACGTCGTGGAGAAACGCTTTCAATAAAAGAATTTGCAAATTTATATAATGAATTGAAAAATTTCCCAGAATTAGAATTTTAAATTATTGACAAGTACGCTTTACCTTGCTAAAATTGATGTTTTGTTTGACAAAAACACGCTATTTGTGTTATTATACATCTTGTAGCGAGGTGGAGCAATATGCCAAAATCTATTGGAGACATCAAAAATAAACTTGATTGTCAATTAGGAAATCGTATTGTACTAAAAGCGAATGGTGGACGCAAAAAAACTATTGAACGTAGTGGTGTGTTAAAAGAAACATATCCTTCAGTATTTGTTGTTGAGCTAGATCAAGATAAACATAATTTTGAGCGTGTGTCATATACATACACTGATGTTTTGACTGAAAACGTACAAGTTTCTTTCGAAGAAGATAATCATCATGAAGCAGTTGCACACTAAATAATAGTGATATAAAGTAAAGTTTGGCTACAAAGTCGAACTTTTTAATTTTAACTTTAATATTATAATGATAGATAAAAAGGTATGTTGGCGCAATTACGCTGACATACCTTTTTCTTTGCCCTGATTTATCAAGTGGTTATAATTTTATTGAAAACTAAGTATGTTGTAGAATAATAAATTAAGAAATGATTTTACAATCCTTCATAATTTATAATTATATAGCAATATAAATTACTAAGAATGATGTTGTAACAGATTTAGTTTTAAAAAACTGACAAATCAACTATAACAATATGTTAAAATCATTTTATTACCATATCGAAATTGAAAGAGGGTGGGCATATGATTTATGAAACAGCTCCGGCTAAGATTAATTTCACGCTGGACACACTCTTTAAACGAGATGATGGTTTTCATGAAGTTGAAATGATTATGACAACAATAGATTTAAATGATCGTTTGTCATTTGAACTACGTAAAGACAATAAAATTGTTGTCGATGTAGAGCAAACTTATGTTCCCTCCAATAGTAAAAATTTAGCATATAAAGCTGCAGAATTAATGAAGCAGAATTATAATTTAGAACAAGGTGTTACAATCAGCATAGATAAAAATATACCGGTATCAGCTGGTCTTGCTGGTGGTTCAACAGATGCTGCAGCGACAATGAGAGGGATGAATCGCCTATATAATTTGAATCGTCCATTAGAAGAATTGTGTGAACTTGGAGTTACCATAGGTACGGATATTCCATTTTGTGTTTTTGGGAAAACGGCATTGTGTAAAGGGAAAGGTGAACAAATTAACTTTCTGAATAAGCCGCCTTCAGCGTGGGTGGTTGTGGCCAAACCCAATATAGGAATATCATCACCTGAGATTTTTAAAATGTTAGATTTAAAACAAACACATAATGTCGATACTAAAGCGTGCGAATCAGCTTTAAATACAGGAGATTATGAACTGCTATGTAAGAGTCTTTCAAATCGATTGGAACCTATCTCGAATCAGCTGTGTCCTGAGATTTTAAAAATAAAAGAGAATATGTTAGATAACGGTGCAGATGGTGCTATGATGAGTGGAAGCGGTCCGACTGTTTATGGTCTCACACAAAAAGAACGACAAGCAAGACATGTATACAATGCTGTCAATGGCTGTTGTAATGAAGTATATATAGTAAGATTATTAGGATAAGAGAAGGGATGAGTTTAATGCGCTATAAAAGAAGTGAACGAATTGTATATATGACTCAATATTTAATGAATAATCCAAATAAATTGATACCTTTAACTTATTTTGTTCAAAAATTTAAACAGGCGAAATCGTCAATAAGTGAAGACGTCCAAATTATTAAAACGACTTTTCAAATGGAAAAACTTGGGACAGTTATTACGACAGCTGGAGCGAGTGGTGGAGTTACATATAAACCTGAGATGAGCAAAGAAGAAGCAAGTGAAGTTGTAGAAGACATTATTGAGCAGCTTCAAGAAAAAGACCGCTTGTTACCAGGAGGGTATTTATTCTTATCAGATTTAATGGGAAACCCGACTTTGCTCAATAGAGTGGGTAAATTGATTGCTACATTGTATATGGATGAAGAGCTAGATGCTATCGTAACGATTGCTACGAAGGGGATTTCTCTTGCTAATGCAGTAGCTAATGTATTGAATATACCAGTCGTGGTCATTAGAAAAGATAATAAAGTGACTGAAGGTTCAACAGTATCAATAAATTACGTATCTGGTTCTTCACGAAAAATTGAGACAATGGTTCTTTCAAAGAGAACTTTACCTGAAAATTCAAACGTACTTGTGGTCGATGATTTCATGAGAGCTGGTGGCTCTATCAACGGCGTAATGAATTTAATGAATGAGTTTAAAGCTCATGTGAAAGGGGTATCGGTACTAGTAGAATCAAAAGAAGTTAAGCAAAGGTTAATTGAAGATTATACTTCCTTAGTGAGATTATCTGATGTAGACGAATACAATCAGGAATTTAAGGTAGAAAAAGGTAACAGTTTAAATAAATTTACTTAAAGGAGCGATTAACGGCACCATGAAAACAATTAATACAAACAAGGCGCCTGAAGCGTTAGGTCCATACTCACATGCAACACAAATTAATGGTCTAGTGTTCACATCTGGACAAATCCCATTAAATTTAGATGGCGAAATTGTCAGTGATGATGTAAAAGAACAGACAAAACAAGTCTTAGAGAATTTAAAGGTTGTTTTAGATGAAGCTGGATCTGACATAGATTCAGTTATTAAAGCTACTATTTTTATTGCTGATATGAATGAATTTCAAAATATAAACGAAGTTTATGGCAAATACTTTGACAATCATCAACCAGCAAGAAGTTGTGTTGAGGTAGCAAGGTTACCTAAAGATGTTAAAGTAGAAATCGAAGTAATAGCAGAAGTTAAGTAAGGATTTATAATTTTTGATGAAATTGTTAAGCTTCTAACAAAGAGATACTAGGGGGGCTCACTACATGAAAGTGACAGATGTAAGACTTAGAAAGATACAAACAGATGGAAGAATGAAAGCGCTCGTTTCAATCACTTTAGATGAATCATTTGTGGTTCATGATTTACGTGTCATTGAAGGCAACACAGGTCTATTCGTCGCAATGCCAAGTAAACGTACACCAGATGGTGAATTCCGAGACATCGCGCATCCAATTAACTCAGAAATGAGACAAGAAATACAAGATGCAGTGATGAAAGTATATGAAGAAACTGATGAGGTTATTCCTGATAGAAATGCACAACCATCAGAAGACTCTGGCGAAGAAGCTTAATAAAATTTGTGATAATCATTATAATTCAAATATTATATAAAAAGAAGATTGAACTTCTGTTTGACAGAAATTCAATCTTCTTTTTTGTGGAAAAGTAAAGTGAATTATAATTTTTTTAATTTAATGTAAACGTGTAAAGGTGACAAAAATTATCTGTTATATAATTATATTTAATATGTCCGACAAAACAATTATAAATTTGGATTTATTCATTTCTAAATAATGAATAGAAATACATATTAAAGCATATATTGATAAAATGTAGTAAATGATTATAGCAGAATGAGAAAAATATTGTACATTAATGAAGCGTTTTCTAATACTTATAAAGATGACAAATAGTAAATGGAATAATTTGGTTTATGACGATCTCAATTTTCTTATTATTTAATATTGACGCTTTGAGCCTTGAAAGTGGGGCTAGCGTTAAATTATAATAAGGAGGAAGTGTATATTTTAATGGAGGGTTAACATACATGCAAAGACGTGCAATAGTACTCGCAGCTGGCAAGGGTACACGTATGAAATCAAAGAAATACAAAGTACTACATGAAGTTGCAGGCAAATCGATGATTGAACATGTTGTTGATAACGTTAAGCGATCTGGAGTAGAACAACTTGTAACAATTGTTGGTCATGGCGCAGAAAGCGTGAAAGAAACTTTAGGTGACGCGTCACTTTATAGTTTTCAAGAAGAGCAATTAGGAACTGCACATGCTGTGAAAATGGCGAGTGAACATTTACAAGATAAACAAGGCACAACGCTTGTTGTCTGTGGTGATACACCATTAATTACTACAGAAACATTAAAAGCTTTAGTTGATCACCACGAGCAAAATCAAGCACAAGCTACAGTATTATCTGCTACAGCACCAAATCCATTTGGATATGGGCGCATTCTTCGTGATTCAGATAACCATTTAGTTAAAATCGTTGAACAAAAAGACGCAACAGAGAATGAAAGAGAAATTAATGAAATTAGTTCTGGTATTTTTGCTTTTGATAATCAAGTACTATTTGATAAATTAAATCATGTGAAAAATGATAATGTACAAAGTGAATACTATTTGCCAGATGTACTTTCATTAATTTTAGAAGATAAAGGTAGCGTTGAAGTATATCATACAGACGATTTTGATGAAATTATGGGTGTGAATGACAGATTGATGTTGAGCGAAGCTGAAAGTGCATTTAGACAGCGCATCAATGAATATCATATGAAAAATGGTGTAACGATTATTGACCCAGCAACTACTTATATTGGTGTAAACGTGAAGATTGGTGAGGATACTGTAATTGAACCAGGCGTGAAGCTTGTAGGTTATAGTGAAATTGGTGAAGACGTTATCATTGGACAATATACAGAAATTACAAACAGTAGTATCGGATCTAATGTTACAATTAAGCAGTCAGTCATCAATGAATCCAATGTGGATGATTATGCAACAGTTGGACCGTTTGCTCAATTACGACCAGGCGCTGATCTTGGTAAGAAAGTGAAAGTCGGTAATTTCGTTGAAGTTAAAAAATCGATAATTAAAGACGGTGCTAAAGTACCTCATTTAAGTTATATTGGTGATGCTGAAATAGGTGAACGTACAAATATTGGCTGTGGCTCAATTACAGTTAACTATGATGGCATTAATAAATTCAAGACGAGTATCGGTGATGATGTATTTATAGGTTGTAATACAAATCTTGTTGCGCCTGTAACGTTAGGAAATCGTGCTTTTGTAGCGGCAGGCTCTACTATAACTGATAACGTGCCAAATGATAGTCTGGCATTAGGAAGAGCCAGACAAACGACTAAAGAAGGTTATTTGAAAAAATAAAATGCACAACGTTTAGATAATTAAGCTACAACTGTTAAACTCAATGTAACTAAATTTGTTACGAACTTGGAAGCTTTTATGTTGATAAATAATATAATGTTGCCTTGTATATATAAATTAAACTAATTGAATGAATTAATTGGAGGACTATAAATGTTAAACAATGAGTACAAGAACTCTGCTTTGAAAATATTTTCTTTGAAAGGAAATGAACCGTTAGCCCAAGAAGTAGCAGATCATGTTGGAATTGAACTTGGAAAGTGTTCTGTAAAACGTTTCAGCGATGGAGAAATTCAAATCAATATAGAAGAAAGCATTCGTGGTTGCGATGTATTTATTATTCAACCTACTTCAAATCCAGTCAACTTGCATTTAATGGAATTATTGATAATGATAGATGCTTGTAAACGTGCATCAGCAGCGAATATTAATATCGTTGTACCTTATTATGGATATGCACGTCAAGATAGAAAAGCGCGTAGTCGTGAGCCGATTACTGCTAAATTAGTAGCAAACTTAATCGAAACGGCTGGGGCAGATCGTATGATTGCATTAGATTTACATGCGCCACAAATTCAAGGGTTCTTTGATATTCCAATTGATCATTTAATGGGTGTGCCAATCTTAGCGGAATACTTCAAAAATGATACAAATCTTGATCTTGAAGAGTGTGTTGTAGTTTCTCCAGACCATGGTGGTGTGACAAGAGCACGTAAACTCGCAGACATCCTTAAAACCCCAATTGCTATTATTGATAAACGTCGTCCAAAACCAAACGTAGCAGAGGTTATGAATATTGTTGGTGATATCGATGGGCGTACAGCTATTATTATCGATGATATTATCGATACAGCAGGTACAATTACATTGGCAGCACAAGCATTAAAAGATAAAGGGGCAAAAGACGTATATGCATGTTGTACTCACCCTGTCCTATCTGGTCCAGCAAGAGAACGTATCGAAAATTCAGCAATTAAAGAGTTAGTAGTAACGAATTCAATTCAATTAGAAGATAGTCGTAAACCAAATAACACAAAAGAATTATCGGTAGCAGGTTTATTATCACAGGCAATCATTCGCGTATATGAAAGTGAATCTGTTAGTGTGCTATTTGACTAAAAAACATAACGAATGTATAATGGTTTCGTTCGTGATTTAGCGAGCACTGAAAATAAACACTTGCAAGCAACGATAAGTTGATGGGTAAGTGAGGGGCTCTTTTAAAGAGCAAAGATGAAAGGTGGAAATGAATATGACTGCATTAAAGTCAATTATTCGTCAAGGTAAACAAACACGTTCTGACCTTAAAACATTAAGAAACACTGGTAAAGTACCTGCAATCGTTTATGGTTTCGGTACAAAAAATACTTCTGTTAAAGTAGACGAAGTAGAATTTATCAAAGTTATCCGTGAAGTTGGACGTAACGGTGTTATCGATTTAGGCGTAGGTTCTAAAACTATTAAAGTAATGGTTTCAGACTACCAATTCGATCCACTTAAAAACCAAATCACTCACATTGATTTCTTAGCAATCAATATGACTGAAGAACGTACTGTTGAAGTACCAGTTCAATTAGTAGGAGAAGCAGCAGGAACTAAAGAAGGTGGCGTTGTTGAACAACCATTATTCAACCTTGAAGTTACAGCTACTCCTGATAACATTCCTGAAACAATTGAAGTTGAAATTAGTGAATTAAACATTAACGATAGTATTTCAGTAGCAGATATTAAAGTATCAGGCGACTTTACAATCGAAAATGAAGGCACTGATTCAGTAGTAACTGTAGTTGCTCCAACTGAAGAACCAACTGAAGAAGAAATCGAAGCAATGGAAGGCGATTCAGAAACTGCTGAGCCTGAAGTTGTAGGCAAAGAAAAAGAAGAAGAATAATATTTCTACTCTTTAAATTTTCTTGCGCATTGACGCTGTCAATGTTATAGCATCTTATAAAAAAGCACCGTGCTTAATACGTTAAGCAGGTGCTTTTTTATGTTATTATAGTGAATGATACGGAAAATAATTTGTGTGTGTACATACGAATGTACAAGCTTTTTATAAAAAAAGCGCTATAAAAGTGAGAACAACAATTGGAGGTAACATAATGAAATGTATTGTAGGTCTAGGCAATATAGGTAAACGCTTTGAACAAACAAGACATAATATTGGTTTTGAGGTTATAGATTATATGTTAGACCAAAACCAATTCAAGTTAGATAAGCAAAAGTTTAAAGGTGCCTATACTATTGAACATATTGCAGGAGAGAAAGTGATGTTTATCGAACCGATGACAATGATGAATCTATCCGGAGAAGCAGTAGGTCCATTGATGAAATATTACAATATTGAAATTGATGAATTATTAGTGTTGTATGATGACTTAGATTTACCACAAGGCGAAATACGTTTAAGACAAAAAGGTAGTGCTGGTGGTCATAATGGTATGAAATCAATTATTCAAGTATTGGGAACAGATGAATTTAAGCGTATTCGCATTGGGGTAGACCGTCCATCAAATGGTATGGCAATTGTTGACTATGTATTGCAAAAATTTTCAAAACAAGAAATGGAAACGATGGATAAAGTAATAGACCATTCTGCACGTGCGGTTGAAGCTTTTATAGAAAGTTCTAGATTTGATCGTGTGATGAATGAATATAATGGTGAAGTCAATTGAAATCAATAATTACAGAATATATAAATGGAGATAAGCGTTATCAAGAATTAGACGCAGTATTTGGCAAAGAGAATGTTTTAGTAACTGGGTTGTCTTCGGCGGCTAAGGCAACGATTATATCTGAAAAGTTTTTGCATACTTCAAAGCAATTATTAGTTGTGACTAATAATTTATATCAAGCAGATAAGTTGGAAAGTGATTTATCACAATTTGTAAAGGCAGAAGATATATATAAATATCCAATGCAAGATATCATGACTGAAGAATTTTCAACGCAAAGCCCTCAATTTATGAGTGAGCGTGTACGTACACTGACGGCACTTGCTCAAGAAAAGAGAGGGTTATTTATCGTACCATTAAATGGCCTGAAAAAATGGCTTACACCTGTAGAAATGTGGAAATCCCATCAATTGTCATTATCAGTAGGTGACGATATTGATACGGATACCCTATTAAACAAACTGGTAAATATGGGATATCGTAGAGAAAGTGTCGTTTCACACATAGGAGAATTTTCATTAAGAGGTGGAATTATAGATATCTATCCACTTATTGGTAAACCAGTAAGAATTGAATTATTTGATACTGAAGTAGATTCAATACGTGATTTTGATGTGGAAACCCAAAGGTCAGAGGGAAATATAGATTCGGTAAATATAACTACAGCTAGTGATTATATTATTACTGATAATGTCTTAAAACATACAAAGTTAAAACTTAAAGAAGCATATGAACATACACGCCCTAAAATAGATAAATCCGTCCGTCAGGAATTAAAAGAAACTTATGATAGTTTCCAACTCTATGAATCATCAATATTGGACCATCAAGTTTTGCGTCGCCTAGTGGCATTTATGTATGAACAACCAGCTACAATTATAGATTATTTTAAAAATGATGCTATCGTAGCGATTGATGAATATAATAGAGTTAAAGAAAGCGAAGCGTCACTTTTAACGGAAGCGGATGACTTTATACAGAATTTAATAGAAAGTGGTAAGGGATTTATCGGGCAAAGTTTTTTACAATATGATGGATTCGAGACATTACTCAAATCTCACCCACTAACTTATTTCACATTATTTACAGCAACTATGCCGGTTCAATTAAATGAAATTATTAAATTTTCGTGTAAACCTGTACAACAATTTTATGGGCAATATGATATTATGCGTTCGGAATTTCAGCGCTATATACAGAATGATTATACAGTAGTAGTCTTAGCAGAAACTGAAGTGAAAAAAGAACGTATACAAGAGATGCTAAATGAAATGCATATACCGACATTTATCGATACCCCAAGTCATCGTAGCAATGGCGGAAGTGCGATTATTACAGAAGGTAGTTTGTCTGAAGGTTTTGAATTGCCTTATATGCAACTTGTTGTCGTTACAGAACGTGAACTTTTTAAATCTAAGCAGAAGAAAAAGCCAAAACAGCAAAAAGCACTCACAAATGCTGAGAAGATTAAGTCTTATCAGGATTTAAAAGTTGGAGATTATGTTGTACATGTCCATCATGGTGTGAGTAGATATTTAGGGGTCGAAACTTTAGAAGTAAGTGGCGTTCATAAAGATTATATCAAATTGCAATACAAAGGTACTGATCAATTATTTGTACCTGTAGATCAAATGGATCAAGTGCAGAAATATGTGGCCTCAGAAGATAAATCACCAAAATTAAACAAACTTGGTGGTACAGATTGGAAAAAAACAAAAGCTAAAGTACAACAAAGTGTTGAGGACATTGCAGATGAACTTATTGATTTATATAAAGAGCGTGAAATGTCTGTTGGTTATAAGTATGGACCAGATACGGCCGAACAAAATGATTTTGAATTGGATTTCCCATATGAACTAACACCTGACCAAAGTAAATCCATTGATGAAATTAAACAGGATATGGAAATAGAACGTCCAATGGATAGATTGTTATGTGGTGACGTTGGTTATGGCAAGACAGAAGTAGCTGTTCGAGCTGCATTTAAAGCTGTAATGGAAGGTAAGCAAGTTGCTTTCTTAGTTCCAACGACAATTCTTGCCCAACAGCATTACGAAACATTAATAGAGCGCATGCAAGATTTTCCAATTGAAGTTCAACTGATAAGTCGCTTTAGAACGACTAAAGAAGTTAAAGAGACAAAAGAAGGTTTGAAATCAGGCTTTGTTGATATCGTAGTAGGTACACATAAATTACTTGGCAAAGACATCCACTATAAAGATTTAGGTCTACTTATTGTGGATGAAGAACAGCGTTTTGGTGTCCGTCATAAAGAAAGAATTAAATCACTTAAAACAAATGTGGATGTCTTGACGTTGACAGCGACCCCTATTCCCCGCACATTGCATATGAGTATGTTAGGCGTACGTGATTTATCTGTTATTGAAACACCGCCAGAAAATCGATTTCCAGTACAAACCTATGTGTTAGAACAAAATACTAACTTTATAAAAGAAGCGCTCGAAAGAGAAGTATCACGTGAAGGACAAGTTTTTTATCTGTATAATAAAGTGCAGTCTATATATGAGAAACGTGAACAGTTACAAATGTTAATGCCTGATGCTAACATTGGTGTAGCACACGGGCAAATGAGTGAGGGCGATCTAGAGGAAACGATGCTAGGATTTATCAATCATGAATACGATATTCTTGTAACGACCACTATCATTGAAACGGGGGTAGATGTCCCTAATGCAAACACGCTTATCATTGAAGATGCAGATCGTTTTGGACTTAGCCAACTGTATCAATTGAGAGGACGCGTAGGTCGTTCTAGTCGTATCGGCTATGCATATTTCTTGCATCCAACTAATAAAGTATTGACTGAAACTGCAGAAGATCGTTTGCAAGCAATTAAAGAATTCACTGAATTAGGTTCAGGATTTAAAATTGCTATGAGAGATTTGAATATTCGTGGTGCAGGTAATCTATTAGGAAAGCAGCAACATGGATTTATCGACTCTGTTGGTTTTGATTTATACTCTCAAATGCTTGAAGAAGCAGTTAATGAAAAACGTGGTGTAACAGTAGAAACTGAAGATGCGCCAGAAGTCGAAATAGAACTTAATATCGATGCTTATTTACCAGCTGAATATATTCAAAATGAACAAGCGAAAATTGAAATTTATAAAAAATTACGTAAAATCGAGACACAAGATCAACTGATGGATGTCAAAGATGAATTAATAGATCGTTTCAATGATTATCCTGTAGAAGTTGAGAGATTGTTAGATATGATGGAAATTAAAGTACATGCATTACATGCGGGTGTCACTGCAATTAAAGATGTTAATAAACAAGTAGAAATTTATTTATCTGAAAAAGGAACGACAGATATTAATGGAGAAACATTGTTCAAACAAACGCAACCACTTGGTCGTGCAATGAAAGTTGGCGTACAAGATGGTAAAATGAAATTAACATTAAATAAAACAGGTGCATGGTTGGATAATTTGAAATTTTTAGCTAAATGTTTAGAAGAAAGTATGGTTATAGTAGATGAAGTCTAAGTCTGATAAAAATACGGCCTTTAATGGCGTAGTTGCACTTACTTTAGCCCTTGTTATTGTTAAAATTTTAAGTGCTATTTATCGCGTCCCATATCAAAATATATTGGGTGATGAAGGGTTATACGCATATCAACAAATATATCCCATTGTTGCTTTAGGTGTTATTTTGACAATGAATGCGATTCCGAGTGCAATTACACAATCATTTGATACTGTAGGTCAAGTAAGACAATATACGAAAGTATTGATAAACTTACAAATGATTAGTGCTGTGTTTTTCTTGATTTTACTTGTAAGTGCTAAATGGGTCGCGTCGTTAATGGGTGATGCCAACTTGACCCCAATGCTTAGAGCGGCAAGTTTTAGTTTTTTATTTATTGGAATACTAGGCGTATATAGAGGCTACTATCAAGCACAAAAAATGATGAATGCACCTGCACTATCACAAGTGATTGAGCAATTTGTACGTGTGTCGATTATAATGGTAGCTGTTGTATTATTTATGACGTACCAATGGTCGATATATGCAGCAGGAACTTTAGCAATTGCTGGTTCGGCAGCAGGGTTTTTAGCTTCTAGTCTATTTCTAATAAAACAAAAGCCGTTTAAACTGACAAGACCAGACGCTCAGTCAAATATTGAATGGCGAAAATTAGCATTGGCAATTATCGTTTTTGCAGTCAGCCAACTTATTGTTATTGTCTGGCAAGTTGTAGATAGTTTCACTGTATTACATGCATTAAAAAGTACAGGCTTGGATTTTCAACAAGCAACGACCCAAAAAGGGATATATGATAGAGGTGCTTCCTTTATACAAATGGGGTTGATTGTAACGACTACATTTAGTTTCGTGCTTATTCCCTTACTGACAGAAGCAATAAAAGAGAAGCACGATATCCTAACTAATCGTTATGCAAATGCGTCTATTAAGATTACGGTTATGTTTAGTGTAGCTGCAGGAGTGGGATTGATTAACTTATTGCCGGTCATGAACACTGTGTTTTTTAAAAATGATAGTTTAACAGGGACATTAGCTATCTATATGCTTACGGTGATATGTGTCTCGCTTATAATGATGGATATTGCATTGCTACAAGTGAAACAGCAAGTGCGCGTGGTCTTATTTGCTTTTATGATGGGTGTTATCAGTAAAGTTTTACTTAATGTTATATTAATACCTCATTTATTGATGCTAGGTGGTAGTTTGAGTACAGTAATATCGTTAGTCTTATTTACACTTATTTTGCATTTTAACGTATTAAAACATTATAAATTTCAAACTATGCGAAAATTTGTCTTTAAATTGATATTAACTATGCTTATGTTATCTATAGCTGTACAAGTGACGATGTGGCTTATTCCAACACATGGGCGTATAGGTGGTTTGATAGAATTATTGATAGCAGCATCTATAGGCGTGTTGGTCATCCTATTTGCTACAATTCATTTACAATTATTAAGTTATAGAGAGTTAAAGCATTTGCCTTTTGGTAATAAGCTATATCATATGAAAAGAGGGAAACACTAATGGCACGTCATATTACAATTGTAGGTTTAGGGAACTATGGTCTCGATGATTTACCTTTAGGTATATATAAATACTTGAAAAAACAATCGACAGTATATACGCGAACGTTAGACCACCCTGTAATTAATGAATTGAAAGAAGATATAGAATTCAGAAGTTTTGATGCTCAATATGAAGCACACAAATCGTTTGATGATGTTTATGAGAGTATTGTAAAAAATTTAATAGCAGCTTCAGAGCATGAAAATGTTGTTTATACAGTGCCTGGTCATCCTCGAGTGGCTGAAACAACGACTGTGAAATTAGAAGCATATGCAAAGGCGCATAACGATATTCAAATTGAAGTTTTAGGTGGCAAAAGCTTTATTGATGATATTTTTGAAGCGGTTAAAATAGATCCCAATGATGGTTTTACAATGCTAGATGCAACAGCAATAAAAGCGAATCAATTAAATATTCGTACCCATACACTCATAACGCAAGTATATAGCCCCATGACGGCAGGCGATTTAAAAGTTACCTTAATGGAAAGGTATGACGATGAACAAATCGTGTATATTGTAGATGGCGCAAAACACAATGACGCCAATGTTATAGAGACGCCATTATTTGAATTAGATCATTATGCATCAATTTTTAGTAACTTAACTAGCGTACTGATTCCTAAAGTTGAGCAAGAAGTGTTCTACTACAGTGATTTCTATTTTGCTGCCAATATCATAGACCAGCTTGTGGATGAAGAACAAGGTTGTCCGTGGGATAAAGTGCAAACACATCATACATTGAAACGTTATTTATTGGAAGAGTCGTTTGAATTATTTGAAGCCATAGATAATGAAGACGATTGGCACATTATTGAAGAATTAGGTGACATACTCTTACAAGTATTATTGCATACAAGTATTGGTAAAAAAGAAGGCTACCTTGATATTAATGAGGTCATTGAAAGTCTTTCAGCTAAAATGATACGTAGACACCCTCATATTTTTGGTGACGCAGATGCGAAAGGTATGGATGATTTGAAAAATATTTGGGCAGATGCAAAAGCAAAAGAGGGTAAAACACAAAGAGTGAAATTCGAAAAAGTATTTGCAGAGCATTTCTTGAAGTTGTATGATAAAACAAAAAATATGTCGTTAGACGAGGATGCTTTAAAGCGTCTTTTGGAGCAAGGAGGAGAAGGAATATGAGATTAGATAAATACCTCAAAGTATCGAGATTAGTGAAACGTCGCACATTAGCTAAAGAAATCAGTGATCAAGGGCGTGTGACTGTAAATGGTTCGGTTGCAAAAGCGGGAACAGACGTCAAAGTGACTGATGAACTTACAATTAGATTTGGACAGAAAATTGTAACTATAAACGTAACTGGATTAAGTGAACATGCAACGAAAGAAAATGCGAAAGGCATGTACGAATTAGTTAAAGAAGAAAAAGTTAGTGAAAATTAAACAGGAGGTGACAAGCTATGAGTAAAAAAGTAGAAAACATAGGGAATACGTTTACTTCTGCCGAGAATAAAAAGAAACAAAAGCAGAGAATGAGAAGACGTGTTGTACGTAAACGTATCACGTTATTTGGTGGTATTTTACTAGCTATTATTATCATTTTATCCATAATGCTTGTCACTCAAAAGCAAAGTAATAGTGAAGATGCAGTCGAGCGTCAACACAAAGAAGAAAAATATCAAAAACAACAAGATGAAGAACTTGCGTTAAAAGAACAATTGAACAACCTTAATGATAAGAGTTATATAGAAAAAGTTGCTCGAGATGATTACTATTTAAGTAATGATGGAGAAGTAGTTTTTAAACTACCAGAGGATAAGTCGAAAGCAGAATCCAAATCTGCCAAACAAGATAAATAACAAAATTTATTTTTTTGAATCATAATACCATTGTTAAATTATGCAAACAGGCATATAATAAGGTTAAAATCGAAACAAATCGGGAGGATTTATTTACAATATGTCAATCGAAATAGGAAACAAGCTTAAAGGTAAAGTCACAGGAATCAAAAAGTTTGGCGCTTTTGTCGAACTTCCTGAAGGAAAAAGTGGCTTAGTTCACATAAGTGAAGTTGCAGATAATTACGTAGAAAACGTAGAAGACCACTTATCTGTTGGTGATGAAGTAGAAGTTAAAGTGCTTTCAATTGCTGATGATGGAAAAATTAGTTTATCAATTAAGAAAGCAAAAGATCGTCCACGTAAACCTCAAAGTAAACCGAGCCACAAACCACCTCAACCAAAAGGTGAAGATTTTGAAAAGAAATTAACAAATTTCTTGAAAGATAGTGAAGATAAATTAACTTCTATTAAACGTCAAACAGAATCTAGACGTGGTGGAAAAGGCGCTAAACGCTAATAAGCATAACCCATATATGTTTTAAAATTGAGCGAGTGCATAACAATCTAAGGCTGTTTTCTTTCTTAAGGAAACAGTCTCTTTTTTATTGTATATTAGGAATAGTACTTTAATAATAGGAAAAAGCTAAAGTAGTGTTTTGTATGGGAGGTAGAGGTCTTGAAAGTTAACACTGAAGGATGGTCTGAAAATAATCACGTCGTATTAGCAGTTTCTACTGGTATTGACAGTATGACGCTGTTACATCAACTCATTTCACACTTAAAGCATTCATATGCGAAGTTAACTTGTTTGCATGTGAATCATCAGATACGTTCCGTTGCATCAGAAGAAGAAGCTTTTATTAAAGCATTTTGCACTACACACGACATACCATTATATGTTCATCATCTTGATTTATCTAGTGTGGTTGCAAAAGGAAACAGTATAGAGAGTGAAGCTAGACACGCACGATATCAATGGTTTGATGAGATGATGTTGGAGTTAAATGCAGATGTATTGCTCACTGCACATCATTTAGATGATCAAATCGAAACGATATTTTATAGACTCATGACTGGTCGTTCTACTAGAAGTAGTTTAGGTATGTCACAACATGCACTGAGAGGTCATTATAGTTTATACAGACCACTGTTAACCATCGCTAAAAGTGAAATCCATAATTATCAAAAACGATATCAAATCCCCTATTATGAAGATGAAACTAATGCTGAAAACCATTATGTTAGAAATGACATTCGCAATCGAATTTTACCCGAAATTGAAGCGAATCAACATCTCTCGACAGAACAATTACTAAAATTAAAGGACTGGCATGACGAACAATTAGAAGTTATTAGAAATGAAGCATATCAATTTATTGATAATTCAATAGAGTTTTGTCAACAGAATACTAAAATTTTGATTTCGAGGAGTCAATTTTTGAATTTACGTCATGCTGTGAAGATGGCGGTATTAGATAAAATCTTTGAAAAAGTGTCGCTCGATAGACCAATCACTGAAAAAACATATGATGAATGGTTCAAACAACTGGCTGAAAATATAGCACAAACTACATTATATACAACAGATAAATGGATAATTCATATAGCTTATGATAAATTTATCATAATGGCAAATTATGAAGCAAAGCTTCAACCAACAAAGATCAATCAGCAAGGGATTTACAATTTTGGTCACTATACTATCCAAGTGACTAAACATGTTCCTTTAGATTGTTTTCCACTTGTAGTGCGAACAAGAAAAGATGGAGACAAATTTGCACTCAATGGCAGGGCCGGACACAAGAAAGTGAGCCGATTGTTTATTGATGAAAAGGTGATACAATCTGAACGTGATGAAATGCCTATTATTGTAAATGCACATAATGAAATCATTGCTATTGGAACGTTGTTTTTAAAGCAAAAATATGAGCAATTAATTTTTATAAGAAATACGGGAGAGGAATGGAATTATGAGAGATGATTTAAAAGAAGTGTTATTATCAGAAGAAGATATTGAACAAATTTGTAAGGATTTAGGTGCTGAAATTACAGCGTCGTATAGTGGAAAGCCGTTAGTTTGTATTGGGATTTTAAAAGGTTCTGTAATGTTTATGGCAGATTTAATTAAACATATTGATACGCATTTAGCTATAGATTTCATGGATGTTTCAAGTTATCACGGTGGGACTGAATCAACAGGAGAAGTTCAAATTTTAAAAGATTTAAGTTCATCTATTGAAAATAAAGATGTATTAATAATTGAAGATATCTTGGAAACAGGTACTACTTTGAAGTCGATTACTAAATTACTTGAATCTCGTGGCGTAAATTCACTTGAAATTGTTACGCTACTTGATAAACCTAATCGTCGTAAAGCTAATATCGAAGCTAAATACGTAGGCAAAAAAATTCCAGACGAATTTGTAGTTGGTTATGGTTTAGATTACGCTGAAAATTATAGAAATTTACCTTATATTGGCACATTGAAACCAGAAATCTATTCAAACTAAAGCAATACAATTTATTCGTGGGAAAAGTTGTTATATACTATAAGTTCAAGTCAGTTTAAATGGTTAAATGAAAATAGTACAAATATACTAAAAACATTTTAAATTTAATACATAAACTTAGGTAGGCTTTAAAATGTCAAAATACTTTAACTTAATGGGCGCTTTTTAATCATATTTAAAGTAAAATGAAAACTAAAATTAAATATAAAACATAAAGAATTGTAAACACAACGCAAAAGTTGAAATACTAGCCCAAAACCGGCGCTTTGTGTTACAATTTTTGTTAGTTTTATTATTGAAGTAGGAGGAAACGACGCATGCAGAAGGCCTTTCGTAATGTGCTAGTTATCGCAATCATTGGCGTTATTATCTTTGGTTTGTTTTCGTGGCTCAACGGAAATGGGAATATGCCAAAGCAACTTACATATAACCAATTTGTGAAGCAATTAGATAAAGGTGATTTAAAATCACTTGAAATCCAACCTGAACAAAATGTGTATATGGTAAGTGGAAAAACGAAAAAAGGTGAAGATTATTCTTCAACAATTTTATATAACAACGATAAAGAGCTCGAAAAAATAACGGATAAAGCACAAAGTCAAGATGGATTGAATTTTACAGTTAAAGAAGAAGAAAAACAAAGTGTGTTCGTTAGTATTTTAACAACATTAATTCCAGTATTAATTATTGCTCTATTATTTATATTCTTCCTTAGCCAAGCTCAAGGTGGCGGCGGCGGTGGCGGTCGTATGATGAACTTTGGTAAATCCAAAGCAAAAATGTACGACAGTCAGAAAAAACGTGTACGCTTCTCAGATGTAGCTGGTGCAGATGAAGAAAAACAAGAATTAATTGAAATAGTAGATTTCTTAAAAGACAATAAGCAATTTAAACAAATGGGATCAAGAATTCCAAAAGGTGTGCTATTAGTTGGCCCTCCAGGTACAGGGAAAACGTTATTAGCACGTGCGGTTGCTGGTGAAGCAGGTACACCTTTCTTCTCAATCAGTGGTTCAGACTTTGTTGAGATGTTTGTTGGTGTCGGTGCAAGTCGTGTACGTGACTTGTTCGAAAACGCTAAGAAAAATGCACCATGTATCATCTTTATAGATGAAATTGATGCAGTTGGTCGTCAACGTGGCGCTGGTGTTGGTGGCGGTCATGATGAACGTGAGCAAACGTTAAACCAATTACTTGTTGAAATGGATGGATTTGGTGAAAATGAAGGTATCATTATGATAGCTGCTACTAACCGTCCTGATATTTTAGACCCAGCTTTATTACGTCCGGGTCGTTTCGATAGACAAATCCAAGTAGGTCGTCCAGATGTAAAAGGGCGTGAAGCTATTCTTCATGTTCATTCTAAGAACAAACCACTTGACGAAACAGTTGACTTAAAAGCTGTTTCTCAAAGAACACCTGGTTTCTCTGGTGCCGATTTAGAAAATCTTCTTAACGAAGCATCATTAGTAGCTGTTCGTGAAGGTAAGAAGAAAATCGACATGCGTGATATAGAAGAAGCGACAGATAGAGTAATTGCAGGTCCAGCTAAAAAATCACGTGTTATTTCAGAAAAAGAACGTAATATTGTGGCACATCATGAAGCTGGTCATACGATTATCGGTATGGTACTTGATGAAGCAGAAATTGTGCATAAAGTTACAATCGTGCCACGTGGACAAGCTGGCGGTTATGCTATGATGTTACCAAAACAAGATCGCTTCTTAATGACTGAACCAGAATTATTAGATAAAATTTGTGGTCTGCTTGGTGGACGTGTTTCTGAAGATATTAACTTTAATGAAGTATCAACAGGCGCATCTAACGACTTTGAACGTGCAACACAAATTGCACGTCAGATGGTTACAGAATATGGTATGAGTAAAAAACTTGGCCCAATTCAATTTGCCAGCAGTAGTAATGGACAAGTCTTCTTAGGTAAAGATATGCAAGGTGACCCAGAATATTCTGGTCAGATTGCATATGAAATTGATAAAGAAGTGCAACGTATTATTAAAGAACAATATGAGCGTTGTAAAAACATCCTTACAGAACATAAATCACAACTGATACTAATAGCTGAGTCATTATTGACAGAAGAAACATTAGTAGCTGAACAAATCCATTCATTATTCTATGATGGCGTATTACCAGAAGTTGATTACGATGGCGCAGAAGTCGTGCAAAACAAAGATGATAACTTCGAAGAAGGAAAATACGGTAAATCTTATGAAGATGTTCGTCAAGAACAATCAAATAAAGATAGACAAGAAGGTCGTGAAGATTCACAAGATGAAGATAAACAGGGCAATGACACTGAACAAACTGGTCATGAACAACCGCCTAATATCGATAAACCAAGTGATCCAAGCAACCCAAATGATCCAAGTAATAGAAATTAATGACTGAACATAAATTGCTCTTTCTGCTATCATATTGATAGTAGGAAGAGTTTTTTTCTGCTGATTACACCCCATTAAGTTTTATCAAACAAATGTTTAGCATTTTCGTATAGTAACCAGTACAATAAATTGAATTGAAATAATGGAAAGTATTCAATGCGAAATAACCACTTAAATTTAAATGAGATAACTTTAAAAGGAGAAATTAAAATGACGAATGATTATATAGTTAAAGCATTAGCATTTGGAGGGCAAATTCGTGCTTATAGCGCATGGACAACAGACAGTGTTCAAGAAGCACAAACAAAACATTATACCTGGCCAACTGCCTCAGCTGCACTAGGACGTACGATGACAGCAACGGTTATGATGGGTGCTATGTTAAATGACAACCAAAAACTTACGGTAACGGTTGATGGGCATGGACCTATCGGAAAGATTATTGCTGACGCAGATGCACAAGGCAATATCAGGGGTTATGTGACACATCCTCAAACCCACTTCCCATTAAATGATATGGGCAAATTAGACGTAAGTCGTGCTGTAGGCAACGGTGGATCATTGACTGTAGTTAAAGATGTAGGTATGAAAGACTATTTTTCTGGTTCTAGTGAATTGGTATCGGGTGAATTAGGTGATGACTTCACTTATTATTTCGCTAAAAGTGAACAAGTGCCATCCTCAGTTGGTTTAGGTGTACTTGTGAATCCAGATAATACAATTAAAGCTGCAGGTGGGTTTATCATACAAGTGATGCCAGGAGCAGGGGAAGAAACAATTAGCAAATTGGAAGATGCAATTAATAACATGAAGCCAGTTTCAAAATTAATTGAACAAGGTTTATCTCCAGAAGAAATTCTTTTTGAAATTTTGGGAGAAGAAAATGTACAAATTTTAGATGAATTATCTTCAAAATTCGAGTGTAACTGTGGACATGAAAAATTCTTGAACGCAATTAAAGGATTGGGAGAAGCTGAAATTCAAAGTATGATTGATGAAGATAAAGGTGCTGAAGCAGAATGTCACTTCTGTAGAACGAAATATCAATTTTCTGAAAATGAACTACAGGAATTATTAGAAAAATTAAAGTAAAACGGTTACAATGAATGGGAATAAACTTCTAATTTAAGTAATATATATAAATTCGGTTTTCATAGTTGTATTTACAGAAAAATCTGATAAAATAAAAGTATATCCGATAGAAAAAGTAGGTTTTTTAAACTTTTTAATGAAAAGGAGCAATACTTATGACAAGTAAACCAGTAGATAATATCGTGAAAGTAATCGGTAATACACCGGTAGTTAAGTTAAACAACGTTGTGGGAGAAGATGCTGCAGACGTATATGTAAAACTTGAATATCAAAATCCAGGCGGTTCTGTAAAAGATCGTATCGCTTTAGCAATGATTGAAGAAGCTGAACAAGCAGGTAAGATTAAACCAGGTGATACGATTGTTGAACCTACAAGTGGTAACACAGGTATCGGTCTTGCTTTTGTATGTGCGGCTAAAGGATACAAAGCTGTATTCACTATGCCTGAAACGATGAGTCAAGAACGCCGTAACTTATTAAAAGCATATGGCGCTGAAGTTGTGTTAACGCCTGGCTCGGAAGCGATGAAAGGTGCTATCAAAAAAGCTAAAGAACTAAAAGAAGAATTTGGTTACTATGAACCACAACAATTCGAAAATCCTGCTAATCCTCGTGTACACGAATTAACAACAGGTCCTGAATTAGTGGAACAATTTGATGGCCAAACAATTGATGCATTCTTAGCTGGTGTAGGTACTGGTGGAACATTAAGTGGCGCTGGAAAAGTTTTAAAAGAAAAATATCCAGATATTAATCTTGTAGCAATTGAACCTGAAGATTCACCTGTTTTAAGTGGTGGAGAACCAGGTCCGCATAAATTACAAGGTTTAGGTGCAGGGTTTATTCCAGACACATTAAATACAAATATTTATGACGAAATTATCAAAGTAGGTAATGAAACTGCTATGGATATGTCACGTAAAGTAGCTAAAGAAGAAGGTATCTTAGGTGGTATTTCTTCAGGAGCGGCAATTTATGCGGCGATTGAAAAAGCCAAATCACTTGGTAAAGGTAAAACAGTTGTTACTGTATTACCAAGTAATGGTGAACGTTATCTTTCAACTCCATTATACTCTTTCGAAGACTAAAATATGATAATTCAATAAATACCGGTCACATTTTTATTGTGTGGCCGGTATTTATTTTGGTATTTTTAAAATTCCAAGCATTACAATAGTATGAATAACGTGGCAGACAATGATTTTAAGTATTGGTTACTGAAAAAAATAATAAATAACGTTATTATAGAATAGTAATAAGAGTGATTGGGCGAAAATCATTTTATAAAATGAAAGGAAGAAGAGTGGACATGGCGCACACAAAAATTATGGGGATATTAAATATAACTCCGGACTCCTTCTCAGATGGTGGTAAATATAATACTGTGGAAAGTGCTGTTAAGAGAGCGAAATCAATGGTTAATGAAGGCGTTGATATTATTGACATCGGTGGTATATCCACACGTCCTGGTTATGCTGAAATTAGTGTGGAGGAAGAAATGAATCGAGTTATTCCTGTTGTTAAAGCATTGAAAGATCTTGATATCACGCTATCAGTTGATACATATAGAAGTGAAGTAGCTGAAGCTGCATTGAAGCTTGGGGCTAAGATGATTAATGATCAATGGGCAGGGCTATATGATGAACGTATTTTTGATGTCGTTGCCGAGTATGAAGCTGAAATTGTCTTAATGCATAATGGAAATGGTGAAAGGTCAGAACCTGTAGTGGATGAGATGTTAGTTTACTTATTAAAACAAGCTAATATAGCTGAGATGAAGGGAATACCTAAGGACAAAGTGTGGATTGATCCTGGTATTGGCTTTGCTAAGACACGCGATGAAGAGAAGGAAGTTATGGCGCGATTAGATGAACTTGTTGCCACGGAATATCCTGTACTATTAGCGACGAGTAGAAAAAGGTTTATTAAAGAAATGATAAATGCAGAAACAACACCTATTGAAAGAGACGAAGCAACTGCTGCAACTACGGCATATGGTATAATGAAAGGCATAAAAGCGGTCAGAGTACACAATGTCGCGTTAAATGTTCGTTTAGGACAAAGTATGGATTATTTAAAGGAGAATGATAATGAGCGACACGATTTTTCTTAATGGTATGAGATTTTACTGTTATCATGGTGCCCTTAAAGCTGAAAACGAAATCGGGCAAATTTTTATTGTAGATATAACTATGAAAGTAGAATTGCATACTGCAGGCCATTCTGATGATGTAACAGATACAGTACATTATGGAGAAGTCTTTAATGATGTAAAAGATATTATGGAGGGGCCTCCTGTAAATTTATTAGAGCATCTAGCTGAACGTATTGCAAAACGTATAAATTCACACTATAATCGTGTAATGGAAACGAAAGTTAGAATCACTAAAGAAAATCCGCCTATACCAGGTCATTATGATGGTGTTGGGGTTGAAATAGTGAGGGAGAATCGATAATGATATACGCATATTTAGGATTAGGAAGTAACATTGGAGATAGAGAGGTACAACTTGAAGAAGCTATTCGTATTTTAGATACTTATGAAGGTGTTCAAGTTACACAAAAATCACCAATTTATGAAACAGAGCCAGTAGGTTATGTGGATCAGCCACAATTTTTAAATCAATGTGTTGAGATTCAAACCAATTTAAAACCACACGACTTATTACAAGTATGTCTCAATACTGAACAGCAATTATATCGTGTGAGAGACATACGGTGGGGACCAAGGACTTTAGATGTTGATATTCTATTATATGGTAATCAGATTATTGAAGAAGAAGATTTAATTGTGCCGCACCCACGTATGTTGGAACGTGCATTTGTATTAATTCCTTTAAATGATATAGCAGCAGATGTTATTGAACCTCATTCTAATAATAAAATTGGAAATATAGTGATGACAGATAATTCAGTAAGGAAGTATAAAGGTTGAGAGGTAATAAATATGTGGGAAATTGGAGGTGTAGAGATAAATAATAGTGTAGTTCTTGCTCCTATAGTTGGTGTCTGCAGTTGTGGAACGTTTGAACAAACCAGCAACGTCCAAGATCCATATTAGTTATGATTGGTAGAAAAGTGTTAAGGGAATCCATGGATGATTTATCAGTATATTACTTGAAAACTGGAGAACTTATCGGTGAAACTATAGTAGAAGTTAAAGTTGAAATTGCTTTATTACATTTGCTTCGTCTAGTAGAATTGAAGTGTGAAATGGTTGGCACAATGACAATGCGTAAATATGCTTCATGATATCTTAAAGACGTTCGTGGTAACGGTAAGCCTAAAAAGCTTTAAACTAATCTGAAACAGAACAATGAATGATAGATATACTTCAAGAATTTCAAAAGAAATAAATGCAAAAGATAATAAAAAAGTAGAACAAGAAGCATAAAGGAGAGACAGTTATGTCAGAAGAAATGAATGACCAAATGCAAGTCCGCCGTCAAAAATTACAAGAATTATACGATTTAGGAATCGATCCATTTGGACAAAAGTTTGAACGTACCTCAACTGCAGTATTATTACATGAGGACTGGGATCAATTTACAAAAGAAGAATTACATGAGAAAGAAGAAGAAAGTCATGTAAGTATAGCAGGTCGTTTAATGACTAAGCGTGGTAAAGGTAAAGCTGGGTTTGCACATGTTCAAGATTTATCTGGTCAAATTCAAATATATGTGAGAAAAGATCAAGTAGGCGATGAGCAATTTGAATTGTGGAATGCTTCTGATCTTGGGGACATCGTTGGTATAGAAGGCGTAATGTTCAAAACGAATACAGGTGAATTATCTGTTAAAGCTAAATCATTTACATTGTTAACTAAATCCTTACGTCCGTTACCAGATAAATTCCATGGTTTGCAAGATATTGAACAGCGTTATCGCCAACGTTACCTTGATTTAATCACAAACCAAGATAGTACGCAGACATTTATTAATCGTAGTAAAATATTACAGGAAATGAGAAGTTACTTAAATGAAGCGGGATTCTTAGAAGTAGAAACACCAATGATGCACCAAATTGCTGGTGGAGCTGCTGCTCGTCCATTTGTTACACATCATAACGCACTTGATGCTACATTATATATGCGTATTGCGATTGAATTACATCTTAAACGTTTAATAGTTGGTGGATTAGAAAAAGTCTATGAAATTGGACGTGTATTTAGAAATGAAGGTGTATCAACAAGACATAATCCTGAATTTACTATGATTGAATTATATGAAGCTTATGCTGATTACCATGATATTATGGATTTAACTGAGAATATGATTAGACATATATCTGAAAAAGTACTTGGTTCTGCCAAAGTAAGTTATGGAGAAGAAACAATAGACTTAGAATCCGATTGGAAACGAATCCACATGGCTGATGCTGTTAAAGAAGCTACAGGTGTAGACTTCTTTGAGGTACAAAGCGATGAAGAAGCTAAAACGTTAGCTAAAGAACATGGTATAGAAATAACTAGTACCATGAAATATGGTCATATATTAAATGAATTCTTTGAACAAAAAGTTGAAGAAACATTAATTCAACCGACATTTGTTTATGGACATCCAATTGAAATATCACCATTAGCTAAGAAAAACCCAGAGGACCCTAGATTCACTGATCGTTTCGAATTATTTATTGTAGGCAGAGAACATGGTAATGCCTTTACTGAATTAAATGACCCGATTGATCAAAAAGAAAGATTTGAAGCTCAATTAGTAGAAAAAGAACAGGGCAATGATGAAGCACACGAAATGGACGAAGACTTTATTGAAGCTTTAGAATATGGAATGCCGCCAACAGGTGGTTTAGGTATCGGAATCGATAGATTAGTAATGTTACTTACTGATTCAGCTTCTATACGCGATGTATTACTTTTCCCTTATATGAGACAAAAATAGAATCTTAATAATATAACTAAACTTGAACAGATCAAATGCTGAATGTTCCGTGATGTCGGGATAAAGCAATTGATCTGTTTTTAACTTTTTAATAGCTAAATATCTTCGAGAAAGTGAGGAATTATGAGTAGTATACAAGTAACAAGCGATTTAATTTAGTAATAAGATACAATTTGGCAATATAGTACTAATAAAATATAAAAATATACCAAAAAAGGTATGGCATATGGTCTTTCTATATGATAAACTTATTCAAGTCGAGTTAAGGAAACGAAACAAGGCAAGTACGATGAATCATTAATCTAATATTAATTTAGAAAATTAATAAAAGGTATTGACTTAAAAGAGAAAATGAATTATCATAATAAAGTCGTCAAAAACAAGTGGTGACAAACGCAACACTCAATGTAAACGCAATGTAAAAAACATTAACATAGTGTAAAATTGACTATTGCAAATGATCATTAAACATTGTATCATTAGTTGAGTAAGTTATTTTGTCTGGTGACAATGGCAAAGAGGTCACACCTGTTCCCATGCCGAACACAGAAGTTAAGCTCTTTAGCGCCGATGGTAGTCGGACTTACGTTCCGCGAGAGTAGGACGTTGCCAGGCTTTATACATAATTTAATTCGGAGGATTAGCTCAGCTGGGAGAGCATCTGCCTTACAAGCAGAGGGTCGGCGGTTCGAACCCGTCATCCTCCACCATTTCAATTTAATAGCCGGCCTAGCTCAACTGGTAGAGCAACTGACTTGTAATCAGTAGGTTGGGGGTTCAAGTCCTCTGGCCGGCACCATTTCATGAGCCATTAGCTCAGTTGGTAGAGCATCTGACTTTTAATCAGAGGGTCAGAGGTTCGAATCCTCTATGGCTCATTCAGTTCCATGTTGCAGAAGTAGTTCAGCGGTAGAATACGACCTTGCCAAGGTCGGGGTCGCGGGTTCGAATCCCGTCTTCTGCTCCATTATTTTGCCGGGGTGGCGGAACTGGCAGACGCACAGGACTTAAAATCCTGCGGTAAGTGATTACCGTACCGGTTCGATTCCGGTCCTCGGCACCATTATTTTAATAAAGCGCCCGTAGCTCAACTGGATAGAGTACTTGACTACGAATCAAGAGGTTATAGGTTCGACCCCTATCGGGCGCACCATTATTAAAATTAATGTAGTTAAACTGAATTTTGTACGGGAAGTAGCTCAGCTTGGTAGAGCACTTGGTTTGGGACCAAGGGGTCGCAGGTTCGAATCCTGTCTTCCCGACTCTTTTAAAAATTATATGGGGGCTTAGCTCAGCTGGGAGAGCGCCTGCTTTGCACGCAGGAGGTCAGCGGTTCGAACCCGCTAGTCTCCACCATTAATAATATAATAAACATTGAAGAAATGAACATTGAAAACTGAATCGCAATATGTCAACGTTAATTCCGAACACAACATTAAATTGTTGGTTCAAACGTGTTAGAGATAACACACAAATTAGTATTTTATGAGCTAATCAAACATCATAATCATTTATGGAGAGTTTGATCCTGGCTCAGGATGAACGCTGGCGGCGTGCCTAATACATGCAAGTCGAGCGAACGGATAAGGAGCTTGCTCCTTTGAAGTTAGCGGCGGACGGGTGAGTAACACGTGGGTAACCTACCTATAAGACTGGAATAACTTCGGGAAACCGGAGCTAATGCCGGATAACATATAGAACCGCATGGTTCTATAGTGAAAGATGGTTTTGCTATCACTTATAGATGGACCCGCGCCGTATTAGCTAGTTGGTAAGGTAATGGCTTACCAAGGCGACGATACGTAGCCGACCTGAGAGGGTGATCGGCCACACTGGAACTGAGACACGGTCCAGACTCCTACGGGAGGCAGCAGTAGGGAATCTTCCGCAATGGGCGAAAGCCTGACGGAGCAACGCCGCGTGAGTGATGAAGGTTTTCGGATCGTAAAACTCTGTTATTAGGGAAGAACAAATGCGTAAGTAACTGTGCGCATCTTGACGGTACCTAATCAGAAAGCCACGGCTAACTACGTGCCAGCAGCCGCGGTAATACGTAGGTGGCAAGCGTTATCCGGAATTATTGGGCGTAAAGCGCGCGTAGGCGGTTTCTTAAGTCTGATGTGAAAGCCCACGGCTCAACCGTGGAGGGTCATTGGAAACTGGGAAACTTGAGTGCAGAAGAGGAAAGTGGAATTCCATGTGTAGCGGTGAAATGCGCAGAGATATGGAGGAACACCAGTGGCGAAGGCGACTTTCTGGTCTGTAACTGACGCTGATGTGCGAAAGCGTGGGGATCAAACAGGATTAGATACCCTGGTAGTCCACGCCGTAAACGATGAGTGCTAAGTGTTAGGGGGTTTCCGCCCCTTAGTGCTGCAGCTAACGCATTAAGCACTCCGCCTGGGGAGTACGACCGCAAGGTTGAAACTCAAAGGAATTGACGGGGACCCGCACAAGCGGTGGAGCATGTGGTTTAATTCGAAGCAACGCGAAGAACCTTACCAAATCTTGACATCCTTTGAAAACTCTAGAGATAGAGCCTTCCCCTTCGGGGGACAAAGTGACAGGTGGTGCATGGTTGTCGTCAGCTCGTGTCGTGAGATGTTGGGTTAAGTCCCGCAACGAGCGCAACCCTTAAGCTTAGTTGCCATCATTAAGTTGGGCACTCTAGGTTGACTGCCGGTGACAAACCGGAGGAAGGTGGGGATGACGTCAAATCATCATGCCCCTTATGATTTGGGCTACACACGTGCTACAATGGACAATACAAAGGGCAGCTAAACCGCGAGGTCATGCAAATCCCATAAAGTTGTTCTCAGTTCGGATTGTAGTCTGCAACTCGACTACATGAAGCTGGAATCGCTAGTAATCGTAGATCAGCATGCTACGGTGAATACGTTCCCGGGTCTTGTACACACCGCCCGTCACACCACGAGAGTTTGTAACACCCGAAGCCGGTGGAGTAACCATTTATGGAGCTAGCCGTCGAAGGTGGGACAAATGATTGGGGTGAAGTCGTAACAAGGTAGCCGTATCGGAAGGTGCGGCTGGATCACCTCCTTTCTAAGGATATATTCGGAACATCTTCTTTAGAAGATGACAGAGGGATAACATTGACATATTGTATTCAGTTTTGAATGCTCATTGGAGTATTCAGTGCATAATTTGTACATTGAAAACTAGATAAGTAAGTAAAATATATAGATTTTACCAAGAAAAACCGAGTGAATTAGAGTTTTAAATAAGCTTGAATTCAAAAAGAAATAATCGCTAGTGTTCGAAAGAACACTCACAGATTAATAACATTTTGGGTTTTTAACCGACTTCGTCGTGTTAAAAGTCAAAAAAGATTAAGTTATTAAGGGCGCACGGTGGATACCTTGGCACTAGAAGCCTATGAAGGACGTTACTAACGACGATATGCTTTGGGGAGCTGTAAGTAAGCTTTGATCCAGAGATTTCCGAATGGGGAAACCCAGCACGAGTTATGTCGTGTTATCGATATGTGAATACATAGCATATTCGAAGGCAGACGCGGAGAACTGAAACATCTTAGTACCCGCAGGAAGAGAAAGAAAAATCGATTCCCTGAGTAGCGGCGAGCGAAACGGGAAGAGCCCAAACCAACGAGCTTGCTTGTTGGGGTTGTAGGACACTCTATACGGAGTTACAAAAGAACAAATTAGACGAATCATCTGGAAAGATGAATCAAAGAAGGTAATAATCCTGTAGTCGAAAGTTTGTTCACTCTTGAGTGGATCCTGAGTACGGCGGAACACGAGAAATTCCGTCGGAATCCGGGAGGACCATCTCCCAAGGCTAAATACTCTCTAGTGACCGATAGTGAACCAGTACCGTGAGGGAAAGGTGAAAAGTACCCCGGAAGGGGAGTGAAATAGAACTTGAAACCGTGTGCTTACAAGTAGTCAGAGCCCGTTAATGGGTGATGGCGTGCCTTTTGTAGAATGAACCGGCGAGTTACGATTTGATGCAAGGTTAAGCAGTAAATGTGGAGCCGTAGCGAAAGCGAGTCTGAATAGGGCGTTGAGTATTTGGTCGTAGACCCGAAACCAGGTGATCTACCCATGACCAGGCTGAAGTTCAGGTAACACTGAATGGAGGGCCGAACCGACTTACGTTGAAAAGTGAGCGGATGAGTTGTGGGTAGCGGAGAAATTCCAATCGAACCTGGAGATAGCTGGTTCTCTCCGAAATAGCTTTAGGGCTAGCCTCAAGTGATGATTATTGGAGGTAGAGCACTGTTTGGACGAGGGGCCCTTATCGGGTTACCGAATTCAGACAAACTCCGAATGCCAATCAATTTAACTTGGGAGTCAGAACGCGGGTGATAAGGTCCGTGTTCGAGAGGGAAACAGCCCAGACCACCAGCTAAGGTCCCAAAATATATGTTAAGTGGAAAAGGATGTGGCGTTGCCCAGACAACTAGGATGTTGGCTTAGAAGCAGCCATCATTTAAAGAGTGCGTAATAGCTCACTAGTCGAGTGACACTGCGCCGAAAATGTACCGGGGCTAAACATATTACCGAAGCTGTGGATTGTCCGTAGGACAATGGTAGGAGAGCGTTCTAAGGGCGTTGAAGCATGATCGCAAGGACATGTGGAGCGCTTAGAAGTGAGAATGCCGGTGTGAGTAGCGAAAGACGGGTGAGAATCCCGTCCACCGATTGACTAAGGTTTCCAGAGGAAGGCTCGTCCGCTCTGGGTTAGTCGGGTCCTAAGCTGAGGCCGATAGGCGTAGGCGATGGATAACAGGTTGATATTCCTGTACCACCAAAATTCGTTTTGAGCGATGGGGGGACGCAGTAGGATAGGCGAAGCGTGCTGTTGGAGTGCACGTCCAAGCAATAAGACTGAGTATTAGGCAAATCCGGTACTCTTAAGGTCAAGTTGTGATGGGGAGAGGAAATTTTTTCCTCGAGTCGTTGATTTCACACTGCCAAGAAAAGCCTCTAGCTAGAATTTTGGTGCCCGTACCGCAAACCGACACAGGTAGTCAAGATGAGAATTCTAAGGTGAGCGAGCGAACTCTCGTTAAGGAACTCGGCAAAATGACCCCGTAACTTCGGGAGAAGGGGTGCTCTTTAGGGTTAACGCCCAGGAGAGCCGCAGTGAATAGGCCCAAGCGACTGTTTATCAAAAACACAGGTCTCTGCTAAACCGTAAGGTGATGTATAGGGGCTGACGCCTGCCCGGTGCTGGAAGGTTAAGAGGAGTGGTTAGCTTCGGCGAAGCTACGAATCGAAGCCCCAGTAAACGGCGGCCGTAACTATAACGGTCCTAAGGTAGCGAAATTCCTTGTCGGGTAAGTTCCGACCCGCACGAAAGGCGTAACGATTTGGGCACTGTCTCAACGAGAGACTCGGTGAAATCATAGTACCTGTGAAGATGCAGGTTACCCGCGACAGGACGGAAAGACCCCGTGGAGCTTTACTGTAGTCTGATATTGAAATTCGTCACAGCTTGTACAGGATAGGTAGGAGCCTTTGATACGTGAGCGCTAGCTTACGTGGAGGCGTTGTTGGGATACTACCCTCGCTGTGTTGGATTTCTAACCCGCACCATTTATCATGGTGGGAGACAGTGTCAGATGGGCAGTTTGACTGGGGCGGTCGCCTCCTAAAGAGTAACGGAGGCGCTCAAAGGTTTCCTCAGAATGGTTGGAAATCATTCATAGAGTGTAAAGGCATAAGGAAGCTTGACTGCGAGACTTACAAGTCGAGCAGGGTCGAAAGACGGACTTAGTGATCCGGTGGTTCCGCATGGAAGGGCCATCGCTCAACGGATAAAAGCTACCCCGGGGATAACAGGCTTATCTCCCCCAAGAGTTCACATCGACGGGGAGGTTTGGCACCTCGATGTCGGCTCATCGCATCCTGGGGCTGTAGTCGGTCCCAAGGGTTGGGCTGTTCGCCCATTAAAGCGGTACGCGAGCTGGGTTCAGAACGTCGTGAGACAGTTCGGTCCCTATCCGTCGTGGGCGTAGGAAATTTGAGAGGAGCTGTCCTTAGTACGAGAGGACCGGGATGGACATACCTCTGGTGTACCAGTTGTCGTGCCAACGGCATCGCTGGGTAGCTATGTATGGACGGGATAAGTGCTGAAAGCATCTAAGCATGAAGCCCCCCTCAAGATGAGATTTCCCAACTTCGGTTATAAGATCCCTCAAAGATGATGAGGTTAATAGGTTCGAGGTGGAAGCATAGCGATATGTGGAGCTGACGAATACTAATCGATCGAAGACTTAATCAAATATTAAACCAGTTTTGATTGGTAACTTTTTAAATTTTACTTACTATCTAGTTTTGAATGTATAATTTCATACATTTCATTGTCTGGTGACAATGGCAAAGAGGTCACACCTGTTCCCATGCCGAACACAGAAGTTAAGCTCTTTAGCGCCGATGGTAGTCGGACTTACGTTCCGCGAGAGTAGGACGTTGCCAGGCAGTCCATTTTGACCTTCGGGTCGTTTTTTTATGGAAGTTTTACCCTTATACAATTTAATTTAAAAAAGTTATTGACTTTCTAAGTCAAAACCTGTAAAATTAATTCTTGTGTTGAAGAAATGAACATTGAAAACTGAATCGCAATATGTCAACGTTAATTCCGAACACAACATTAAATTGTTGGTTCAAACGTGTTAGAGATAACACACAAATTAGTATTTTATGAGCTAATCAAACATCATAATTATTTATGGAGAGTTTGATCCTGGCTCAGGATGAACGCTGGCGGCGTGCCTAATACATGCAAGTCGAGCGAACGGATAAGGAGCTTGCTCCTTTGAAGTTAGCGGCGGACGGGTGAGTAACACGTGGGTAACCTACCTATAAGACTGGAATAACTTCGGGAAACCGGAGCTAATGCCGGATAACATATAGAACCGCATGGTTCTATAGTGAAAGATGGTTTTGCTATCACTTATAGATGGACCCGCGCCGTATTAGCTAGTTGGTAAGGTAATGGCTTACCAAGGCGACGATACGTAGCCGACCTGAGAGGGTGATCGGCCACACTGGAACTGAGACACGGTCCAGACTCCTACGGGAGGCAGCAGTAGGGAATCTTCCGCAATGGGCGAAAGCCTGACGGAGCAACGCCGCGTGAGTGATGAAGGTTTTCGGATCGTAAAACTCTGTTATTAGGGAAGAACAAATGCGTAAGTAACTGTGCGCATCTTGACGGTACCTAATCAGAAAGCCACGGCTAACTACGTGCCAGCAGCCGCGGTAATACGTAGGTGGCAAGCGTTATCCGGAATTATTGGGCGTAAAGCGCGCGTAGGCGGTTTCTTAAGTCTGATGTGAAAGCCCACGGCTCAACCGTGGAGGGTCATTGGAAACTGGGAAACTTGAGTGCAGAAGAGGAAAGTGGAATTCCATGTGTAGCGGTGAAATGCGCAGAGATATGGAGGAACACCAGTGGCGAAGGCGACTTTCTGGTCTGTAACTGACGCTGATGTGCGAAAGCGTGGGGATCAAACAGGATTAGATACCCTGGTAGTCCACGCCGTAAACGATGAGTGCTAAGTGTTAGGGGGTTTCCGCCCCTTAGTGCTGCAGCTAACGCATTAAGCACTCCGCCTGGGGAGTACGACCGCAAGGTTGAAACTCAAAGGAATTGACGGGGACCCGCACAAGCGGTGGAGCATGTGGTTTAATTCGAAGCAACGCGAAGAACCTTACCAAATCTTGACATCCTTTGAAAACTCTAGAGATAGAGCCTTCCCCTTCGGGGGACAAAGTGACAGGTGGTGCATGGTTGTCGTCAGCTCGTGTCGTGAGATGTTGGGTTAAGTCCCGCAACGAGCGCAACCCTTAAGCTTAGTTGCCATCATTAAGTTGGGCACTCTAGGTTGACTGCCGGTGATAAACCGGAGGAAGGTGGGGATGACGTCAAATCATCATGCCCCTTATGATTTGGGCTACACACGTGCTACAATGGACAATACAAAGGGCAGCTAAACCGTGAGGTCATGCAAATCCCATAAAGTTGTTCTCAGTTCGGATTGTAGTCTGCAACTCGACTACATGAAGCTGGAATCGCTAGTAATCGTAGATCAGCATGCTACGGTGAATACGTTCCCGGGTCTTGTACACACCGCCCGTCACACCACGAGAGTTTGTAACACCCGAAGCCGGTGGAGTAACCATTTATGGAGCTAGCCGTCGAAGGTGGGACAAATGATTGGGGTGAAGTCGTAACAAGGTAGCCGTATCGGAAGGTGCGGCTGGATCACCTCCTTTCTAAGGATATATTCGGAACATCTTCTTTAGAAGATGACAGAGGAATAACATTGACATATTGTATTCAGTTTTGAATGCTCATCGGAGTATTCAACAAAAGAATGGGCCTATAGCTCAGCTGGTTAGAGCGCACGCCTGATAAGCGTGAGGTCGGTGGTTCGAGTCCACTTAGGCCCACCATTTTTTTATTTGTACATTGAAAACTAGATAAGTAAGTAAAATATATAGATTTTACCAAGAAAAACCGAGTGAATTAGAGTTTTAAATAAGCTTGAATTCAAAAAGAAATAATCGCTAGTGTTCGAAAGAACACTCACAGATTAATAACATTTTGGGTTTTTAACCGACTTCGTCGTGTTAAAAGTCAAAAAAGATTAAGTTATTAAGGGCGCACGGTGGATACCTTGGCACTAGAAGCCTATGAAGGACGTTACTAACGACGATATGCTTTGGGGAGCTGTAAGTAAGCTTTGATCCAGAGATTTCCGAATGGGGAAACCCAGCACGAGTTATGTCGTGTTATCGATATGTGAATACATAGCATATTCGAAGGCAGACGCGGAGAACTGAAACATCTTAGTACCCGCAGGAAGAGAAAGAAAAATCGATTCCCTGAGTAGCGGCGAGCGAAACGGGAAGAGCCCAAACCAACGAGCTTGCTTGTTGGGGTTGTAGGACACTCTATACGGAGTTACAAAAGAACAAATTAGACGAATCATCTGGAAAGATGAATCAAAGAAGGTAATAATCCTGTAGTCGAAAGTTTGTTCACTCTTGAGTGGATCCTGAGTACGGCGGAACACGAGAAATTCCGTCGGAATCCGGGAGGACCATCTCCCAAGGCTAAATACTCTCTAGTGACCGATAGTGAACCAGTACCGTGAGGGAAAGGTGAAAAGTACCCCGGAAGGGGAGTGAAATAGAACTTGAAACCGTGTGCTTACAAGTAGTCAGAGCCCGTTAATGGGTGATGGCGTGCCTTTTGTAGAATGAACCGGCGAGTTACGATTTGATGCAAGGTTAAGCAGTAAATGTGGAGCCGTAGCGAAAGCGAGTCTGAATAGGGCGTTGAGTATTTGGTCGTAGACCCGAAACCAGGTGATCTACCCATGACCAGGCTGAAGTTCAGGTAACACTGAATGGAGGGCCGAACCGACTTACGTTGAAAAGTGAGCGGATGAGTTGTGGGTAGCGGAGAAATTCCAATCGAACCTGGAGATAGCTGGTTCTCTCCGAAATAGCTTTAGGGCTAGCCTCAAGTGATGATTATTGGAGGTAGAGCACTGTTTGGACGAGGGGCCCTTATCGGGTTACCGAATTCAGACAAACTCCGAATGCCAATCAATTTAACTTGGGAGTCAGAACGCGGGTGATAAGGTCCGTGTTCGAGAGGGAAACAGCCCAGACCACCAGCTAAGGTCCCAAAATATATGTTAAGTGGAAAAGGATGTGGCGTTGCCCAGACAACTAGGATGTTGGCTTAGAAGCAGCCATCATTTAAAGAGTGCGTAATAGCTCACTAGTCGAGTGACACTGCGCCGAAAATGTACCGGGGCTAAACATATTACCGAAGCTGTGGATTGTCCGTAGGACAATGGTAGGAGAGCGTTCTAAGGGCGTTGAAGCATGATCGCAAGGACATGTGGAGCGCTTAGAAGTGAGAATGCCGGTGTGAGTAGCGAAAGACGGGTGAGAATCCCGTCCACCGATTGACTAAGGTTTCCAGAGGAAGGCTCGTCCGCTCTGGGTTAGTCGGGTCCTAAGCTGAGGCCGATAGGCGTAGGCGATGGATAACAGGTTGATATTCCTGTACCACCAAAATTCGTTTTGAGCGATGGGGGGACGCAGTAGGATAGGCGAAGCGTGCTGTTGGAGTGCACGTCCAAGCAATAAGACTGAGTATTAGGCAAATCCGGTACTCTTAAGGTCAAGTTGTGATGGGGAGAGGAAATTTTTTCCTCGAGTCGTTGATTTCACACTGCCAAGAAAAGCCTCTAGCTAGAATTTTGGTGCCCGTACCGCAAACCGACACAGGTAGTCAAGATGAGAATTCTAAGGTGAGCGAGCGAACTCTCGTTAAGGAACTCGGCAAAATGACCCCGTAACTTCGGGAGAAGGGGTGCTCTTTAGGGTTAACGCCCAGGAGAGCCGCAGTGAATAGGCCCAAGCGACTGTTTATCAAAAACACAGGTCTCTGCTAAACCGTAAGGTGATGTATAGGGGCTGACGCCTGCCCGGTGCTGGAAGGTTAAGAGGAGTGGTTAGCTTCGGCGAAGCTACGAATCGAAGCCCCAGTAAACGGCGGCCGTAACTATAACGGTCCTAAGGTAGCGAAATTCCTTGTCGGGTAAGTTCCGACCCGCACGAAAGGCGTAACGATTTGGGCACTGTCTCAACGAGAGACTCGGTGAAATCATAGTACCTGTGAAGATGCAGGTTACCCGCGACAGGACGGAAAGACCCCGTGGAGCTTTACTGTAGTCTGATATTGAAATTCGTCACAGCTTGTACAGGATAGGTAGGAGCCTTTGATACGTGAGCGCTAGCTTACGTGGAGGCGTTGTTGGGATACTACCCTCGCTGTGTTGGATTTCTAACCCGCACCATTTATCATGGTGGGAGACAGTGTCAGATGGGCAGTTTGACTGGGGCGGTCGCCTCCTAAAGAGTAACGGAGGCGCTCAAAGGTTTCCTCAGAATGGTTGGAAATCATTCATAGAGTGTAAAGGCATAAGGAAGCTTGACTGCGAGACTTACAAGTCGAGCAGGGTCGAAAGACGGACTTAGTGATCCGGTGGTTCCGCATGGAAGGGCCATCGCTCAACGGATAAAAGCTACCCCGGGGATAACAGGCTTATCTCCCCCAAGAGTTCACATCGACGGGGAGGTTTGGCACCTCGATGTCGGCTCATCGCATCCTGGGGCTGTAGTCGGTCCCAAGGGTTGGGCTGTTCGCCCATTAAAGCGGTACGCGAGCTGGGTTCAGAACGTCGTGAGACAGTTCGGTCCCTATCCGTCGTGGGCGTAGGAAATTTGAGAGGAGCTGTCCTTAGTACGAGAGGACCGGGATGGACATACCTCTGGTGTACCAGTTGTCGTGCCAACGGCATCGCTGGGTAGCTATGTATGGACGGGATAAGTGCTGAAAGCATCTAAGCATGAAGCCCCCCTCAAGATGAGATTTCCCAACTTCGGTTATAAGATCCCTCAAAGATGATGAGGTTAATAGGTTCGAGGTGGAAGCATAGCGATATGTGGAGCTGACGAATACTAATCGATCGAAGACTTAATCAAATATTAAACCAGTTTTGATTGGTAACTTTTAAATTTTACTTACTATCTAGTTTTGAATGTATAATTTCATACATTTCATTGTCTGGTGACAATGGCAAAGAGGTCACACCTGTTCCCATGCCGAACACAGAAGTTAAGCTCTTTAGCGCCGATGGTAGTCGGACTTACGTTCCGCGAGAGTAGGACGTTGCCAGGCAGTTTGAGACCTTAGAGGGTCTCTTTTTTTTATTATAAAAAAGTAATTTAATATCATTTGAGACTCTTAGGAGTCTCTTTTTATTTATCATAAAATATAAATACAACTCTTTTTTATCCGACTAAGTCTGTTCAATAAAAGAAGAATTATTACCTACAATGAATAAACTAATAATTGAGAAGTGTAACTTTAGGGAATACCTGAGCTAAAGCTCATGCATAAGAACCACTAATCTCAATAAATTGAGAAGTGTAACTTTAGGGAATACCTGAGCTAAAGCTCATGCATAAGAACCACTAATCTCAATAAATTGAGAAGTGGTTCTAAAAAGTTAATGACTTAATGAGTACATCAATATGGGGTTTGAGTTTGGAAAGAGGGATACCTCCAAATCCGAGTATGAATTTTGCTGATTGTTCTGTCGGATCATATTTGGTGAAGGGTGTAATTTTTAGATTGTATTTCTCAGCATTTTTGAGGCATTGTTCTAGAGTTAAACCATTTGTAACTGTTAATGTAAAATGCATTCCAGCTAAGGCACCATCAATTTCTAGTTGGTTTTGAAAGGGTTTAAGTTCATTTAAAATAAATTTTAATTTTTCACTATAAACATTTCTCATTTTATTCAAATGTCTCTCGAAGCTTCCTGACTCCATAAAGTTTGCAACCATCTTTTGTATATGTGCAGGAACAGTATTGCCTTCTTTGTTAGGTAATATATTATAAAGCGCTAATAAATTTTGAGGCAGTACAAGATACGCAATTCTACAACTTGGAAATAAAGATTTAGAAAAGGTACTGATATAGATAACCTTATCTTGAGTATCTAAACTTTGTAATGCAGGAATAGGTTTACCAAAGTAACGAAACTCTGAATCATAATCATCTTCTATAATATATCTATCTTTACTTTGCTGTGCCCAATTTATAAGTTGCGTACGTTTTTTCAAATTCATTACATAGCCAGTAGGAAACTGATGTGATGGTGTGACATAGGCAATGTTGTTATCAAATTCATTAAAGTAATGCAATTCAATACCAGTTTGATTTACAGGTATTTGTTGATATTTAAATTGTTTTTTATCTAAGACTTGTTTAATTGGGGGGTAGCTTGGATTTTCAATATAAAACTGAGCATCATTTAGGATATCAGTTAATAAATTAATGAGTTGCTCTGTGGATGACCCAATGATAATTTGGTCTGGATGACAAGATACACCACGACTATTAAATAAATAACGTGCAATTTCTTGTCTTAGTCCCCATTGTCCTTTAGGGTTTGTGTGCTGTAAGAGATTTAATTGATTGTCTTCAAAAGCGTCTCGTGCATATTTTCTAAATTGTTGCATTGGAAAGTACTCAGCGTCTATTTCTGATAAATTAAATGCAAAATCATATGTATGATTAACATTATTTTCGAAATAATCAGAATTAGATAGATTTGAAGTGTGTCTATTTCTATTAATAATAGGTAAGGTTTCTATGTCTGATACAAAATAGCCAGAACGCGGTTTAGAATATATGTAACCCTCATCTAATAGAAATTGGTATGCATGCTCAATTGTTGTATTACTGACTGAAAGATGTTCGCTTAGCGCACGTTTTGAAGGGAATTTATCCCCAGAATTATATTGTCCTTCGATGATTTGTCTTTTTAAATTTTCATATAAATCAATATAGAGATGTTTTTTAGCCATTTTATTCTGACCCCTTAAATTATTTTGAAATTGTCCCTTTTTAAATACCAGTTTATCTTTTAAAATGAATTTAATCAACTAAGTAAAGGGGTAAAATAAATATGTCTAAAGTTACTGGATCCGAAAGAGTTAAAAGAGGAATGGCAGAAATGCAAAAGGGCGGCGTTATCATGGACGTTGTTAATGCAGAACAAGCTAAGATTGCTGAAGAAGCAGGAGCTGTTGCTGTAATGGCATTAGAACGTGTACCATCTGACATAAGAGCAGCTGGCGGTGTTGCAAGAATGGCCAACCCTAAAATCGTAGAGGAAGTTATGAATGCAGTGTCTATACCTGTAATGGCTAAAGGACGTATCGGCCATATTACTGAAGCACGTGTTTTAGAATCGATGGGTGTTGACTATATTGATGAGTCAGAAGTATTGACGCCGGCTGATGAAGAATACCATTTACGTAAAGATACTTTTACAGTTCCATTTGTATGTGGTTGTCGTAATTTAGGTGAAGCTGCGAGACGTATTGGTGAAGGTGCTGCGATGTTACGTACCAAAGGTGAACCAGGTACAGGTAATATTGTAGAAGCTGTGAGACATATGCGTCAAGTCAATTCAGAAGTAAGTCGTTTAACTGTTATGAATGATGATGAAATTATGACTGAGGCTAAAAATATCGGTGCTCCATATGAAGTATTAAAAGGTATAAAAGAAAATGGACGTTTACCAGTTGTTAATTTTGCTGCTGGCGGTGTGGCAACACCTCAAGATGCAGCATTAATGATGGAATTAGGAGCAGATGGCGTATTCGTAGGGTCTGGTATCTTTAAATCAGAAGATCCTGAAAAATTTGCGAAAGCAATTGTGCAAGCGACAACACATTATCAAGATTATGAATTAATTGGCCGTTTAGCTAAAGAACTTGGTTCTGCTATGAAAGGTTTAGATATCAATGAATTATCATTAGAAGATCGTATGCAAGAGCGTGGATGGTAATATGAAAATTGGTGTTTTAGCATTACAAGGTGCTGTCAGAGAACATATACGTCATATCGAACTTAGTGGTCATGAAGGCGTAGCAGTTAAACGCGTGGAACAACTAAATGAAATCGATGGTTTAATATTACCTGGTGGAGAATCAACGACTTTACGTCGCTTGATGAATCTTTATGGCTTTAAAGAGGCATTACAACAATCTACATTACCTATGTTTGGCACCTGTGCTGGACTTATTGTAATGGCTAAGCATATTGCTGGAGAAGAAGGGTATTTAGACAAATTAAATATCACTGTCGAAAGGAATTCGTTTGGTAGACAAGTAGATAGCTTCGAAAGTGAACTAGATGTTAAAGGGATTGCTAAGGATATTGAAGGTGTGTTTATTAGAGCCCCACATATTGCCGAAATACATGAAGGTGTAGAATTACTTAGTACAGTTGGTGAAAAAATCGTTGCTGTGCAAGAAGGGCAGTATTTAGGTGTATCATTCCATCCAGAGTTGACTGATGATTATAGAGTGACACAATATTTTATAGATCATATTGTAAAATCAGCGCTCACTGAAACAGTGTAATAAAGATTCAGAAGTACTTGAATGTATGGTATATGTATAAGGCTTTAGTTTAATATACTTTTAGTACTTTTAATAGTAAACATAAACAGAGCATGTAAGGGTTATAAACCTTACATGCTCTGTTTTGTATTAAATAAAGAATCCAGCAATTGCTGCTGAAATAAATGAAACGAGTGTAGCGCCGAACAATAGTTTTAAACCAAAGCGTGCAACCATATCGCCTTTTTCATTATTAAGTGATTTGATTGCCCCCGAAATAATACCGATTGAACTAAAGTTTGCAAATGAAACTACGAACACTGAAATAACACCTTTTGCGTGATCACTCATATCTTTAACAGTGCTAAGACTTTGCATCGCCACAAATTCATTTGATAATAATTTCGTTGCCATAATTGAACCTGCTTGTACCGCATCGTTCCAAGGTATACCTATTAAGAATGCGAATGGTGCAAATACAAAACCAATAAGCGTTTGGAAATCCCAAGTAATGCTTCCTCCCGAAATGCCTGTAAAAATAGCACTTACTACGCCATTAAGTAATGCGATAATGGCAATGTATCCTATTAACATTGCCCCGACAATGATTGCGACTTTAAATCCATCTAAAATGTATTCGCCTAACATTTCGAAGAAAGATTGTTTCCCAGATTCACTTTCTTCAACAATTAACTTATCTTCTTTTGCTTCTACTTTATAAGGATTAATGATAGAAGCGATAATAAAGCCACCAAAGAGATTTAAAGCTACTGCTGTCACGACGTAACGAGGCTCAATTAACGTGAAGTATGCACCAATAATTGAAGCAGAAACAGTAGACATAGCTGAAGCAGTTAATGTGTAAAGACGTTGTCTTGGTATATGTGCTAATTCTTTTTTCAATGAAATGAACACTTCTGATTGTCCCAAAATAACTGCTGCAACAGCATTGTATGATTCTAAACGGCCCATGCCGTTAATTTTAGATATTGCTAAACCTAATACATTGATAATCCATGGAAGAATACGTGTATATTGTAAGATACCAATTAACGCTGAAATGAAAACAATTGGTAGTAATACATTAAAGAAAAACGGTGGGTTTTTCGGATCGACAAATTCAAATCCGCCAAACACAAAATTTACACCTTCTGCTGCTTTTGCTAACAAATAATTAAATCCTTCTGAAATTCCACCAATGACAGTGATACCAAATTTTGTTTTTAGCAAAATAAAGGCAAAAACAAGCTGTATTACGAGTAAAAGTCCTACGTATTGCCAGCGAATATTTTTTCTGTCGGAACTAAAAAGAAACGCTAGGCCGAGAAATACTGCAATACCGATCAAACCTATGATAATATGCATAATTACTTCATCCCTTTTATTTTTTCTTAATACCTATAATACAACAAATTAAGGACGTCTAACATCCATAATTAAAAATTTTTGAAACATATTGGTTGAAAAAGGTCAAAGTTGGTCATATAATATAGTCAAAGAAGGTCAAAAGAGGTGATAATCATGCACAACATGTCTGACATCATAGAACAGTACATTAAGAAATTATTTGAAGACGCCAATGAAGACGTTGTAGAAATTCAGCGTGCAAATATAGCACAACGCTTTGACTGTGTGCCTTCACAATTGAATTATGTAATTAAAACACGATTTACAAATGAACATGGCTACGAGATTGAAAGTAAAAGAGGTGGCGGTGGCTATATTAGAATCACGAAAATTGAAAATAGAGACGAAACAGGTTACATTAATCACTTACTTCAACTTATAGGACCATCAATATCTCAGCAACAAGCGTACTATATTATAGATGGTTTACTGGATAAAGAATATATCAACGAAAGAGAAGCGAAAATGATTTCGGCTGTGATTGATAGAGAAACATTAAAAATGGATGTATTATCGAGAGATATTATACGGGCTAATATTTTAAAAAGATTATTGCCTGTAATAAATTATTATTAAAAAGTGAGGTGTTTAGTCGTGCTATGCGAAAATTGTCATTTAAACGAAGCAGAAGTAAAAGTAGCTGTGAAAGGACAAGAAGGCGTTAATGAAAAATGGGTCTGTCCAACATGTGCGCAAGGAGGTAACCCTTGGACACAGAATCAACATATACAGTCCCAAGATGACATTGAAGGTGCTTTTGTTGTAAAACAAATATTACAGCACTTAGCTGCTAAACATGGTATTGATTTTGATGAAATTGCTTTTAAAGAAGAAAAAAGATGTCCTACTTGCCGCATGACTTTGAAAGATATTGCACATGTCGGTAAATTTGGATGTGCAGATTGCTATGCTACATTTAAAGATGACATTATCGATATTGTACGACGCGTGCAAGGTGGCCAAATTGAGCACATTGGTAAGACACCTCGATCTTCATATAGAAAGTTAGCTTTAAAAAAGAAAATCGAAGAAAAAACAACACATTTAAACCAACTTATAGAAGATCAAAACTTTGAAGAGGCAGCCGTTGTTCGAGACGAAATCAAAGCATTAAAAGAAGACAGCGAGGTGAGTAGTGATGAGTGAAAATAATATCAGCGCATATATGAGTGAATGGATGCGCGATAAAGATGAAAGCCCAATCGTAATGTCTTCAAGAATACGATTAGCTAGAAATTTAGAAAATCATGTTCATCCGCTCATGTTTCCGTCCGAGCAAGAAGGTTTTAGAGTAATTAACGAGGTTCAAGATGCACTTCCAGATTTGTTTATACAACGTTTAGACACTATGGATCAACAAAGCAAATACAAACTGGTAGCCAAACATCTTATCAGCCCAGAACTTATTAGACAACCTGCTTCTGCAGTGTTATTAAATGAAGATGAATCTTTAAGCCTCATGGTCAATGAAGAAGATCATATTCGTATACAAGCAATGGGCAATGATTTATCATTACAAACCTTATTTGAAAAAGCTTCTACATTAGATGATACTTTAGATAGTGAGTTAGACATTAGCTTTGATGAACATTTAGGTTATTTAACGACGTGTCCAACTAATATTGGTACAGGAATGCGAGCGAGTGTGATGTTACATTTACCTGGTCTAACAATTATGAAGCGTATGAATCGTATTGCTCAAACAATTAACCGATTTGGTTTTACAATAAGGGGTATATATGGTGAAGGATCGCAAGTTTATGGTCATATATATCAAATTTCAAATCAACTGACTTTAGGTAAAACGGAAGAAAATATTATAGAAAGTTTAACCGAAGTTGTTCAGCAAATTATTAACGAAGAAATGCAAATTCGTGAACGTTTAAATGAACACAATCATACCGAAACGTTAGACAGAGTATATCGTTCGTTAGGAATATTAAAATATAGTAGACTAATATCTATGGAGGAAGCTTCTCTGAGGTTAAGTGAAGTTAAACTTGGCATTGATTTAGGCTATATTGAATTAGAAGATTTCAAATTTAATGAGTTGATGATTGCGATACAGTCACCATTCTTATTAGATGATGAAGATGAAAGAGTAGTAAATGAAAAAAGAGCAGATATTTTAAGAGAACATATAAATTAGGAGGTCATGCTATTATGCTATTTGGTAGACTGACAGAACGTGCGCAGCGCGTACTAGCACATGCTCAAGAAGAAGCAATTCGCTTAAATCATTCAAATATTGGAACAGAACATTTACTTTTAGGATTGATGAAAGAACCTGAAGGTATTGCAGCAAAAGTATTAGAGCAATTCGATATTACAGAAGAAAAAGTAGTAGAAGAAGTAGAAAAGTTAATCGGTCATGGACAAGAGCAAATGGGTGCATTACATTACACACCTAGAGCGAAGAAAGTAATCGAATTATCAATGGATGAAGCAAGAAAATTACATCATAATTTTGTAGGTACAGAACACATTTTACTTGGCTTGATTCGTGAAAATGAAGGCGTAGCTGCACGTGTATTTGCTAATTTAGATTTAAATATCACCAAAGCACGCGCACAAGTAGTTAAAGCTTTAGGCAGTCCTGAAATGAGTAATAAAAATGCGCAAGCGAATAAATCAAATAACACACCAACATTAGATGGTCTTGCACGTGATTTAACTGTTATTGCAAAAGATGGCACGTTAGATCCTGTGATTGGTAGAGACAAAGAGATCACTAGAGTTATTGAAGTATTAAGCCGTCGTACTAAGAACAACCCAGTGTTAATCGGTGAACCTGGTGTAGGTAAAACTGCAATTGCAGAAGGTTTAGCTCAGTCAATTGTGAACAATGAAGTGCCTGAAACGTTAAAAGGTAAACGTGTGATGTCACTTGATATGGGTACAGTAGTAGCTGGAACTAAATATCGAGGCGAATTTGAAGAACGTCTTAAAAAAGTAATGGAAGAAATCCATCAAGCAGGAAATGTGATTCTATTTATTGATGAATTACACACATTAGTAGGTGCTGGTGGAGCTGAAGGTGCTATTGATGCATCCAATATTTTAAAACCAGCGCTTGCACGTGGAGAATTACAATGTATCGGTGCAACAACTTTAGATGAATATCGTAAGAACATTGAAAAAGACGCTGCGTTAGAACGTCGTTTCCAACCCGTTCAAGTTGCTGAACCAACAGTTGAAGATACTATTGAAATTTTAAAAGGGTTGCGTGACCGTTATGAGGCACATCACCGTATTAATATTTCTGATCAAGCATTAATTTCAGCTGCAAAATTAAGTGACCGTTATGTATCAGATCGTTTCTTACCTGATAAAGCTATCGATTTAATTGATGAAGCTAGTTCTAAAGTGAGATTGAAAAGTCATACAACACCGCCAAACTTGAAAGAAATCGAACAAGAAATCGAACAAGTTAAAAATGAAAAAGATGCTGCAGTACATGCACAAGAATTTGAAAATGCAGCTAACCTTCGTGATAAACAAACTAAATTAGAAAAACAATACGAAGAAGCAAATGACAAATGGAAGAACACGAAAAACGGTGAAAATACTTCTTTATCTGAAGATGATATCGGTGAAGTTATTGCAGGATGGACTGGTATACCATTAACTAAAATTAATGAAACAGAATCAGATCGTCTACTTAATTTAGAAGATACACTTCATCATAGAGTCATTGGTCAACAAGCTGCGGTAACTTCAATAAGTAAAGCAGTAAGACGTGCACGTGCTGGATTAAAAGATCCTAAGCGCCCAATTGGCAGCTTTATTTTCTTAGGTCCTACAGGTGTAGGTAAAACTGAATTAGCACGTGCTTTAGCAGAATCTATGTTTGGTGAAGATGATGCAATGATTCGTGTTGATATGAGTGAATTCATGGAAAAACATGCAGTCAGTCGTTTAGTTGGTGCCCCTCCAGGCTATGTAGGTCATGATGATGGTGGACAATTAACTGAAAAAGTAAGACGTAAACCATATTCAGTAATCTTATTTGATGAAATTGAAAAAGCGCATCCCGATGTCTTTAATATACTTTTACAAGTATTAGATGATGGGCATTTGACTGATACGAAAGGACGTCGTGTTGATTTCCGTAATACTGTAATTATTATGACATCAAATGTTGGTGCACAAGAGTTACAAGATCAGCGTTTTGCAGGATTTGGTGGAGCTTCAGAAGGCGAAGACTACGAAACAATCCGTAAAACAATGATGAAAGAATTGAAAAATGCTTTCCGCCCTGAATTCTTAAACCGTGTAGACGATATCATTGTATTCCACAAACTTTCTAAAGATGAATTGAAAGAAATTGTTACAATGATGGTTAATAAACTTACTAAACGTTTATCTGAGCAAGATATAAACATCGAGGTTTCAGAAGCGGCTAAAGAAAAAATTGCAGAAGAAGGCTATGACCCAGAATATGGTGCTAGACCATTAATTCGTGCAATTCAAAAAACAGTAGAAGATAACTTGAGTGAATTAATTTTAGATGGTAACCAAATCGAGGGCAAAGCAGTTAAAATTGATCATGATGGTAAAGAATATAAATATGATATTCAAGAAAGACAAGCACCATCAAAAGATAAAGAAATAACAGAATCATAATATTAAAATATGTGAAAAAGTGCGCTTCTCAAATGTATAAAATTCATTTGGGGAGCGTATTTTATTATGCGTATTTTGAGAATAATTATTTAGAAAATGTGTATGTTAGTGTGCTATTAATATGTACACTTTATAAAGAAGAGTATGCTATATTTCCCGGTAAATATATATAATATTGTTGGTACTATTAAGGAAAGCGTGATATTTTATTTAAATAGTTATTGTAGATAGTCATACATCAACAAAGTGCAAATATATCTCACGATAAAAGCGCGTAAATTAAAAACAAAAATAATATGTACATGATTAAAATTTGTTTTTAATCAAAGAGAAGTATAAAATAGATTTGTTCAAAGAAAGATGGAGGTGCAATTTTGGCCAAAAAGAAAGTGATTTTCGAATGTATGGCTTGTGGTTATCAGTCACCAAAATGGATGGGAAAATGTCCAAACTGTGGTGGTTGGAATCAAATGGAAGAAGTTGTCGAGCAAAAGACAGCGAGTCCGAAGCACGGCGTACGAACTCGCGATAATGTTTCTAAAGTGCAGAAGTTAAATGACATCAAACAAGAAACTACACCGCGTGTTAAGAGTAAGTCAGATGAATTTAATCGCGTGTTAGGTGGCGGGATTGTGAATGGTTCATTAGTCTTGATTGGTGGAGACCCTGGTATAGGGAAATCCACATTATTACTACAAATTTGTGCAGCGTTATCGCAGTCACATAATGTTTTATACATCACTGGTGAAGAATCATTAAACCAAACGAAATTGAGAGCAGAAAGATTGGATGAGGATTCAAGTCAGTTAAATGTGTTTGCTGAAACAGATTTGGAAATTATACATGAAACCGTAAAACAATTAAAACCAGATTTGCTTGTTGTCGATTCTATCCAAACTATATTTCATCCTGAAATTAACTCAGCGCCTGGTTCCGTTTCGCAAGTCAGAGAAAGCACCCAAAGCCTTATGAATATTGCTAAGCAAATGAATATCGCAACATTTATTGTCGGGCATGTTACAAAAGAAGGTCAAATTGCTGGTCCGCGCTTATTAGAACACATGGTTGATACTGTTCTTTATTTTGAAGGCGATGAGCATCATGCCTATCGTATTTTAAGAGCGGTAAAAAACCGTTTTGGTTCTACAAATGAAATGGGTATTTTTGAAATGAAGCAAAGTGGATTAAAAGGCGTTGCAAACCCTTCTGAAATGTTTTTAGAAGAACGTTCAACTAACGTGCCAGGTTCTACAATTGTTTCTACTATGGAAGGTACGAGACCGTTATTGATAGAAGTACAAGCGTTAGTCACTCCTACTACTTTTAATAATCCACGACGTATGGCTACAGGTATTGATCATAATCGCTTGAGTTTACTCATGGCTGTATTAGAAAAGAAAGAAAATTATTTACTTCAACAGCAAGATGCTTATATTAAAGTTGCTGGCGGTGTAAGATTAACCGAACCTGCAGTCGACTTAGGAATCGTTGTAGCCACAGCTTCAAGCTTTAAAGATCAAGCCGTAGATGGTTTAGACTGCTTTATCGGTGAGGTCGGTCTGACCGGCGAAGTAAGACGTGTATCACGTATTGAACAACGTGTACAAGAGGCGGCAAAATTAGGTTTTAAACGTGTCATTATTCCAGAAACAAATATAGGCGGTTGGCAATTCCCAAGCGATATTAAAGTTATAGGTGTCAAAAGTGTAAACGACGCTTTGAGATACGCTTTAGCTAAATAATAAGGCATATAATAAATTTAAGAGCTTACAGATGACTCAAGTTAAGTCTGGCTAGTTTGCTTGAGAAGGGAGAATTAAAACTTGAATATGTTAAGACTCATTGTAATCTTGTGCTATATTATTTTAGGTGCAAGTTTAGGTGTATATTTCATCCCTGAAATCACAATTGATGCTGGTTTAGCTGACTATACACTATTAACGAATAACTATTTCAATGGTCTACTAGGGATTTTAATATTCTTTTTAATCTTTGGATGGTTTATAAAAAGAGCAACTTTAGCATTTAAAGAATTAGAACAAACAATTATGCGTCAAAGTGCTGTAGAAATTTTATTTGCTACAATTGGGCTGATTATTGGTTTGCTTATTTCTGTTATGATATCTTTCATTTTTCAAATAATCGGCAACACTGTATTAAATCACTTTGTACCCATTATAATTACAATTATTCTAGGTTATCTAGGATTCCAATTTGGCTTACGCAAGCGTGATGAAATGTTGCTATTTTTACCAGAAAATATGGCGCGCTCAATGTCTATTAATGCTAGAAATGCAGTGCCTAAAATTATCGATACAAGTGCTATTATAGATGGTCGTATTTTAGATATTATTGAATGCGGATTTATTGATGGAGAGATATTGATTCCGCAAGGTGTTATTAACGAATTACAAGTTGTTGCAGATGCGAATGATAGTGTGAAACGTGAAAAAGGTCAGCGTGGGTTAGATATTTTAAATGAACTTTATGATACAAATCACCCTACGAGAATTATACATCCGACTAAGTCACATAGCGACATTGACGCAATGTTAATTAAGTTAGCGCAACACTATAGAGCGCACATTATTACCACAGACTTTAATCTTAATAAAGTGTGCCATGTGCAAGGGATTCAAGCACTAAATGTTAATGATTTATCTGAAGCTATTAAACCGTCTGTACACCAAGGTGATCGTTTTAGTCTATTACTTACGAAAATGGGTAAAGAATCGGGACAAGCTGTAGGATACTTGGATGATGGGACAATGGTAGTAGTGGATAACGCTAAGAAACATATTGGGGAGCATATTGATATTGAAGTTATCAGCTTATTACAAACTTCATCAGGAAGAATTATTTTTGCTAAAAAGCTAAACTAGATGAGTTATTAAGGTTTCAAATGAATTGGTTACTATAAATTCATTTGAAACCTTTTTATTATTGAGAAAGAGTGAATTTAAGCACAGTGATATCATAATAGGCCTTAAAGTGCTACAATAGATAGCGAAATTGTATTACTATATGATGTGTTGAAATCATAAAATGAAGTGTTAATAGATTGTATAGTAGTGCTTTAAAAAAATATAAGCTATGGTATTATTAATAGGCGGCAAGATAACAACTTTATGAAGCGTTAGTACTAAATTTATTATAAATTTTCAATGTTTTATGTTAAAAATCATTTAACTTAACAAACCAGAATATGTAATGAGTTTCAAAACGCAATATGCTATTAAAATTACTAATAATATTATTAAACAGGAGTGAACATAATGAGTGATCGTGTAAGAGTTAGATATGCACCAAGTCCAACAGGCTACTTGCATATTGGTAATGCAAGAACTGCATTATTCAACTATTTATTTGCTAAACATTATGATGGGGATTTCGTAATTCGCATTGAAGATACGGATAGTAAGCGTAATTTAACGGATGGTGAGTCTTCTCAATTTGAAAATTTAAAATGGTTAGGTATTGAATGGGATGAATCTATCGATAAAGATAAAGGTTATGGTCCATACCGTCAGTCTGAACGTGCTGAAATATATAATCCGTTAATTCAACAATTATTAGATGAAGATAAAGCTTATAAATGTTATATGACTGAAGACGAATTAGAAGAAGAACGCCAACAACAAATTGAACGTGGAGAAATGCCTCGTTATGGCGGTAAACATGCACACTTAACAGAAGAAGAACGCCAACAGTTTGAAGCTGAAGGACGTCAACCTTCGATCCGTTTCCGTGTCCCTAAAGATACTACATTCTCATTTGACGACATGGTTAAAGGTGAAATTTCATTTGATTCAAATAACATTGGTGATTGGGTTATTGTTAAAAAAGATGGCGTTCCAACGTATAACTTCGCAGTAGCAATTGACGATCATTATATGGAAATTTCGGATGTTATTCGTGGAGATGACCATATTTCGAACACGCCAAAACAATTGATGATTTTTGAAACATTTGGTTGGGAAGTGCCAAGATTCGCGCACATGTCACTTATTGTTAACGAAGAACGTAAAAAGCTAAGTAAACGTGATGGACAAATCTTACAATTTATCGAGCAATATCGCGATTTAGGATACTTACCAGAAGCTTTATTTAATTTCATTACGCTATTAGGGTGGTCACCAGAGGGTGAAGATGAAATTTATTCTCAAGAAGAATTTATTAAAATCTTTGATGAAAAACGTTTATCAAAATCACCAGCGTTTTTCGACAAACAAAAATTAGCATGGGTTAACAACCAATATATGAAACAAAAAGATACTGAAACGGTATTTGATTTAGCATTACCACATCTTATTAAAGCAGAACTACTTCCTGAAAATCCTAGTGAAGCAGAATTAGAGTGGGGTCGTAAACTAGTTGCACTGTATCAAAAAGAGATGAGTTATGCTGGAGAAATTGTTCCACTTTCAGAGTTATTCTTCCGTGATGAACAAATATTAGGAGAAGATGAGCAAGAAGTCATTGAAGGTGAGCAAGTACCTGAACTAATGACGCACCTGTATAGCAAACTAGAAGCGCTTGAACCATTTGAAGCGGCAGAAATTAAGAAAACAATTAAAGAAGTTCAAAAAGAAACAGGTATTAAAGGTAAGCAATTATTTATGCCGATACGTGTTGCTGTTACTGGCCAAATGCATGGGCCAGAACTACCTAATACTATCGAAGTATTAGGCAAAGACAAAGTGTTGTCACGTTTGAAAAAATACGTTTAAATAATTTCGGTATGTAACGTAAAAGTATTGGGGAGTTAATACTTGAAAAATTACAACAAACCACCTATTATTAAAACTGAAAATAGCAAAGGATTAGTAGGTAATGGATTGTGTCAAGAGAGTGTGCGGATGCTGTGAGCACACCACAGAAATTACGGAATGCACCTTTGTATGAATATCAATTAAATAACTTTGATGAGTGAATATGAGTTGGGAAGCAATGATTAAATCATAGATATGGTTTATAGTGAGGACTTGTATATAAAAATAAGAGTGGAACCGTGCAAAAGCGCCTCTAACAAGTGAGTTAGGGGCGCTTTTTTTAATAAGGAGGTAGCAACCTTGTTTAAGATTTTGAAAAGAGTAAAAGATGATGTAAATATGGTGTTCGAACAAGATCCAGCCGCACGTACGACATTGGAAGTTATTACTTCATATGCAGGCATACATGCAGTGTGGAGCCACCTCATCGCACACGAATTATATAAAAAAAAGAAATATGTTCTAGCGAGGTTGATTTCTCAAGTCACTCGCTTTTTCACTGGAATTGAAATACATCCAGGTGCTCAGGTTGGTAGACGTTTATTTATTGATCATGGTATGGGTGTAGTTATTGGGGAAACGTGTAGAATTGGAGATAATGTCACAATTTATCAAGGTGTCACATTAGGTGGTACGGGTAAAGAAAAAGGTAAACGTCATCCTGACATTGGCGACAATGTTTTAATCGCTGCTGGTGCCAAAGTATTAGGCAATATTAAAATTGAATCTGACGTAAATATAGGCGCTAATTCTGTAGTATTAAGTTCAGTACCAAGCTATTCTACTGTAGTTGGCATACCAGGTCATATTGTTAAACAAGATGGCAGACGCATAGGTAAAACATTTGACCACCGCAATTTACCAGATCCGCTTTTCGAGCAATTAAAAGAATTAGAGAAACAACTTGAGAAAACAAGAAATGGAGAGATACAAGATGATTACATTATATAATACGCTAACACGTCAAAAAGAGACGTTTGAGCCTATTGAACCAGGAAAGGTTAAAATGTATGTTTGTGGACCTACTGTGTACAATTACATTCATATAGGTAACGCAAGACCAGCTATCAATTACGACGTAGTAAGAAGATACTTTGAATATCAAGGTTACGAAGTGATCTTTGTATCAAATTTCACAGATGTTGATGATAAATTAATCAAACGTTCTAAAGAATTAAATGAATCTGTATCAGATATTGCCGATAGATATATTGAAGCATTTTATGAAGATGTTGGCGCACTAAATGTAAAGAAAGCAACTTCTAATCCACGTGTAATGAATCATATGGATGACATTATTAAGTTTATTGAGGATTTAGTAAATGAAGGTAATGCGTATGAAAGTGGCGGAGATGTTTATTTTAGAACACGTAAATTTAAAGAATACGGCAAGTTAAGTCATCAATCTTTGAATGATTTAAAAGTCGGTGCACGTATAGAACAAGGCGAACAGAAAGAAGATGCATTAGATTTCACGTTATGGAAAAAGGCGAAGCCGGGTGAAATCAGTTGGGATAGTCCATTTGGTGAAGGTAGACCTGGATGGCATATCGAATGTTCAGTAATGGCTTATCATGAATTAGGAGCAACGATTGATATTCATGCAGGTGGTGCTGACTTACAATTCCCACACCATGAAAATGAAATTGCGCAATCAGAAGCACACAACCACGCTCCGTTTGCTCATTATTGGATGCATAATGGCTTTATCAATATTGATAATGAAAAAATGAGTAAATCATTAGGTAACTTTGTATTAGTTCATGACATCATTAAGCAGATAGATCCAGATGTTTTACGTTTCTTTATGATTAGTGTGCATTATAGAAGTCCAATCAACTATAATGTGGAATTAGTTGAAGCAGCAAAAAGTGGCTTAGAGCGTATACGTAACAGTTATAAAGCGATTGAAGATCGTGAAGCAATTGCGACAGATATTGCAGAACAATCAGCATATATCGATGACATTAATGCTGTATTAGAACAATTTGAAACTGTCATGGATGATGATTTTAATACTGCTAATGCTATAACTGCATGGTATGATTTAGCGAAATTAGCTAATAAATATGTGTTAGAGAACACAACATCTACAGAAGTGATAAGTCGTTTCAAAGAAGTATACAAAATTTTCAGTGATGTACTAGGTGTGCCATTAAAAGGCAAAGAAAGTGACGTTCTGTTAGATGCAGATATCGAAGCGCTTATAGAAGAAAGAAATAATGCTAGAAAGCAAAAAGATTTTGCACGAGCTGACGAAATCCGTGAAGAACTAAAAGCGCAGAATATCATTTTAGAAGATACGGCACAAGGCGTGAGATTTAAACGTGGTTAATATGGATAATAAATTATTAAACCCTTTGACATTAGCATATATGGGCGATGCTGTATTAGATCAACATGTAAGAGAATATATCGTGTTGAAGCTAAAGGCGAAACCTAATCGATTACACCAAGAAGCGAAGCGCTATGTTTCAGCTAAAAGCCAGGCACAAACACTTGAATATCTTATGGAGCACAATTGGTTCAGTGAAAGTGAACAGGATATTGTTAGACGTGGTAGAAATGCTAAAAGTTATACCAAAGCTAAAAATACAGACATACAAACATATAGAAAAAGTTCAGGGCTAGAAGCGGTCATTGGATTCTTATATTTAGAAAAAGAGTACGACCGCCTATCAGCGTTGTTAGAGACTATTATACAAAATGTAAATGAGAGGAAGTGATCCTGTGGAAGATATAGTTATAGTTGGTCGTCATGCAGTAAAAGAGGCGATTGTCTCAGGGCATACTATTAATAAAATTTTAATACAAGATACTATTAAAAAGGGACAAATAAATGAAATTTTAAAATTGGCAAATAGTCATAAAATCATCGTTCAATCAGTACCAAAATCAAAAATAGATAATTTGTCAGATGCGCCACATCAAGGCATCGCGGCGTATATTGCCCCGTATGAATATACGGAATTTGATGATTTTTTAGCTTCACAAAAGACGAAAGACGACTTGTCCACGGTCTTGATATTAGATGGCTTAGAAGATCCTCATAATTTAGGGTCTATTTTGAGAACTGCAGATGCTTCTGGTGTCGATGGAGTGATTATACCTAAAAGACGTTCAGTAGCGCTGACGCAAACGGTTGTTAAAGCTTCCACTGGTGCAATTGAACATGTGCCAGTTATTCGGGTAACTAACCTTGCTCAAACTATTGAAGAATTAAAAGACAACGGGTACTGGGTAGTTGGTACAGAAGCGGAAAATGCTACAGATTATAGAGAAATGGATGCGGCAATGCCTCTAGCGATAGTTATAGGAAGTGAAGGGCAAGGCATGAGTCGTTTAGTTAAAGATAAATGCGATTTCTATATTAAAATTCCAATGGTTGGACATGTGAATAGCCTTAACGCTTCTGTAGCTGCTAGCTTAATGATGTACGAAGTATATCGTAAACGTCACCAGATTGGAGATAAGACATGAAAGATCGTTACTTAATCATTGATGGTTATAATATGATTGGACAGTCGCAGGAGCTCAGTCGCATAGCTAAAGATAATCTTGAAGAAGCGCGCGATCAATTACTTACTGCAATCGCAAACTACAATGCTGTTATAGCAGATGAAGTTGTTTGCGTATTTGATGCTTATGAGCAATCCGGCGCTCATTCAGAATATATGTACCATGGGGTTAAAACGATATTTACGAAAGAAAAAGAAACTGCCGACAGTTACATTGAACGATATGTTTATGATTTATATGATAAACATACGCGACACATAACGGTTGTAACGAGTGATATGAGTGAGCAACATGCAATATTTGGCGCGGGGGCTTACCGTGTTTCTTCAAGAGAAATGTGGAGAGATTTGAGAGAAAATGAAATATCAGTATCAAAAGAGCTAGATGGTTTTAATGAACAAAAACCACGTACACGCATAGAACTGTCAAATGAGATACTTGAAGAATTTGAAAAATTAAGACGCGGTAACAATCATAAACACTAGTATTGAAGTCTTGATTTTTGGTGTGCAACTATGTATCCTATGTTTACTTTTAAGGAAAGGATACAAGTCATGTTTGAAAGTTTACACAACAACGAACTTACCTCACAAACACCATGCGATTTTAAAAATACACAAGTAACACTTAAAATGATTGAGCCTGTCTTACCTATGATAAAGCAAAGGCTAAATCATTTTACTATTCATCCGAATGATAAAGAAGATTTGTGTCAAGAAGTGCTATTAAAATTATTAAGAATACTGAGTGATTTTGATTTCACTAAAAGTACGCCATTTGAGCATTATGTGAATCGAATTATTACAACGGTAAAAAACGACTATCTTCGTAAAAAAGTGTACACACAGCAACGACATGAATTATTAGTGAACGAGTTCAAAGTTAAGTATCAATATGCGACAACTATATATTTAACAGAACAACAGATTATAGCTGATGAAATTTCTAATGACTTATACCGTGGGTTAGAAAAGTTGACTGAACTTGAACAAAGTGTGATGGTTTATATTTTTAGAGAATATAAACCACAAGAAATCGCCCAAATATTAAATGTAAAAATCAAAGTAGTTTACAATACGATACAGCGTTGTAAAATGAAAATAAGACATTATTTGAAGTGATACACACATCCACGAAACATGAAAAACGACGTACTATGATTACAAAACAGTGTACTTTACTATACGAGCGAAGATTGACAATTGACTTCAAAGTTATGTATAGTAGATTGGTATTATAATGAGTAAGGTGAAGACAAATGAAAAAAGTACCAATGAATTGTGAAGTGTGTGGCAGTAGAAATTACAATATTCCGAAACAAAGCAATCTTACATCGAGATTGGAATTAAAAAAATACTGTCCGAGATGTAATGCACATACGTTGCATAAGGAATCGAAGTAATTAAGACGACATATTTAGTGTGATCGGTTGAGTAAATATATCATTCCAACTAAGTTGAGAGTATTGTATTTGCTTGATTTGTTGTATGGAATAAGCAAATAAGGAATAACGAAATAATACGGAGGTCTTGTTAATGGCTAAAAAAGAAAATTTCTTCCAAGGCGTTAAGTCAGAAATGGAAAAGACAAGTTGGCCAACGAAAGAAGAATTGTTTAAATACACAGTCATTGTTGTAGCTACGGTAGTATTTTTCTTAGTATTCTTCTATGCCTTAGACTTAGGAATTGGTAGAATTATAGAGTTAATTAAATAGTTAGGAGTGACGACATGTCTGAAGAAGTTGGCGCAAAGCGTTGGTATGCTGTGCATACTTATTCTGGTTATGAGAATAAAGTTAAAAAGAATTTAGAAAAACGTGTTGAATCTATGAATATGACTGAACAAATATTCAGAGTTGTAATACCTGAAGAGGAAGAGACACAAGTTAAAGATGGTAAGTCTAAAACTTTAACTAAAAAAACATTCCCTGGTTACGTCTTGGTTGAATTAGTAATGACTGACGAATCATGGTATATAGTAAGAAATACACCTGGTGTTACTGGATTTGTTGGCTCAGCAGGCGCTGGTTCTAAACCTAATCCACTACTTCCTGATGAGGCACGTTTCATCCTTAAACAAATGGGCATGAAAGAAAAAACTATTGATGTTCAACTAGATTTAGGTGAACAAGTTAGAATTAAATCAGGTCCTTTTGCAAATCAAGTAGGCGAAATTCAAGAAATTGAAGTAGAAAAATTCAAACTTACAGTTCTTGTAGACATGTTTGGTAGAGAAACGCCAGTAGAAGTTGAATTTGATCAAGTAGAAAAATTATAATAATAAAAAGGAAATAAAAATATAATATTAGTTCGAAAATAACAAATCAACTATTGATTTATAACTCGAATTAGTGTTATAATACTGTGGTCGCGCTTTTAGAGCGTTCATTTCGTCACGAAATGTAGAAGAGTGGGAGGGCAAAACTTAGTCCTGTGACCACATCACGATATCAAGGAGGTGCACATCGTGGCTAAAAAAGTAGAAAAAGTAGTTAAATTACAAATTCCTGCAGGTAAAGCGAACCCAGCACCACCAGTTGGACCAGCATTAGGTCAAGCAGGTGTGAATATTATGGGATTCTGTAAGGAATTCAACGCACGTACACAAGAAGACGCAGGTTTAATCATTCCGGTAGAAATCAGTGTTTATGAAGATCGTTCATTTACATTTATTACAAAAACACCACCGGCTCCAGTATTACTTAAAAAAGCAGCAGGCGTTGAAAAAGGTTCAGGCGAACCTAATAAAAACAAAGTTGCTTCAGTAACTAAAGATCAAGTACGTGAAATTGCAAACCAAAAAATGCAAGATTTAAATGCTGCAGACGAAGAAGCAGCTATGCGTATTATCGAAGGTACTGCACGTAGTATGGGAATCACAGTTCAATAATTATAACAGTAATGAAATCATAGATAGACGAAGTAGCAGATGACGGAAATGACAAACATGATGACAGCGTTCAATATTGTCGTAGTATGAGGGAAAATGTCATTTATTTAGGATTTATTCCTATGATAAAATACAATTTTATACCTCACTGTCATCTGCTCTTAACTTGTGAAAACAAGTAAACGTGGGAGGAAATTCCGCTAAAACCACTAAAGGAGGAACATGAAATGGCTAAAAAAAGCAAAAGATATCAAGAAGTAGCTAGTAAAATCGACCGCACAAAACAATATGATGTTGAAGAAGCAGTTGCACTAGCTAAAGAAACAAGCATTGCTAACTTTGACGCTTCAGTTGAAGTAGCATTCCGTTTAGGTATTGATACTCGTAAAAATGACCAACAAATCCGTGGAGCAGTAGTGCTTCCAAATGGTACTGGTAAATCACAACGTGTATTAGTATTCGCAAAAGGTGACAAAGCAGCTGAAGCAGAAGCAGCAGGTGCAGATTTTGTCGGTGAAGGTGAATATGTAGAAAAAATTCAACAAGGTTGGTTCGACTTTGATGTCGTAGTAGCTACACCAGATATGATGGGCGAAGTTGGTAAATTAGGTAGAGTATTAGGACCTAAAGGTTTAATGCCAAACCCTAAAACTGGAACAGTTACAATGGACGTTAAAAAAGCTGTTGAAGAAATTAAAGCTGGTAAAGTTGAGTACCGTGCTGAAAAATCAGGTATTGTTCACGCGTCAATTGGTAAAACATCATTTGATACAGACAAACTTGTTGAAAACTTCAGAACGTTACAAGACGTTTTATTAAAAGCGAAACCATCATCAGCTAAAGGTACTTACTTCAAATCCGTTACTGTTACAACAACAATGGGTCCTGGAGTTAAAGTTGATACTTCAAGTTTCAAACTTTAATTTTTTAAAAATTAAAACTAAAGACTGAAGATTTAATGCTTCAGTCTTTAAATAAAATATTGACATAATACATGAGACCAGTTATATTGGTTAATGTATTATTTTACCTAAGACAGTAGGAGTTAGAAATAACTTAAAAAGTAAAATCCTGCCGAGGCTAAAATTGACTTGAACGTGAAGATTTCAGATCTTTCAAGCACTTTTTGCCACGGGTAGAAAGTGCTTTTTTTATTGAGCGTTGAGCATATAGTTTACACTGCATGGCAATGTTTCAAGATTAAAAGCACCAAATTAAAATCAATGGAGGTGTCTAAATGTCTGCTATCATCGATGCAAAAAAACAAGAAGTTGATATTATTGCTGAACAACTTAAAAACTCAGTATCTACAGTTATCGTTGACTATCGTGGTCTTAGCGTTGCTGAAGTAACTGAATTACGTTCACAATTACGTGAAGCTGGTGTTGAGTATAAAGTATACAAAAACACAATGGTTCGCCGTGCAGCTGAAAAAGCTGGTATTGACGGATTAGATGAATTCTTAGTAGGTCCTACAGCGGTTGCAACATCAAGTGAAGATGTTGTTGCTCCAGCAAAAGTTATTGCAGGATTTGCAAAAGAACATCAAGCTTTAGAAATTAAAGTTGGTGTTATGGAAGGCAGTGCTATCTCAGCAGAAGAAGTTAATACTGTTGGTACATTACCATCACATGACGGTCTTGTTTCTATGCTTTTATCAGTATTACAAGCTCCAGTACGCAATTTCGCTTATGCGGTTAAAGCTGTTGGAGAAGAAAAAGAACAAAACGAAGAAAGCGCTGAATAATTGCGCGTAACTATTAAAAATTAATGGAGGAATATTAAAATGGCTAATCATGAACAAATCATTGAAGCAATTAAAGAAATGTCAGTTTTAGAATTAAACGACTTAGTAAAAGCAATTGAAGAAGAATTTGGTGTAACTGCAGCAGCTCCAGTAGCAGCAGCAGGTGCAGCTGGCGGCGCAGACGCGGCAGCAGAACAAACTGAATTCGATGTTGAATTAACTTCAGCTGGATCTTCTAAAATCAAAGTTGTTAAAGCAGTTAAAGAAGCAACTGGTTTAGGATTAAAAGACGCTAAAGAATTAGTAGACGGAGCTCCTAAAGTAGTTAAAGAAGGTTTATCTAAAGAAGATGCTGAAGCACTTAAAGAACAATTAGAAGAAGTTGGCGCTACAGTAGAATTAAAATAATTCTTGCTGGCTAACAGTTAATAATTATATATTGAAGGTTATTTAAGTGATTTAACACATTAACTGCTTCGGTACGTTAATCTTAAGTCGAGAATACCTGAAATCTTTGAGAAATGAAAACCCCGTTATCACTATAACGGGGTTTTATCTTATTTGATCTATATCTAGTAAAGCAAGTCCTAGTTTTATAACTATTTTACTTATCAAATTGGGTATAGTATTAATCTGAAACGAATAAGATTAAAAGAGGTGTAGTCATGAGTCACTATTATGATGAGAATCCTGAAGTAGAAAGTGATGAGTCGCTTTTTACATACTCCTACGATAACCATAATTTAGAACTAATATCAGATGCGGGTGTATTTTCGAAAGGGAAAATAGACTTTGGGTCCGATTTATTAGTGAAAACTTTTTTGAAAACATATCCCCCAGGTCCTACGAAAAATATCATAGATGTTGGTTGTGGCTATGGTCCTATTGGTTTAATGATTGCTAAAGTTTCCCCACATCACGAAGTAATGATGGTTGATATTAACCAACGTGCATTATCATTATCTAGAAAAAACAAAAAAAAGAACCGAATAGAAAATGTGGAAATCAAAGAAAGTGATGGTTTATCACAGGTAGAAGATAAAGCTTATGATTTTGTGCTTACTAATCCACCGATTAGAGCAGGAAAAACAGTTGTTCATAGCATTTTAGTAGATGCTTATGAAAAGTTGAAAGATGGTGGTGCACTTTGTGTTGTAATTCAAAAAAAACAAGGTATGCCGTCTGCAAAACAAAAAATGCAAGACACATTTAATAACGTGGAAGTATTAGAAAAAAGTAAAGGCTATTACATTTTAAGAAGTGTAAAAGGTTGAATTAAGTGCTGGCTTCTGATATAGTTATAGAATGTAAAAATTTATGTTCAATAAGTGTGTACTTTTACGTACGAATTAACATAGTATATAAGATAGAATAGAAAATGGTGTCATCAGGTGTGCTACCGTTTTCTTTTTGTCTAATTATATTTGGTATTTCAGTAAAAGTAAACACACAATTTTTGAGGGGTGAATCTGTTTGGCAGGTCAATTTGTCCAATATGGAAGACATCGTAAACGTAGAAACTATGCGAGAATTTCAGAGGTATTAGAATTACCGAATTTAATTGAGATTCAGACTAAGTCTTACGATTGGTTCTTAGAAGAAGGTTTATTAGAAATGTTTAGAGACATTTCTCCGATTGAAGATTTCACAGGCAATCTTTCTTTAGAGTTTGTAGATTATAGACTCGGAGAACCGAAATATGATTTAGAAGAATCGAAAAACCGTGATACAACGTATGCTGCGCCTTTACGTGTGAAAGTACGTCTAATCATCAAAGAAACTGGCGAAGTGAAAGAGCAAGAAGTGTTTATGGGTGATTTCCCATTAATGACAGATACAGGTACATTCGTAATTAACGGTGCTGAACGTGTTATCGTATCACAATTAGTTCGTTCACCATCCGTATACTTCAATGAAAAACTAGATAAAAACGGTCGTACAAACTTCGATGCAACAATCATTCCTAACCGTGGTGCATGGTTAGAATATGAAACTGATGCTAAAGATGTTGTTTATGTACGTATTGATAGAACAAGAAAATTACCATTAACTGTATTGTTACGTGCTTTAGGTTTCTCTACTGATCAAGAAATTGTTGATTTATTAGGTGAAAGTGAATATTTACGTAATACATTAGAAAAAGATGGTACAGAAACTACTGATCAAGCATTATTAGAAATCTATGAGCGTTTACGCCCTGGTGAACCACCTACAGTTGAAAATGCTAAAAGTCTTTTATATTCACGTTTCTTTGATCCGAAACGTTATGACTTAGCAAGTGTAGGTCGTTATAAAGCTAATAAAAAACTTCATTTAAAACATCGCTTATTTAATCAAAAATTAGCAGAACCTATTGTTAATACTGAGACAGGCGAAATTGTTGCAGAAGAAGGTACAGTCCTAGACCGTCGTAACTTAGATGAAATTATGGACGTATTAGAAGCTAATGCTAACAGTGAAGTGTTTGAGTTAGAAGGCAGTGTTATTGACGAACCTGTTGAAATACAATCAATTAAAGTTTACGTTCCGAATGACGAAGAAGAACGTACAACAACAGTGATTGGTAATGCGCTTCCAGATACAGAAGTGAAATGCATTACACCAGCAGATATCATTGCGTCTATGTCTTACTTCTTTAACTTATTAAGCGGTATTGGCTTTACAGATGATATTGACCATTTAGGTAACCGTCGTTTACGTTCAGTAGGTGAATTGTTACAAAATCAATTCCGTATTGGTTTATCAAGAATGGAACGTGTTGTACGTGAAAGAATGTCAATTCAAGATACAGAATCAATCACGCCACAACAATTAATCAATATTCGTCCTGTTATTGCATCAATCAAAGAATTCTTTGGTAGTTCTCAATTATCACAATTCATGGACCAAGCGAATCCATTAGCTGAGTTAACACATAAACGTCGTTTATCAGCATTAGGACCGGGTGGTTTAACACGTGAACGTGCCCAAATGGAAGTACGTGACGTTCACTACTCTCACTATGGCCGTATGTGTCCAATTGAAACACCAGAGGGACCAAACATTGGACTTATCAACTCTTTATCAAGTTATGCGCGTGTAAATGAATTTGGTTTCATTGAAACACCATACCGTAAAGTTGATCTTGAAACGCATTCCATCACAGACAAAATTGATTACTTAACTGCTGACGAAGAAGACAGCTATGTAGTAGCACAAGCAAACTCTGTTTTAGATGAAAATGGTCGTTTCGTAGATGATGAAGTTGTATGTCGTTTCCGTGGTAATAATACTGTTATGGCTAAAGAAAAAATGGATTATATGGATGTATCGCCTAAACAAGTTGTTTCAGCTGCGACAGCATGTATTCCTTTCTTAGAAAATGATGACTCTAACCGTGCTTTAATGGGTGCAAACATGCAACGTCAAGCGGTGCCATTGATGAACCCAGAATCACCTTTTGTAGGTACTGGAATGGAACACGTGGCAGCACGTGATTCTGGTGCAGCAGTAGTAGTTAAACGCAAAGGCCGTGTTGAACACGTTGAATCTAATGAAATCCTTGTTCGTCAACTTATTGAAGAAGACGGTCAAGAATATGAAGGCGAATTGGATCGTTATCCATTAGCGAAATTCAAACGTTCAAATACTGGTACTTGTTATAACCAAAGACCAATTGTAAGTGCTGGAGACGTAGTGACTAAAGGCGAAATTTTAGCTGATGGTCCGTCTATGGAACTTGGTGAAATGGCTCTAGGTAGAAACGTAGTTGTTGGTTTCATGACTTGGGACGGTTATAACTATGAGGATGCTGTAATCATGAGTGAGCGCTTAGTTAAGGATGATGTTTATACTTCTATTCATATCGAAGAATATGAATCTGAAGCACGTGATACTAAACTAGGGCCTGAAGAAATTACTCGTGATATCCCTAATGTTTCAGATAGTGCACTTAAAAACTTGGATGACCGTGGTATTATATACGTCGGTGCCGAAGTTAATGATGGCGATATCTTAGTTGGTAAAGTAACACCTAAAGGTGTAACTGAATTAACTGCAGAAGAACGTTTATTACACGCAATCTTCGGTGAAAAAGCACGTGAAGTTCGCGATACATCATTACGTGTACCACATGGTGCAGGCGGAATTGTTCTAGATGTTAAAGTCTTTAACCGTGAAGAAGGAGACGATACATTATCTCCAGGTGTTAACCAACTCGTACGTGTATATATTGTTCAAAAACGTAAAATACACGTTGGTGACAAAATGTGTGGTCGTCATGGTAACAAAGGTGTCATTTCTAAGATTGTTCCAGAAGAAGATATGCCTTATTTACCAGACGGTACACCAATTGACATCATGTTGAATCCACTTGGTGTTCCATCACGTATGAATATCGGACAAGTATTAGAGCTACACTTAGGTATGGCTGCTAAGAACTTAGGTATTCATGTAGCATCTCCAGTATTTGATGGTGCTAGTGATGAAGATGTATGGTCAACTATTGAAGAAGCTGGTATGGCTCGTGATGGTAAGACAGTATTATATGACGGTCGTACGGGTGAACCATTCGATAACCGAATTTCAGTCGGCGTTATGTACATGCTGAAACTTGCACACATGGTTGATGATAAATTACATGCACGTTCAACTGGACCATACTCACTTGTTACGCAACAACCACTTGGTGGTAAAGCGCAATTTGGTGGACAACGTTTCGGTGAGATGGAAGTATGGGCGCTTGAAGCTTACGGTGCCGCATATACACTTCAAGAAATCTTAACTTATAAATCTGATGATACAGTAGGTCGTGTTAAGACATACGAAGCTATTGTTAAAGGTGAAAATATTGCTAAGCCTGGCGTTCCAGAATCATTCAGAGTATTGATGAAAGAATTACAAAGTTTAGGATTAGACGTTAAGATTATGGACGAGCATGACAATGAAATTGACATGCACGATACAGAAGAAGAAGAAGTTGTTGAACGTAAAGTAGATCTTCAACAAAAAGAAGCTCCAGAATCACAAAAAGAAATCACTGACTAATCGCATTTAAGTTTATAAGGGTATAAACCAAATTGAGGTGTGTTACATGACTGTAATCATCTCAATATTGGTTATTCCATTTATTGATATAGAGCAATCAATCAATTTGCACAGCTAATCTAAATTGAAGGAGGTAGGCTCCTTGATTGATGTAAATAATTTCCATTATATGAAAATAGGACTTGCTTCACCTGAAAAAATCCGTTCATGGTCTTTTGGTGAGGTTAAAAAGCCAGAAACAATTAACTATCGTACTTTAAAACCAGAAAAAGATGGTCTTTTCTGTGAAAGAATATTCGGACCTACAAAAGATTGGGAATGTAGTTGTGGTAAATACAAACGTGTACGTTATAAAGGTATGGTTTGTGACAGATGTGGAGTTGAGGTAACTAAATCTAAAGTGCGCCGTGAAAGAATGGGCCACATTGAATTAGCTGCACCAGTATCACACATTTGGTACTTCAAAGGTATTCCAAGTCGTATGGGTCTATTATTAGATATGTCTCCAAGAGCATTAGAAGAAGTTATTTATTTCGCTTCTTATGTTGTTGTTAAGCCAGGTCCAACTGGATTAGAACAAAAGACATTGTTATCTGAAGCAGAATTCAGAGACTATTACGACAAGTTCCCAGGCCAATTCACGGCTAAAATGGGTGCTGAAGGTATTAAAGAATTACTTGAAGAAATAGACTTAGATGCTGAACTTAAATCACTACGTGATGAGTTAGAGTCAGCAACAGGTCAAAGACTTACTCGTGCAATCAAACGTTTAGAGGTAGTTGAGTCATTCAGACATTCTGGAAATAATCCAGCGTGGATGATTTTAGATGTACTTCCAATTATCCCGCCTGAAATCAGACCAATGGTTCAGTTAGATGGTGGACGTTTTGCTACAAGTGATTTAAATGATTTATATCGTCGTGTTATTAACCGTAACAATCGTTTAAAACGTTTATTAGACTTAGGTGCTCCTGGCATCATAGTTCAAAATGAAAAACGTATGTTACAAGAAGCTGTTGATGCACTTATCGATAATGGTCGTCGTGGCCGTCCGGTAACAGGACCAGGTAACCGTCCGTTAAAATCACTTTCACATATGTTAAAAGGTAAACAAGGACGTTTCCGTCAAAACTTATTAGGTAAACGTGTTGACTACTCAGGACGTTCAGTTATTGCAGTTGGACCGAGCTTGAAAATGTATCAATGTGGTCTACCTAAAGAAATGGCGCTTGAATTGTTCAAACCTTTCATTATGAAAGAACTTGTACAACGTGAAATTGCTACTAACATTAAAAATGCTAAGAGTAAGATAGAGCGTATGGATGATGAAGTTTGGGATGTATTAGAAGATGTTATTCGTGAGCACCCAGTACTTTTAAACCGTGCACCTACACTTCACAGATTAGGTATCCAAGCATTTGAACCAACATTAGTTGAAGGGCGTGCAATACGTCTACATCCACTTGTAACAACAGCTTACAACGCGGACTTTGATGGTGACCAAATGGCTGTCCATGTACCGTTATCTAAAGAAGCGCAAGCTGAAGCACGTATGTTAATGTTAGCTGCACAAAACATCTTGAACCCTAAAGATGGTAAACCAGTTGTTACACCATCACAAGATATGGTACTTGGTAACTATTACCTTACTTTAGAGCGTAAAGATTCAGTCAATACTGGTACAATTTACAATGATACGAACGAAGTATTAAAAGCTTATGCCAATGGTTATGTTCACTTACATTCTCGTATTGGTGTTCATGCTGGTTCATTCAACAATCCAACGTTCACTGAAGAGCAAAACAAAAAGATCTTATTAACTTCTGTTGGTAAAGTGATATTCAATGAAATCATTCCAGATTCATTTGCTTATATTAACGAACCAACTCAAGCTAATTTAGAAGGCGTAACACCTGATAAATATTTTGTTACTGCTACTGAACTTGGGGAAGATGGATTGAAAGCCTACTTCGATCAAGCGCCGTTAATTGAACCATTTAATAAAAAATTCTTAGGTAATATCATTGCTGAAGTATTTAACCGTTTCAGCATTACAGATACTTCTATGATGTTAGACAGAATGAAAGACTTAGGTTTCAAATTCTCATCTAAAGCAGGTATCACTGTTGGTGTATCTGATATCGTGGTTTTACCAGATAAAAAAGATATCTTAGATGAGCATGAAAAAATTGTTGATAATATAACTAAACAATTTAACCGTGGTTTAATCACTGAATTTGAACGTTATAACGCAGTAGTTGAAACTTGGACAGCTGCTAAAGATCAAATTCAAGGTGAATTAATGCAATCACTTGATAAAACCAACCCAATCTTTATGATGAGTGATTCCGGTGCCCGTGGTAACGCATCTAACTTTACACAGTTAGCTGGTATGCGTGGACTAATGGCAGCACCATCAGGTAAGATTATAGAATTACCAATCACATCTTCTTTCCGTGAAGGTTTAACGGTATTAGAGTACTTCATCTCTACCCATGGTGCGCGTAAAGGACTTGCCGATACAGCACTTAAAACTGCCGATTCTGGTTACCTTACTCGTCGTCTTGTTGATGTTGCACAAGATGTTATCGTACGTGAAGAAGATTGTGGAACTGACCGTGGTTTATTAGTTTCTGATATCAAAGAGGGTACAGAAATGATTGAGCCATTTATCGAGCGTATCGAAGGTCGTTATTCTAAAGAAACAGTTCGTCATCCAGAAACTGATGAAATTATCATCAAACCAGATGAATTAATTACTGCAGAAATAGCGAAACAAATTACGGATGCTGGTTTTGAACAAATGTATATCCGCTCAGCATTTACATGTAATACACGTCATGGTGTATGTGAAAAATGTTATGGTAAAAACCTTGCAACTGGTGAAAAAGTTGAAGTTGGTGAAGCAGTTGGTACAATTGCTGCCCAATCAATTGGTGAACCAGGTACACAGCTTACAATGCGTACATTCCATACAGGTGGTGTAGCTGGTAGTGATATCACACAAGGTCTTCCACGTATCCAAGAGATTTTCGAAGCACGTAACCCTAAAGGTCAAGCAGTGATTACTGAAATCGAAGGTGTCGTAGATGACATCAAACTTGCGAAAGACCGTCAACAAGAAATCGTAATTAAAGGTGCAAATGAATCAAGATCATACCTTGCTTCAGGTACATCAAGATTGAAAGTTGAAATTGGTCAAAGCGTTGAACGCGGTGAAGTTCTAACTGAAGGTTCTATCGAGCCTAAGAACTATTTATCTGTTTCAGGTTTGAATGCAACAGAAAGTTATTTACTAAAAGAAGTACAAAAAGTTTACCGTATGCAAGGTGTAGAAATTGATGATAAACACGTTGAGGTTATGGTAAGACAAATGTTACGTAAAGTACGTATCATTGAAGCTGGAGATACTAAGTTACTTCCAGGTTCATTAGTAGATATTCATAACTTTACTGATGCAAACCGTGAAGCATTTAAAGAGCGTAAACGCCCTGCAACAGCTAAACCAGTATTATTAGGTATTACAAAAGCGTCTCTTGAAACAGAAAGTTTCTTATCAGCAGCTTCGTTCCAAGAAACAACACGTGTACTTACTGATGCTGCAATTAAAGGTAAGCGTGATGACTTACTCGGTCTTAAAGAGAATGTTATCATCGGTAAATTAATTCCAGCTGGTACTGGTATGAGACGTTATAGCGACGTTAAATACGATAAAAAAGCACCTGAACAAACAGTTACTGAAGAAGTTCAAACAACTGAAGTATAATTTTAGTAAGTGCTCAAACAATGTGATCGAAATAATATATTTCGGTCACTTGTTTTTTTAATTTTTTTTCAAAAATAATAGCAATAGAAGTTGACTCAAAGGTAACTAAGATGTTATTATTGTTAAGGTTGATGCAAGCAGAGCTTTGGAGGATATTTTGATGTCTAATGAAAAAGTTGCACGCTTTAACAAACAACATCATGTTATTGGTCTTAAACAAACGCTCAAAGCTTTGAATAAAGATCAAGTTACATCATTGATTATCGCTGAGGACGTTGAAGTTCATTTATTGACTCGCGTGTTAAGCCAAATCAATCACAAACCCATACCTGTTTCATTTTTCGAAAGCAAGAAAGCTTTAGGAGAATACGTAGGTATAAACGTTAGTGCAACAATTGTTGCATTATTGAAATGAGATTAGTAAGAATTCTTCTTACTAAATTTTATTTACCCTTAAAATGAACCACCTGGATGTGTGGGATTATAAATCAAGAGAGGAGGAACATTCAATGCCAACTATTAATCAATTGGTACGTAAACCAAGACAAAGCAAATCAAAAAAATCTGATTCACCAGCATTAAACAGAAATTTCAATAGTAAACAGAAGAAATTTACTACTTTGAATTCTCCACAAAAACGTGGCGTTTGTACTCGTGTAGGTACAATGACACCTAAAAAACCTAACTCAGCGTTACGTAAATATGCTCGTGTACGTTTGTCTAACAATATCGAAATCAATGCGTATATCCCTGGTATCGGACATAACTTACAAGAACACAGTGTTGTACTTGTACGTGGTGGACGTGTAAAAGATTTACCTGGTGTACGTTACCACATCGTACGTGGTGCACTTGATACTTCAGGTGTTGATGGACGTAGACAAGGTCGTTCATTATACGGAACTAAAAGACCTAAAAAATAAGGTTAAGATTGCGTAAATTTTCGCATTGAAAATTGAAAATATATTATAATAGGAAGGGAGGATTTACATTATGCCTCGTAAAGGATCAGTACCAAAAAGAGACGTATTACCAGATCCAATTCATAACTCAAAATTAGTTACAAAATTGATTAACAAAATCATGTTAGATGGTAAACGTGGAACAGCTCAAAGAATTCTTTATTCTGCCTTCGACCTAGTTCAAGAACGTAGTGGTCGTGAAGCTGTAGAAGTATTTGAAGAAGCTATCGACAACATCATGCCTGTATTAGAAGTTAAAGCTCGCCGTGTAGGTGGTTCTAACTATCAAGTACCAGTTGAAGTTCGTCCAGAACGTCGTACAACATTAGGTCTTCGTTGGTTAGTTAACTATGCGCGTCTTCGTGGTGAAAAAACTATGGAAGAACGTTTAGCTAACGAAATCTTAGATGCAGCTAACAACACTGGTGGTGCAGTTAAGAAACGTGAAGACACTCACAAAATGGCTGAAGCAAATAAAGCATTCGCTCACTATCGTTGGTAGGATAGAAGCTTTCTCCCTGAGCATGTTCCGTATTGGTAGATTACTATCATTGGCGCATGTTTAGGGTATCGCCATATTTATAGTATTTATTCGCAGTTATACTGGAAGGAGAAAAATACATGGCTAGAGATTTTAGTTTAGAAAGAACTCGTAATATTGGTATCATGGCTCATATCGACGCTGGTAAAACAACTACGACTGAACGTATTCTTTACTACACTGGACGTATCCACAAAATTGGTGAAACTCATGAAGGAGCTTCACAAATGGACTGGATGGAACAGGAGCAAGACCGTGGTATTACAATTACTTCTGCCGCTACTACAGCGCAGTGGGATGACCACCGTGTAAACATCATTGATACACCAGGACACGTAGACTTCACTGTTGAAGTTGAACGTTCATTACGTGTACTTGATGGTGCGGTAACAGTACTTGATGCACAATCAGGTGTTGAGCCTCAAACTGAAACAGTTTGGCGTCAAGCAACAACTTATGGTGTACCTCGTATCGTATTCGTAAACAAAATGGACAAATTAGGTGCTAACTTTGAGTATTCAGTAAGTACTATTCATGACCGTTTACAAGCGAATGCACAACCAATCCAATTACCAATTGGTGCGGAAGATGAGTTTGAAGCAATCATCGACTTAGTTGAAATGAAATGTTTCAAATACACAAATGACTTAGGAACTGAAATTGAAGAAATTGAAATTCCTGAAGATCATAAAGAAAGAGCTGAAGAAGCTCGTTCAGCATTAATTGAAGCTGTAGCTGAATCTAATGATGAATTAATGGAAAAATATCTTGGTGACGAAGCAATTAGTATTGATGAATTGAAAAATGCTATTCGTCAAGCAACTAACGACGTAGAATTCTACCCAGTTCTTGTTGGTACTGCTTTCAAAAACAAAGGTGTTCAATTAATGCTTAATGCAGTAATTGACTACTTACCATCACCATTAGATGTTAAACCAATTATTGGTCATCGTGCTGAAAACCCAGAAGAAGAAGTTATCGCAAAAGCTGATGACAATGCTGAGTTCGCTGCTTTAGCGTTCAAAGTTATGACTGACCCTTATGTTGGTAAATTAACATTCTTCCGTGTTTATTCAGGTACATTATCATCAGGTTCATATGTTAAGAACTCAACGAAAGGTAAACGTGAACGTGTAGGTCGTTTACTACAAATGCACGCTAACTCTCGTCAAGAGCTTGATACAGTATATGCAGGAGATATCGCAGCTGCGGTAGGTCTTAAAGATACTGGAACAGGTGATACTTTATGTGGTGAGAAAAATGACATTATCTTGGAATCTATGGATTTCCCAGAGCCTGTTATTCACTTATCTGTTGAACCAAAATCTAAAGCCGACCAAGATAAAATGACTACAGCGTTAGTTAAATTACAAGAAGAAGACCCAACTTTCCATGCACACACAGACGATGAAACTGGACAAGTTATCATTGGTGGTATGGGTGAGCTTCACTTGGATATCTTAGTAGACCGTATGAAGAAAGAATTTAACGTTGAATGTAATGTTGGTGCTCCAATGGTTTCATACCGTGAAACATTCAAGCAATCAGCTCAAGTTCAAGGTAAATTCGCTCGTCAATCTGGTGGTCGTGGTCAGTATGGTGACGTTAAAATTGAATTCTCACCTAATGAAACAGGTGGCGGTTTCGAATTCGAAAACGCTATCGTTGGTGGTGTAGTTCCTCGTGAATACATTCCATCAGTTGAAGCAGGTCTTAAAGATTCAATGGAAAACGGTGTATTAGCTGGTTACCCATTAATTGATGTTAAAGCTAAACTTTATGATGGTTCATACCATGATGTCGATTCATCAGAAATGGCCTTCAAAGTTGCAGCATCATTAGCACTTAAAGAAGCAGCTAAAAAATGTGAACCAGTTATCTTAGAACCAATGATGAAAGTAACAATCGAAATGCCTGAAGAGTACATGGGTGACATCATGGGTGACGTAACATCTCGTCGTGGACGTGTTGATGGTATGGAACCTCGTGGTAATGCACAAGTTGTAAATGCTTTTGTACCACTTTCAGAAATGTTCGGTTATGCTACATCATTACGTTCTAACACTCAAGGTCGCGGTACGTATACTATGTACTTTGATCACTATGCTGAAGTTCCAAAATCAATTGCTGAAGAAATTGTTAAGAAAAACAGTGGAAATAAAGGCGAATAATTAAACTTGTGTCGTACGACATCTGTCTGTACAATACATTTAAAGCTTAGTTATGTAGCTTACAGTTTATCAATTGATTTTTTGGGAAAAATGCATTATAAAGGTACTATATGGTCCTTTATTCCAAAAAATGAAAGATCTTCTCATGATGGTGAGAAACTGTCATGAGAGATAAATTCAAAAATTAATTTTCTAACAGAATAGGAGAGATTTTATAATGGCTAAAGAAAAATTTGATCGCTCAAAAGAACATGCCAATATTGGTACTATCGGTCACGTTGACCATGGTAAAACGACTTTAACAGCTGCAATTGCAACTGTATTAGCAAAACATGGTGACTCACTTGCTCAATCATATGACATGATTGACAACGCTCCAGAAGAAAAAGAACGTGGTATTACAATTAATACTTCACACATCGAGTATACAACTGAAAAACGTCACTATGCTCACGTAGACTGCCCAGGACACGCTGACTATGTTAAAAACATGATCACTGGTGCTGCTCAAATGGACGGAGCTATCTTAGTAGTATCTGCTGCAGATGGTCCAATGCCACAAACTCGTGAACACATTCTTTTATCACGTAACGTTGGTGTTCCAGCATTAGTAGTATTCTTAAACAAAGTTGACATGGTTGACGATGAAGAATTATTAGAATTAGTAGAAATGGAAGTTCGTGACTTATTAAGCGAATATGACTTCCCAGGTGACGATGTACCTGTAATCTCTGGTTCTGCATTAAAAGCTTTAGAAGGCGACGCTGACTATGAGCAAAAAATCTTAGACTTAATGCAAGCTGTTGATGATTTCATCCCAACACCAGAACGTGATTCTGACAAACCATTCATGATGCCAGTTGAGGACGTATTCTCAATCACTGGTCGTGGTACTGTTGCTACAGGCCGTGTTGAACGTGGTCAAATCAAAGTCGGTGAAGAAATCGAAATTATCGGTATCACTGAAGAATCAAGTAAAACAACTGTTACTGGTGTAGAAATGTTCCGTAAATTACTAGACTACGCTGAAGCTGGTGACAACATTGGTGCGTTATTACGTGGGGTTTCACGTGACGATGTACAACGTGGTCAAGTTTTAGCTGCTCCTGGTACTATTACACCACATACAAAATTCAAATCTGAAGTTTACGTTTTATCAAAAGATGAAGGTGGACGTCATACTCCATTCTTCACTAACTACCGCCCACAATTCTATTTCCGTACTACTGATGTAACTGGTGTTGTAAGTTTACCAGAAGGTACTGAAATGGTTATGCCTGGCGATAACGTTGAAATGGAAGTTGAATTAATTTCACCAATCGCTATTGAAGATGGTACTCGTTTCTCTATCCGTGAGGGTGGACGTACTGTTGGATCAGGCGTTGTAACTGAAATCATTAAATAATCTCTATTCTAAATAGAATTTTTGGAGTCTCCTTTGGGGGACTCCTTTTTTTATAGGGCACCTTATCTCTATAGAACTCTGCTTTAATAAAATGATAGTGAGAGTTCTATAGAGATTAGGTGCCCTTAATGCAATAGCAAAGGCTATTGTAAACCAAAGTAAGAAATCTATAGAACTCTGCTTTAATAAAATGAGAGTTCTATAGAGGTTAGGTGCCCTTAATGCAATAGCAAAGCTATTGTAAACCAAAGTAAGAAATCTATAGAACTCTGCTTTAATAAAATGAGAGTTCTATAGAGGTTAGGTGCCCTTAATGCAATAGCAAAGGCTATTGTAAACCCAAGCCAAAAAACTATAGAACTTAGTTTTAATAATGAAATAGCGAAAGCAATATGTAAGTTTAAAACAAGGATGTTAGGTCATCTTTACAGATGAGTGATTAAAATAACTTGAATAAAAAAGCAAAGCACTCATTGAGCGCTTTGCTTTTTTAAATTAAAATATGATGAAATTTTTATTGTTTAGGTTCTATAAAAACGTTCTCTAATTCTAATATTTTTAAAAATTCACTTACTGCATATTTCATCGCTTTTTCATCAATATCAAACTTAGGACTATGGTGAGGATAGTCTGTGCCTTTTTCTGAATTGCCACAACCCGTTAAAAAGAACGCGCCTGGACGTACTTTCAAATAATGTGAAAAGTCTTCACCAACCATCATTAGTTCTGATTCATTGTAGCGAAGGTTAATATCATTCGCTGCTTGTTTAATGACATCTGAACAATAAGGATTATTGTTTACAGGTAAGTAACCTTTAATATAGTCCATAGAATATGTGATATCATTTGCGAGTGATAAGCCTTGTAATATTTTATCGAGTTTCGTCATAACGTGATTTTGAATTTCTGTATCAAATGTACGCACAGTACCTCTACAAATTGCTGAATCTGGTATAACATTATCTGCAGAGCCTGCTTGAATCATACCAAAACTTACTACTGCTTGTTTTACAGGGTCAATCGTACGTGAAACGATTTTTTGTGCACTCATAATAAATTCAGCCATAATTACGACCGGATCGATGGTTTCATGAGGTTTTGCACCGTGTCCGCCCTTACCATGTATGGTAATGTTAAATTCATCTGGTGATGCCATCATTGGGCCTGAGCGCGAATAAATCGTACCAGTTGGATAACCGCTCCACAGGTGATTACCATATATTCTATCTACATCTTGCAAACAGCCGTCATCAATCATTTCTTGTGAGCCACCAGGCATAATTTCTTCACCATATTGGAATATAAGTACTACATTGCCATTTAGTGATTGTAAGTGGGATTCTATAATTTCTGCGACGCCAAGTAAGATAGCAGTATGACCATCATGTCCACAAGCATGCATTACACCAGCATTTTTAGATTTGTATGAAACATCATTCAATTCATCAATAGGTAGTGCATCAAAATCAGCACGTAAAGCGATTGTTGGTCCATCGCCACGACCTGTAAAAGTTGCTACTATTCCATTGCGTCCAACAGGCGAGCGCACTTCGCATGACAATTGACTCAATTGATTCATAATGTAGTCGTGTGTATGATGTTCTTCAAATGATAATTCAGGATATTGATGTAAATAACGGCGTACTTGCACCATTGTATTTTCTTTGTCATTTGCTAGTTGAAACCAATCAAACAACGTCAACCCTTCTTCCTTATACTTTTTAATTAGTATACCATTTAAAATTACTTAACTGTAGAGACAAATCGGATTCTTAAATAGAATCAAAGGAAAGGCTTTCTTCTCAAATGTTATTCTACTTTCCTCAAATATCAAAATAGGTTATGATTAGATTAAACACAAAGACAATTCAAAGGGGGACTTGCAGTGGTTCAATCACTACATGGCTTTTTAGATGAAAATATTCAATATTTAAAAGATAACGGTTTATATAATGAAATTGATACGATTGAAGGCGCAAATAGCGCTGAAATTAAAATCAACGGGAAAAGTTATATTAACTTGTCATCAAATAATTATTTAGGACTAGCAACAGATGAAGATTTAAAGCAAGCTGCTAAAGACGCAATTGATACGCATGGTGTAGGCGCAGGTGCAGTACGCTCAATTAATGGTACTTTAGATTTACATGATGAATTAGAAGAAACACTTGCGAAATTTAAAGGTACAGAAGCAGCAGTAGCGTATCAATCAGGTTTTAATTGTAATATGGCCGCAATTTCTGCGGTAATGAATAAAAATGATGCTATTCTTTCTGATGAACTTAACCATGCTTCAATTATTGATGGGTGCCGTTTATCTAAAGCAAAAATTATTCGTGTGAATCATTCTGATATGGAAGATTTGAGAGCTAAAGCAAAAGCAGCAGTAGAATCAGGTGAATATAATAAAGTTATGTATATCACAGATGGTGTATTTAGTATGGATGGAGATATTGCTAAATTACCAGAAATCGTTGAAATTGCTGAAGAATTTGGTTTGATAACATATGTAGATGATGCACATGGTTCAGGTGTTATGGGTAACGGTGCAGGCACTGTAAAACACTTTGGTTTACAAGATAAAATTGATTTCCAAATTGGTACTTTATCTAAAGCAATTGGTGTTGTTGGAGGTTATGTAGCAGGTACACAATCATTAATTGATTGGTTAAAAGCCCAATCAAGACCGTTCTTATTTTCAACATCATTAGCTCCTGGAGATACTAAAGCTATTACAGAAGCAGTTAAAAAATTAATGGCTTCTACAGAGTTACATGATAAACTTTGGGAAAATGGCAATTATTTAAAAGCTGGACTAAAATCATTAGGGTTTGATATCGGTAACTCAGAATCACCAATCACGCCTGTTATTATTGGTGATGAGAAAGAAACTCAAGAATTTAGCCGTCGCTTAAAAGATGAAGGCGTATACGTGAAATCTATCGTATTCCCAACAGTTCCTAAAGGCACAGGGCGCGTGCGTAACATGCCAACTGCAGCGCATACGAAAGAAATGTTAGATCAAGCTATCACTGCTTTTGAAAGAGTTGGAAAAGAGTTAGGTACAATATAAGCATAGAGCATATAATGCTTATATGAAAAGACCAATTTAAATACAAAAAAGTTCGAGGCTTAACTGTCTTCGGGCTTTTTTTCATAATAGTGGGAGTGTATTAATGACGAAATTCATTATTATTAGAGGTAATTCTGGCAGTGGCAAGACGGTTATTGCAAGAAATTTACGCAATGTAGTAGGAGGACGTGTCTTATTAATAGAGCAAGATATGGTTCGCAGACACATGTTAAATGTGCGTGATAGACCAAACAATATGGCTATTCAATTAATTGAGACAATAACTTTATACGGTTTTATACATTGTGATTATGTGATTTTAGAAGGAATTCTAAATAAGAAAAAATATGGAGATATGTTAAGGGGATTAATAGAATATGAAGGTATAGAAACATATGCTTACTATTTTGATTTGTCTTTCAAAGAAACTGTACGCAGGCATCTAATGAAAAAAGAAACTGATTTTGATGAAGAAAAACTGGCTGAGTGGTTTGTTGCTAACGACTTTTTAGGCTTAAATCATGAAAAAGTTATTACATCAGAAATGAGTGAAGAGGATATTATCTTGAAAATTCAAAATGATATAAAAATAAATAGTAAAAACGATAAACAAAAACCATGAGGCATAAAATGGCCAACATGGTTTTGAAAGTATGAATGCCTAACCTAGATATAGCATGCTTGATAATGACTTAGTTATGATACACTAACTAGCTTGTTAACTTTTTGCGTTTGTTTTTTAAGTCTTCTTGTTTTTCTTTATTTTGCATAAATGGAATAGCAAACCATAAGATATGAATCATGATTGCTAAAATCAGCAGTATAATTGGTATAAATATTTCGATGATGCTAATATTAACAACAAATGAAATGATTATAAACGCTGCAATAGAAGGCAGGGCACATACAACAACTACAGTTAATAGCACAAACTGCATGATTTGAGTAGCCGTTGTACTATAAATATCAAGTACTAAAATCCCAATATAAAAAAGTGTAATTAATACCAGTAATACAACAACCCAATTTGTAGATAAACCACTTTGACTTTCGATATGCTTTTGGTAAGGTGTTAAAATAGGCAAAATAAATAATATCATCGTTGATAACCATGCTAAAATTCCGAAAAAGGTGAAGAGTAATTTAGATGTATTACTATTCATAGTAACAACCTCCTTAATATAAAAATCCGCTCATCCTACGTTTAATAGAGGTGATTTTATGCTAAAGGCAAAATCTAAATAAAGAAGTACGAGCTTCAAATGATAATGCTTTCATATAATATATACCCATATACATAAATTTAACGCAAAGCGGAACAAGACGTATAAATACATAAAATATAGCTATGTAAAATTCTACGAAGAGAGATGAAGGATATGTTAAAGCCTATAATTTACTAATAAATGGTGTTATAGTTTGTATAATAAGTTTGTGCTTGAAGGGGATTTTAAATGACTAAAAATTTAAGGTTGCATTTCACTACACAACGTCTTATCATTAGACCGTTGGAAGAAAATGATTACGAATCATGGCTTGGTGGTTTTGTAAACCGTAAGCCATCGCAACACAAACATGACAGAGGTCACATTGATATGTCCGAAGCAACAGAGCCGTGGTTTGCTGCGCTTGTAGAACGTCAACGACAAGAGATTAAAGCAGATGATTTATACATCTTTGGTATATTTGATAAAGTATCAAAGCAGCATATAGGCATGTTAGATATTAAGAACTTGAGCAGAGATAACTTTCAATGGGGCGAAATGGGATACTTTATACACAATCAATTTTGGCGCCAAGGATATGCTTTTGAAGCATTAACAGAATTAGTTAAACAAGCACGAGATACTTTGCAATTTCATAGGATTGAAGCGCATATCAATTTAGATAATCCACAGTCGTTACATTTAATAGAGAAATTAGGCTTTCAATTTGAATGTATACGAAAAGGATTTATATTTGAAAATGGTTCGTGGACGGATCAATATGTATACTATCTTAATACACACAACAATACATTAAATGAGTATTTGTAAAGGAAAGGAGTGTCAACATGGTTGAATTTAGAGAATTAACAATGGGTGACGAATCGTTATATTGTGATTATATGGGTGAGTGGATTGATCACGATGAAAAAATAGTTCCTGCTATAACAAACATTACTAAGTATAATGATTTTGAAGAATTAGTACATGAATTAGCAGATAATAAATCACATGATGAAACCGTGGATAATACGACGTTATTTTTAATCGATGATGATGAAATCATTGGTGCTGCAAATATTCGTCATAATTTAAATGACAAACTAAAAACAGTAGGCGGCCATGTTGGCTACGGCATTCGAAAGAAATATCGTGGCAAAGGTTATGGTAATAAACTTTTAAAAAAATCACTAGACTATCTATCAAGAATAGGTGTTCAAGAAGCATTAGTCACATGTGATAAAGAGAATGAAGCTTCAGCAGCAGTAATTAAGCATAATGGTGGAGAAGAAATTGAGCCATCTACATTAGAAGATGGTACAGTAATACGCCGTTTCCAAATTGAAATAGCTTAAATCATTGATAGCAATGCTTATGATGGCGTTAACATGATATAAAGATTGTGACATAAAGTACTGCACTTAAAAAGCACACCTCCCTTTAAAAGGGAGGTGTGCTTTTTTATGGTTATTTTCAAAGTAGAGCGATTTTGAGAATGTGTTTGAGCATTTACTCTCTTAGTTAAAAGACTCAAGTCTTGTAATCCTTGATACTATTCCTCGATTGGCACATTATCAGCAAAATAGATAGTGATACATCGTCCTAACCACTTTTGTGGAAATAAGCAAAAGTATGATTTAAAGAATTCAATTCCGTTTTCAAGTATAATCAGATTTAGTACTAGGTATTAAAAACTTAAGATGAAACGAGGGTTATTATGTCGAAAGTAATAGAAGATATAAATATGGCGTTTGATGGTTTAAATGATGGTATGACAGTATTAGCTGGGGGGTTTGGCTTATGTGGCATACCTGAACATGCGATAGAAGCGATACGTATGAAAGGTACGAAATACCTTACTGTTGTTAGTAATAACTGTGGCGTAGATGATTTTGGTTTAGGACGTTTATTAGAGAAACAACAGATTAATAAAATGATAAGTTCTTATGTAGGTGAAAATAAAATATTTGAACAACAATTAATAAATGGAACGTTAGATGTAGAGTTAACGCCTCAAGGAACTTTAGCTGAAAAATTACGTGCGGGTGGTGCAGGTATTCCGGCCTTTTATACACAAACTGGTGTGGGAACGCTTATTGCTGAAGGCAAAGAAGCACGTGAATTTGATGGTGAAATGTATATTATGGAACGGGCTATTAAGGGAGATTTTGGAATAGTTAAAGCACAGAAGGCAGACACTTTTGGTAATTTAGTATTTGAAAAAACAGCACGCAATTTCAATCCATTATGTGCGATGGCTGCTAAAACTACAGTAGTTGAAGTTGAAGAATTAGTGGAATTAGGCGATATTGATCCAGATGAAGTACATATGTCAGGTGTATATGTAGACTATATCTATTTAGGAGAAAAATTTGAAAAAAGAATTGAAAAGCGTACGGTTAAGGAGGATGTTCATGGATAAACATATAAAGCGTAAAAATATTATTCAGCGTGCAGCACAAGAGATTAAAAGTAATATGGTAATTAATTTAGGTATTGGAATGCCCACTCTTGTAGCTAATGAGATGAACGACCATGTAGAAAATGTATTCTTTCAATCTGAAAATGGTTTGTTAGGTATCGGTCCATATCCTACTGATGCAGAAGTAGATCCAAACCTTATTAATGCAGGAAAAGAAACTGTAACAGCAGCGAAAGGCGCTTCTTATTTTGATAATGCTGAATCCTTTGCTATGATTCGTGGCGGACATATTGATTTAGCTATTTTAGGTGGAATGGAAGTATCAGAAACAGCAGATTTAGCTAATTACATGATTCCAGGTAAATTAGTTAAGGGTATGGGAGGCGCTATGGATTTAGTTGTTGGAGCCAAGAAAGTTGTAGTAATCATGGATCATATGAATAAGCATGGTGATTCTAAAATTAAATCGCAATGTGAACTTCCTCTAACAGGAGTAGGCGTAGTAAACACACTAATTACAGATTTAGCTGTATTTCAATTTGAAAATAGAGTGATGAAGCTTGTAGAATTACAACCTGGTGTAACGTTAGAACAAGTTGAAGCACATACAAATGCACGCTTTGAAAATCATTTAAAGTAGGTGGAATAATGGTAGAAGATAAGGTAATGATTATGACTGGAGCTGCAAGTGGGATAGGTTTAGGGATAGCAAAAGCCTTTTTAAATAAAGGTGCAAAAGTAGTCTTAGCGGATCTAGATAAAGATAAGTTAAACCAAGAAGTAGCGCAATTAAAGATACAAGGTTTTGATTGTATAGCTATACACGTTGACGTTACAGAGGAAAATGAAATGGCACAAATGATAGAAGAAACAATGAGGCACTATGGCCGTTTAGATATACTATTTAATAATGCTGGTTTACAACATGTGACTCCTATCGAATCATTTTCTACAGAAAAATTTCGACAAATGGTTGATATCATGCTTACTGGCAGCTTTATCGGGACAAAACATGTTTTACCTATTATGAAAGAACAAGGATATGGTCGAATATTAAATATGTCATCTATTAATGGAGTCATCGGTTTCGCTGGCAAAGCTGCTTATAATAGTGCAAAACATGGAATCATTGGATTGACGAAAGTAGCAGCACTGGAAACAGCAACAGAAGGCATTACTGTTAATGCCCTTTGTCCAGGATACATCGATACACCACTTGTACGCAATCAGATGGAAGATTTGGCCAGCCATAGAGGCGTGTCTTCTGAACAGGTATTAGAAGAAGTATTATTTCCATTAATCCCACAAAAACAACTCATCGACATACAAGATGTTGCAGACTATGCGTTATTCTTATGTAGTGATGGCGCAAAAAGTGTGACAGGGCAAGCAATCTTAATTGACGGTGGTTATACAGCTCAATAATGAACGCATAGAATAATTATGAACAGACAATCATAAGTGAACTTAAAGTATGTTATGGCTGATATGTTTAAAGAAACTAATGATGAATAGAGGTGCTACTTATGCTATTTATAGATGAAAAGGAACAAGCTGCTTTATTAAATATGGAAGAAGTTGTCGAAGTAGTTGCAGAATCATTACGCGCATATTCAGAAGGTAAGACGGATACGCCTTTGAGATATGTTTTACCATTTAACGAAGCAAATCGTTATTTAGTCATGCCGGCCTTATCAGATGAATTAAAAGTTGTAGGATTAAAAACAGTAACAGTTGCGCCTAATAATGCTAAATCAGGTAAAAATACCATAGTAGGTTCTGTCATTTTATCAGATTATGAAACAGGAGAAACTTTAGCGGTGCTTGAAGGTTCTTATCTAACTAAAATTCGAACAGGGGCTATTACAGGCGTAGCAACGCAATATCTCGCACGACAAAATGCCGAAACATTATGTGTGATAGGCACTGGCGATCAAGCCCAAGGCATAATAAAAGCAGTATTAGCGGTCAGAGATATTAAACGTATCCAATTTTATAATCGCACATATGAAAAGGCAATTCGTTTTGCGAAGCAAGTTCAAAGCGAATATACAAATATAGATGTAGAGGTATTTAATCATGTCGATAAAGCTATTGAGCATGCAGATGTGATTGTTACTGCGACGAATGCTACGCACCCCGTATTTAATCGCGCATTAGAACCAGGGGTCCATGTTAACGCTGTTGGATCATTTAAACCTGACATGCAAGAGTTGCCATCACATGCGATTGCCAAGGCAGATAAAGTCGTAGTTGAAGCGGTAGATGTAGCAATGGAAGAAACAGGTGACCTCATTACACCAGTGTCAGAAGGTCTATTCACTAAAGCAGATTTACATGGGGAATTAGGAAATATTGTAGCATCTAAAATAGAAGGGCGTTTAACTGAATCAGAAATCACTGTATTTAAATCAGTAGGTGTAGCGATTGTAGACATTGCAGTTGCCAATTATTTCTATCAAAAAGTGCTAGAACAACAAAAGTAAATATAAAACATAGGTTAGGGCTTATTTAAAAAGTCCTAACGTTTTTTTGAATTTAAGGATAAATAAAAATATGTTGAAAATAGATAGTAACATTATATTTTTTAAATAAAAAATAGCTATTGAAATTGATAAGTAGCGTAGTAATATAGTGTTAAGATGTAAAAATGAATAGGAGTGATATGTTTGAATAAAATCACAAAATATACAGCAGTATTAACATTAGCTAGTGCTATGACTTTCGCGTCCACATCAACTGCTCAAGCAACTACTGAGGCGCTAACACAAGCATCTCAACAAACACCACAACAGGTAAATCTGGGTTCTGAAAATATTATGGCAGTGGCATGGTATCAGAATTCGGCAGAGGCTAAAGCCCTTTACTTACAAGGCTATAATAATGCAAAGACTAATTTAGATGAAGCACTCAAAAAACATAAAGGAAAAGAAAAGTTAGCCATTGCACTTGATATTGATGAAACAGTCTTAGATAATTCACCATATCAAGGATACGCAGCATTACATAATCAACCTTATCCTGAAGGTTGGCATGAATGGATTCAATCCGCTCAAGCTAAGCCTGTATACGGAGCGAAATCATTTTTAGAATATGCAGATAAGAAAGGCATTGATATTTACTATATTTCTGATAGAGATAAAGAAAAAGATTTTAAAGCGACGAAACATAACCTTAAATCAGAAGGTTTGCCACAAGCTAGTGATAAACATATTATGCTTAAAGATAAAAATGATGAAAATAAAGCATCACGAAGAGAAGCGGTTAAAAAGGACCATAGATTGATCATGTTATTTGGAGATAATTTATTAGACTTTGATGATCCTAAGCAGCCGACGCAACTATCCCGAGAAGCATTAGTAAACAAACATAGTAAAGATTTCGGTAAGAAATATATTATTTTCCCAAATCCAATGTATGGTAGTTGGGAGTCTACACTGTATGAAAATGATTTTAGCAAGTCAGATACATATAAAGATCAATTACGCAGACAATCAATACAATATTTTGATCCTGACACAAAAGACGTTAAGCAGGATAAATAATTTAAAGCTAAAAAGAGGGAGCGTAAGCCCTCTTTTTTATTTAGTCTATGTATAGCTATATCATATAGGTTGTGTTATTTTTAAATTATTAGTAAGTTATTGTTTTTATAAAGGGGGACATAGCATGAAATCTATATTACTTATAGGGCAGTCTAATATGGCTGGACGTGGGTTTATTGATAACGTGAAGCCGATTATTGATGAGCGAATTCAAGTATTGAAAAATGGTCGATGGCAAATGATGGATGAACCTATTCATAGTGATCGTACAGTAGCAGGTATTGGACCGGCAGCTTCTTTTGCCAAATTATGGTTAGATGAACACCCAGAGGAAACGATTGGATTAATTCCATGTGCAGATGGTGGGACATCTATAGACGATTGGGCAGAGGAACAACCCTTAACTAGACATGCAATTTCAGAAGCAAAGTTTGCGATGGAAACAAGTGAACTTATAGGAATATTATGGCATCAAGGTGAAAGTGATAGTATGGATGGTAAGTATCAAGATTATGCCCCTAAACTTAGCCGATTAATACAACATTTCAGAGATAGATTAAATGTACCAACTGTACCTTTTGTCATGGGATTATTAGGCGATTATTTAGGGCGTGAAGGTTTTGGTCAAAGTGCTACAGAATTTGCACAAATTAACGCGCAAATTATAGCTGTAGCGACAAAACAGTCTAATTGTTATTACGTAACAGGAGAGCAATTGTTAGCCAATGCTGATGGTATACATATTAACGCGCAATCTCAACGATTATTAGGCATGAGATATTTCGTAGCCTTTTCGAAAGAACGAGATGTGACTGTACCATTGCCAGAAGAAGCATACGCAGAGCAACTTTTATATAAACATGAATATACTAAAAATGAAAAGATGTATCAGCTTGTTGCTGAATTTTCTCAAAATAAAATATCCTTTGAAACGTTTGGGGAACGTATGACAAAATTACAGCAAACGTAGTTAGAGATATAGTTTACAGATATATTGCTTATGTGGAAGTCATTTAATAAAGTGAAGAATTTTTAAGAGGAAATAAATACTAAATATGGATAAAAATGATTCTAAGACCTCCACTAAAGTACAGGTCTTAGAATCACTAGGGGATATTATTTAGATAGATCTAATAAAACTAATGAAGTCATCTAAAACATGATATAACTGGTACTGAAATAAGCCTTTCAAAATCATCAGCAAATGTGATTTATTGAAAGGCTTATTTTTGAGTAATCGAATAGGTCAAATTAGAAGATAGGGCCATGCGTGATTTTTGTTAATGTCTCGTTAATTGTAAATATCTTAGCATTGACTTCGTTTACACCTATTGATGCGAGACGCTTAGAATGCATTGTCAGATAGTTTTGAGCATCGTTCTCAGTTTCAAATGCATAGATACCACCAGCCTCTTTGCTATATTCATTTTCGGTCCATATTTTCCATAAAAAACCAGGTTCTTTATTAATGGACTTAGCTAAATCTGAAAATTGATGAGCCATTTCTTCACTAAAAGGTCCTTCCATAGAAAAATCTACTTGTAAAATATATATCAAAATAAACATCCTTCCTAAAAAATGATATAATCATCAATTTTAGAGTAAATTATATTTTAAATCAATAAAGCGGTTTCATATAAACGATGTAATAAGATAAGAAAAACTTGCAATTGTCCTAAATAGGAGTATGATTAAGATGAAATATTACACAACTATATTTAGTTATCAAATCCCCCAAAAAATAGCTATTTCCATGAATTTGTTAAAATTATATTGAATCTAGTTATTTTACCAAGATAATTAAAGTACAAAGTAAGTGTAATGACAATAAGCATGTGGACTGTATGAGATAAGTAGATTTTGTCGGATACATTAAAGGGGAATGAAATATTTTCATAATAAAAGTAACATATTTGTAGATAATGAGCGCATTAAATAAGCTGTTTTTATAGTCAATAGGGATACTACAAAATGGGGAGTGATTTACTATGAACAAAATTGTTAAAGTATTGTCTTCAACAGCCATTGTATCAGCACTTGTCGTAGGTTCTTCCGCAGCGTATGTATCAACGAATGGTCATGAGGCGCAAGCGGAGCAAAAAGTAAATAAAGAAGCAACTTGGGGTTACGGTAAGAGTGGTATGAGTCTGAAAGCAGAAATTCCGTGGTATAAATATGAAGGTTATACAACTTATAATGCAGCATTTACACAAGATTATAATTTTGTAAGAGCATTAAAATACGATAATGTCACAATGAATGGTTATAAAGTAGATCAAGACGCTAAAAAAGAATTCGATCATACTAAGGAACTATATGATACTTCAGTCAGTTTTAATAGTGATGATGAAGTAGTACAAATCACTTTCTTTACTAAACCTAATACTGTATCCAAAGCAACATTTAAGGATGCACACAGTTCAAATAAAATCATCGAAGAAGGTAAACTCGGTAATGAAGACGGCACATATGTAACTTATGAGACAAATGATGGCAATTACACAGCATTCTTTAATCCAAAAGGAAATTTGATGGAAGTAACAATTGCTTAATAAGTGAAGCGACAAAAAGTGAATAGCAATGCTTGAACCTCCACTATTGATCATAGTTAATGTGGAGGTTTTGCTATGATAAAAAAGACATAACATTCATTGTAATCTATCGTAGTGATAACTATAATGAATTTAAATCAAGAAATTATTTTTGAAGGAAATAAAATAAAAGGGGATGTACCATGAAAAAAATATTATATAGTGCATTAATTTGTTTATCCGTTGCTACTTTAAGTACTAAAGTTGCTTCAGCCAATGAATTCGATCAGTTGGAAAAAGAAAATAGCACGACAGTAGGGGTCTATGGGATTAATACTGAAAGCGGAAAAGAAATTAAGCATCATTCGGATGAAAGGTTTGGATATGCATCTACATTTAAAGCGATAGCTAGCGGCGTCTTATTAAATAATTATACTGAGAAAGAAATAAATAAAAAAATACAAATTCAGCAAAAAGATATTGTGGCATATTCACCAGTAACGGAAAAATATGTAGGGAAGCAAATGACTCTTAAAGCATTAATAGAAGCAGCGATGTTAAAAAGTGATAATACTGCTAATAATTATATTATAGGAGAGATAGGTGGCATTTCGTCCTTTAAAGCAGCTTTACAACATTTGGGTGACCATGTCTCAGACCCGCAACGACTGGAACCTAACCTAAACAACTATGACCCGACAAATACGGCAGATACAACAACACCAAGAGCGGCAGCCCACACATTAAATGAATTGTTAACAAGTAATCAAATGGATACTAAAAATTTAAAATTACTTAAACGTGTGATGATAGAGAATGAGACGGGAGACCAATTAATTAAAGCTGGTGTGCCTAATCACTACTTAGTAGGAGATAAAAGTGGGCAAGGCACAACCTATGCGACTCGAAATGATATTGCATTTATTTATCCTAAAAAAGGCGATAAACCTATCATCCTCGCAGTATATACTAAAAAAGATGATAAAGAAGGAACACCAGACGATAAAGTCATAGCAAAAGCAGCACAAATTGCGATTAAACAAATAGAATAAATTGTTAGCTGCATAATATGATTACATTTGAACACGCACTACTTAAAATTCGATTTGAAGATTATGGAGTAATTCTGAGGAGCATCATATGGAAATAAAACAAATGAAATATTTTGTAGAAGTCGTTAAAAACGGTGGAATGACTCAAGCTTCAGAACACTTATTTATAGCACAATCTACAATCAGTAAAAATATTAAAAGTATAGAAGATGAATTTAATATTACGTTATTTGATCGAAGTAAAAAACGTATTGTCTTGACAGATGTAGGACGTGTTTTTTATGAAAAATGTCAAAAAGCCATGGCAGCGCTCGATGATTTGTCTCTTGAGATGGGTGACGTTACCAATCTGGAAAGAGGGCATATTCGAATAGGTATCTCTGCTATTATGAATGTCAGGTTATTTACTGAAAGCCTAAACCAATTTCATCATAGATTTCCGAATGTTACTTATGAAGTGATTGAAGGTGGTGGTAAAGCAGTGGAATTTTATTTGAATAATGATGAAATCGATGTAGGTATCACGACATTGCCAGTTGATGATGACATATATCATGCCATTCCATTGTACAAAGAAAATTTACTGCTTGTTGTAGCTAAAAATACTGAATTAGCAAGTCATACATCTGTGTATCTCGGTGATTTAAAGAGAGAAAGTTTCGTTATGTTTCATGATGATTATTATTTAAAAGATCAAATTATAGAAAGTTGTAGAAAAGTGGGGTTTCATCCTAAAACTGTAGCTAAGATGTCTCAAATCACTTTCATAGAAAACATGATACGTGATGGCATAGGCGTGAGTATACTACCGGAAAGTATCGTGAACGTATTGAGTGAAGATGTTGTTGGTGTTCCGCTTCATGGAGCAGATGTATCGTGGAATTTAGGCGTGATTTGGAAGAAGGAAAGTTATATTAATTATGTCACTGATGAATGGATTAAATTCTTAAATGACATAAGACGATAGCATGGATATGAAAATTATAGAGCTTCGAAGTATTCCTCTGAGGAATTTAAAATATTCCAACTATGTATTTTAATCATACAATATACAGTAATATAATAGATAATGTAGAGGGTTATGAGTGCTGATGCATTGTCATTAGATATTGATGAAGTAAGTATTTCGAGGCATATTAATATCATAGTAGAGTAAATACGTGTGTTTATATCGCAAACATAAGTTAACTATCAGGACTCATAACTGAAACATTTGAATGATACTAAAGGAGTCTTTTAGAGAAGAAGCAATATATTTAGAAATACGCACAGGTTAGAGATGGTGCATTGAACCTTTGCGCGTTGATGATATATTGATAACCTCAGAGCTATAGATGAATCATGATTATAGGTAGTAACACTATATAAGCCTTGAAAGTCAGTTGGCTATGAGTGAAAGACAATAATTAAATGATTCTATGTAATGTTTTTAAATACTTATAAATCAAGTAGAACAATAAGATATTAGACTAACCCTCTAGATAAATATCTCTCTCAAATAAAGCGACTATAACTACACCGTCCAATGTAGTTATAGTCGCTTTGTTGAATTGTAAACAAGTGTATAATGTGATTAGTGCGTATCTTGTAATGTAGGATGTAAATGGTAAGTCTGTTCTGTTGGTAAGTCATTAATGACTTTATCTAAAGTATCCACAATGGCTTGCGCTATAACACTTGTTGGTACACCAATTGCGTGAACAGGGTAATCCAATTTTTTTATTTGAGGTATATTGTCATATGAGTAAATGATTGGTCGTTGTGTTGTGCCCATCGCATTAATTGTACCTACTGTAATGTCATAGCTCCCACAAATAACGCCTGGTGCAAGTGTGTCGTGTTGTAGGAATTTTTTAATCGATGCTTCAGCTTCTATGGCGTTTAAGCCATTTGAAGCAATAATCCTATGGTTGATATTTTGTTGCTTACAATATTGCAAAACGGCATCTTTTTTAGCGATTTGGCGCACATCTGTAGTATCAACCGCGCCAATATAATCAATTTGTTGTACACCATGCGCTAATAAACGTTTAATAGCCATAATCATCGCTTCAGCGTGATTGACATTAATGATGGGATAAGGTGTTACTCTATCTACACCATAAGCGACAACAGGTATATTATTGTAAATTTCAGGTGGCAAATTTGTATGATCTCCTTCATCAAAAATAACAATACCATCGCAGCCGAATTCTACAAATTTCTTTGATGCAACTGACACATCATCAATAGATACAAACATGACATAACCTAAGGCTTTAATAGCATGATTGATCTCTGATATTAGATGTGTTACGGCTACACGATCTACAGAAGGCCATATTAATCCAATGGTACCACTTTTCTTAGAAACAAGCGCTCTTGCAGATTGATTGGCAATATAATTCATTTCTAGTGCCTTTTGTTGAATCATTTGTTTCGTTTCAGGTTTAACGAGTTGAGAATTTTTCAATGCTTTACTGACTGTGGAATAGCTGACACCACAGGCTTCGGCAACATCTTTTAAAGTCACAGCCATAAAACTTCTCCTTGATATTAATTGATTTAATTTAGAATTAATTATACCATAGTGATAAGTCATACAATATTTTTTTGACTAAAAATAACAACGTTGTTATTTTTAAAAATGTAATTAGATACTACTATAACTCATAAGGGGATGAAGATATGAAATCCACGAAAGTCTTGAAAATGATTCATGAAGGTCAGCATATTGCAGTTATGCGTACAGATCATGCTGAATCATTCTTAGATATTGCTAATATCATTATCGACCAGGGGCTTAATATTATTGAAGTTACCCTAACAACGCCAGACGCGATGCATATCATTGCACAATTATCGAAAAGAGAAGATGCTTTAATAGGTGTAGGCACTGTACTTGATAGCGTATCTGCGAGAACAGCTATATTAAACGGCGCTAAGTTTATTGTCAGTCCTTCCTTTGATGAAGAAACAGCAAAAATCGCTAATTTATATGATGTACCCTATATTCCTGGCTGTATGACAGTTAAAGAAATGGTTGAATCGTTACAATTTGGTTGTAAAGTATTGAAATTGTTCCCAGCAACACAGTTTTCACCTAATGCGCTTAAAGACTTTAAGGGGCCATTACCTCAAATTGAAATTATACCAACAGGCGGTATTGGCAAAAATAACCATAAAGCATGGTTAGATGCGGGTAGCTTTGCTGTAGGAATAGGAAGTGAAATCACTAAAATTTATACACAAGAAGGAAAATTAGCATTAGAACAATATATTTCAGGATTGAAAAGTGAGGTATAACAATGACAATATATGGATTTGGTGAAATATTATTACGCTATACGCCACCGCAGTATGAACAATTAAAAGATGCACACAACTTTAGTGTGAAGGTGGGTGGTACAGAGCTGAATGCACTCGTAACATTGGCCCAATTTGGTCATCAAACTGAAATCGTTACAGTATTACCCCCTCATGCATTGGGAAATATTGCTTCACAAAAAATAGTTCAATCAAATGTTGGTGCGCAATTTGTAAAAAAAATGGACGGACGTATAGGAACTTACTACATGGAAGAAAGTTTTGGTTTCAGAAGTGGCAATATAATTTATGATCGCGAAAATTCTACCTTTGCCCAACACGGGGACTTAGCATTAAACGAATTAAATAGCAATATACAAAGTGGTGATCATTTTGTATTTACAGGTGTTACACTTGCAGTAAATGAGAGTTTTCGTAATCAAATTGTACAAATACTTACAACATTAAAACAACAAGGTGTTTTCATTGTCTTTGATATTAACTATAGAAGTAATTTATGGTCAAAATCTGAAGCAGTATCAGTTATTCAATCAGTGTTACCGTTAGTTGATATATTATTTTTCGGGGAAAAAGACGCTACACATTTATTAGAAATTAATTCAATGGATGATGATATTAAAGTTTGTGCGAAAACAATCCAAGATCAATATGAGATACCAATCATCGCTTCTAGTAATAGGGACATTGAAGAGAGTACGCTCCAAGGTATTATATTATCTGATGAAAATTACATTCAAGGACAAGCATATACTTATACAGTACTTAATCGCATAGGTGCAGGCGATGCATTTATGGCAGGGGTCTTACACGGTTTGATTCATCGATGGGGGTTGAAAGAAACGATAGACTTTGCGACAAAATGTTCTGTAATGCAACATACAACAACTGAAGATGCGTTGTCTGTTAGTGAAAATGATGTGTTAAAATTATCCTCACATTTTGGGGAATTAAAACGATAAAGTGATGGCATAAAATAGTGTAGAAGATAGAAAAAATTTTTTGGTATATTTTGTAAGCGCATACACTAACGAAGAAAGTAGCACCTAATAAATTTTAAAATAAGTAATAGTAAGGAGAAAAATTATGGCGTTAATTAATGATAATTTTTTATTGAACAGTAAAACAGCTATTAAATTGTATAAAAAAGTAAAAGAGATACCGATTTGTGATTTTCACTGTCATTTAGACCCAAAAGAAATTTATGAAAATAAAAATTATGATAATATCACACAATTATGGTTAGGAGGAGATCATTATAAGTGGCGTCTAATGAGAGCATACGGTATTGAAGAGGATTATATTACTGGAAATGCAGACGATTATGATAAATTTAAAGCATTTATGCAAATGTTACCTTATGCTGCTAGTAATCCGATGTACCATTGGTGTTCGCTAGAATTAAAACGTTATTTTAATCAAGATACAAATCTAGATCAAGTAAATATTAAAAAGCTATATAAATCTTTGAATCGCACATTAGCAAAGTCGACACATACACCACAAGCATTGATTAAGCGGAGTAATGTTTCTGTAGTATGTACCACTGACGATCCATGTGATGAATTGAAATACCATCAATTGTTAAATCAAGATAAAAAAGTAACATTTAAAGTGTGTCCTACATTTAGGCCAGATAGTTATATATTTTTAAACGACACATCCGTTAAGGATAAAGTTGAACAACTAGACAAGGTAACAGATTGTACGATTAATAATTTAGAAAGCTATATTAATGCACTTAAATCACGAGTATATTATTTTGACAGACAGGGTGCTAAAAGTGCTGATCAGAGTTTTGAAAAAATCCCATTAATGAGCATGACAAGTGAAAAAGCGAACCAAGCCTTTGAAGATTTAGTAAATGGACAAAGCATATCAGAAACACAGCAATACGAACTTGCAGGATACATTTTAACAGAAATTAGTAAAGTCTATAAAGAACTGGACTGGGTTGTACAATTCCATTTAGGACCAATTAGAAATAATAATTCGAAAATGTTTCAACTCGTTGGTGCAGATAGTGGTTTTGATAGTGTTGGTGAGCAGTTGAGTGCGAAAGCATTAAACGCAATGTTAAACCATCTTGAACACCATCGCGCATTATCTAACACCATTATTTATCCTAATAATGGTAACGACCATTTGATGGTTCAAGCGACTGCAGGTAATTTTACAAATAGTGAACATAAAATTCAATTAGGTGCAGCATGGTGGTTTAATGATACTAAAGAGGGCATGGAACAACATCTCATAGATTATGGAAATATAGGATTGTTGTCACAATTCGTAGGTATGTTAACAGACTCGCGAAGCATGATTTCCTATACGCGACATGAATATTTCAGAAGAATATTATGTAATTTTATTGGAAGTAAAATTGAAAAAGGTGAAATTGCATTGTCTGAAGATACAGTAGAAGCAATGCTGAAAAATATTTGTTATAACAATGCCTTAAATTTATTCAAAATTGAAGGCATTAAGGAGGTATAAATATGGAATTATCATTTCGTTGGTATGGCGTAGATGACCCAGTAACATTAGCATATATTAAACAAATACCTGATATGAAACACATCGTCTCAGCGATATATGATGTGCCAGTTGGAGAGGTTTGGACAAAATCCAAGATTGCGCAATTAAAAGCAACTATAGAAACAAGTGGATTAAAATTTGAAGTCGTAGAAAGCTTACCTGTTAGTGAATCAATTAAATTAGGCACACCACAGCGTGATGTACTTATAGAAAACTATAAAACATCTTTAGCTAATTTAGCAGCGCATGGTATAAAAACTGTGACATATAATTTTATGCCTGTATTTGATTGGACTCGATCCCAATTAGATTATCGATTTGCTGATGGTTCAAATACATTAATTTATAAGCATGACCAAATTAAAGACATTGACCCATTAACTACTGATTTAAATTTACCTGGCTGGGATGAAAGTTATACACGTGAAGAGATGAATCAGCTTATTTCCGCGTATCGTGAAATGTCTGATGATCAATTATGGGATAACTTAAAATATTTCTTAGAAGGTGTCTTACCAACAGCAATTGAACATGATATTAATTTAGCTATACATCCAGACGATCCACCGTGGTCTATTTTTGGAATTCCACGTATTATAAAAAATAAAGAAAGTTATCATCGTTTGTTATCAATTAATAAAGACACACATAATGGTATTTGTTTCTGTACAGGTTCACTTGGATCACTTGCAGAAAATGATTTACCAGCAATGATTAGAACGTTTGGAGACTATATTCATTTTGTACACATGCGTAATGTGAGGCGATTAGATGAATATTCATTTGTAGAAACAGGCCACTTATCTAAAGATGGTTCTGTTGATATGAAGGCGGTGGCAGAAGCATTAAGAGATATTCATTTTAAAGGAACAATTAGACCAGACCACGGTCGTATGATTTGGGGAGAAACTGGAAAAGCTGGCTACGGATTATTTGATAGAGCGTTAGGTGCAACATATATAAATGGTTTAATTGAAGGAGTGAGTAAATCATGACGTTACAATTTAAAGATGTGAATGTAGTGATCACTGGTGCGACTGGCGTTATAGGTTCTACGTTTGTGAGGGCGCTAGTTGCTAAAGGTGCCAATGTGGGTATCTTAGGACGCTCTGAAGACAAAATGATTCAACTACAAGATGAAATTGATAAAGATAGAATACAAACGGTTAGGTTAGTAGCAGATGTTTTAGATAAGACAGCACTCGTTCAAGCTAAAGCGAACTTTAATGATAAGTTTGGTAAAGTCACAGTTCTTATTAATGGTGCCGGTGGTAATGATGCAAATGCGACTACTAATGACGAAACGTATGATGAAACGGGAGATCATACTTTCTTTGATTTGACTGAAGAGGGTGTTGATAAAGTATTTAAATTAAACTACTCAGGCACATTTTTGCCAGCACAAATCTTTGGTAAAGATGTCGTAGAATCTGAAAAGGGTACAATCATTAACATATCTTCAATGAATGCATTCACACCGCTAACGAAGATACCAGCTTATAGTGGTGCTAAGGCTTCAGTAAGCAATTTCACACAATGGTTAAGCACGTATTTTGCTGGTAAAATACGGGTAAATGCCATTGCTCCTGGTTTTTTTGAAACAAACCAAAACAAAGCGTTATTAAGAAATAAAGATGGCTCTTATTCAGCGCGAGCCGCCAAAATTCTATCGCAAACGCCTATGAATCGATTTGGTGAACCTGAAGAAATTTTAGGTACTTTATATTGGCTGATGGATTATGATATGAGCGGGTTTGTCACAGGCATTGTAGTACCAGTAGATGGTGGATTTTCATCATATTCAGGTGTATAAGCCACCATTAGCTTTGGGCTAGTTGATATTGATTTATAAATAATGCCTCACATAACATAAATGAATGAGACAGTGATAAATAGCTGGCAGTGACTTAATTTGGGCAAGACTCGAAAAGATGAACTGTCGGCTATTATTTATATATCTTGATACAACTTGTCAACCTGTTAATGATGCCTGAAATAAAGCATATTTAAAGCAATCATTATTTGGAACTATGTGTATATTGGATTTAGTGGATACCGTGGTTTGTTATATCAATGATGGACAACTCAATAGTGTTTGGCGAAACGTGATACAACGTTACTTGACTATGCTTAGTATTATCCATAAGGATCTAGAATGCTTTCGCTTGTTTAAGCAACTCTATTTTTGAGATAATATTAATCAATATTTAAGAAAGCGTTTTCTATAAGCCGTGGAGTTGGAGTGATAAGATGACTTTTAGTATAGGTGTAGATTTTGGTACGAGTTCGGGACGCGTGTTTCTTGTAAATACTGAAAATGGGGAAATTATAAGTAAATATATTAAAAGGTATTCACATGGGGTAATTGAAGGAGAACTAAATGGAAGGGAATTACCATCGAGTTATGCATTACAAAATGCCAATGATTATATGGAAGTAATTGAAGCGGGCATTCCAATAATTTTAGAAGAAGCAAATATCGCACCTTCTGAAGTTGTCGGTATAGGCATTGATTTTACTTCATCTACAGTTATGTTTGTTGATGAACATATGGAACCAATACATAACAAATTAGAATTTCAAAATCATCCCCATGCTTATGTGAAATTATGGAAACATCATGGTGCGCAAGCAGAAGCTGATTTGTTATTTCAAACAGCATTAGCGGAAAAAAAGCGATGGTTAGGTTACTATGGTTTCAATGTAAGCAGTGAATGGATGATACCTAAAATAATGGAAGTGAATAATAAAGCACCAGAAATCATGGCTGAGACAGCTGATATTATGGAGGCTGGTGATTGGATAGTAAATAAGTTAACAAATCAAAATATTAGGTCTAATTGTGGTTTAGGATTTAAAGCGTTTTGGGAAGAAAAATCAGGATTTCATTATGATTTATTCGACAAAGTGGATGATAAACTTTCTGAAATTATAAGATCAAAAGTCGATGCTACTATCATCAATATAGGAGAGTCTGCAGGTACAATTAGTGAAACGATGGCTCGAAAATTGGGGCTTTCTCCAGATACCCAAGTCAGTCCATTTATAATTGATGCACATTCGAGTTTATTAGGTATTGGCTCAACTCAAGAAAAAGAGATGACTATGGTTATGGGAACGAGTACATGTCACCTTATGCTAAGTAAAACGCAACATAAAGTACCGGGTATTTCAGGATCAGTTAAAGGTGGTATTATACCAGAATTATATGCATATGAAGCAGGGCAAACAGCTGTCGGAGATTTATTTGAATATGTAGCCGAACAAGCACCATATGAATACGTCATAGAGGCAAATAGACGCGGTATTTCTATATTGGAATTTTTAACTGAGAAAGCAGAGAGATTATATCCTGGAGAAAGTGGTCTCATCGCATTAGACTGGCATAATGGAAATCGCAGTGTATTAAGCGATAGTCATTTAAAAGGTTGCTTATTTGGAATAGGATTACAGACAAAACATGAAGAAATTTATCGAGCATACATGGAAGCAACTGCTTTTGGAACAAAGATAATTATGAATCAATACCAAGAGTGGAATATGGAAGTCGATCGTGTTTTTGCTTGTGGTGGTATTCCAAAAAAGAATAAATTACTTATGGATATCTACGCGAATGTATTAAATAAGTCGATTACTATTATGGATAGTGAATATGCGCCTGCTATTGGTGCTGCTATTTTAGGCGCGATAAGCGGCGGTACATATCGCACGTTTAATCAAGCGATTGATGCAATGAAAGAGCCAGTTTTATATACAGTAGAGCCAGAACAACAAAAAGTAAGTCGCTATGAACAACTATTTTCTGCTTATAAAGAACTTCATGACTTGCATAGCTATAAAAAAGTACGCATTATGCGTAACGTGAATCAATTAAAGTGAAAGTGTAAAAATACAGATTATTAACAATAAGCTTATGGTCTAAATATTCATTTGAACATGGACTATTATCACGATTTAAGATATTAAAATTAAAAGTAAGTGAACTATGCTAAAACAGCGCAGTTTCACTTACTTTTAATTTATGGTTTGTATTTATAATACTAGGGACTTAGTTTTTTAAATTAAGTAAAAATTAGGGTTAGGAAATCATCATATTTAAGGAATCAACGAGACTGTATAAACCTAAGAATGATACTACTAAAACAACGAACCCGCCTATAATATTGAGCCATATTGTATTGACATAATGACCCATTAAATTCTTTTTATTGATAATAATAAAGATGAGTATAGCTATTACAGGTAATATAATACCATTTAGCGCTTGTGCCACAAGTAATACTTGAAGTGGCTCGAAACCTAAAGCAGATGTGATGATTCCGATAATAATAATTATAGTGAATACATATTTATATTTTTTACTTTCCATGCCACCTTTCCATCCTAATAAACTACTGATTGTGGCAGCAGCTCCAGTCGGAGAAGCAATTGCGGAAGATAATCCTGCTGCAAATAGACCAATACTAATTGTCACAGGTGCAGCATCTCCGAGGACAGGCTTTAAAGGCCCGGCAAGTTGTATGACACTTGTGATTTCTTTTCCATGCATGAGTGTCGCGGCTGCAATTAAGATTGCAGCTGAAATAATACCACCTATGGTAATTGAAATAATTGTGTCCCATCTCGCAAACTTTAATGCTTTGATATCACCAAAACGTTCATGCACAGCTGTTGAGTGTATAAAAAAATTATATGGAACTACTGTTGTTCCGATTAAGGCAATGACTGTAATAATAGAGCCATTTGGAATTGTAGGGACGAAGATACCTTTTAGAATACCTAAGATATCGGGTTTAATGACAACCATTGTGGTTATAAATATGACTCCCATGACGACCATAAGAAAAATCATAATTTTTTCTAAGAAACGATAATTTCCAAATAGACCAATAAGTAAAATGATTACACCAATAATTGGCGCAACAATATTTTCGGGTATATTAAGTAAATAGGAGGCACCAAGAGATGTACCAATCAAATCTCCGCTAATATATGCAGCACAACCTATCGTAACAGCAATTAAAGTGAACCATACAATCATCAGTTTACCAATTTTATTTGAAAATAATTCTTGAATCGCTTCACCTAACCCTTCACGTGTCACAAGAGATAAACGAATAATCATTTCTTGAAGTACAATTGTGGCAATGATTGAAAAGACCACAGCCCACAGCAGACTATATCCAAATCCGGCGCCACCTTGAGACATTGTAGTGACTGTACCGGGGCCAATGAATGAAGCAGTGATAATCATACCAGGACCAATTGATTTTAAAATCTTTCCTGCATTTTTAAACATGCCAACCACTCCTTGGGTTATTTGATGTTATTGAGATAATCGACGTGGCCAGCAAGTACATACAAGACTGCTGTAGATACAAAGTGTGCAGAATTTTGATTTGGATCTTTCATTGGATAGACTTCTACATAATCCATACCACAAAGACCTAGAGATGCAAATTCGTAAATCATTGTTAGTAATTCATAAGAAGTTATACCATTGCCATCGACCGGTCCACCCGGATTAAAAGCGAAGTCTAGCACATCACTACATATAGTTAAATATACAACATCAACTTCCTCACTTGCTTGATTATAGATATCACGGGAAAATTGTTTTAAATCTTTTGCATTACGAATATCGTTAATGGTTAATGTAACAGCACCAGATGCTTGTGCGAAACGACCAGTTTCAGGTTTGTTTCTAGGACCATGAATGCCTGTATGAATAATACTTTCATTACGTACACCTTCAGTTTCATAGAGTCTCATAAATGGCGTATTACGTGCATAAGTTTCACCTTCATAATCTGGCATGTTGTCATAGTGAGCATCTAAATGAATAATACCGACTTTTTTACCTGTTTCAGTTAAGGACTTGAGAATAGGATAAGTCACCCCGTGTTCTCCACCCAATCCTACTAAAAATTTATTACTTTCCCATAATGGTTTAGTGAAGTCAGCTATATTGTCATAGCTTTGTTTATTGTCATGCGCAACAAACGGCACATCGCCTACATCGCCAATAGTTAAATGTTCACTGATATCAATATGATTGAGTTCAGGTAAATACTGACTATAACGCGCTGAAGATACTCTGATTTGTTTAGGGCCAAGTTCGACACCTGTATAATCACCCCAAGTGCTTTCTCCTTCAAATGGAGCACCATAAACAATGACATCTGTATCGAGTGTGTTAGATTGTGCTAAGTTTTTACTATTTAAAAAGCATGGTACATTACCGTAAATATTATTTTTCATTATGTAAATCATCCCCTTTATTGTAAATAATTATATAGAGTAATCTTTAGTATTTCAAATAAATCTGAAAATTCTAATATTTAATATAATAATATGATAGAAAAATTAGTTATAATTTTAGGGAAAGTTAGAAGCTCTAAATTGTATTTTTAGGGATATCGTCAATAGTTTTTTTCATAGAAAGGGTGTATTCTATAAAAAAACCAAACGCTTTTTAACGTTTGGTTTTCTAAGTTTTGAGCGGTATTCGTATAAATCATTCTAATCATTTGTGCGAGTGTTTTAGTTATAAGGTTATGCCCACCCACGAAAACGAGAAGCTTCAGCTGTACGTTTAATACCTATCACGTAAGCAGCTAAGCGCATATCTATTTTTCTGTCATGTGCTAAATCATATATATTATTAAAGGCATCAACCATTTTATGACGTAGTTTAGTATTTACTTCTTCTTCGGACCAATAATAGCCTTGGTTATTTTGCACCCATTCAAAGTATGATACAGTAACACCACCAGCACTAGCGAGAACATCAGGGATTAATAATATACCACGTTCATTTAAAATACGTGTGGCTTCCTGAGTTGTAGGGCCGTTCGCCGCTTCTGCAATAATATTAGCTTTAATATCATTGGCATTGTCAGCAGTAATTTGATTTGATAATGCAGCCGGTACAAGAATATCACAATCTAGTTTTAGTAAATCCTTATTAGAAATAACGTCATCAAATAAATGTGTTACTCGACCATGTTGTTCTTTAAGTTCGATTAAATGGTCTATATCTAAACCATTTGAATCGTAAAGGGCGCCATAACTTTCGGAAATTGCAACAATCTTTGCGCCCATATCGTGTAGAATTTTAGCGATAAAGCTACCCGCATTCCCAAATCCTTGAATGACGACACGAGAATTATTAATAGAAATATTTCGACGTTTTGTAGCTTCTTCGATAGTAATGACTGCACCAAGTGCAGTAGCACGGTTACGACCTAATGAGCCACCTAAAGCTAATGGTTTACCAGTAATGAATGCGAACGCGTTTGAGCGATTAATCATACTATATTCATCCATCATCCATGACATAATTTGGGGATTGGTATAGACATCTGGTGCCGGTATATCGCTTGAAGGACCTACAAATTGCGATATGGCTCTAACATAAGCGCGCGATAAACGTTCAAGTTCTTGGTTGCTCATTTGTCTAGGATCACAAATAATACCGCCTTTACCGCCACCATAAGGTAAATTTGCAATGCCACATTTTAAAGTCATCCACATTGAAAGGGCCTTGACCTCTTCTTTAGTGACATCTGGGTGAAAACGAATGCCACCTTTAGTAGGTCCGACCGCGTGATTATGTTGTGCGCGATAACCTGTAAAGGTTTGCATAGTTCCATCATCCATACGGATAGGGATTCGTACTTCTAAAAAGCGTAAGGGTTCTTTAATTAATTCATACATACCTTCCTCGAATCCTAATTTATTTAAAGCTTCCTTAGTAATCTGTTGTGTTGAAGATACTAAGTTATTATGATCTACCATAGTTATTCTCCTTAATGCGTAATTATTATATATGTACTTACTATTAGAATGTTATCTTTATTGAGAATTAAAATCAATAAAGAAATCTAATTTTTATAAATATTTCGAAAATTCAGACTTGTAAACAACGATTATATTATAGACGTAAACTATATACACCAAGGGATTAAGGTTGATTATAATATTGTTATCATAAAAATGTAAAATGTATGAAATTATCGAATAATGAATATATATAAGTTTTGTATTTTTAGAAAGCGTTATATAAATCTTTGAAATACATTTGACTAATGTACATTTTAATAACTGATACCTTAACTTTATTAAAGTATCTTCTGTAGTAGTCATTTATTTACTATTGACTAAATTTTCAGAAATAAATAGAATGATTAATTATACTCAAATTTTTTATAAGTATTGAGTGCTTAAAGATGAGGAGAAGAGATATATGGAACAAACAACGTTTAAACGTGCCATGAAACAACGTCATCTAATGCTATTGAGCTTTGGTGGCGTAATTGGTACAGGCCTATTTTTAAGTTCTGGATACACATTGCAACAAGCAGGGCCGTTGGGGACGGTCTTATCTTATGTTATTGGTTCTATTTTAGTCTACCTAGTCATGTTATGTTTAGGGCAATTAGCGATAAAACACCCAGTGACAGGAGGGTTTCATGTATACGCTAGTAAATACATACATCCTGCAGTTGGTTACATCGTTGCATGGTTCTATTGGTTAACATGGACAGTAGCACTGGGGTCTGAATTTACAGCTGTCGGTTTGTTGATGCAAAAATGGCTTCCAGATATACCTGTATACATATTTGCAACTATAGCAATTATTTTAGTATTAGTATTTAATATTATATCGACACGTTTTTATGCAGAAGTCGAATTTTATTTCTCACTAGTTAAAGTAATCGCAATTATAGTGTTTATCCTTCTAGGTATTTTAGTCATTATAGGATTGATTCACTATACTGGATATCAAGGTTTACATACAATTACGCAACGATATACAAACCCTACGTTCCCACATGGACTAGGCTCTGTATTTTTAACAATGTTGGCGGTCAATTATGCTTTTAGTGGTACGGAATTGATTGGTATAGCAGCGGGGGAAGCTGAAGAACCTGAAAAAGTTATACCGAAAGCAATTAGAGCAACTTTATGGCGCTTGATTGTCTTCTTTATAGGAACAATCATTATTATTTCTATTTTAATTCCTAGTTATCAAGGTAAATCATTAAAAAGTCCTTTTGTAGTTATTTTTCAAGAAATGGGTATCCCGTATGCTGGTGACATTATGAACATAGTTATCATCACTGCTTTGCTTTCTGCTGCCAATTCAGGTTTGTATGCAGCAAGTAGAATGATTTGGAGTTTATCCAATGAAGGTATGTTCCCAAAATGGTTTGGTCATCTCAATAAATATCAAATGCCAATTAGAGCAACATTATTTAGTATGATTGGTGGTTTGTTAGCATTATTATCAAGTGTATATGTAGCAGATTCATTGTACGTAGTCCTCGTGTCGATAGCTGGATTAGCAGTTGTGATTGTCTGGATGAGTATCTGTGTTTCATATTTTAATGCTAAAAGAATAGATCAAAGTTTGAAAATACACCAAGCTGTTCCTATTATCGGTTTTACGCTGTGTCTTGTTTCATGTATCGGTATGATTTTTGACCCGAATCAAGCCCCTGCGTTATACTTTGGTTTACCATTTGCAGTACTTGCTTTAGCCTATTACTATATTAAATATAATAAAAAAGGAGACGCATAAATGCGCTTATTAGAAAAATTAACTGCACAACGTCCTATTATATTAGACGGTGGTCTTGCTACCACATTAGAACAAGCAGGTTGTAATTTAAACTCATCTTTATGGTCGAGTGAAGTATTGCGACATCAACCAAACAAAATTCAACAAGCCCACAGTGCTTTTACAGAAGCAGGCGCTGATATTATATTAACAAGTACATATCAAGCCAGTTATGATACTTTTTCAGATATTGGTTTAAAGGTAGAAGAAATTGAACAATTATTTTCAACTGCTGTGGAAGAAGTTAACAAGGCCACATATGATAATCAGGTTGTAGTAGGTAGCTTAGGGCCTTATGGGTCATATTTAAGTGATGGTTCTGAATATACGGGGAACTATGAGCGAACTCAAGAAGATTACTATCATTTTCATAAGGCAAGAATCGATGCACTGATCTCTAGGGGGATTAATGATTTTGTATTTGAAACTGTGCCAAATTTTAGTGAAATTAAAGCGATAGCCGAATACATTATTCCTCGTTATAGTAATACACAAACGTTTTGGTTATCAGTGACTGTTGACGAACAAGGGGATTTGTCAGATGGCACAGCATTTGAAACATTATGCGAATATATGACACATCATAGCCAAACGCTCCCTATATTTGGCATTAATTGCTCAACAGTAGAAGGTATTAATCAAGCTATGAATAAAGGTCTAAAGGACTTGTCACAAACTATTGCACTATATCCAAATGGTGGTGCGCATTATGATGCAGAAACTAAGCAGTGGGAAAATGAAGGGAATAGTAGTCAAATTATAGACCAATTACCTAGTTGGATTGAACAGGGTGTTAGAATTGTGGGCGGTTGTTGTCAGACAACGCCAGAAGATATTAAAGCGATTAAAACATTACTTATTGAAAAATAGCGAGAGTCAGAAAAGCATAGTCTCATAAAAAGGAACACCTACTAGAAAGTAGGTGTTCCTTTTTGAATTGTTGTACTTAGCACTCAATTAGCGTTGTGATTGTGCGCGTGGTATTTTATATTTTTTTGAAAACTCTTTAAAAGTAATGAAACGTTTATGACTTTCATCATACAATTTAAACTTCAATGAAGATAGACTTTCGATAAGTGTAATTGAAGTTGCATGATGCAATGGTTTAACATTTTCATGTGTAGCTTCTAAAGCATAGTTAGGAATTCTAGGATTTAGATGATGTACGTGATGATATCCTATATTTCCAGTAACCCATTGAATAAATTTTGGTAATTTATAATAAGAGCTACCATCTATTGCTGCTTTAACATAATCCCACTCAGAAGCTTCTTCGAAATAAGAATCTTCGAAGGTATGTTGGATATAAAATAACCATATACCGAGCATGCCAGAAATAAATACCATAGGTGCAATCATAGCGAAAAATTGCCCTGGGCCTAAAATAAATATAAGACCACCATGTAATATAATTAAGAAAATATTATTGAGGTATGTGTTTAGACGTTCATTCCATTTAGCATCTTTTGAATTAAAACGATTTGACACAAAGACTAAGAAAAATGGGCCAATTACAAACATCACAAAAGGATTACGATAAACCCTGTAAGATAAACGTGTAAACTTAGATGAAGCTTGGTATTCTTCAACAGTCATTACCCAAATATCACCGATGCCACGTTTTTCTAAGTTACCACTACCCGCGTGGTGTATGAGATGTTCTCTACGCCATTTTCTGTATGGAAAGAATGTGAGGAATCCAGTAATATTTCCTAGTAAATCATTGTGCTTTTGTTTTTTTAAATAAGATCCATGACATGCATCGTGAAAAATAATAAATGTTCTAATTAAAAATATTGAAGCAAAAATACTACAAATGATTGCTAATGACCAATGTACGTTGTATAAAAGGCCGCCCAAAACAATGAGTGCAAAAAGAGGTAGTAATGTATTTATAATTTGAATTGTACTTTTTGTATAACTTGTCTTCGCGAATGGCTTAACCATTTTGTGTAATAATTTCTTTTTATCTTTTTCCATATTCACCAAACTTTCTTTACTTAAAAAGTCAAAAGGATCATTTCAGACTTTTAAGCATTTAATTTATTGTATATAATTCCCGTGTCGATTACAAATATTTGCAAGAAAAGTTTGAATAATTTAAATGAATATATAATGGTTATTGAATCTATCAGCTACTTTAAGAATAAAATAAATTATTTCACTTTATTTACTGTATGATAGTTGAACAATTCTAAATTGAACGCAACTTAAAATGTTTTAATGTATTAAGGTATTCATACGGCTAAGTTAATACAATTATTTCTGTATTTCTGTATTTGTAATTATGGTCTTATTTATTACATCAAATATGCATATAGGCGTAGTGGTATCACCACTACGGTTTATCTTTTTAAGTATTGCTTATGTAAAGTAAAAAAATAACTCAAAAATTCCAAATAATTTCAAAAGAAAATGGGTAGAATATAATAAAGAAAGTCAGGAATAGTCATCGGAGTGTTAAAAGCACAACTTCATGATATTTCTGGCTTATTTTTATGAGATATAAGGAGTGGTATGTAAATGATGAAAGTAGAATATGATAAAGATCATAATGGGGTTTACCAAACGCTCATAGTATCTATAAATAAGACAGCGTCAAATATTTTCAATTATCTAAGTACAACAGAAGGGATACAACAATGGTTTCCACAATTAGAAATATGCGAAAGAAAAAAAGATGGCAAAATGTTATTTCATTTAGATGGTGAAGAATATAAAGAAATGTACATTACTGATTTTGAGCATAATAAAGAGATTGGTTATTCTTGGGATCTTGGACAAGTAAAATTTGAGCTGAATCAGGATGAAGCAACAACTGAGCTCATATTCAAGGAATTTTTACCATATGAGTTTCCACACATTGGACTGGATTTTGCTGGGTGGCAATTTCAAATGGAAAAACTAAAAGCGCTTATAGAAAATAATGAGAAATTGGCCCAACAACCAGCTGATTTTGATTATAAGAAAGTTAAAATAGAAAAAATATTACATTTAAAATAAATAACATTATATTAAAACTAGACATTAGTAATCGACCTTGATAGAATATACAAAGATTGTACACACAAAGTATACATAAAAGCGTTTTCATGTTATTATATATGTGAAAATACGCTTTTTGTCCACGTGTAAAAAACATTACGATTTCTGTAATACACAAGGGAGATAGAAATATGAAAAAAATTATGATTACTGGTGCCTTAGGACAAATTGGTACAGAACTAGTTGTTAAATGTAGAGCATTATATGGAAATGACAATGTATTAGCGACAGATATTAGAGAACCTGAAGCGGACTCAGCTATAGCGAATGGACCATTTGAAATACTAGATGTTACAGATAAAACACGTATGTATGAATTGGTAGAATCATTTAAACCAGACACGTTTATGCATATGGCTGCGCTATTATCAGCAACTGCTGAAAAAAATCCATTATTTGCTTGGGACTTAAATATGGGGGGACTTATGAACGCATTGGAGGCTGCACGTGAATTTAATTTACAATTTTTCACACCAAGTTCAATTGGTGCTTTCGGACCTTCCACACCTAAAGTAAACACACCACAAGTCACGATTCAACGTCCAACATCTATGTATGGTGTGAATAAAGTTGCAGGCGAATTATTATGCCAATACTATTTTGAAAAATTCAATGTCGACACCCGTAGTGTGAGATTCCCAGGTTTAATCTCGCACATTAAAGAACCAGGCGGTGGGACAACAGATTATGCTGTAGATATTTACTTTAAAGCAGTAAGAGAAGGGCGCTATGCAAGTTTCATCGATAAGAATACATTTATGGATATGATGTATATGGAAGATGCAATTGATGCAATTATTCAATTGATGGAAGCAGATGGCGTTAAATTGATTAATCGTAACGCGTATAATTTAAGTGCTATGAGTATAGAACCAGAAATGGTCAAAGAAGCAATTCAAGAATATTATCCAGAATTTGAATTAGACTATGAAGTGGATAGCGTACGACAAGCCATTGCGGATAGTTGGCCAAATAGTATCGATGTAAGTTGTGCTAGAGCAGAATGGGGCTTTAATCCACAATATGATTTAAACAAAATGACTAAAGTGATGTTAGAAGCGATTGAAGACAAAGAAAAAGTACAGTCATAATATCAATATATTAAATAGCTGACTAATCATAAATAAAAAATCTGTCTAACTTTTAAATGTTAGACAGATTTTTATACATTTATATGAGCATTATATTTTATAGAAGAGCATGTAATTATAAAAGCTTAAATAGGAATAGTATTGCTTAAATTAATTGGAGCATTGTTCAATAGTAGTAAATTGTATTGTTGATATATTTTAAATTGTTTGAAAATTATTGAACAGAAGTTCTCATATTGGTATAATTTAATATAAATACTTAAAATTGCATTGGGAGGAAATCATCATGTCAGAAAAAATTGAATTTGAACAACGTGAAAACCTAAAAGAGAAACCGGATCCAACTGATTTAGGTTTCGGAAAATATTTCACAGATTATATGCTAAGTTTCGACTATGATATTGACCAAGGATGGCATGATTTAAAAATTGTACCTTATGGTCCGATTGAAATTTCTCCAGCAGCACAAGCTATCCATTATGGCCAGTCTGTATTCGAAGGGTTAAAGGCTTATAAACATAATGATGAAATTGATTTATTCCGCCCATCTGAAAACTTTAAACGTATAAACCATTCACTAGCACGTTTAGATATGCCACAAGTAGATGAAGAACAAATCTTAGAAGGATTGAAACAACTTGTTGATATCGAACGCGATTGGGTACCAGAAGGTGAAGGCCAATCTCTCTATATAAGACCATATGTTTTTGCTACAGAAGGTATTTTAGGCGTTCGTCCATCTGCTTCATATAAACTATTAATTATTTTATCGCCATCAGGATCATACTATGGTGGTGCATCATTAACACCAACGAAAATCTACGTTGAAGATGAATATGTACGTGCAGTTCGTGGAGGTGTTGGTCACGCGAAAGTTGCTGGGAACTATGCGGCAAGTTTACTTGCTCAAACAAATGCAGCTGCCCAAGGTTACGACCAAGTATTATGGTTAGATGGTGTGGAACAGAAATATGTAGAAGAAGTAGGTAGTATGAATATCTTCTTCGTAGAGAATGGCAAACTTGTCACACCAGAATTGAATGGTAGTATCTTGCCTGGTATTACACGTAAGACTATCATTGAATTAGCAAAAGAATTAGGATATGAAGTTGAAGAACGTCGTGTATCTATTGATGAACTAATTGAAGCACATAATACAGGCGCCCTTACAGAAGTGTTTGGTACAGGTACTGCTGCGGTTATATCTCCAGTAGGTCAATTGAAATACGGTGGCACTGAAATCGTAATTAACAATAATGAAACTGGTGAAGTTACTCAAAAATTATATGATAATTATGTTGGTATCCAAAGTGGTAAACTTGAAGACCCTCAAGGATGGAGAGTTGTAGTACCTAGATATTAATTGGATATTTTATACAAAAAAGCTTCAACCATTATGTGATGGTTGAAGTTTTTTTTGATATTTGGAATTGATAAAACAAATAGGATAAAGTACTGCTTAAGAGCAATTTAATGATACGAATATTGCCTAAATATTGAAATTAAATGACTTTCAGTTCCATTATTTGTTTCGCTTTACTAGTTTATATTAAAATATAATATGGTGATAAATCTAATAGATAGTTAATACATAGGAGCTGTGCGAACAATGAAGTGGATTTTATTTGATAAAGATGGAACATTAATATATTTTGATCGTAGTTGGATGAAGATTGGTTTACAGTTAGTAGATGACTTTATGACAACTTATCAAGAAGATATCAAGGATGTTGAAGCAGGATATACGCATTTAGGCATTATAGATGGGGAGATACAGCCTGGTACAATTATGGCCTCAGGTGCATTAGATGAAATGGTGCAAGCATTTTGCGAAATTGCTAATCAAGATGTTACCAAATGGGCACAAAATAGAAGTCAAACACTCGTTGATAATCGAATTCCTGAAAATGTTGTTGTAGAAGGCATTGATGAAACATTAGCAACATTGAAAAATCAAGGTTATAAAATGGGTATCGTTACAAGTGACTCTAACAAAGGCGTACAACAATTTTTAGAAGCTACAAATTTTAGTCAGTTTTTTGATGTTATTATTTCTACTGAAGCTGATGCTGTTGAAAAACCAAATCCAGAAGTGTTAAATCCATTATTTAATAATTATAAAGTAGCTCCACGCGATGTAACGATTGTAGGTGATACTGCAAATGATATACAAACAGGGATAAATGCCAATTTAGGTCTATCTATTGCAGTATTGACTGGTGTTGGTTTAGAACACGAATTTGATAAAGCTGATCACGTTGTCGCAACTGCGAATGATGTTATAGGTATATTAAATCAATAGGCGGCGCGCTCAAATTATGTCATAATATACATAACGTATATTATGATTTTTTTATATTTAATAATAGCATTGAGGTGATCAAATGATAGATGGTAAATATGCAACTTATCAGGGAGACACATATAAAGTAGTTGAGATTATTAGCAATGAAGTGGTGTTAGTAACTGAGGATGCCGAAGCACTAGAAAAAGGTTTTGAAGCACAAACGACAAACACATCTGCACACACATTATATTTCAAGCGTGTTGCAAGAGATGATTTAGACGAACTATACGCATTGTATCAAGAAGCAAGATATGAAGGTGCTATTTTTGACTTATATCAAGATACAGAAGGTCAACTCTATATAGGCACGGAAGATCAAGATAAGGCAAGTACATTTGGTTTAGAACAAACCGATGAAGATTATTATAGTAAATATGTAACAGATGATGAGATAGAAAAGATTATTTATCGTAGTCACATCGAGTAGATATTAAATCATTAAATACAATAAGAGTCCTATCAGAATTTAATGTTCTAATAGGACTCTGCTAAAGAGTGTGGATAATTCGAGATTTTTTGATTAGTCAAAGTGACTAACGTTGGTCGACCTTGCGATAAGCTTCAATAATACGACTGATTTTATCAATGATAGGATCTAATGAGTCTGGATCATCATGTAAATCATATTCATTAATATTAACACGTACAACAGGACATGCATTGAATTCACTAATCCAGTCATCGTAGCGTTTGAATAATTTCTTCCAATATTCAGGCTCAGTTTCAATTTCCATCTGGCGACCGCGTTGGTTTATACGATCAATCACTTCATCATAGTCACACTCTAAATAGATTAAGACGTCTGGTTTTGGAAAATAAGGTGTCATAACCATCGCATTAAATAATTCTGAGTATGTTTTGAAGTCTTCAGGCGTCATCGTGCCTTGTTCTTCATGCATTTTTGCAAAGATATCGACATCTTCGTAAATAGAACGATCTTGTACAAAGCCGCCACCGTATTCAAACATACGTTTTTGTTCTTTGAAGCGTTCTGCTAAGAAGTAAACTTGTAAATGAAAACTCCATCGCTCAAAATCATTATAAAATTTATCTAAATAGGGATTGTGGTCAACGTTTTCAAATGATGTTCTAAAGTTTAAACGGTCGGCTAAAGCACTTGTTAAGGTTGATTTACCTACACCAACTGTGCCAGCAATCGTAATCACAGCATCTTGAGGGATACCATATTTATTCATGAATTTTTCCTCCAATTAGGGATTGTAATAAATTTAAAATATATTGATAATCATCATTATGTTTTACAAAATCAAGATGGGTTGTATCGATGCGCATGACGCGTTCACCATCATTTTTTAATGACTGGTAATAAGCGTTGTAATCACGTTTTAAATTTAGTAAGTAATTATCTTCAATTTGATGTTCAAAACTACGATTACGGTGTGCAATACGCGCTTTTAAAACTTCTAAATCTGCATCTAAAAAAATGATGATATTGGGCATTTCTAAATCTTCGGTTAAAATATCATAGATTCTTGAAAATTTATTATATTCTGTATGTGTGAGTGTATTGTGTGCAAAAATTTTATTTTTATAAATGTGATAATCGCTTACAATACCTGAATGCAAGGTTGCAATATCTTGAAATTGTTTGTAACGATTACATAAAAAGAACATTTCCGTTTGAAAACTCCATTTAGAAATATCTTCATAAAAATCAGATAAAAAAGGATTTTCATTAACAATTTCTTTTTCGTGATAGTAGTTGTAAGATTGACTAAGTTTATCTGCTAGAGAAGACTTGCCGACACCAATCGGGCCTTCTACAGCTATAAAAGGTTTTTTCATATTTACCGCTCCAATGTTAAAATAGACAATAAGTATTGTACCATATGTGAGGTGTGAGACACATGACAAGAGATCAATTTTATATGAAAATTGCGATTGCTGAAGCTGAAAAGGCAGGGGCCATTGGTGAAGTACCGATTGGGGCAGTCATAGTTAAAGAGGAAGAAGTAATTGTTCGAGCGCATAATTTGCGTGAATCACTGCAAGATCCAACGGCACATGCTGAACATATAGCAATTCAAAAAGCAGCGGCTTTGTGTGGAAATTGGAGATTAGAAGATTGTACATTATATGTCACTTTAGAACCTTGTGTGATGTGTGCAGGATCAGTTGTTATGAGTCGGATTCCACATGTAGTATACGGCGCTAAAGATCCAAAAGGTGGATGTGCAGGAAGCCTGATGGACCTCTTACAAGAATCTAGATTCAATCATCGTGCAACAGTAAAAACAGGTGTTTTAGAAGAAGAATGTGGACAATTATTAAAAAATTTCTTCAAAAATATTAGGAAAAATAAAAAAATCAATCAAACAGCGGATAATACAAATGAGTGAACATTTGGTAGAATATGAATATGTTACAAAATTATGGCAAATGAGAATGATGTGTAATTCAATTTGTATTATTGATCATAGTAGGAAATGAGGAGAACGAATGATTAACTTAATTGCGACAGATATGGATGGTACTTTATTAAATGCAGCACATGAAATATCAGAAGAAAATATTCAAGCAATCCAATATGCACAATCTCAAGGAATTACTGTAGTTATAGCTACAGGTCGTGCTTTTTATGAAGCCAACACGCCGATTAACCAAACAGATTTAAAAGTGCCGTATATATGTTTGAATGGTGCTGAAGTCAGAGACGAATCATTTAATATCATGAGTACATCTAATTTAAACCGTGAGCTTATCAATAGAGTTACAAATGAACTTGCTAGCGAAAACGTTTATTATCAAATTTATACCAACTTAGGTATCTATACAGAAAATCCTCAACGAGATTTAGAGATATATATTGATATTGCAGAACGTGCAGGTCAAACAGCAGATGTAGAAAAAATAAAAAGCGGTATTCAAAAACGTATAGATAATGGCACTTTAAAAGTTGTAGATAACTATGACAAAATAGAAAATACACCAGGCGAAATCGTTATGAAAATACTTGCTTTTGACAGTGATTTAACAAAAATTGATCGTATGAGTAAAAAATTAGCAGAATCAGAAAGTCTTGCGATTTCTTCATCATCAAGAGGCAATATTGAAATTACACATGCGGATGCACAAAAAGGCATTGCATTAACAACCATTGCAGAGCGTCTTAATATTGATATGACAAATGTTATGGCAATAGGCGATAATTTGAACGATATATCTATGCTAGAACGTGTTGGTTATTCTGTAGCAATGGACAATGCGACTTCAGAAGTTAAAGAAGTTTCAAAATATGTAACAGATACAAATGAACAAAGTGGTGTAGGGAAAGCCATTATGAAATTACTTAAAGAAAATAATGAATAATAATATGAGGTGAATGAATAAATGAAAGGCTTAATAATCGTAGGTAGTGCGAAAATCGGTTCGAATACAACTGCATTAGCACATTTTTTAAAAGGGCATTTCGAAGAACATGAATTTGAAGCGGAGATTTTTGATTTAGCTGAACGTCCCATCCATCAATTAGATGTTTCAGGTGCGTCCCATCCTAGTGAGACCTATAAAGAAAATATTGAAGCATTACAAACTAAAGCTAGAGAAGCAGACTTCTTTGTTATTGGTACGCCAAACTATCATGGCTCTTACTCCGGTATTATAAAAAATGCTTTAGACCACTTAACAATGGATGACTTCAAGATGAAGCCAGTAGGTCTTGTTTGTAATAGTGGTGGTATCGTAAGTTCAGAACCACTATCTCATTTACGTCTTATCGTTCGTACATTGCTTGGAATTGCTGTTCCAACACAAATTGCTACGCACGATACAGATTATAATAAATTAGAAGATGGTACTTTATATTTAGATAACAATGAATTCCAATTACGCTCAAAATTATTCGTAGACCAAATCATTTCATTTGTGAAAAATAGCCCATACGAACATCTAAAATAAAGTTTTTTGTCCAATGACGAGAAATAATTAAAGACTGGAAAATCCCTAGTACATATTGTAAGGGGTTTTCCAGTTTTTATTTATGAAGAATCAATTTTATTTAAGCGTTAATGATTGAATTTACGATAACATGGTATTGTTCTATTGTGGCTTTAATTTTAATTAGATTTATATCAAACAAGTAAATGCAGCGTTCGTCTTGGATACCTCTCGATTTGTTAAAGAAACCAAGTTCTATGAGGTGGTTAAGCTGTGTAGAAATAGGTGTGTGTGTTAATTTTAATGCTTGCCTGAGTAAGGATAAATCAACTTTTTCTTTATCAAGCATAAGTAATTTATCTAAAATTATTATTTCTGAAAAATTGAGACTTAAATTTTGTTTTATAACTTTTTTTATTAAAAGTCTTTTTTCTTCATAAGCTATTGTATTCATGTTTATCACCTCAGTAAATTTATAACTTAACTTGAATTTGTTTAAGTATTTGTTGTTGACGTAAAGTCAAAGCGTTTATATTTTCATATTTAAAAAGTTTGAATATTTTTTTATTAGGAATATTTCCTGTAATAGTTTGAAAATGATATACATAGTCCTCGTAAGACTGAAATTGATATTTTTTCCAAATTGTTTCTAGTAATAATCCCTCTAATAAATCACAAATTGAAAAATAAATTTTTGAAGCAATAATGTAGTTTGAAAGTGTGCAGTGCATCATTATGGAAAACTCACGAGATAAATAGCTAGGTTGTACAAAAAATGTGTTAGCAATATGCTGACAAGTTAGTTGATATTGATTATTGTCATTAATATATGCTGTGACATTTTTGATTAAAGTCAAAGTATTATCATCAGTTGATGCCGGGTCCATTTCATATAGAACTTTAATATGATTTAACATATTTAATTGCTTTGCTGTTTGAATATTAGAGTCATTTATAATAGAAAAGATAATATCAATAAAATTTGACTTTAGATAAGCTGCATCAACTGTATTTAATAATTTTTTAATTGTTGATTGATTCATCGACGTGTTGTAAACATAGTAATTATTTATAGATAAACATAAAAGAGTGCCTTCAAAGGATAATACGCTGATAGCATCACTATCATAAACATAAAATAGATATCCTGAGGTAAGTTGTTGAAAATTCATATTGCGTAGTAAGGTCATTGTGCCTTCTAATAATAGGTAAATATTTAAAAAATGATTTGTTTGTAGACGATGGATAGGAGAAGTTGCGTTGTTATATATATTTAAACGATAATCAAGCATAATTATTCACCACAAGTATAAATGTTGTAATTAACGGTAATTTATAATAATAAGTTTAATATAAATTTTACATACATAACACTAGCAAATTTTAATATTTAATATGCAAAATTTTAAAAAATAAAAGGTTTCTAAAGCAATTATGTAGGATATTTTAACGAAATTTAAAAAATAATGAAGCTAACTGCAAAAGTATGAATAATGAGTTAGCAATTTGCAAAAAAAGAGTGTTAACAAGACATCTAGTAGATTCATGTTAACACTTTGAATAATTATTTTCTGTATTTTAATTTTGCAAACGCATCATGTTGATGAATAGATTCTTCGTTTCGACATTCGATGTCAAAGCCTTCTATCCATTCAAAGCCGACTAAATCAGCAGCTATCAAACGGATAAGGTCTTCTACAAATCTTGGGTTTTCATAGGCACGTTCTGTAACGCTCTTTTCATCTGGGCGTTTTAAAATTGGATATAAAATAGAGCTGGCATTTGCTTCCATAGCATCTAAAATTGTATCTTTATAATCGTCAGTTAATGCAACGTTTTTATTAATATATGCTTTAACAGTGACGATACCGCGTTGATTATGTGCAGAATACTCACTTATTTCTTTCGAACAAGGGCATAATGTTGTAACAGCTGCTTCAATAGTAATCTCTTTTCGCGTTACATCTTTTTTATCAATTGCTAAACCATACGTAACATCTGCATGGCCAACTGCTTTGATTTGAGTCACTGGACTATAGCGATCATAGAACCACTTTGCAGATACATCTAGTCCTGCAGCATTTTGATTCATACTGTCTTGTAAGCTACGTAATAATTGATAAAGTGTGTCGAAATTCAACTCAATACCATTATTATAGTGTTTTTCAACACTTTCTAAGATACGGCTCATATTAATGCCTTTTTCATCTTGATTTAAACTGGTAGAGAAACTAAAGTTACCAGCAGTTTGAAATCGATCTAAAAGTACTGGGTATACTAAGTTTTTAATTCCAACTTCTTCTATTTCAAATAAGAAGTCTTTATGTGTGCTTTGTAAATCTTTCATTTTTTCTTTTATTGTTGGTTTAGTACCATCGATAGGGTCCACGGAACCAAAATGCTTCCAACGGCCCTCTCGTGTAGATAAGTCAAATTCAGTCATGCTATTGCCTCCACTTAAGATTCAAAGTTATAAGTCCAATAAGGTTCTACTTCTAAGAAGCTGTGTACTTTCTCGCCAGGGACATCAGGTGTTGCAAGTTGTTCTAAGAATGGACCTGTTTGAGATGCATGAGCTTCAAATGCGCGTAGTTTAACCTCTTTATAATCACTGATCTCATTTAGAATGTCAGGTTCACCTAATTTTTCAGGTGCGTCATTGCTAAATGCTACAAGTTGTAAACGTGGTCTTTCTGATTCAGGCATACGACCAACAGTTCTTACGACCGCTTCTGCAGTCGCTTCGTGGTCTGGATGAACAGCGAATTGTGGGTAGAAAGAAATAATCACAGATGGATTTAATTCATCTATAAGAGATTTTACCATTGCATCCATTTCGTCATGGGGTTCAAATTCTACTGTTTTATCACGTAAACCCATTTTACGTAAATCAGTAATACCAATTGCTTCCATTGCATTTTCTAATTCTTTTTCTCGAATATTAGGTAACGATTCACGTGTTGCAAATGGCGGGTTACCTAAATTGCGGCCCATTTGTCCGAGTGTTAAGCATGCGTATGTGACTGGAATACCGTTGTCAATATATCTTGCTAAAGTTCCTGCAGATGAGAACGATTCATCATCTGGATGTGGAAATATTACTAAAACTTGGCTTTCCTCTGCCATGATTCGCCCTCCTTATACTTGAAACGGTTGCGTACTAATTTCTAGAGCAGCAGCAAGTTGACCTTCATAGTTAAAACCTGCTAATAGAAATTCACCGTTATCATTAACTTCATAGTGCGTTAATCCTTGAACATAGACCCAACCATTATCTTTAAGTTTAAGTCCTACACGATAAGGGTCTTTGTTACCACCTTTAAGTTGTGCATGTTCGTAAGTAACTTGGATGTTTCTTAAAAAAGTTCCTGCATTAAATACACGTTGGTCAAAGTGTGCAGCGTATGCACCGTTTGTGGTTTCGACATGTAAGTATACAGGCTGATTTGCATATGAAGAAAGTAAATCTTGTACTTTTTCCGTATTTATTTGTTCCAAAATTTTGCCTCCTTGCTTTCATAACCTAACACTACAAAATTCAATTATAGTCATTGCTTTACGCAATTATTTTAGAATATATAAGTCTACCTTATAGTTTAAACTGACTTGTATACATTTTCTACCAGTAATGTGAATTTTATATATAACAAGCGCAATTTATTTTAAGATTATTTATCTATTCTACTAAAAACCACACCAGAAATGTATAACTCTGCTCAATTATTTATAAAAGAATTTATATTTAGCTTAAAATGATTAGGGAAATCTATTTCTGTCAAATATATCATAGACACATATAATGAATATATGTAAGTAGTATGACATACTAAAAATATAGAAATGCTTTTATTACATGTTTAGGGGGCAGAAATAATGAATATAACTAATTTAGGTACAAGAGACTATGCATCTTTTTATGTAGCCTGTGAATTATATAAACAAATAACACAGCATCCCCATAGTAAATTAGGGTTAGCTACTGGAGGTACGATGATAGAAGTTTATCGTTTTTTGGTAGAGTTACTTTCTCGTAATAATATAGATGTTTCTGGAATTGAAACATTTAATTTAGATGAATATGTTGGGTTGGTTGATAATCATGAAGAAAGTTACCATTATTATATGAATGAAAATCTATTCAAACGTTATCCTCATTTTAATGCCTCCCTTATACATTTACCTAATGGCAATGCTGAATGTCTAGATGAAGAGGCGCAAAGGTACGAAACGCTTATCAATCAACAAGGACCTGTTGATATTCAAATTTTAGGCATAGGTGAAAATGGACATATTGGTTTTAATGAGCCAGGCACAGATATAAATAGTCGGACGCACATCGTGGACTTAACTTATAGTACGATCAAAGCTAATAGCCGTTACTTTGAAGATGAGGCAGAAGTTCCGAAACAAGCTATTTCCATGGGCTTATCAACTATAATGCAGGCAAAGAAAATTATTTTGTTAGCTTTTGGTGAAAAAAAGAGCGTAGCAATTAAAAAGTTATTACAAACTAAGTCAGATTCCCAATTTCCAGCATCTATATTACACACACACCCTAATGTCGAAGTATATGTCGATGATGCATCAGCACAACAACTATAAATTCGTTTAATATAACGCACTTTGGGTAAACATTTTGTGTGAAAGTATTTGATGTTTCATGATGCAATATGGGTTATTAAGTTATTAATGATACATTAATTCAAGAAGGGATGATCATATTGGAATTACAACTTGCAATTGACTTATTAAATAAAGAAGAGGCAGCAGAACTTGCCAATAAGGTTAAAGATTATGTTGATATTGTAGAAATTGGCACGCCAATCGTTATTAATGAAGGATTACCTGCAGTACAATATTTAGATGATAACATTGAAGGCGTTAAAGTATTAGCAGATTTGAAAATTATGGATGCAGCAGATTATGAAGTTAGTCAGGCAATAAAATATGGTGCTGACGTTATAACAATTTTAGGTGTGGCTGAAGATGCTTCAATAAAAGGTGCAGTAGAAGAAGCACATAAAAATGGTAAAGAATTATTAGTAGACATGATTGCAGTACAAGATTTAAAACAACGTGCTAAAGAATTGGATGCCTTAGGCGCAGATTATATTGCGGTTCATACTGGATATGATTTACAAGCAGAAGGAGAATCCCCACTAGAAAGTTTACGCCAAGTTAAATCAGTAATTACGAATTCTAAAGTTGCAGTAATTGGTGGTATCAAACCAGATACAATTGAAGAAGTTGTTGCAGAGAATCCTGATTTAGTTGTAGTAGGTGGCGGTATCGCCAATGCCGATGATCCTGTTGAAGCAGCAAAACAGTGTAAAGCTGCGATTGAAGGAAAATAATATGAGTGAAATTACAAATTATCGTTTAATCTTAGATGAATTGGATCATACATTGTCTCACGTTAGAGATAGTGAAGCGCAAGCGTTTTTAACTCAAGTGGTTAATGCAAACCAAGTATTTGTCTCAGGAAAAGGGCGTTCAGGTTTCGTTGCAAACAGTTTTGCAATGCGTCTGAACCAGTTAGGTAAGTATGCGCATGTTGTTGGAGAATCTACTACACCTTCAATTACTGAGAATGATATATTTATAATTATTTCAGGATCGGGTTCTACGGAGCATTTAAAATTATTAGCGGATAAAGCGAAATCTATAGGTGCTGAGGTCGTATTATTAACGACGAATCCAGCATCAGCCATTGGTCAACTTGCTAGTTCTATTATTGAATTGCCTGCAGGTACCAAGTATGATGCTGAAGGTTCAACACAACCATTAGGTAGTTTGTTTGAACAAGCGGCGCAAATATTTTTAGATAGCATTGTGTTAGACTTAATGTCTGAACTCAATATTGATGAAGAAACAATGCAACAAAACCACGCAAATTTAGAATAGGTGGTTATATCTCAAAGCATTAACAATATTTATATTGTTAATGCTTTTTAAATACATAGAATCGGAATAGTTACCCAATTTTACTTTGTTAATAACTTATAGGCGAATGCATGAGCTATTGTTAATAGTTTCTGTAGAAAAAAAGGGAATATTATTGAAGTAGTCACCACCAAATTAAGAAGATATTTTAATTTAGTAATGTTAATATAAAATATATAAAAGTTTACAAAATGGTGTGATTAGATGTTAGAACTGTTAAATAAAATGAGACAACATGCACGGGTGCAACCCAGCCAGTGTGCATTAAAATTTGAACAATCTGCTGTGAGTTATCAAACATTAGAACAAAATGTTCAGCAGTGCGCGCAATCGTTATATGAAATTCCGAGACAGAGTTATGTAGCATTAATTATAGAAGATCCGTTACAAACAATTACTTATTATTTAGCTTTGTTAGAAAAGGACTGTATTCCGTGTTTATTAGATTATAGGTGGTCGCAACAACAAATAGATACTTTAATAAGCTATTATGGAATGTCTTTTATTATTGATAGTAATAATCAAGTTATCAAGATGATGAAGCAAGATAGTAAATTAATTAAGCAAGATGCGACATTATTACATGTTGGATTTACATCCGGAACAACCGGTTTGCCAAAAGCCTATTACCGTAACGAGCTTTCATGGATTTATTCATTTGAACAGAATGACAAGCTCTTTGATACAACGGTAGATGTGATAGTTGCACCAGGGCCTTTGTCTCATTCGTTATCTTTATACGCATGTATCTATGCATTGTATAGTGGGAGAACATTTATAGGACAAACGCACTTTGATGCGACTAATTTATTACATTCTATACAGCTTCTTAAGTGTAAGCATGTGGCTATGTTTTTAGTACCTACAATGTTAGAAGCATACACTGCGCATCGTACAGTGATATATCAGCGGCATTATATTTTTACAACGGGGGATAAGCTCCAATATAAAATTAGAAATAGAGTAGAACAACTTCTACCTAATGCTAGTTTAATAGAGTTTTTTGGTACCTCTGAAGCAAGTTTTATTAGCTATAATTACCATGATAAAGCTCCTCTTTATTCCGTAGGCATGCCTTTTGAGAATGTGAATATCCAATTAATCAATCGAGATGAAAAGGGGGTAGGTTTATTAAATATTCAAAGTAATATGGCGTTCAGTGGTTATGTTGGTGACGAAGATTCAGAAAAAGAATGGATAGAAACCGGAGACTTTGCTTCACTTGATAAACAAGGATATTTATTTTTACACGGTCGCAAATATGACCGTATGATTATTGGCGGAAGCAATGTTTATCCTACTGAAGTTGAACGTGTGGCGCAATCCTATGAATATTTTGATGAGGTGTTAGTTATTGGAGTACCTCATGCAAAATTTGGAGAAATTTCAGTTTTACTTTACACAGGTGATATAAAGGTATCATACCGAGCATGTAAAACCTTTTTATCAAAGCATTTAGCACGGTATCAAATACCATCGAAACTAATTAAAGTAGATAAAATGGAATACACACAAAGTGGTAAAATCGCACGTAAGCAAATGAAACAGCGCTATTTAGAAGGAGGATTTAACTCATGAAAGAAGCGGTTATCGTAGCAGCTAAAAGAACGGCTTTCGGTAAATATGGAGGAATGGTTAAACATTTAGAACCTGAACAATTATTAAAACCTTTGTTTAACCATTTCAAAGATGTGCATCCACAGGTTATGTTAGCGATAGATGATGTCATTTTGGGAAATGTTACTGGCAACGGAGGAAATATAGCGAGGAAGTCATTACTAGAAGCTGGATTAAATCAACAAATTCCTGGCGTGACAATTGATAGACAGTGTGGTTCAGGGTTAGATGCTGTTATTCATGCCTGTCGGATGATTCAAGCAGGTGCAGGTACAATATTCATAGCAGGTGGTGTTGAGAGTATCAGTCGCGCACCGTGGAAAATTAAAAGGCCACAATCTATATATGAGACATATTTACCTGAGTTCTATGAGAGAGCTTCCTTTGCTCCAGAGGGACAAGACCCATCAATGATAGAAGCGGCAGAGAAAGTAGCTCATGTATATCAAGTGCCACGAGAAGCACAGGATGATTATGCCTGGAAAAGTCATAGAAAAGCTATAGAAGCATATGAAAATCAAACTATTTCTCGAGAGATACTGCCTTTTAATGTCAATGGCAAAGTGTTTAACAAAGATGAAAGTATAAAACCTAAATTAACTCAGCGGACTTTATCTCGTTTGAAACCGATGTTACCTAATGGAACAATCACAGTGGGAAATTGCTGTATGAAGAATGACGGCGCGGTCTTACTAATGGTGATGGAAAAGGAAACCGCTCATGATTATGGATTTAAGTCAGGGTTAGATTTTATAGACAGTAGTACAGTCGGTGTTGATCCAACATTATTAGGTATAGGGCCTGTACCAGCAGTTTCGAAATTATTGAAAAGACAAAACTATGCAATAGAGGATATCGATGCATTCGAGTTAAATGAAGCTTTTGCCTCTCAAGTAATAGCAAGTCAGCATGCACTAAACATACCAGAAATGAAACTAAACATCTATGGTGGTGCAATTGCCACAGGACACCCCTATGGTGCAAGTGGTGCAGCGTTAGTAACAAGATTATTTTACATGGAACAACACCATAGAACAATTGCAACGATGGGCATTGGGGGTGGAATGGGTAATGCAATCTTATTTGAACGATGGTCATGAAGTATTAGAAATTATGTTTGATGAAATAGAAGTACAAACATATAATCATTTGTTTAAGCTTCAACCATCAACTATAGTTCCATCTTTATTTTGCGCACGATTGTGGTCAGAATTTCAACTGTTCCAACCGTTTTTACGTCAAAACATATTGTTGAGGGAAACTAAAATTGACCAAAGGGCAACAATTCATATAAACGAAAAGTACAATGCCCACATGTATTTTTTAGGAAAACAAAAAGTGCGTCAATTTATGAAATATACCTTTAAATTAGAAATAAATAAAAATAAAGAAAATTGTATTTCTATTACACAAATATTTTTGGAGGATATTTCAAATGATGCAAATTACCCCCTATGAAGTGAAAATATATTTACAACTTATAAAAGATGAAAATCCAATCCATAATCATATAGTACCTGGACAAATGATAGTGCAAATCGTTTTTGCAAAGCTGAAATTAAATTGGAGTGCTTATAAAATAAAGTACATTGAAAGTGTTGAAGTAAATGAGTTTATTCATTTTGAGTATATTGAAAATGAGAAGGTAATTGTTTCGGATCTTGATAAGAGGGTAAAAATCCACATCCTTAAAAATTAAATGACAGCGTATTTTTATATAGTGTTGATTTATTAAAAAAAGTAAATGTGATTACTTTTTTCTTTTTTATTCTAATTTATTGCTTTTTGAATAGAAATAATAAAATAAAAAATTAGAAAATTGTATTCAATTTGACAAAATAAATTAACTACGTATAATAATATAACATGTTAAAGGAGTGACATGTTCATGGATTATGACAAGGATTTTGATAAAAGTAACATAAATAAGGTGGATCCTAAAGCTGCCAAAAAGACTGTGTTTGCTACAGGTATTGGCAATGCTATGGAATGGTTTGACTTTGGCCTATATTCTTATTTAGCAGTTATACTCGGACAAAACTTTTTCAGTTCGGTAGAAAATGATCAACTCAAAACAATTTTTACATTTGCGACATTTGCAATTGCGTTCCTGCTTAGACCAGTAGGTGGGATTATCTTTGGTATGATTGGAGATAAATACGGTAGGAAAGTAGTATTAACCACAACAATTATTATGATGGCATTCTCAACGCTACTCATTGGTTTATTACCTACATATGATCAAATTGGTGTTTGGGCCCCAATATTACTCTTACTTGGTAGAGTATTACAAGGATTCTCAACAGGTGGAGAATATGCAGGCGCAATGGTGTATGTAGCAGAGTCTACGCCAGATAAAAAACGAAATACGCTTGGTTCTGGCCTTGAAATAGGAACATTATCAGGTTATATAGCAGCATCAGTATTAAGTGGTTTATTATTCTATTTCTTAAGTGATGACCAAATGGCATCATGGGGTTGGAGAATTCCATTTATACTTGGTTTATTCTTAGGTATTTTTGGTTTCTATTTAAGAAGAAAACTAGAAGAATCACCAGTTTATGAAAATGAAATAGCAACTAAAACAAAGAGAGACAACGTAGGTTTCTTAACAATTGTAAGATATTATTATAAAGATATATTGGTATGTTTCGTAGCAGTAGCCTTCTTTAATTGTACAAACTATATGGTAACGTCTTATATGCCGTCGTATTTACAAGAAATTGTAAACCTTGATAGTACAACAGTTTCTTTACTTATTACATTGGTTATGGCTGTAATGATACCATTAGCATTAATGTTTGGTAGAATTGCTGATAAAATAGGTGAGAAAAAAGTATTTTTAATTGGTTTAATTGGTACAGCAGTATTTAGTGTAATCTCATTCTCATTATTCCAATCTTCATCATTAGTGTTAATTTGTGTAGGAATCTTTATCTTAGGCTTTTTCTTATCAACTTATGAAGCGACTATGCCGGGTTCATTACCTACAATGTTCTACACACATATTAGATATAGAACATTAGCTGTGACTTTTAATGTATCCGTATCATTATTTGGTGGTACAACACCATTAATTGCTTCTTCATTAGTAGCTAAGACAGGTGATCCATTATCTCCTGCGTATTACTTGGCAGCAATTAGTGTGATAGGTATTATAGTCATTTCATTGTTACATGTGAGTACTTCAGGTAAATCACTCAAAGGTTCTTATCCAAATGTAGAAACTGATAAAGAAGCTGAGTATTATGCAAATAATCCTGATAAAGCTATGTGGTGGGCAAAAGATAAGCGCGTATAATTAAAATAAAGCATAAAATGTGTTCTCGACTCGAACTTAGTTCGAGTCTTTTTTTATTTTTAAAATAATAGAATGTTGATGAACACGGTGATTTTTATGTTATGTAACCATAATAAATGTTTTTTGCATATAAAAAAGAGTGACGCATGAATTAGAATAGCTTCGAGGTTGCTCTCCAAGCCAAAACAAAGGGGACAATCTTTGTCTAATTCATGTGTCACTCATAAGGGGTGAGTGTTTATAAGGATGTGTTATTCAAAGTAATAGATAAGGGGACGGCCTATCTATACTTTGATTTGTTACCTTTTTAAGTTCTTATCGGGAGTTATTTGTATATCGTTTCTTCTAATTTTTTATTGCAATAGGACTTCTGTTGTCTCTTCGATGGATTGAAAATGCTTTTAATAACTCAATTTCATGTTATCAATATCATCTTCAAGTAGAGAGAGTAACTTATATAATTCGTTTTTGCTGAAGTTTTCATCGAATTTAACAGTTATCGCTTTGAAAGTTTTGGTGATAATTTCATATATGGGGTTACCATTTTCAAAAGCCTGTTTGTAGATAATCATGTTGTAATTCCCTCCTTTATCTCTCTACACTTATTATACTAATACATATATTAATCAATCACATGGGGCTTCCGTATCAACTTCATATCCGACTATCGTAGGACGAAGTAGTGAAATATTGAGAGAACAGTAAATTTCATAGCACGCATAGTAAATAATACAAAAGACGAAGCATTTAATTAGCTATTATATAAAATACACATTGCATATTTTGTAATATAGATGTAACATTGTAATTGAATAGTAATATTACTCTAAAAAGAAATGGAGTGGTGCTTTATGAACAAGATTGCTAAAGTAATGTTAGCAACTAGTATGGTATTCGGAACTGCACTTGGAGTAAGCATTACAGAAGGAAGTATCTCTCAGAATGAAGCGACTGCAACTACGACGCAATCCTCCTTTAGTTATTATGGATATACAGCAGATGGCGGCAAATTTGTGTTAAGTCAATCTTTTTATAATGGGTTAAATTCAGGGAATGTTACATTTAATGGTATTAAAGTAAACAGTCAATATGTAGCTCAGCCATCAGTTAAAATCATTAATGATCAAATTTTCCAACAAGTACATGGCGATAAAGCAAATTCAGTTGAATTTGATTTACAAGAGCATGCAGTTAGTTTAGAAGAAATGAGAGTGCAATTTGGAGCGAATTTCACATATCAGCCACCAATTCATGGTGAAAAGGTAAGTGCATCAGATGGCTTATATGAATATCAGGTTGGCGAGGGAAATATTATTTTTCATATGACTAATGGTTATGTGAAAAGTGTTACAGTATCTTAGAAGGTGAGCGAATGTAAAACCCCCACACTATATCAAATTACAGTGTGGGGGTTTACTATTAAATAATACGAGCAGAAGTCTATGTTTTCGCTTGTATCAACATATTAAAGTGAGATTATTATTTTTAAACTTCAGTCACTTCAATGTCAATATGTTCAATACGGTTGTATGCCCCGTGATCAACAGGTCCTACAAAATCATTCATTTTCCAACCATTTTTAATAGCAGATGCGACAAATGCTTTGGCTGCAATGACAGCTTCTTTTGGTGATTTTCCATTTGCCAAGTAAGCCGTAGTAGCAGCTGCAAAAGTACAACCAGCACCATGATTATAACTTTGTTGGAACATGTCTGTTGATAATTGATAGAATTGTGAGCCATCAAAATAAAGATCATATGATTTATCTTGATCTAGGGCTTTTCCACCTTTAATAATGACATGTTGTGCACCTTGTTTATGTATAACTTCAGCGGCTTTTTTCATGTCTTCAATAGTGTGTAGTGTTCCTAAGTTTGAAAGCTGTCCTGCTTCAAATAGATTGGGTGTTACGACAGTTGCTTTTGGTAATAAATGTTCAATCATCGCATCTGTATTTCCAGGATTCAATACTTCATTTTCCCCTTTACAGACCATAACAGGATCAACGACAAAGTAATTAGCACCGGACTCGATATATGCTTCACCAGCACGTTTAATGATTTCTTGCGTTCCTAACATACCTGTCTTTACAGCATCTGGACCGATTGAAATTGCTGTTTCTAATTGTTTCTCGAATACATCAAATGGAATTGGAGTCACATCGTGAGACCAAGTTGCCTTATCCATTGTAACGATTGAGGTAAGTGCTACAATGCCGTATGTGTTTAGCTCTTGAAAAGTTTTTAAATCTGCTTGCATACCTGCACCAGCGCTCGTATCTGAACCAGCAATTGTTAATGTTTTTTTCAATGCCATGAATCTTCACTCCCTAAATATCTTTTAATATATCATATCACGTTTGTCGAGTATTCTAAATATGTAGTTATTGTTATATAAGCGTTAAAATAAGACCTTGAAATTAATTTTTTGATAGGATAATTGGAAGGTTTGTATGCCATATGACTAGAACGCATGAGTGCATAAGAACCACTAATCTCAATAAATTGAGAAGTGTAAAAAGGAATACGTGAGCCAAGGCTCATGCATAAGAACCACTAATCTCAATAAATTGAGAAGTGTAAAAAGGAATACGTGAGCCAAGGCTCATGCATAAGAACCACTAATCTCAATAAATTGAGAAGTGAAAGAAGGAATACATGAGCCAAGACTCATGCATAAGAACCACTAATCTCAATAAATTGAGAAGTGTAAAAAGGAATACGTGAGCCAAGGCTCATGCATAAGAACCACTAATCTCAATAAATTGAGAAGTGTAAAAAGGAATACGTGAGCCAAGGCTCATGCATAAGAACCACTAATCTCAATAAATTGAGAAGTGGTTCTAACTTACGTAATTGGGATATGTTAATATATTAAATGAGGTGAGACGCATATGGAATGGTCAGATGTTTTTCATGAAATTACCACGAAACATGATTTTAGTGCTATGCATGATTTTCTAGAAAAAGAATATACGACAGAAATCATATATCCAGATAGAGATAATATATATCAGGCTTTTGATCTAACACCATTTGAGCATGTGAAGGTTGTCATATTAGGTCAAGATCCCTATCATGGGCCAAATCAAGCGCATGGTTTAGCATTTTCAGTACAACCAGATGCCAAATTTCCACCTTCACTCAAAAATATGTATAAAGAGCTTGAAGATGATTTAGGTTGTAAAAGGACTACGCCTCATTTACAAGATTGGGCTCAAGAAGGGGTCTTGTTGCTGAATACAGTACTTACCGTTCGCCAAGGTGAGGCGCATTCACATAAAAATATTGGTTGGGAAACCTTTACTGATGAAGTAATAACAGCTGTTTCTAAGAAGTTATCCAATGTTGTGTTCATTTTATGGGGAAAACCCGCACAGCAGAAAATTAAATTAATTGATACTGCGAAACATCATGTTATTCAGTCACCGCACCCCAGTCCATTATCTGCTTATCGAGGTTTCTTTGGTTCTAAACCATATTCACAAACGAATATGTACTTGCAAGAAAAGGGGATGACTCCTATAAATTGGTGTGAAGGTGAGGAATAAAAATGGAAAAAGAGAAAATTATACAATTGATTGAACAAGAACTAGTGCAAGCAGATGAAGCACATAACAGTGTAGAGTTTGAAAAGCATATGTATGCCATTCACACACTTACCGGTCTTATTACACATACGTCAAATCAAACTTATAAAGATAATAATATGTCTTCAGTATCTAACTCATTCAAATCGACATCTCAAAGCAATATGGATAATCCAGTGTCTCAAACAAAGCAAAATCATCACGGAATATCTGCTGAAGAGCTTCGCGCAATGGGTGGGAATGTAACGTCACAAGCACAACCGCATACAGTTTCAGATACCTCACTTTCATCTAATAAGTTAGTAACTGATGATGAAATAGGAAATGGCGATTCAATTTTTGATTTTTAAATTTGGAAGGATGTAATTTAATATGATGAAAGTGTTTATAATATTAGGTGCACTAAATGCAATGATGGCAGTAGGAACAGGAGCCTTCGGTGCACATGGATTAGAAAATAAATTATCAGAGAAATATATGTCAGTTTGGGAAAAGGCAACTACTTATCAAATGTATCATGGTCTAGGGTTAATAGCTCTTGGCATAATTAGTGGTACTACTTCTATCAATGTTAATTGGTCAGGCTGGTTATTATTCTTTGGTATTGTATTTTTCAGTGGCTCTCTCTATATTTTAGCATTAACACAAATTCGTATACTTGGTGCCGTTACACCAATCGGAGGGGTTTTATTTATCGTTGGTTGGTTAATGCTCGTCATCGGAACGTTTAAATTATAAAAATATAATTGTTTAAGAATTCGCCTTGGGGTTATAATACAACCCTGAGGTGAATTTTATTTATGAGTGAAAATAACAATCAAGTCGATAGAGGCGATTTAAAGCAAAACTTATCTGAAAAATTTGTGTGGGCAATTGCTTATGGTTCATGCATAGGATGGGGAGCATTTATTCTACCTGGTGACTGGATAGGACAATCTGGTCCTATATCTGCAGCAATAGGTATTGTCATTGGTGCTTTATTAATGATACTTATCGCAGTAAGTTATGGTGCATTAGTTGAACGTTTTCCAGTTTCTGGTGGCGCATTTGCATTTAGTTTTTTAGGTTTTGGAAGATACGTAAGTTTCTTTTCTTCCTGGTTTTTAACGTTTGGGTACATTTGTGTTGTAGCGTTAAACGCAACAGCATTTAGTTTATTAATCAAATTTTTATTGCCGGATCTTTTGGAGACTGGCAAGCTTTATACGATTGCAGGATGGGACGTTTATATTACTGAAATACTTATTGCATCAGTTTTATTAATCGTCTTTATGTTCATTGCTATTAAAGGCTCTAGTGTGTCGGGATCATTGCAGTTTTACTTCTGTGTGGCAATGGTTATTACAATCTTACTATTGTTTTTCGGATCATTTTTTGGCAGTAATTTTTCTTTAGAACATTTACAGCCGTTAACAAATGAAAAGCAAGGTTGGTTTACCTCCATTATTATGATTGTGGCAGTGGCGCCATGGGCATATGTTGGTTTTGACAATATTCCTCAAACAGCAGAAGAATTTGATTTTTCACCTAATAAGACTTTTAAATTAATCGTTTATAGTTTGTTTGCTGCAGCACTTACTTATGTATTGATGATACTTTATACAAGTTGGTTAAGTACTTCTTCTACAAGCTTAAATGGTAATTTATGGTTAACTGGTGCAGTAACACAAGATGCTTTTGGTTATATCGGTTTAGCTGTATTAGCTATCGCAATAATAATGGGAATATTTACAGGATTAAATGGATTCTTAATGAGTTCTAGTCGCTTGCTATTTTCAATGGGGCGTTCAGGCATCATGCCTTCGATATTCAGTAAGTTACATAAGAAATATAAAACGCCATATGTGGCAATTATTTTCTTAGTGGTTATTACGTTAATTGCACCATGGTTAGGACGTACAGCATTAACATGGATTGTTGACATGTCTTCGACAGGCGTATCTATTGCATACTTTATTACTTGTTTATCAGCAGCTAAACTTTTTAGTTATAAAAAATCGAGTAACACATATGGTCCAGTATACAAGACATTTGCAATCATAGGCACAATTGTATCATTTGTATTCTTACTCCTACTTTTAGTTCCTGGTTCGCCAGCTTCACTTTCGGCGCCGTCTTACATTGCGTTAGGTGGTTGGTTAGTGATAGGTCTTATATTCTTTGTAGTACGTTATCCGAAGTTGAAAAAAATGGATAATGATAAACTGAGCAGACTTATTTTGAATCGAACAGAAGATGAAGTGGAAATATTAATCAATGAAAATAAAGGAGATAAAGCATAGTATTTAAGATTTCCAGAGTTTAAAACATGTTATTTACATGTGATGGTTATAACTTGTGCTATTTTTAAAAGCCAACAAAGTTCATATACTTTGTTGGCTTTTAATTCGTATATTGTTTTACCAGATATGTAGAGCTGTCATGATGCTTCCTATTAGGAATGTGTAGTAGGTATAAATATGATTGAGAATGTTAGAGAAAGTGTAGCTACTATAGTAACAGCAATATGCTAGATTCAATGCACAATTCTTGATGCATATCACAGAGGATTTTTAAATATCAATAAGTACTTGTTTAAGAAATGCAAATCAAAAAGCGATTCAGTCCGCTAAGGGTTGAGTCGCTTTTTGGTTTGCATTAAATAAAGCGTTGTATTTTAAATTCGTTTTTTTCGTTTTGTATTCCCAGAAATAATGAGCTTTGAAATCTGATCGGCAAAAAGTAAACCTAATGCAATTGCACCAGCGATTAACATTACTTCTAATATGGTATTAATTGCTTTACTGAACTGCAATATTATAAGGTTTTTAGTGGCATCGAATGCCAGGCCACCTGGTACAAGTGGAATAATCCCTGGTATCATAAATAGAATTACGGGTTCCTTTTTTAATCGGGCCATAATGTGGCTTAAAAGTCCAAGTGCTAGACTGCCAAAAAAACTTGAGTATATGGTGTGTAATTGAAAGGCTTCGAAAAAAAGTGTATATATCATCCAACCACAAGCACCTACAATGCCAACTGTATTATACAATCGTTTCGGCACATCAAATATGACACCGAAGAATAATGAAGCCGTATAACTAAATAATAAATTTAATATCCAAAACATAGGCATTGCTCCTAAAAAATAATGAGTATCGTACCAACGCCAGCCCCGATTCCGAAAGCAGTCACTAGAGCTTCTAAAGATTTAGTAGTAAACATTAACATATGACCAGCAAATAAATCTTGAATCGCATTTGTAATTAATACACCAGGTACAATGGGCATTACTGCCGCTATAATAATCGTTGATATCGAACCACCTGGTATGAAATAATGACCAGTTACAGCAAAGAGTCCGATGACAAGTGCCCCCATGAATTCGGGTATGAATTGTGTGTGTAATTTGCGATCTAATATTTCGACAACAATATAGCCAAAGGAACCAGCCACAAGGGTTGAAATTACGTCGACGAAATGACCAGCTTGTAAATATAAAAAGCTGATTGAAATGATTGCAGAAGCTATAAATTTGAAAAGTAAATCATGGTTTATACTTTGTTCCGTGTGAATCTGAGTTAGTTCTTGATAAGCATCTTCAAGAGAAAGGTTACCTAAGGATAATTGTCGAGAAACTTCATTTGTTCTTGAAATTCTATGGAGGTTAGTATCTCTCGTTTTTATCCTGAAAATTCTCGGGTATGACTCGTTATGCAACACAAAGTTTATGACTGTGTTTGTAACAAAGCTATGACTCTCTGTATAGCCTAACGTAGTTGAAATGCGTGTCATTGTATCTTCAACACGGGAGGCTTCGGCACCAGATTCAAGTAAAATTCTCCCAGCAAGTACGATAACATCTTTAATTAATCGTTCATCATAACCTTCTATATTTTGAGTGTATGTTGTCATTTAATCACCAATAATAAAGTATTTAACTAACGCAATGCTTAATGGAAACATTGGGTGGGAATAAGTTATTGAATTATTATTTTTCATTGTAACACTTTATTATTACGAATTGGCGTATTAATTTATGAGTAAAGTAGTGGAAAAATAAATTTTGTACAATTCTAGGAAGTCATTTATGTTTCAAATGTTTCAAATAGGTTAATATAATATTAGTTAACTGTTACAGACATATATTGAGTAGCGACAATATAACAGTTAATAATGAAGTAGTGATTTAAAGTTCTCCCAGACACACTACATAAAAAGGCCCCTTATATTTGAATAAGGGTGCCTTTTTATATTTATACGCATTCATATTAATGAATTATTAAGCATCAGCACAATAAATGTTATCTCTATAATCAATAGCATATATTATAAAAACAAAAAACTGCCAACAAGGTGATGGACCTTGTCGACAGTTATAAGTAATACAATCAATATAAGCAGATATTACTGACAGTAAATTATACTGAAAAAAGACTTTGTAAATTTTCTTTTGTAATGATATGGCCAACATAAAAACTTCCAAAGTCGCCATATCTTGCAGTAGTTTCATCAAATCTCATTTGATATACAATTTTTTTGAATTGTAATGGATCTTCTGCAAATAGGGTAACGCCCCATTCATAGTCATCGAAACCGACTGAACCAGTGATGAATTGTTTGATTTTTCCAGCATATTGACGACCAATTTTACCATGGTTATACATAAGCTCTTGTCGTTCTTCTAATGAAAGCATGTACCAGTTATATGTTTCGTTACGACGCTTATCCATTGGATAGAAGCATATATATTCAGATTGTGGTAATTCTGGATAGAGTCTTGGTTTAATATGCGGGTTTTCGTATGGATCTTCATCTGATTTTCCGGCAAGATAGTTACCCAATTCAATAATGGATACAAATGAATATGTTGGAATTAAGAAATCCGTAATTTTTAATTTATTAAATTCATTTTCAAAAGCATTTAAGTCTTTCAGTTCAGGACGTAATGCCCATAAAAGAATATCAGCTTTTTGACCTGTAATATTATAAAGTGCGTGATCGCCAACGTGATTTGTGCGTGCCTGTTCATGCTTATTTAAAAATGATTGTAACTCTTCTACGAGAGATTGTCGTTCTTCTTCTGGAACTAAACGTAGGCTAGACCAATCAATAGCATATAATAAATGTAAACTATACCAACCGTCTAATGTTTCTGGTGCTTGTGGCATTTGAATCGCTCCTTTAAAGTTTCTTTGTCTTTACAACAAAATTCTACCATAAAGGCAAGAAGATAACATAAGCAAATGATTACAAATTGGTGACATGGAATTCTATAAAAAAATGACGTATAATAGTGATGGAAAATAAATAGATTTAAAAATTCGAGGAGGCCATTATGTCTTTATTAGATGTATTACAAGAAAAACTTTCAGGTGAAAATGTAAAAATCGTATTACCTGAAGGTGAAGATGAACGTGTATTAACAGCAGCAACTCAATTACAAGCTACAGATTATGTTACGCCTGTGCTATTAGGTAACGAATCTAATGTGAAGGCTTTAGCTAGTGAAAAAGGATTGGATATTTCTGAGTTAGAAATTATAGATCCAGAAACAAGTGAGTTAACGCAAGAATTAGTGACAGCTTTTGTTGAGCGCCGTAAAGGTAAAGCGACTGAAGCACAAGCACAAGAAATGTTGAAAAATGTAAACTATTTCGGTACGATGCTTGTTTATACAGGTAAAGCTGATGGTCTAGTAAGTGGCGCAGCGCACTCTACAGGAGACACAGTGCGTCCAGCATTACAAATTATTAAAACAAAACCAGGTGTAACTAAAACCTCTGGTATCTTCTTTATGATTAAAGGAGACGAGCAATACATCTTTGGTGATTGTGCAATCAATCCTACGCTTGAAGCACAAGATTTAGCTGAAATTGCAGTAGAAAGTGCTAAATCTGCGAAAAGCTTTGGCATGACACCTCGTGTTGCAATGTTAAGTTTTTCAACAAAAGGTTCTGCAAAATCAGACGATGTTGAAAAAGTATCAACTGCAGTAGGCTTAGCGCAAGAAAAAATTGCAGCTGACAACATTGAAGACGTTATTGTTGATGGAGAATTCCAATTTGACGCAGCAATTGTGCCCGAAGTTGCTAAGAAAAAAGCACCTGACGCTAAGATTCAAGGGGATGCAAATGTATTTATCTTCCCAAGCTTAGAAGCGGGTAATATTGGATACAAAATTGCACAACGTCTTGGAGGTTACGATGCAGTAGGACCAGTATTACAAGGACTTAATTCACCAGTGAATGATTTATCTCGTGGTTGTTCTATAGAAGACGTGTATAACTTATCAATCATCACTGCTGCTCAAGCATTACAATAATGGATTTAGCAAGTAAATATTTTAGTGGTATAGATTGGCGTTATATTGACCACTCATCTGGATTAGCACCGATGCAGTCATTTGCATTTGATGATACATTTTCAGAAAGTGTGGGCAATGATTTATCTAGTAATGTGGTACGTACGTGGATACACCAACATACTGTTATTTTGGGTATACATGACTCACGTTTACCATTTTTACAGGATGGCATACGTTACCTAACTGAAACACGTGGGTATAATGCGATTGTAAGAAATTCCGGTGGGCTTGGCGTTGTATTAGATCAAGGGATACTTAATATTTCACTTATTTTTAAAGGAAAAAATGAAATTACAATTGATGAAGCATTTACAGTAATGTATTTATTAATAGCTAAAATGTTTGAAGACGAAGATGTGGAAATTGAAACACATGAGATAGAACAATCTTATTGTCCAGGGAAATTTGATTTAAGTATTAATGGTAAAAAATTTGCTGGCATTTCTCAGCGACGTGTTCGTGGTGGTATTGCTGTTCAAGTGTACCTTTGCGTAGAAGGTGACGGTAGTGAACGTGCGGCTATGATGAGAGCTTTTTACCAACACGCACTAAAAGGACAAGAAACAAAATTCAAATATCCTAATATAGATCCGCTATGTATGGCTTCACTTGAAACGTTGTTAGGTAGAACAATTACCGTACAAGATGTGATGTTCCAATTATTATATGCACTCAAAGATTTAGGTGGACGTTTAAATATGGAGCCTATTACAGATGATGAATGGGCGAGTTATGAAGGCTATTTTGAAAAAATGATAGAGCGTAACGCAAAAATTAATCGTAAAATGGAATAATATAAATAAAACGCAGGTCGATACTTTGTTTAACAAATATCGATTTGCGTTTTTTTATTAAATATAGCGATATATATAATATACATACACTTAAAGCAAGCTATATAAAGCTCAAAACATTTAATATTTTGCCATAGTTACGCTCTGAATAGCGTATGATATAGAAAGTGATTAAAATTTCGAAACAAATTTTTCAGGAAATTAAGAGTGATAATTATGCATTAATTAAGAAATTTTCCTGGTTGGTTTTTGCTAATTGTTGAATTATAGAAGGTAAAAAAGTAATATAGTGAAAGTGTAGTTAAAAATACGTTTATGAATAAATTCATTGAAATTCAACTTAACTTTTTGAATATAAGACCGCAGAGTTTTATAATGGGAACGTATTGATTATAATTAGTAGCAGGTGTTAACTTTTTTATAACTTTAAATACTATGAATAATTATAATAATAGAAGAAATAACTATGACTTGAGATGTATAGCATTATATGCAAAATATGAGATAATATATAATGATAAAAATGAAATTCAGCTAAACATCTATATATTTATACCAGCATAGACAGCAAGTATATATACTTAAAATAAATGTGTAGTAGATTGTCGAATAATTGAAATAAGCGTAAAATTTCCTGGGAAATTATTACGGTAGCATAATTATATGCGAAGTAACGTAAATTAAGATTTCGTCTAAAATGATGTGTGAAGTACATAAAATATAAATTTAAAGAATATACTAAAGGTGATTGAGAATATGGCACAACATGGATACGGGGAAGCGAATGGTAAAGTAATATTAATTGGAGAGCATGCGGTGACTTTCGGAGAACCAGCAATTGCCATTCCTTTTACAACTGGAAGAGTGAGAGCGACTATAGATGCTATTGAAGATTCACATTCTTCATACATAAGTAGTGATGTTTATGATGGCGAGCTAGAATACGCACCTGAACATTTGAAGGCTGTCATTACACGTTTTATAGAAAAGTACAATATAGCAACGCCAATTAAAGTTTCAATTGATACGAATTTGCCAGCTTCTAGAGGTTTAGGGTCTAGTGCAGCAATGGCAGTAGCATTTGTACGTGCAAGTTTTGACTATTTGAATAAACCTTTATCAGATGAAACACTGATAGAGGAAGCTAACTGGGCAGAGCGTATTGCGCATGGTAAGCCAAGTGGTATCGATACGCAAACTATTGTTTCAAATAAACCAGTGTGGTTTCAGCAGGGTGAAGTAACCATGTTAAAACCTTTGGAATTAAATGGATATATGGTTGTAATTGATACAGGTGTACGTGGTTCTACAAAACAAGCTGTAGAAGATGTTCATAATTTATGTAAAGAAGACGAAATGTATCTGCAATATGTGGAACACATTGGAAAACTTGTCTTTGAAGCAAGTGATGCAATCGAGCACCATAACTTTGAAAAATTAGCTACAATCTTCAATCTGTGCCAAGATAATTTAAGAACTTTAACAGTAAGCCATGATAAAATTGAAACATTACTTGAAGCAAGTATAAAACAAGGTGCAATCGCTGGAAAACTAACAGGCGGTGGACGTGGTGGTAGCATGATTGTACTTGCTACAAATTTAGAAATTGCTGAAAAAATCGCACAAAGCGCACAGAGCTTAGGCGCACATCATACATGGATTGAATATTTAGGAGGTTAATGACATTGGTTAATAGTGGTAAAGCACGTGCGCATACAAATATTGCATTGATTAAATATTGGGGGAAAGCGGATGAAACTTACATTATTCCAATGAATAATAGTTTATCTGTGACATTAGATCGCTTTTATACAGAAACAAAAGTTACATTTGATGAACGCTATACAAAAGATACACTTATTTTAAATGGAGAAGCTGTAAATGAAAGTGAAGCGACTAAAATAAACAAATTCATGAATATCGTGCGAGAACAAGGTGGCACTTCAATGTATGCATATATTGAAAGTGATAATTTTGTTCCCACAGCAGCAGGTTTAGCATCTTCAGCAAGTGCATACGCTGCATTAGCAGCAGCCTGTAATGAAGCTTTAAATTTAGAATTAACAGATAAAGATTTATCTAGACTCGCACGTAGGGGCTCTGGATCGGCATCTAGAAGTATTTTTGGTGGTTTTGTGGAATGGGAAAAAGGGCATAATGATAAGACATCATACAGTTTTCCTATTGAGGCAGACCATTGGGAAGATGATTTAGCGATGATTTTTGTTGTGATAAATAATAAGTCGAAAAAAGTTTCAAGCCGCACCGGTATGTCTTTAACACGTGATACATCACGTTTCTATCAATATTGGTTAGATCATGTAGATGAAGATATAACGGCAGTTAAACATGCAATCAAACAAAAAGATTTTGCGCAATTAGGTGAAGTGATTGAAGCAAATGGTTTAAGAATGCATGCTACGAATTTAGGAGCACAACCACCATTTACTTATATGGTAAGTGATAGTTATCAAGTGATGGAAATTGTTCATCAATGTCGAGAAGCTGGCTACCCTTGTTACTTTACAATGGATGCTGGACCCAATGTTAAAATACTAGTGGAAAAGAAAAATCAAAAAGCTGTAATAGATGCGCTACATAAATCATTCGATGAAGAACAAGTGATTGCAAGTGATATCACACGTACAGGCGTTGAAATTATTGAATAAGGAAGAGATAAAATGATTCAAGTAAAAGCACCAGGAAAGCTTTATATTGCAGGTGAATACGCGGTTACTGAACCTGGATATAAATCTGTGTTAATTGCAGTAGACCGTTTTGTAACAGCTTCAATAGAAGAATCAAATGCAATCCATGGCACTATACATTCTAAGACTTTACATCATGAGCCTGTAACATTTCAAAGAAATGAAGACAAAATTGTAGTCTCAGATGTACATGCAGCCAAACAGTTAAAATATGTAATTACAGCAATAGAAGTATTTGAACAATATGTTCGTAGTAACCAGATTCATCTAAAACATTTTAATTTAACGATTGATAGTAATTTAGACGATGCAAACGGTCATAAATATGGTTTGGGTTCAAGTGCAGCAGTCTTAGTATCAGTTGTTAAAGTGTTAAATGAATTTTATGATACGCATTTGTCGAATCTCTATATCTATAAACTTGCTGTTATCGCTAATATGAAACTACAAAGCTTAAGCTCATGCGGAGATATTGCTGTAAGTGTCTATACAGGTTGGTTAGCATATAGCACCTTTGATCATGAATGGGTCTCACAACAAATAGAAGATACTTCAGTAAATGAAGTGCTAAAGAAAAATTGGCCAGGTCTTCATATTGAACCTTTGCAGGCACCTGAGAACATGGAAGTACTTATTGGTTGGACTGGTTCTCCAGCTTCATCTCATCATCTTGTGAGTGAAGTTAAACGTTTGAAGTCAGATCCTACATTTTATGGTAAATTCTTGGAACGATCACATGCATGTGTCGAAAAGTTGATTCATGCGTTTAAAACGAATCATATTAAAGGTGTACAGCAAATGATCCGCTTGAATCGTGAAATTATACAATCTATGGATAAAGAGGCTACGATTGATATAGAAACATCACATTTAAAAGTGTTGTGTTCAGTTGCTGAAAAATATGGTGGCGCAGCTAAAACGTCTGGTGCAGGCGGCGGCGATTGTGGTATCACAATTATCAATAGTGATATTAATAAGCGCTTGATTTATGATGAATGGATAGAAAACGAAGTAAAACCACTAGAATTTAATATATATAACGGACAATAATAAGGAAACAGTATTCTAGTAGCAATATTAGAATACTGTTTTTTTGGTTTTAAAAAGCGTTGAAATTATTTATGAGAACAAAGTAGTGAAAGACTGGAAAATTTACCATTTAGTGAAAAAGAAATCATTCCTCGATATCTTTTCTCTAAATGTTGAGCGAACATTGAACTAGAAGTGAATTAGGCATATTATCACTTTAAGAAAGCGTTTTCAAAATACCGAACGAAAAGGTGATTTTATGAATATAGCACGTAAATTTGGAGGAGCAATACGTAGATTTGGTGGTGCAATGATTGTGCCAGTTTTATTGTTTCCTTTCTTTGGTATTATCATTGGTATCGCAACACTTTTTAAAAATGAGGCAATTATGGGAAAATTGGCTGATAGCCATAGTTTGTGGTATCAAATATGGTCGTTAATTGAAAATGGTGGTTGGACATTATTTGAAAATATTGAACTTATTTTTGTGATTGGATTACCGATATCGCTTGCTAAAAAATCAGCAGGACATGCTGTCATGTCATCCGTAGTTACTTATTTAATGTTTAATTATTTTATTAATGGCATATTAAGCACATGGGGACCTACTTTTGGCGTTGATTTTAAAGGTAGTGCAGGTGAAGGAACAGGAATCACAGAATTAGCAGGTATTAAAACTTTAGATACGAATATTATAGGTGCACTTATCATTTCAGGGATTGCGATTTGGCTGCATAATCGATATTATGATAAAAAATTACCGGAATCTGTGGGTATTTTTCAAGGATCGCCATTTGTTATAATGATTGCTTTCTTTTGTATGATTCCGTTAGCGTTTCTGACAAGCTGGGGATGGCCAATTGTACAAGATTGGATTGCATCATTACAAGTATTTTTAGCCTCATCTGGTTATATTGGTGTATGGTTATTCCATTTTTTAGAAAGAATATTAATTCCAACAGGACTACATCACTTTATTTATACGCCATTTGAATATGGTCCAGCTGTTGTGAACGGAGGTGTTAAATCTTATTGGATTTCTCATCTTACTGAATACTCTAAAACGACCAAGCCATTAAAAGAAATCTATCCAGGTGGTGGTTTCTTACTACAAGGAAATATTAAAATGTTTGGTTCTATTGGTATTGCGCTAGCGATATATTCTACGGCGAAAGCACATAAAAAGAAAGAAGTCGGCGCGCTATTAATTGCAGCAACATTAACAGCAGTTTTTGCAGGTATAACAGAACCTTTAGAATTTACCTTTATTTTTGTAGCACCATTTTTATTTTTAATTCATGCTATATTAGGTGCGACAATGGTTACAATTATGAATATGTTCGGATTAGTAGGAAATTTAGGAGGCGGTTTTATTGAAATAGCCGCTACGAATTGGATTCCACTATTTGGGACACATTGGGGGACATATATCGCTCAGTTTGTAATAGGTATTCTTTTCATATTTATATATTATTATCTATTTAGATGGATTATATTGAAATTTGATATACCGATGCCGGGTAGAGAAAAAGAAGATATCGACACAAAATTGTATACGAAAAAAGACTATAAATCGAATAAGAAACATAATAATGAAAATCAACAAACATCAGAAAATGAATACGTTGAAAAGGCAAATGTGTATTTAGAAGGTTTGGGCGGTAAGCGTAATATCATCGATGTAACAAATTGTGCGACAAGGTTACGTGTTACTGTAAAAGATCCTGAAAAGGTCAAAAATGACAGTTACTTTAAAACATCTGGCGGCGCACATGGTTTGGTAAAGAGTGGTCAGAATGTTCAAGTGATTGTCGGCTTATCTGTATCACAAGTTCGTGAAGCATTTGAACAACTTATAAATAAAGACACTTAGCATTTATTCATAAGTTGTAAATAATTTTTCCGATATAAAACAACACAAGACCTTATGTTGAAGAAATTTTATAGTTATGGTAGGATCTTGCGATAAAGTCAAAAACAACATAATAAGGTGTGAAACTAAAATACTCAGTTTTATTAAAAAATTGAATTGGTGCACTATTAACATATATATTGAAAGCTGCATTTTTAGCAATATAATTATCATGTAACGTTGTGATAGACACATAACGAAATTCACGTGATTTGATTAATTGTATAGGTTCTTTTAAATTTTTAGTTTCACCTGAAAGAGAAATAATAAATAATAAATCATCAGCGTTCATTTGATTGATAGCTAATTTAAATTCTGTTTCATCATTAAGCACAATAGACTTTTTAGAAATGGACAACATATGACGTTGTGCTTCACGTGCCACATTTTGTTGGGCCATGCCAGTGCCAAAGATATAGATGAATGGCGCTGCTTCTATTAATTGATTAAGCGGTTTGTAATCGAACATTTCGAGATGTTCTACAGTTCTTTGAATATCTTCAATAATAGGATCGATGCCTACTGGATGAGAAGGTGGTACATTACTTTCCATTTTCAAGTAAAATTTGAAGTCACTATATCCTTCGAATCCAAGTTTTTTAACTAGCCTGTGGATTGTAGAAATTGAGGTATGTGTTTTTAAACTTAAGTCGTGAATTTTCATATTTGAAATTTGATCGTTGTATTGGTGTATGACATTGATAATATGTAAATCATTTTCTGTTAAATGTTCAAAGTGTTTATTTATGAGTTGATCCAGTATCATATGAAATGAGGCCACCTATCCATTGGAAAATTTTCCGAATTTTGAAAATACATTCTAATCTTAATATATAATTTCTAAATACGTCAAACTTATTGGTGTTTTTAACATTATATTTTACTATGAATGAAAGGTATAAAAAAGTTTATAAAATATTTTTTGTAAGCGTTTTCTTTTATTGGTAATTAAAAAGGGGATGAAATCATGAAGTTAAAAGTAGGAATCATTGGTTGCGGCGGTATTGCTAATGGTAAACATTTACCAAGTTTAAAAAAATTAACTGAAGTATCTGTGGTAGCTTTTTGTGATATAGACATTAACAAAGCAAAAGAGGCAGCTGAAAATTATGGTGTGGAAAATGCACGAGTATATGAAGATTACAATGATTTATTACATGATGATAGTATTGACGTCATTCATGTGTGTACGCCTAATAATACACATAAAGACATAACTGTTGCAGCATTAGATGCTGGAAAACATGTCATGTGTGAAAAACCTATGGCTAAAACTTCCAAAGAAGCAAGAAGTATGATTGAAGCTGCGAAACGTAACAATAGAAAACTAACTATAGGTTATCAAAATAGATTTAGAGCTGATAGTCAATATTTACATGAAGTGACGCAGCAAGGTGAGCTTGGGGAAATCTATTATAGTAAGGCACATGCAATTCGTAGACGTGCTGTTCCTACATGGGGCGTATTTTTAGATGAAGAAAAACAAGGTGGCGGCCCATTAATAGATATTGGAACACATGCTTTAGATTTAACGTTATGGATGATGGATAATTATGAAGCAGAATCTGTTATGGGTTCGACTTTCCATAAATTAGGCAAAAAAGAAAATGCTGCAAATGCATGGGGACCATGGGACCCTGAACATTTTACTGTTGAAGATTCAGCATTCGGATTTATTAAGATGAAAAATGGTGCAACAATTGTATTAGAGGCGAGTTGGGCGTTAAATTCCTTAGATGTAGATGAAGCTAAATGCTCTTTATCTGGGACAGATGGTGGTGCAGATATGAAAGAGGGCTTAAGAATTCACGGTGAAAATCTAGGAACATTATACACTTCGAAAATTGAAGTTGATAATGAAGGAGTGGATTTCTACGATAGTGAAAAGATTGATGAAGCTGAAGAAGAAGCCCGTTCATGGATTCAAAGCATCATTCACGATACGGAACCTGTCGTTAAACCACAAGAGGCTTTTGTAGTAACACAGATATTAGAAGCTATTTATGAATCAGCGCAATCTGGAAAAGCAGTTTATCTTAATGATAATGCATAAAAGTGAGGAGAAAATATATGAATATTACAATATGGAATGAATATCGTCATGAAAGAGAAAATGTTGAAGTAAAAAAAGTTTATCCTGAAGGTATTCATCACGCGCTTGCTTCTTTTTTAAAAGAAATACATCATGTGGAAACGGCAACTTTAGATGAAGTAGAACATGGGTTAACTGAACAATTACTAGAGCAAACAGACGTTTTAATTTGGTGGGGACATAAAGCACATGAAGAAGTAGATGAATCAGTTGTAGAAAGAGTAAAATCACGTGTATTAGATGGTATGGGTCTTGTAGTTTTACATTCTGCTCATTTTTCTAAAATCTTTAAGTCATTAATGGGAACTACGTGTGATTTGAAATGGCGAGAAGCAGATGAAAAAGAACGATTATGGGTGGTTGACCCTACACACCCTATTGTTGAAGGTATAGATAGTTACATTGAATTAGAACAAGAAGAGATGTATGGTGAACATTTTGATATACCTGTTCCTGATGAGACGGTACTCATTAGCTGGTTTGAAGGTGGAGAAGTATTCCGAAGTGGTGTGACTTTCAAGAGAGGTAATGGCAAGATATTTTATTTTAGACCAGGTCATGAAAGTTATCCGACATACTATAATAAACAAGTACAACAAATTATTAAAAATGGTGTGAAGTGGGCGTGTAATAATCAAACGCCGAAACATCAATATGGAAATGCTCAACCATTAGAAAAAATAGATGAGAAATAGGTTGGGGAGGTTTGATACTATGGATAAGTTGAAAGTAGGTATTATTGGTTGTGGTGGCATCGCACGTCAGAGACATATACCATCTTTTCAAAATTTGAGCCATTTAGTTGAAATCGTTGCAGTTCAAGATATCAACTCGACATTGGCGCAAAATACTGCTCGAGATTTTCATATTGAGCACACATTTGAGCGATATGAAACGTTATTTGAATATGTGGATGCTGTGGCCATTTGTACACCAAATAAGTTTCATGCAGAGATAAGTATTGCAGCATTAAATGCAGGTGTGCATGTATTTTGTGAAAAACCTATGGCTATGAATCAGTTAGAGTGTGAACAAATGATAGAAGCATCAACACGTGCTGGAAAACTGCTTGCAATAGGATATCATTACCGTTTTACAGATGCGGCTATTACTGCCAAAAATGCTATAGACGATAAAGTTGTTGGTGAGGCATTGGTAACGCGAGTGCAAGCGTTACGAAGAAGAAAAGTACCAGGATGGGGCGTTTTTACGAATAAATCTTTACAAGGCGGTGGCAGTTTAATTGACTATGGATGTCATTTATTAGATTTATCATTGTGGTTGTTAGGTGATGTTGAACCAGTAGAAGTAATGGGTAAGACCTACAATAGACTCAGTAAGATACCTAACCAGATTAACGACTGGGGGGCGTTCGATAATGAATTGTTTGATGTTGATGATCATGTCACAAGTTTTATTACTTTTGAAGATAAATCTTCCATGCAGTTTGAATGTTCATGGTCGGCCAATATTAAAGAAGATACAAAACAATTGAGTATTTCTGGTGTAGATGGCGGAATCAGTCTATATCCTTTTGAAATTTACCAGCCGAGATTCGGCACATTTTTTACTGAACAAGCAACTGCTGAGCATGATGAGGAGATAGCTGCGCAAAGACAAGCACTTAATTTTGTGAAAAGTTGTCTTGGTCAAGCGTCATTAGTTGTACAACCAATGCAAGCACAAAAAATAAATGTTTTAATAGATGCAATATATAAAAGTGATGAATTGGGTCATAGTATTCGATTGTAATATGATTAAAATAAAGGGGCGTTGGATATGAAAATAGGCGTGTTTTCAGTTTTATTTCAAGATAAAAATTTTGAGGAAATGTTAGATTATGTTGCGCGTGCTGGTGTTGATATGATTGAAGTTGGTACAGGTGGCAATCCAGGAAATCACTTTTGTCCATTAGAGGCATTGTTATCAGATGAAAATAAGCGCAACAAATTTTTAGAAACGATTCAGCAAAGAGGATTAAGTATTAGTGCGTTGAGTTGTCACAATAACCCGATATCACCTAATTTAGAAGAGGCACAACGCGACCATGATACGTTATTTAAAACGATTAAATTAGCTTCTTTACTAAAGATTCCAGTAGTTAATACATTTTCTGGAGTAGCAGGATCAGATGAAACAGCTAAACTGCCGAATTGGCCAGTCACACCATGGCCCACAGATTATTCTAAGATTTTAGAATGGCAATGGGAAGAAAAGTTAATACCATATTGGAAAAAAGCAGCAGATTATGCAAAAGCGCACAACGTGAAGATTGGTATTGAGCTTCATGCGGGTTTTTTAGTACATACACCTTATACTTTGTTGAAATTGAGAGAAGCAACGAATGATGCTATTGGCGCTAACTTGGATCCGAGTCACTTATGGTGGCAAGGTATTGATCCGGTGGCTGCTATAAAAATATTAGGCCGTGAAAATGCCATTCATCATTTTCATGCAAAAGACACATATATTGATCAAGAAAATGTGAATATGTATGGCTTAACAGACATGCAACCCTATGGTAATGTACAGACTCGAGCTTGGACATTCCGTACGGTAGGTTATGGTCATAGTCCACAAGTGTGGGGGGAAATGATTAGCGCACTTAGAATTAACGGTTATGATTATGTAGTAAGTATAGAACATGAAGATCCTATCATGTCGATAGAAGAAGGATTTAATAAAGCCGTGAGTAATTTAAAAGCAGTGAATATAGAACAAGCTTCACCAGAACTATGGTGGACATAAAATACCAATATGATTCAAGCAAATTATAGTATGGGTAATGCGCATATTATAATTTGCTTTTTTAATTTATGAATACACATTGTGCGAACACAAATAGGTGAACTATTGCATTACATACTTAATTTAGAACTTGAAATTTTTACTGAAAAGAGTAAAATAAGTAGAGTTGAAATTGGTAAATATAAGGCTCACAATACATTGAATATATCGATATATGTCTATATTATTAAAACAGAAACTTAACGTTGTAAGACTTAAATTAGTATTCTATTTAGAAAGGTGGAGACGTAGTTGCAAAATAAATTTTTGATTTGTGATGATTGTCAGGGTGTTAATTGTAAATCGTTGGAAAAAAAATTAACAAAGCTAGATCCTGAAGCAGAAATTGAAATTGGTTGTCAGTCTTATTGTGGCCCTGGTAGACGAAAAACATTTGCGTTTGTGAACAATCGTCCGCTAGCTGCACTGACTGAAGAAGAACTTATGGACAAAGTAGTCAAGCAACTACAGAAACCTAGAGATCCAGAAGAAGAAGAACGTTTAAGAGAACGCAATGAAGAACGTAAGCGTCGTAAAGAAGAGCAAGATAAAAAGCTCAAAGAGAAGTTAGCACGTCGAAAAAATACGAACTAAACACCAAAAGAGACGCTTATATAAGTAGCTTATTTAAAATAAAGGCACTTCTGTTTAAAACAGAGGTGTATTTTTTTAATGCAGAATTATTTAATGATATGAGATTATAAGCATTTCACTGTCAGTGTTCATGGGAATTATCACATTGTTATAAACTAAGTGCTATGGAAAACATGCAATAAGAGAAGTGAGCGAGTACTATATTAGATTTTTTATAGACTTCTTTTACCAATGAATGGATAAAAGAAGTTTGACAATATGATTTTTGTAAATTACGAGGAATAATTAAAAAACGTTTTATAGGCAATATATTTATCATATTAGTAAAATAATGCTAAATTTTATATAGATTATTTGTTTAGGGATAAATTATAATGTTTTTATATAAAAATATTATGATAAAGGACTATTAAAATGGTTTGAATGGGGTAAACATAAAAGTGAAGTTTGCAAAAAAGAGTGATTCAAGCGCTATATGTTTAATCGAGATAATTTTAAACCAACAATTTTTACAGGGAGCTGAGACAATGACTAAAAAAGTACAACTAGGAAAATCAGATGTATATGTATCACCAATTGCGCTAGGTACAAATGCAGTAGGTGGACATAATTTATATAATGATTTAGATGAAGAACAAGGTAAAGAAACTGTTCGTACGGCGGTTAGGAATGGTATTACATTATTGGATACTGCTTTTATATACGGTCCAGAGCGTTCTGAAGAATTAGTAGGAGAAACAGTGAAAGAATTTTCGAGAGATGAGTATGCTATTGCTACAAAGGGTGCACACTATTTTGATGAAGATGGTAATGTACATTTATCCAATAATCCTGAGTTTTTAAAAGAACAAGTTGAGCAAAGTCTAAAACGTCTTCAGCTAGATTATATTGATTTGTATTATATACATTTTCCTGATGAATCTACGCCTAAAAATGAAGCGGTAGCAGCACTTAAGGAACTTAAAGATGAAGGCAAGATTAAAGCGATTGGTGTATCGAATTTTAATTTAGACCAATTAAAAGAAGCAAATAAAGATGGTTATGTAGATGTGGTACAAATGGAATATAACTTGTTGAATCGTGAAAATGAACATATTTTCAAATATGCTGTAGAAAACCAAATTACATTTATTCCATATTTCCCATTAGTATCAGGAATTTTAGCTGGTAAATATACAGAGCATAGTACATTTAATGATTTACGAGCTGAAAATCCTGAGTTCCAAGGTGAAAAATTTAAAGAAAATCTAGAAAAAGTAGAACAATTGAGAGATATTGCAGATAATCATAAAGTAGATGTGGCACATATTGTATTGGCATTTTATTTAACTAGACCATCTTTAGATGTAGTAATTCCTGGAGCTAAACGTTCTGATCAAGTTGTTGATAATTTAACAACACTTGATGTTAAGTTAACAGATGACGAAATAGAGAAAATCGAACAAATATTTCCAGTAAAATAGGCGCAAGAAGTAGATGAACCAAGTGCGTTTGTCTACTTTTTATATATTATATACAAATGTATATCTGTATTCGAAACAAATAAATAAAATTATAAATGTATTTTTAATCTACTATTTAATAATCTTACCGTTTAGTGTAGGATTATTAATTAAGTTTAGTAGATTGATAAAAATGTAATTTTTTAAATTTTGAATGAGTATATCATTAAAAAGGTAGTAGAAGGAGATTAATATGATCACAGTTTTATTCGGGGGCAGTCGACCAGATGGAAATACTGCTCATTTAACTAAGATGGCCATAGAAGGATACGACTACGAATGGATAGATTTAACAGAATATCAATTGAATCCGGTTAGAGATGTAAGGCATGATAATACGCTTATAGAATCTTATCAAGATGATTATAAAATGATTATTGATAAAGTGTTAGCAAGTGATACTGTCATTATCGCTTCTCCAATTTATTGGTATAGTTTATCTGCCTCTATGAAGGCGTTCATTGATCATTGGTCTGAAACATTAATGGATCCTAAATATAAAGATTTCAAAGCACAAATGTCTAAAAAAGATTTTAGATTGATTATTGTTGGTGGCGATTGCCCTAAAGTAAAAGCGAAACCATGTATTACACAGGTTAAATATAGTTTGGAGTTTTTAGGGGCAAGTTTAGCTGGTTATATTATTGGAACTGCTGAAAAACCAGGTGACATTGAAAAAGACATTTATGCACTGAAAAGAGCGGAAGAATGGCAACAAACATTAAGTAATAAATAAATATATGGTTGGAAGTTTGAGCGATGATTTTTATTGTTCAAACTTTTTTTATCTAATCAGATAAAGTATTTTGAACACTAGAATTATGATATAATATAGCTATTATTACCTATCGTAAATAAGGGGAGAGCATCATGCATAAAGTTAGAAAAGCAACGCCAGAAGATGTTGTTGGCATCAGAGATGTAGCAACGAAAGCTTGGTATAACACATATCTAAACATCTATGCAGCTAAGACAGTCAATGAATTGTTAGCTGCTTCATATAATGAGCAACATCTGTTGAAACGATTAGAAGATCAATTGTTTTTAGTTGTTGAAGAAGATGATGAAATCATAGGATTCGCAAACTTTATAAATGGAACTGAGTTATATTTGTCTGCACATTACGTTAGACCTTCATGGAAACATAATGGTTACGGCTCAAACCTATTAAGTGAAGGGTTGAGTTATTTTAAAAATGAATATGACGATATTTATTTAGAAGTCGATAATAAAAATGACGATGCTGTATCATTCTATGAACAAAAAGGTTTTGAAAAAGTGCGTTCATATACTCATGTAATGTATGGTGAAGCTATGGACTTAGCATTGATGCGTAAATCGTTAAAATGATATGCCAAGTATAGTGGTGAACTAGGAGGACTAAATTGACATTTACAAGTTATGCTACACAGAAGTTACCTGAAGAAAAAGTATTTAAAGATCCGATTCATAGATATATTCATGTTAAAGACCAAGTCATTTGGGATTTAATCAAGACAAAGGAATTTCAACGATTAAGACGCATTAAACAATTGGGTACTTTATATTTATCATTTCATACAGCAGAGCATAGTCGATTTGGGCATTCTCTAGGAGTATATGAAATTGTGCGTAGATTGATTGATGACTCTTTTGATGGAAGAGAAGCTTGGAATAATGAAGATAGACCATTAGCGCTATGCGCCGCGCTCTTACATGATTTAGGACATGGACCTTTTTCACATAGTTTTGAAAAGATATTTAATACTGATCATGAGGCATTTACACAAGCTATCATTACTGGAGAGACAGAAGTAAATGAGGTGCTGCGCCGTGTTTCTGATGATTTTCCGGAACAAGTGGCAGAAGTTATTAATAAAACACACGATAATAAGTTAGTGATTTCCATGATATCGTCACAAATTGATGCAGACAGAATGGATTATTTGCAACGAGATGCTTATTTTACAGGCGTTTCTTACGGTCAATTTGATATGGAACGTATTTTAAGATTAATGCGTCCTTCTAAAGATGAAGTGTTAATTAAAGAAAGTGGTATGCATGCGGTAGAGAACTTTATTATGAGTCGCTATCAAATGTATTGGCAAATCTATTTTCATCCTGTAAGTAGGGGCGGAGAGGTATTACTTAATAGTTGTTTGAAACGCGCTAAGCAACTATACGATGAAGGTTATATATTTAAAATGCAGCCTAACGATTTTATCCCATTCTTTGAAGGAACCATGACAATTGAACAATACGTTGATTTGGATGAAGTCGTTGTATTATATTACTTAAAAGCATGGGTTAATGAAGAAGATGAAATATTAAGCGATTTAGCGCGTCGTTTTATCAACCGTGATTTATTTAAACACATGCCATTTGATGGTTCTATCATAACAATCACTGAATTGAATGACTTATTCATACAAGCAGGTATAGATCCTAATTATTACTTTGTGAGTGAATCATTTACTGATTTACCTTATGATTATGATCGTCCAGGTTCAAACAGACAGCCAATCCATTTGTTGAGACGCAATGGTAAGATTAGAGAAATTAGTAGTCAATCACTTGTGATTTCCAGTATTACAGGAATAAACAGAGAAGATTATAAACTGTATTATCCGAAAGAACTTATTACTGAAATAGAAGATGATCATGTGCGTAATGCGATTATTAGTATATTAAATGAATTAAATTAATAATAATTGCGAACCACAGTCTTGTTGATAATTTAGTGATTTGAGTTTTATGGTATAAAAATTGTAAAATACAATTAACTGTATGATGAATAAATCAGAGTTTTAAAGTGTATTTATGAGTATAGTTAACGTAAACTAAAGAGTTTGAAATTACAGGAGGTGCTTTCTAGTGGCTGAAAATAAAGGATTTAAGTTTAATATAGTAAAAAATGATCCGCTAGATGGACATAAAGGTACGAATATTGGTTCAATTAGTTTAGATAATGTCGCTCCCGTATTTATTGATGTTGAGAATAAGGAAGCTTTTATAGATATTGGTGGAATGCATGCGCGTGCTAGCGTTGAAAAAGGCGTAAAATGGATCAAAGAAAAAGACGTAGTAGAAGGTGAAGGTGCAAAAGCATACTGGCTTTGTTGGGTTACTACTGAAAGAGGAGAAAATGGTCCATACTATGCGGGGGTAACAGGGTGCTATTTATTGGTAAATAAAAGTATTCGTAGAGGGTATAAAAGTATGCCTGAACATGTAAATATGATGGATAAATCGATGAAACATCAAATAGAAATTGACCATATAGGTGAAGAAAACAAGGCAGTTTTAAGAGATTTCTTGAAAACACATGATATAAATATGTGGAACAATTCTGACGAAGCATTGCACAAAGTATTGGAAAGTAAATAAGTACCACTGAAGAAACCAAGTGCTAAATATTAAGTATTTTGGTTTCTTTTTATTTTATAGTAGCCATGTGTACAGACTAGAATGAAAAGAAAGCTGTAAACATTAAAGCCATGGTGTTAAAATTATTTTAGCAACTGTAATGCACATTTCAAGTATGCTATAATGATGTGTATTATTTTAAAGATTAGGGTGAAACGTACATTGGAAAACAATGTTGAAATCCATACAAAACAAGTGGTAAAACAAAAAGATCATAAAGAAAAATTTTCATTAAATACACAAGGCTCTTGGCAAAAACGTAAAGCAGAGTTTATACGTTATCAGGAACAAATCGAAGAGGCGACTGTAAATGTTACAGTTAAAATCGAAGCGACTGGTGTGAAAATTATTCGTAATGGAGAAATAAAAATGAACCTTCATTTTGTAGAAGGTGAGGATACCATTACTTTATATGAAATTAGTGGTGGTCGCATACCATTAACCGTACGTACACATTCCATTTTGCACTTTGTAACAGATGATGGGGGAAAATTAAAAGTACATTATGATTTAATTCAAGATGAAGAGAAGATGGGTTCTTATCAATATGAAATAACTTATAAGGAGACACCGTAAATGAATATAATTGACCAGGTGAAACAGACGTTAATCGAAGAAATTTATAAAAGTATTCAGCAAGCACAACTTGTGGATGTAAGTGAAGTTCCAGAAATAAAAATTGAAATTCCAAAAGATAATAAAAATGGAGACTATTCAACAAACATTGCAATGGTCTTAACCAAAATAGCGAAACGTAATCCTCGTGAAATTGCTCAAGCAATTGTAGATAATTTGGATACTTCTAAAGCAAAAGTAGAAAAAATAGATATTGCTGGTCCAGGATTTATTAATTTCTATTTAGATAATACGTATTTAACAGCTATTATATCTGAAGCAATTGAAAAAGATGAAAAATTTGGACATGTAGAAGAAGCTAATGGTCAAAATGTCTTATTGGAATATGTGTCAGCAAATCCAACAGGTGATTTACATATTGGTCATGCGCGTAATGCAGCTGTAGGTGATACGTTAGCGAACATTTTAGAAGCGGCAGGTTATCATGTAACAAGAGAGTATTATATTAATGATGCAGGTAATCAAATTACTAAATTAGCACGTTCTATTGAGGCGCGTTATTTTGAAGCACTAGGTGATACGGCATATAAAATGCCAGAAGATGGTTATCACGGTAAAGATATTATTAATATTGGTAAAGATTTAGCTACTAAACAACCTGAATTAAAAGACCTTTCCGAAGACGAACGCATAAAAACATTTAGACAACTTGGTGTTGATTATGAAATGGGTAAATTAAGAACAGATTTATCTGATTTTAATACACATTATGATAATTGGTTTAGCGAAACTTCACTATACGAAAAAGGTGAAATTCAAGTAGTTTTAGATAAAATGGCAGAACTTGGTTACACATATGAACAAGATGGTGCGACATGGTTACGTACTACAGATTTTAATGATGACAAAGATAGAGTGTTAATTAAAAAAGATGGTAATTACACTTACTTCTTACCAGACATTGCTTATCATTTTGACAAGATTCAACGTGGTAATGATATTTTGATTAACTTATTTGGTGCAGATCATCATGGTTATATAAATCGTTTGAAAGCTTCAATGGAAACATTTGGTGTTGATAGCGATCGTCTTGAAATACAAATCATGCAAATGGTACGTTTAATGAAAGATGGCGAAGAAGTTAAGATGAGTAAACGTACAGGGAATGCGATTACTTTACGTGAAATCATGGACGAAGTTGGCGTAGATGCAGCACGTTATTTCTTAACTATGCGTAGTCCAGATACGCACTTTGATTTTGATATGGAACTTGCTAAGCAAGAATCTCAAGACAACCCAGTGTACTATGCACAATATGGGCATGCGCGTATTTGTTCTATTTTAAATCAAGCAAAAGAAAGAGGAATTACACCTTCAACTGATGCAGATTATGCGCTTATTACCAATGATAAAGCCATTGATTTATTAAAGAAAGTTGCGGAATTTGAAAAGACAATCGAAAGCGCAGCAGAGCATAGAGCGCCACACAGAATTACAAATTATATTCAAGATTTGGCAGCACATTTCCACAGATTCTATAATGCTGAAAAAGTATTAACAGATGATGTTGAGAAGACAAAAGCGTTAATTGCTTTAATTGACGCAGTTAAAATTACTTTACGCAACGCATTACATTTAGTAGGTGTTAATGCACCAGAAGCTATGTAAATAATAAAGCAGTTTAAATTGCATGCTTAATAGAGCTCGCGATAGATTTGTTAACACTGTTGGACGCACCTCCAAACCATGTTAACAAATCATTGCAGCTCTTTTTTTTATTTCATACTATAATGATGAGAACGGTGTTTATTTTAAGTGAATAGGAGTTGAGTTAAATTATGCTAGATACCTACACCTTATATCGCAAGTTATATGAGCACATGGGACCACAAGGTTGGTGGCCAGCAGAATCTAAAATAGAAATTATTTTGGGGGCGATATTGGTCCAAAATACAAACTGGAGAAACGCAGATTACGCCATTCAAACATTAAAAAAGAAGACGCAATTACAAGTGCAAAACATTTTGAAATTAGAGATAGAAGAACTTCAAACATTGATAAAATCTAGTGGCTTTTATAAAAACAAAGCTCAAACAATATTCTCGTTATTACGTTGGTTGCAGCAATTTAATTTTGACTATCAAGCAATAGCTGAAAAATATAAAAGTGATTTAAGGTCAACTTTATTAACAATTAAAGGTATTGGGAGTGAAACAGCAGATGTACTTATAGTATATATATTTGGTGGTGTAACCTTTATTCCTGATAGCTATACACGTAGAATTTATAGGAAGCTCGGTTATAAGCATACTGAGAACTACGAAAAATTAAAAAAACATATTATGTTACCAGAAAATTTTACAAATGAAGATGCGAATGAATTTCATGCACTATTAGATAACTTTGGGAAAAATTATTTTAATGGTAAAGATAAAAAGAAATATACATTTTTAGATTGTTATTTTGAAATAACATAGTAGATAAGCACTGAGAATTTGATATGATAGATGTAAAAGACAATGAGGAGACAATGAAATGAAAAAAATATACAAAATATTATATCTTTCTATCATTTTAGTGTTATTGTTAGCGGCTTGTGGGACAGGACAAGATCAAGCTAATCATAAAGCTGGAAAGTCGGATACCCCTTCTTATCATAGAATCATATCATTGATGCCTAGTAATACAGAAATACTGTATGAATTAGGTTTAGGAAACAAAGTGGTCGGAGTATCAACTGTGGATGACTATCCCAAAGAGGTAAAAGACAAAAAACAATTTGACGCTATGAAATTAAACAAAGAAACTTTGTTGAAGGCAAAGCCAGATTTAATATTAGCACACGAGTCACAAAAAGCGACAAGTGGTGAAGTATTAAAATCATTGAAAAAAAGCGGTGTAAAAGTAGTTTACGTAAAAGATGCGCAATCTATTAATGAAATGTATGACACATTCAATCAAATTGGTACAATAACAGGTAAAGAAAAAGCTGCGAAAGCACTTGTAAAAGAAACAAAAAATAATATAGAAAAAGTAAAAGCATCAATTCCTAAAAATAGTAAATCCCAGAAAGTATTTATGGAAATTTCATCACAGCCAGAAATATATACTGCTGGCAAACATACTTTTTTTGATGATATGTTAAAGCAATTGAAAACCCAAAACAGCTTTTCTAATTTAGAAGGATGGCAAAAAGTGAGTAAGGAAGCTATTATTAAGAAAAATCCAGATATGATGATATCTACTATGGGAATATCTAAAGAAGATTATAAAAAAGAGTTATCGCAACGTGGTGGATTTAAAGATATAAACGCTGTGAAGCAATCTAACATAGAATCGGTAAATGGTGACGAAATTTCTAGACCAGGGCCACGTATAGACGATGGTTTAAAAGCCTTGAAGGAAGCTATTTATAAAAATAACTAACTGGAATAGTAACTTCGTTTTTTAGTTTAATTTGGTATTTAAAGTGTAAATGAAAAATATTTCGTAAAATACCTTAATACTTCAACGTAGCGCTTTTAAAAATGAAATAAAGTCATATAAAGTTAACAGCCAACCCATTTTATTTGGGTTGGCTGTTCTATTTCAAAGTAGTGTGGTTTGTATTCAGAGTCTATAATATAGATTTATTCTTTGATTACTAAATTAGGGTTTCATACTACTTCCCACAGATGACCGTCTGGATCTTGAAAATATCTTGAATAACCACCCAAAAAAGATTTGTGAAGTTCAATTATGATAGTAGCACCAGCGTTTCTTGCTTATTCAATTACTTGTTCTACTTCCTCTTGATGTTGAATATTAATTTTTGAAGTAACTTTTATAATCAGTAATTTTAATAATATTAATTATTTACTGTAAATATTTAGTATATTTATTATATAAAAATAATGAGAAAAGTTTTTGTTTTATTGATATTATTATAAAGATAACTCAAAATTAAAAATATATCATGAGATATTAAACTAGTTACTTTATTAAAAGGAGATTCATCATGAAGAATTTCATACCAGTTGCATATATATTGCCTTTTACATTTTTAGGTATTTTTACAGATTACCTATCGTTTACAATAATTGGTTATATTGTATTTGGGGTAATGCTTATCACATTGAATAATCTATCAATCGGACAGTATAAATTAGTAATCGTTTTAATGTTAAACATTGTTTCGATGATAAGCTCCATCATATTTTCTATATATCTATTGAATTCTAATGAACAGGCAGTAAGTTATTTCAAGCCAGAAACACCTGTTAACTTAATTGTTGTTTATACAGTTATAATTTACTTTATTAGCATATTAATCGCTAAGCTACTTACATATGTAAACACAGAATAACAAATGATTAGAGCATAAGTTTATTGTTTGTTATTTATTTTATAATTTAGTTATAGCAATATAGAATAAAGTTAACTGCGTAATTTAAGGGATTTAATTTTGTCTTTTTGATAACATTAGGTTAGTATACTTTTCTACTTTTTAAATGATAGATATTAAAAGGGAGCTAGTTTCCATAAGCGTTTAAAAAGCACATACCATCTTAGTATATATTGTTGTATATAAGATAAAATACTGTAGTTTTAATTTAAATCAGATGGTATTGTAATAATTGAAAGATACTACTGAAAGCGTGGCAAAAAAATGAGGTACTATAAGACATTAATCATTTGGACAAGTGTACTTATTATAAGTATATTATTAAGTTTATTATGGGGGATTGGTGACTTAAATGGTTTATTATCAAAAACCATTCTCTTTCAGGTCAGAATTCCAAGAGCATTAGAAGCGTTATTAGCTGGTGTAGGTTTAACGCTTGCTGGACATATGTTTCAGACATTGTTAAATAATCCATTGGCTGATAGTTTTACTTTAGGATTAGCAAGTGGTTCTACATTTGGTTCAGGTTTAGCAGTAGTGCTTGGTTTATCATTTTTTTGGTTACCGCTGTTTTCTGTTATATTCAGTATTACTACGCTTATTTTAGTTATTGCTTTAACTACAGCAATGTCGAGAGGATACCCAGTACGTACATTAATATTATCAGGGATAATGATAGGCGCATTATTCAATGCATTATTATATGTATTAATAATATTTAATCAAAATAAATTGAATAATATTGTGAGTTATATGTTCGGTGGTTTCTCTTCTGCAGAATATAATGAAGTTATTTATATCGGCGTTGTGTTAGTTACAGGTGGATTGATTTTATTATGTATGGTTTCAAAAATAAAATTATTACAACTTGGAAATTTACGTGCTCAATCTTTAGGATTAAATGTCCAAAGTGTAACTTATGGAGTCTTGCTTATTTCATCTATCTTAACTGCTGTTATCGTCGCATATGTAGGTGTTATTGGCTTCGTAGGTATGGTCATACCACAACTTGTAAAAAGGCACAGCCAAAATTATGATTTGGGACAACAAATGATACTTAATATGATAATTGGTGGTACAATTATGGTGCTTTCAGATTGGTTAGGAAGTATTATCTTGGATCCATTCCAAGTGCCAGCAAGTATTATACTGGCTTTATTAGGTATTCCTGTTTTGTTTTATATAATGATTTCACAACCCCGTATGTATGAATAACAAAACTTATTTAAAAAGCCATCATGGAATATAAATTGTAGTACTTATAAAAAAAGAAAATAAATGTTTGAAATAAAGAGGTTATGAATATGGACTTAACTCAAGTAAAAGCAGTTGTATTCGATTTAGAAGGTACATTATTAGACCGCAAAAAATCTAGAGATAAATTTATAGAAGAACAATATGAAAGGTTTCATGATTATTTAGTGCGTATTCAACTTGCAGATTTCAGGAAAAAATTTATAGAATTAGATGATGATGAGGATCATGATAAACCAGAATTATATAAAGCAATCATAAAAGATTTCCATGTTGATCGATTAACATGGAAGGACTTATTCAATGATTTTGAAATGCATTTTTATCGTTATGTATTTCCTTATTATGATACTTTATATACACTTGAAAAGTTATCGAAATATGGATATTTGACTGGGGTTATTGCTAATGGTAAATCAAAAATCAAGCAATATCGCTTACATGCTTTAGGGGTTGAAGATGCTATTAACTATCTTACTACTTCTGAAACAGTCGGGTTTCGTAAACCGCATCCAAAGGTTTTTGAGGATATGTTATCTCAATTGGGTACCAAGCCCGAAGAAACGATGTATGTTGGCGATGACGCGCTCAATGATGTAGCCCCAGCAAGAGCAATGGGCATGATTAGTGTATGGTTTAAAGAAGATGATGATGTAGAGGTAGAACCTTTACCAGAAGAGGTGGATTTTACTATTACAACGATGGAAGAACTATTATCGATATTACCAATTGCGAAGAAAGGAAGCTGACAGTATGGAATTATTTACCACAAATGATGGCATAACATTAAACTATAGAACGAGTGGTGAAGGCAATGCTATTGTTATGATTCACACTGCGTTTGATAATTTAACTGTTTTTAATGAGATTGAAAAGAAATTGAATACGAATCATCAGGTTGTATTAATTGATTTAAGAGGGCACGGTTATTCTGATAAGCCGAATAACCTACATTTTAAAACATATGCAGAAGATGTAAAAGCTTTATTAGATTATTTGTATATTGAACAATGTGCATTTATAGGTCATGAGATGGGCGCTTCTATAGCTGTTTCAATTGCAGCTGAATTTCCAACACTTGCTACATCCTTAACATTAGTTAATCCAACAATGTTAAACGACATGAATCCAGCTGAAAGATTATATCGTAAATATGCCAACAAAATAAGGAATTGGGATGAAGAAAAGCAACAAAAATTTCTTGATAAACATTTATATTATTCAAAACGAAAGGTTAAGAAATTTTTGAAACAGTTAGACAACACAAATGGCATCGCGACTAAAAATGAATTGTCGGCTGTAAAACAATCATTTAATAATAATAATATTTCTTATTATCTAGGGAAAGTGAATTCACCTACATTAATTATTGTTGGCCAACATGGAGAACGTACTAGTGTTGTTGAAGCTAAAGAATTTGGTGATTATATTGGTGATGTTAAGTTTGAAGTTTTTAAAGAATCAGGTCTTTATCCGTTTGTAGAAGAAAAATCTAGATTTATTGAACTTAGTAAAAATTTTATTAATGAACACGAAACAACGGTAACAAATTAATTGAATAAGGTAATATGAATAGCAGTTAAAACAATAATGGTAAATATACCACTTTAAGTTGCTTTCTTATTACAGTGACGAAAGTTTTGTAATATTTCTGTAACCTCACTGTTAATTAAGTAATATTTATAGTACAATATGAATAAGGAAAAATAACGCATAATTAATAGAAGGAGAGAGTGCTATGAAAAAATTAGTCGCAGCAGTTTTAGTCACAGGTTTGGCATTTTCTGGAGTTAATGCAGGAAGTGCTTCAGCAGCTTCAGGTAACTCTATCCAAAGTGTTGATCAACTACAACAAGGTGACACAACTTTAGAAGGTGCTAAATTAGGATCATCCATTCAAAGTGTATTGAAAAATAATAGTAAACCTATTTATTCACATAGACCTGATGGTAAAGAGCATTACTATGAGTTTAAACAAGATGATGGCGTGCTAGTCGTAACTACAAACGGTAAGAAGAATGAAGGTAAGATTACACGTGTTTCTATGAGCTATAATGATACAGATGGTCCATCTTACAAAGAAGTAACTGAGCATGTAAGCCATAATGCTATTACACGTGAACATTATAATAATGTGACAGGTAATTTTGGTTATATCCAAGATGACGATGTGTCATATCAATTTAGTTCAGCATCACCAAGTGATAAAGATATTAAACTATATCGCATAGATATTAGTAAATAAACATCACTAGCAACACATAAAATGAATAACATAACCGGCAAGTGTGAATTTAATACTTGTCGGTTATTTTATTTTCAAATTATGAAAAAGTATGAGATTATAAATTAAATTGCAGTAAACAAATACAACATTTATCAATAAAAAGTTAAATATTATTATTTACTGGATAAATTTTTAATAATATTTTTAAGGAGCCTACCATGAGAGTTAATGACAAAGTATTAGTAGAAAATATTAATGATTACTTCACTCATAAAGGTCTTTCACCGAATTTAATAGACGATATTAAGGAAAAATTGAAAAAAGATTTTCATAAATCGGAAGCTCAAGACAAGGATTATATTGAGTATAGAAGTAAATCACCAGCAGAAATTATTTTGACCATACAACGCAATTTATATACATTACAGCTGAATCCTATTGTATTTTTTATTGTGAATTTTATATTATTGTCCTATTTATATGATAAGCATTATGTATCATTTCAAGCTGCTTCAGGTTTATCAATATTCTATTGTTTGGTGATTTTACCAATTTCAATATTTATTTACTTGCGAATAGATTGGAAAAACTATTTGTATAGTAACAAATTTGAGAGGATTATTGGTTTGATTGTGGCAGGTGCTGCATTTGTGCTCGTTATTGTTCATGCATTTGATTTGAATTTAGGTATCGTAGCAGTAACCATATATGCCCATCAATTTGTATTTTTTGTAGGAATTATATTTAGTATTTCAGGTGTTTATTTTAGAAGATTAGAATTTACTGGCATTGGATTATTATTATGTCAAAAAACAATAGACGCTATGATTAAGAATTCAAACATTGCCCAAATCGGATCCATAGTTATATGGGTATTATTACTTATTGTGATTATTTATTATACGATACGTATATCATCAAGAAATTAAAATAAGCGTGAAATATAATGAAAAAGCATCCATCAACAAGATAACGATTATTTCGTTTATCTTGTTGATGGATGCTTTTTATGTAGGATAACATAAAAGAATTTATAAAAAATTAAATATAGAAGAATAATGAATTGTAGCGTAATAAACACAAAATGAGGGTATATTAGTTTTGTAAAGGGAGGTGACCCATGATGAAAAAAATTGAAACGAGTTTCGGCACCGAGATTGCATACATCCGCGAGGGTCAAGGTATTCCTATTATATTAATTCACGGGCTTGACGGAAATATGGCCTCTTTATATGATTTAAAAAATAAATTGAAAACGTACTTTGAAGTTATTATTTATGACGTAAGAGGCCATGGTAAATCATCAAAACCTAATTCTTTTCATTTGCAAGATCATGTCTCAGATTTGAATATATTGATGCATAAATTGAGCATTGAACCGGCACATTTAATTGGATACGATATGGGAGGGGTGATTGCAAAGCACTTTACTGATCAATATGAAACAGGCGTAAGATCGCTCACACTCATTGCTTCTAACTTAAATAATAGTGTGCATGGATTGAATAAGTTGATGATTGAACATCAAGATGAAATTGAAGGCTTTGATAAATCTGAAGCGCTCATTATTTTATTTCCTTATTTGTACAAAAAACAAGATGTTGCTAAAAAGTGGTTTCAAAACCAATTGATATATAGTCGTCAGTCATCTGAAGATAGTGCTATTGCAACGAGAGCTCTGATGAATTTTCCAGAGTATGATAAAAATAATTTAATTAAGCATGTGAACGTTCCTACTTTAGTTATCTATGGTCGCTATGATCCATTATGTTCTAAAGAAAGTTTTCAACAATATCATGATGCGTTTACTTCATTAAAAATATTTGAATTTAATCACTCAGGTCATGCACCACATGTAGAAGAAGCTGAGCATTTTATGGAGATTTATCTTAAATTTGTAAATGCTTTGGAATATCAAAGTTAAAAACTAATAATAAAATAAATATAACTTTGGAATTCAAGGAAAAAATAATAGTTTGATTATGAAGAGGAGCAATTACTATAATTTAGTGATTGCTCCTGTTTGCATAAATGTTATTTTTTAAGTATTATAAAATATGGTGAAAATTAGCGTTTGAATTAAATTAAGCTTTATAAAATATTGAAGAGAAATGTTATTACTTATTATATTGGAATTAAGACACAATAAAAACCCACCAACTATTATAAGTGGTGGGTAGTTTGTATGCGTTGGGTAGTAACTTTAAGATTTTTTAAACTTCTTTATCGTCATTAGCATCTTTAATGCGTTGATTAACACGAGATAATAACTCATTGATTTTTTTACGTTGTTTAGTATTCACTAAAATTAAAACAGTTCTTTCATCGTGTTCGTTACGTTTCTTATCAAAGTAATCTTCTTGTGACAAGTTTTTAACAGCTTTAACCACTTGGGGTTGTTTATAGTTTAAATGGTTAATGATATCTTTTAAATAATATTCTTCATTTTCGTGTTGGCTAATATATGTTAATACTGCGAATTCCTCGAAACTTACAGAAAATTCCTTTTTAATAATACCTTTTAATTTGTCAGCATATGTGACCATAGCTAATAATTCAAAACAATCATTGATCTTTGTGATAGCCATCCTAATTCCTCCCTATTCTAATTCCCAATTTAGTATACATATTAAAAATATTTTTGTATAATTATTTGTCTTAATTCAAAGTTGAATACAAAGATTCTTCATAATTTATGACTCAATTATATTTGAATAAAATTTATTAAAGCCTCTTTTATTTAGTTTATTATAACTAAATAAAAATAGAAAGTAAACAAAAAAGTGTTTAAGCGTTACAATAATGATTTCTGTATTTAATACAATTATTTACAGACCAATCCAAGAAAATAATTTTATTCTATCAAATTTCAATTTTTTGTCATTAGATAAAAATTAAACAAGAACACTAAAAAAATTAAAGCGCTTACTAATTATGATGTGCACATCTAATTTTTAGAGCGCATAATATCAGCATTTTTAACAACTACTTCTCCCGGTTTTAATCCGTCGACGATTGTTACATGTTCTTTATTACCCATATTTTGAGTTTTAATAACCCTTTTAATAAATTTATTATTTTTTTGTATAAAAACAAATTGCCCTTGATATATTGTGGATTTTGGTAATTCAATCATTTGATTTTACAAACCAGTCATTAATATAGCCTTTGCTTTTATCATATGTAATGGAAGCTATTTTCGAGGGAACTTTTTTGCCAACAAAAATGAAAGGTTTGTTATACGTTATTTTAATCGTTTCAATAGAAGTATTTGTGGAGGAAAGTTGCGTCTTAAAATAGATACAGTAGAAAATAAGCATAGTTGTAATTATTGCTATGATTGCACATATCATAATCACTTTTTTCATTGATGTCACCTCTAGTAGTAATGATGGTTATATTATACATCCAAATAATCTTTGTGAGGATTAAAAAAACGAGTCATTTACTATATGTTGAAAGTAAATGACTCGGTGCTACTATTTTAAAATAATCTTAATAAAATAATACCTATCATAATTGCTATAATGCCACTAACTTTTCGAATGGTAACTTTATTGACATGAGTGCCAAGTAAACCAAAGTGATCAATAATAATGCCCATCAACATTTGACCCAGCATAACTATAATTGTAGTAAGCGCTGCGCCCAGGTGAGGCATCAAAATAATATTCGTAGTGACAAAAATAACACCTAAGATTCCGCCAATAAAATAAAGCGGCTTAATTTTACCTTGTTTGGTATCATACGAACTCAGTTTAAGGCTACGGTTAAAAATGAGTGTCAAGATAAATAATGCTATTGTACCCACTGTAAATGATATAAGCGCTGCCATTACTGAAGAGTGTATTTGTTGCCCTAACGCACTATTTGTAGCCGTTTGAATCGGTGGACAAAAGCCAAAAATAAAACCAACTATAATCCAAATATAGACTTTTGAATGTGTCTGTGTAGCTCTTTTATTACTGCGAACATAGTTCATTAAGACAATTCCTATGATTAAAAAGATAATACCGAACACTTTAAATAAGGTGAAAGTTTCTTGTTCTGCACCAAACCAACCCAATGTATCTATCGTTACGCCCATGATGATTTGCCCTGCTACTGTCATAACCACGGTTAAAGAAGCGCCTAAACGAGGTAATAGCACTAAGTTGCCAGTGAGGAAAATAACTCCTAGTAAACCACCTAAAAACCATATATAACTAAAAGATTGATTATCATAAAAGTCCGGTGTAAAAACATGAGGATTAATAATAATATTAAGTAAAATTAAAAAAATTGTCCCTGTTGCAAATGATATTGTGGATGCATAGAAAGAAGATCGTGTATAAAGACTTAATCTAGAATTAATAGAAGTCTGAAAAGGTACGACCATACCTGCAATAATACCTACTATATATAAGAGAAACATTGAATCACTCTTTCTGAAAAGTTTGTCTATATCATTATATAGTAAAGTGTAAAATAATCATATGAGTTAATTTGAGAAAAAGGTTTTGTAGTTATAATAAATAATGATGTACACAACACACAAAGTGTAATAAGATATATAAGTTGAATCTTTTCGGAAATAAAAAGGTTAACTATTATAATGAATCTTGAATATACACAACTAAGAAAATAAATATTATTAAATAATAAGAATGTTATTAAGAAGTGAGTGACTGAATATATTGAAGCAACTTTCCATAATTCGTCTTTTAGATGAGGAAACTTTTTTTGTAGGAGCAGGTAACGATGAAGGTATACAAAATAAGCAATTTATTGAGATATTAAACCCAAGAAGATCTTATAAAAATTTGGCACAGATTATAGAAGTTTATGACCAATACGCATTATGCAAAAAATTAGGTAAAAAGAAGATATTTTTTGGTGACAGAGTCAGATTGAGACCACTGAAAAATCAATGATATTGAATGATTAAATAGAGTAATAAAAAACCAAACGCAAATGACGTTTGGTTTTTTATTATTATCAAGATGAATCTAATAACAATAATTTGGCGTGAATATCTAGGAATTAATACAGCTAAATATTAAAAGTTAAACATGTATTTCAAGAAATCGTGTCATTTTGAAAAAACTGTCGACAAAGTCGCACGCCTTTGCCAACAGTTTCTACATATATCGTATAAGCAATAGTGAAATTTATTTTGTAAGTGTTTCGAAGATAACTTTAGTTGATTTATCTATAATTTGTGCTGAATGCACTTTTGTAGGAATACCGGCTTTAGGTCTGAATATATCTAGAGCGATTAATTTGTTCATACCTTCTTTTACAGCAGTATCATTGAGAAAATGCTCGATTTTGGGCAATTGAATTTTTATAGACTTGTTTACGGCATCGTTGAAAATAAATTCTAGTGTTTGTGCCATTGTAATGACTCCCCCTTAATATTTAATTAATCGTTTCTGTTTTGATAACTTCTAGTGTTTCAAAACGTTCTCCTGTGATTTGTTCGATAATAGATTTAAAGCTCTTTAATTGTTCAGGCGTTGCATCTGTATTTAAATTAGCAAAGTGACGTTTGAAAAGGGATGCTTTTCCATCTTTATCGTACAATACACGTGACAATGTAACAGCAAGTTGATTGATTTGATTCATATTTTAACCTCCTTTCATTATATATATCGAAATAAAAAGGCAAAATGGTCAAAAAATTTAAAAAAATAATCTTAAACACTTTCATGTTACTTAAATATCATATATCATTAAATAAGAAACATTTAAGATGGTCAGAGGTGAATATATGAATCAAGTGGATCCAATTAGGGATATTAAAGAGATAAGAGCGATGTATGAAGTGTTAAGCCGTAAGTCTAAAAGAGATTATTTATTGTTTAAATTTGCTATACATACGGGTGTTAAGTTATCGGCGTTATTAAACCTTTGTGTAGCAGATGTTAAAGGAGAACATGATGATATAAAGGTGTATTGGTTAGAAGACCATGCGCCGAGTATTTATATAAAATTACCTGAAGCATTACGACAAGAATTATCACAATTTATTTCACAAGCACAATTGATGGATGATGAATTATTATTTCAATCGAATCGCACATTGAAAGGGCTCTCAAGACAGCAAGCCTATCGGATTATTCATGCTGCGGCAGATGAGTTAGGTATGCTACACATAGGGCTAACAACATTAAGGAAGACGTTTGCATATCATGCTTATCAGTCTGGCATTTCAATTTCAATTATTCAAAAATACCTTGGACACCAGACGACATTCGAAACGATGAAATTTATTGGTATTTCAACAAAAGCGAGTAAAACAACCATCGCTTTGAGTTTATAATTAAATAAAAAGGAGGAATAGGATGAGCTTAGTATATCTATTTAGTGCTTTGTTAATCATAATGATTTTATTATTATTTACGTTAACGAATCACAAGTTACAACAACATGCCGGGCAATTTGTATTGATAGCACCAATCATTTCATCAATATACTTTTTGTGGCAAATACCACGAGTTATGCAAGGACATTTTGTAACGGTTAAAATACCATGGCTTACGCTATTAGATATTAATATCGATTTTAGAGTTGATGGTTTAAGCTTATTTTTTAGTTTATTAATATCATTGATCGGTTTAGCAGTTTTTTATTATGCGACACAATATTTATCTAAAGAACATGATAACTTACCACGTTTTTATATCTACTTATTATTATTTATGTTCAGTATGATAGGTGTTGTAACTTCTAATAACACAATACTCATGTATGTATTTTGGGAATTAACAAGTGTATCTTCATTCTTACTTATCGCGTATTGGTACAACAAGGGAGAAAGTCAATTTGGCGCTATACAATCATTTATGATTACAGTATTTGGTGGTCTTGCTTTATTAGCTGGATTTATAATGATTTATATAGTGACAGGGACAAATTCAATTTCTGAAATAATAGAACAAAGTGATAAATTAGCACAAAGTAATTTATTTATTCCTATTATTATCATGATATTATTAGGGGCATTTACAAAATCTGCACAATTTCCATTTCATATATGGCTTCCTAAAGCCATGGCAGCACCGACACCGGTAAGTGCATACTTACATTCAGCTACAATGGTTAAAGCGGGTATTTTTTTACTATTCAGATTTACGCCAGTATTGGGATTGAGTGATTTCTACATATACTGTGTTACATTTGTTGGTTTAATAACAATGCTATTTGGTGCAATTAATGCTACTCGCCAGTTTGATTTGAAGGGTATATTAGCCTATTCTACAATTAGCCAATTAGGGATGATTGTATCAATGGTAGGTCTTGGTGGGGGATTTGCACAACATCCCTCTGGAGAAGCTTCTAAGGTCTATGGATTAATACTATTTGCAGCATTATTTCATCTTATGAATCACGCGCTCTATAAAGGTGCGTTATTTATGGGGGTCGGAATCATAGATCATGAAACAGGGACACGAGATATTCGGAGATTATCAGGGTTAAGAAAGGTATTTCCTATAACACATATTGTCATGTTGCTTTCTGCATTATCTATGGCGGGTATACCCTTCCTAAATGGATTTTTAAGTAAAGAAATGTTTTTTGAAAGTTTAGTAAGTACAAATGAATTACCACAGTTTAATATTATACTTACTATAATTATCACAGCGATTGGAGTAGTGGCGAGCATATTTACGTTGATTTATGCTGTTTATATGATTAAAGAAGTTTTCTGGGGGGATTCTCAGCAAGCAGATCTACCTTTAAAATCGCCACACGAACCCTTTTTATTCACACTACCTTCTGCAATTATGATGATTTTGTTGCCGGTGATTTTTTTCATACCAAATCTATTTGGAGAATCAATCATTTTACCGGCATTACGAAGTATCACAATTGGAGAAAATGTAGATGAATTAGCGCCACATATTTCACAATGGCACGGTTTCAATTTACCCTTAACATTAAGTGCTATCGTCATTATAGTTGGCTTTATAGCAGCCCTTAAAATAGATTGGAAAAAATATGCCAATCATATTAAAGTGAAATCAATTACGGAAATTTATTTAGGTTCATATAAACATTTTGAACATTATTCAGGATATAGTATTCGTGGATTGATGAATAACCGTTTAAATCACTACATCACGTTAACACTACTGATTTTTATAATGATTGTAACTTACGGCATCATTGAAGCAGGATTTCCAAAAGTGCATCAAATTCATGTAAGTGAGTTTGGACCATTGGAAGTAATTACCCTCATCGTTGTATTTGTTCTAGGAATAGCTTTAACATTTATTCGTCAACGTTTAACGATGGTTATACTGAATGGCATTATCGGTTATTGTGTAACTATTTTCTTCATATTAATGAAAGCACCTGATTTAGCACTGACACAACTGGTTGTAGAAACAATTACTACAATATTATTTATTGTCAGTTTTTCAAGATTGCCAAACGTACCACGTACAAAAGTACATAAGAAACGTGAAGCAGTGAAGATTGTTGTTTCACTGATGATGGCAATTATCGTTGTGACGCTTGTATTTATTGCACAGCAAAGTGATTCAATGCCTACGATATCAACATTTTATCACGATGCATATAAATTAACAGGTGGTAAAAATATAGTGAATGCGATACTTGGAGATTTTCGTGCTTTAGATACATTATTTGAAGGACTGGTACTTATAATTGCTGGTTTAGGTATTTATACATTACTTAACTTTAAAGATAGGAGGGGTCAAGATGAAAGAGAATGACGTAGTATTACGAACGGTAACCAAAATTGTTGTATTTATACTATTAACTTTTGGTTTTTACCTGTTTTTAGCAGGACATAATAATCCCGGCGGAGGCTTTATTGGCGGTCTCGTATTTAGTTCAGCCTTTCTGTTGATGTTCTTGGCCTTCGATGTTAAGCAAGTATTAGTATCTTTACCGCTAGATTTTAGAATATTAATGATTACGGGATCTTTAGTATCATTTGCTACAGCAGTCATACCTATGTTTTTTGGTAAACCGTTCCTTTACCAAACAGATGCACATGTACAATTACCAATTTTAGGGGAAGTTCATCTAACGACGGTTACGCTATTTGAAGCGGGAATCGTATTAGCTGTTGTTGGTGTAGTTGTAACAGTAATGCTGTCCATTAGTGGTGGTCGCTCATGAATTTAATCTTATTATTAGTTATTGGCTTCTTAATATTTATTGGAACGTATATGATATTATCGGTCAATTTAATCCGTATTGTAATAGGAATTTCGATATTTACCCACGCAGGTAATTTAATTATTATGAGTATGGGACACTATAGTAAAAATATGTCTGAACCATTAATTGGAGAGGGGAACGAACATTTTGTTGATCCCTTATTACAAGCTATTGTACTAACGGCAATAGTCATTGGTTTTGCTATGACTGCCTTTTTATTAGTGCTTGTGTATCGAACATACCGTGTTACAAAAGAAGACGAAATTGATGTGTTGAGAGGTGATGATGACGATGATGATGAGTAATTTGTTGATTTTACCATTACTTCTACCTGCAGTGTGTGCTTTAGCACTAGTCTTCATACGTACACAAAGTAGATTATCTAGAATCTTTTCAATTGGTACTATGGCAGTGAGTACGATAATTTCATTATTGTTACTCGTTTATGTGATGTACAATAAGCCTATTGCTTTAGACTTTGGAGGATGGAAGGCGCCGTTTGGCATCCAGTTTGTAGGAGATTCGTTAAGTTTATTAATGGTAACAACCTCGAGTTTTGTTGTAACGCTAATCATGGCGTATGGTTTTGGGAGAGCAGAAAAAAGGGCGATTCGTTACTACTTACCAAGTTTTATTTTATTCTTAACAGTTGGTGTCATTGGTTCATTTTTAACAGCAGATTTATTTAATGTATATGTTATGTTTGAAGTAATGTTATTAGCTTCCTTTGTATTAATTACATTAGGGCAATCAGTAGAACAATTACGTGCAGCTATTATATATGTTGTCTTAAATATATTAGGATCATGGCTTTTACTTTTAGGTATTGGCTTATTATATAAATTAACAGGTACATTAAACTTTGCATTGGTGGCCCAAAGAATAGGTGAGATGGATAATCAAAGTTCAATAGTTATTGTATCTATGGTCTTCCTTATCGCATTTGGTGCAAAGGCGGCTTTAGTACTCTTTATGTGGCTTCCTAAAGCTTATGCAGTACTTAATACTGAGCTAGCGGCACTATTTGCATCGTTGATGACTAAAGTGGGAGCTTATGCCTTGATTCGTTTCTTTACATTAATATTTGATGAACATGATGGTATAACACATCCATTACTAGTATTTTTATCTTGTATTACAATGTTAATTGGTGCATTCGGTGTACTTGCTTATAAAGATATTAAAAAAATTGCTGCATACCAAGTCATTCTATCAATTGGTTTTATTATATTAGGACTAGGTTCAAATACTTATGCAGGAGTGAATGGGGCAATATTTTATTTAGCTAACGATATGGTCGTTAAGACGCTATTATTCTTCCTTATAGGAAGTTTAGTTTATATTACTGGATACAGGCAATACAGACACTTACATGGTTTAGCTAAACAAGAGCCGTTTTTTGGTGTAGCTTTTGTGATTATGATATTAGCTATTGGTGGCGTGCCACCATTTAGTGGCTTTCCGGGAAAAGTGTTTATATTTAAAGGTGCTATTGAAAATGGTAATTATATAGGGTTAGCGTTAATGATTATTACTAGTCTCATTGCGATGTTCAGTTTATTCCGTGTGTTTTTCGTGATGTATTTAGGCAATGAAAAAAAAGGCGAAGAAAAAATATTTAAAGCTATTCCTGTATACCGTAAGAGTCTCATAGCTATTTTAGTAGGCACGGTATTAGCAATGGGTATTGTAGCGCCACTTATATTTAAAGTTACAGATAATGCTACACATTTAAATATGGATGATGGACGCTATGAAAAAGCGGTTAATCCTCATTTGAAGAAGGAGGCTAAATAATGAGACAAGTTTTACTTAACATTGTCATAGCTTTTTTATGGGTTTTATTTCAAGATGAAGACTCCTTTAAAGCATCTACCTTCTTCGCTGGCTATCTTATTGGATTGTTAGTCATTTATATATTACATCGCTTTTTTGGCCAACAATTTTATTTAAAAAAAGTTTGGGTAGCAATTAAGTTTTTAGTAGTATACCTGTACCAATTAATTACATCTAGTATTACAACAATTAACTATATATTATTTAAAACAAAGGATTTAAACCCAGGTTTAGTAACTTATGAAACAAAGTTAGATAGTGACTGGGAAGTTTCATTTTTAACAATATTAATTATAATTACTCCAGGGTCTACAGTTATAAGAATATCGAAGAAGAAGCAAAAGTTCTTTATACATGCCATTGATGTTTCAGATAAAGAAAAACAGAAATTGCTAAAAAGTATTAGACAATACGAAGGACTGATATTGGAGGTGACAGAATGATAGAATCTCTTATTGATTTTTTCATTACAAGCGCCTTAATTATATTCGGAATAGCATTATTATTAACGCTGTTCAGGTTAATTAAAGGACCCACAACTGCAGATAGAGTCGTAGCATTTGATACAGCAAGTGCAATTCTTATGTCAATTGTAGGCGTGTTAAGTATTGTATATGGGACATTTTCATTCCTAGATTCAATTTTACTTATTGCTATCATTTCATTTGTTAGTTCCGTGTCAATTTCCAGATATATAGAAGGGGGGCACGTGTTCAATGCAAATAACAAGCGAAATCGTTAATTTACTAGCTGCTTTTATGATGTTTTTAGGAAGTATTATAGCGCTAATAAGTGCGATTGGATTAATTAAGTTCCAAGATGTGTTTCTACGAAGCCATGCCTCGACAAAAAGTTCCACGCTTTCGGTTTTGTTAACGTTAGTAGGCGTTATTATTTATTTTATTTCTTCACAAGGTTATTTGAGTGTAAGATTAATTTTAGCGTTAGTGTTCATTAATTTAACAGCACCAGTTGGAGGGCATTTGATCTCACGTGCTGCTTATCGTACAGGAGCGTATATGTATCGCAAAAGTGATGCACCGAGACAAACCAATATTTTATTGAGTTCCACTGAGAATAATACATTTGATCAATTGAAAAAACGTGCACAAGACAGGGAAAAGCGTAGACGTGAAACATATGAAAAAGAGCAGGATTATTAGTGTATAGACAATAAAATGATTGAAAATAACAATCTCCTCACCAAAGTTGACACTCAAAAGTGCGCACTTTGTTGAGGGGATATTTTTTTGTGGAGAACGAATATATAATTTCACGACATAAAGAAAGTTGCAATTTTATTGTTAAATAGTAAAGGTATAACGAGTTGAATGTAATGATTTAAATTTAATAATTTTAAAAAATACTACTTGAGAAGTGCAATACATTTAAGAAGTGGGTAAAAAAATGATAAAATAATATATATTTGTAATTGTGTTAATTTTTAAATTATTAGGCGAACAGTAAACCCTAAAGCTGTTTGTAAATAATCTATAAGGGTTTGGGACACATTATGTTCGTTAGAAGACAGTTTAATTTATGTTTCAACCTCAACAATTATGAAACAAATAATTTAGTTGAAAAGAGGTGAAACCTTGCAAATATTTGAAACGATTCTTGTTTTTTTAGCGTTAGTCATCGCTAGCTCCTTTGTGCATACTTTTCTTCCTAAAGTACCATTAGCTTTCATTCAAATCATTTTAGGTGTGTTGTTATATGTAACGCCGGTCCCTGTCGAATTTAATTTTGATTCTGAATTATTTATGGTTGCACTAATTGCGCCATTGCTGTTTGTTGAAGGAGTTAAAGTTTCGCGTGTGCACCTAAGGCGTTATATTAAGCCGGTATTAATGATGGCATTAGGATTAGTAGTTACCACTGTAATTGTAGTTGGGTTATTTGTTCATTGGATATGGCCAGATTTACCTATGGCTGCTGCCTTCGCACTTGCTGCAATTCTATGCCCAACTGATGCGGTAGCTGTTCAAGCAATCACTAATGGGAAAGTTTTACCAAAAGGTTCTATGACAATTTTAGAGGGTGAATCACTTCTAAATGATGCGGCGGGTATCATATCTTTTAAAATTGCTGTAGCTGCACTAGTAACAGGAGCATTTTCAATGGCAAACGCCATTGAACAATTTCTTATTTCGTCGATTGGTGGATTTATAGTTGGTATCTTAATCGGTGTTGCGCTAGTAAGGTTTAGGGTAACTTTATCTCGACGTGGCATAGAAAATATAAATATGTTTACATTTATTCAACTTGTTACACCTTTCATCACATATATAGTGGCAGAAATGTTCCATGCATCAGGTATCATTGCTGCTGTAGTTGCCGGTTTAGTGCATGGGTTTGAACGTGATCGTATTGCACAAGCACGTACCAGACTACAGATGAGTTATAATCATACTTGGAATATTTTGGGATATGCTTTAAATGGATTTGTCTTTACGATTTTAGGCTTTTTAGTGCCTGAAGTAGTGGGGAGAATTATAGAAAATGAACCACACAATTTAATGTTCTTAATTGTCGTTACATTTTTAATTGCATTAGCGATTTATTTATTTAGGTTCTTATGGGTTTTTGTATTATATCCATATTTTTATTTACCAGTCAGTCCGTTCCAAAAAATGATTTCTCATAATGAAAATGAAGATAATGCCACAGAATCACCACCGAGAAGAGGTATGTATGCTTTTATTATGTCATTATGTGGAGTTCATGGAACGATTTCGTTAGCCATAGCACTGACTTTGCCATACATGCTAGCAAATCACCACTCATTTATTTTTAGAGACGATTTACTTTTTATAGCATCAGGTATGGTTATTATCAGTTTGATTGTTGCACAATTTTTATTACCTTTAGTAACACCTACTGCTAAAAAACCTAAGGTACAAGGCATGAATTTCAAACAAGCACGTGTTTATATTTTGGAAAAAGTAATTGATAGTTTAAATCAAGCTTCTACAGTAGAATCTAGTTTTCAGTATGGAAATGTGATTAAAGATTATCATGATAAATTAGCATTCTTAAGAACAGTTGAGAATGAAGATGAAAACACGAAAGAATTGCAACGATTGCAAAAATTAGCTTTCGATGTTGAGAATAATACTTTAAATAGCTTGGTTGAGAATGGAGATATTACTACGAACGTATTAGATAACTATATGCGTTATTCAGAACGTACTCAAGTATATAAACAAGCATCTTTGATACAACGTATTAAAGTTGAAATTCGAGCCATGTGGTTAAAGAGAAGAATTAAAAATAAAGTTAAAACAAACGCTGCTTCTTCTTTATCTGTTGTAGATAACTTGCAAGAAATTTCAAATGTGATGCGTACGGTACATTATCGCGTAGTAAGCCGTCTTGCAAAAGAGACCACAGAAGATAATAAACTAGAAATAGGTATGATTTGTGATAGTTATCTGTTACGAACAGATAATTTAACGCCGTCCAATTTCTTTAATCCTAAACATGAAAATTCAATAACAAAAATTAAATTAACTGCGCTTAAAGAACAACGACGTGTGTTAAATGAACTTGTTGAAGATGAAGAAGTAAGTGAAGTAACAGCTTTGAAAATACGAGAAGCTATAAATTATGATGAAATGGTTATTGTTGATAGTTTAACAGATTAAAATTTTAAATAGACATAAAAAAGCAGCTTTCCTAAATTGGAAAGCTGCTTTTTTGCATTAAAACATTGTATTATCAATAACTTAAGAAAATAGTGCCTGTTCATATATGTGACTCTAAAAACTCCATCAACGGGGGGAGGAGCCAACCGTTGATGGAGTATGGGAGATGATTATAAGGCTTGAATACCACCATGCCGTACGTTTTAAGGAGGGTAACGTACGGCATGGGGCTATTCACCTACGAATGAGGTTAATAGCCTAAAACTTTTATTTCATGCTACCGTGAATCGTTTCGATATTTTCTTTCATCATATCGTAGTAAGAATCTCCTTTAGACCCTTTTTTACCAATAGAATCAGTGAATACTTCACCATAGATATCTTTCTTAGTCTCTTCGCTTAAACTTTGCATACTCTTATGATCTACACTTGTTTCAACAAGTAAGTGTTTTAAGTTGTTATCTTTAACGAATTCAATGGCTTGTTTCATTTGTTCAGGTGTACCTTGTTTTTCAGTGTTAATTTCCCAAATATAACCTGGTTTAATATCATACTGTTTAGAGAAATATTTAAAGGCACCTTCACTTGTTATCATGGCACGTTCATTTTTCGGAATGTCATTAAATTTTTCGTGACTTTCTTTGTTAAGCGCCTCTAATTTAGCGATGTAATCTTTACTGTGACCTTGAATATCATCCGCATGTTTCTCGTCATGCTTTAGTAATGTATCTCTAATTTTCTCAACATATTTTATACCATTTTCTAAGCTTAACCATGCATGAGGGTCTTGTTTAGACGCATCACCTTCAGCATCATTTAAATATAATGGCTTAACATTTTCAGAGACTTTTACTACAGAGCTATCATCAGGTGATTTATCTGCTTGTGCCAACGCTTTATTAAACCAACCGTTACCTGTTTCTAAATTTAAACCATTGTAAAATACAATGTCAGCATCAGTTAAAGCTTTAATGTCTTTAGGTTTCACCTCATATTCATGCGGATCTTGTCCAATTGGAACAATACTGTGAATTTCAATGTTATCACCAGCTGTATGTTTGACCATATCGTATAATATAGAATTAGTTGTAACTATTTTTAGTTTTTCATTAGAGGAAGTATCGTTTTTATGATTGCTACACGCACTTAAAAAAAGTAAGAAAATAAGAGCGAGTGATATTAATTTTTTCATGAAACCTGTCCCTTCTTGTTGAAAAGTTGTAATTTGTTGCATATAAAAATAATAATGTAAATAAAGAATGCACATAATACAATTGTGGCACCACTAGGTATGTTATATACATAGCTGAAATAGAGACCTACAATAGCACTAATGGTACTTATGACACTTGAAATAATCATCATGGTATGTAATTTTTTTGCAATTAAAAATGCAGCTGAAGCGGGTGTGATTAATAAGGCAACAACTAAAATAATACCTACAGTTTGAATGCTAGCAACTGTTACAAGAGACAATAAGAGCATTACAAAATAGTGTATTAATGTAGTGTTTAAACCGCTCATTCTACTAAATATTGGATCAAATGTAGATACCATCAATGGTCTGTAAAAGACGATGATTAATAACATGACTATGATACCGACAACAATCGTTGACCAAAATGTAGAATGTGTAACTGCTAGTAAGTTACCAAATAAAATATGATATAAATCTGTAGAACTATTAATAAGGCTAATTAAAATAACTCCCGTTGCTAAAAAAGCAGTGAAACTTATACCTATGGCAGCATCGGGTTTAGTTTTACTACTCTTGGTAATAAACCCTATAAAAATACTAGCAATCATGCCCGTGACTAACGCACCAATAAACATTGGTATGCCGAATAGGAATGATAAGGCAACACCTGGTAAAACAGCATGGCTCATAGCATCCCCCATAAGCGAGAGACCTCTAAGTACGATGAGGCAACCAACTGTACCACATACGATTCCCACGACGATAGAAATAATAAGCGCATTGCTTAAAAATTGATAATCAAATAAATGGTTAAAAAACTCCATGTTAAGTTACGTCCTTTCTAATGCATTTAAGCCATGCCATTTTGAATCGGAGCATTTAAAAATGTATGATTCAAATGTTCTGGTTTCATGGCAGTAACACTATCTCCAAAATAGCGAATGGATTTATTTAATAGGATGACACGATCAAAGTAAGTTTCAGCCTTCGATAAATCGTGATGAACGATTAAGAGTAACTTTCCTTCTTTTTTTAGTTGTCTTAATTGAGACATAATGATTTCTTCACTATGGAAGTCAATACCAACAAAAGGTTCGTCCAATAAATATAATGTACTCTCGGTCATTAATGCTCGAGCAACAAGTACACGCTGTAATTGGCCACCACTTAATTCAGATATTTGACGGTGTCTTAAATCTTCTAATTCCAAAGTTTTCATCAATTGATTTAATTTGGTTTTAGTTTCTACATTTACCCATTTAAACCACCCAATATCTTTGTATGCTCCTGATACAACGACATGTTCCACATCAATTGGAAAATCCAAATCAATATGTGCTTTTTGTGGAATGTAGGTAATAGACTTTAAACTATTTTCGACAGGGGTTTTATTTAAATGTGCTGTTCCAGTCGATTTAAATTCACCTATAATTGATTTGAGCAGTGATGATTTACCAGCACCATTTGGCCCCATAATTCCAATGATTTCACCTTGAACAGGGATGTCCAGATTAATATGTTGTAATATCAATTTATTACCTAAAGTGAGATTTAAATCTTTAATTTCTAACATATTAGCCCTCCTTAATTTAATTTTTAGGTTAACCTAATTTAATTAATCATATACTATGAACTTTTAGCGTGTCAAGTCAATTCATGGTATAATAAGGTCAATGAGTTGAGAGGTGAGATAATGCTAACTGAAGAAAAAGAAGATTATTTGAAGGCGATTTTAACACATGATGGCGACCGTTCTTTCGTTTCAAATAAGACACTATCCCAATATTTAAACATTAAGCCGCCATCCGTCAGTGAAATGGTGAATCGTTTAGAGAAGTCGGGATATGTAGAAACAAAACCGTATAAAGGCGTACAACTTTCTAAGGAAGGTTTAACATATACATTAGATATTATTAAGCGACATCGCTTACTAGAACTCTTTTTAATAAAGATCCTGCAATATAATTGGGAAGAAGTGCATCAAGAAGCAGAAGTTTTAGAACATAAGGTTTCTCATTTGTTTGTGGAGCGCTTGGATAAGTTATTAGATTATCCAAAGACATGCCCACACGGAGGCGTTATCCCTCGCAATAATGATTATAAAGAGATTTATACAACGAATTTATTATCATATGAAGCAGGGGACAAAGTAACGGTTAAACGTGTGAGAGATCGAACAGAATTGTTAGTTTATCTTACGAGCAAAGACATTTTAATTGGAGAAGAAATTACGCTTATTAATAAAGATGACACAAATAAAGTGATTATTGTACAAAAAGAAGAAAATATCACTATTTTAAGTTATGATAACGCAGCTCATATATATGTAGAAAAATAGAAATGCTCTTTTTGAAAGTGCTGAGTTGTGGTTGCCTTTTTTATAAATAAAAGGCATAGAATATTATAGTAATACAAGAAAAAGCATGGTATTTATGTAAGAGACATAAATACCATGCTTTTTAGTTAGCTAAAAAATAGGAGAGAAATAGTTGGTAGACAGTGAATAAATTGATAGTAATCCAAATTATACTATATAAAAACGTAGGGATACGTGTTAATTCTTTTAAAGTACTGCCATCCCATGATATAGGTTGTTGTGAAAAAGTAAGTCTAAAAATAGTCCAAGATGATTGTAGGACCTCACCTAACAACACAGCTAATATGAAATGATAAGTAATTGTTAAGATATAGAACATCATAAAGTGATTATCATTTTGAAATAATAAGTAAAGCAATGTAAAAAGTAAAATAATCATAATGATTGGAACTAACTTTCGTGAAGTTAATATTAAAAAATAAACAAAGATTAATAAGTAGGATGCTATAAATAAGCTAGGATATTGCGTATCTATAGCCCAAAACCCTAGTAGTAACATGAGTGGCGGCATTACATAACCACCAAAAGTTGTGATAGTTTGGCCAAGACGATGTTTTGATTGTGTAATAGCATATCCTTGTTGAGATGTTTCCATCCGCTCGGTAGGAGAGGCTACAATAACTAGATCCTTTGCTTTTCCACCACTAATTTTATTGAATAATATATGCCCGAATTCATGTGTGAGCACTGGTATATAATTCAAATAGATATCTAAAATACGATTTATAGGTTTGTTGCGGTAGTTATGAATAATTATGTATAGTAATGCTACCAATATCACCCAGTAAAGATTGAGTTGGATAGCGAAACTGAAAAATTCATGTAGTTTTGTCATAGTATAACCTCGATTTAAATTTTCAAAAGCATGTATACATTAGCTTTAAATTTTTAACATATATTTTAGTATAAAGTATTGTTGATGAGAAAGCATTTAGACTTTGGATGTATATTTTATCTGAGCGCTCTTGAATCATTACATTTTTATATGTGTTAAGCAGGTCATGTGTTAAAATTACAATAATTAAAATAAAGATTAATCAATTATAAGATATATTGAGTTAGGAGCATATGCATAATGACAGAAAGCAACAAGCTGAACAAGGTTGATATTTTATCAGTATATTTTGATAATGTCACTTTAATCGATATGCAAGAAAATATTAAGCAATTTTTCTTATCAGAAGCAAAAGATAATTTATTTATCGTTACTGCTAATCCTGAAATCGTAGACTATGCTACTGAGCATAATGAATATCGTAATTTAATTAATCGTGCTGATTATGTTATTCCTGACGGGACAGGTGTTGTTAAAGCCTCTAAATTATTGAGAACACCACTTAAAGAACGTGTTCCCGGTATTGAAATGATGGAAAGCTGTTTGGAAATTGCTAACGATAAACAACAAAATGTATTTTTATTAGGTGCAGAAAATAATGTTGTCATACAAGCGAAACAAAGATTGGAACAAAAGTACCCTAATATCAATTTTGATTTCCATCATGGCTTTTTTGATTTCTCAGATGAAGAGGTGTTGGAACAAGTGATATCTTTTAAACCAGATTATATATTTGTTGGTATGGGCTATCCTAGACAAGAACAATGGATTGAAAGTTATACGGAGTGTTTTAATCAAACTGTTTTGATGGGCGTTGGAGGCTCTCTAGAAGTGTTTAGCGGAACTAAAAAAAGAGCGCCTATGCTATTCAGACGTTTAAATATAGAATGGATTTATCGAGTGATTATAGATTGGAAAAGGTTAGGTAGATTAAAATCTATTCCTAAGTTTGTTTTTAAAGTTATTAAAGTAGCGATAAAAAAATAAAAATTAAAAGCGTGAATTCCAATTAGTACTAACTGGAATTCACGCTTTTAATCAATCTGATAAGTTATATGTGATAATTTACTTTTACTTAACCACAAATCTTGAGTTATCTAACTCGCTTCTAAATTTCTTTTGTTCAGCTTTTGAACGTTTTTTGAAGTTATTCAAGAATTTTTCATACTCTGGCAATACTTCTTCTAATTCCCCGTATTGTTTGAGTTTTCCACCTTCAATCCAAGCGATTTTAGTACAGAATTCACGAACTTGTTTCATATTGTGGCTTACAAAGAAAATTGTTTTCCCTTGGGCTTTATATTCGAAAATTTTGTCTAAACATTTTTGAGCAAACGTTTGATCACCAACAGATAGCGCTTCATCAATTACTAAGATGTCAGGGTTTGTAGTAATATTAATTGAGAAACCTAATTTTGCGCGCATACCACTAGAATATTTTTTAACGGGTTGGTAAATAAATTCACCTAATTCACTGAATTCAATAACTTGTGGCGTCAATTCTTTAATTTCTTTTCTTGAGAAGCCCATACAGAGCATTTTAAATTCAATGTTTTCGACGCCAGTTAATTGACCATTTAGGCCAGCATTGATAGCGATAACGCTTACGTCACCATCACGCTGAATGTTGCCTTCAGTAGGTGATAAAGATCCACCAATCATATTGCTTAAAGTAGATTTCCCAGAGCCATTGATGCCTACAAGGCCAATGACATCGCCTTCATAAGCTTTTATGGATAGGTCATTCAAAGCGTAAAATGTTTTGTTCTTATGAAAAGGTACAATAGCATCCTTTAAACGCTCTTTATTATTACGGTAAATACGATACTCTTTAGTTACATGTTCAATGTTAACCGATACATTCATAATTTAACCTTCCTTATTTACAGTTACTTCAAGTATATTATATATTATATTAGTTGTTAAATTTATTAACCTATTGTAAAGTAAGTGAGTACAATTTAACGATTTTAACTCTTATACAGTTGTTAAATTTTACTGAATTTAGGATGTAAAATCAACTATAAAGATAAAATAAATGGAAATATAAAAAATAAAACAACTTTTATTTTGTTTTCACTAGCTTTTGTTTTCATCTTTAGTATACAGATTAATATATTCATAGCATATCTAATAGTGGAAATTTACGAAAGTAAAGAATTGTTGTTATGATAGGGAACAAGTCGTATATTAAACTTGAATGCTTTATTGTCATGAGAAAATAGTGATAAAGTCAAATCGATTGAAAGTGTGGTTTAGTTAAATGAATGCAGTTTGGGTAGTTTTGAAGGAGCATTTAAAAAATTTCTATCTTATTCAAAGGTTAGCGCAGTTCCAATTAAAAATTTCTAATACGAATAACTATTTGGGAATGGCGTGGGAATTAATTAACCCAGCATTACAAATAATGGTTTATTGGTTTGTATTTGGTTTAGGAATTAGAAATAATGGTCCAGTAGACGGCGTTCCATTTATTTATTGGTTACTTGTAGGTATTAGTATGTGGTTCTTTGTAAACCAAGGTGTTTTAGAAGGTACCAAAGCGATAGCGACGAAATATAATCAAGTGGCTAAGATGAACTTTCCACTGTCAATTATACCTTCATATATCGTTATGAGTAGGTTCTATGGGCACATTGCATTATTAGCAGTGGTCATTTTATTGTGTATGTTATCAGGTTTTTATCCAACAATATATACATTACAGTTATTGCTTTATGTGCCATTCGCTTTAATTCTCACAACAACCATAGCTTTGTTTACATCTACTTTAGGTGTATTAGTTAAAGATACACAACAGGCGATTCAGGCTTTAATGAGAATGGTATTTTTCGCATCATCTATTTTAATTGTACCACCAGAAGGTATTGTTAAAGATGTAATGCAATTAAATCCAATATACTATTTAGCAGAGGCTTATCGCTCTGCAGTGTTACATAAAGAATGGTATTTTATTACGCATTGGGAACTAACATGCTATAACTTGTGTATTATACTGCTATTATTTATGGTAGGTTCTTTCCTACACATGCGGTACAGAGATCATTTTGCAGACTTTATGTAAGAGGCATAATCAGTTACTTGGTTAGATAGATGAATGGAATTTTAAATGATTATATAGATATCCTTTAATGACTTGTGTAGAGTCGTTAAAGGATTTTTCTATAATTTTAACTATAAGATAGATATAATATAAGGAATGGAATTCATAATTCAAGTTGGCGGTGGAAATTTTGAGGCAAATAATTAAAAAACTTTATATGACTATTATTAGTTTTTTAAATTTAATTTATAGTAGAAAAAAAGTACAAGACCATCATATTGCTGTGATCATGACGTTTGCAGAAGATGTGCTACCAATTATAGAAGCATTAAATAAAAAAGGTTATCAAATTACTGTTATCAGTAAAGAAGAAAATAGAAGATATATTCAACCATTTGAAAATGCAACATTTATACCTGCAGGAAACAAACAAGTTTTCAAACATATAAAGGCCTTAAGTATAGCAAAAATAATGATTATAGATACTTATTATTTAATGTTAGGTGGTTTTAAAAAGAAAACGAATCAGACCGTTATCCAAACTTGGCATGCTGCAGGCGCATTAAAAAATTTCGGGCTGACAGATCACCAAGTTGATTTATCCAATAAACATATGGTTAATCAGTATAGAAAAGTGTATCAAGCTACGGATAACTATTTAGTTGGGGGAGATGCCATGGCCACTTGCTTTAAAAATGCTTTTGAAGCAACAGATGATCAATTCTTAAAAACAGGTTTGCCGAGACTTGTGCCTTATAGCACTGTAGATATTGTAAAAAAACAACAAGAATTAAAAATTCAATATGGCATAGAGGGCAAAGTCGCGATATATGTCCCTACGTATCGAGAACATCAACAATCTAATCGTGATATTGATAAGGAGAGATTCGAATCAGAATTACCTCATTATACTTTATTGAATAAACTACATCCATCTATTGCAAGTGATGATCAAACAGAAATAGATTTACAATCTTTAATGATTATGGCAGATATCATTATTAGCGATTATAGTTCATTAGCGATAGAAGCGAGTCTGTTAAATAAACCCACATTATTTTATGTTTATGACGAACAACGGTACGAGAAAGAACGTGGTTTAAATGAATTTTATAATGACATTCCAAGTCAATATAAAGTTTATGACGAAATGCAATTAGTGGAAAAATTAAAAGAAGATTCAGTACCTTTAGTGCCATTATTTAAGTCGTGGCATGAATACAATAGTAAAGATAGTTTGGAACAAGTCGTTAATTATATAGAGAAAATGGTGAAAGTATGAAAATATCAATAATAATTCCTGTATATAATGCAGCACATACGTTGCGTAGAGCTATTGCTTCAGTAGATACCAAACATCAATACGAAATTATATGTATTAATGATGGCTCTACTGATGAGAGTGCAATGCTTCTAGAACAGTTGCAAAAAGAATATAAGAATATTGTCTGTATAAATCAAGAAAATCAAGGAGCTGCAGCAAGTAGAAATAAAGGATTATCATGTATGACCGGTGATGTATTTATGTTCTTAGATGCAGATGATGAGTTTTTACCAAGTCGTATTGATTTTATGGCAGATTATTATCAACAGGATGAGCATGTTGACATCGTTATTGGCCAAATAGCTAGAGAAAATAATGGTGAATGGCAGACCATTGCAACACACCAGGCTATACAAAAGCAAGAAAAAGTAAGTTTAGCGCAATGTCCAGAAATCATGCAGTCCATCGGTCCGGGCGGTAAAATGTTTAGTAATAAATACGTTGATATACGATTTGATGAAGACATTGTATTTTGTGAAGAACATCAGTTTATGATTCAAGCGTATAAAAAAGCAAGGGACATACAACTTTTACCGAATATTGTTTATGGTTACAATGAAGTTGAAGGCTCTGTTACCGATCAACGTGCAGAGCAATTTGAAATTTATATAAGAGATGCAATAAATGTAAGGGCTCGTGTTATGGAGACTTTATTGTTGCCTGAAGAACGAATATACTATAGCTACCGTATGGATGAATTAATTGTCAGTTATTTGTTACAAGCACATTTGATGAAACACAAGGCAATTACACAACAATTATTGCAAACGGTAATCACATATATAAAAACAATGCAATCAACAGATTATTCTGGTGAGGCGCTGTTTAGAATTGTGAGTGTCCTTGAACGTGGAGGTAGCAACTGGACTAAATCACTTTACACTCAATGGAGAGAAGCGTTATTGAGCGTGGGTATAGGCAGACCTAGCTATTATCGTTTTAAAGTGGAAATATTACCGAGGCGTGCAAAATTTAGAGGAAAAATGAAATTGAAGCAGTATTTGAAACGATGAATTTTTGCAGAATTCGTAAACTTTGTATCAATATGCTATAATTTTTAAAAATGTAAAATTAAAATAAAATTTTTGTTAAGGAGTAAATAAAAATGAAACGTGTTATTACTTATGGAACGTATGATTTATTACATTACGGTCACATTGAATTATTAAGAAGAGCAAGAGAGATGGGCGATTATTTAGTCGTTGCACTTTCTACAGATGAATTTAACCGTGTTAAAAATAAGAAATCTTATTATAATTATGAACAACGAAAAATGATGTTAGAGTCTATTCGTTATGTTGACCTTGTTATTCCAGAAAGCGGATGGGGACAAAAAGAAATAGATGTTGAACGTTTTGAAATAGATAAATTTGTTATGGGCCATGATTGGGAAGGTGAGTTTGACTTCTTAAAAGATAAATGCGAAGTTACTTATTTAAATCGTACAGAAGGTATTTCTACAACTAAAATTAAAAAAGAACTTTATGGCGATTCAGAAAAATAAAGATTATTCTTTTTTGAATAGTAAAATGAGTAGCTTTAAATGAAAAATATGATATAAATCTTAAAGGTTTAGTAGACGCATGATATTCGAACTTACAGTATATCGTGCGTCTTTTTTTTAATCACATAGAATGTATAATGTATTGTTAAGTTAGAGAACGATATGAGTGAGGCATTGCACCATCAAAGTTATACTTAAACAAATAAGAATGTTCAAAATTGTGAAATTTCAAGCATAAAAAAGTACACCTCTATTTTAAATAGAGGTGTACTTTTATTTTGAAGATGATTATATATTAGCGTGTTTTGCTTGTTGTGAGACGTAGCTTATTTTAATGATGAACTAGAGTGAAGGTTTCTGTTTACTTTTTCTTTTTTCTTTTTTTAACCATATCGATGATTAAAAAAATTATAATAGCGAGTGCTGCAATGATAAACAATGTTCCTATTAATGTTAATAATGGATGCTCATCCCATGAAGATTTTACAATTGTTGTCGCTTTGTGTACAAGCGGCTTATTAACATCTACAGATGGAGGGCCATATTTACTAGAAATAAAGTCACGGTCGTATTCAATATGTACTTTACCGTCCTCTACAACAAATTTGTAATCTTTTTTGGTGAAGTCGCGTGGGAGGACATCGTAAAAGTCTTTCTCTACAAAATACGTATGACCATTAATCTTATGTTCTCCTTTAGCTAATATCTTTTGATATTTGTACTGATCAAAGGACATATTCATTAATGCATTTCCCATCATATTACGTTGTTTTTCTCCACCGAGATTATCATAATTGCCTGCTCCCATAATGGTTTGAACAATTCTAAACCCATCACGCTTAGTAGTAATTGTATGATTATAGTCTGCTTGATCACTTGAGCCAGTCTTCAAACCATCAGTCCCTTTTAGACTCATGTCTGCACCTTCAAGTGAATGGTTGAAGGTGTAATAAGTTACACCGTGTTGGGTTGGAGCAAGTTGCTTAGTGAAATATAAAATTTTAGGTGTATCTTTAATCGTGCGTTGTGCTAAAATATCGAAATCTTTTGCTGTAGATGTTGTACTATCCTCAGCTTGGTATTTCTTTGGCACGAAATCTTTCAATTGTTTATTTTCAGCACCAGTAGGGTTAACGAAGTGTGTATCTTTCATACCTATAGACTTAGCTTTCTCGTTCATCTTATCAGTAAAGTCAGAAGTATTCCCAGATACTTCATTTGCTAAAATTAAAGCAGCGGCATTACTAGAAGCTGAAACAGTAATTTGTAGCAATTCTTTAATAGTATAAGTTTCCCCAGGATATAATTTTGTATTGCTTAATTCTGGTAGGGTAGACATACGATAATGGTCATCTGTAATAGTAACTTTATCGTTTAAGGACAAATCTCCCTTTTTAATAGCTTCAAGTGTTAGGTACATCGTCATCAGCTTGGTCATTGATGCGGGATACCATTCTTTATTCATATTATATTGATAAAGAACTTGTCCCGATTGTGCAATGTTAACTGCGCCCTCAGGCTGATAGTTGTCAGATACATTATAACCATATTGATTTGCTGCTTGAGTAGGCGTTACTGTTTCGGCATCTGCAAAAGGTGTTATAATTGTACTGGCAAAGAGTGCAGTTACAATTGTCAGAACTAACTTTTTCATAATTACATTCCTTCTTACATATTCAATTTTTTGTATAATAGATTTATTTTAGCATATTGAAGTACTATTTAAAAATTTTATATCTAGCTTATGATGTATAATGTTGTGTAAAATATGTTATATATAAGTAGTAAGAATATATAATAAATATTTAAGTGGAAAATTTAATTAATATATCGTTTAACTGCTTTTTAAAGCAGAGTAAAGATTTTTGAAAATATTTTAGAAGAGGTATCAGACATGAATCAAAAAAATCCATTATTTTATTTGTTTAAAAGATTATCATGGCCGACTGGGCTTATAGTTATTGCTGTGCTCATTTCATCTTTAGGGAGTATTACAGGACTAGTCGTACCATTTTTCACGGGTAAACTTGTAGATAAGTTTTCCTTCGAAAATTTTAATTGGGGTTTTGTAGTTGCATTTATAGCAATATTTATATTGAATGCTTTATTGAGCGGTCTAGGGTTATATTTATTAAGTAAGATTGGTGAAAAAATAATATATGCGATTCGTTCGATTTTATGGAAACATATTATTCATTTGAAAATGCCATTTTTCGATCAAAACGAAAGTGGACAATTAATGAGTCGTTTAACAGACGATACTAAAGTCATTAACGAATTTATATCCCAAAAGTTACCGAACTTATTACCTTCTATTTTAACAATTATAGGTTCTTTAATTATGTTATTTGTGATGGATTGGAAAATGACATTACTGACCTTCATTACTATTCCAATTTTTGTGTTAATCATGATTCCATTAGGTAAAGTGATGCAAAATATATCTAAAAAAACTCAGGCAGAAATTGCTAATTTTAGTGGTTTGCTCGGTCGTGTATTGACAGAGATGCGTTTAGTAAAAATATCAAGTACAGAACATTTAGAGTTAGATAATGCACATAAAAACTTAAAAGAAATCTATTTTTTAGGTTTAAAACAAGCAAAAATTACTGCAATTATTCAGCCGATTTCTGGTTTGATTATGTTATTAACTATTGCTATTATATTAGGTTTTGGTGCGATTAGAATATCGACGGGTGCTATTACGGCAGGTACATTAATTGCCATGATTTTCTATGTTATTCAATTGTCTACGCCATTAATCAACTTATCGACATTAGTTACTGATTATAAAAAGGCTGTAGGAGCGAGTAGTCGTATATATGAAATTATGGAAGAGCCAACAGAACCATTATATTTAACGCAAGAAGATGTAATTAAAGATGGAGATTTAACCTTTAAAAATGTCGATTTTAAATATGATGTTAAACCTATATTAAAAGATGTATCTTTTAATATTCCACACAGTAAGGTGACTGCATTTGTAGGTCCGTCAGGGTCAGGTAAGAGTACAATATTTAATATTATTGAACGAATGTATGATATTGAAAAAGGGGATATATCTTATGGTGATAAATCGATATACGACATATCTTTAGTAGATTGGCGTGAAAAAATTGGCTATGTTATGCAATCTAACGCTTTAATGAATGGTACGATTAGAGATAATATTTTGTATGGTATTAATCGAGAGGTAACGGATGAAGCATTAATCCATTATGCACGTTTAGCGAATTGTCATGAATTTATTGAACAGTTTGACGATGGCTATGATACCCTCGTCGGCGAGAGAGGATTGAAGCTGTCAGGTGGTCAGCGTCAACGTATAGATATTGCACGAAGTTTTGTTAAAAATCCAGATATTTTATTGCTCGACGAAGCAACAGCAAATTTAGATAGTGAAAGTGAACGTAAAATTCAAGACGCATTAGAGGAATTAATGGAAAATCGTACAACCGTGGTTATTGCGCACAGACTTTCGACTATTAAAAAGGCAGAACAAATTATCTTTATAGATGGTGGAGAAGTCACTGGGAAAGGTACGCATCAAGAATTAATGGCATCACACAAAAAATATCAACAATTTGTAAATACTCAAAACTTAGCAGACTAAAAAATGGTAATTACAAATAAATAGATCATAAATGTATTCGGTTTCACCCTAAAACACGTATGTTAAATGTTTTTTTTAGGTTACTTTAGATTGTTAATCGAACTTTGAAATAGTTATTTTCACTAAAGTACATACATGCTATAATTATTGTGAATTATTCAAAGAAGCATTGGATGAGAAGTGTGGTCATTAATATTTGTAAATTATATTTATTTAAATAGATAGAAGGGTTAAGGTGCGCATATTAACTATGGTTTAGGAATGAGTTCAAGTTATTTTGGATTGACTATGTGTTTATCTTAACTTTTCTAATACATAACGACGAATTATTTTCAAAAATTCTTTGCTGTCCTTGATATAAAATAGAAATGGTGGGTGTATTATGTTTTTAGTAATTAACATAATTGGTTTATTTGTGTTCTTAGGGATTGCCGTATTGTTTTCTAGAAATAGAAAAAACATACAGTGGACATCTATTGGAATACTTGTCATTTTAAACTTATGTTTAGCGTGGTTCTTAATTTATTTTCCTTGGGGGAAAAGCGGCGTACAAGGATTAGCGAATGGTATTTCTTGGATGATTGATTCTGCACACGCAGGTACTGGATTTGCGTTTGCAAGTTGGGTTAAACCTGGTGCAATGGATATGGCAGTAAGCGCGTTATTTCCAATACTATTAGTAGTACCATTATTTGATATTTTGATGTATTTAAATATATTACCTAAAGTTATAGGCGGTATTGGTTGGGTTCTAGCAAAAATCACACGCCAACCTAAATTTGAGTCATTCTTTGGTATTGAAATGATGTTCTTAGGAAATACAGAAGCTTTAGCAGTGTCTAATGAACAGTTAAAACGTATGAAAGAAACGCGTGTATTAACTGTAGCCATGATGTCTATGAGTTCTGTATCAGGCGCAATTGTAGGTGCATACGTTTCTATGGTTCCTGGAGATTTGGTATTAACTGCGATTCCATTAAATATTATTAATGCTATTATCATAACTTCGATATTAAATCCTGTTACATTAAAGGAAAAAGAAGATATTATTTATAGTATTCAAAATAATGAAGTAGAGCGTCAGCCGTTCTTCTCATTCTTGGGAGACTCAGTACTAAATGCAGGTAAATTAATTTTAATTATTGTTGCATTTGTTATTAGTTTTGTAGCATTATCTGATTTAATCGATCGAATCATTAACTTAATTACAAGTATTGCAGCTGGTTGGATAGGAATCAAAGGAAGTTTTGGTTTAGATCAAATCTTAGGTGTATTCATGTATCCATTTGCTTTATTGTTAGGTTTACCGTGGGATGAAGCGTGGATAGTTGCTCAACAAATGGCTAAGAAAATCGTTACAAACGAATTTGTAGTAATGGGTCAAATTAAAGATGTAATTGATTCTTATTCGCCTCATAGACGTGCAGTACTGACGACATTCTTAATTTCGTTCGCAAACTTCTCTACAATAGGAATGATTGTTGGAACATTAAAAGGCATAGTTGATAAAAAAACTTCGGACTTCGTATCTCAATATGTTCCAATGTTACTGTTATCAGGTATTCTTGTATCATTAATGACAGCTGGTTTTGTAGGATTATTTGCTTGGTAACTAGAAATAATGGAATTATAAAAAACTGGTGTGGACCTTAATGAGGTTCTACATCAGTTTTTTATTACAATGAATGTGTATGTTATATATTGAGGTAAATTTTTAAAAGACAAAAATAAAGCCAAGTGAATGAAGTGAGGAGACACATTCATCATTACTTGGCTTTTACGGGAAATGAATTAATTGTATATTAGTAGTAAGGACTAGGTACTATTAATATACTCGAGCAAAAATTGTTTTGTTTGTTACTATAAACAACACAAAGGAGATGGCTTCTTATTGGCTATCAATAAGAAGATAAATTTTATTATAGCAAAGTAGTTTGTATAAGTAAATCGAAAATTCAGAATTTTTAAAAATTAAATTCGGTCGCTAATTAAGGGGCAATACATTCAATTTTATAGAAAAATAGATAATCATTTATTCATAATGATATTGTGGTATGTGTTGATATTTGCTAACATTCAATTGATTGAACCAAATAAAAGGAGGTTGTGTAGGTGAATAAAACAGCGCGTGATTTAATATTAATTGTTTTCGGATCGTTTGTATTCTCAGCAGGCGTAAATACATTTATTATATCTGCTGATTTAGGTGAAGGAGGCGTGACTGGTTTAGCAATTGTACTTTACTATGCCTTTCACATTTCTCCAAGTATCACTAACTTCGTATTAAATGCCGTACTTATTGCTTTAGGCTATAAGTTTTTGAGTAAGCGAAGTATGTACTTAACAATTGTTGCGACTATATTAATATCAGTATTTCTAGAGGTGACTGAAAGTTGGCATATTGAAACTGGAAATTTACTAGTCAATGCAGTTTTTGGTGGCTCGTGTGTTGGTCTAGGAATTGGTGTTATCGTACTAGCGGGTGGTACAACTGCAGGTACTACGATCTTAGCGAAAATAGCTAATAAATACTTAGATGTCAGCACGCCATATGCTTTATTGTTTTTTGATTTAATTGTAGTAGTTATTTCTTTAACGGTGATACCTATTGCCAGTGCCTTAGTCACAGTAATCTCATTATATATTGGCACAAAAGTAATGGATTACGTTATTGAAGGTTTAAATACGAAAAAAGCAATGACCATTATTTCAAGTAAACCTGATGAAATTGCGAAGGTTATTGATGAACAGGTTGGACGTGGACTTACTATACTCAATGGTAGGGGCTATTTTTCAAAACAAGAGAAAGACATACTTTATGTCGTTATTACAAAGACCCAAGTCACAAAGGCCAAACGTTTAATTAGAAAAATAGATGATGATGCCTTTTTAGTCATTCATGATGTACGCGATGTATATGGTAATGGTTTTTTAATAGATGAACACTAATTTAATTACGATGTACAAATAATTTGCGATGCCTTGTCTTTTGGTTTTTTTACCAAGAAACAAGGCTTTTTTAAAACAAAATAATCTTTGGCATCATAATATGATCATTCTACGACTCAAAATTATAATTCACTAGATTTTCCTTCTGGGCATAGTAACTGTAATTAATAATTATAGTAATAATATTTGATAGTCAATATTAGTAAAAAATGATATAATGACACCTGTGATAATGATTATCATTTACAAAAATTAATTGAAAATAAAATAAATATATTGTCGTAAATCATAAAATGAAATTATAGATAAAGAATTATGCTTATTATAAGGAAGAAGGGAACTTATGAACCGTTTATTAGGAGAGCAAGTTACTATAGGTTATGGAGATAATGTCATTGTAGATAATTTAGATATTCATATTCCTGATGGGAAAATCACTTCAATAATTGGGCCTAACGGTTGTGGGAAATCAACGTTATTAAAAGCGTTGTCGCGTTTATTGCCAATTAAAGATGGTCAAATAAAATTAGATGGTGAAAGTTTGCATGCGCAATCTACAAAAGATGTAGCTAAAAAAATTGCAATTTTACCGCAATCCCCGGAGGTTGCAGATGGATTGACAGTCGGAGAATTAGTTTCATATGGTCGTTTTCCACATCAAAAAGGTTTTGGTCGATTGTCTGCTGAAGATAAAAAGGAAATCGATTGGGCTATGACAGTTACGGGAACTTATGATTTTAAACATCGTCCAATTAATGATTTGAGTGGGGGGCAACGTCAAAGAGTATGGATTGCTATGGCACTAGCGCAGCGTACAGATATCATTTTCTTAGACGAGCCTACTACGTATTTAGATATATCTCATCAATTAGAAATTTTAGAATTAATTACTCAGCTAAACCGTGAACAAGATTGTACAATTATTATGGTGTTACATGATATCAATCAAGCGGTACGTTTCTCAGATCACTTAATTACTATGAAAGATGGGGATATCGTTGCTCATGGAGATACTGAAGCAGTTTTAACTAAAGAAAATTTAGAAAAAGTATTTAACATTGATGTTGAAATTAGTACGGATCCTAGAACGGGAAAACCTATGTTAGTGACATATGATTTATGTAGAAAGAGCTATACAGAGGTTTAGGAGTTAATTTATGATGACAAAGAGAAAAGGGAAACTAAACTTTACGACAACACTACTTGTGAGTGTTGTCTTATTATTAATTGCACTTACTGTGTCTATTTTATTGGGTGATGCCAAGATTCATATAACTACAATCTTTGATGCGGTATTCAATTATGATTCAAAAAACCAACAGCACAATATTATTAGTGAAATACGAATTCCTAGAGATATAGGTGCAATATTAGTAGGAGTTGCATTGGCTACCTCAGGAGCTGTGATTCAAGGTGTTACTAAAAATGGGTTAGCAGACCCAAGTTTAATTGGCTTGAACTCTGGAGCTTCATTTATGCTTGCACTCACTTTTGCACTATACCCTTCTGCGCCTTTTTTAGTACTGATGTTTGCTGGTTTTATAGGCGCGTTGTTAGGTGGTTTTATCGTATTAATGATAGGAAAGTCAAGAAGTGATGGTTTTAATCCTATGCGCATAATTCTTGCTGGTGCAGCAGTCAGTGCATTATTAACTGCATTAAGCCAAGGTGTCGCGCTTTTATTTAGATTAAATCAAAGTCTTACTTTTTGGAGTGCTGGTGGTGTTTCTGGTACAACGTGGGGTCAACTAATTTGGGCCGCCCCATTTATTATTATTTCACTAGTTGTACTTATTATTATGAGTAAGCAATTAACCATCTTGAATTTAGGGGAAACTCTAGCAAGAGGGTTAGGGCAAAATGTAGCTTTCACTAGAGGTATCACGTTGGTCTTATCTATGGTACTTGCTGGTATAGCAGTCGCTATGGTTGGACAAATTGCATTCGTTGGACTAATGGTTCCACATATCGTCCGTTATTTAGTAGGTACAGATTACGCACGTGTTGTTCCATTAACAGCTGTTGTCGGTGGTCTGTTAATGCTTGTGGCAGATACTGTTGCGCGTATGTTAGGTGAAGCGCCAGTAGGAGCAATCATTTCATTTATAGGCGTACCTTATTTCTTATATTTAGTTAAAAGAGGAGGTCGCTTCTCATGATAAATCCAAAACTTAGATATAAACAATGGATAACAATGGTTATTTTATGTGTACTCGTCTTGCTTGCTTGTGCATGGAGTATGACCTCAGGAGAATATAAAATGTCGATAGGCACTTTCTTTAAGACGTTGATAGGTCAGGGAGCGTATACAGATACACTTATTTTGATGGAATTTAGACTACCACGCATGATAATTACTATTTTGGCAGGTGCAGCACTAGCTATGAGCGGTGCGGTGATACAAAGTGTTACAAGAAATCCATTAGCAGAACCAGGTATTTTGGGAATAAATGCAGGTAGTGGTTTCGTTATAGCCTTATTTATTGTTGTTGGTCAAGTTAATGCGGATAATTTTGTGTATATCCTGCCTTTTGTAAGTATGATTGGCGGCATATTAACAGCGTTGATTATCTTTTCTTTTAGTTATAATAAAGGAGAAGGTATTACACCTGCGAGCATGGTACTTGTGGGTGTAGGGATGGCTGCAGCACTTAGTGGTGGTTCATTGACTTTAATGTCTAAATTTGATGAAGACCAATCCGAATTTATTGCCTCATGGTTTGCTGGTAACATATGGGGGGATGAATGGACATTTGTTATCGCATTCTTACCATGGGTTATTATTTTAATTCCATTCTTATTGTTTAAATCCAATGTGCTAAATTTGTTGAGTACGCATCAATATATTGCTCAAGGTGTAGGCGTGAAAATTGGCAAAGAACGTATTATTCTGCTCTTGGTGGCAGTGATTTTATCGTCAGCAGCTGTATCAGTTGCTGGGGCAATAGGGTTCATTGGTTTGATGGGACCGCATATCGCTAAATCTATTGTTGGCCCGAGGCATCAACTGTTTTTACCTATATCTATATTGATAGGTGCGTTTTTATTAGTATTAGCAGATACGATTGGGAAAGTTATTTTACAACCTTCTGGAGTACCTGCAGGAATCGTAGTTGCGATTATTGGCGCGCCGTATTTCTTATATTTGATGTATAAAACGAAATCAGTATAAATGATTGATAATGAGGATGTATACCATGAAAGTGGTTTACATCCTTTTCTTATACTTTGTAAATGAATATTAAATAGATTTCTTCCTTGGTGTTAGCGTTTACATTTGTGAGTGGGGTATAATGTAAGAGAACAATGATAACAGGAGGCTAACTTTATGAAAAAATTAATTAAAGAAAAGACGTCCTTCTTAACTGATATGTTAGAAGGACTTTCAAGAATGAATACTCAAATTGAAGTCATTGCAGATACTGTTGTTGTAAGAAAAGAGAAGAAAAAACAAGGTGTCGCTATTGTATCTGGAGGTGGGAGCGGGCATGAGCCGGCACATGCTGGATACGTGGCGGATGGTATGTTAGATGCTGCCGTATGTGGTGAAGTCTTTACATCACCAACACCTGATAAAATACTAAGTGCAATTAAAGCTGTAGATAATGGTAATGGTGTGCTACTCGTAGTGAAAAACTATGCCGGTGACGTTATGAATTTTGAAATGGCACAAGAGATGGCAGAAATGGAAGATATTCAAGTGGCCACAGTTATTGTTAAAGATGATATTGCAGTGAGTGATGAAGATAAAAGAAGAGGGGTTGCAGGGACTGTCTTAGTACACAAGTATGCTGGACATTTGGCTGACCAAGGGGAGAACTTAGATAATATAAAAGAGAAGGTAGAACAATTTATATCTGAAATTAAAACAATTGGAATGGCAATAACTGCACCTATGGTACCTACTACAGGACAATATGGTTTTGATATTGAGAGTGATGAAATAGAGATTGGCGTCGGTATTCATGGTGAAAAGGGATTATCTAGAGAAAAAATAGTGCCAGTAGATCAAATCGTAGAACGGTTAATTTCGGAATTAATGAAAGAAGTTGAAGCAAAGCAACTTATAGTTATGGTCAATGGAATGGGGGCTACACCATTATCAGAATTGAACATAGTAACGAAGTATGTAAATGATAACTTGAGTCAACGGGATATTGAAGTTAAACATTGGTTGGTTGGCGATTATATGACTGCGCTTGATATGCAAGGTTTTTCATTAACTTTTATACCATATAACGAAGCTGTATTAACGGCACTGTCAGAACCGACGGAAAGTTCGTACTTTAATTAAGGCATATAACATTGTAAAAAGGAGCGAATAAATATGAATGTTGTCGAATTGAAAGATAGATTACTTAATTTAGTAGAAATATTTGAAGAAAAAGAAGGTTTATTGACTGAATTAGATCGTGCGATTGGTGATGGTGATCACGGAGTAAATATGGTTAGAGGCTTTAAAGCACTGCCAGATAATATTGATGATAGTTCTATGCAGAGTTTGTTAAAATCTACAGGTATGACATTAATGTCAAATATTGGTGGTGCCTCAGGACCATTATACGGATTTAGTTTTGTTAAGATGTCTCAAGTAGTAGAAGATGACATCAACGATAAGAACTTAAAAACTATATTAAATACTTTTGCGGAGGCTATTGCTCAAAGAGGAAAAGTAGAGTTAAATGAAAAAACGATGTACGATGTAATTAAGCGTGCAAGTGAAGCAGCAGAAAATGACGAAAAGTTAACAGAAGAAGTTTTACAATCGTATGCAGATTTAACGAAAGATATAGAAGCAACTAAAGGAAGAGCTTCCTACTTTAAAGAAGCATCTATTGGTCATATTGACCCAGGTGCACAAAGTAGTGTTTATATTTTAAATGCATTGATTGGAGATGAATAGTTATGACGACAATTGTAATAGTTAGCCACAGTAAAGATATCGCAAATGGAACAAAAGATTTATTGAATCAAATGGCAAATGAAGTGCATGTGATTGCACAAGGTGGTGTCGAGGGTAACATCGGCACTTCATATGATCATATTCAAACTTTAGTCAATGAGTTAGAGGACGATGCACTTTGTTTTTACGATATTGGTTCCGCAGAGATGAATTTAGATTTAGCTATTGAAATGTATACAGGAAATTATCAAATAGAAAAAGTGAATGCCCCGATTGTCGAAGGCAGTTTTACAGCAGCTGTAAAATTATCTGTCGGTGGATCGATTGAAGATGCTATTGCGGATTTAAATAAAACCTTTGGTTAATTATGATTAGTATATATGTCTAAATAATTTGGAAAAGGTTGTTTTTGTTCTAGTTCATTTAAGGTAGTGTTCTTGTATCTAGTGATCAAACTTAAGTTAATATAGTGAATAGCTTCTTTTTTAAATGAATAAATAGTTATATTATGGTAAAATAGAAGCTAACTATTATAGAAATCTGGAGACTTAGGAGGACATTGCCATGAAAGAGTTAATTAAAAAGCATGTCTTAAACGGCGAATTTGAGTCAGTTAAACGTTTGATGTCCGAAGCAGATTTTATGGAATTTGAAGAAGCTTATATTTCTAGTGCACATGAAGTGGAAAGTATCATGTTTTATACATGTATCTTAGATATGATGAAAATAGAAGAGACTGCAGAAATGCATGATTTAGCTTTTCTATTATTAGTTTATCCTCTTAGTGAACTACAAGGGGCTTTAGATTCTGCTTTTTATCATGCAGAGTCATCCATAAAACTTACTGATGGCAAAGAAGTGAAAAGTTTATTACAAATGTTATTGTTACACGCAATTCCTGAACCAGTTATTTCTGATAAAAAAGCATTCGATGTTTCTCGTCAAATACTTAAATTAGATCCGTCTAATAGCGTTGCGCGTAACGTACTTAAAGAAACTGCTAAACGTATGGATAATGTAGTGGTAGATTTCAATGAACTTAATCGATTTAAAAATGCACATTAATGTACGATATACTTTAATTGAAAGATTATTATTGGACTTTGACGTGATGAATAAAAACCAGAGAACTCGCTTAAATATATGCGTTCTCTGGTTTTTTATTTAAAAAAACCTGGTATAGTTATTGTTAAATTTTTCTAAAGTAAAAATTAAATTTAAAAAATAGAATTATGTTTATTAAAATATAATCAAAAAGCTATTGGGTGACCAAAGATTTTTTAATTTTAAATTGGTAAGTAGTGTATTGATTTTTTTTTGTAATTTTATATTTTACTATGTTGCAAAATATATTTATTGAGTTATAATAACTCAATGTGTTAACAATAAGGAGGTTTTTTAGTAGATGGGGCTGAATAAAGAAGCTATAAAAATTGGTTTTGCTTATGTTGGCATCGTTGTAGGTGCTGGTTTTTCTACTGGTCAGGAAGTCATGCAATTCTTTACACCATTTGGTTTATGGTCTTACATAGGTGTTATACTTTCTGGTTTGATTTTAGGATTTATTGGAAGACAAGTTGCTAAAATAGGAACAGCATTTGATGCACAAAATCATGAATCAACATTAGATTACTTATTTGGTGGTGTATTTAGTAAAATTATAGATTACTTACTAATCTTTTTCTTATTTGGTATCTCGGTGACAATGATTGCTGGTGCTGGTGCAACTTTTGAAGAAAGTTTTAGTGTACCTACTTGGTTGGGTGCCTTAATTATGGTAATTGCAATATATATCACGCTATTAATGGATTTTAATAAAATTGTCCGTGCATTAGGTGTGGTGACGCCATTTTTAATTATTTTGGTAGTAACCATCGCAATATATTATTTATTTAATGGAAGCATTTCATTCGATAAAGTAAACCAAACAATGCCAGAAACGAGTATTTGGAAAGGTATTATGTATGGTATTAATTATGGTGGCTTAGCGTTTGCAGTTGGTTTTAGTACGATAGTTGCTATAGGCGGAGATGCTTCTAAACGTAAAATTTCGGGTTCAGGTGCATTATTTGGTGGTGTTGTTTATACTGTTTTACTTGCACTCATCAATTTTGCATTACAAGCAGAATATCCCAAAATTAAAGATGTCTCTATTCCGACATTAACTTTAGCGAATAATATCACTCCATGGTTAGGGTTAGTATTATCAATCATTATGTTAGCAGTAATGTACAATACAATTCTTGGACTCATGTATTCATTTTCAGCAAGGTTTACAGAGCCATACAGTAAAAAATATCATATATTGATAGTTGTTATGTCATTAGTAGCATATGGTTTGAGTTTTGTTGGTTTCGCTGGCCTAATTAATTTCTTATATCCAATTATGGGTGTGATAGGACTAATTGTAGTTGTTGCAGTACTTATTAAATATTATTTTAGAAAGAGTCAAAATAAAAAGCATATTGCTTAATTAAATAAATCTCAGCCACTTAAAAAGTAGGCTGGGGTTTTGTTTATATAACGATAGTATTTACATTTACTACAGTGTCATTATAAATTATGTTACAATGCATCCGAAAGGAAAGGTAAGGCATGAAGAAAAAACACAAATGGACCATTATTACGCTTTTTATATTTGTAATTGTTGCAGTTGTTACTGCAGTGTTGTTGAAGCAACAATTTGATCGACAACATGCACAAGAAGTAAGAGAAAAGGTACAAATCAACAATAAAAATGTAAACGCATTTACAAATATTACTTATAGTAGCGGGTTACCAAATAGTAGATTAGATATATTAACACCGACTGAATTAGAAAGAGATAACAAATTACCTGTTATCTTTTGGATGCATGGTGGGGGCTACATCGCTGGCGATAAACAATATAAAAACCCATTACTCTCCAAAATTGCTGAACAAGGATATATAGTGGTAAATGTAAACTATGCCCTTGCGCCTGACAATAAATACCCAACTCAATTAAATCAGATTGATCGAGCAGTACAGTTTATTAAAAAGAATCAACATGAATTACCTATTGATTTTAATCAGGTTGTGTTTGGTGGGGATTCGGCCGGAGCACAATTGTCTAGCCAGTATACAGCAATCCAAACTAACAAATCTTTACGAGATGATATGAAATTTAAACAACAGTTTAAACCAAATCAAATTAAAGCGGCTATTTTTTATGGTGGTTTTTATGATATGAAAACAGTGAAAGCTACAGAATTTCCTAGAATACAGCTTTTCATGGAAAGTTATACAGGTAAGCGAGACTGGGAACAACAATTTAAATATATAAGTGAAATGTCTACAATAAACCAAGTTACAAAAGATTACCCTCCTACATTTTTATCGGTGGGCGATGCTGATCCATTTTATAGTCAAAATATAGCATTTTATAAGAAGTTAAAATCTAAAGATGTACCTACTGATAAATTATTTTATGATGGTTCGCACCAATTGAGGCATCAGTACCAATTTCATATGAATAAACCAGAATCACAACAAAATATGAAAGATACATTGAGGTTCTTAAGTAGGAATACAAGTGCTTCAGGTGTAGAAACAGAATTAAAATCTGGGGAATCAAATCCAAATGGCATCGAATTAAATCCGTATTAAAAATAAAAACTTAACAATAAAAGCCAAATAACAATATTGTTATTTGGCTTTTATTGCTTTTATTATTAGAATAATAATAAAGAAACGTTTACTTCATGATCTAAGAGGTAGATTATAATAATAATTTAGATAAAACATATTTGTTGTAATAGCGACCATCAATATAAAGTTTATCTCTTAACTCGCCTTCTAGTTGATATCCTGCGGATTTGAATAAGTCGACGGCAGTTGCATTTTCCGGTACTACTGAGACTTCGATGCGACGGATTTCATGGTTTAAACACCATGCTTCTATAGAATTAATTAATGCTTGCCCTAATCCTTTTTCTCTGTAGTGCTTAATTACGCCCATTGAAAAGTTGGCTTCGTGACGTGCACGTTCTAAATTTTCTGTAGTAACAGTCGCGAAACCAACAAGCTCGTTATTATTTTCAGCTACGTAAATGGCGTTGGAAGGCGATGTTATGAAATGTTCCAAATGAGATATGGCATCTGTAGTAGATGGTGCATATTCACCAGGATTATATATCAAATAGTCAGATTCATCATAAATTGTAGTTAATAATTTTATGAAAGCATCTATATCATTGATACTAATTTCTCGAATTTGATGAACCATAAGTGTCCACTCCTCATTTCTAATTTGCTAATGCGCAATTATAGTATAACTTAACATCATTAGCATGATTTTACTAGACAATAATAAAATTGAGGTAAACTAATATCAGGAGGTAAGACTATGAAACCTAATATTTTATTGGCAGGTGTAACAGGGTATATAGGCAAGCATCTTATTCAATTTATCAATTCAGAGGCAAAGCTATTTACAATGTCTAAATACCCAAAAGAAGATGATTTTAAAGATATAACATGGTTAAAGAAAGATATTTTTAATTATAATGACGTGTTAGAATCAATGGAAACAATGGATATAGCTATTTTCTATTTAGATCCTACGAAACATTCAGCCAAACTTACTCAAGCTACTGCTAGAGATATGAATCTTATTGCTGCAGATAACTTTGGGCGCGCTGCTGCTAAACAAGGTGTGAGTAAAATGATTTACATTAGTGGTGGGCGATTTGATGATGAAACGGTACAACGCTTATCTGCATATGGTGTACCAGTAGAAAAAACAGAAGCAAAAGTACCACGTCCGCATGTGGCTGTAGAACTTCAAGTTTCAAAATATGATGATGTACGTAGTGCATTAAGTATGCAATTACCAATGAATTGGTCACTTAACCAAATGGTAGACTATTACATGAGTTGGTTAAATGAAACAAATGGCACATTGTTACATACTTACAGGGACGATAATAATTATATGATATATATTAAAGATAAAAGTAAGCCATTACTTGTGCTGCACAAAGCGTATACAGAAGAAGATATAATTACATTACATCTAGTGGGTGGTACCTTAGTTAAACCAAATTTAAAGAAACAAGGTAAACTAGAATTTCGAAAGTTACAAGGTACGCAAACAGTTATCGTTCATTTATATGACTATATACCTAAATTAATATGGCCTATATATTATTTAATCCAATCGCCATTTCAAGGTTTAATGATGAGAGGCTTTGAAATAGATTGTCGTATTAAACATTTTAATGGTCGTATTCAGTCAGGTGAAGATATAAAATACACAAAATAAAAAGAGGTGGAATTGTGAACATTTTATTAGTAGAGGATGATATGTCATTATTTAAGGAATTAAGTGAAGAACTTGAACAATGGGATTTTCAAGTTAATGGTATCGATGATTTTAATGACGTATTGACGCAATTTAAAGAAGTGAATCCTGCTATTGTAATTATGGATGTCAAATTACCTAAATACGATGGGTTCTATTGGACTCGAAAAATAAGAGAAATTTCCAATACGCCGATTTTGTTTTTATCATCTCGAGATAATCCTATGGATCAAGTAATGAGCATGGAATTGGGTGCAGATGACTATGTACAAAAGCCTTTTAATACAAGTGTGCTTATAGCTAAACTTCAAGCTGTCTATAGAAGAGTCTATCAATTTAGTATAGAAGAAAAACGTGTATTATCTTGGTTAGAGGCAACACTTGATTTGTCTAAAGATAGTATAACTAAAGAGGATAAGGTAATTTATTTATCTAAAACTGAAATGATTATTTTAGAAATGTTAGTAAAAAAACAAGGTGAAATTGTAACGAGAGACACATTAATTACAGCGTTATGGGATGATGAAGCCTTCGTAAGTGATAATACACTTACAGTAAATGTGAATCGTTTGAGAAAAAAATTGGCAGATATTGATATGAAAGATGCCATTGAAACGAAGATAGGTAAAGGATACATGGCGCATGATACATTTTAAATGGATTTTTAAGTTTATCCAGTCACGTATAAATTGGATATTATGGCTGATTGTATTACATCTTATAGTTTTAGGTATTGCATATATAGATGTTGATATAAGTGTGAACAGTATTTTATATATCATAGTATTGAATCTTGGATTATCAGTTGTCTTTCTGATTTTTACTTATATTAAAGAAATAAGGTTTTATTTACATTTGGAAAATAATATAGAGCCTGAAGCACTTAAACATAAAGCATTAGCTGATACACCATTTCAAAAGGAAATTGTCGATTATTTATATCAAAAAATTACAGACCAAAAAATGGTTGTCACTGAGCAAAAGAAACAAATTCGTTCAACTGAGGTTTCGCTCACTGATTTTGTACACGATATTAAAACACCAGTGACAGCTTTAAAATTAATGATTGAAAAAGAACAAGATATAGAAAGAAAACGGGCTCTTCTTTTTGAATGGTCACGCATTAACGATATGTTAGACAGACAACTTTATTTAACAAAGTTAGAGTCACGAAATAATGATGTATTTTTTGAATACGTTGATTTAAAAAGATTGGTTATAGAAGAGATACAAATCACACGATATATTAGTCAGGCTAAAGGTATTGATTATGATCTTAATTTTGAAAATGAGTATAAAGTATATACAGATAGTAAATGGTCTCGAATGATGATTAGGCAAATATTATCTAATGCTATCAAATATAGCAATGAAGGGACAATTCATATTCAAAGCTTTAATGATCATAATCATGTGACATTAGTTATTAAAGATGAAGGTAGGGGGATAAGTAAGAAAGACTTACCTAGAATTTATGATAAAGGTTTTACCTCTACAGGCTTTCGAAATGAGACTACATCTTCGGGCATCGGTTTGTATCTTGTAAATAATGTTAAAAATAGTTTAGGTATACAGGTAGATATTAGTTCTCACGAGCTAGAAGGAACAGAAGTTAAATTTATGTTTCCTAATCAAAACGAAATAATAGAAAGATTATCGCAATAACTTTGGAAGTCATTTTGTATTCCAAAGTTTTTTTGTGGGTTAACATTATGGCTTTATCATAGTAGAAAAATAAGCAATGACAACAATATAAGCAGTAACAAAATTACTAGTTGAATCATTATAATAAATATGCAATTATATGTAGTGTGTTATTGTTTTGTAATAGAAATGGAAATGCGTACAATTTAATAATGAACATAAATTAGGAGTTACAAATCAATATATTTATTAAGTGTAATAACACACAATCAATATGTTTACAGAAATGTAATGTTAAGAATTTGTAAATTTAATTGTGGGATTGTAAATTTTGTGCTATTTTCAATTAAGGACAAATCGACATTTTGTGAGATTTTTTAAAACTATACGAGCAAAAACTCATTAATATACATATAACAAACAAACATATTGATTAATAAAATGATGAGGGAATTGTAAATCTTGCCAATCTTAGTTTGTCTGAAAGGATTTTAATTTTTTAAATTTATTGAAGGTGATTGGAAACAGTCGCTGTAAATGGAGGATTTTTTGGATGTTTAACAAGAAAAAAGATAAGTTCATGGTGCAACTTGAGGAAATGGTCTTTAACTTAGACCGAGCAGCAATTGAATTTGGTAAAATGGATTTTAATAGTCACTTAGATCTTAAAGCATATTCAGACAACATTAAAACGTATGAATCACATGGTGACGAATTGATGCATCAAGTCATTTCAGATTTAAATCAAACTTTTATCACACCTATTGAACGTGAGGATATCCTCTCTTTATGTAACGCAATTGATGATGTTTTAGATGCAATGGAAGAAACATCAGCAATGTTTGAAATGTACTCTATTGAATACACAGATGAATATATGGCTGAATTTGTCGACAACATTCAAAAAGCTATTGCAGAAATGAAGCTAGCTGTTGGATTACTTGTTGATAAAAAATTATCACACATGCGCATCCATTCAATTAATATTAAAGAATTCGAAACAAATTGTGATGGTATTTTACGTCAGTCTATCAAACATATTTTTAGTAGTGAGACAGATCCAATCACACTTATTAAAATTAAAGAGATATACGAAAGTATGGAAGAAATCGCTGATAAATGTCAGGCTGTAGCAAATAACTTTGAAACTATAATTATGAAAAATAGCTAAGGAGTCCTAACTTATGGAATATATTTTGATCATCACAGTAGCTATCGTAATTTTTTCACTTGTATTTGACTTTATCAATGGTTTCCATGATACAGCCAATGCTGTTGCTACTGCTGTTTCAACGCGTGCTTTAACTCCTAGAACTGCTATTCTATTAGCAGCAGTTATGAACTTTATTGGTGCATTAACTTTTACTGGGGTTGCAGGTACAATTACAAAAGATATTGTAGACCCATTTAAATTAGAAAATGGGCTAGTTGTAGTATTAGCTGCAATTATTTCAGCAATTTTATGGAATTTACTTACTTGGTTTTATGGTATACCAAGTTCATCTTCTCATGCGTTGATTGGTTCAATCGCAGGAGCGGCTATAGCGTCACAAGGTTCATTTGCTGTACTACATTATCAAGGATTTGCAAAAATCATTATCGTATTACTTGTATCACCAATCATTGCTTTTGGTGTAGGGTTCATTATTTACTCTATTGTAAAAGTCGTATTTAAAAATGCTAATTTGACGAAAGCGAATCGTAATTTTAGATTTTTCCAAATTTTCACAGCATCATTACAATCATTTTCACATGGTACCAACGATGCTCAAAAATCAATGGGAATCATTACGCTAGCTTTAATCGTTGCTGGTGTGCAAACAGGTTCAAGTGTAGAACCACAACTATGGGTTAAAGTTGCTTGTGCGACTGCAATGGGCTTAGGTACTGCAGTTGGTGGTTGGAAAATCATTAAAACTGTTGGTGGAAACATCATGAAAATTCGTCCAGCTAATGGAGCTGCAGCAGATTTATCATCTGCATTAACAATTTTTGTAGCATCATCATTACATTTTCCGCTATCAACGACACATGTTGTATCTTCATCTATCTTAGGTGTTGGTTCATCTAACCGTATTAAAGGTGTGAAATGGAACACGGCACAGCGAATGATTATAACTTGGGTAATTACATTACCTATTTCGGCAGTATTAGCAGCAGTTATATTTTATATTATGAATATTTTCCTTTAATTTTAAACTTCAATTAAAATAATAGGTATTAATATATAGTAGTTTTCACATGAGATGATAGCTACATTAAAAAATAAGCAATAACCATTTTAGGTTATTGCTTATTTTTTATGATATTTCATACAATATGAGCAATAAAAACCATTTTTATAAGTGAGGTGTAGAGCGTTATTGTGAGGGAATATAAAATGAAAGGATTAACCTCAACAGAAAGTATATATAAGCCTTGATTATTGCTGTTACGGTCACACAGAGGTTATGCATACAAAATCATATTTGAAATTGTCAAATTATGACTATGATAATAGAAATATATGAAAATATCGTTACTATATATAGAATTAGTATTTAAATTTTATTGAATGTATGTAAATTAAAAAAACCGATAAATCTTCATAAGTGAGTTAAACTCACATTAGAAAATTTATCGGTGAACTACGTCGGTATGGAGATAATCCATAAACGATTTAATTTGTACTAGTGTATATAATTATAGCTTGAAACTTCTGAAGCAGGAATAGTACGATAATCCACTGTACCTGGAGGTGTATTGTAATTCATTTCTGAAATTAAAATACTTCCATCAGGATTAACTTGTTCTACATATGCAACGTGACCTACAGCGCCTGAATATGTTTGTAAGATTGATCCAGCGCTTGGCGTATTATTAACAGTATAACCATCAGCAGCAGCATTGTTTGCCCAATGATCAGCGTTCCACCAATATGTACTAATCGGTTGGCCAGTCTCAGCTCTACGATTAAATACGTGCCATGTACACTGTCCCCAGTCGTATAAGTTTTGATCACTAGCTGTTGAAGCAGTGTTTGTGTTGCTTGTTTGTGTAGTGTTACCACCAGAGCCACCTGCTCCTGTAGTACCAGGAATAGTTAGTGTTTGGTTAGGTTGTATAATATAACCATTTAAGTTATTTGCTGAAACAAGTTCATCTACAGTAACACCATAATTATTAGCGATTATATTTAATGATTCTCCAGACTTAACCGTGTGTGTAGTGCCACCAGATGATTGTGAAGTAGTATTTGAACTTGAGCCTTCTTGTGATGCACTTCCACCAATTTCAATAACTTGTCCCGGAAATACAATATTATTATTGATATTGTTATTTTGTTTGATCTCTTCTACGGATACGCCGTATTGTTGTGAGATAGTCCAAAGTGACTCACCAGATTTTACCGTGTGCTGAGTTGAAGCATCGGCTTCATGATTAGCGATAAATGCCGCTGCACCTGAAGCAGCTGTGACTGCAAATGCTAACTTTTTCAAAAGAACTCCTCCTCTGATTCCTATTATATTTAACGCCCGATTAAGTAATTAAATACATTTTTAAGATTTTTAATCTAAATTCACGTTTCATACTAACAAAAAAGCATTGCTTTGTGTTTGATGTTATAGAGTTGTAATATTATTAACATTTAAAATCAAATCATAATATATTGGTTGAATACCTTCACAATGCAGTTTTAAAAGCATCATATACCTATAATTAATCCTGTCACTTTAACATTCTGTAATATTTCTTTGGACTATTTTTGCACCTATTTTTGTACCTTATAGTTAAATTTTGAAAGTGATGACTTCAAAATGATGTTTGCAATATAAGAAATGAGTGAAAATATAAATATTAAAGTAATGGAATGAGTGAATGATATTAACTTTGATTCAGAAATGTTATATTGGTTACAAAAGTAATGATAGATAATTAAGGAGTGGGAGAATTGGCTGAATCAGCACAACACACACATCAGCAACAGTCTAAAAGTAAGTCTAAGTCACATGCATATGGTAAAGTTTGGCTATTTTTTGTATATTACTGGATTATTTTTGGTATAGGTTGTTACTTTGGACAATACTTACCAATGGAGTGGAGAAAACCATTATCATTTGTACTACTCGGATTGGTCCTTATTACGGTTATTTCAAACCGAGCACGTAAATATGGACTCGTGATTTCCCATATATATGCAATAGTAGTCGGTTTATTATCATATGCGACCTTCACGATATATTTGCAGAATCTAGGGCCAGAAGTATTCTATAAAAATATTATATTAGCTATTGCAGCATTTATAGCTTTTGGTATTATTGGCTATTTCTTAATTGGAAATGCTTCTAGTATGGGAAAATATTTATTTGTAACATTGATTGCTTTAATTGTTGCAAGTCTTATAGGGATGTTTATACAAAATCCAATTTTCCATACAATTATAACCGTAGTCGGATTATTACTTTTTCTCCTATACACATTATATGATTTTAATCGTATGAAACGGGGGCAATTTTCACCACGAGAGATGGGCTTTAATTTATTTATAAACCTATTACACATCATAAAGTACGTATTAAACTTAGCAAATCGCTTCAAAAAATAACTTCACGCATAATGTTTATGTTTGATAGGTTATAGACATGATATTAGATAACTCTAAAAGTTAGTTTTTAACACACTTTAAGTATATTTGAGTGTGTTTTTTTATTGGAAATTATTATGAATTAAATATAATAATATGACATTTAAAGGGTATGAATATAAGGATTGATTAGTTTAGCAGATATGAATTAATGTCATAAAATATGAAAATTATCATTACAATCGATAAATTGACACCATAAATGGAATATAATACTATGCATATTAGTGTTCTATTTGGAATAGGGATGATATCCAATCTAAGTATAGGATATAGTATTTAACACAATACATGAGTGAATGCCAAATGATAATGAAGCAGAATATATAGAATAATGATTATCTTATAGCTGGATAATTCATATTTATTGGAGGTATAAAGGGTGAAGGAAGAAAAGAAAGCATACTATTTAAATGTCTATAAAAAATACAATAGTTTAATGCACTATATAGATTCAACTTATAAATTAACCATGAATGATATAGCGATATTAGAACTCATTCAGAAACATTGTAGTGAACAAAAAATGTTATTACAGACATTCTTAAAAATAGTTATAGATGAGTTAGAATTAAGTCGAACGAAGGTTCTTGCTTCTATTAGACGATTAATTGACCAAGGTAGAGTAAATAAAGTGCGTTCATCAGAAGACGAACGCAAAGTATACCTTTTAATGAATAAAGCAAATATCAAAAAATATAATGCATTGTTAGAAGATATTGAAATGTAGGAAATATAGATTGCAGGGGCGATTCTGATAAATAATAAAACATTTAAAATAATAAATAAATTAGCAAAAACGTGCTACTTTATTTTCAGAATTTATGATATATAATGTGATTTTCAGTCTAAGAATGATATGTGCATCCGTCTATGTTATCTTAATAAAATATTGTATAATATATCTTGTTAGTAAATTAGTAGTTATCGAGAAAGCGAGATGAAATTATGGGACGTAAGTGGAATAATATTAAAGAAAAAAAGGCCCAAAAAGATAAAAATACAAGTCGAATTTATGCAAAATTCGGTAAAGAAATATATGTAGCAGCTAAATCAGGTGAACCCGATCCTGAATCTAATCAAGCGCTCCGTCTAACGTTGGAACGCGCTAAAACATATGCAGTTCCTAATCATATTATAGATAGAGCTATTGAAAAAGCAAAAGGCGCGGGAGAAGAAAATTATGACGAACTAAGATATGAAGGTTTCGGGCCAAATGGCGCAATGATTATTGTAGATGCGCTTACAAACAATGTTAACAGAACAGCATCAGATGTACGTTCTGCTTTTGGTAAAAATGGTGGGAATATGGGCGTTTCTGGTTCTGTTGCTTATATGTTTGACCATACAGCCGTATTTGGTATTGAAGGTAAAAGTGGAGATGATACATTAGAAGCATTGATGGAAAAAGATGTTGATGTTCGAGATGTCGTTGATGACAATGGTTTGACAATTGTATATGCAGAACCAGATCAATTTGCGCAAGTTCAAGATGCTTTACGTGAGATTGGGATTGAAGAATTTAAAGTAGCTGAATTTGAGATGTTACCACAATCTGATATAGAATTATCTAAAGAAGATCAAGAAACATTTGAAGGACTCGTTGATGCTTTAGAAGATTTAGAAGATGTTCAAAATGTCTTTCATAATGTGGATTTAAAATAAGATGAAACAAGAAATACAAAATTGGATAAAACAATTACAACTACTACCACATCCTGAAGGCGGTTACTATAGAGAAGTGATAAAAGGGGCATATGATAGCACGTTACGACGTGAATCATACTCAAGTATATATTTCCTTTTAACACATGATAATATATCGCATTTTCATCGTATCGATGCAGATGAAATTTGGTATTATCACGCTGGTCAATCTTTAACTGTTCATATGATAAACCCAGATGGTATGTATCACCAAGTCACTATTGGCAAAGATTTAGAAAGTGGCGATGTTTTACAATATGTTGTTCCGAAAGGGACGATTTTTGCATCATCAATTGAAGGTACGGACGGTTACGCATTAGTAGGTTGTATGTGTCAGCCTGCATTTAAATTTGAAAACTTTGAATTATATAGTAATGAATGGCTGAATAATCAATATCCAGAGCTTAAAGATATTAATAGAAAATATGCTCTGTCATTAGAAACAATCAATAAAAATAACAAATGAGCGTATTAGTAAAGCGAATGATACCTTCACAATTTGAGTGAAGGTATCATTCGCTTTTGTTGCTATATATTAATTTTTACTTAGCTGTGCCAAAAACTTCATTTGCTATTTCTACCACATAAGCCAATTTTTGCCATTGTTCATCTTCAGTGAGTTTATTTCCTTCTTCAGTAGAGGCAAAACCACATTGCGGACTTAAACAAATTTGGTTTAAATCGATATAGTTTTGTGCTTCTTGAATACGTTTTAAAATACTTGATTTGTCTTCCAAGTCACCTGTTTTTGAAGTGAATAGACCTAATACTGCTGCTGACTTATTTTTTGGGAAAAAGCGTAAGGGCTCGAAATCACCAGAGCGTTCATCATCGTATTCTAAGAAAAAGCCGCCCAAGTTTTCTTTGAATAAATATGGCGCTACTGGTTCATAACCACCTGAGATAGCCCATGTAGATTTATAATTACCGCGACAAATATGAGTTGTAATCAGTAAGTCTTCAGGTAAGTCTTGTACTGCGTCATTGATTACGCGATAAGCAAGTTGACGAGCAACTTCTTTTTCTTCTTCAGAGCGATCACGGCCACGTGTCTTTTGAGAACCAGAAGTTAAATTCGCCCAATATACATCATCGAGTTGAATATAGCGTGCACCTAATTCATAAAATTTAAGTAAACTTTCTCTATAAGCTTGAGAAACATCTGTAGCAAAATCTTCTATGTCAGGATAGATAGTTTCATTTAATATATCAGGGTGGAAAAGTTGGTTAGGACTTGGAATTGAAACTTTTGCTGTTGCACGTCCATCAACTTTGTTATGTAAAAATGAAAAGTGATTAAAATGAGGGTGGTTTGGATTAAAAGTAACTTTATCTATAACTTTAACATTGTAACTTCTAGTTTCAACACCTGCGAATGATAAACCATGTTCAGGTTGATAACCTTCAACACCATCTAAATGCTCTAAAAAGTCAAAGTGCCACCAGCTTCTACGAAATTCACCATCGGTAATGCTATGTAATCCTATTTCTAATTGTTTTTCTATGATACGTTCAATTTCTTCATCCTCGATTTTACTTAATGTCTCTTGAGTAATGACATTATTTTGATAATCTGTACGTGCATCTTTTAAGCGTTGTGGTCGTAATAAACTACCGACATGATCTGCTCTGAAAGGCCTCTGAATAACTGACATGTTTAAATCTCCTTTAATTATAGAATTTTCTGAAAAATATATGTAAAATTTAACAGAATTCACTATGATTGTCAATTTCGCTTTTACACTATGAAATATAGTACAATAACAATAAATAAATTTCGCGGCACAAAATTATGAGTTGGTTAATATTAAGTATGGGATGACATGCAGAAATCAGTTTTATATAATAATGATAAGGAGTTGGTGGCAGTGAAAGTAAAATATATCGATAAGCGTCACTGGCGTCGCATCATTGATAGAGAGTATATAGAAGTAAAAGTGAATAATAACAAGTACAAGGGTATCATTGGATTAGTTACAATGAAAAAAGTACGCGAACCATTAGAAGTAAATGTTGTAGGTCAGAATATTATCGTTGCAGATGACAATTATCAGTGGTTACAAATCTTACCTGAGAAGAAACGTTATAGTATCACAGTGATGCTAGATGATAAAGGGAATCCATTAGAGTACTACTTTGACATAAATATTAAGAATGTTACGCAAAAAGGGCATGCGCGAACAATAGATTTATGTTTAGATGTGCTTGTCTTACCTAATGGAGAATATGAGCTTGTGGATGAAGACGATTTACAACGTGCATTAGATCAAGGACAAATTACGAAAAAACAATATCATGAGGCGTATGTCATCGCACATCAATTAATGATTAAGATCGATACGGATTTTCCGACAATGCAAGAAAAAATTATGTATTGTTATTATAAAATCAAACAAAAAGCTAAATCTCAAAAACAAAATAAAGCGCAAAAGCATAAACACAAAGAACATAAACACAAAGAACATAGACCTAAAATGCATAGACCTAAAGAACCTAAGTCCACTGAAAACAAACACCAACAACCAAATAAGCATGTACAATCTGAGAATTACCATAAATCGCAAGATGGTAGTCATAAACCAATAGAACCATCACAGAATGAATCACAAAAACATCAATAACTGAAACATTTGTTGAAGATGATATAGTGTCATGTTATCACATGAAAACTCGGTATATGTGTGGGCTTAATCGTGTTATAGTGAACATTATAATTGAATTTAAATATATCGATTCATTTGTGTGAAATAAGTCAAGTCTTTAAGAAAAATATAAATCAATATGTGAATCAAAGAATGGTGCTTTTAAATATAGGGGGATAATATGAAGATTGATGATTATCGCTTGTTAACTACTTTAGATGAAACGAAAACATTAAGAAAAGCAGCAGAAATATTATATATTTCTCAACCTGCAGTCACTCAACGTTTAAAAGCTATAGAGAATGCTTTTGGGGTAGATGTTTTTATACGTACTAAGAAACAATTGATTACAACTACAGAAGGTACTATGATTATTGAACATGCAAGAGATATGTTAAATAGAGAGCGTTTATTTTTAGATAAAATGCAGGCGCACATTGGTGAAGTGAATGGTACTATTTCTATAGGTTGCTCTTCATTGATTGGACAGACATTGTTACCTGAAGTTTTAAATTTATATACGCGACAATTTCCTAATGTAGAAATTCAAGTCCAAGTAGGTTCAAGTGAACAAATTAAAGCAAATCACAGAGATTATCATGTCATTATTATACGTGGTAATAAAATTATGAATTTAAGTAACACACATTTATTTAACGATGAACATTATTTCATTCATCCTAAAGATCGTAATGACGAGGTAGACAAAATGCCTTTTATTGAATTTCAAGCAGATCCCATCTATATCAATCAAATTAAAGAATGGTATGGTAGCCAAATAGGGCAAGACTATAGAGCAATGATTACAGTTGACCAAGTAGCGACATGTAAAGAGATGCTGTTAAATGGTGTAGGTGTTACGATATTGCCTGAAATTATGATGAAGCGAATTAATCGCGAACAATTTGAGTTCAAACGTGTGAATATAGATGAAAAACCGCTCATTCGTTCGACCTTTTTAAGTTATGATTCGAGCATGTTGCAGTTACCTCAAGTGGATTCATTTATAAATTTAATGATGGAATATGTCGCAAAAGAGTAACAACAATATAATTTTTGAAATACTGTGATTTAAAGATGAATGATAAGTAATACATAATTTATAAGAATAGAGGTCGACTCAATGTTTGGAGCGTTATTACATATTAAAAATTATAAATTATTTGTTGTAAATATGATGCTTTTAGGAATGGGGATTGCAATAACAGTGCCTTTCCTTATCTTATTTGCTACAAATGAATTAGGCATGACATCTTCGCAATATGGTTTACTCCTCGGATTAGCGGCTATTACACAATTTATTATGAACACTATTGTTGCACGGTTTTCCGATACACATAATATTAATAGGAAAATTATTATTATTGCAGCATTGTTTATGGGAGCACTAAGTTTTTCTATATATTTTTATATTCATGAAATTTGGATATTTATAGCTTTATATGCTATTTTCCAAGGGTGTTTTGCACCAGCAATGCCTCAAATGTATGCATCAGCGAGAGAGTCAATTAATGCTTCGGCTTCTAAAGACAAAGCGAAATTTGCCAATGCAGTACTACGTTCAATGTTTTCTTTTGGATTCTTATTTGGTCCGTTAATCGGTACACTATTACTTAGTTTGAATGGATATTCAGGTTTGTTTGGTGGTACAATTACAATCATCTTATTCACCTTGTTATTACAGGTGTTCTTCTTTAAAGATATAAAGACGAATAAAAAGAATGTCACTGACATTACTCATATTGAAAAGGCAGCGCCTAATATGTTGCGAGATAAAAAGTTATTCGTACCATTTTTAGCATTTATTTTATTACACATAGGGCAATGGATGTACACCTTAAATATGCCGTTATATGTTACGAAATATTTGAAAGAACCAGAAGGTTTTGTAGGTGGTCTTGCGAGTCTTTGTGCTGGACTTGAAGTACCATTTATGGTGTTGCTAGGTGTATTATCTGCGAAACTTACAACTAGAACTTTGTTAATATTAGGTGGACTTTTTGGTGGGTTGTTTTATTTTAGTATAGGTGTTTTTGATAGTCTAATTATGATGTTTGTAGGGCAAGTCTTTTTAGCTATATTTTTAGCTATATTACTTGGTTTAGGCATCAGCTATTTTCAAGATATTCTTCCCGACTTCCCAGGCTACGCATCTACGCTATTTGCTAATGCAATGGTAATTGGTCAATTTTGTGGTAACTTGCTCGGTGGTTTTATGGGGCAATGGGTTGGTTTAGGTAATGTATTCTTTGTATCTTCAGCTGCTATTTTTATAGGAATGATATTAATATATTTCACAAAAGATCAAAAATTTACTGAAGAAAGTATGGTGTAGTCCAAATGACAGCTATATTATGGTTATTAATTATAGTAGCTTTTATTTTAGCCTTTGTAGGTTTAATTAAACCTATTATTCCATCTGTACTCGTATTATGGATTGGTTTTCTAATTTATCAATTCGGTTTTCATAATGGTCATTTATCATGGGTTTTCTATGTTTCTATGATTTTGTTTACAGTATTTATTTTAGTAGCAGATTTCTTAATGAATAAATACTTCGTGAATAAATTTGGTGGTTCTAAAATGAGTGAATATGCCGCACTAGTTGGTGTGATCATCGGTTGTTTTGTTTTCCCACCATTTGGGATTATTATTATTCCTTTTGTAGCAGTACTAATTGTAGAAATGATTCAAGAGCCAAATTTGGCAAAAGCATTGAAAGCAAGTTTTGGATCGGTTGTCGCTTTCTTAGCGAGTTCTGCTGCACAAGCATTTATCATGTTTATTATGGTTGTTTGGTTCTTCATAGATGCGTTATTGATCAATTAAAATTCAATTTATAGAGTTAGTTATAATCTTTCGAAATATAGGTGTTAGGAGACGTGACACTTATTCATTCCATTAGATGATAACTAACTCTTTTTTTCTTACAAAATGTATTTCAATGTGTAAATAGATAGCAAATAATTTAAAAAATGACAAATTGATGAATGTCAAATGAAATGTAAGCGTATTTATGATGTAAATTGAGCAACACCCTTGTTTTCACTTACTTAATTTTAGTATAATCACAACCATGTTTGAAAAAAATGGAAATTGGAGGGAGCCAAAATGAAATATCCAGTTGCTATATGGATGCTTGCTATTGGAGCGTTTGCGATAGGGATGTCGGAATTTGTTATTATGGGACTATTACCGAACATTGCGCGAGATTTTGACGTTTCAGTAAGCCAAGCGGGACAACTTATTACTGGCTATGCATTGGGTGTAGCTATTGGTGGTCCAATTTTAGTTATGTTAACAATCAAATGGAATCGTAAATATTTGTTACTTGCATTGATGGGGATTTTTATACTAGGAAACTTAGCAGTTTCATTTAGTCCCAGTTACGGATTAATGATGACAAGTCGTATTGTTACTTCATTAGCGCATGGTTCATTCTTTGGTATTGGTTCAATTTTGGCAGCTAGTATGGTCAGACCTGAAAAACGTGCGAGCGCTATGGCTTTAATGTTTATGGGACTAAGCTTAAGTAATATTCTTGGCGTACCATTTGGAACATTAGTTGGCCAAAATTTTGGATGGCCTATGACGTTTATAATTATCTCAATTATAGGTGCTTTAGCATTAATTGGTATCATAGTGTTTGTACCAATGCAACGTGACACTGTGAAGTCTTCAGTACTTAATGAATTGAAAATTTTAAAAGAAAAACGCTTGTGGTTGACTTTAGCAGTTACATTATTTGGGTTTAGCAGTGTGTTTGCATATTTCACATATATTTCTTCAGTATTGACTGAAGTGTCACATGTGCAAGAACATTTAATTTCTTTCCTATTAATTATTTTTGGAGTCGGTGTGACTTTAGGGAATATTGTTGGAGGTAAACTTGCAGACAAAAATATAAATAAAGCATTACAAGTTATATTTGTAGTCTTTATTCTTTATTTCATCTTATTATACTTTATACAAATGAACGGTTTCCTAATGGTTGCGGGGATTTTCTTCTTTGGTTTAATAGGATTTAGTATGAGCCCTTCGTTACAATTTAAAAGTACGCTTATTTCAAAAGACGCGCCAACGCTTGCTAGTACACTGAATCAATCAGCCTTTAATTTAGGTAATGCTTTAGGTGCTTTTATAGGTGGCGTAGTTGTGACTAATTTACCTTTAGCATCATTAAGCCTTATTGCACCAATTTTGACAGTGATAGGTCTTGTATTTTTATCCATCAGTATTGTTGTAGAGAGAAAAGAAGGTATGGCACCATCATAGAGATGGTACCATTTGAATTTAATGATTGCTTTATCAGTCATTTGAGTAATCAATGCTAATATTTAAAATTAAAAGCACCCATCTATTTTTAGTAGATGGGTGCTTTTAAGCGTGTAAATTGAGATAAGTCTGTTTTATAAATGCTATGAACTGAAATATAACGCTTTACCTTTCTAATTATAGAGAAGTATTTGTGCTTTTATTTACATAGTGATGATCCACATATAGTGCTATAGGCAATATAATTAAAGAGAAAATTATAAAGGTCCAATTGCTAATCATAAAATAAGGTCCAAACGCTAAAATAGATTGTGGTATAAAAAACACGTAGAATATTGCAGATAAAAGCAACAATATGACGATATAGGTTAAAACCCAAGTCCAATGTGATTTAGTGAAGCATTGCATTTGAACTGTTCTAAACAACATCCATATAAATAAAAATATAATTCCAAATCCAACTACAATCATGATTGGAAATGTGTATAAATATAGGCGATTCGCACCAATAAAGAAGCCGATAAATCCTTTTAAAAAACAAAAAATACCTATAAATAATATAAAATGTTGCATAATATATTTGAAGATGTTTATTAATGTCTCATTTGGAAGCTTTTTTAATTCTGCCTTAGCATGTGCTTTAGGATTATGATTAAAGAAATCCATTGCAAGTTGACCTTCTTTTTCAGCTCTAAATAATTGATATAAGATGCGATTCAACATCTTTTCTGAATCATGCGGGTTCACGCTTAAATCTGCACGAACGAAAGTCATATATTTTTCAAAAATAGCTCTATCGGTGTTATTCAATCGCAAAGATTTTACATTGTTTTCACGCGTTAATCTTTCAGTAGATTTCATTTGAATTTTGCAGTCCTTTTTATAAAATATAATAATAAGGACAATTATGACGAATATAACAATATAAATCAACATTACTTTTCAAAGGAGTAAATATGAAGAAAGTTTCTTATCAACAGAAAGACTATATATATGAAATAGCTAAAATACATGAACGTGAACTTGAACGTCAATATGAAAATTATCATATGTCTTCAATATCTATTGCGCTACGTGAAGAAATGATTGAACGTGGTTTATACTATAAGCGTGATATCATATTAGCTGATTTCGAAAAGAATCAATTAAAAGGATTTATTTGGGCGCGATATGAAAAAAATCTTGATAAAGTCGTTATTGAAATGCTTTATGTAGATGAACAATATCGTCAACAAGGACTTGCTTCACGATTTAAAGATGCAATAGAAGACTGGGCAATTTTATTAGGTGTACAACAAATTGAAAGTACTGTTGCTTATGACAATATACAGATGAAAAATATAAATCTTCAACGTGATTATCATATTAGTAAGGTAATTATGACAAAAAACTTAAAGACTATTAATGAAGATAACAAAAAATAATGATAAAATTAATATATTATAATGAAATATGAAGGAGTTCCTACATGAAAAAATGTTTAACACTCATATTGGCAGCAACGATTACATTGTCTGCATGTGGTAAAAGTGATGAAAAAGCTGCATTGGAAAAAGACGTAGATAAATTAGAAAAACAAAATAAAGATTTGAAGAAACAACAAGAAAAATTGAAAAAAGAACATGATAAATTAAAAGAAAAGTCAAAAAGTCTAGAAAAAGATATTAGTGCGGATACATAATGTAATAATGCACGTGTTATAACATTACATTTGAAATTAATGAACGGTGATTATATTACTCTATATGTATAATATAACTCTATCGTGCTCTATGGTATTATCAAATTGTAGTACAGTATTTCCTCGGAAATTATTGTATTATGGTTTTAGTAATTGCTATAATGGGTATCATTAATCATAATGTAGTTTAGTGTAAAATATATAAGAGTAAAAATATAAAAAATAATAATCGTATAAAGGTTAATTACTATTCAAAAATATTACTTCATAGGGTTGGTTGTTTTATAGGATGAAGTAAATAATTATGCTACATAGGGAGAGAGGTAATCATTATGCATGAAAAAGATTTTAACTTATTAGAAGGTCGTACGATCACTTTGCCAGAATTAGGTAGAGAAATTGAAAATATCACAGGTAGACAAATTAAAGATTCAACAGGTGAAATTAAACGTGTGATTGCACATTTACCAAATTTTGAGTCGGATACAGACACATTTGTTGCTACCTATAGATTAAATCATAAAAATGATTTTATTGATGCAACATTCACTGCGCCGAAAAGTGAACGTAATCGTTTAAAAGAAGTAGCGGTAAATGTTGAATTAATTAGTTATATTTCAAAAGCATAATCACTTTTGAAAATTTAGAGGGTGGCGCGGTATGACAAGTTTCATAACGCGTTACTTTTCTATTGAAATTTATTTTACCAGTTTAGAGGTGTAACGCTATGACAGTTTATATTGAAACTGAACGTTTAAGGTTACGAGACTGGCAAGAGGAAGATTTACTATTATTCCAGCAAATGAATGCCAATCCACAAGTTAGAAGATACTTTCCAAGCTTATTAAGTTATCGACGTTCAGAACACGATATGAATAAAATGAATGAAAATATAAAGGCTCACGGTATTGGTTTGTTTGCTGTTGAATTGAAAGAAACCAATGGTTGGTTAGGGTTCATTGGTTTGAATTATGTGAGTAAAGAGAGTAAATATTCATTTGAAGAACTACCTTTTAATGAAATTGGCTGGCGTTTAATTCCTGAAGTTTGGGGCAATGGATTTGCTACAGAAGGTGCTGAAGCAGTCTTGAATTATGCTAGAGAAAAAGGTGTGAATGAAATATATGCCTTTACATCAGAAAACAATGAACCTTCACGTAAAGTCATGGAAAAGATTGGCATGACCGTTTACGATTATTTTGATTATCCTGACCTTAGTAAACAGCATTCCCTAAAAAAATGTGTAAGGTATTATAAAGATTTAACTAGATATGTAAAATAGCAAGACGCTGTAATAGGATACAAAAATCCATAAAGTCATGGATTTTTGTATCCTATTTTTTATTTCAGTAGCTAAGATTGTGATTTTATAAGTTTACTTAGTGTATATAAAGCATGATCTATGTCCTCTATATTAATGTAAGCATAGGAAAAACGGATATAGTTTGATGATTGTGTATCATATATCTCTCCGGGATTAATAAGTAGATTATGTTTTATTGCTTCATCAAATAACGATTTCATATCAATGGCAACGTTGAGTTTACACCAAATATAAAATGAACCTTGTGGTATTTGCCATGTGCCGATTTGATTAAAGTGAGTTGTGAGCGATGTCAAAAAAGCATCTCGCTTAGCTATTAGCGCTTGCTTTAAGGTCTGAATATGATGGTCGTGGTACTTTGGATTGTTTAGCCATTCAGTAGCAACGAATTGCGACAGAGAACTTGCACCATAGTCATTTTGCATTTTTAAATCGGCTAAATGGGAGACAACCGAAGCTTTACCAATAATCCAACCTATTCTTAAGCCAGGGCTTACGGTTTTGGAGAGGCTACTTAAATATAAAATATTATCGTTATCCTCTAAAGATTTTAATGGTATAGGGCGGGAATCTTCAAAATATAAATCACCATATACATCATCTTCTACAATTGGGATACCAGTTTGTTTACATTGAGCGATTAGCTTTTGCTTTTGCTCTAATGTGTATGAATGTTGAGTGGGGTTATGTAAATTAGGAATACAGTAAAAAATACTGTTGTGATATTCGGATTGCGCTTTAAATATATTGTTAATATTTTTCTTTATTTCAGTTATGGACAGGTATTTGATATCTGCTCTATTATTATGCCAAGTGTGTATAGAGTTAATATAAGATGGGGTTTCTACAATAATTTTAGATTGAGGAATCAATAACCCATCGGCAATTAATTTTAAACCTTGTAATGCACCAGAGGTAATACAAACGTTGTCTGTTGTGCATATGATACCAAGTTTCTTAACATGATTAATTATCGCTGTTCTAAGATTTAAATTTCCTAATGGAGGTTCATAATTAGTGTTGAGCAAATTGGTAGTTTGGTTGGAAGAGAGGATATCCTGGAATTTGTCATTGGGTATTAGATTTGGTGCTAACTCTCCGGTACCTAAGCGAATTATATTTGGCTTAAATTCTAATTCATTTATTTTTTTTATGAAATACTGATTATTTTTAGTGGTGCTACTACTAATATACTTATGCCAATTTATATTATTATTGATATATGTATTGAGTTTGTTGTCAGAAAGAAACAAACCGCTTCGTTCTTTGGCCTCTAAAACACCATAGCTTTGAAGAATATCTAATGCCTGTATAACAGTTGAACGGTTAACATTATAATGTTGTACCATTTGTCTTTGTGAAGGTAATTTCATGCCTGGTTCCAACGTTCCCTTATTTATTTGTGTCATGATATCATCGATAATTTGCTTGTATTTTGGTTTAAACATACATATTCTCCTATGCTATCTGATTGGTATTTTTATTATCTATTGGTTGGTCCATTTTCTGTGGATTTATTATAGCATAGTCGTTGCAGACAATGTATTAAGCAGAGTTTTTGAAGCATGACTATAAAATGAACTGGTACAGTTTTCTGTGGAATTTATTAGGAAGGGGGATAGGTATATGCTACAACCTTTAATTCATGGTTTCTTATTAGCATTGGGTTTAATATTACCTTTAGGAGCACAAAATGTTTTTGTATTTAATCAAGGTGCAAATTATAAAAGTATTTTCAAAGTATTACCTGTAATTATTACAGCAGGGGTATGTGATTCGTTATTAATTATATTAGCAGTCTTAGGAGTTTCAGTGATTTTATTGTCATTTCCTATACTACAAGTAACGATTTATTGTATTGGATTACTATTTTTATTATATATGGCATGGAGTATGTGGATGGCAAAGCCAGAAAGAGTAAACACTACGCGTCCCATGTCAACAAAGAAACAAATCACGTTTGCTCTGTCTGTTTCGTTACTCAACCCTCATGCAATTATGGATACAATCGGGGTAATAGGCACAAATGGTGCGATTTATGAAGGCGTATCTAAAGGAATATTTATGATAGCGACACTTAGTGTCTCATGGTTGTGGTTTTTCCTTTTAGCCATTTTAGGAAAAGCACTTGGCCATATGGATACATCGGGAAAATACATTATAATGATCAATAAAATATCTGTGGTTATTATTTTGGTGGTTTTCGGAATAATATTCAAACAATTAATGATGATTGTTTGTTAAAAGAAAAAGAAAGAGGTTGGACATGAGTAATATATGTGGAAAGCTAATCTATGGCATCCAAGATATATTAGTGTATCCGACCTCTTTTTAGTTTAAATGTTAATCATAAGTTCTTACGCCTAGTGGTTTGTAGTTATGAATCGTTTCGAAAAGTTGTTCTTTAGTATCGCATAAAGGTGCTAGGCGACTATACTTAGCGTCAATAAATCCTTCGCTAATCATATGGTTAAGTAATGTTTGCAAAGGCCCAAAGAAATTATTAATATTAAAAACAGCAATAGGTTTTTCATGAATTCCAATTTGAGCCCAACTATACATTTCAAAAAATTCTTCTAAAGAACCAGCACCGCCTGGAGCCATGACAAAGGCATCTGCAAGTTCGGCCATTTTGTTTTTTCGTTCATGCATAGAGTCCACAAGTATGAGTTCACTTAATTTTTCACTTGTGATTTCTCGTTCGTTTAGCATATTAGGCATAACGCCAATTGCTTGGCCCCCATGATCTAATACACCATCTTGAATTGCGCCCATAATTCCAACGGAGCCAGCACCAAATACTAATTCATATTCTTGTTGGGCCATGTATTTTCCTAATTGGTATGCTTCATTCATGTATGATTCATCTTTGCCTTTACTGGCACCACAATATATGGCAATTCTTTTCATAGTTATTCCTCCTTTTCAGATATTTGTTCCTTAATAATAGATGAAAATATAGACTCAAAAACTGAGACATCTTGTTCAGTAAATGCGGAAGGCCCTTTTGTGCGACCGCCACTTTTTCTAAATTGGGCACTTGCATGTCGCTGTTCAAGCAGTGTGTCAATATTTTGATGATTAAAAATGAATCCCTTATGGTGCATGACCATTTTTACTTTATTTAGAAGTAAGCTTGCTAGTCCATAGTCTTGAGTGATTACAATATCGCTGGTTTGTGCAAGCTTAACGATTCTGTAGTCTACAGCATCTGGGCCGTCATCTACATAAATGACTTTCACGTGGTTTGGTTGAACAACAGTGGAAAAATGGCTAAAGCTACGTACAATTGTAACAAAAATGCCTGTCCCTAAAGTCAATTCAATTACTGAATTGGTTACAGGACAAGCATCTCCATCTATAATGACTTGGGTCATAAGTTTATTTACCTTTGTCTTCGTTGTTTTGTTTTACAACACTCTTGGCCACGTAGTCTTTATATTTTTTGAACTCAGATAAGCGATTTTTTTTGTTTTTCTCTTGAGCTTTTTCTTCTTCTTTATGACGTTTGTCGATATTTTTTTGCAATAATTTATCTAACTTTTTAATGTCTTTACGATTTTCTTTTTCTAACTTTTCGCCTTTTTTCTCAGTTGAATCATCAAGTTTTCCTGGAGTTAAACCAACTTTTTCCATGTGCTTATTGGCTTTTTTCATATCTTTAATGCGTTGTTTTTTGTTGTCTTGACGAACTTTTTCTTCTTCCTTATGACGTTTGTCGATATTTTTTTGAAGAATCTTATCTAGTTTAGCTGCTTCTTTGCGATTTTCTTTTTCTAGCTTTTCGCCTTTTTTCTCAATATAAGCAGGATCGTATGCTTTAGCAATACGTTTAAGTTCGCGTTTTTGATCTACATTGTGTTTTTTATCTGCAACGTAGTCTTTTGCATGTGATGATTTTTCTACAACACTATCCTTGAATTGGACTGATTTATTCGCAACGGTTTTAGATGCACTAACTGTTGCATCAGTTGCTTTTTTCACGTCAGGATGATCTTTAATACGTTTGCGCTCAACGATGAGCGGTACTAAAAACACAGGTAATACTGTGATGATTGTTTTAATTAATTGCTTTTTGTCCATACTCGTTGCCTCCATTTAATTTATACTATCTACTTATTACCCTATGATACAGGAAAATAAACTGTAATTACAGCTTATTACAACGTATTTGCTAATAAAGAAAAATCTCTACTTTTAGTTGTTAACTAAGAAGTAGAGATGCATCGGTTTATTCTCCTGAAATACCTTGACCAATGCCAAAACCGAAATAGAGAATAGCTATGATGATGACTAATACAATTCTGTAAATTGCAAAAGGTATTAATTTAACTTTACTAATGAGGAAGAGGAAAGTTTTAATTGCAATTAAGCCTACAATAAATGCTGCTAAGAAACCTAAAATATAGAAACCAATATGATTTAAATGTATATACTCAAAGTTTTTAACTAATGATAGTGCACTTGCTGCTAACATTACAGGAACGGCCATGATAAAGGTGAAATCAGAAGCTGACTTATGATTCATCTTCATCAATACACCAGTAGATATTGTAGATCCTGATCTACTAAAACCTGGCCACATGGCTACAGCCTGAGACAACCCAATAATAAAAGCTTGTAAGTAATTGATTTGATCAACTGTTTTTGGATTTGTAACTTTTTTACTATAAATATCTGCAATAATCATATATATTGCGCCAATGAATAGTCCTATCATTACTGTTGGTACATTAAATAGGTATTTTTCAATGACATCATCAAATAATACACCCAGTATACCAGCTGGAATCATACCTACTAATATATGTAGTAGGTTTAAACGTTTTGGTTTTTGACCAATACCATCAATTGGTTCTGATCTATATTTACCAATATGTAACATTTCGAAATAGCGTTCACGGAATACCCAGGCACCAGCGAAAACAGAACCAAGTTGAATTACAATCTTAAAAGTAAAAGCGGATTGAGATCCTAAAAATTCACTTGATTTTAACCACATGTCATCGATAAGAATCATATGACCTGTAGAAGACACAGGTGCAAACTCTGTTAAACCTTCGACGATACCTAGAATGATACCTTTTATCAATTCAAGTATTAACATATTTTACCTACTTTCATATCACTTATTAAATTTTATACATTTTCATTTTATCATGATAGCATAATGAAAATGTAATTTACCACATATAACTGAGATTTCAGTCTCAAGTCTTAAAATAATTTTACAAAATAAATTCTTCTAATAAAACCATTCAAAAAATTATAGTAAATATTATTAAATGGTGTAATTTGAATTTATGACAAAAATATGAATTAAGCATAAAAAAGCTCTTAAAATTATGAGCGAATCCATTTAATTTTTACATAATGAGTTTATAATGTGAAGCAGGTGATATTTGTGAAAAGATTAACAAATTTAGCAATTAAATATAAAATATATCCAGCATGTATGTTTGTAATCAGTATATTATTAGCGATTACGGTGGTTGTTCAAAACATTTCAATAGCAGAAGTGTTAAATGCAGTCTTGTTAGATACTAAAGAAGATTTATGGACATTGCTATTATTTATATTAGTTGTGTTATTAGCGAGGGCAACATTTAATACGCTTAATCAAATGATAGGTAATCGTATGTCGACAAAAGTGAAACAACATTTACGACGTCAGCTCATTTTAAAGCAGTCTAAAGAACCTATAGGGGTTCAAATGAATACCTTGACTGAAAATATTGATGGAATTGTACCTTTTTTTAATAGTTACCTTCCGCAGGTATTTAAATCAATGATGATTCCAGTTTTTATTATTATAGCAATGTGTTTTATACACTTAAATACTGCTTTAATTATGATGGTGACTGCACCATTTATTCCACTTTTTTATATTATTTTTGGACTGAAAACAAGAGATGAATCTAAAGATAAGATGACGTACTTAAACGAGTTTAGTCAACAATTTTTAAATAAAGTGAAAGGACTTATAACACTAAAACTTTTTAATCGAACAGAACAAACTGAAAGAGCATTATATGAAGAGAGTACAACGTTTAGAGATTTAACTATGCGTATCTTAAAAAGTGCTTTCTTATCAGGATTGATGTTGGAATTTATTAGCATGTTGGGAATTGGCCTTGTAGCGTTAGAAGCAGGATTAGGATTGATATTATTTGATAGTATTGATTTTAAAACAGCAGCAATTGCTATTATATTAGCGCCAGAATTTTATAATGCAATAAAGGATCTAGGTCAGTCATTCCATACAGGAAAGCAAAGTGAAGGTTCGAGTGATGTTGTCTTTGAGTTATTAGATAGCCAAGAGGAAGTAGATAATAGAGTACCTAATTTTAATTCACAACAAAATGCGCTTATTAAAGTGAGGAAGGTATCATATAAATATGACTCTGCGCCATTTAATGCACTGAATGAGATAAATTTGGAAATTTATAAAGGCGAACAAATTGCGCTTATAGGAGAAAGTGGCGCTGGTAAATCTACATTGGCGCAACTGATCGTACAGCGATATATACCTAATTCAGGAACTGTAACATACAATCAACCCAATTTAAGCATTGGATTTTTAAGTCAGTCTCCTTATATTTTTAATGCTTCAATACGTGATAACATTACGATGTTTCAATCTATTGATGAAGCTGAAGTTTTAAAGGTATTAGAAGCGGTTGGCATGAAAGATAAAATCCTATCTTTGAAGCACGGTTTAGATACGTGGATAGGAGAAGGTGGAGAAATGCTCTCAGGCGGACAAATGAGGCGAATAGAGCTGTCGCGCGTGTTAGTAGCACAGCCGGACGTTTTAGTCTTCGATGAGCCTGCAACAGGCTTGGATGTACAAACAGAAAATATTATACAAGATGTAATTTCACAACAATTTAATAGTACGACAATAATTATAATTGCTCATAGAGCGCATACAATTAAAAATGCCAATAGACGTGTATATATAGAAAACGGGCAATTGAAATCATTAGATCAATTAGTAATCAATGAAAACATTAAAGGTGGTGAAGTAACATGAAGCCACATATTCATTTCAAAATAGATAAAGATTTACTACTTTCTATTCTTGTTGGTGTAGCCGGAAGTATAATCGCTTTGGGTATGTTCTTTCTAAGTGGTTACATGGTGACACAAAGCGCCTTGGGTGCACCACTATTTGCATTAATGGTTTTAATAGTTACAGTGAAGATGTTTGGGTTCTTAAGAGCAATTGCAAGATATATCGAAAGGTTACTATCTCATAGGACTACTTTTACAATGCTCAGAAATGTGAGAGTACAATTTTTTAAAAATCTGACTCCTGTAGTCCCAGATGTATATAGAAAATTCAATTCAAGTGAGTTGATTGCACGAATGATAGGGAGGGTAGAATCTTTACAAAATATATACTTACGTGTTTATTATCCTCCAGTTGTCATAGGTATCACAGCACTTATTTCTGCATTAGTCATGTTATATTTTTCTTATGTCCATGCATTAATTATATGCTTAAGTATGATAGTATCTTTAATTTTAATTCCCTTATTAAGCGCTAAAAGAGCGCGCGCTTTAAAAAAACAGATGAATGAAGTTCAAGGGCAATTTTTAAATCAATTTTATGATTATAAAGAAGGATATGAAGAGTTAGAGCGCTTTAACCAAACAGCATATTATCAAAATGAAGTACTAGGGCAGTTAGAGGCTTATGAAAAAGCGCAAGCGAAAGAACAACGATTTTTATCATTGTATGAGTACAGTTTGAATATCGTTTCGATGTTAGCGTTATTTGCTACTTTATATTTAGGTGTAGCACAAATCCAACAACATCAATTGGACGCAGTATACTTAACAAGTATCGTATTAATGATGTTAACATTATTTGAACAAGCAATTCCTATGAGTAATGTAGCTTATTATAAAGCAGATACAGATGAAGCTTTAAGCGATATCAATGAAGTCATTGCACATCCTACGCCTCAAGGAACTGAATCTATTCACTCGAATGTCAAAGAAGCTGTCAATTTATTAGAGGTACGTGACATTAAATTTAAATATTGGAATCAATCGAGTTATGTACTTGATGATATCCAGTTATCCATTGTTAAAGGAGAACATATAGCAATCATTGGACCATCAGGATCGGGAAAAAGTTCATTATTACAATTAATGTTAGGTCTATATCAAAGTGATGAAGGAAAAATTCTGTTGAATCATCAGGATATGACTAGGATTTTAGATGAAGAAAAATATAGTCAATTTAATGCTTTGTTACAGTCACAACAATTATTTGATGGATCAGTGAAAGAGAATTTATTTACCGAAGAGTCGGATGAAGTGATACGAGATGTATTGGATGATTTAGGTTTACAACATATTAATTTAGATAGAGTGATTACAATATCCGGAAACACATTATCTGGCGGAGAAGTACAAAGACTAGGTATTGCGAGATTACTTTTAAAAGATGCACCAATATGGATACTCGATGAACCAACTACAGCATTAGATATATATCATACAGATAAAGTGATGGATATGATTCACAATAAAGCACAAACATTAATTGTAGCGACACACGATTTAAGATTATTGCCAAGTTTTGATAAAATAGTAGTAATGAATGAAGGGAAAATTGTGGAGTGTGGAAGTTATGAAATGTTGCTCGCTCAACAAGGTTATTTATATCAAATGACAGAAATGAATACCATATAATTATAGAAGTTGTTTTTAGTTATTAATAAATCAAGAGCTCAAACACAATTGTGTTTGAGCTCTTAATGTAAATAAAGTATATTTAATTAATGTATTTTGATATGTTTCTTACTGAGATTTTACAATAGATATTTATTTAATTTTTTCTTCTGTAAATGAAGAAATTACTTTGCTAAGTAATCGGTTTAATTCTTTAGTCTCATCTGTACTTAATGAAGAAGCTACTGCAACATCTTGACAAGCAGTATCTAATTCTGGGCGAATTGCTTCACTCTTATCAGTCAAATGAATAAATACTTCGCGTTGATCTACTTCAGAACGCTCGCGTTTGATTAAATCAACCTGTTCCATTCTTTTAAGTAGCGGGGATACAGTACCTGTATCAAGAGCAAGTTCGGTAACGACTTTTTTCACGTTGACAGGTGACTGTGACCATAAAATTGTTAAAACTAAAAACTGTGGGTAAGTCAATTTGTATTGCTTAAAGACATTATTAGAGTAGTAGCGATTTACTTGCCTCTGAGCATTATACAAACTAAAACAAAGTTGATCCTTTAAATTAAGTTCTTCAGACATAAAGTTCTCCTCCAGACATTCTATCCGTTTTTTTATTCTTTGTGTATCGGACTGAATCCGTCTAATGTTGTGTGTGACACTTCCTTAGACATACTTTGGCACTTTGCCGTGCTAAAATAAATTGTGTTTAAATTTCAGAAGAAATCTAAAATTTATCAAGTAAAGGGTTAATTATATGAATAATTTACCTTTAATGCAAACATTTTTTGAGAAATGAGTGATTAGTATGACAAATAAAGAAGACTCAAGAATATCTATAACAGTAATAACTGGATTTTTAGGTAGTGGTAAAACCACATTTTTAAGTAATTATGTAAAATATTTACTTAGTAACAACGAAAAACCTAGCATTATCGTAAATGAATACGGCAATTTAAATATAGACAGCAGTACATTAAGCGATGATGTAAAGGTTGCATCGATATTAAATGGCTGCGTATGTTGTGACTTGCAACTAGATTTAATAAAACAATTAAAACATTTTCTAAAGGAAAGTGCAATGCAACATATTATAATTGAAGCCACAGGTATCGCTCATCCAATTGAAATCATAGCTGCGTGCCAAGACCCAGAAATCGTAGAAAACGTTAATCCTCCAGTCATCATAGGTCTTGTGGATGCACCAAGATTTTTAGCTAGAAACAATTATTCAAATAATACAAAAATTTTAATGGAAGAGCAATTATCTGTAAGTGATACAATCATTATAAATAAAATGGATTTAATTGATGAGTCCGCACGAGAAGCATTAAATGGAATTTCTGATATTAATGCATATGCGCCAAAAGTGTATACGACTTATGCAGAAGTAGATATGAATAAATTGTTATCTGTAACGCCTAAAGCTTCTAAAGATATGAGTGATCATGCGCACCACCATGGTATGAATAGTATGCAGTATCGTTTTACAGGTCCTATAGATAGACAATTATTTTATCAATTTATTTTACGGTTGCCGGATAATGTTCTAAGATTAAAGGGGTATGTAAAGTTTCGAGATATGCCAAATGATATTTACGAATTTCAATATGCACATGGGTTGCCAGATTATCAAATTATCGAAGAAATACTGCCATTAAATATAGTACTTATCGGGGAAGAAATGGACGTTAACCGATTGCGTAACGATTTAGAGATGCTGCAATTTACTTGAGGTTTCAAATAAAAATATAAGGGGTGTTGGTAATTATGGATAAAGTAAAGATTAATCAATATGTTTCGTTCTCAAAAGTGATACAAGGATTTTGGAGAGCACAAGATTGGCACTGGACACCGCAACAATTAAATCGCTATTTAAATGAATTAGTGGAACGTGGTATTACAACAATGGATCACGCAGATATTTATGGTGATTATTCATGTGAAGGTGTATTTGGAGAGGCACTAAAATTATCTCCACAATTACGTGAAGAAATGGAAATAGTATCTAAATGTGGTATCGTCTTGCCTTCGCATCGTATACAAGGTGCAGATGGACATCGTTATAATCACAGTAAGAAGCATATTCAACAGTCAGTAGAGCGCTCTTTAAAGGAATTACAAGTTGACTATCTTGATACGTTATTAATCCATAGACCTTCACCATTAATGGACCCACAAGAAGTTACAGAAGCGTTGAAAATATTGGTGACTGAAGGTAAAGTGAAATCATTTGGTGTCTCTAATTTTAATAAATCACAATATGATTTACTTAATCAATGTCTCGTTTGTGATAAGTTACATATCACTTTAAATCAACTTGAAGTTTCGCCATACACATTAGATATTATTGAAGATGGCACGATGAATCACATGTTAAAAGATGATGTGAAAATAATGTCTTGGAGCCCAATGGCAGGTGGAAAATTATTTGATTTAGAAGACGAGAAAGCAGCGCGTATTATGACAGTGATTTCACCTTTAACCCAGAAATACAACGTAACAGCAAATGGTATTGTTATGGCCTGGTTTAATAAACATCCAGCCGCTATTATGCCAGTATTAGGAACACATCAAATTGACCGTATTGATGAAGCTATAGCAGGATTGAAAATTACAATTACGGATCAAGAATGGTTTGATATCTATACGGCCTCTTTAGGTCATGATATCCCATAAAGTGAATTTTGGAGGAGAGTAAAAAATGAGTAATCAGAACGAAGAACAACGTAGAAGTCAACTTAAGTTTGAACGAAACTTTATAAGCTTTCCATTTTTAGTATTTGCACTAATCGTAGCAATACTCAATATAGCTTATCCAGATATTAATATAATGATGACATTATTTGGACTATTTTTCTTATACAACGGTGGACTATTGTTTGTGTCATTTATAAAACATTATAAACGTACGACAATTTTAGCGTTAATACTTACTGTGATGTCTCTAGTTTTATTTGGTTTATCACTTTATTTATACGCAAAGACAAATAATTTGTTTTAATCACTAGAATACAATGATCAATGTTATATGACTTTAAACTTTAGGGGGATTAAATGGAAGTCTGGATTACACAATTTATGGAGAAGTTTGGCTACTGGGGGATAGCATTTTTAATCTTTTTAGAAAATGTTTTTCCGCCCATCCCATCTGAAATAATTTTAACTTTTGGAGGATTTATGACAACAAAATCTGATTTAGGTTTTGTTGGTGTAACAATTACTTCGACAATTGGTTCAGTTCTTGGAGCAATTGCCTTATATGGTATTGGTGCATGGATTGGTGAGCGTAATTTGTATCGATTCATTAACCGTTACGGTAAAATTTTGCGAGTGAAGACAAAGGATTTAGATAAGACCATTGGATGGTTTGAAAAATATGGTTATTGGACAATCTTCTTCTGTCGTTTTGTACCATTACTGAGAAGTTTGATTTCAATCCCAGCTGGGTTAACACGTATGAACTTGCCTTTATTTATAGTATTTACAACGATTGGAACACTTATATGGAACGTGGTGTTAATTTATTTAGGACAAGCAGTTGGCGGTAATTGGCATACTATTGTTAATTATATGGATGTTTATTCACGTATTATTTATATTGTTTTAGCAATTTTAATCATATTCTTGATATGGAAATGGCTAAAACGTCAAAAGTAGAATAAGTAAATGTGATAGTATTAGTTAATTAAATTGAATTGCACTTTCAAGCCATACATAACTCTTTATTAAAAATGAGATGTTATAATAAATATATTAAAGACGTTAGAGGGGATATTATGGCAAAGAAAAAAGTTTCAATCATAGGTGCTGGAAACACGGGAGCTACATTAGCATTTATAATTGCTCAACAAGAGTTGGCAGATGTCGTGCTTATTGATCGCCCACATAATGAAGGACAGGTTAAAGGGAAAGCCCTAGATATATTAGAAAGTAGTCCTGTATATGGATTTGATGTTAATGTAACTGGATCAATCGATTATCAGGATACAGCTAATTCTGATATTGTTGTTATAACTGCTGGTGTACCGCGTAAACCGGGTATGAGTAGAGACGACTTAGTACAAGTTAATGAAGCAGTGATGTATGACGTTACACAAGAAATCGTTACGCACTCCCCAAATTGTAAAATTATTGTTTTAACTAATCCAGTAGATGCGATGACATATGCTGTAATCAATGCTTCTGGATTCCCTAAAGAAAGAGTGATTGGTCAATCTGGAATTTTAGATACAGCGAGATACCAAACATTTATAGCAGAAGCATTAAATGTATCTATTAAAGATATTAGAGGTTTAGTTTTGGGAGGCCACGGTGATACTATGGTGCCTTTGGTGCACTCCACAAATGTTAACGGCGTACCTTTGAATAAAATGCTAGATACAGCGCAAATAGAACATATTGTAGAGCGTACGAGAAAAGGTGGGGCTGAAATTGTAGAACTACTTGGAAATGGCTCTGCTTATTATGCGCCAGCTTCTGCTATATATAGTATGCTAGAAGCAATCTTAAAGGACCAAAAACGTTTATTACCAAGTATTGCATTATTAGAAGGCGAATATGGTTTTTCTGATATTTGCTTAGGTGTACCTACGATATTAGGGGAACAAGGCATTGAACGTATAGTTGAATTAGAATTATCTGAAGAAGAACAAGCACAATTAAAAATTTCTGCTGATTCTGTGGTAGAAGTAAAACAATCATTAAAACAATAATGATATTATCGATAATATCAAATAAGAGAGCTATCAGAGTGTAAAAGCTGATAGCTCTCTTTGTGTAGGATTACATTTTGAAAATACAGATGTATAGTGCAACATATTCGAAAAAGGTTAAAATATACATGTACTTTAATCTTAATTTTACTTTTATAGGCACATTCCATTTAGGAAATTGACGTTCGTAATAAAATAATTGGAGATAAAATAATCCAATGCCTAAGGGAAGGCACATCAATATGATGCTATGAGTATAAGAAAATCCAATATCATGCAAAAGGTGTCCGATAATCAGTTGGGATACGATAAGCACAATAAGCAGTATTATGATATTTAATGTCATTTTGCACTTCGTACTCCTTTCGCAAAAGAAAATAATAATATTTGTAAAGCAACTAACAATAACACAAAGCATAAAGCAGTCAGACTGAGACTTGACCATACTTCGTGAAAAATACGAAGCGGTTCATTAATTAAATAAACAGAATGTAATCGTAAAAAACGACCGATATAAATGCCTAAACCATTGAGAAACATCATAGCCCCAATAATACTTCTATTTAGCCATATATGATGCGTAAATTGTTCCATTTCTAAAAACATTAAAATCAACAGGTAAAGTGCAAGTAATACGGCTGCGACAAGAAAAGTAAAATATGCCCATTCTATTAACAGTAAGCCTCTATAAAAATTAAATGTAAATTGATTTAAATGAATCAAATCAGTAACCATATAAAGCGTGTTAGGTACCATAAATAAGAAAATAAGAGAGAAAATTATAAACAGTGGCCATTCAAATTTAAATTTCGGTTTAAACAAATGTAATAGTAAGCATAATTCAAATGGCACATATGCTAGAAATAAATTTAAAGTCATAAATTTATAATAACTATTAAAGAAAATTGAAATAATGATTAGAATAAGAAAGGATGATCTAGCTATATAACGAGCATTCATAAGTACACCTACTTTCCTTCAAAATAAAACATTTAAAACTATATTGAAAATCACTAGCTAAAAAAATAGTAATGAATTTGATAAATAAAAAGGTTAATAAAATTTTTCCTTATCCTATGGAATTCAAAGGGACATAAAACCGTAATTTTGCAATATGAGACTACATGATACAAGCTTCAGATATAAATTTCAATGATAAAAAAATAAAATATTGTAAAAAATAAAGCTTGATATAGTGTGGTTACAGTAGTTAGTATACGATTGACTTAATTAAAAAAGACGAAAATAAAATGTTGAAAAGAATGATTGCTGTTATAAGTAGGGTGATTTTAAAATAATGAGATAGTTAAAAATGTTAAAAAATACAAAGACTGTGGACTTACATATCTATAAATTCATCAGTCTTTGTAATTGTATCAATTCATTTTGAGAGTGGTGAATGCAGTTATAGGTCTAATAGGTTAAGTCCTATAGTTTCATTGTGCTTACGATTTATGTCTAAGTTAGTCATATGGATAACGATTTCGGCCGTAGCAGATACGATTGCTTTTGTAAGATGTCCACTTAATGTTTCATATTGGTTTGTACCAAAAGTTGCATGAAGATGCGCAAAAGGTTTGTCGTCAATGTGTGAGATATTACCTAACAAGCTAATTAATTCTAAAGGTTCTTGTATTCTTTTTTTCTCATAGGTTTTGGTCTCTATGTTATAGAAGTTAAGTTCAACATCATCACAAGCACCAATACCACTCACTGTGCCAAACTTACCATTTTGCTCTTTTGCTAAGTCTGTAACCGCTTCTATGATATCTTCGCCTTGTTCTAATACGAGTACAATTGTCTTTCCATCTACTTGATATATCATAATGAGCCCCCATCCAAAATTTTTATTTACGCCTTTATTATACAAGTAATTTTCCGATGATTGTATAATTGTGTTTTAATAAGATTTTTTTATTGTGTTTTGTAAGAAAAATAGTATAAACTGTTCTAATATTGTGCTTTCGTCAGTTATACTAAGACCATATGAGTGAAGCATTTTATAAGTATTCTTACGAATGGAGGGAGAAACGTGAATAAGCAATTTGTAATTTTGTATTTTAATATTTTTCTAGTCTTTTTAGGTATAGGTTTAATCGTCCCAGTTCTTCCAGTTTATTTGAAAGATTTAGGATTGAATGGTAGCGATTTAGGTGTGCTTGTTGCAGCATTTGCCTTGGCGCAAATGATTATTTCACCATTTGGAGGTACACTTGCTGACAAGTTAGGTAAAAAGTTAATCATCTGTATAGGTTTAGCACTTTTTGCAATTTCAGAATTTTTATTTGCGGTCAGCCATACTTTCTCGCTCCTAATTGTATCAAGAATTCTTGGTGGTTTTAGTGCAGGGATGGTCATGCCAGGTGTTACAGGTATGATTGCAGACCTTTCAAAAGGTAAAGACAAAGCGAAAAATTTTGGTTATATGTCAGCAATTATCAATTCCGGTTTTATTTTAGGACCTGGTTTAGGTGGTTTCCTAGCTGAATTTTCTCATAGATTACCATTCTTTGTAGCTGGTTTCAGTGGATGTTTAGCATTAATACTTTCAGTCGTATTAATTAAAAATCCTAAAAATGAAACACAAGATGGTTTTACAAAATATCAACCAGAATTACTAACTAAAATGAATTGGAAAGTATTTTTAACGCCAATTATTTTAACGCTTGTATTGGCATTTGGTTTATCAGCATTTGAGACATTGTTCCCATTATATACAGCTGATAAGGCACATTATTCACCATTAGATATTTCGATAGCAATTACAGGTGGCGGTATATTTGGGGCAGTATTCCAAGTGTTTTTCTTTGATAAGTTTATGAAATATTTTAAAGAACTTACATTTATCACTTATGCGTTAATATATTCTGCATTAATTCTACTTGGATTAACCTTAGTACACAGTTATTGGTCAATTATGTTAATCAGCTTTGTAGTATTTATCGGTTTTGATATGATACGTCCAGCGATTACAAATTACTTTTCTAACATTGCTGGAGATCGACAAGGATTTGCTGGTGGATTAAATTCAACTTTTACGAGTATGGGAAACTTTATAGGACCTTTAGTAGCAGGAACACTGTATGATGTTAACTTTGAATTCCCATTATATATGTCAGTAGTCGTTATGTTACTAGGCATACTCGTTATCTATGTAGAAAAAGCAATCAGAGCCAAGTGGCAGAAAACTTAATTAAAATCATAAAAGCGTGTTTATTGGTACGCTCCTCTTAAAAGTGAGAACTTTCAGGAGGAGCTTTTTTCTTAATGTTTTCTTTATATTAACCAAATATGTCATAAACATTAAGAAAAAAGGTTTTGCGTAATATTTGTGTAACAGAGATTACATTTGTTTTAAATTGTAGCCTATATAACTTTTTTGTTAAAATAATGTGCTAGTATATAAAGAAATGTTAACAGAAATGTAGGTAAGGAGAACGATTTGAAGAATTTAACTTTGGGAATCATGGCGCTCTTTCTTGCTTGTTGTTTAGCGTTTCTTTTATTTCTTGCTATGAATCAGCAAGCACTTGCTAAAGTGCATGAATCAATTTCTAGTTTTTCAGATTCGCATAAAGTGGTGAAAGCTAAGGAACAAGCCAATCATAAAGCAAATCATTCAATCAGTGCAGCAATGAAAGATACTGAAAAGAATGAGGACAGACAAGAGCCGTATTATGCTGAAAATTATGTACCTATAGCCAAACTGACAACACACAATTTAAAAAATAATGAGGTTGGGAAGTCTAACTTGCCACAATTTTCCGCTGCATTAAAAGAAGCACAAAACACGGTTAACCGTGATAATGATATTTCTAATACATATAATGATTATGGTATCGATAGCACCTGTCAAGGGACTTATTATTATATTTTTACCTTTAAAAATAATGATAAACCGCATATGTATTATAGAGTTACTGTAAATGAAGATAATCAGGCACATATATTTGATCGATCCTATCGTGAAACAGATCATCTAGGGTCGAACAAACCGTGTTTATCACCACAGGAGTCTGAAGTCGTTGCGCAAAAATATGCTGTTGATAAACTAGGCGCTAATGCAAGCTTGAAAAAAGTTAAAGAGTCTAAAGAAGGCATGTTTTATACGTTTTGGAATTCGGAAACGAAACAAGAATATAAAGTTATAGTAAATAAAGCTGGAGACGTTATACGTCAACCAGCGCTCAATTAGTCTTAAGATATAATTCACCTTTATTGAATTATATCTTAAGACTAATAATATCTTTAGTGTGAAAAATGAAGTGTATAGTTATTTAAAATAAATTTTGAGATTTAAATATGATTTAAAAATATTAAAATCAATAAAATGCTACTCCAATAATATATAATGGGGTAGCATTTTATTTTGAAGAATTAATTATTTTTAATACAAAACGTGGTATGAATAAGTATTAAGAGTTATTTATCAATGTTATGATTATAACATCAGTTAAATGTGTTACTTCTATAATAGAAAATATTTCATTATTAATAGAAGTTGACAATGTAAATAGAAAGGGTGGGTACTTTGAAACAAATAAAAAAAGCAATCATACCTGCAGCTGGTTTAGGTACAAGGTTTTTGCCGGCGACAAAGGCAATGCCTAAGGAAATGTTACCGATATTAGATAAACCTACAATTCAATACATAGTTGAAGAAGCCGCTAATGCTGGTATAGAAGATATTATAATAGTAACAGGCAAACATAAAAGAGCTATAGAAGATCATTTTGATAATCAAAAAGAATTAGAAATGATTCTTGAAACGAAAGGTAAAACAGATTTACTTGGAAGAGTAAAATTTTCTACAGAGTTAGCGAATATTTTTTACGTTAGACAAAAAGAACAAAAAGGATTGGGTCATGCAATTTATTCTGCACGTCAATTTATAGGAGATGAGCCTTTTGCAGTGTTGCTTGGTGATGATATTGTTGAATCTGATACTCCTGCTATTAAACAATTGATTAATGCTTATGAAGATACAGGCAAATCTGTGATTGGAGTACAAGAAGTTGAAGAAGATCAAACACATCGTTACGGTATTATTGATCCTTTAACTAAAATTGACAGAAAATATGAAGTGCGACAATTTGTTGAAAAGCCTAAACCAGGCACAGCCCCATCAAATTTAGCGATTATGGGTCGTTATGTACTGTCAGCGGATATATTTGATTACTTAAAAAACCAAGGCACCGGTGCAGGAGGAGAAATTCAGCTTACGGATGCTATTGAAAGATTAAATAAAGATGACCAAGTTTTTGCATATGACTTTGAAGGCAATCGATATGATGTTGGAGAAAAATTAGGTTTTGTAAAAACAACAATAGAATTCGCATTAAAAGATGATACGATGCGTGAAGATTTGAAAGCATTTATCAAAAACTTAGATTTAGATAGTCATTAACAATGAGTAAAATGAAATTTCATGTACACATATAACATTACTAACCACCAGTGAATCGATACGAGGTGTTGAAAAATGAAACAAAAGAAAACAAACGCTATGCGTATATTAGATCGCCAAAATATTCAATACGGAGTAAATCGTTACAAAGTTTCAGAAAAGCATATGTCGGGTGAGGATGTAGCTGCAAGCGTGGGCGTTGATATTGAATTAATTTATAAAACATTAGTGTTAGAAAATACTAATCATGATCATTTTGTATTTATCATTCCAGTGAATGACTCATTAGATATGAAATCCGCTGCGCAAGTTATAAATGAAAAGAAACTTCATTTAATGCCTTTAGATGATTTAAAGAAAGTTACTGGATATGTTCGGGGTGGTTGTTCACCCATTGGAATGAAGCGATTATTTCCAACGATTATTGATCAACAAGCAGTAAATTTAAATGAAATATATGTTAGTGGTGGGGAAAGAGGCATGCAAATTAATATAGCTGTGAAAGAGTTAATTGAAGCTACACAAGCAAAGGTTGCACCTGTAGTACATCCTTAAGAAAATATATTTAAATTAGTAACACAAGGGCATAACGCGTTTATGTCTTTGTGTTTTTTTATGATTTATAAAGAATTCAAAGGTAGAAAATTGACGGAATTTTGAATATTAAGATTAAAAAAATGATTGGTTTTGATTGTTTTTGAGAAAAAGTGATTGAAAAAAGAAAGCGGAAACATTATAATAACATGGAGATGAGGTGAAGTAATGATTACGGAAAAACGTCATGAAGTAATATTGACTGAACTGTCAGAAAAAGACTTTTTAACATTACAAGAGCTTATTGATCGAACTGGATGTAGTGCATCAACTATACGCCGTGATTTATCTAAGCTCCAACAAATGGGAAAATTAAAAAGAGTTCATGGTGGTGCAACACTCAATCAATCATCTGTATTAGAACCTAATTTAGCAGATAAGAGAAGTACCAACCTCAGAGAAAAGCAAGAAATCGGACGCCTAGCAGCGTGTCAAATTGAAGATAATGATTGTATTTACTTAGATGCTGGTTCAACAACTTTGGAAATTATTCCATACATTAAGGCTAAAGATATTATTGTAGTAACCAATGGTCTTACCCACGTAGAAGAATTGTTAAAACAAGGTATAAGAACACTTATACTTGGCGGTGAAGTTAAATCAACGACTTTTGCCACAGTAGGGTCGAGTGCAATAAAAACATTAAATCGCTATCGTTTTGATAAAGTTTTTGTCGGAATGAATGGCATTGATTTAAAGTATGGCTTAACAACGCCAGATGAACATGAAGCAGTTATCAAAAATCAAGCTATGGAATTAGGCGCGCAGAATTTTGTAGTTGTTGATCATTCTAAATTTAACAAAGTATATTTTGCTCACGTGCTGTTAAACGAAGAAATTACTTTAATAACTTCAAAAAAGGCCATAGAAAGTACAACATTTAAATGCTTTGCTGAAAAATACAATTTTATTGGAGGAACATTATGATTTATACAGTAACTTTCAATCCCTCTATTGACTATATAATGTTTGCTAAAGATTTTGAACTTAGCGGATTAAATCGAGCGACTGAAACCTACAAATTTGCTGGAGGAAAAGGTATCAATGTATCCAGAGTCTTAAAAACATTAGGTATTCAATCTACAGCGTTAGGATTTGCTGGAGGATTTCCAGGTCAATTCATTGAAGACACATTACAACAAGCAGATATTAATACGAATTTTGTAAGAACGACTGAAGATACACGTATTAATGTCAAATTAAAAACAGATAATGAAACGGAAATTAACGCTCCGGGCCCTACAATAACGAATGAACAGTTCGAAACACTGTTAACACAAATCAAGCATACTTCAGCCCAAGATATAGTTATTGTTGCTGGAAGTATTCCAAAAAGTGTACCAAGTGATGCATATGAACAAATTGCAAAAATTACTCAAGAAACTGGTGCGAGATTAGTTGTAGATGCTGAAAAAGATTTAGTTGAAACAGTTTTAAAATACAAGCCGCTATTTATTAAACCTAATAAAGACGAATTAGAGGTAATGTTTAATACGTCGATTCGATCTGATAAAGAAGTCATGAACTATGCGCGTGAAATATTAGGGATGGGCGCAACGTCAGTGATTATTTCCCTTGGAGGTGATGGTGCAATCTATGTAGATGATAAACATAGTTATAAGGCTATCGTGCCTAATGGACATGTAGTCAATACGGTTGGTTCAGGAGATAGTACTGTCGCGGGTATGGTTGCAGGACTTGAAACGGGACTTACAATTAAAGATGCATTTAAACAGGCAGTATCAGCGGGAACAGCGACAGCGTTTAATGATGACTTAGCCACAGAACATGCTATTGAAGAAATTAAAGCACAAGTGATGATTACGACACTAGATGGGAGTGTATAACTATGAGAATTACCGAATTATTAACAAAAGATACAATTGCTATGGACCTTACTTCAAATGATAAAAACGGTGTCATTGACGAATTAGTAAATCAGTTAGACAAAGCTGGGAAACTTAATGATCTAACAAGTTTTAAAGAAGCTATTCATAATAGAGAATCTCAAAGTACTACAGGAATCGGAGAAGGTATTGCGATACCACATGCAAAAGTAGCAGCTGTAGAGACCCCTGCCATTGCTTTTGGTAAATCAAAAGCAGGTGTTGACTATCAAAGTTTAGATATGCAACCTGCACATCTCTTCTTCATGATTGCAGCGCCAGAAGGTGGTGCGCAAACACATCTGGATGCTTTAGCGAAATTGTCCGGTGTTTTAATGGATGAAAATGTTCGTAAAGATTTGCTTAATGCAACTTCACCACAAGAATTATTACAAATTATTGATAAAGCTGATGACGAAGCAACTGAAGAGGAAGAAGCGGAAACAGAAGCTGTGACTACATCAGCAGCAACAGATGAAAATGAACCTTACGTATTAGCGGTTACAGCGTGTCCAACTGGTATTGCCCATACTTATATGGCTCGCGATGCACTGAAGAAACAAGCTGAAAAAATGAACGTTAAAATTAAGGTCGAAACTAATGGATCTGGAGGCATTAAAAATCATCTTACCGAGGATGATATTAATCGAGCTTCAGGCGTAATTGTAGCAGCCGATGTACATGTAGAAACGGATCGTTTTGATGGTAAAAATGTTGTAGAAGTACCTGTAGCAGACGGTATAAAACGACCGGAAGAACTTATTAATATGGCCCAAGATACGTCACGTAAAGCTTTTGTGGCACGTGGTAATAAAAATCATAGCCAAGCAGAAAGCAATGAGAAACAAGGTGTAGGTAAAACGATTTACAAACACTTAATGAATGGTGTTTCAAATATGTTACCGCTTGTTATTGCCGGTGGTATTTTAATGGCAATCGTGTTCTTATTTGGCGCAAACTCATTTGATCCAAAAAGTTCTGAACATAACGCATTCGCTGAACAACTTTGGAATATTGGAAACAAAAGTGCCTTTGCATTAATTATTCCTATCCTTGCCGGTTATATAGCGCGTAGTATTGCTGATAAACCAGGTTTTGCAGCTGGTTTAGTCGGAGGTATGTTGGCAGTTTCAGGTGATTCAGGATTTATTGGTGGTATTCTTGCTGGTTTCTTAGCAGGTTACCTCACACAAGGTATTAAGAAAGCGGTTAGTGGTTTACCTCAAGCATTAGAAGGGTTAAAACCTACGTTAATTTTCCCTGTGTTCTCAGTAGCCATTACAGGTTTATTGATGATTTATGTATTAAACCCACCAGCATCATGGTTAAATAATTTATTGCTTAATGGATTAGAAAGTCTTTCTGGAACAAATATCATGTTATTAGGATTAGTTATCGGTGCTATGATGGCAATCGATATGGGCGGACCCTTTAATAAAGCTGCGTATGTATTTGCGACAGCAGCGTTAACAGAAGGTAATGCAGCACCAATCACTGCAGCAATGATTGGTGGTATGGTTCCACCAATTGCGATTGCAACAGCAATGTTAATTTTTAGAAAGAAATTTACAAAAGAACAAAGAGGTTCTGTCGTACCAAACTATGTGATGGGGTTATCCTTTATAACTGAAGGCGCAATTCCATATGCTGCAGCAGACCCATTAAGAGTAATCCCGTCAATGATGGTAGGGTCTGGTATTGCAGGTGCGATTGCATTAGGATTAGGCTCATCGATTCAAGCCCCACATGGTGGTATTTTCGTAATTGTCGGTACTGATTTTAGTCATGTCTTACAATCGTTAATCGCAATTATTATAGGCGCAATTGTTTCAGCGATTATGTATGGCTTACTGAAACCGAAATTAAGTGAAGATGAAATTCGTGCTTCACAAGCTATGAACGAATAAAAACAAGATGTTAAAAGCAAACGATAAAGGCCAGAAGGAACTCATGAATAAATGAGATATTCTTCTGGTTTTTTGAGTTTTAAATCATTCAGGAGACACTTTTGAATATAATAAGCTAACGAAGTTTGGTAAAATAAGGTTAAAGTATTAAATCGGCTGTATTGAAGTAAATTAATGTAAAGAAGGTATGGAAATGACTGAATATGTTATTGAAAATGGACGTATTTATACGGAATACGAAACGATAGAACGCGGTTATATCATTGTGAAAGATGGGAAAATCGCTGGTGTAGGTAAAGGTATATACGAAGGTAAATTGACTAAGTACGATGCTAAAGGGCAGCATATTTTACCCGGATTTATAGACATCCATATTCATGGTGGGTATGGCGAAGATGCAATGGATGCCTCATTTGATGGTATAAATCACCTCGCTAAGTCTTTATTATCTGAAGGAACAACAAGTTTCTTGGCTACGACAATGACTCAGTCAGATGAGAATATTACTAAGGCCTTAGAAAATATTGTTAATTATCAGCAGCAGCAAGATAAATTAAATACAGCGGACATCGTCGGTATACATTTAGAAGGTCCATTTATTTCTGAACATAAAGTAGGGGCACAGAATCCTGAATATGTTCAGAAACCTACTATAGAAAAAATAAGACAATTTCAGGATACTGCTAATCATCAAATAAAAGTCATCACGTTTGCTCCAGAAGTTGAGGGCGCAGAAGAAATATTGAAGGCGCTACATGATAAGATTCGCTTTTCTATGGGACATACAGTAGCTACATTTGAAGAAGCCAATAAGGCAGTTAACAATGGTGCAAAGCATGTGACACATTTATATAATGCGGGTACACCTTTTGAACATCGAAATCCGGGACTGTTTGGAGCAGCATGGACTAATGATGGACTAAGTACAGAACTTATCGTTGATGGCATACATGCACATCCCGCAGCCATTCAAATTGCGTATAAACAAAAAGGAAATAAACGATTTTTCTTAATTACTGATGCAATGAGAGCAAAAGGGATGCCTGATGGAGAATACGATCTGGGTGGTCAAAACGTGATTGTAAAAGGTTCGGAAGCACGTTTAGAAACGGGTGCTTTAGCCGGAAGTATTTTGAAAATGAATGAAGGTTTGAAGAATTTAATTCAATATACAGGAGATACATTAGAGCACCTTTGGCGTGTAACTAGTTTGAATCAAGCAATTGCTTTAGATATAAATCATCAAAAAGGTAGTTTGCAAGTCGGAAAAGATGCGGATATTGTTATCGTTGACGATGAAATCAATGTTCAAACAACCATTAAAGAAGGACAAATTCATAATTTTGAAAAATAATAAAACAGTGTTGCGACTATCATTTATTTTACTTATTAAAAAATATTTAATTCAAAAAGTTGACTCAAATTAAAATTTACGTTTAAATGTCTAGTTGAACAAATGAAATTTTAATAAGTATAAAATAGATTGCAAGGTAACAGTGTGATAAGATAAAGGAAATGCGCATTTTTAGGGAGGTGTTACAATGGGAAGGATTTAGTATATAACATTATAGTGAAGAAGCACGAAAAATTTTATGAAACGTCACCTATTGTGACACAATATTTGGAGGTGAATCCCTAGAAATAGGGAACTAATTGGAAACAGTGACCATAATGAACTTAGTAATATTTTTTCTTTTAATAGCATTAACAACTGTATTCGTAGGATCGGAATTCGCATTAGTGAAAGTCAGAACTACAAGAATTGAGCAGCTCGCTGCAGAAGGCAACGGGAGCGCACGCGTAGTCAAAAAAATGGTGAAAAATTTAGACTATTACTTATCCGCATGTCAATTAGGTATTACAGTGACATCTTTAGGATTAGGGTGGTTAGGTGAACCAACATTTAATAAATTACTTCATCCATTATTTGAAGCTATTCATTTACCCGCTGCATTAACAACAACGATTTCATTTATTGTTGCATTTATTATTGTAACGTATTTACATGTTGTACTTGGCGAGTTAGCTCCGAAAACGTTAGCAATTCAACATACTGAAAAATTAGCGTTACTTTATTCTAGGCCGTTGTATTACTTTGGTATCGTTATGAAACCATTAATATGGTTGATGAATGGCTCAGCACGTATGATTATACGTATGTTTGGGGTGGATCCAGATGCTAATAATGATGCAATGTCAGAAGAAGAGATTAAGATTATAATCAACAATAGTTATAACGGTGGAGAAATTAACCAGACTGAATTAGCTTATATGCAAAATATCTTTTCATTTGATGAACGTCATGCTAAAGATATCATGGTCCCACGTACGCAAATGATTACGTTAAATGAACCGTTTAATGTAGATGAACTTTTAGATACAATTAAAGAACATCAATTCACGCGTTACCCTATTACAGAAGATGGGGATAAGGACCACGTGAAAGGCTTTTTAAATGTGAAAGAGTTTTTAACAGAATATGCTTCAGGTAAGCAAATTAAAGTAAGTAACTATATTCATGACTTACCTATGATTTCAGAAACTACACGTATTAGCGATGCTTTAATCCGTATGCAACGTGAACACGTGCACATCAGTCTTATTATCGATGAGTACGGTGGTACAGCCGGTATTTTAACTATGGAAGATATTTTAGAAGAAATTGTCGGTGAAATTCGTGATGAATTTGATGATGATGAAGTTAATGATGTTGTCAAATTAAGTGACAATAAATATCAAATTAATGGTCGTGTGTTGCTTGATGATTTAAATGATCAGTTTGGTATTGAATTTGTTGATTCTGATGATATTGATACAATCGGTGGTTGGTTACAAGCACATAATACAAATTTACAACAAAATGATTTTGTAGATACTGAATATGATCGTTGGGTTATTTCAGAAATTGATAATCATCAAATCATCAATGTAATATTAAAATTTGAATATAATGATACGCGTCCAACACTTGAAGAAGACGAAGATGAAGAAGATAACGATAAATAATTAAATGATACTTACACCCTATGAACTGTTGATACTAATAGTCCGATAGGGTGTTTTTTTATGTATGAGGTATAAATGCTGCTCTAGAATATGAATATTATTATTAGAGGAGAGGGGGAAATGGGGTTATCAGTATAAGATGAAATATAATTGTGTGACTATGATCCAATTTAATGTATAACAAGGCAGTATAGTATATTTTTCATGAAAAGCGTATTAGAATATTATATAATACCTTAGAAATAAAATTAAATGTGTTGAAAGGGGCATCACCATGATTAATGATACATATTATTTAAATAATAGTTACCCTATGCCAAAAGTTGGACTTGGAGTATATAAAATTTCAGAAGAAGAAATGGATATTGCTGTAGAAACTGCTTTGGAAGTAGGATATCGTGCATTCGATACTGCATATTTTTATAAAAACGAAATCGCTTTAGGAAATGCTTTGAAAAAGTCTGACGTAGAACGTGAAGATTTATTTATAACATCTAAGTTATGGAATGATTACCAAGGATATGATCAAACTATCGAATTTTTCACAAAATCATTAGAGAACTTAGGCACAGATTATTTAGATTTATTCCTAATTCACTGGCCATGTGAAGCTGATGGTTTATTTATTGAAAGTTATAAAGCGATGGAAAAATTATATGAAGACGGCAAGATTCGTGCTATTGGTGTATGTAATTTTAATAAACATCATTTAGAGAAATTAATGGAAGAAACGGATGTAGTGCCGGCTGTTAATCAAATTGAAGTACATCCATATTTTAATCAACAAGAACTGCAAGACTTTTGTGATAAACATGATATTGCTGTAACAGCTTGGATGCCATTAATGAGAAACAAAGGACTGTTAGAGCATAAACTTATAACTGATATGGCTAGTCGATATGATAAAACACCTGCGCAAATTGTATTGCGTTGGCATTTAGCACACAATCGCCTCATTATTCCTAAATCTAAAACACCAGAACGTATTAGAGAAAATTATGATATTTTTGACTTTAATTTAGAATTAACGGATATCGCAGAAATTGATAGTTTAGATAGGGGCGACCGCCAAGGTAATGATCCAGAGAATGTAAGAATAGGTACTTTAAAATAACTTAATTTATATATATAACAAGGACTGTCTATTCATAAAATATGGAATAGACAGTCTTTTTAGTTGCTGAAATAATGGTTTTTATTTTGAAATGACAGCGAAAATTGATAAGCTTAAGTTACATTTTATAATTTTATAGTGAATTAGTTACAATCCGTTATAAAATTTTTACAAAAGAGTTTATATACTATTAGGTTTTGTAATACTAAAAAGAAAAGTTCCAGCATTTTAATACCAAATAGCATGCGTGAAATATTATGCTGTATTTTAAAAAGTTTATGTAGAGATTAAGTTTTATTCATGAATATTAAGGCAATATAAAGATTGAGTAAATATAATTGATTACAATAGCATAATAACGGTGAAAATTGGTAAAGTGAATTTGAAGTAACTGAAATGAAGGTGTTTAGGTATGCAAATAAGAGTAGTAGTGCCTTGCTATAATGAAGGTGAAGTAGTATTAAAGACTTATCAACGCTTAAAAGCAATATTGTCCAAAGATAGTCAAAAACATCAATATAATTATGACTTATTGTTTGTAGATGATGGTAGTAAAGATAAGACGATAAATTATATTCAAGATATAGCTACGAAGGATCAACATGTAAAATTTATTTCGTTTAGCCGTAATTTTGGTAAGGAGTCTGCAATGATTGCAGGATATCAACATAGTAAAACATGTGATGCTGTGATTATGATTGATGCCGATTTACAACATCCGCCTGAATTGATTCCGCAGATGATAGAGGGCTATATGGATGGCTATGATCAAGTGGTTGCAAAACGAGATAGAAAAGGCGAAAAACAATCTAGAAAATTATTGACTCAAATGTATTACAAAGCAATCAATCATTTTGTTGAAGATATAAAATTAGAAGACGGTATTGGTGACTTTAGATTATTAAGTCGCAGAGCAGTGAGTTCGTTAACTGAACTCAATGAGTATAATCGTTTTTCAAAAGGGTTATTTGAATGGATAGGGTATAATACAAAAGTATTTACTTATGAAAATGTAGAAAGAGAAGATGGAGAATCAAAATGGTCATTTGGTAAATTATTAAACTATGGTATAGATGGGTTAATTTCTTTTAATAATAAACCATTACGTGCAATGATTTATCTTGGTTTGATTGTATTTTTCATTAGTCTTCTCTATATAGGTTTTATATTTGCTAGTATAGTAATTAATGGTATTCAAACACCAGGCTATTTCTCTACAATTGCAGCAGTCTTATTGCTGGGCGGAATACAATTGATTTCAATTGGTATCGTTGGAGAGTATATAGGACGTATTTATTATGAAGTGAAACAACGACCGAAGTATATTGTACAGGCATCCAATTTAAATTGCCCAAGTAAAGTAGCAAAACAAGATATTAATAACGACATTGAGACTAGCATAGAGGATGAAGTAGAACGTAATCATTATCGTTATGATGACAAAACGAAAGCACGTGAAAAGGAACTAGTAAATCATAGATAATTAAAAATCAGCAAAGTCTTTAACGGCTTTGTTGATTTTTTGTTTTAAAAGATAAAAAAGAGGATGACACTAGTGTCATCCTCTTTTCAAAGTCTTATTTTTTTTTGCGTAATTTACCTACAATAAAGGAAACTACCGCAACAAGTATAATTGTACCGATAAGTGCTGGGAATATAGCAATACCACCTATGTGCCAACCCCAATCACCAAGTAACCATGAACCGAGTGCTGACCCAACGATACCTGCAATAATATTCCCTAAAATACCACCTGGAATATCTTTTCCGACAATACCACCGGCAATCCAACCGATTAAACCACCGATAATTAACATAAGTATAAAGCCCATATGATTTTGCCTCCTTTATAAATGATTTAACTGTTAATATATACCACAAAATATATTATCTTAATCATTTAGATTAGAAAATATATTTTGCCATAATATGAACAAAATAAAAATTAAATTTATTAGTAGGAAGGCATACCAATAAGGCGTTAAAAGTGTCATAACGATACAGGAGATGATGATGAGTAAATGACCTGTAAGAACTGGACGTTTAATACGAGTTAATATTTTAATCTTTTCTTTTTCCTGCGGTTTGAAGGTACTATAGAATAGTATAATTGCACCAATCATAAAGATGGCTGGCGCCAAATATGGTATAGACATATAGTAAGAGTCATGACTCGTGTTATACGTAAGTATCAAAGAAGTACTTAATATAATAGTAAGAATCATAGCAATAAATTTTTGTTGTGTGATGACGTGAGTTTGAATTTTATAGTTTATATATAATTGTAATATTGTCCAAAGAATGAATTGAAAACATGTATATAGAGCAATGTAATCAAATGTTCCTATTAGAAATAAATTGATGATGGCATTGATGGTCAATGCAATGAGTATAGAGCTAAACTTAAGTTGTTTGTAATTCTGACGATATAAATCAATTCCGAGAATGATTAATACCGCAGCTATATTTATGATTATATTAATTAGCATGTTGCTCTCCTAACCTAGATACTTCACTGCAATATTATAGCAATTAAGATAAAGTTATTCATTTGATAACATTTAATTTTTTAAATTTTTGTTAAATATTCATTCAAATTCTTTAATTTCAAATTATTTATATACATATAAATGTGTCGCAGCGATGTTAGTCCGAATGGTTGAATATAAAGGCCTTTACTATAAATGAAAATTATATGTATAGTACTAAATTCCACTAAATAAAAAAGTGACGCATTGTATGGACAAAGAGCATTATACAACGCATCACATGAAATACTCAATTTAAACACCTTTTTTATTACTCCATAAGAGGGTGTGTAATTGAGGTAAAACATAAACATTATTCATTTCACTGCTTTCCATCACGCGATCCACAAGGGATTCATATAAAGATAATAATTTTTCTGTGTGTGATTCCACATGTTCACCATCTAAGTATGGGTTGCCCACTTGTAAATAAAAAGGAATCGAAGGATAACGATGGTGTATCATTTTAGCAAAATGATAATCTGCATCATCAAAAATAACGACTTTTAAGTTTAATGATTCAGGCACACATTGTGCAATCACTTCATCTAGGATAGGTAGATTAGGTTTCATCATTGAACTTGGGGGCTTAGGACTTATTGTCAAATCATCAATTTGTGTCATCCACGGTTGAAATTTGCTCCCTTGCGTTTCTAAGGCACTTTGAATGTGTTTTGAATCAAAGAGATCTACTAGGTCTTGTATCCCTTTAATCAACGCTGGATTGCCTCCTGAAATGGTTACGTGGTTAAATGAGTCTCCAGCAATTTCATAAAGTGAAGCATAGATTTCTTCTGCAGTCATCATCCGTATATCATCTTTTGCGCTACCGTCCCACGTAAAACTTGAATCACACCAGCTACAACGATAATCACAACCTGCTGTTCGAACAAACATTGTCTTACGTCCAATAACACGGCCTTCCCCTTGTATAGTTGGACCAAATATCTCTAATACTGGTATCTTACTCATGTGATGACCCCTTTGGTCTATAAACAACATAGCTCGTTGGAGTTTCTCGAACATAGACTTGAAGGCATTTTGGTTGATTGTCTCGTTCATCTAATGAATTTTGGACCATTTCATAGATCGTCTGTGCGACGATTTCTGTTGAAGGGCTTTTACCTTGGAATTGAGGTAAATCATTAAGTAAGTAATGATCAAATTGACCATGTATGAGTTTTTTTAAGTCACTAAAATTCACTAAAAACCCATTATGGTCTAATGTATCACCAGCTATCGTTAAATTAACAAAGTACGTGTGACCATGTGTACGCATGCATTTTCCAGCATCTTCATTTGGAATATAGTGCGCAGCTGAAAAGTTAAAATCTTTATTTAATTCAAAACAATAAGGATGTTGAACACTAGGATAATTTTGTTGGAACATTTTATTCCGCTCCTTTTTCTTCTAAATAGGTATTTAAACCACGTGCTCTCAAATGACAGGCTGGACATTCTCCGCAACCTTCGCCAACAATTCCATTGTAACAAGTTAAAGTATTATATCTAATATAATCTAGGACGCCAAGTTCATCACTTAATGACCACGTTGCTTTTTTATCTAACCACATTAGTGGTGTATGAATCACGAAATCTTTGTCCATCGATAGCGATAATGTAACATTCATTGATTTAATAAAACTATCACGACAATCTGGATATCCAGAAAAATCTGTTTCACACACACCAGTAATGATATGTTTTGCATTTGTTTGATACGCTAATGCGCCAGCAAAAGAAAGGAATAGGAGATTTCTGGCAGGTACGAATGTATTAGGGACACCGTCTTCATTCGTTTCAATTTCTAAATCGTGTTGTGTCAAAGCATTAGGTGTTAGTTGAGAAAGTAAGGACATGTCTAAAACATGGTGCTTAAGATTTTGTTCTTGAGCAATTTGTTTAGCAACTTCGATTTCAGTATCATGTCTTTGACCATACTCAAATGTAACTAATTCGACTTCATCAAAATGCTTTTTGGCCCAAAATAGACATGTGGTACTGTCTTGTCCTCCACTGAAAACTACGATTGCCTTGTTATTATTTAATGTGTGTTGCGTCATAAATACTTGCACTCCTTAATATTGTCTTACTAGCTTCTTTTTTCTATCCGTCATGACGCCAAAAAAACGTCTATCTCCATAAAAAGATAGACGTTTTTCAAGTGTCTAGTTTTTTATAGAGGGTATCAGCTAGGAACCTCTTTATATTCAATTTATACCGTGACTAGAATAATATATTTACGTTGTAAAAGCAAGTTGATATTTGGGATAATGAGTATAATAGATTGATAAAAAGTAACTTAAAGAGGTGATACGATGATCATAATGATTGATAATAAAGATTCATTTACCTATAACATTGTAGATTATATTGAGCAAGAATACAGCGGAGAAGTAAAAGTGATAGATGTTGAACGTCTATCAATTGAAAAGGTAAGGTTATGTTCACCGGAGGCGATTGTGATTTCACCAGGTCCAGGTGCACCAGATGATTATCCCATTTTAAATGAGATATTGAAAATATTTTCAACATCTATACCGGTATTAGGTGTGTGCTTAGGGTTCCAACAGATTATTACTTACTATGGTGGAGACATAATAAAGAGTGGTAAGGCGATTCATGGCCATACCACGCGCATCCAGCATAATGGCGAAAATATTTTTAAAGGATTACCAGAGTCGTTTAATGTGATGCGATACCATTCTTTGTGTGCAAATGCGCAAACTTTTCCTGCTGTCCTAGAAATAACAGCATCGAATTGTGATGGTATGATTATGGCATTTGCACATCAAACATTACCGATATATGGCTTACAATATCATCCAGAATCCATATTAAGTGAGTTTGGACTAGCTCAAATCGCATTATTCATAGAAATTGTGGAGGACTATCATGCAAATCCAATATAATTATCGATATTTATTAGATGAAGACAATTACGAACAACACCAATATACTTTTACGAGCTGTATTGGTCAAAAGGTAGCGAAGTCGTTGGATCAAGTAGGAGAAGTGGTTCGCTATGCTGAAGCTAAGCAAAAAGAAGGTTATTATGTAGCGCTATACTTACCTTATGAAGCAGCACCATTTTTTAATAGTCAAATGGAAACTGCGCTCATTGAAGGGCCTTATATTTATGGGGCAGCATATGCTTTTGCTGAACAATCAGGCACATCAATAACACGTGAGCTATCATACATAGCGAAATGTAATTTTCAATTCCGCTTAGGGCAAGAGACACTTATAGATCATATTAAGGCAGTGCAAGACGCAATCATAGAAGGTAATACATACCAAGTGAATTACACGACACGTTTGATAGACGATATTCATTATCCTATTTATACGTTGTATGAAGTATTACAACGTGAAAATAATGGCTTTTATTCAGCGCTTATAGACACAGAAGAGATCCAAGTCGCTTCATTATCTCCAGAATTGTTCTTCCAACGTGGTCCTTTTGGAGAACAGGAAGATGTCTTATTGAGTAAACCTATGAAAGGCACCATAGCTAGAGGCAAAACAGCAATACAAGACCAAGAAAATCTACAAACATTAACGCACTCTGCAAAGGATAGAGCGGAAAATGTGATGATTGTTGATTTATTACGTAATGATATTGGCCGCATTGCTAACACGGGGACAGTTAAAGTATACAAGCCTTTTCATATAGAAGCGTATAACACTGTATTTCAAATGACCACAATGGTTACAGGAGGATTAAGTCATGAAACACAACTCATGCAAGTGCTTGAATCACTATTTCCTTGTGGCTCTATAACAGGTGCACCTAAAATAAATACGATGAAATATATCAAACTATTAGAACAAGTGCCAAGACATATATATTGTGGAACAATTGGCTTACTGTTACCCGACGGTAAATCTATCTTTAATGTGCCTATACGTACTATTCAATATTTGAACAATCAGGCAATCTATGGCGTTGGTGCAGGTATAACGATCGATTCTATACCTGAATTAGAGGTTCAAGAATTTAAAGATAAAACTAAAATATTGGAGAGGTTATAATGCAATTATTTGAAACTATGCGATTAGAAGAAGGCGTATTTCCACGCCTGTCTTATCATAAAAATAGAATGAAAACATCGTGTCAGCAACTTGGCTTTGATTTTAATGAAATAAGTTGGGATGCTTTGGTTTACAAATTAGTTGAAACGTATTCAGTAGGTGCATTCCGTGTGAAAATTTTAGTGGATGCTAACGGAACATTTGATTATGTCGTAGCAGAACTCACAACTAAAGTGAATTTTACAGCCAAACTCATTCAAACGAGTAATAATACAAGCGAAAGTGTCATTGTAAATAAGACAACGGATAGAGCACATTTAGACCATAATCATGAAACAGATATTATATTATTATATGATTTAGAGGGGAAAATATTAGAATTTGATATCGGTAATATTATGATTAAGGAAGAAAACCAGTATTATACACCCAAATATAATCATGATTTTTTGCGAGGGTGTATGAGACAATCACTCATAGAAAAAGGTGTTTTACAGCAAAAAGACTATGATGTGGAAGAGTTTAAACAGAAACTACAATTAGAAAAGATTCAGGTTTTTCTAATAAATAGTTTGCGAGAGGTTGCCGATGTAGAGATTTATCTATAGAATATAGAAAGCGTAAACAATGGTATAAGCTCTATGACAGAGATATAGCCAAAATGCGAAAAAGTTATATCAAAATAAATAGCTTAAACAATTAACCGCACATAGATTATTGAATACAGTATAACTTTGCAATTGTTACCAAGCACAACGACAAAAATATTTTAATGAAAAATTTGAAATAGATATAAGATTAACTGACGAAGAAGTCAAATAATAATATAGCATATTATAGACAGTGAGTGAGGCAAGAGAATGATATTGATATGGTTACTGGCAATTATGATGTTAACTGTGCTTACGAAATGGATTACAAATCATTTGCTAAAAAAACAATCGGTTTTCATTGCACAAATTGTTGTCACAATTTTTTGTATCATTCAGTTTGTTTTTGTCTATTTTTTAGTGAAAGCGCTGATGAATTATATAGTTCAGGGACTCAATGTATTTTATCATTAGTAACAATTTATGAGGTGAATCTATGAAGATATATAGCCAAGGTGACCAAGCTATAGTGGTTTCTATAGAAAAAGAGGTCTCTAAGGATTTAACAGAAGATTTGTTAGCTTTAAAAAATTATTTAATTGAAAAAAACTATCCATTTATTACAGAAATAGTACCAACAGAATCAGATATGATGATTTGTTATGATGCTCGAGACATGATTAAGCATCATCATATTATCTCTCCCTTTTTATATATGAAAGCATTGATGCAATCGGTGCAATTAGAAATAAAGCACGAGGATAAAAACACAACAGCTATGGAGATCCCTGTTATATATGGTGGAACATTTGGACCTGATTTAGATACCTTACTTGCTCATTATAAGATGGATATGGATAAATTTATAAAGTTACATACAAAACCAACTTATTTTGTCTCCATGATGGGTTACTCACCTGGGTTTCCGTATCTAACTGGAATGACAAAGCGTTTATTTGTAAATCATACAGGTGGAAAAAAGAGTTTTATACCTGCTGGATCAGTTATTATTGAAGGCAAAAAGACGGGAATTACTACAACTGATACATACGGAGATTGGTTGGTTATTGGATATACACCGGTTCGTTTGTTTAATCCTGATCAAACCGAGTTTACTAAATTAAAATTAGGCGATAATGTCATATTTAAGCCTACGACAAAAGAAGCGTTGGATTTAGGAGGCTTTAAACCATGTCAATTATAATAGAAGATGAAGGCTTATTTTCAAGCTTTCAAGACTTTGGTCGCCAAGGGTATGAACATGATGGTGTGATTCCTGGTGGTGCATTGGATCCATTATCACATGAAATAGCTAATAGACTCGTGGCGAATGATAAACGAGAAGCAACATTAGAAATGACAAATAGAATGGCACGTATACGTTTTACTGAACCTACATTAATTGCACTTAGTGGTGGTAATTTTAAAGCTAAAACAGAAAATCTGAAAATTATCCCTAACAAACTATATTTAATGGAAAAAGGTGATGTAATCGTCTTTACTGAAACAAGTCGTACATCTAGAGTATATCTAGCTGTGGGCGGCGGTTTTGAATTAGACGAATGGTTAGGTTCTACTTCAACCGACTTCAAGTCACAAATTGGTGGATTTCATGGGCGTCAGTTGCAAAAAGGGGACGAAGTTAATATGAAGCGTAATTATACAGAACGCCATCATAAACTCTTCGAAAACTTAGAAGATAAACATGAAACAGACTGGGGTATTGATGGTTATGCACTTTCTTTTAATTATATGTCCGATGTATTTCACGTAATCAAAAATAAAGGAACAGAAGATTTCAAAAAAGATGTACTGAATCGTTTTGTTCTTGATGAATATAAAGTGACTAGTAAAGCAAATAGAGCAGGTATGTTAGTTGAAGGTGCTCCCGTAAAAGCATTTTATGAGGATATGCCGGCACATCAATCCGTGCAAAGAGGTACGATACAAGTAAAAAGAGATGGAACGCCAATTATTTTATTAAATGATCATTATACATTAGGTAGTTATCCTCAAATAGGAACAATTGCAAGTTATCATTTAACTAAAATAGGACAAAAACCACAGGGCGCAAAATTGAAATTTCAATTTATCGATATTGAAAGTGCTGAAAAGAATTTAATTAAATATACAAATTGGTTAAATCAACTTTTTCATGGTATTGAATATAGAATGCAGTTAGAAATGTTGAAATAATAAGTATTTATAAAAAGGTAATGAATTAAATATAAAAATACTGAGCTAAGAGAAAATTGCTAGAGTAAAGCGTGTAAGTTTTATCGCTTACGCTAGCTTTTTCTATAAACTTAAAATATACATAAGAATTAGTATCTCGATACTATGGTTTAGAAAAAAGAAAATACTTTGTAATCTAGCTATAATCAATATGTTATTTTGTCTGCGACTATAGTCCGATTAATATCATTTCTAATCAGAGTATAATTAAAAAGCATATTATTTCTTAATAATGTATTAACGTGGCGTTAATAAGGCATTCATAAAGCCGAACAAATAGCTTTATTTCTCGTAAAAAGTGTGTTTTTACTTGATATTTGACTACTATTGCTTTATATTAATTAATTGAACTGTATACGTTTTGTTACAGTAAGATTACAAAACGATAAAGAATGTAAAAAGAACATTAAAGGTTAATATGTGATGTTTATATACATGCATTTTGTTACTTGAAATAAACAACAATAATCTTAAGAATACATGGAAAATTAATATTATTAATAATGACAATTGAACTTTTAAAGCAGTGAAATTTTGATGTCTATATCATAATGTAAGATTTTATGAGAAGGAGTATGAATTTCCAACCTAAAGAATGTAACTTTCGCCAATAACGACCTGTGTCTCTATTTACATTGGATACATAACTAAATAGGGCATTATTAACAGAAATTTTGCCAAGTATTTACTAGGCGCGGATATTTTTCCAGCCTATATTAATCTAAAATCGGGGGAAACAAACATGAGTTTACACAAAAAGAAACTGACTCTTTTTGCGTTTTTTATTTTGACGGTGATAACAGTCACCTTGAAAACGTACTTTTCATATTACGTCGATTTTTCTTTAGGTGTTAAAGGATTAGTACAAAACTTAATCTTATTAATGAATCCATATAGTTTAATCGCTTTAGTATTAAGTATTTTCTTATTCTTCAAAGGGAAGAAAGCTTTTTGGTTCATCTTTATTGGTGGATTCTTATTAAGTTTTTTATTATATGCTAACGTTGTATACTTTAGATTCTTCTCTGACTTTTTAACATTTAGTACACTGAACCAAGTAGGAAATGTAGAGTCAATGGGTGGTGCAGTTACCGCCTCGTTTAAATGGTATGATTTTATCTACTTTACGGATACAATCGTTTACCTGTTTATGTTGATCTTTAAACAAAAATGGTTTGATAAACGTGTATTTAGTAAGAAATTTGTACCAGTGATTATGGCAGCTTCAGTAGCACTGTTCTTCTTGAACTTAGCTTTTGCTGAATCAGATCGTCCAGAGTTATTAACACGTACGTTTGACCATAAATATTTAGTGAAATACTTAGGTCCATATAACTTCACAGTTTATGATGGCGTTAAAACGATTGAAAATAATCAACAAAAAGCTTTAGCAAATGAAGATGATTTAACTAAAGTATTAAATTATACAAAACAAAAACAAACAGAGCCTAATCCAGAATATTATGGAGCGGCTAAGAAGAAAAATATTATCAAAATCCATTTAGAAAGTTTCCAAACTTTCTTGATTAATAAAAAAGTAAATGGTCAAGAAGTTACACCATTCTTGAACAAACTTTCTACAGGTAAAGAAGGATATAGATATTATCCGAATTTCTTCCATCAAACAGGACAAGGCAAGACGTCAGATTCTGAGTTTACGATGGATAATAGTTTGTTCGGTTTGCCACAAGGTTCAGCATTTTCATTGAAAGGTGACAATACGTTCCAATCACTACCGGCAATTCTCGATCAAAAGCAAGGTTACACTTCTAGTGTTATGCACGGAGACTACAAAACATTCTGGAACCGTGATCAAGTTTATAAACACTTTGGCGTAGATAAGTTTTATGATGCAACATATTATGATATGTCACAAGATAATCTTGAAAACTTAGGGCTAAAAGATAAAGAGCTATTTAAAGAATCGACTGACTATTTAGCAAAAGAAAAACAACCGTTCTATAGTCATTTAATTACATTAACAAATCACTATCCATTTACAGTTTCTCCAGAAGACGCATCAATTGAGAGACCTAATACAGGCGACTCAACAGTAGATGGTTATGTACAAACAGCAAGATATTTAGATGAATCATTAGAACAATTTGTAAGTGAATTGAAGAAAAAAGGTCTTTATGACGACTCGGTTATTATGATTTATGGTGATCACTATGGTATCTCTGAAAACCATAATAAAGCGATGGAAAAATTATTAGGTGAAGATATTACACCGGCGAAATTTACTGATTTAAATCGTACTGGTTTCTGGCTGAAAATTCCTGGTAAAGAAGGTACAGTAGATAAAACATATGCTGGTCAAGCAGATGTTATGCCTACAATATTACATTTAATGGGTATCGATACGAAGAATTACTTAATGATGGGTACAGACTTATTATCTAAAGATCATGATGATACAGTTCCTTTCAGAAATGGAGACTTTGTAACGAAAGATTATAAATATGTAAATGGTAGAATTTATGATAATAAGAATAATGAACCGGTAACAGAAAAACCTAAAGATTTTGAAAAACGTAAACAACAATCTGAAAAAGATTTAGAAATGAGCGATAATGTACTTAATGGTGACTTGTTCAGATTCTATGACAATCCAGATTTCAAAAAAATAAAACCATCGAATTATGAATATAAACCTGGTCCTAAAGGACAAGAGAAAAAATAATAATGTTTAAGAACTAATACACCTAGTGAAGGTGTGTTAGTTCTTTTTTTAGGATATAATTGCTGAATGTGTTGAAGCATAAAAATACGATTAAAGCTTATAAGCTTTAATCGTATTTTTAATAAAGTAATAGATATTAATATATTTCCTCATCCAAGTGCAACATCGAGTATCATCATAATAGTGAAACCTAGCATTAAACTTAATGTTGCCAGATCTGTATTATTACTTGCTTGTGAATCAGGGATGAGTTCTTCAACGACTACAAATATCATTGCGCCTGCAGCAAAAGCTAAAGCGTATGGTAACATAGGTGTAATAACTAATACAGCTGCTGCACCAATCATAGCGAATATAGGTTCTACAATTGCAGATGCTTGACCATAGTTGAATGCTTTCCATCTTGTAGCACCTGCAGCACGAATAGGCATAGATAATGCGGCGCCTTCAGGAATATTTTGAATACCTATACCTATGGCTAATCCTAATGCTCCTAAAAACGTAGCTTGACCATTCCCGGCAACAATACCACCGAAAGCAACACCAATAGATAGTCCTTCTGGTATGTTGTGAAGCGTAATGGCTAAAACAAGTAACGTGTTTTTATTGAGTTTTTTAGTACCTACACCCTCATGAAACTGATTTGTATCTTTGGTGTTGGGATGTATATGAGGAATAACTAAATCTAAGGCACGAATAAATAATCCACCCAACAAAAAACCGATTGCAGCTGGTAACCATGGAAGCGATGCATCTTTACCATAATCAATGGCTGGCTGTAACAGAGACCAGAAACTCGCAGCAATCATGATGCCGGCAGCGAATCCTTGCATAGAATTTAGAATCTTATCATTCACGCGTTTAAAAACAAATACTGCCGCTGCTCCTAACGCAGTTAGTAGCCAAGTAATAATGCCAGCTATTAATGCTTGGATATAAGGAGGTAAGTCTTGGAAAAATTCCGACATAAGCTTGTCTCCTTTGTATCATTTGTAATCAAAAAGGTGTATAATATATGGAACTGAAATTAATTTTAACAGAATTAATTGTAATAATCGATATTAAAAAGGATGTTGGACGATGGAAGCTTACAAAATAGAACATTTACACAAATCATATGCCGACAAAGTAATTTTTGATGATTTACACCTATCGATTTCAGAAGGTGAAAAGATAGGTCTCGTTGGCATTAATGGCACAGGAAAAAGTACGCTGTTACAAGTTATCGCCGGACAAGATGAAGATTATGAAGCTGAAATTTCTCATCCCAACTCCTATCGCATACGTTATTCATCTCAAAAGCAAGACTTTGATAAAGGGATGTCCGTATTTGAAGCGGTATTAACCTCAGAGACAAAGACGTTAGAAATTATCAGAACTTATGAAGCTGCCATGAAACAATACAACGACACGCAGAGTGAGTCAGATTTCCAAAGAATGATGCAAGCACAAGAAGCAATGGATACGCATCAAGCTTGGGATTATAGTTCTGAAATTAAAACGATTCTTTCTAAATTAGGTATCAATGATACGACAAAGGAAGTAAGCGAACTATCTGGAGGTCAACAAAAAAGAGTGGGATTAGCTAAGACTTTAATTGAGCAACCTGATTTATTATTATTAGATGAACCTACAAACCATCTAGACTTTGAATCTATCAACTGGCTCATTAATTATGTAAAACAGTACCCACATACTGTGCTATTTGTTACCCATGACCGTTACTTTTTAAATGAAGTATCTTCTCGAATTATTGAATTAGATAGAGGTAAGTTAGCTACATATGAGGGGAATTATGAAGCGTATATTGAACAGCGTGCTGAAAATGAAATAATAGAACAAAAGCAACAAGCTAAACAACAATCGTTATATAAACAAGAACTTGCATGGATGCGCGCAGGCGTTAAAGCACGTTCTACGAAACAGCAAGCACGTAAAAATAGGTTTAATGATTTAGAACAAGATGTAAAAAACCAACATCAACAAGATAAAGCTTCTTTAAATCTTGCCTATTCTAGGCTAGGAAAGCAAGTCTTTGAAATGGAAAATCTGAGTAAGCATATTAACAATGTCACACTTTTCGAAGATATTACTCAAATCATTCAAAGTGGGCAACAAATCGGTATCGTTGGACCTAATGGAGCAGGAAAAACAACGTTATTGAATATTTTAAGTGGAGAAGATCAAGATTTTGATGGAAATTTAAAAATTGGTCAAACCGTGAAAGTTGCCTATTTTAAACAAACTGAAGAACGTTTAGAACGGGACGTAAGAATGATTGATTATTTGAGAGAAGAAAGTGAAGTCGCTAAAGAAAAAGATGGCACGTCAGTTTCAATCACACAATTACTTGAACGTTTTTTATTCCCAAGTGCAACACACGGCAAAAAAATATACAAATTATCTGGCGGAGAACAAAAAAGGTTATACTTGTTAAAATTGTTAGTGCATCAACCGAATGTGCTCTTATTAGATGAACCAACTAATGATTTAGATACTGAAACATTAACGATACTTGAAGATTATATTAGTACGTTTGGTGGATCAGTAATTACAGTAAGTCATGATAGATACTTTTTAAATAAAGTAGCTCAAGAATATTGGTATATTCATGATGGTAAAATGGACCGTATCATTGGTACTTTTGAAGATTATGAAGCATATAAAAAAGACCAAGATAAGGTTCAAGATCAACAAAAACAGCAAAGTAAAGTTAAGCAACCTACTGAAAGAAAGAAGAAAAAAGGTCTATCTTATAAAGAGAAGCAAGAGTATGAAACAATTATTGAACGTATTGACACTACAGAACAGAGATTAGAAACAATAGACGAAGAAATGGCAAATGCAAGTTCAGACTACGCAAAAATCAAAGAATTAAGCGAAGAACAGCAACGTCTTAATCAAACGTATGAAGAAGATATTGCAAGATGGAGTGAACTTGAAGAACTAAAAGAACAATGAGGGATCTTATAACATGGAATCAACTTTATCGCATTATTTTGGTTATGACACATTTCGTCCAGGCCAAAAGGAAATTATATCAAGAGTAATGGATCATCATAATGTGTTAGGTGTTTTACCTACTGGCGGGGGAAAATCAATTTGTTATCAAGTACCAGGATTAATGCTAGGCGGAACAACAATTGTAATCAGCCCATTAATCTCATTGATGAAAGACCAAGTTGATCAATTAAAGGCCATGGGTATACGCGCGGCATATTTGAATAGTAGCTTAACTCAAAAGCAACAGAAAGCGATTGAAACGCAATTGAGGAATGGCGAAATTCAGTTTTTATATGTAGCACCTGAACGCTTTGATAATGGTTATTTTATTAGTTTATTACAACAGTTAAAAATACATTTAGTTGCGTTTGACGAAGCCCACTGTATTTCAAAGTGGGGACATGATTTCAGACCGAGCTATCAAGACGTTATTCATAAAGTGTTTGCTTTACCTCAAGATTTTGCTATTGTGGCGCTCACAGCAACAGCAACGATTGAAGTTCAAAAAGATATCATGGAACGCCTTAACATTAGTAAAAATAATGAGGTTAAAACAAGCACCAAACGACGTAATTTAGTCTTTCAGGTTAATCCTACCTATCAGAGACAAAAATTTGTGATGGAATATGTTACGTCTCATAAAAATGAAGCGGGTATTATTTATTGTTCCACGCGTAAGCAAGTTGAAGAATTACAAGAAGCATTAGAAGATAAAGGAATTAATAGCACAAGCTACCATGCTGGCTTATCAAATAAAGAACGTGAAGCAGCACAAAATGATTTTGTGTATGATCGCGTGCGAGTAGTTGTTGCTACAAATGCGTTTGGTATGGGGATTGATAAGTCCAATGTGCGTTTTGTTATTCATTATAATATGCCTGGTGATTTAGAGTCTTATTATCAAGAAGCTGGCCGTGCAGGGCGTGATGGATTGAATAGTAATTGTATTTTATTGTTTAGTGAACGCGACATTGGTTTACATCAATATTTTATATCATCATCGCGCGCAGATGATGATTATAAAGATAAAATGGGTGAAAAGCTCACAAAAATGATTCTCTACACAAAAACCAAAAAGTGTTTAGAAGCGACACTTGTACATTATTTTGAACCAAATGAAAAATTGGAAGAATGTAAGCAATGTAGTAATTGTACAAGAGAAAATAAAACATATGACATGACAAATGAAGCAAAAATGATTGTCAGTTGTATCGCCCGTATGAAACAGAAAGAAAGTTATAGTGTTATTATCCAAGTGTTACGTGGTGAAGATTCCGATTATATTCGTTATTGTGATTATAATGAGTTATCTACGCATGGTATTATGAAGCAGTACACAACATCAGATTTAAGTCATCTTATTGATGAATTAAGATTTAAGGGTTTCTTAAATGAGCACGATGAAATCCTTACATGTGATAAATCTGTAAAAGCGTTGTTAAGTGACGAAATTACTATATTTACTACACCATTTAAACGTAAGACAAAAGAGAAAGTTAATATCAATACTGTAGAAGGTGTTGATCGAGCATTATTTGACGAATTGATTGCAGTGCGTAAACAATTAAGTGAGAATCTTGGCATCGCGCCAGTGAGTATATTTTCTGATTATACACTCGAGGAATTTGCCAAAAGAAAACCAGAATCAAAACAGGATATGATCTCCATTGATGGGGTGGGAAGCTATAAATTAAAACATTATTGCCCTATGTTTTTAGAAACAATTCAATCCTATAAAGCTCAAATATAAGTTACTTCAATAATTGTAATTTGAACATATTTCATCAACAAAATTTTAAAAGTAAATTAAATGTTTTCTTATTTTTTAATAAATCTACTTAAAATAGCAAAGTTAATTTCGATATTCATAATATATTAAGGCACGTTATGCGTTTCTTATATGTTTTGTATGTGTTTAACTTTGCTATTTTTATTTATACAACGAATTGTACGTAATATGCTTTTGAAGAATATTTATTTCAAAAAATCCTTCTGATAATACATAAAAAAATTGTAATTAGGGAATAATGAATTCAAATGGGAATGAATGATACTAAAGAGTAAATTAAAGTGAAGGTGACAAAGTGATAGAATTTAAAAATGTAGTAAAAAAATATGGGACTAAAACAGCAGTAGATGATATAAGCTTTAACATTGAAGAAGGAGAATTCTTTGTATTAATCGGCCCATCAGGGTGTGGAAAGACAACAACATTAAAAATGATAAACCGTTTAATTACATTATCTAATGGTTATATTTATTTTAAAAATAAACCTATCAGTGAATATCCCGTTTATGAAATGAGATGGGATATTGGCTATGTTTTACAACAAATTGCATTATTCCCACATATGACTATTAGAGAGAATATTGCACAAGTACCTCAAATGAAGAAGTGGAAAGAGCAAGATATCGAGGCTCGAATCGATGAATTATTGGACATGGTAGGCCTAGAACCAGAATTATACAAAGCACGAAAGCCAGAGGAATTATCTGGTGGACAGCGTCAACGTGTAGGGGTTGTACGAGCGCTAGCAGCTGATCCTCCAGTCATATTAATGGATGAACCTTTCAGTGCTTTGGATCCTATTAGTCGAGAAAAGTTACAAGATGATTTAATAAAATTACAACAAAAAATTAAAAAGACAATCGTTTTTGTAACTCATGATATTGAAGAAGCAATGAAGTTAGGTGATCGTATTTGTTTATTAAATGAAGGTCACGTTGAACAAATCGATACCCCTAATGGATTTGTTACTCATCCTAATAATGATTTTGTAAAACAATTTATAGGTGATAAAGCTAAATTGTCGATTAATGATATAAAGTTATCGGAAGTTACTGGAAATCTAAGCATTGATGAACAAGTAATAACCAAAGGGTATCCTATATTTAGTAGTGATCAGTTAGTAAAAGAAGTTTACGCTGATTTAGCAGAACATGAGGCGATTATTATTGAAGATAATACAAAGTCAACACAATGTGTGCTTAAACGAGAGGATATGTTTAAGTTTTTGTCAGATTTTCGTAAAGGAGGTCAAAATTGATGAATGAATTCATTCGTACACTTTCTGAACGTAAAGGGCAATTAATAACTACTATTTTTGAGCATATCCAAATTTCATTTCTAGCATTATTGATTGCTGCATTCATCGGTGTACCTCTCGGTATATTATTAACGAAAACGCGCAAGGTATCAGAAATCGTTATGAATATAGCAGCTATATTGCAAACAATCCCATCATTAGCTTTACTTGGTCTAATGATTCCATTATTTGGTATTGGCAAAGTCCCTGCAGTTATTGCCTTAGTTGTTTATGCCTTATTACCTATTTTGAGAAATACATATACAGGGATAAGTGAGGTGGATTCCTCTTTAGTTGAGGCTGCCAAAGGCATAGGAATGAAACCGGGACGCAGGTTAGCAAAAGTAGAATTGCCAATTGCGATGCCTGTAATCATGGCAGGGTTGCGTACAGCAATGGTCCTAATTATTGGGACTGCTACGTTAGCAGCGTTAATTGGAGCAGGTGGATTGGGAGATCTCATATTACTTGGTATTGATAGAAATGATAGCTCCTTAATTCTTATTGGAGCAATACCAGCAGCTTTATTGGCTATATTATTTGATTTAGTATTGCGTTACATGCAAAAGCTATCGTATAAAAAATTAGTCATTTCCTTGGCCTGTATTATTCTTTTATTGCTTCTTGTCATTATTGCGCCGATATTAGCCCAAAAAGGTGATAAAGTAACATTAGCGGGTAAGTTAGGTTCAGAGCCATCAGTGATTACTAATATGTATAAAATTTTAATTGAAGAAGAAACAGATGACACAGTCGAAGTGAAAGATGGTATGGGTAAAACTTCATTTCTTTTTAATGCCTTAAAATCAGACGATATTGATGGCTATCTTGAGTTTACGGGGACTGTGCTAGGTGAATTAACTAAGGAAGATTTGAAGTCTAAGCAAGAAGACAAGGTATACCATCAAGCTAAATCTAGTTTAGAAGATAAAAAAGGTATGACTATGTTGAAACCAATGAAATACAATAACACTTATGCTTTAGCAGTAAAAAAAGATTTTGCTAAGAAGCATAATCTTAAGACAATTGGGGATTTAAATAAAGTGAGTAGTGAGATCAAACCTGGCTTCACAATGGAATTTAACGATCGAGAAGATGGTTATCCAGCTGTGCAAAAAGCTTATCATCTACATGTTGATAATATCAAAACAATGGAGCCTAAATTACGTTACCAAGCTGTTAAAAGTGGAGATATTAATTTAATAGATGCGTATTCAACAGATGCTGAATTAAAACAATATAATATGGTCGTATTAAGGGATGATAAACACGTATTCCCGCCATATCAAGGCGCACCAATGTTTAAAAAATCATATTTAAAAGCACATCCTGAAATTAAAGATCCACTTAATAAATTAGCTGGTAAAATTTCAAACGAAGATATGCAACAAATGAATTATGAGGTAACAGTTAAGAAAAAAGACCCTTATCAAGTTGCTCGAAACTATTTAGAAAAACATCATTTAATAAATTAAACGCTGGTCTTTTTGCAAGCATCCACTCATGAAACATATCTTTAAATATGTATCATGAGTGGATGCTTATTTTATTACTAACAAAGTAAAAATGGAGTTAGAGGGAGCATTGTTTTCAACACTATAAAGGTTTATAATGGTTAATAAGTTTTGAAATTTCTGTAAATTTAAGGAGGACCGTAACAACGATGAAAAAACAAATTGAGCAATTATCAGCATATCAACCAGGTTTATCACCTAGAGCATTAAAAGAGGCATATGGAATTGAAGGTGAATTATATAAGTTAGCTTCTAATGAAAATTTATATGGTCCATCACCAAAGGTAAAAGAAGCAATTCAATCTCACTTAGATGAATTACATTTTTATCCTGAAACGGGTTCTCCATTAATCAAGGAAGCAATTAGCAAACATTTAGACGTCGATGCATCTCGTATTTTATTTGGTGCAGGTTTAGATGAAGTAATTTTAATGATTTCACGTGCAGTGTTAACGGTAGGAGATAAGATTGTAACGAGTGAAATGACATTTGGTCAATATTATCATAATGCGATTGTTGAATCAGCGAATGTCACTCAAGTTCCATTAAATAAAGGCTATTTTGATTTAGAAGGTATATTGGCAGAGATAGATGATGATACAAAGCTTGTATGGTTGTGTAATCCAAATAATCCAACGGGCACTTATGTCCCACACGATGAATTACAACAATTTTTACAACGCGTACCTAGTCATATTCCTGTCATTATAGATGAAGCATATGTAGAATTTGTCACTGCTGATGATTTTCCTAATACGTTGGCATTACAACAACAATTTTCAAATGCCTTTTTACTACGTACATTTTCTAAAGCATATGGCTTAGCTGGCATGCGTATTGGCTATGTAGTAGCAGCAAAAGAAGCCATTGAAAAATGGAACATTATTCGTCCACCATTTAACGTAGGACGTTTATCTGAATATGCTGCATTAGCAGCCTTAGAAGATCAAGCGTATTTGACATCTATACGTGAACGTAATGCTCAAGAAAGAGCGAAATTTTTTGAACTTGAAAATAGTAATGCCTTTTATCCAAGCCAAACGAATTTTGTTTATATTAATACAAATAAACCTCATGACTTATACGAAGCCTTTTTGAATGTAGGTTGTATTACTAGAGAATTTCCCAATGGTGTCCGTATTACGATAGGCTTCCCAGAACATAATGATAAAATGATTGAAGTATTGAAACATTTTGATTTATAAATAAAGAAACTTAGGTATATACAAGCGTTCGCCAAACTAAATTATGTATTACGAAGTATTGTAATGAAATGAGTGTTAGCTATACATGTTTGAAATGTTATAGAAAGCATATAACAAAAGAATGATATTAAAACTATGCGTGTAATTTGCTTTTCTATGAGCATTCTTTGCTATAATGATATGCGGTAACATTAAGTTAAGTTTGATGATTATAATGCTTTATTGTGACATTTAAGTATGTTGAATAAAGATATTTAAAAGGAAGTAGGAGTAGTAAATGACAAGAAAATCAATTGCTATCGATATGGATGAAGTTTTAGCTGATACAGTAGGTGCGCTTATTAATGATGTAAATAAACGTACAGATTTGGATATCTCTTATGATATGTTGGACGGGAAGAAATTAAGACATGCGATGCCTGAACATGACGGCTTATTAACAGAAATCTTACGTGAACCTGGCTTTTTCAAAAAACTTGAAATTATGGAAGATGCCCAAGATGTTGTTAAAAAATTAACTGCGCATTATGATGTTTATATTGCGACTGCAGCGATGGATGTGCCAACATCGTTTCATGATAAATACGCTTGGTTGAGAGAGCATTTTTCATTTTTAGATCCACAACAATTTGTTTTTTGTGGACGTAAAAATATTGTGAAGGCTGATTATTTAATTGATGATAATCCAAGACAGTTGAGTATATTTACTGGTACACCAATTATGTACACAGCTTCGCATAACATTCATGATGATAGATTTGCACGAGTAAATAACTGGAAAGACGTAGAAAATTATTTCTTAGGGGATATTGAATATAATATTTAATATTTGTCTATTATTTTGATAAACACACGTGGCTAATGTCTATTGTAGTATATTTTAATTTTAAAAAGGTGATACCCATATAGCGGGTATCACCTTTTATTTCATGTGAAACAATAATGTGAAGTTCAATTGTTTTATGTTGTTTGATTATTTTGATCGTCATCAATTAATGTCAAAATTTGTACTGCCTCAGGAATGACTTCAATCTGAAGCGGCGTTTCTAAGGCGATTTCGCCATCGATATCTACTTTTGCCTGTGGCTCTGTTTCCACAGTGATTGTCTTGCCTAAGACATGCTGGATACCATCAGTCATATTGTTCCAATTCATGCTATCACGTTGTTTAAATACGTCGTTTAACACACTAGAACCTTGTTCTTTAAATATAAACATATTGAGATAACCATCACTCGGTGATAAATCAGTTAATGGAATACGGCTACCGCCTATGAAGGGACCATTGGCTACTACAAGCATAGATGTGTTTCCATCAATTGTCTTGTCATCAACAGTCACTTTATAATCAAAATGCTCTGGGTTAAGTAATGTTTTTACAGTAGAGCCTACATAACTCAATTTACCAAATACATCTTTGTTTCCATTTTGAACATTTTCGGCGTTTTGCACAATCAGCCCAAGACCAACAAAATTCAATGCGTATTGTCCATTTACTTTCATTACATCATAAGATTTTAATTCAGCTTCTATTAATTGTTGACTCGCAACCTTATGTCTTGGATTTAAGTTTAAGGTTTTTACAAAATCGTTAAATGTACCACCTGGAATAATGCCGATAGGGATCTCTAATTCACTTTGCATGACGCCGTTGATAAGTTCATTAACGGTCCCATCTCCACCTAAAATGAAAATAATATCGACATCATCACTATAACTACCATCTTTTATTTTTTGACAGTACTTGAGAATATCGCCTTCATTTTCACTTAATTGAATAGAGAGATGTTTACAAAAAGTAGTTAGTGAAGATGCGACGTCCCCCAGACCTCTAAAAATATCTTTGATACCGGAATGTTCATGATAAAATATTACACCGTGATTATATTTTGTATTACTCAATCGATTCACCATATTTCTTTTAGTTTTTATTACTTCCTAATTTTACCCTATTTTCTTAAAAAATAAAAAAAACTACTAAAGATATATCTTTAGTAGTCAGAATGTAAGTATTACTTAATACCACGCATGCCTTTAATGATTTTAGGTACAAATGCAAGAATAATGAGACTGACAATAATAGCAATCGAACCTAAGAATAAGAAATAGTTCTTATAGCCAAGCGGTTCGATTAATTTTACTAATGTTCCATTAATAGCTTGGGCACATGCATTTGTTAATAACCATAAACTCATCATTTGCGCATTAAATGCTTTTGGAGCAAGTTTGACTGCTGCGCTGTTACCCGTAGGTGATAAACATAATTCGCCAATTACACAAATAATATACGATAGAATCACCCAATTGACACTCACAGTTGCATTTCCTGCTGAATGACCAATTAACGCAATCATAATATAGGAAGCACCAGCTAAAAGTGTCCCTAATACAAATTTAGTTGCTAGACTTGGTTGGCGTTTAGCCATTTTTGCCCAAATGATAGAAACTATCGGTGCGAGCAATACGATAAACAATGGGTTAATAGATTGGAATAATGCAGGACCGAAACCTGTTGTCCATCCAAAAATATTTAATGTCATATCTGAACTTTCAAAGGCGTAAATATTCAATACATTAGCGCCTTGTTCTTGGATAGACCAAAAGAGTACGCCTAAGATAAATAGTGGGATAAACGCGATTACTCGTGAACGCTCATCAGGTGTTACATCCTTACTACGTATCATAATCGTAAAGTAAATAATTGGTAAAAGTACGCCGATTACAAGCACTGTTGTACTGACTAAATTAAATGATAGCGTCCCAGTTAACCCTGTAACAAGTAAAACGACTACAATCAGTATAATTGCTGCTGCAAATAAAATTGTAAATTTCTTTTTTTCGCTTTGATTTAATGGGTTGGAAGCTGTCATCCCAATTGACCCTAAATTTTTTCTATTAAATATAATGTACCAAATTAAACCAAGTGCCATTCCGACTGCAGCTATTAAGAAGCCTGCATGAAAGTCACCAGAATCAACAAATTGATTTAATATTAAAGGTGACAGTAGACCACCTAAGTTTACAGCCATATAGAAAATAACGAAACCAGCATCTAAACGTAAATCATTTTGAGGGTATAATCTACCGACAATATTTGAAATATTTGGTTTCATTAATCCAGAACCAACGATAATAAAGAACATAGATACAAATAGTCCGACTGCTGCGAAAGGTAAACTTAAGCATATATGACCTATAATAATTAAGACGCCACCTATTAAGGTAGCTGTACGTGTTCCTGTAATTCTATCTGCAATCCATCCTCCAAGTACCGAAGTCATATAAATAAGTGCGCCGTAGACTGCCATAACGGATTGAGCAGTTGCTTTGTCCATACCTAGGCCGCCATCTTTTATAGCAAAATACATATAGAAAATAAGTAATGCGCGCATACCGTAATAGCTGAATCTTTCCCAAAATTCAACAAAGAATAAAACACCTAGTCCTTTAGGGTGTCCAAAGAAGCCTCTTTGAGGAATTGATTGGACAGCTTGATCTTGGGCTGTATCTTGATTTTGCATAAAACATTCCCGTCCTTTCTTGCTCCCTGTAAAAATATATAAAAAACATTTTACTCCTTATATAATTGAATTTCAATAATATTCTCAAAATAGCAATATTCTAAATATTCAGTTAATTTTTGTAATGAATTGCATTAAATTTATTTGAGTGGTAGTATTCATTGTTTTAGAAAAAAATAAAACAGTAGGGTACGATTAGGTACCACTACTGTTTTGGAAAAGTACAGAGTGTATTTTTAATATACGCCTTTCATAGCACGTCTTACTTTTGGTGAAAAAATCAGTAATAGAATACCAATTATTACAGCGATAAGGCCTGAGTACATAAAGTAGTCACTTTGATTCATCTTTGTATAGACAACAACAAGTTGAGCGTTAAGCCCTTGTGCAGTTGCATTACTTAGCATCCATAGGCTCATCATACGTGCAGTGAACGTTATTGGTGCTAATTTAGTAGTTGTAGATAAACCTACTGGTGAGATACAAAGTTCACCAATCGTAATCAATAAGAAACTGAGTACAAGCCATAATGGATTGATTAACGCGTTGCCTGTAGCTAATGGAATAATCATAATTAAATAGGATAAGCCCGCGATAATCGTGCCGATAGCAAATTTGTGTACGGTAGGCGGGTTGTACTTTCCTAATTTCATCCAAAGTGTTGCGAAAATTGGTGCCAAGAGCACAATGAAAATGGGATTTAATGACTGTGCCCATGCTGCAGGTATTGAAAAATCAATTAAACCATTTGTTAATTCTGACATTTCTAATTGTGTTTTTTTATCTGCAAATGTTGCAAGTATCGTTGAACCTTGTTCTTGAATCATCCAGAAAGCCACGGAAGTAATATATAAAGGTACATAACTATAAACACGTGAACGTTCATCTTTTGTTATATTCTTACTTAATATCATATTAAGGAATATGTATACCGGTAACACAATACCTAACAGTGTAATTAAGAAACTAAAGTTACCTAATGTTAAGGCATTATTTAAATGTAGAATCCATAAATATATTAAGAATAAAACGATAACGCCAACAGTAATAAGTACGAATTTTTTGATTTCTGGTCTTGTTAACGGTATTGGCACATTGCGACCAGCTAACCCTAAATTCTTTTTACGTTTGAGTGCAAAAACGATAAGACCAAAAAACATTCCAATTGCTGCTGCTAAAAAACCAGCGTGGAAACCAATTTTAGTTTGCAATTGCCCAGTAATTAAAGGTGAAAGCAATGCCCCTAAATTAATCCCCATGTAAAATAACGTAAATGCTGCATCACGTCTTGGATCATTGCGTTCATATAATTCACCAACAGTAGTAGAGATATTTGGTTTTAATAACCCTGTACCTGCGATAATTAGAAGTAAAGCTATCATTGCTGCTGTTAAATTACCCGGAATGGATAATAGGATATGTCCAAACATGATGAGGAACCCGCCATAGAAGACGGCATCTTGAGTTCCAGTAATCCGATCTGCAATCCACCCTCCGATAAGACCAGACATATAAATTAAAGTTCCGTAAATAGCAACAATTTGCATAGCAACTGCTTGGCTAAGCCCGAAGCCACCGTCAGCAACACTATAATATAGATAGAAAATTAATATGGCTTTCATACCATAATAACTGAATCTCTCCCAAAACTCAGTCAAGAATAGTGTGCTTAGTCCTTTTGGATGTCCGAAGAAACCTTTGTTTGGAATGCTTTTCATGATTTCTTCGTGACTATGATTAACTTTTTTCATAATTTCCCTCCCCTTAAATGGTTGGATTTATTCTATACTGTTTTTATAAAAAAAACAAGTGTGTCCCTGAATTATTCAAATATAAGTAACTTTCACACTATACATTAAAAAACTATGAACATAGGGGGAGAATGTCATATTAAAGTTTAGTAATTTATCCCCGTGAAAGCATACAAAAAACCATCAGCTAAATCATGTGACTTAGTCGATGGTTTAATGATGGTAGACATATATTAATATCCCAAAATTTCAATCATTGTAGTTGAGGCGTAGATAAAAAATAGTTATCTATTATCTATTTTTTCTGGATAAAGATCATGATTCATTAAACGATGTTCTGCCATTTTTTCATATTTAGAATCAGGACGACCATAGTTTGTATAAGGATCGATTGAAATTCCACCACGAGGTGTGAATTTTCCCCAAACTTCAATGTAGTGTGGATCCATCAAATCAATAAGATCATTCATAATAATATTCATGCAGTCTTCGTGAAAATCACCATGGTTTCTAAAGCTAAATAAATAGAGCTTTAAAGATTTCGATTCTACCATTTTAATATTAGGGATGTAAGAAATATAAATTGTAGCGAAATCAGGCTGACCAGTAATAGGGCATAAAGAGGTGAATTCTGGACAGTTAAATTTCACAAAATAATCGCGGCCTTGATGTTTGTTATCGAATGATTCTAAAACATTAGGTGTATAATCAAATTCATATTTGTTATTTTGATTACCTAATAAAGTAATATCTTCTAATTGCGTTTTATTGCGTCCTTCAGACATAATATATCGCTCCTTTAGTGTTTTGGTTTATGTGTCTCTTTTTGAATTGTGAGGGGCTGTCGGCGTGCTTTCTCAAACATATAATAGCTTGCGCCTATAATAATAATATAGCCTAGAATTGCATACAAATCAGGTGATTCTCCAAATAAGATCAATCCGAATAATGCTGTAAATATAATTGATGCATAAGTAAATATAGATATGTCTTTAGCTGGTGCATAACTATAAGCAAGTGTAATACCTATTTGTCCTGCAGCAGCAGAGATACCTGCACCAATGAGATAGATGATTTGCATCATTGACATAGGTTCAAACGTAAATATAGTAAATGGTATTAATACTATAATAGAAAAGAATGAAAAATAAAAAACAATAGTATATGGTGCTTCACGAGTACTCAATGCTCTTACACATGTATAAGCGCTAGCAGCAAAGATACCGGAGAATAATCCGCCAACTGCTGGAATCATGGAAGAAGAGAACTCGGGCTTAACAACAAATAGCATACCAAAAATGGCTACAATCATAGCAATGAATTGGTAATTGCGCACTTTTTCATTTAAGAAGAGTAAACTTAATAAAATTGTCCAAAACGGGTTAAGTTTCATCAACGTATCAGCATCACTTAAAATCATATGGTCTATCGCATAAATATTTAACAATACACCGATTAAACCTAGAGTAGATCTAGTGATTAATAGAGGTTGGCTGCTCAATTTGCCGAACAATGGTTGTTTATATTTGAAAATAAAATATAACGGAATGAACATAGCTACTAAATTTCGAGCAAGTGACTTTTGAAAAACTGGTAAGTCCCCAGCTAATCTAAAGAATACAGACATAAAGCTAAATCCAACTGCTGAAATTAAGATAGCAATGATACCCTTAACTTTAGGATTCACATATATCGCCTCAATTTTTAATTTTTAACGTATTCATATTAGCATAAAAGAGATAAGCGTGTATATATGCTTGAAAATAGGGAATTTATATATTAAGATACATACACGAACAAATGTTCTTTAACAACTTATAATAGTGAAAAAATAAGTAGATTGAAAATATAAAATTTTTAATTTATTTAGATCACTAGGAATGCAGGTTTTGACTTAAATGACGGTGCATCAAGCCTTATATGATTTTTGGAAAAAGCAAATAAAATAACCTTAATTTCAGCAAAAAAATTTTTTCAATAAGTAAAATATCTGTTTAGGGTTGAATTGGTGCCATTTCCATTCATCATTCACCATTTTGTTGAAAATTAAAGCCTTTTAATCGGCTCTGGACTTATGTATAATGAAACACATAATATAGTATTTGTTACCAAGACGAAACACAATATATAGTGTTTTGGTACGTGTTTAATTTATTTATAATAAACCAAATTTTAAGTAAAATAACACTGTTTTGGGCTTTTAATCATGACAAAAATAGTATTAATGCCTAAAAAATGAGTTTTTACATGACTACATATAGATATTACAATTACTATATATTGTGGTCACCTCAATAAGTTAATACTAACGCGTCATTTAAGACCCCAGTACCATAACTTTAAATATAAAAAGGCGAATTTTTCATATTTGTTAAATCATTAATAGAAAGAAGGTGGTCCGATGAAGGTGGTATACTTTTCTTTTTCAGGTAATGTGCGTAGATTTATAAAGCGTGCGGAAGTAAGTAATACTTTAGAAATTACGCAAAATAATTGCACTGAGCGAATAGATGAACCATTCATATTGGTCACTGGAACGATAGGATTTGGTGAAGTACCACAACCTGTCCAATCATTTTTAGATATGAACAATGACTTAATTAGAGCCGTTGCAGCGAGCGGAAACCGTAACTGGGGACAAAATTTTGCAAAGGCTGGACGCTCCATTTCGGAACGTTACAAAGTGCCTTTATTAATGAAGTTTGAAGTACAAGGCACATTAGACGATATTAGCGAATTTAAAGATAAGGTGGGACATTTCAATGAAGATAATAGACGAGAAGAAATACAATCATATTGAGTTAAACAATGAAGTTACCAAACGTAAAGAGAATGGCTTTTTCAATTTGGAAAAAGATCAAGAAGCATTAGAAGTATATTTACAGGAGATTCAAGATAAGACCATTTATTTTGATACTGAAATTGAACGTCTCCGTTATCTCGTTGATAATGACTTCTATTTCGATGTGTTTAAAAAATATTCAGAAGATGACTTAATAGAAATCACTGAATTTGCTAAAAATATCGAATTTAATTTTGCTAGTTATATGTCAGCAAGTAAATTTTTTAAAGATTATGCTTTAAAAACAAATGATAAAAGTCAATATTTAGAAGATTATAAACAACATGTTGTGATAGTTTCGTTATATTTAGCAAATGGCCATAAAGAAACTGCTAGACAGTTTGTTTCTGCGATGATTGAACAACGTTACCAACCTGCGACTCCGACATTTTTAAATGCTGGCCGTGCGCGTCGTGGGGAACTTGTTTCATGTTTCTTATTAGAAGTGGATGATAGTTTGAATTCCATCAACTTTATTGATGCGACTGCAAAACAATTAAGTAAAATTGGTGGCGGCGTAGCAATTAATTTATCAAAATTACGTGCACGTGGTGAAGCAATCAAAGGCATCAAAGGCGTAGCAAAAGGTGTGCTACCAGTTGCGAAATCATTAGAAGGCGGTTTTAGTTATGCTGACCAACTAGGTCAACGTCCAGGTGCAGGTGCAGTATATTTAAACATCTTCCATTATGATGTTGAAGAATTCTTAGATACGAAAAAGGTAAATGCTGATGAAGATTTACGTTTGTCTACAATTTCAACAGGTTTAATTGTACCGTCTAAATTCTTTGATTTAGCAAAAGAAGGTAAAGATTTCCATATGTTTGCACCACATACAGTTTATAACGAATACGGTGTAACTTTAGATGATATTAATCTTGATGAGTACTATGACGATTTAGTAGCAAATCCTAATGTAGACAAAAAGAAAAAAGATGCACGTGAAATGTTAAATATGATTGCACAAACACAATTGCAATCGGGTTATCCTTATTTAATGTTCAAAGATAATGCGAATAAAGTACATGCTAACTCAGATATTGGTCAAATTAAAATGAGTAACTTATGTACTGAAATTTTCCAACTACAAGAAACATCAATTATCAATGACTATGGTATTGAAGATGAAATTAAACGTGACATCTCTTGTAACCTTGGTTCATTAAATATCGTTAATGTTATGGAGTCTGGCAAGTTCAAAGACTCAGTACACACAGGTATGGATGCGTTGACTGTAGTAAGTGATGAAGCAGATATTCAAAATGCACCTGGTGTGAGAAAAGCAAATAGTGAGTTACATTCTGTAGGTTTAGGCGTAATGAACTTACATGGTTACTTGGCTAAAAATAAAATTGGTTATGAGTCAGAAGAAGCGAAAGACTTTGCTAACATCTTCTTTATGATGATGAATTATTACTCTATTGAACGTTCTATGGGTATTGCAAAAGAACGTCAAGAAGTATATAGCGGATTTGAACAATCTGATTATGCCAATGGTAAATATTTTGAATTTTATACATCACAAACATTTGCACCTAAATATGAAAAAGTACGTAAATTGTTTGATGGTTTAGAAATTCCAACTCCTGAAGATTGGAAAGCATTACAAAAAGAAGTGGAAAAACATGGTTTATTCCATGCTTATCGTTTAGCGATTGCACCAACACAAAGTATTTCTTATGTACAAAACGCAACAAGCTCTGTTATGCCGATTGTAGATCAAATTGAACGTCGTACTTACGGCAATGCTGAAACATTTTATCCTATGCCTTTCCTATCACCAGAAACAATGTGGTATTACAAGTCTGCATTTAACACAGACCAAATGAAACTTATAGACTTAATCTCAACAATTCAAACACATGTTGACCAAGGAATTTCTACAATTCTTTATGTTAATTCTGAAATATCTACGCGTGAGTTATCTAGATTATACGTTTATGCACATCATAAAGGGTTAAAATCTTTATACTACACTAGAAATAAATTATTAAGCGTTGAAGAATGTACAAGTTGCTCAATATAAGATCAAAATAAAAACAGTGGTATCTAGAAGCAGCCTAATTTTCATAAAAGATTAGGCTGTAAATCACTGTTCAATTAAATTTATAATGGATAGGAGATATTACCTAAATGAAAGCAGTCAATTGGAATACGCAAGAAGACATGACAAATATGTTTTGGCGCCAAAATATTTCACAAATGTGGGTAGAAACTGAATTTAAAGTATCAAAAGATATCGCAAGTTGGAAGACGTTATCTGAAGCAGAGAAAGATGCCTTCAAAAAAGCTTTAGCAGGATTAACAGGGTTAGATACGCATCAAGCAGATGATGGTATGCCACTAATCATGTTACATACGACTGATTTACGTAAGAAAGCAGTATATTCATTTATGGCTATGATGGAACAAATTCATGCGAAAAGTTATTCTCACATTTTCACGACTTTATTACCATCTAGTGAAACGAACTACTTATTAGATAAATGGATTATTGAAGAACCTCATTTGAAATACAAATCAGATAAAATTATCGATAATTATCATAAATTATGGGGTAAAGAAGCTTCTGTTTATGATCAATATATGGCTCGTGTATCAAGTGTGTTCTTAGAAACATTTTTATTCTATTCTGGTTTTTATTATCCGCTTTATCTTGCTGGGCAAGGTAAAATGACAACTTCCGGAGAAATCATCCGTAAAATATTACTAGATGAATCTATTCACGGTGTGTTTACAGGTATGGATGCGCAAAGCTTACGTAATGAATTATCAGAAAGTGAAAAGCAACAAGCAGATCAAGATATGTATAAATTGCTAGATGACTTGTATCAAAACGAAGTATCGTATACACATTCACTTTATGATGAAGTTGGTTTATCAGAAGATGTATTAAACTATGTAAGATATAACGGTAATAAAGCTTTATCTAACTTAGGATTCGATCCATACTTTGAAGAAAGAGAATTTAATCCAATTATTGAAAATGCTTTAGATACAACTACGAAAAATCACGACTTTTTCTCTGTTAAAGGTGATGGTTATACATTAGCGTTAAATGTTGAAGCATTAACGGATGATGATTTCGTCTTTGAAGATTAATACGCATATGTATTGAATTTAAAAATGGATTGGTAAGGTTATATGTATAAATATCCCAACTTACAATGCAACAAGTTGGGGACAAACATGCTACATTTTAAAGGTGTGCTCTCAGATTACAATTATCTGAGAGCACACCTTTTTTATTGAAAATTTGCCAGTACGCATTGATTGAAGTGTTTCAAAAACTAATAAATTGAGATTCATGTTCTAAATTATATTTATTCATAAAATACATAAAATTCAGCAATTTTTAGTACTATATCCATACCAATATTTAATATTAAATATTTTATTTCATTATTATTAGATATATATCCATATAATTTCACGATATTTTAACAAAATTTGTGATAACTATTGAATTTATAGAGGAAAATGGTAAAATTTTATTATAGATATTGATAATGATTATCATAACCATTATGATTTTTGATTCAATATTACATAGAAAGGATTAAGGTCTATATTATGAAATTTTTACTTAATGGTATTGTTTTATTTATTATTTTACTATTATTAACTATCCTTTCTTTATTTATAGGTGTAAGTAAAGTTTCTGTTACAGATATTTTTCATTTATCTAAAGAACAGATGAATATTATTGTTTCTAGTAGAATCCCTAGAACAGTAAGTATATTAATATCTGGGAGTACCTTGGCACTTGCAGGATTAATCATGCAACAGATGATGCAAAATAAATTTGTAAGTCCAACTACAGCAGGAACGATGGAATGGGCTAAGTTAGGTATATTAATCTCTCTTATATTTTTTCCAGAAGAAAACATCATGATTAAGTTAGCATTTGCAGTTACTTTGAGTATTGCTGGAACATTTTTATTTGTAAAACTGGTTCAGCTTATTCGTTTCAAAGATGTCATTTTTGTACCGTTATTAGGAATTATGTTAGGTGGTATTATCTCTAGTTTTGCTACTTTTATGGCATTAAGAACAAATACGGTCCAAAGTGTTGGCAATTGGTTGAATGGGAACTTTGCAATTATCACGAGTGGAAGATATGAAATATTATATTTGAGTATTCCATTATTAGTACTTACATACATATTCGCAAATCATTTTACGATAGCAGGGATGGGAAAAGATTTTAGTAACAATTTAGGTGTGAATTATGAAAAAGTAATAAACATCGGATTATTTATTACAGCTACGATTACTGCATTGGTAGTGGTGACAGTGGGGACGTTACCATTTTTAGGATTAATTGTTCCTAACATTGTCTCTATTTTTAGAGGAGATCACTTGAAGAATGCGTTGCCTCATACAGCGATGTTAGGAGCTATATTTGTTATGTTTTCAGATATTATAGGAAGAATTGTCGTTTATCCTTATGAAATTAATATCGGATTAACAATTGGCGTCTTTGGCACTATTATCTTCATAATCTTGCTGATGAAAGGACGACATCATTATGCAAATTAGTGCGAAACATAAGCTATTGATATTAATTGCTTTAACCATATTAGCTGGGGCGCTTTACCTTGTATTAGGTATTGATTTCGATATTTTTCAATACCAATTCTCAAGTCGTTTAAGAAAACTAATATTAATGTTGTTAGTTGGCGCTGCGATAGCTGCCTCAGTAGTCATTTTTCAAGCTGTAACAACTAATAGGTTGTTAACACCATCAATTATGGGTTTGGATTCAGTCTATATGTTTGTGAAAGTACTACTAGTTTTCGTCTTTGGCGTCCAATCTGTTTTTGTAACCAATCTATATCTTAACTTTATAATTACTTTAGTGGTTATGATTGTTTTTTCACTCATTTTATTCCAAGGCATATTTAGAATTGGCGACGTGTCAGTTTATTTTATATTACTTGTAGGGGTCATACTTGGAACATTTTTCAAAAGTATCACTGGCTTTTTAGAATTAATCATCAATCCTGAAGATTTCTTGGCAGTACAAAGCGCGATGTTTGCAAACTTTGATGCATCAAACAGTAAGCTCGTGACCCTCTGTGGTATTATGCTCATCATTTTAGTGATTATAACTGTTATTGCCGTTCCGTATTTAGATGTACTGTTATTAGGAAAAGATCAAGCTATCAACCTAGGCATTTCATATAAAACAGTGACGCGAGTAATGATGATATTAGTTGCGATTCTTGTTTCTATATCAACAGCACTTGTTGGTCCAATAACATTTTTAGGATTACTTACTGTTAACTTAGCACATGAATTGATGAAAACGTATGAGCATAAGTATATATTACCAGCAACGATTTGTATGAGTTGGTTAAGTTTATTTATAGCACAAGCGGTAGTGGAAAATTTATTTGAAGCAACGACACAAGTAAGCATAATTATTGATTTGGTAGGTGGAAGTTACTTCATTTACTTATTAATAAAAAGGAGAAATGCGAATTGATACGAGTACAAGGTCTTAACAAAACGATTCAGGATAAAGCCATTTTAAAAGATATAAACGTTGAAATAAAAAAAGGACGTTTAACGTCTATGATAGGACCAAACGGTGCTGGTAAAAGTACACTATTATCAGCAATAACACGTTTAATAGATTTTGAAGATGGATCAATAGATATAGAAGGCAAATCTATTAATAAATATAAAAGTAATGATTTAGCTAAAAAACTATCGATTTTAAAGCAATCCAATCATACAGAGCTTAATATTACAGTTGAACAATTAGTGAACTTTGGACGTTTTCCACATTCTAAAGGCCATTTAAAAGAAGATGACAAAGCACAGGTTGAATATGCTTTAGAACTGTTACAACTGAATGAAATTAGACACCGTTATTTAAAGACATTATCTGGTGGTCAGCGTCAACGTGCATATGTTGCTATGACGATTGCACAAGATACAGATTATATATTGTTAGATGAACCATTAAATAATTTAGATATGAAACATTCTGTGCAAATTATGCAAACTTTAAGACAACTTGCTCAAGACTTAAATAAAACGATTGTTGTAGTGATTCATGATATTAATTTTGCATCATGTTATTCGGATGACATCGTCGCCTTAAAAGATGGCGCTGTAATTAAAGCAAGTGAGAAAAATGATGTCATACAAACAGACACATTGCGCACGCTTTATGATATGGAAGTAAGGATCGAAGAAATACGAGGTCAGCGTATTTGTGTGTATTTTGATGAAATGATGGCTGAACAACAGGATTTGGAACTTGTACATTCGTTATAAGCGTAGTTTGTAAACTTTTTTGAAAGGAGTGATGTAAACGTAACGTTATAAAGTTTTTACAGGCACATAAAAGGTAGACAAACGATATAAAACACAGGAGGAATTTAACAACATGAAAAAATATGCTTTATTATTAGTAGTAGGTTTAATGTTTTTATTAGTAGCATGTAGTAATGGCGGAGCAGATGAGAAAAAATCATCAGACTCTAAATCAAGTAATGAAGAATCAAATAAGACAGTGAAAATCGAAAATAACTACCAAGCGAGTGGGGAAAAACGTGATGGTAGCGATGCTAAAGAGGTAAAAGAAACTGTTGAAGTACCTAAGAATCCTGAAAAAGCAGTTGTGTTTGATTATGGTACATTGGATACGATGAAAGAAATGGGACTTGAAGATAAAGTTAAAGCAGTTCCTAAAGGTGAAGATAGTAAATCATTACCAGATTTCTTAAGTGAGTTTAAAGATGAAAAATATTTAAATACAGGTAGCCTTAAAGAAGTGAATTTCGATAAAGTAGCTGAAGCAAAACCAGACGTTATATACATATCTGGGCGTACAGCTAATCAAAAAAATCTAGACGAATTTAAAAAAGCAGCGCCAAAAGCAAAAGTGGTTTATGTTGGTGCAGATGAAAAAGATGAAGTCAATTCAATGAAGAAAAATGCTGAAAATATAGGTAAAATTTACGGCAAAGAAGATAAAGCAAAATCAATAAACAAAGAGTTAGATGATAAAATTGCTGGCATCAAAGATAAAACAAAAGATATGAAAGATAAAAAAGCACTATTCTTATTAGTTAATGAAGGAGAATTATCTACATTTGGAGCTGGAGAACGTTTTGGTTCAATGATTTTTGATACAATGGGCTTCGCATCTGCAGATGAAAATATTAAAAATAGTACGCATGGACAAAATATAACAAACGAGTATATTGCAGAAAAAAATCCAAGTATTATTTTTGCGATGGACCGTGGACAAGCAATTGGTGGAAAATCTACTGCAAAACAAGCATTAGGTAATGATGTAATAAAAGATGTGGACGCTATTAAAGACAATAAAGTTTTAGAGTTAGATCCAAAACTTTGGTATTTTGCTAGCGGTTCTACAACTACAGCAATCAAGCAAATTGATGAAGTAGAAAAATTATTAGATAAATAAAAAGCATGCCGTGTGGGCCATGTAATTAGCTAAATAGAGAAGCCATTCATAATATATAATGAGTGGCTTCTTTTTATATAGTGTTTCAAACCTTGAAGAATCATTAATTATTTATATAATGCTATGATAAAGAAGTAATGAGCAATTCAGTCAAAAATTCTATTGAAAAATTGTATAATGATTTAAAATGATGAAAAAAAGGGGAAGATACACGTGATATTAGATAATGTGAATCCAAATGATTTATATCCAACCGAGAAAAAAGGGCCTGCTGTTTTAGGTACCATTGAATATTCCGTTCAAGGTTCTACAGAATTTGAAGGTGCTTTTATTGCTACAAATGAGCGCATTATTTTAAATGTCGATATGAATGGAGAATTTTATTATAGGAGTATTGCTTATAATGAAGTAGAAAGCATCGAATATGACAGTGGAAAAATTAATTTCAAATTTAACATTGGTCCAATGCCAATGAAAGATATTCAAAAAGGTGATGCAGAAGCCTTTGTGAAATATGTGGAAAATAATATTAAATAAACGCAACTTGATCATTTGAGTCGAATTTGAGTGGTATGAAAGTATGATAAGCAAACAAAATAGCTGATAGTATAACTCGCATAGGACATGGCCAAACGAGTTAAGCTATCAGCTATTTTTTAGTTGATTTTTACGCTTAATTGGATTGTAATAATTGCTTTTAAGGATGAAAGCAAACTTATATGGAAAAGTAATGATGATAATGATATTTACAACGATTGTTAAAGTGAGCATCGCAATTAGGGCATGCTTCTATCATCATATATTCGTTTATAGTCATTTCATGTTTACATACACCACATAATATTGCTTTTTCATTAAATTCACTTGAATCCCATCGCTGTATAGTATGGGAAGCAGCTTCGTTATGACATTTATAACATGGGTAATATTTATTGCAACACTTGAATTTGATTGCAATTATATCTAATGGCGTTTGGTAATGGATGCAGCGACTTTCATCATCAACTGTAGGACCGTATATATTAACCATCGTATCAATCTCCTATTAATCTTGAGGATATTCTCCTATGATTCTTACTTCTGGATGTAATTCAACATCAAATTTTTCCTTTACTACTTTTTGAACATAATGAATTAAGTTTTCGTAGTCTGTAGCAGTACCTTTGTCTACATTTACCATAAATCCAGCATGTTTTAAGGAAACTTCGACACCACCGATTCGATGACCTTGTAGGTCAGAATCTTGAATAAGCTTACCTGCGAAATGACCTGGCGGGCGTTGGAAGACACTACCACATGAAGGATATTCTAAAGGTTGTTTAGACGTTCTACGTTCTGTTAAATCGTCCATTTTTTCCTGAATGTCTTGTTTGTCTCCAGGTTCTAAAGTAAACGCAGCTTCTAAAACCACTAAATGCTCTTTTTGCACGATACTATTACGATAATCTAATTCTAAATCTTTATTTGTAAAGGTTTGTAACTCACCTTTGTTATTTACGCACAGGGCATAATCAATACAATCTTTAACTTCTCCACCATAAGCACCAGCATTCATAAAGACAGCGCCACCTATTGAACCAGGTATGCCGCATGCAAACTCTAGTCCAGTGAGGGAATGATCTCTAGCAGCACGTGATACATCGATAATAGCAGCACCGCTTCCAGAAATAATTGCGTCATCTGATACTTCAATGTAATTTAGAGATAACAAACTAAGTACAATACCTCTAATGCCACCCTCACGAATAATGATATTTGACCCATTCCCTAGATATGTAACAGGAATATCATTTGAATAGGCAAAGTGTACGATAGCCTGAACTTGTTCATTAGTAGTAGGTGATAAGTAATAATCGGCCTTTCCACCAGTTTCTGTATATGTATAACGTTTTAAAGGTTCGTCTATTTTAATAATGTCTTTGGGTACAATTACTTCTAATTCTTTTAAGATGTTGTCTTTATGCAAATTTAGAACATCCTTTCCTCTTGAATTCATTTGTTTATTATACCAATGATTGTATGTATTTGCTAAAAAGTATGGCAAATTATCATAGAAATTTATATTTTGTTTACAATTTATAGTCATCTATGTGAATTAATCGTTAAAAAGGCTCATAAACTATTTAAATGTTACTTCATCACGTTTAAGATCTTTGGCTAATTTTGAAAATAGTTTTTGTTTTTGGTTATCATATGCACGAATCGTCGGCACGTTGTGCGCTAATTGTGCTTTATTTTCGCCATATACTTTTGCGATATGATTATCTGTAGACAATGCACTATTCGTTTGTAAATATTCATTGTAGAGTAATGAATCTTTTTGAATAATGTGCAAACGAGCGATTTGTTTTAAATCAATCATATTATTAAATTGTGCCATGACAACTTTCTTTTTATAAGTATGATGTAAACGATAGAACCCTGCGTAGTTTAAACGCTTTTCGTCTAAAGATGTGATGTCGTGTAAACTCTCAACGCCAACTAAGATATCCAATATAGGCTCGGTTGGATAGTTGAAATGTTTTGTGCCACCAATGTGGTGTGTTGATTGAATAGGCGTATCTAATAAATTGAAAAGTATGTTACGATACGTTTCATATAGTTTAGTAAAATGATAGTCTGTATCTTCATTTATAAATGTTTGTATCTTTGTATACATATCTGTTGAGCACTCCTTTAAATCTAGTGATAGAACTGTTAAACTGTAAATTCTGAAATAATATATCACATATCATTTTCAAGTTAAATAAGTTTCTGTATAATACGGAATAATAAGGAGTGCAGAAATGAAAAAAATACTTTGTATTATTTTGGTAATTTGTTTTTCTGTGGCACTGAGTGCATGCGGAAACAAAGCATCTTCAGAATTTAAAGATTTTGATACATCACTCAACGATGTCAAAAATAAAGGTAATGAAGTTGAAAAAGTGACAGATGATATCCATTTGAAGCGGTTAGATGATTTAAGTAAAACCGATATGACTGATGAAAATAAGAAAGAATTTAATAATTTGCAAAATCGATTAAATAGCCAATTAGTGCCTAAGATGGATGAATATGAAAAAGCAGCTAAACAATTGCCAGCCGAATCTAAGGAAACAAAAGAATTAAAATCATCCTATTTAGATGTTGTAGAACAGAAAAAATCAGCAATCAATGAGTTAACATCATTTGTTGATTTATATAATCAATCCATTAAAGCGAATGAAGATATTTTAGATTATACGAAGTTATTCGAAAAAAATAGATCACAAGTAGAAAAGAATATGCAAAAAGCTAATAATGCTGGAGAAACGGCAGACGTAAATAACTTTAAGCATAAACTTGAACAGAACAATAAAGATTTAAGACAAACTGCAGAAAGTGCATTAGAATCATCGGATTCTAATAAAGTAAAACATGCGATTAACGAAGAAATCATGCCGTTGATTACTGCAGAAATTAAAGATTTAAATAAAGCTGAAATTAAAGATGGTTACGTCAATGATGCACGTAAAAATGCGATTGAAATGTACTATAGTCTACAAAATTATTATGAAACAAGAGAAGAAACAATAGAAAATAGTGAGAAATTAAAACGTATAGACTATGATAAATTGCCACAAGAAGGTAAAGATATAGAGCAGTTTGACAAGACTTTCGACAAACGATACAGTGAACTTAAGCATAGCTATAATTAAAGTATGTAGTGAGTGAAGTTATTAGATTTATAATAAACGGTTAACAACAAAAAGGTAATTGTGTATAATTGGAAGCAATGATATGTATATATCGTGGGACTTTCACACTTGTAGAAACTTATTGTGTGTTAAATATTTTTAGAGGTGAATAGAATGGCTATGAAGCTGAGTTCGATTGACCAGTTTGAGCAAATTATTGAAGAAAATAATTACGCGTTTGTATTGAAACATAGCGAAACGTGTCCTATTTCAGCAAACGCATTTGACCAATTCAACAAATTTTTATATGAAAGAGATATGGATGGTTATTATTTGGTTGTACAACAAGAAAGAGAATTATCTAACTATATAGAAGAGAAAACACATGTAAAGCATGAATCGCCACAAGCGTTTTACTTTGTAAAGGGACAGGCGATTTGGCATGCAAATCATGGCGATATTAATGTTACTTCATTAGCTAACGCTGAAGAGTAACCAACAAAAGAATAGAAGTACTATCAAACGCTTGTTACACTTTTTTTAATAGAAAGAGTATAACAAGCGTTTCTTATAATGTGAAAAAATTACTAATGACATGTATAATGTATAGATGTATGAGAATTAATGACTACTATATGATAGTCTACAAATCTATAGTGCTAAATTATGTAGTCTAAGAATTAAATGTTGATATAATAAACTGAGTATGATCAAACCGTAGCAATATATACATGGATGTAGTGATATCATAGCAGAATAATTCACGCAGTTGATTCGTGATTAATTGTGAAATCAAAAAGAACATGATCGGGATATCATGGATTCACAATCAGCATACAATACAGTTATTAATATAAATATTTGAGGTGACAAGATGAAAGTTTTAGTGGCGATGGATGAGTTTAATGGTATTATATCTAGCTATCAAGCCAATCGTTATGTTGAAGAAGCAGTTGCGAGCCAAATAGAAAGCGCAGATATTGTCCAAGTTCCTTTATTTAACGGGAGACATGAACTAATGGACTCAGTTTTTCTATGGCAGTCAGGAACGAAATATAAAGTATATGCTCATGATGCAGATATGAATGAAGTGGAAGCAATTTATGGTATTACAGATAATCAAGTGACAGTCATTGAAGGCAATCTATTTTTAACAGGGAACAAACCTATTCATCAACGTACAAGCTATGGTTTAGGTGAGTTAATCGTAGATGCTTTAGATAACAATTCTGAGCATATTATCATATCTCTAGGTGGTATTGGTAGCTTCGATGGCGGCGCAGGCATGCTACAAGCCTTAGGAGCTAAATTCTATGACGATGAAGCTCAGGAAGTAGATGTAAGACAAGGAAGTAGTGTATTGAAATATATACGTAAAATAGATACTTCTGAATTGCATCCAAGATTAAAAGATATTAGATTACAACTCATGACAGATTTTGACAGTAAGTTGTATGGGAAAAATAGTGAGATTATGCAAACATATGAATCACTTGGACTTACACGTGAGAGTGCTGCAGAGATAGACAATTTAATTTGGTATTTAAGTGAAATTTTCAAAAGTGAGCTAAGACTTGCGTTAGGCCCGATTCAAAATGGTGGTGCAGGCGGAGGTATTGCTGCAGTATTAAATGGACTTTATGGTGCTGAAATTATGACAAGTCACGAGCTTGTAGACCAAATTACACATTTGGAAACACTTATTGAACAAGCAGATTTAATCATTTTTGGAGAAGGCGTCAATGAAGAAGATCAATTACTAGAGACAACAACTATACGTATTGCAGAATTAGCTACAAAATATAATAAGCCGTCAATTGCAATATGTGCTACGGATGATAAATTTGATTTGTTTGAATCGATGGGTGTTACTTCGATGTTTAATACTTTTATTGAAATGCCTGAAAGTTTTACTGATTTTAAAATGGGCATTCAAATTAGACATTATACAGTACAAGCGATTAAGCTATTGAAAACAGAATTCGATGTTTATAAATAAGTTGCTACAGTAGAATAAGATGGTATGTAATATCGAACTAAAAAAGCGTCCTAGCAGATGTTCAACATCTGCTAGGACGCTTTTTAGTTTAGAGTACTTAAGCCCGTATTGCAGCGTAACTACTGTATAAGATATTAACTATTTATTATAAGTACGCACAACTTCTTGAGCGATGCCTATAATCACTTCTACAGCTTTTGACATTACATCGATAGAAGCATATTCAAATGGACCATGGAAATTGTCACAACCTGTAAAAATATTTGGCGTTGGTAATCCCATATAAGAAAGTTGAGAACCATCAGTACCACCACGAATAGGTGCTGTATTCGCAGGTATATCTAAATCAGCAAATACACGCTTAGCGATATCTATAACAAGTGGATTAGGTTCAATTTTTTCTCTCATATTGTAATACTGATCATTAATTTCAATTTCTATAGGATCATCTTCATAATGTGTATTAATATCATTTTTAATTTCAATTAAATTTTTCTTACGTAGTTCGAACTTATTTCTATCGTGATCTCGAATGATATATTGTAACGTAGACTTCTCAACATCACCATTAAATTTCATTAAATGATAGAAACCTTCGTATCCTTCAGTTCTTTCAGGCACTTCATTTTGTGGTAATAATGCGTTAAATTGTTGACCCAAAAGAATTGCATTAATCATGGCATTTTTAGCAGAACCAGGGTGTACATTCACGCCATGACAGGTTACGACTGCCTCAGCGGCATTGAAACTTTCAAATTGTAACTCTCCATATTCACTGCCATCCATTGTATAAGCAAAATCGGCATTAAATCGTTCAACATCGAAAGCATGAGGACCTCTGCCTATTTCTTCATCTGGTGTAAAGGCAATACGAATACGGCCATGTTTAATTTCTGGATGTTCCGTTAAATATTTCATTGCTTCCATAATTTCAACGACACCGGCTTTATCATCTGCGCCCAACAGAGATGTACCATCTGTCACCATTAACGTGTGACCTTCAACATTTTTTAGAGCAGGAAATACATCTTGATTTAAAACACGATTGGTTTGACCTAATTGAATAGGAGTGCCATCGTAGGCATCTATAATTTGTGGGTTTACATGCGTTGCATTGAAATCAGGTGAGGTATCTACATGCGCTAGAAAGCCTACAGTTGGTAATGCAACGTCAACATTACTTTCTAAAGTTGCAAATAAATAACCATTATCATCCATGTCAGTAACCAATCCTAAAGCCGTTAATTCTTGATGTAACAAATTTAGTAAGTTCCATTGTTTCTCTGTAGATGGTGTAGTGTTAGATTCTGGGTCAGACTGTGTATCAATCATGACATATCTTGTTAAACGATCAATTATATTATTTTTCATAAAAACACCCCTTAAGCTCTGTTGTTCATATTATATGATTTTCTATATATCTTACCATTCATTTTACCAAAATATTGTTTAATACGCGTATAGATATAATAAATAATCTCTGCACATAAAATGCCGAATGCAATAGCGCCAGAAATTAATGTAACTTCAAGAAAAGCATTTACAGCATGTGTGTACGCATTGCTGACTAAAAGGCGAGTAGCCTCATACGCTAATCCTCCTGGAACTAATGGTATGATGCCAGGGACAATAAAGATGATGACAGGTCTTTTATAACGACGACTCATCACATGGCTCATAAGTCCTAATATAAAACTACCGAGAAATGCAGCCATAACTTTACCGAAATCTAAGTCCACGGAAAGCTTATAAATAATCCATCCCATTGCTCCAACAAAGCCACAGGCTAAAAGGAGACGTCTTGGAGCGTTAAAAATAATTGAAAAAAGCATTGTAGCTAAGTAACTTACTATAAACTGTAGTACATAATAACCTATAATCATGGAAACGCTCCTTTTTAAAATAGTAGTAAAACGATAGCGACACCGGCTCCAATGGCAAATGAAGTCAGTGCGGCTTCCACACCACGAGACATGCCAGCGATGAGTTCACCAGCCATTAAATCGCGAATAGCATTTGTAATTAATATACCAGGTACTAAAGGCATCACACCCGCGATGGTTATAATATCTTGGTTATGAGTCAAACCTAAATGTGTAAATGTTACAGCAACAGATATCACTACTGCAGCGCTAATAAATTCTGAAAAGAATTTGATTTGAATAAAACGTTGAACAAAGTCAAACGTTAAAAATGCTGCGGCTCCTGCGATAATTGCGATAATAAAGTCTTGTTTTACGCCGCCAAACATAAATAAGAAAAATCCACATGCAATGGCTGCTGCGAAGAATTTCGTAATGGATGAAAATTGTAAGGAAGCGTGGTGCAAATGAATGAGTTCAGACTTTGCTTCATCTATATCGAGTTGTTTGCTTGAAATTTTACGTGATATACCATTAGTTAGAGCAATTTTTTCTAAATCAGTAGTTCTTTCGCGAATGCGTATCAATCTTGTATTCGTACGATTGTTGAGGGAGAATATAATTGCTGTAGATGTCACAAAGCTATATGTATCATCTAAACCGTAACTCGCAGCGATACGTGTCATCGTATCTTCCACACGGTAAGTTTCTGCGCCGCTTTCTAATAATATTCTTCCTGCAATTAGTACGACATCAATGACTTTATCTTCATCAATAATTGTAATTGATTCTGACATAGATGACTCACCTCCTAATATAGATAATAGAACACTTGAAAGTTTACAACCTACAATTATAACTTTCAATCACTTTTAGTGCTCCGTCATCTTTTTTTATCTTATATATATATTGTAACAAACTCAATTACTTTTTAATGCTTTAACTTCTATACGAAAACTGACAACATACGCTAATGTATGTTGTCAGTAAACATAAATATTAAAATTTGCTATATCACTGTAATTATAACTTAACGATAGGATTAAACATAACTTGATTTCGTCCTTCGTTTTTAGCCATGTGTAGCATGTCATCGGCAACCTTGAACACTTTACGCTGAGATTTATGATCATCTTGAGTGAGGTAGCCTACACCAATGGAGACAGATAGTTTGATAACTTCCTTGTTTGGTAGATGGAATGTTGATTGTTCTACACCTAAACGAATACTTTCACCTAATTTAACACATTGATCTAGCGTATAATTATTTAATACAATAGAAAATTCTTCGCCGCCATTTCGATAAATATTAAATTGTTGAGGCACGTAGTTTTTTAATAATTGTGCAACTTGTCTTAAGACAGCATCACCAGATTTATGTGAATACATATCGTTCACGTCTTTAAATCCATCGATATCGATGAGTAGTAAACCTAAGCTTTCATCATTTGCTTCAGCGAGAGCTGTGGTTTCATTTAAATGTCTATCAAACTCTTTAACGTTGCCTAGACCAGTAAGATAGTCTAATTTATCTTCATTCTCATAGCGATTGACTAATGAGAAGAAATGCCAAATATCTACAAAAGTAACAGATGATGTAATCGTTAGAATAAATGATAATGGGATTAAGAATAATACTTCAGTAATCTCATAATAAGGACTGATTAGTGCTAAAATGAGATAAATGACTAAAGTGATGGCATTGAGTATTTGTAATGAAATGTTATCACTTTGTTTTAAAAATGGGCCAATAGCTCCGACGATGACTGCGATTACAATCAATATGACAGCAGCAATAACCGTATAGTCACCTATGAGTACATTAACGATTGATACTATAATTGCTGAGAGTACAGTGTAAAAGACATTTGTGTATCTTCCTAAGAATAATATAGGTACAAATGTTAAGTAGAGTGAATATTCATGAAATAACGGCACAGGATAAACAGATAGTAAAAGTGCCACTATCGTCATTAATACAGTGACGTATTCTTTTGAAAATACCATATTTTTATTCTCTGAGTACTGTAAACGGTGGAATAAATATATACCAGCCACAATAACAGACATATTATAGATAATAGCTTCAAACATTTTACTTTACGCTCCTTTGAATTAACACCTAGTTATTGTAAGTGAAAACTTACCATTTGTCATCAATATGTAAATAGAAATATATAACATTCACCTAAATTTCATGTTAAAATATCCCTCTGAGTGATAATATAAAAAATAATTCGCTTATTTTATAATAAATTTAACTATATTGATGTATGATTACTAATTATCTCATTACTATTTGTATATGTAAAAGCGAATCATGTATTATATACTTAAGTTATTGATATGACTAATAAATTTATATAGCTTATCATGAATTAAGAAAAATAAGAAGTTAATGTTTTTATCATTTAATGGAAACATTGAAATAAGACTTTTTAAACTTAAAATTTTAAAATCAAAAATAATTAAGAATTATTTTATTGAAGGTGAACTGATGTATACGTTATTATTAATCATTTTTTCAATGATTGTCAGTTTAATACTAACACCAATTATCATAAAGGTTTCACATAAACTTGGTATCGTGGATAAACCTAATTTTAGAAAGGTGCACACGAAACCTGTTTCTGTACTTGGTGGAACGGTTATACTTTTATCTTTTTTAGTGGGCATATGGCTAGGCCATCCCATAGAGACAGAAGTTAAACCACTTGTTATTGGATCAGTATTAATCTATTTGGTAGGGCTCATAGATGATATCTATGAACTGAAGCCAATTGTAAAGTTATTAGGACAAATCATTGCTGCGTTAGTAGTTGTATACTATGGCGTTACAATTGATTTTATTTCATTGCCTATCGGACCAACATTACATTTTGGTGTGTTTGCCATCCCAATTACCGTAATATGGATTGTTGCAATTACGAATGCCATCAATTTAATCGATGGGCTAGATGGTTTGGCTTCTGGTGTGTCGATGATAGCGTTAATGACAATTGGATTCATAGCAATTTTACAAGCTAATATTTTTATCATCATGATATGTAGTGTGTTAATCGGTGCATTACTAGGGTTCTTATGTTTCAATTTCCACCCAGCTAAAATTTTCTTGGGAGATAGTGGGGCATTATTGATTGGTTTTATAGTGGCCTTCCTATCATTATTAGGGTTTAAGAATATTACATTTGTTTCACTATTCTTCCCAATCGTTATTCTAGCAGTACCATTTATCGATACTTTATTTGCAATGATACGTCGTGTGAAGAAAGGCCAACATATTATGCAGGCTGATAAATCACACTTACATCATAAATTATTAGAACTTGGTTACTCTCATCGTCAAACAGTATTACTTATTTATTCTATTGCTTTGTTATTTAGTCTCTCTAGCATTATATTATACTTGTCTCAACCATGGGGCGTTCTTATGATGTTGATACTTATTTTAATAACAATTGAATTAATTGTAGAATTTACTGGCCTTATCGATGATGACTATCGCCCGTTAATGAAATTAATAGAAAACAAAGAAAAGCATAATGATAATCAATCATAAGTGATGATGACTGATAATTAACTTGTTTGTTATTAGTATTAACCAGAATAATAAAAGGCTCGGCAGATTTTTGAAATCTGCCGAGCCTTTTATTATATATTTCTACGTATGCTATTAAACGTGGAACACATCAATTTGGAGAAATGATGCTCTGTCACACACAAGATGTTTTAATTTATAAAAATTATGTATCTTTATTGAATGTAATAAGAAAGATGAAAATGGTATTGCCATAATCTTAAATGCTTTTTAAGTAGTTGGTATGTCAAAAGGTAAACGAACAATATCATTTTCGATTAAATCATAGTTTCCAGATGTTATACGATTTAGAAAATCGATAAATTGTGGGTGTTCCGGTTCGACCACGTCAATTTGATAACTGACTTTATCTGTATATTGCGTATCACGTAATAAGAAAGTCGTTGTTTCCAGTTCGTATTCAAATTTTCCAGTTAAGTCATAAGCAATTGTAACAATCGTCGGTATAGCAGGGCGCAGTGCTACACGACCAATGTCATAAATCACATCTCTGACAGCGCCACTATATGCTCGAATTAAGCCACCGCCACCTAATTTGATACCGCCAAAATAACGTGTCACTACCACGCAAACATTGTGTACCTCTAGTTTTTTTAAAATATCAAGCATAGGCACTCCAGCAGTACCACTAGGTTCTCCATCATCATTGGCTTTCTGGATATTCATTTGATCGCCAACTGTATAAGCTGAACAGTTATGTGTAGCCTCATTATGTTGAGTTTTCACCTCGTCTATAAAAGCTTTAGCTTCTGCTTCAGATGAAACAGGCTTTATATGTGCTATAAAACGTGATTTACTAATCACATTTTCTATTATATGTTCTTGTTTTATCGTAATAATAGATGATTCCATTTTAACGACACCTCAGTTTTTAATTTATTATGAGTATTATTATTGATGGTAGCTTTAAAATACTTTAATTACATATATTATACACTGAATTGAATAATGTATTAAATACAAAAATAAATTTTCTTTTAACATAAAATAAGGTATTATAGTTGTGAGTATAATTGAGGAGGATTATGATGAAAATCGCTGTTTTGACAGATTCAACGAGTTATCTATCTCAAACTTTAATCGATAAATATAACATTAAAATCGCACCGTTAAGTGTTACGTTCGATAACGGTGAAAATTATATTGAGAATGAAACAATATCAACGCCAGAATTTTATGAGAGAATGAAAACCTCAAAAACCATACCGACAACAAGCCAACCTGCTATTGGTGAATTTATAGAGAATTATGAAAAACTACGTGACGAAGGATACACTGATATTATATGTGTGTTTTTATCATCTGGAATTAGTGGTTGTTATCAAACAGCTACCCAAGCAGGCGAAATGGTTAAAGGTATTCGAGTACACACCTTCGATTCGAAGTTAGCAGCTATGATTGAGGGAGGGTACGTGTTACGTGCGGTTGAAATGATCGAACAAGGATATACACCTGAAGCAATTATCGAAGACTTAGAATCAATGCGCGAAGTGACAGGTGCTATTTTAATGGTAGATGATCTTAAAAACTTACAAAAGAGTGGTCGCATAACAGGTGCTCAAGCTTGGATTGGTACTATGCTTAAAATGAAGCCAGTCTTAAAATTTGAAGATGGACTGATTTTACCTGAGGAAAAAGTACGTACTAAAAAGCGCGCTTTAAAAGAGATTATAAATAAAGTTATAAATCATGTAAAAGCATATGATGAAGTGACTTTATATATTGTTGCAGGCGATATAGAGGCGGATGCGCAGTGGATGTATAAAGAATTAACAGAAAATTATCCACAATATAAAGTTTATAGTTCTCAATTAGGACCAGTGGTTGCAGCACACCTTGGTTCTGGAGGTATGGGTTTAGGTTATACAGGTAGGAATATACGCACAGATTAATCGGAATTTGATGAAGACATGGTATGCCAGTTAAGGCAAACATGTCTTTTTTTATGGAGGTCATCATCAATCAAACATTATGGAAAGTTAATCACTGATCGAACTATATTATCCGATGAAGTAATTAAGTTTCGTTCAAAAGGTATTGTAAGAAAGGATGGCATGTGGCGATGCTATCAATGCGATACTGCAGAGCCAAAGCATTTTTATGAATATTTTTCAAAAGTATTAGGTCAAACCATTGTTTACTGCAGAAATTGTATTAGCCTGGGTAGAATGGATAATATCAGAGACATTTATGTTACTGAATCAAGACAACAAAGTTCTGGAGGAAAATATAACTTATCGTTTGAACTCTCTGAGCAACAATTATTCGCCTCCACAAAAATTGTCAATGCAATCCAAGGATACCGTTCATTAATATTATATGCAGTAACCGGTGCAGGTAAAACAGAGATGACATTTGAAGGTATAAAATTTGCGAGACAACGAGGTGATAATATTGCAATCGTATCGCCTCGTGTAGACGTAGTATTAGAAGTGAGTTCACGCATGAAAGAGGCTTTTCAAGAAGAGTATATAGATATACTTTATCAAGGGCAACGGCAAATGTATAATGGACATTTTATAATTGCCACTATACATCAATTATATCGATTTAAGCGTCATTTTGATGTCATCATAGTAGATGAAGTTGATGCTTTTCCGCTTTCTATGGATCCATCGTTAATGCATGCTATAACAGCAGCTTCAAAAAAGCGTTATAGTCATGTTTACATGACAGCAACACCACCCCGCAAACTGTTACGACAAATGCCTGATGATACACTTATCACGTTACCCGCGCGATTCCACAGACACGCTTTACCTCTTCCTAAATTTAAATATTACAAAATTCAGCCCTATAAAATACAATACATGCTGTTAAATATATTTATGCATCAAATTCAATCAAAACGATATACCCTCGTATTTTTCAATCATATTCAATTAATGAAACAAATGTACCTACATTATAAAAAGAAAATTGCTTCGCTCACATATGTACACAGCGAAGATAGTTTGCGATTTGAAAAAATACGAAATTTGAGACATGGAAAATATCATATTATTTTTACGACTACAATTTTAGAAAGAGGCTTTACCATGGCAAACTTGGATGTCATTGTCATGCATAGTCATACGTTTGACAGTAGTGCTTTAATTCAAATTGCTGGTAGGGTAGGAAGAAAAGCACAAGCACCATCGGGACTTGTACTATTTTTTCATGAAGGTATTACTTTGAATATGCTTAAAGCCCGACGTAATATAAGAAAAATGAATGATTTAGCTCGATACAAGGGGTGGATAGATGACTAAATGCATACAATGCCACGAAAATATATTCGAATCACTCAATGCCCAAAATTTTTATAAAAAACCATCTCCATGGTGTGCACATTGTATAGAACAATGGAAAGTAGTGGGCATGACTATGTACCAACGTTGTCCAAGGTGTCTGAAGTTATTAGACATTAACGAAGAAAAGTGTAGGGACTGTCTATTTTTATCTATGCATTATGTATTAATGAATCGACTGCATTGTCAATTTCAATATAAGGGGATTATGAAATCAACTATTCATAAATATAAGTTTATGAAGGATGTAGCTTTATGTAAAATACTAGCAGAACAAATAGAGTTACCTAAAGTAAATTATGATTATATTGTGCCAATACCTTCACCAATAGAAAGGGATAAGGCACGTACGTTTAACCCAGTTACTACCGTATTAGATTACAAGCAAATTCAATATGAAACACTTCTATCCACTCAATTACGACCAAGACAGTATACAATGGGAAAGCAAATGCGGTTACAGGTCGATCATCCATTTGAATTAACCAGTTCTATCGATTTAGAAAATAAATTCATTTTACTTGTAGATGATATATACACTACAGGCATAACGGTTCATAAAGCAGCAAAAAGTCTTTTTGTGAGAAAAATCAGAAAATTCGATGTCTTTACGTTTGCACGATAGTAGAAAAGTGGTATTATAAGGATAAGCAATATTACCAATATAGAGGTTTTTAAAGGAGTCGATTACTATGATCAGATTTGAAATTCACGGGGAGAACCTCACTATTACTGATGCGATTCGCAACTATATTGAGGAGAAAATTGGTAAATTAGAACGTTACTTTAATGATGTGCCAAATGCAACTGCACACGTTAAAGTCAAAACCTATCAAAATTCAGCTTCAAAAATTGAAGTAACTATTCCATTGAAAAATGTTACCTTAAGAGCTGAAGAACGCCATGATGATTTATACGCAGGCATTGATTTAATCAATGGTAAACTTGAAAGACAAGTAAGAAAATACAAAACGCGTGTCAATCGTAAAAAACGTAATCGTGGCGATCAAGAAGTATTCGCATCATTACCAGAAGAAAATGAAGCAGCTGAACTTCAAAGTGATGATAGTGACAATGATATTGAAATCATTCGTGCAAAAAATTTCAGTTTAAAACCAATGGATTCAGAAGAAGCAGTGCTACAAATGGATTTGCTGGGACACGATTTCTTTATTTTCACAGATCGTGAAACAGACGGCACTAGTATTGTGTATAAAAGAAAAGATGGAAAATATGGTTTAATCGAAACAACTGAATAATTTATGTTAAATCATACTAAATAATAATTAGCCGTAGCGTCCATGATTGTGTTAAATCATGGACGCTCATTTTTTGCTATGTTAGTATGTAATAATTTGAAAGTTGACCAACAATATGTGTATATTTTAAGTGTATAATAAAAATATATAGAAATATGAAAATTCTTGATGAGTAATGAAGGATAATTACAAGTTAAACAAGCTAAACGAGAGTTTAAAGAGTGAAGTGAATAAATGTAAATTTCAGCTTATAAATGGTATCATAAGATGTTGTAAGCTAAGAGTTATAAAGCTAAAGGAGCGAACAGAATGGGTTTTTTATCAAAAATTGCAGATGGCAATAAAAAAGAAATAAAGCGCCTTGGTAAATTAGCCGACAAAGTCCTAGCGTTAGAAGAGGATATGTCGATATTAACTGATGAAGAGATTAGAGAAAAAACAAAAGCATTTCAAGCTAAATTACGTGAAGAAGAAGATGTGAAAAAGCAAAATAAAATGCTTGATGATATTTTACCAGAAGCCTTTGCTATAGTGAGAGAAGGTTCAAAACGTGTATTTAATATGATCCCTTATAAAGTACAAGTTATGGGGGGGATCGCAATTCATAATGGTGATATCTCTGAAATGAGAACAGGTGAAGGTAAAACATTGACTGCGACGATGCCAACTTATTTAAATGCATTAACAGGACGTGGTGTCCATGTAATCACAGTAAATGAGTACTTAGCAAGTAGTCAAAGTGAAGAAATGGCAGAACTTTATGAATTCCTTGGGTTATCTGTAGGACTAAACTTAAACAGCAAGAGTACAGATGAAAAAAGAGAAGCATATGCAAGTGATATTACGTATAGTACAAACAATGAGTTAGGTTTTGATTACTTACGTGATAACATGGTTAACTATGCGGAAGAACGTGTAATGAGACCACTTCATTACGCTATTATTGATGAGGTCGATTCTATTTTAATCGATGAAGCCCGTACCCCATTAATCATTTCAGGTGAAGCAGAAAAATCAACTTCCCTATACACTCAAGCAAACGTTTTTGCTAAAATGTTAAAAAACGAAGACGACTATAATTTTGATGAAAAAACAAAAGCCGTACAATTAACAGAACAAGGTACGGATAAAGCAGAGCGTATGTTTAAAATTGACAATTTATATGATGTTAAAAACGTCGATATTATTAGTCATATTAATACAGCTTTGCGTGCACATGTAACGCTTCAAAAAGATGTTGATTATATGGTGAATGCCGGCGAAGTGTTAATTGTAGACCAATTTACCGGACGTACTATGCCTGGTCGTCGTTTTTCTGAAGGCTTACACCAAGCTATTGAAGCTAAAGAAGGTGTGAAGATTCAAAATGAATCTAAAACAATGGCCTCAATTACATTCCAAAACTATTTCAGAATGTATAATAAATTATCAGGGATGACAGGGACAGCGAAGACGGAAGAAGAAGAGTTTAGAAATATATATAATATGACTGTAACTCAAATACCTACAAACAAACCTGTTCAACGTATTGATAAACCTGATTTAATATATATTAGCCAAAAAGGTAAATTTGATGCGGTTGTAGCAGACGTAATTGAGAAACATAAGTTAGGTCAGCCAGTATTATTAGGAACAGTGGCAGTTGAAACCAGCGAATATATTTCAAATTTATTGAAGAAAAATGGTGTGCGTCATGATGTGTTAAATGCTAAAAACCATGAACGTGAAGCGGAAATAGTAGCTGGCGCTGGCGAACGTGGAGCAGTTACGATTGCTACGAACATGGCAGGTCGTGGTACTGATATTAAACTTGGCGCTGGCGTAGAAGAAATTGGTGGTCTAGCCGTTATTGGTACAGAGCGCCACGAGTCTCGTCGTATTGATGACCAATTACGTGGTCGTTCAGGTCGTCAAGGTGATAGAGGTGATAGTCGTTTCTATTTATCATTACAAGATGAATTGATGGTTCGCTTTGGTTCTGAACGTTTACAAAGTATGATGAACCGCTTAGGTATGGATGACTCTACACCGATAGAATCCAAAATGGTGTCCCGCGCCGTTGAATCTGCGCAAAAACGTGTTGAGGGTAATAACTTCGATGCACGTAAACGTGTTCTAGAATATGATGATGTATTACGTAAACAACGTGAAATTATATATACTGAGCGTAATAGAATTATTGATAGTGATGCAAGCGGTGAATTGGTCAATGCAATGCTCCGTTCAACGCTTGAAAGAAGTGTACACTATCATGTGAATGATGAAGATGATGAGCCAGATTATGAACCATTTATTAATTATGTTGATGACGTGTTCTTAAACGAAGGTGATTTAAAAGAAGAAGAAATTAAAGGTAAAGACAAAGAAGATATCTTTGATGTGGTTTGGTCTAAAGTTGAAGTAGGCTTAAAAGATCAAAAAGAAAAAATTGGTAGCCAGTTTGATGAATTTGAGCGTATGATTTTACTGCGTTCAATAGATAATCATTGGACTGATCACATTGATACAATGGATCAGTTGCGTCAAGGTATACACCTACGTTCATACGGTCAGCAAAATCCACTGCGTGACTATCAAAATGAAGGGCATCAACTTTTTGATACGATGATGGAGAATATCGAAGAAGATGTAAGTAAGTTTATCTTGAAATCAGTCGTTTCTGTGGAAGATGATTTAGAAAGAGATAAAACGACAAATTTTGGTAATGCGGAACATGTATCTGCAGATGGTGATAATTCTAAAGAGGATACAAAATCAGAGCCTTTTGTTAAAGATGAACATGTAGGTAGAAATGACCCTTGTCCATGTGGTAGTGGAAAAAAATACAAAAATTGTCACGGTGCATAATGTATAAGTGATGCTTATTTAAAGCTGGGAGACTTGATGGTAATGCTATCAACTTCCAGTTTTATTTGTCTTGAAGTGAATTTATCTTATATTAACTGAAAGATGTTGTGAGACGAATAAAGTTGGCATTAATATAAAACTTTTGTAGAATAGTTATATTGAATAAAATGATTTTGGAGTTTAATAAATTTATCATTCGTACAATAACAGGAGAGATGTCTAATGGAATTATCAGAAATTAAGCGTAATATAGATAACTATAAAGAAAAATTAGAACAACTTAGGGGGTCTCTTTGACTTAGAAGAAAAAGAGACAAATATTCAAGAATATGAAGAAAAGATGACTGACCCTACTTTTTGGGATGACCAAAATGAGGCCCAAGCAGTCATTGATAAAAATAACGCATTAAAATCTATAGTAAATGCATACCGTGGTTTAGAATCTGAAATTGATGATATGGATACTACAAGAGAGCTATTGCTTGAAGAAGATGATGCGCTCATGAAACATGATTTAGAGCAAAATGTTATGGAGTTCAAAACAAGTATAGATCAATTTGAATTACAACTATTACTTGATGGGCCTTATGATGCAAATGGTGCAATTATGGAACTTCACCCAGGCGCTGGCGGTACAGAGTCTCAAGATTGGACGAACATGTTATTAAGAATGTACCAACGTTACTGTGAACAAAAAGGTTTCAAGGTAGAAATTGCCGATTACTTGCCTGGAGATGAAGCGGGTGTTAAGAGTGTTACTTTAGTCATAAAAGGACATAATGCTTATGGTTACTTAAAAGCAGAAAAAGGCGTTCATCGTCTAGTACGTATATCACCATTTGATTCGTCTGGCAGAAGACATACATCATTTGCATCGTGTGATGTTATACCAGAATTTAATAATACAGAAATTGAAATTGATATCAACCCTGATGATATTACCGTTGATACGTTTAGAGCATCAGGTGCAGGTGGACAACACATTAACAAAACAGAATCCGCAATTCGAATTACTCACCACCCTTCTGGTATAGTAGTCAATAACCAAAATGAACGGTCTCAAATCAAAAATAGAGAAGCTGCTATGAAAACATTGAAATCCAAATTGTACCAATTAAAAATTGAGGAACAAGAGCAGGAAATGGCAGAAATTCGTGGTGAACAAAAAGAAATTGGTTGGGGTAGCCAGATTAGATCATATGTTTTTCACCCTTATGCTATGGTCAAAGATCATAGAACAAATGAAGAAACAGGGAAAGTTGATGCTGTTATGGATGGAGATATAGGACCATTTATAGAATCTTATTTACGTAGCCAAATGGATCACTCTGAAAATTAAAGAAAACTCAAAAACTGAGCATACATTTAAACATGTGTGTTCAGTTTTTTATTGATTAAAGAGGAACATAAATAAATGTAATTTTCAAATATTCTTATTACACGCCTTAAACTGAGGAATGGTAAATAATAAGTTTAAACATTGTCAGATCAATGTTTATGTTGTTTTGTTGACGTTATAAAATAAAAATCCCAACATATAAAATAACGGTTATATTACATTCGGGTAACATAAGAAAAAGATATAATATTTTGTGCTATATTAATGGTGAATAAAATTAAAACAGCAAAGGATTGAGACATCATGAAGAAGGGAATAGCATTTTTTGTAACATCGACAGCATTATTTTTGGGAATTAATAGTATCGCTTCAGCCGATCAAGTACATACAGTAAAAGAGGATACTAATTTATCTGATATAGCACAAACCTTCGCAACAACAACGAGTGAAATTAAAGCATTAAATCAATTATCAGACAAATATGATGTGAGTGTAGGTGAGCAGTTAATCTTACCAGATAGCGATATAGTAGAAGTAAAATATGGGGATACTATACAAAGTATAGCGTTAAAGTACAATATCACCATGGAGCAGTTGTATCAACTAAATCCGAACGTAGGAGAAATGATATATCCAGGGGAACTATTAGCAGTGTCAGAAAAAGGATCGGCACATTTAAATAATCAACAACAAACATATTTTAATGAAATAAATCAAACATATACTCAAGATACAAGTGGTAGTAGCCGTGTCGATAATTCATCCTCCAATTCAAACACATCTGTGACTTCAAACCGCGCAATACCGGTAGTACAAAATGAATGGACACATACCCCAGATTTAAAAGTAACGAAACAAAGCGTCACTTCACACGCAGATTATTTACCAACAAAGCCAAATAATGAAGTACCAGTAGTTTCAAATGGGCGTAATTATTATGACCGTGGACAATGTACGTTCTATGCGTTTGATCGTCGCCAACAACTAGGTAAATCAGTTGGGAATTTATGGGGCAACGCAAATAATTGGGCTGTTGCCGCAAGTCAAAACGGCTATCGCGTAAATCATACACCGGAAGTAGGAGCTATTATTCAAAGTAATGCAGGCCAATATGGTCATGTAGGTGTTGTAGAACGTAAAAATGCAGACGGCTCTATTTTAGTATCAGAAATGAATTGGCAAGGCCTAGGACAAAAGTCATATAGAACAATTCATAATGCATATCAATATAACTATATTCATTAATGATTGATTATAATCAATCATTAATGAATACAGTAACGTGAGAATACAAGACGCTAAAAGTCTCGCCATAATGTGTATTTCTAATTCAATAAGCATTCAATAATATAACAACCACTCCAATAATATAGAGGAGTGGTTGTTATATTATTAGGCAACAAAAGTAATTGATTTATTAAATTATCTATATCATAAAAATAATTATCTATCTTCAGTTATATTGATAAGACATTTTGATTGTTGAATGATATTATAAAAACAAGTATAATCAATCATTAAATAAACTAGGAGGCGATGTCATGGGAGTACATCAATATTTTAAACGCTTATCTGATTTAGAAAAATTAATTAGATTACCGGGACAATTTAAATACTTTGAACATAATGTCGCTGCGCATTCATTTAAAGTTGCTAAAATTGCACAATATTTGGGAACGGTAGAGGAATACCATGGCAATGAAGTTGATTGGAAAAGTTTGTATGAAAAAGCTTTGAACCATGATTTTGCAGAAATTTTTACTGGAGATATTAAAACGCCAGTGAAGTATGCAAGTGGGGAATTAAAAAAATTGTTCTCACAAGTTGAAGAAGAAATGGTAGACCACTTTATAAATGAAGAAATTCCAGAACCTTATCAAGATATTTATCGTAAAAGGCTCCAAGAAGGCAAAGACGATTCACTTGAAGGCCAGATACTATCGGTCGCTGATAAAATAGATTTATTATATGAAACATTTGGAGAAATACAAAAACGTAATCCAGAGCCGTTATTTTTTGAAATATATGAAATGTCTTTAGAGACAATCATGCAATTCGATCATCTTAGTTCAGTACAAGATTTTATCGATAATATTATTCCAGAAATGTTAACAGAGAAATTTATACCAAGAAAAGAGTTACGAGAAACGACGATGGCCATTCTAAACAATAGAAATGGGTGAAGTGAATGATTTGGTTTATGCTTGCAGCATTTTTTCCATGCATTCTCGTTGTATTATTTAGCGTATTAACTAGAAGCAAGTGGGTAGGGTCAATTTTGGCATTTGTCATTGTTGGCGCCTCAATAGAAAAGGGATTTTTTCATAACGAATGGATCATTTTTATCGATGTTGTCTCATTATTAGCTGGTTACATTATTATTGACCAATTAAAATTACATAAAAAAGAAGATGACTGAACAATGTGTATTGAGCAACTAAATTGCTATAGTAAAGTGAAAACATTATAATAATATATCCTAAATAATAAAAAATTAAAATTGGCATAAGCAATTAAGGCAAACATGGTAACGTCACTATGTTTGTTTTTTCTTTATAGTAAACTATGTTATTTATGCGAACAAATGTTTGCTTTAATAACTTGAAATCTGTTAAAATATATAACAAGATTAAGCATATGCAGATATTAAACATACAATTTTTAACATAGGGAATAGGCACATAAAGTATGTTCATAGTAACTAGAAAAAATATAGGAGGCGTGTGTCACTATGGAACACTATCCATTTAAACTACAATCTGACTTTGAACCACAAGGTGATCAACCAGGAGCGATAAAAGAAATTGTAAAGGGTGTAAACGAAGGCAAAAGACACCAAACATTACTTGGGGCTACGGGTACAGGTAAAACATTTACAATGAGTAACGTTATTCAGCAAGTAGGCAAACCTACGTTGATTATCGCTCATAATAAAACATTAGCAGGACAATTATATAGTGAATTTAAAGAATTTTTTCCAGAAAATAGAGTAGAATACTTTGTCAGTTATTATGATTATTATCAACCAGAAGCGTATGTACCATCTACAGATACATTTATAGAAAAAGATGCTTCAATTAACGATGAAATTGATCAATTACGCCACTCCGCTACAAGTGCACTTTTTGAACGGGATGATGTTATTATTATCGCAAGTGTAAGTTGCATCTATGGTTTAGGTAATCCCGAAGAATATCGGGATTTAGTTGTTAGTGTTCGAGTAGGTATGGAAATGGATAGAAGTGAACTTTTAAGAAAACTTGTAGATGTTCAATACACAAGAAACGATATTGATTTTAGACGCGGGACGTTCCGTGTCAGAGGAGATGTAGTAGAAATCTTTCCAGCCTCTCGTGAAGAAATGTGTATTAGGGTAGAGTTTTTTGGTGATGAAATTGATCGCATACGAGAAGTGAATTATCTAACAGGGGAAGTATTAAGAGAACGTGACCACTTCGCTATCTTCCCAGCATCCCATTTCGTAACACGCGAAGAAAAAATGAAATCAGCCATTCAAAGAATTGAAACAGAATTAGAAGAGCGATTAACTGAATTACGCTCTGAGAATAAATTACTAGAAGCACAACGTTTAGAACAACGTACGAATTATGACTTAGAAATGATGAGAGAGATGGGCTTTTGTTCTGGTATTGAAAATTATTCAGTACATTTAACATTAAGACCTATGGGTTCTACACCGTATACACTCTTAGATTATTTTGGAGACGATTGGTTAGTGATGATCGACGAATCACATGTGACGTTACCACAAATAAGGGGTATGTATAATGGTGACCGTGCACGTAAGCAGGTGCTTGTCGATCATGGGTTCCGTCTACCGAGTGCTTTGGATAACAGACCCTTGCAATTTTCTGAGTTTGAAGATAAAACTAATCAACTTGTTTATGTATCTGCAACACCAGGGCCATATGAGTTAGAACATACAGATGAAATGGTTCAACAAATTATTCGTCCAACCGGATTATTAGATCCTAAGATTGATTTACGTCCAACTGAAAATCAAATTGATGATTTAATCAGCGAAATTTATGAACGCATAGAACGTAATGAACGTGTGTTAGTTACCACGTTGACTAAAAAAATGAGTGAAGATTTAACGACGTATTTAAAAGAAGCGGGAATTAAAGTAAACTACTTACACTCTGAAATTAAAACGTTAGAACGTATTGAAATCATTCGGGATTTGCGTATGGGCACCTACGATGTCATCGTAGGGATTAATTTATTACGTGAAGGTATCGATATTCCTGAAGTTTCGCTTGTAGTTATTCTCGACGCAGACAAAGAAGGTTTCTTACGTTCAGAACGGTCACTCGTACAAACCATAGGACGTGCAGCGCGTAATAGTGGTGGAGAAGTTATTATGTATGGAGATAAGGTTACTGACTCTATGCGCTTCGCTATGGATGAAACAGAGCGACGTCGTTCGATTCAACAAGCATATAATGAAAAACATAACATTACGCCAACTACAATCAATAAAAAAATACACGATGTCATTAGTGCTACAGTTGATAATGATGAAACAAATGAACAACAACAAACTGAAGTACCTAAGAAAATGACGAAAAAAGAACGACAAAAAACGATTGCCAATATAGAAAAAGAAATGAAGCAAGCAGCTAAAGATTTAGATTTCGAAAAAGCTACAGAACTTAGAGATATGTTATTTGAATTAAAAGCAGAAGGGTGACAAATATGAAACAACCATCCATTGTAGTAAAAGGGGCACGCGCCCACAATTTAAAAGATGTAGATATTGAAATACCAAAGGATAAACTCATTGTTATGACAGGTCTATCAGGGTCGGGCAAATCCTCACTCGCCTTCGATACGATATATGCGGAAGGACAACGCAGATATGTAGAATCTTTGAGTGCTTATGCACGACAGTTTTTAGGTCAAATGGATAAACCTGATGTGGACACTATAGAAGGTTTATCTCCAGCAATATCTATCGATCAAAAGACGACAAGTAAGAACCCAAGATCAACCGTAGCGACAGTTACTGAAATATATGATTATATTCGTCTGCTTTATGCTCGTGTTGGAAAGCCATTCTGCCCCAATCATGGTATTGAAATAGAATCCCAAACCGTTCAGCAAATGGTAGATCGCGTCATGCAGCTTGAAGAACGTTCTAAGATTCAACTATTAGCGCCTGTGGTTTCACATAGAAAAGGATCACAAGAAAAACTTATCGATGATATCAGCAAAAAAGGTTATGTACGCGTACGTGTAGATGGTGAGATTACAGATGTAAATGAAGTACCTGAATTAGACAAAAATAAAAATCATACAATTGAAGTTGTTATTGATAGACTTGTGGTCAAAGAAGGCATAGAAGCGCGTCTTGCTGATTCTATTGAGACTGGCTTGAATCTTTCAGAAGGTAGTTTAATTGTAGATATCATTGACGGCGATGAATTAAAGTTCTCTGAGAATCATGCATGTCCAATATGTGGATTTTCAATTGGAGAATTAGAGCCACGAATGTTCAGTTTTAACAGTCCATTTGGAGCATGTCCAACTTGTGATGGTTTAGGTCAAAAATTAAAAGTAGACTTAGATTTAATCGTACCTGATAAAAATAAAACATTAAACGAAGGTGCTATTGTAGCATGGGAACCAACGAGTTCTGATTTTTATCCAACACTGTTAAATCGTGTATGTGAAGTATACAAAATTAACATGGATAAACCATTTAAAACATTAACAGCTAGACAAAAAGATATTATCCTTAATGGTTCAAACGGCAAAGAAATTGAATTTGTCTTTAAACAGCGAAACGGTACAACACGTAAACGTACTATGGAATTTGAAGGTGTTATCAATAATATTAATCGACGTTACCATGAATCTCCCTCAGAACTCGTGAGAGAAATGATGAGCAAGTACATGACGGAACTACCTTGTGAGACATGTCATGGTAAACGTTTGAGTCCTGAGGCGTTATCTGTTTATGTCGCTGGGAAAAATATAGGTGAAATTGTTGAAAATTCAATCAAAACAGCGTTATATCATTATCGACATATTGAATTGTCAGACCAAGATCAAAAAATTGCAGATCAAATATTAAAGGAAATCATTTCACGTCTTGAGTTTTTATATAATGTTGGTTTAGAATACTTAACGCTTAATCGTGCGTCAGGTTCTTTATCTGGTGGAGAAGCACAACGTATTCGTTTGGCTACTCAAATTGGATCAAGACTTTCAGGTGTACTCTATGTCTTAGATGAACCATCAATTGGGTTACACCAACGTGATAATGACCGACTTATCGATACTTTGAAAGAAATGCGTGATCTTGGAAATACACTTATAGTTGTCGAACATGATGATGATACTATGCGGGCGGCAGATTACTTAGTAGATGTTGGACCAGGTGCAGGAGAGCATGGTGGAGAAATTGTTGCTAGTGGCACTCCAAAGCAGGTAATGAATAGTAAAAAATCCTTAACTGGTCAATATTTAAGTGGTAAAAAACGTATAGAAGTGCCTGAAGTACGTCGTGAAATTACAGATAGAAAGATAAGTGTTAAAGGTGCACGTAGTAATAATCTAAAAGAAATCGACGTTGATTTTCCGTTATCTACAATGACTGTTGTCACAGGTGTTTCAGGATCTGGTAAGAGTACGCTAGTAAATGAAGTGTTATATAAATCATTAGCAAAAGAGATTAATAAATCTAAGGTTAAACCCGGAGACTGTGATGATATACAAGGTATTGATCAATTGGAGCGTATTATAGATATTGATCAGTCACCGATTGGACGTACGCCAAGATCGAACCCAGCAACGTATACAGGAGTCTTTGATAACATCAGAGATATTTTTGCTCAAACTAATGAAGCCAAAGTGAGAGGCTATTCGAAAGGGCGTTTCAGTTTTAATGTTAAAGGTGGCCGTTGCGAAGCGTGTAAAGGTGATGGCATTATTAAAATTGAAATGCATTTCTTACCTGATGTATATGTCCCTTGTGAAGTTTGTGGTGGTTCAAGATATAATCGTGAGACACTAGAAGTTACTTATAAAGGAAAGAACATTTCTGATATATTAGCAATGACTGCTGAAGAAGCAACATTTTTCTTTGAAAAAGTACCGAAGATTCATCGTAAATTACAAACACTTGTGGATGTTGGGTTGGGCTACGTAACGTTAGGGCAACCTGCAACTACTTTATCTGGTGGTGAGGCGCAACGTGTGAAACTTGCTTCTGAATTACACAAACGTTCTACTGGTCGTTCCATTTATATTCTAGATGAGCCAACGACGGGCCTCCATGTTGATGATATTAGCCGCTTGCTAAAAGTACTTAATAAACTTGTGGAAAATGGAGAAACTGTTGTCATTATCGAGCATAACTTAGATGTTATCAAGATGGCCGATTATATTATTGATTTAGGACCAGAAGGAGGAGACGGTGGCGGAACCGTTGTAGCTACAGGCACACCAGAAGATATTGCTGAAGTAAAAGAAAGTTACACTGGTCAATATTTAAAAGCTGTATTAGAAAGAGATACGGTAAAACGATAATACTATAAACAACAGAGGGTGTTCATTTGAGCACCCTCTGTTTGTTGAAACTAAGCATAATCATGTATTTTATTGTTATAATAAAGGTTAATTAGAAAAAGAAGTGTTTTGCAATCGTGTATAACGTGTATCATAGATTATTAATATACGGTATGATATTCATATTAAGTATTAAATTATCGCTCTGCTACACTTTTTAATATGGATTATCCTGTCTTTTTGATATGATAATAATATATCGCACATGTAGGAGAAATATTGATAGAGGTGAACCTATGTTAACTACAAAAAGCTTAGTAGAACGGTTTGAACTTGATTTAATTGCAGGAGAAACAGGTTTAAACAAACAAATTAAAAATACGGATATTTCAAGACCTGGATTAGAAATGGCAGGTTATTTTTCTCACTATGCTTCAGATCGCATTCAATTGCTAGGTACAACGGAATTATCTTTCTATAATTTATTACCAGATGAAGAGCGTAAAGGACGTATGAGAAAATTATGTAGACCAGAAACACCAGCTATTATTGTGACGAGAGATTTAGAGCCACCCGAAGAACTTATAGAGGCGGCTAAAGAGCTTGAAACTCCATTAATTACTTCTAAAATTGCTACTACACAACTCATGGGACGTCTAACAACATTTTTAGAGCATGAGCTAGCTAGAACAACTTCGCTACATGGTGTGCTTGTTGATGTATATGGTGTAGGTGTACTGATTACTGGTGATTCTGGTATAGGTAAAAGTGAGACGGCGCTTGAGTTAGTGAAACGTGGTCATAGACTTGTAGCTGATGATAATGTCGAAATTAGAGAAATTAGTAAAGATGAATTAATTGGTAAAGCACCAAAACTTATCGAACATTTATTAGAAATAAGAGGTCTAGGCATTATTAATGTTATGACATTATTTGGTGCAGGGTCTATATTAACTGAAAAACGCTTACGTCTAAATATACATTTAGAAAATTGGCATAAAGAAAAGTTGTATGACCGTGTAGGTTTAAACGAAGAAAAATTAAAAATATTAGATAACGAAATTACGAAAAAAACAATTCCGGTTCGACCAGGTCGTAACGTTGCAGTCATTATAGAAGTTGCAGCAATGAACTATCGTCTGAATATTATGGGTATCAATACTGCTGAAGAATTCAACGATCGTCTAAATGCTGAAATAATGCGTAATGGCAATAACAATGAGGAGAACTAACAAATGATGACGTTAAATTACATCGACCCAATTGCTATACAATTGGGTCCCATTTCAGTACGTTGGTACGGGATTATTATTGCCACAGGTATACTTTTAGGCTATTTTATTGCCCAAGCTAGCGTAAAACGTATCGGCCATGACAAAGATACATTGGTCGATATCATTTTTTGGAGTGCTATATTTGGCTTTATTGTTGCAAGACTCTACTTTGTGATCTTTCAATGGCCATATTATGCCCAAAATCCAATTGAAATACCTATGATTTGGCATGGCGGTATTGCAATACATGGTGGCTTAATTGGTGGATTTATTACGGGGATATTTGTGTGTAAGAAGAAAAATCTTAATCCATTTCAAATCGGTGATGTTATTGCACCAAGTATGTTATTAGGTCAAGGAATTGGTAGATGGGGCAACTTTATGAACCACGAGGCTCATGGAGGTCCTGTGTCAAAATCTTTCTTAGAACACTTACATATTCCAGATTTTATTATTAATAATATGTATGTTAATGGCAAATATTACCAGCCTACATTTTTATATGAATCTGTATGGGATATTGCTGGATTTGTCATACTATTAATCATAAGAAAGCACTTAAAAGTTGGAGATACACTTTGCTTGTATTTAATTTGGTATTCGATCGGCAGATTTTTCGTAGAAGGTTTGCGTACGGATAGTTTAATGTTGACGAGTAATATTCGCGTTGCACAACTCATGTCTATTATTTTAATTATTGTAGGTATTGCCATAATGATTATTAGAAGATTAAAATATAAAGCACCACGTTACAAAGATGTCGGACCTTTAACTTGGCCGAATCAAAAAGCGAAGTGATGAGGCGAAAATGCGCAAATTAAACACTAAAAAAACACAAGGTAAGAACCCACTTTGGTACATGTATCGTTACGTTAAGACATTTAAAATAGTTAAACAGACTATTATTATTGAAATTTGTAGGTATTTACCTCAAGTAAAAATCAAGCATTGGATATATCGTAACGTTTTAAAAATGAATATAGGGGCACATACTGCATTTGCTTATAAAGTTGTGCCAGATTTACTCTATCCAGAATACATTTCAATAGGAGAAAACTGTGTAATTGGTTATAATACGACAATATTAACGCATGAGTTTCTAGTGGATGAATTTAGAACTGGTCAAGTAAATATTGGCAATCATACTTTAATTGGCGCTAATGTAATCATCTTACCAGGGGTGAGCATTGGAAATTACGTTAAAGTGAGTGCAGGTACTGTAGTCTCAAAAGATATACCCGATCATACATTAGCTTATGGTAATCCTATGCTAATGAAAAATAATTAAGTAACTAGGAGGTGATTATAGATGGCGCATAACGATAAAGTGATACAAATGAAACTAGATAGCCCGTTTTATAAAAAGCTTGGAGAGCAGAAGTTTCTTCAACACGATTATAAAAAGGCCGCAGATTATTTTGGGAAAGTGCTTGATATGTCACCTCAAGAATTTGATATTAAAGTAAAATATGCTGAAAGTCTTGTTCAACTTGGTTTAGGTAGCAAGGCTGAGCATATTTTTTATGAGAATATCGCTCGTTCTGAAGAAGTTCCAGATAGTTTTTATCAACTTAGCCAATTAAATATTACGTTAAATGACCCAAATAAATCATTTTTATTTGGGATGAATTACGTTTTGGCTTCTAATGATGAAGACTATCAAGAAGAACTAGAAGAGATGTTCGAAGTGTCCTATCATTCCGCAGAGAAAATAGAAATTGAAAGTCAATTATTTGCAATACAATTAATCTTTCAATATTTATTTTCGCAAGGGAGATTGTCAGAAGCAAGGACATATATATTAGATCAAGATGAGACTATTCAAGAACATCGCGTGGTACGTAATTTGCTTGCGATGTGTTATTTATATTTAAACGAGTATGATATCGCTAGAGAAATGTTTGAGCGTTTACTCTCCGAAGATAATACTGACGTACACGCATTATGTCACTATACACTGTTGCTTTATAATACAAAAGATAACGACAAGTACGAACGCTATTTAAAAATTTTAAACACAGTCATGCCAATGAATGATGATGAATCGTTTAAGTTAGGTATCGTATTATGCTATTTGAAACAATACCAAGCTTCTCAAAACATTCTGCAACCGTTATATAGAAAAGGAAAGTTCCTTTCTATTCAAATGTACAACGCTTTGAGTTATAATCACTACCATTTAGGTAATCTAGAAGAAAGTAAGTATTTTTGGTCTAAATTACAGGAGATTTCACAAGTTGATGTAGGTTATGCTCCATGGATTGTTGCAGATAGTAAGGTTTACTTTGATCATCATATATTACCATTATTGTTGAATGACGATAGTCACCATAGACTTTATGGTGTATTCTTATTGAATCAATTAAGAGGTAGAGAAGTTTTTATGACTGAAGAAATCTGGGCCGTGCTAGAGACGATGAATGATTACGAAAAATTATATCTAACGTATTTAATTCAAGATTTAAAATTAAATAAGTTAGATTTTATTCACAAGGGCATGTTAATGATGTACAATGTGGAATCATTGAAAAATAACGAAACATTGTTTATCGTATGGATTGATCAAGCGGAAGCTATTATTTCTGAAAATGTAGATCTCACACCAGTTGATGACTACGTAGCAGCGTTTGTGTATATGTATTATCGCAATACCGAGACAAAAGTGACCAAACAACAGGTATTAGAATGGTTCCATATTTCTCAATATCGCTTAAATAAAATGATAGATTATTTGTTGAGCATATAAGTTTATAAAATGCAAGAAATCATATATAATGCGCATAATGAATTAATAAATAGGAGGCAATATAAATGGCTGAACAAGTGGATTTTGATGTTGCAATTATTGGTGCTGGACCAGCAGGTATGACAGCTGCTGTTTATGCGTCACGTGCAAACTTAAGTACTGTAATGATTGAACGTGGTATGCCAGGTGGTCAAATGGCAAATACAGAAGAAGTTGAAAACTTCCCTGGTTTTGAAATGGTCACAGGACCAGATTTATCAACAAAAATGTTTGAACATGCGAAAAAATTTGGTGCTCAATACCAATATGGCGATATTAAATCAATTGAAGATAAAGGTGGCTACAAAGTCATCAACCTTGGAAATAAAGAAATAACAGCACGTGCAGTGATTATTTCAACGGGTGCTGAATATAAAAAAATTGGTGTACCAGGCGAACAAGACCTTGGTGGCCGTGGCGTAAGTTATTGTGCTGTATGTGATGGTGCATTCTTTAAAGGGAAAAAATTATTCGTTATCGGTGGCGGAGATTCTGCAGTTGAAGAAGGAACATTCTTAACGAAATTTGCTGACAGTGTAACTATTGTTCACCGTAGAGACGAATTACGTGCACAGAAAATCCTACAAGATCGAGCATTTAAAAATGATAAAATCGACTTTATTTGGAGCCACACGTTAAAAACAATTAATGATAAAGATGGCAAAGTAGGATCTGTAACTTTAGAATCAACAAAAGATGGTTCTGAACAAACATTAGATGCAGATGGCGTGTTCATCTATATCGGTATGAAACCATTAACAACACCATTCTTAGACTTAGGTATTACAAACGACGTAGGTTATATCGAAACAAATGAAGATATGAGCACAAAAGTACCTGGTATCTATGCAGCTGGTGATGTGCGTGATAAAGGTTTACGTCAAATCGTAACAGCTACTGGTGATGGTAGTATTGCTGCACAAAGCGCTATTGCTTATATTGAACACTTAAACGATACAGTTGAAGTATAATGATACTGATGAATGCCTCTTGCATATTGCTTGAAAATTAGGCAACCTGTGTATTGAAATAAAATTCAGTCATAATTAGAATGTTCGACTTTCATTTTATATGTGAGTCAGGGCATTCTATTTTTTTATGAATAAAGTCAGGATAGGGATACGGCATGTTGCGTATTAATTGCCTTAGAATTTATGAGAAAAAAGTGAAAATGATTCTATACGATTCAATCATACTGTCGTATAGTATATAAGATTTTGATTAATAATGATGTTAAATATAAGCAATGATACTACTACCTTAGTCGTTTTTAATGTAAAATATAATATGATAGCATAGCATTTAGTAGATACGTTTTTGATAGAAACTTAATGGTATGTAAAGATGGAGTGCCATTTTCAATGAATGAGGACGAATGAATAGTGCTTGCAATGCGTTTTTAAATACTAATGAAATTTTAAAACAACTTAGATATAAATTTTGCGTTATAAAATGAGCGATGGATGGTGTAAATAGATGCAGCGAGAAGAAAATGAACTAGTAAAAAGTGAATTGTTGGTTGTAACAGGTTTATCAGGTGCAGGGAAATCCGTAGTAATTCAAAGTTTAGAAGATATTGGTTACTTTTGCGTAGACAATTTACCTCCAATCCTCCTGCCTAAATTTGTAGAGTTGATGGAGCAAGGCAACCCGTCTTTACAAAAAGTAGCGATTGCAATTGATTTAAGAGGGAAAGAATTATTTAAATCATTAATTCAAGAAATTGATAAAATTAAAAGCAATGACAGTGTAATGGTTGATATGATATTCTTGGAAGCTTCAAACGAAAGACTTATTTCGCGTTATAAAGAAACGCGTCGTGCACATCCATTAAATGAAAATGGACAGCGTTCATTAATTGAATCTATTGATGAAGAACGAGAACTATTGAGTGAGATAAAGGGTATAGCTAACTATACGATTGATACATCACATATGAAGCCCAAAGCATTGCGTAAGCGTATAGGTGATTACTTTAACCGTAGTGATTTTCCAACCTTTAATATCAATGTGACAAGTTTTGGATTCAAACATGGTATCCAAATGGATGCAGATTTAGTTTTTGATGTTAGGTTCTTACCTAATCCACACTATGTTGATGAATTGAGACCTTTAACAGGTGAAGATGAAATAGTTTATAACTACGTTATGAAATGGAAAGAAACAAATATGTTTTATGAAAAGTTAATTGATTTATTAGCTTTTATGATTCCTAGATATCAAAAAGAAGGTAAATCTCAATTAGTCATTGCTATTGGTTGTACAGGTGGACAGCATCGCTCTGTAGCATTAGCGAAACGTATTGGGACAGAATTAAAAGAAAAGTTTGACTATAACGTGTATGTGCATCATAGAGATGCATATGTCGAAAGTGGCGTGAAACAAAAAGATGAAGAGAATTAAGCTTGTACTCATAGGTGGAGGAACAGGTTTATCCGTTTTGGCGCGTGGTTTAAAAGATTACCCAATTGATATTACTACAATAGTTACTGTAGCCGATGACGGTGGAAGTACAGGTAAAATCAGAAGTGAAATGGATATACCTGCGCCTGGAGACATACGAAATGTAATTTCAGCATTAAGTGAGACAGAATCTACGTTAGAACAATTATTTCAATATCGTTTTAAAGAAAATCAAGTTGAAGGACATTCACTTGGAAACTTACTTATTGCAGCATTAACGAATATCACTGATGATTTTGGACATGCTGTGAAGGAATTGAGTAAAATACTAAATATCAGAGGGCGCGTCATTCCATCAACAAACACAAGTGTACGTTTGAATGCAGTAATGGAAGATGGGGAAATTGTATATGGCGAATCTAAAATTCCGAAAAAAAATAAAAAAATTCAGCGTGTATTTTTAGAGCCAGAAGATGTAGAACCGATGCAAGAAGCAGTAGAAGCGCTAGAAGAAGCAGATTTAATAGTACTAGGACCAGGATCATTATATACTAGTGTGATATCTAATCTCTGTGTGAAGGGGATTTCAGACGCTTTGTTAAGTGGTGATGCACCCAAATTATATGTTTCAAATGTTATGACACAACCTGGTGAAACAAATGGGTATACTGTGCTTGATCACGTTAATGCGATTCATGACCATATCGGACAAAGATGTATTAATTATGCAATTTGTGGAACTCAGACATATAATAAAGATGTTTTAGAGCGATATAGACAAGAGAACGCAGAACCTGTTCAATGTCATACTGAAGTAATGGAAGCACAAGATATCGAAGTTTTTACACATCCTGAATTAATAGAAATCTCTTCAGAAAATTATGTACGTCATAATACAGAAGTATTGGCTAAAATGATTTATGAAATCGCAATGAGAGAAACAGAAACAATTGAGTTTAATAGAAATAAAGATAGCAATGAATAAAAATTAAGCCGATGTCTTAGTTTAAGAAAGGACTGATTAAATAATGAGCTTTGCATCCGAAATGAAAAACGAACTAACAAGAATAGAAGTAGATGAATCAAATGCTAAAGCAGAGCTCAGTGCACTTATACGGATGAATGGTGCACTCAGTCTAGCTAATCAACAATTTGTAATTAACGTACAGACAGAAAATGCTACTACAGCAAGACGAATTTATTCGTTAATTAAAAAAGTTTTTAATGTTGAGATTGAGCTACTTGTAAGAAAGAAAATGAAGTTAAAAAAGAACAATATATATATATGTCGTATCAAAGCACGCTCGAAAGAAATATTAGACGAGTTAGGTATTTTAAAAAATGGCGTATTTACGCATGAAATTGACGAAGCAATGATACAAGATGATGAGATGAGACGAAGTTACTTGCGTGGTGCATTTCTAGCTGGTGGTTCTGTGAATAATCCAGAGACATCATCCTACCATCTCGAAGTCTTTTCATTATATGAAGATCATTCAGAAGGTTTAACACAGTTGATGAATAATTATGAGTTAAATGCTAAACACTTAGAAAGAAAAAAGGGCAGCATAGCTTATCTAAAAGAAGCAGAAAAAATCTCAGACTTTTTAAGTTTGATTGGTGGATATCAAGCCTTATTAAAATTTGAAGACGTACGTATTGTTAGAGATATGAGAAATTCTGTGAATCGATTAGTGAATTGTGAAACTGCAAATTTAAATAAAACTGTTAGTGCTGCAATGAAGCAAGTGGAAAGTATTCAATTGATTGATCAAGAAATTGGATTAGATAACTTGCCAGAACGTCTACGGGAAATTGCCAAATTAAGAGTTGAACATCAAGAAGTGTCTCTAAAAGAGCTTGGAGAGATGATGTCTACCGGTAGTATATCTAAATCAGGTGTGAACCATCGCCTAAGAAAATTAAACGAAATGGCTGATAAACTAAGAACAGGTGAGCCATTAGAATTATAAGAAAATACAAATAATGTAAAACGAATTTCTAAACTTAAAAAAGTAGTTTCCATAATTATGGAAACTACTTTTTTAAGTTTAGAATAAATAATATTTTAGATAGAAAACGTCTAAGCTACAAGATATGGCAAATGAAATCACAATAAATGCCTTTCATTAATAAGTTATTTAAATTAAGTATCGTCATCATCACAATATTTAATGTCGTCATAAGCTTGTGTCCAATGGTATGGCTGAAGTTCTTTTAAATCTTTGTATAATAATTGATTATTACGTGTAGTAACGCCTACTTTTATTTTACCGCCCCAATAGGCTAGTCTTTCTTGGCAAGTCTAGCAAGGTGTGAAAATTTTAAAATGACTTTGTGTATCATCTCTAACTACGCAAATAGAATGAGTAATAGTATCTTGGTTTTTATGTGTTTCTAAAATGGCACCTGTTTCAATACAAAGGCTGAGGAAGCATTAATAATTTCTGGTGCTAACAGATATTACCTTTTTTTGAATACATGGCTGCTCCCCAACCTTCAGGGTACCTAGATTTTATAAATTGCTGTGCTGTTTTAAAAAGTTTTTCTTCAATATTCATATATGCCATAAATAAAAAGAATTTTCAGTTAATTAAAATAATGATACCATTATTTCTAAGAATTATTTACTTAAATCGCTCAAAATACATATTTTTAAGGAGAGGTACTTTGACTAATAAATTAAGAAGTGAAAAATTAGAAATAGAAAGAATTATTTTTATAGGACGTACATATAAAGAATATTTGAAGATGTTTGATTTATCATTACCTGAGTTAGAGAGAAAAAATATTTTGGATTGTCCTGCTGGAGCTTGTTCATTTTCTGCAAAAGGAAGACAAAAAGGATTAAATATAGAAGCGTGTGATATAGCATATTATTTTAATAGAGTTGATTTGTATGCGAAAGGTAAAGAGGACATTCAACATACGATAGAAAAAATGAAAAATTCCGAGGATAATTATAATTGGAATTACTTTAAAAATATAGAGGATTTGAAATATCAGCGGCAACAGGCATTGGAAGATTGTGTCGAAGATATGAAGCGTCACAATAATCAATACAAAGCTGTATCATTACCAGAATTACCGTACTGCGATGAAGCATTTGATATCGTATTATCTGCGCATTTTTTATTTATGTATGCTGATAGATTAGATTATGCATTTCATATAAAGTGTTTAGAAGAACTGTTAAGAGTGAGCAAAAAAGAGCTTAGAATCTTCCCGTTGGTTGATTTAGAAGGTCATCGCTATGCATATTTAGACCATATCATTAAAAATTTAACTGAATTAGGATATAACGTTAGTGAATGCAAAGTAGATTATGAATTTCAAACACATGCTAATACGATGTTAAAAATAGTGAAATGATTATTATCAGTTTAGTTTATATAAAGAGTTCAAATGCTTAGTAGTGTTGATGTATTTGTCATAGTTCGTTAAACACTAATCCTATAAAAGGGACATTCAAAGTTTATAGGATTAGTGTTTAAATCTTTTTAAGTCTTTTTCTTTTTTGTATTTTTCTTCTAACAAATGTGAATAAATAGAAGTATTAATTGATATGTTTTTGTGACTTATTCATTTTGAAATATAATAAATAGCTATACCTTTTACTAAAAGGTAAGAACAATGAGTGTGACTTATCACATGCTGTTTTAGTGTTTTGTTAATTGCATTAGATGATATTATAGCTCCAATATTTTAAAATATATATCCATCGTAACTTATAGGCTTACCTTTAATAATACTTAATATGTGTTTCATATCTGATTTTGCTATATACATGACTAGAAGATGAATCTGCTTTGTGTTATATATAAGCCATTTTCACATATTTATCTCCAATAACTCTAAACATTATACAAGACACCATTTAGTGTTGAACAAATAGTACGTTCACTTAACGTATAGCTTTTTTGCAGAATTTTTTGATAGCCCACTTTTCACACAACAAAGTTTTGTGAAGTAAATTAATTTAATGTTAAAAACACATTGTTTTTAACTACATATAATATTATAATTAAAAATAGTTCTAATGGGCAATATATATATAAAAAATAAGAAAGCAGGGGAATATATGAATTTCTCTATTATAATTACATATAAAAATAAATGGGGGAATGAAAAATACATCAATAATTGTTTAGATAGTATTATTAATCAGACATATAATAGTTATGAAGTTATTCTGGTACATAATGACACAGAATTAATCGATAGACTATGTAAGAATAGAGAACTAACTATTAAACAATTAAAAATGAGCGAAAACGATAATATTTCAGATTATAAAAATAAAGCAATTAAAAATGCTTCTGGAGAGTTTTTAGTTTTCTTAGATGCAGATGATTACTTACATCCCAATGCTTTAATTTATGCTCAACAAATGATTGAAGATAAAAATGAAAGTATCGATATTTATAAATTTGGTATTAGCAAAACTAATTTAGATAAAACTGCAACATTAAGTACAAATAGTAGAGCCTTTTTTGATAACGAAGCATTTAATAAGTTAGAAGTATTATTAAATGAAACAGGTATACCGGTTAGTAATAAGCAAGTTAAAGGTATAATAAACGGTTTGTTTGAAAAACAAATGATTAGCCATCAATTTACTACAATTAAACCTAAAAACTATTTGAAAAATTTAAATTACCAATTTAAACTACATAGCTTTATTATTCGAAAATCTTTCTTAATTGAAAATCAACTCTTTTTTGAAACTGATAACCCACTATATAATGATATTCCTTTTTTAATGGATCTTTATAATAAAACCAATCACATCGTACAATCCAGCACAAAATTATATTATAAATATATACATAATGATTCAATAAATAGTCCTTCTTTAACACAGGAAGAACATGATGATAGATTTTTACAAAGAATAAAAGCATTAAAAGAAGGCTTAGAAAAATGTGTGAATTTAAATTTAGCAAAACAAATAAAAATTGAAGCAATAAGATATTATTTATATAAAATTGTAAAAAGTAGTTTGTTTAATGGATCTTATAGTGAAATTCACGAAATATATCAATTATTACATAAAATTTTAAACTACCCATCATCTAAAATTAAGTTGAGTAAACGACATGATCTTGAAATCACTGCTATAAAAAATGGGAAATTTAAAAAAGCATTCATGTTAAGTAAAACTAGAGTATTAGGTTATAAAACGTATCAATTTATTAAACCTAAAAATCAAAAATTTAGACAGAAAAAATTACAAAAAAATTTATTTACCAAATTGCCTATAAAAGAAAATACTATTCTATACGAAAGCTTTTTAGGTAAAAATTATTCTGACAGTCCTAAAGCGATTTTTAAGTATCTTTTAGAAAATGATAAAGATACTTGGCAACATGTATGGATATTAAATGATGAAAGTCTTATTGAAAACCAAGAAGAGTTTAAGAATAAAAATGTGAAAATCATAAAACGTTTTGGTTGGAAGTACTTTTATTACGTAACTGTATCTAAATATTTCGTATTAAATATGCGACAACCGAAATGGTTATTTAAAAAAGATGAACAAACAATTTTATCAACATGGCATGGAACGCCTTTAAAACGCCTTGTATTCGATATGGAAAATGTGACATCTGCTAACAAAAATTATAAAAAAGATTTTTATACCCAATCTAGAAAATGGGATTATTTAATTGCAGCTAATAAGTATAGCGAAGAAATATTTGAAAGTGCCTTTATGTATCCAAAAGAAGATATATTAACTTATGGATATCCAAGGAATGATATATTACATAATTATTCTGATGAACATAAACGTAATATTAAACAAAAATTGAATTTGCCTGCATCTAAAAAAGTAATTTTATATGCTCCCACATGGCGAGATGATGAATTCCATTCAGCTGGGAATTATAAATTTAAATTACAAATGGATTTAGAAAGAATGTGTGAAGAGTTTGGCGACGAATACGTTATCGCTTTAAGAATGCATTATTTCATTTCAGATAATATGGATTTAACAGGTTTTGAAGGTTTTGCTTATGATTTTTCTAAGTACAACGATATTAATGATCTATATATTTCAAGTGATATTTTAATTACAGATTATTCATCTGTATTCTTTGATTATGCGAACTTAAGAAAACCAATATTATTTTTCACTTATGATATCGAGAAATATCAAAGTATGCTAAGAGGATTTTACATAGACGTATACAATGAATTGCCGGGACCGTTATTACTTACGAATGATCAATTAGTAGATTCCATCAAAAATTTAAATTTAACAAAAGAAAAGTATAAAGAAAAATATGCTGAATTCTATCAAAGATATTGCTATTTAGAAGATGGTAACGCTACTAAAAGAATAGTGGAAGCAGTTATAAAATAAAGGGGAAAACTATCGTGAAAAAAATTTTGTTATTAGTATTAGTTATATTAGGAATAAATTTTGTTAGAAATAAGGAAATTAATGCTATTCATGAATACTATTCTATTGAAGACGAGGAATAAATACAATAAAATGACAGTTTTGAACACAGATTATCAATGTGCATGAAAACCTAGTAAAGTACCTTATATTTAAGATGAATGAGGGATTAAGAAAAGATTCAATTTTTCAAAAATAAGCCTAAAAATAAAAGCTCGAAAGAAGTTTTCATTTCTTTGTTTATGGAATTATTAAGAAAAATAAAAGGATATTATCTTTTAGCTAAAATAAATAGAGTGGTTTTAAATGTTGGGACTGTAGAAAGTCCCTGAAAAACACTTTACTATATAGTGTCATTAGATAACAGAACAAAAAGAGCCTTGATATGACAAGGCTCTTTATTTTGGAAAGTATATACATATTATAAATCCCCTCGAAGGGAGTCGAACCCCTATTCTAAGAACCGGAATCTTATGTGTTATCCATTACACTACGAGGGGGGAATTTAACAATACTTTAAGTGTACAAATCTTAATAGCAATGGTCAATAACAACTGAAGAAATTTCGTGAAAATTTCAAGCGTTATTTTTTGACCATGTTTGACTTTTAGGTTAAAATATATTTATCAGTTAGAAATAAGGAGGCAATATTAATGAATTTAATACCTACAGTAATTGAAACAACAAATCGTGGGGAACGTGCATATGACATTTACTCACGCTTATTAAAAGATCGTATTATCATGTTAGGTTCACAAATCGATGATAATGTAGCAAACTCTATTGTTTCTCAATTATTATTCTTACAAGCACAAGATGCTGAAAAAGATATCTACCTTTACATCAACTCACCAGGTGGTAGTGTGACAGCTGGTTTTGCAATCTATGACACAATCCAACATATTAAACCAGATGTTCAAACAATTTGTATTGGTATGGCTGCGTCCATGGGTTCATTCTTACTTGCAGCTGGTGCAAAAGGCAAACGTTTTGCGTTGCCAAATGCTGAAGTAATGATTCACCAACCATTAGGTGGCGCGCAAGGTCAAGCTACAGAAATTGAAATTGCTGCGAACCATATTCTTAAAACACGTTCTAAATTAAATCAAATTTTAGCAGACCGTACAGGTCAATCTATTGAAAAAATCGAAAAAGATACAGATCGTGATAATTTCTTATCAGCTGAAGAAGCTAAAACATATGGTCTGGTTGACCAAGTCATGGTTCCAGAATCATAAGTTAAAATTAAAGTTTTAATAAAAAAGACAAGTCGTTATAAGCGACTTGTCTTTTTTTGACATCTATTTCTGTTTAACTATATTATTATAGAAAAGTTTTGCTGATACAATCATTAGTAGTAATCCTACAATGATAAAAATAGAAGATACTATCGTCATAGCTAGCGACTTATCAAAAGCAAAGCAGCCATTTAATAAAAGTAATAAACTAATAATGAGTAATAATATATGTGTTAGACTATCTGCTTTCATTTTATCCCTCTCATAAAAGTTAGTGAACTAAATCTTCCAAAGCAATTTTTAAATCTGGATATTTAAATTTAAAATCAATAGCCTGTAATTTATTTGGAATGACTTTTTGGGTGTCGAGTACGACTGTTGACATTTGTCCTAATACTAATCTGAGTGCAAAAGAAGGTACCCAAGTGTAGTGTGGACGATGTGTAACGCGAGCGAGTGTATAGCCAAATAAATTTTGATGTTCCACGATTGGGGCAGTGAAGTTAAACACGCCTTGAGCCTTTTCGGTATTAATTGTATGAAGGATGGCTCTTGTTAAATCATCTAAGTGAATCCATGAATACCACTGTCTTCCAGTCCCAAGTTTACCACCAAGATAAAGTTCGTAGGGCAGTTTCATTAAAGGTAGAGCGCCGCCTGATTGAGAGAGAACCATTCCAAATCTACCAATTACGACGCGTGTACCTAATGCTTCAAATTGACGGGCACGTCTTTCCCATTGATAAACCACTTCTGAAAGAAAATCGAATGGTAAAGTTTTGTATAATTCTGTATAAGTTCTATTTAAATCTGGTTTGTAGTAACCTATAGCACTTGCATTGAAAAATACAGAAGGTCTTTGTTCACGATTTTTAAATAAATCAAATAATGCCTGGGTAGATTGTAAGCGACTTAACATAATGGATTGTTTATGTGCTTTTGTCCACCGTTGATTTAAGCTAGCACCTGCAAGATTGATGACAATATCAATATGAGGAATTTTAGATTCCCAATCAGATTCTGACCAATTCACATAAGTAATCTTCGGGTGTGAACTTGATTTGTTTTGTTTTGTCTTGTCAAAATAGTTATATGTGCATCGCTTTGAATGATGGCTTCCACAAGTTGTGTGCCTATCATGCCAGTCCCGCCTGTAATTAAATAGTTTTTCATCTTATCACCTCTTAAATAATAGTGCCTAATTTTGCAATGATTAAAGGTAGGATAATCTAATCGCATTTGAAGGACATAATTTTTTCAAAATTTGTTCATTAATATGTCATTAACTTCTTGCTAGAAGTATTTAAATTAAAATAGTATAGGTTATAATAAAGGTACCTTCGATATTAATTAATCATCTCTTAATTATTTCGAGTATACCCCATAATATACTAACGAAGGTAAAATTTTGACTCCCTTTAGTAATGGCCTATGCGAGTATCGTATAGGCCTATATTTATATGTTAACGCAATTAATGATTAGGAACTATCTTTTTAACTTTTGATTACTTTAATAATAAAACTTATACTAGAAGTAGTATTATAAAATAAAAATGCTAATGATGCCAAAAGCAATGAGTATTAAAAAGATTACAAAAATAAAGAAAACAAAACGTGTTTTTGTATATTTACGAGATTCATAGTTGTCGTTTTCAACCATCATTTGACGAAGTCCTTTGTTACTTTTTTCATCCTTGAGATTAATTCGCTCATAGTCGTGTAATGGATCATGTTTTTTCATATTGACGCCACATCCTGTTATGATAGTAGTATAATTATAATAAGGTAAGGTTAAAATTCAGTGAATATATTGAAGGTGAGATCGCCTATAGATTAATGTAAAGTTGAAATATGAAGAACATAGTTAAAATATTGATACGTCTATTCTACTATAGATATGACACGACGATAACAGCTGTATTAAAAAATAGTTAATAAGTTTAATTCGTACATGAAATAGTGTAAAATATACTTTTACTATTGGATTATATATGAGAAAAACATAAATGTTATGATATAAATTGAAGTGAGGGGAGCATATGCCAAAGCATAAGCAGGATAATGATTTTGATAATCAAGATAACAAAAAAATGAGTCGTTTTGCAAAAATTGTAAGTGGAATCATTGTATTATTACTTGTAGGTGGATTGATATTTGCCATTTTCGCATTTGTGGATCATTCAAATAAAGCTAATGATCGCTTAAACAATCAAAGCCAAGAAAAGAAAGAAAATAAAAAAGATAAGACTAAAGAAGAGAAAAAGAAAAAAGAAAAATCTACTGAAGAGTCTCAACAGACGCAACAGCAGACACAACAACAAACACAGCAACAAACGCAACAACAAACACAGCAACAGACTCAACAACCTGCTACTGCTGAGCGTACTACAGAGGAAAAAACAACCGAAGAGCGTTCAACTGAAGAACCATCGACAGAAGAAAAAACAACCGAAGAGCCTTCCACAGAAGAAAAAACAACTGAAGAACCTTCTACAGAAGAGAAAACGACAGAAGAACCATCTACGGAAGAAAAAACAACTGAAGAGCCTTCCACAGAAGAGAAAACGACAGAAGAACCATCGACAGAAGAAAAAACAACTGAAGAACCTTCAACCGAGGAAAAAAAAACTGAAGAACCAACATCTGAGCCTGCAACAACACAAGAAAAGCCCAGCGCTACTAGTGAACCGGCCACATCAGCAAAAAGCAGTCAAAGTAGTGGACAAGAACAATCTTCTCAAGATAACAGCGCTAACTCAAAATCAACAGACGACGACTGATAATCGTAAATATTTCACTCAAAATATAGTAGAAGTTAAAAATAAAAGGCAGTACTCATTGGATAGCGTGAGTATTGCCTTTTTGTGTATTGTGTAATTGAAAGCATATGAACTTTATTCTAAGTTATTTTCAAAAATGATCATAGAACCCAAATCAAGCATATAATGTGATATGAAACATATAAGACGACTCTGCTATGATTAAATTGATAGAGCATTGCTTTATACATTAAAAAAATCAGGGGTTTCGACATAATGAGCAGGTTTTACATAGAAGTTATAGTTATTGATAGAATTTATTCATACCTTAATCTATTTTGAAGCAACCTGAGCTTTAAAATAGAAGATTAATTAAATAAGTAAGGAAAAGCGATAATAAAATGAGCGTAAAGCAACCACTACCACATCCTAATGGTCCACATCCACAACCAGTATTTCTCGTATATTTGTAAGTTTTAAAATTACGGTCGTTAGGTCGTGCGTCGCCTTTTTTAAAATAGTCAGAGTCTTTATATCGTTCGTCATCAGGATCAATCACTTTTGGTTGGTCATTTTGAGCCATAGCACTTCCTCCTAATATATTGATATAAACTTAGTTTAATGGTATTTACATGGTTGTTCAATCATAGTCACTTACAAGCAAAAGGCTGCGATGGAACGAAAGGAGTTCAATTGTAAAATATAAAACAAATATGATTAAGTAATAGGTCGAAAGGGTAAAAAGTAAATGAAAAGGATGTTGTAAATGTGATTTTTTAAGCATGCTTTTTATTTAAATATTAGATTAGTATTTTTCTTGCAATTTAGAATATATAGTAGTAGTATTGCAGATATAAAAGGTTATATTTTTTTGTCCCACCAGGGACGCAAAAAGTCAACCTGTGGTTAGAACTTGGCCCTTAATTTTGATAAGGAGGAGGATAGTAGTGAAAGACTTGATAAAAATTCAACAGAAGTTAGTTCCTGAAATTGTTGAAAAGATGTATCGTCGTTTTTCAATTCTCACTACTATTTCTAAGTATCAACCTGTAGGTAGGCGTAGCTTAAGTGAATATATGGATTTAACTGAACGCGTGTTGCGATCTGAAACGGATGCATTGAAGAAGCAAGAACTTGTAAAGGTAAAGCCCACAGGCATGGAAATAACTGAAGAAGGTGAAGCAACGGTTCGCCAGTTAAATAGTTATTTTAATAGTTATTCTGACGACCATCATCTTGCTCAAATTATAAAAGAGCAGTACAACATCAAAGATGTTTATGTTATTCCAGGCGACTCTGATTCTGATAAGACAGTTAAGATTGAATTAGCACGTCAGGCGGGTCAACTTGTTGAAGATGTACTGTATGAAAAATCGATTGTTGCTGTGACAGGCGGTTCTACGATGGCATATGTCAGTGAAGCGATGCATCATCAGCCATACAATGTATTTTTTGTACCTGCCCGCGGTGGTCTTGGAGAGAATGTTGTATATCAAGCTAACACGATTGCAGCTAGTATGGCACAGCAAACGGGTGGCGATTATACAACATTGTATGTACCAGACAATGTGAGTGAGACAACGTATAATACACTGATGTTAGAGCCATCAGTGATTCACACACTTGAGAAAATAAAGCAATCCAATATTACGATCCATGGCATTGGTGATGCGCTGAAGATGGCGCGAAGACGTCAATCATCTAGTGAAGTTATAGATAAACTTCAACATCACAATGCCTCAGGCGAAGCATTTGGATATTATTTCGATGATCAAGGTGAAATCGTTCATAAAGTGAAAACGATTGGACTTCAATTAGAAGATCTTGAATCGAAAAAATTTATCTTTGCAGTAGCTGGGGGTAAATCAAAAGGGGAAGCAATTAAAGCTTACCTATCAATAGCGCCTAATAACACTGTTTTAATAACAGATGAAGGCGCGGCAAGAGTAATCGCAAACAATAGTAATAAAAAGTGATTTCACTTTTTAAATATCATTATTAAAGGAGGCCATTTTAATGGCAGTAAAAGTAGCAATTAATGGTTTTGGTAGAATTGGTCGTTTAGCATTTAGAAGAATTCAAAACGTTGACGGTATTGACGTAGTAGCAGTAAATGACTTAACAGATGACGAAATGTTAGCTCACTTATTAAAATATGATACAATGCAAGGTCGCTTCACAGGAGAAGTTGAAGTTGAAAATGACGGATTCCGTGTTAATGGTTTAGAAGTTAAATCATTCTCTGAACCAGATCCAAACAAATTACCTTGGAAAGACTTAGACATCGATGTTGTATTAGAATGTACTGGTTTCTTCGCTGATAAAGAAAAAGCAGAAGCTCACATTAATGCAGGTGCTAAAAAAGTATTAATTTCTGCTCCAGCAACTGGTGATCTTAAAACAATCGTTTACAATACGAACCACACTGAATTAGACGGTACAGAAACTGTAGTTTCAGGTGCTTCATGTACTACTAACTCATTAGCTCCAGTAGCTAAAGTATTAAATGACGACTTCGGTTTAGTTGAAGGTTTAATGACTACTATTCACGCATACACTGGTGACCAAAGTACTCAAGATGCTCCACATCCAAAAGGCGACAAACGTCGTGCACGTGCAGCAGCTGAAAACATTATCCCTAACTCAACTGGTGCTGCTAAAGCAATTGGTTTAGTTATCCCTGAAATCGATGGTAAATTAGACGGTGGCGCTCAACGTGTTCCAGTTGCAACTGGTTCATTAACTGAAATCACTGTTGTATTAGAAAAAGACGTAAGTGTTGAAGACGTTAACAAAGCAATGAAAAATGCTTCTAACGAATCATTTGGTTACACTGAAGATGAAATCGTTTCTTCTGACGTAGTTGGAATGACTTACGGTTCATTATTCGATGCAACTCAAACTCGTGTAATGACTGTTGGCGATCGTCAATTAGTTAAAGTAGCTGCTTGGTACGATAACGAAATGTCTTACACTTCACAATTAGTTCGTACATTAGAACACTTAGCAACTCAAGCTAAATAATTTGAAGCAAAAATTAATTTAGCAAGCCCAATGTGCTTTGTTAAATTTAACGATAAGCTTAGGAGTAAGCGGGGAGCACAAACGCTTCTCCGCTTATTTTACTTTATTGTTCCATTAAGAGGAGGAAGTTTAGATGGCTAAAAAAATTGTATCTGACATAGAATTAAAAGGTAAAACTGTACTTGTCCGTGCTGATTTCAACGTCCCAATGAAAGATGGAGAAATCACAAACGATAACCGTATCGTTCAAGCATTAACGACTATCAATTATATTATTGATGAAGGTGGTAAAGTCGTATTATTCTCTCACTTAGGTAAAGTTAAAGAAGAAAGTGATAAAGCAGAATTGACTTTAAAACCTGTTGCAGAAGCTTTATCAGAGAAATTAGGTAAAGATGTTAAATTCATACCTGAGACTCGTGGCGAACAACTTGAACAAGCCGTTAAAGACCTTAATGAAGGAGATGTTCTTTTAGTCGAAAATACTCGTTTTGAAGATATTGACGGTAAAAAAGAATCTAAAAATGATCCTGAATTAGGTAAATACTGGGCTTCACTTGGTGACGTATTTGTAAATGATGCGTTCGGTACAGCTCACCGTGAACATGCTTCTAATGTAGGTATTGCATCTAACTTAGAAACTGTTGCAGGATTCTTAATGGAAAAAGAAATCAAATATATCGGTGGTGTAGTTGAGAACCCTGAGAAACCTGTAGTTGCAATTATTGGTGGAGCTAAAGTTTCAGATAAAATTGGTGTTATCACTAACTTATTGAATATTGCTGATAAAGTAATCATCGGTGGTGGAATGTCTTATACATTCTTTAAAGCACAAGGTAAAGAAATTGGTTTATCATTATTAGAAGAAGATAAAGTAGATTTCGCTAAAGACTTATTAGAACGTGCTGGTGACCAAATTGTATTACCAGTTGATTGTAAAGTTTCAAAAGAATTCTCAAATGATGCAGTAATTACTGAAGTTTCTATAGATGATATTCCAGCTGATCAAGAAGCAATGGATGTTGGACCGAAAACTGTAGAATTATTCAAAGAGCAATTACAAGGTGCGCACACAGTAATCTGGAATGGACCTATGGGTGTATTTGAATTAAGCAACTTTGCTAAAGGTACAATTGGAGTTTGTGAAGCAATTGCTGGCTTAAAAGATGCAAATACAATCATTGGTGGCGGCGATTCAGCTGCTGCAGCAATTTCATTAGGATACGCAAATGATTTCAGTCATATTTCAACAGGTGGCGGTGCATCATTAGAGTACCTAGAGGGTAAAGAATTACCAGGCGTTGTTGCAATCGCTAATAAATAAACGCACAACTAGTAAAATGATAGACATTGATGAAACGTTTTAAAACGTTTCATCATAATTAACTAATAGGAGTGTAATATAATGAGAAAACCAATTATCGCAGGTAACTGGAAAATGAACAAAACTGTTCAAGAAGCTAAAGATTTTGTTAATGCATTACCAGCTTTACCAGATACAAAAGAAGTAGAATCTGTTATTTGTGCCCCAACAATTCAATTAGACGCTTTAGTTACATTAATTAACGATGGTAAAGCGCAAGGCTTACAAATCGGTGCACAAAATGCATATTTCGAAGATAACGGTGCATTTACTGGTGAAACTTCTCCAGTTGCATTATCAGACTTAGGTGTGAAATTTGTTGTTATTGGACATTCAGAACGTCGTGAAATTTTCCACGAAACTGATGAAGAAATTAACAAGAAAGCACATGCTGTATTCAACCATGGCATGACACCAATCATCTGTGTAGGCGAAACAGACGAAGAACGTGAAAGTGGTAAAGCAAACGAAGTTGTTGGCAACCAAGTTAAAAAAGCTGTAGAAGGTTTATCTGAAGAACAATTGAAACAAGTTGTTATCGCATATGAACCAATCTGGGCTATTGGTACTGGTAAATCATCAACTGCTAAAGATGCAAACGAAATGTGTGCTTTCGTAAGAGAAACAGTTGCAGAATTATCTAGCCAAACAGTTGCAGATGCAACTCGTATTCAATATGGTGGCAGTGTTAAACCTAACAACATCAAAGAATACATGGCTGAATCAGATATTGATGGTGCATTAGTAGGTGGCGCATCACTTAAAGTTGAAGATTTTGTCCAATTGTTGGAAGGTGCAAAGTAATATGGCTAAACAACCAACTGCATTAATTATTTTAGATGGTTTTGCAAACAGAGAGAGCGAACACGGTAATGCTGTGAAACTAGCTAACAAACCCAATTTTGATCGTTACTACAGTAACTACCCAACAACTCAAATCGAAGCAAGCGGTTTAGATGTAGGTCTTCCAGAAGGCCAAATGGGTAATTCAGAGGTTGGACATATGAATATTGGTGCCGGACGTGTTGTTTATCAAAGTTTGACTCGTATCAATAAGTCAATTGAAGACGGGGATTTCTTTGACAATGACGTATTAAACGATGCAATTCAACACGTAAAAGATAATCATTCAGCGCTTCATCTTTTTGGTTTGTTATCAGACGGTGGTGTGCATAGTCATTACAAACATTTATTTGCTTTATTAGAACTAGCGAAAAAGCAAGGCGTTGAAAACGTTTATGTACATGCATTCTTAGATGGACGTGATGTAGACCAAAAATCTGCATTAAAATATATCGAAGAAACTGAAGCTAAATTTAAAGACTTAGGCATTGGTCAATTCGCATCTATCTCAGGACGTTATTATGCAATGGATCGTGATAAACGTTGGGATAGAGAAGAAAAAGCTTATAATGCTATCCGTAATTTCGATGGAGAAACATTTGAGTCAGCAAAAGCTGGTGTCGAAGCAAATTATGCTAAAGATTTAACAGATGAATTTGTTGAACCATTTATCGTTACTGATCAAAATAACGGTATTAATGATGGCGATTCAGTAATATTTTATAACTTCCGTCCGGATAGAGCGGGACAACTTTCTGAAGTATTTACTGACAAAGCATTTGAAGGCTTTAAAGTAGATCGAATTAATGATCTATTCTATGCAACATTTACGAAATACAATGATAATGTTGACGCAGAAATTGTTTTTGAAAAAGTTGACTTAACTAACACAATTGGTGAAGTTGCTCAAGACAATGGTTTAAAACAATTGCGTATTGCTGAAACAGAAAAATTCCCACATGTAACTTATTTCATGAGTGGTGGACGTAATGATGAATTTGAAGGTGAACGTCGTCGTTTAATTGATTCACCTAAAGTTGCAACTTACGATTTAAAACCAGAAATGAGTGCATACGAAGTTAAAGATGCTTTAATAGAAGAGTTAGATAAAGGTGATTTGGATTTAATCTTATTAAACTTTGCTAATCCGGATATGGTTGGACATAGTGGTATGCTTGAACCAACTGTTAAAGCAATAGAAGCTGTAGACGAGTGTCTAGGTGAAGTCGTTGATAAAATTATCGATATGGGTGGTCATGCAATCATTACAGCCGACCATGGTAACTCAGACATGGTATTGACTGATGATGACCAACCAATGACGACACATACGACAAATCCAGTTCCTGTAATCGTTACTAAAGAAGGTGTAACATTACGTGAAACAGGCCGTTTAGGTGACTTAGCACCGACATTATTAGATTTACTTAATGTTAACCAACCAGAGGATATGACTGGTGAATCATTAATTAATCATTAATCATTTTTAAATTAAAAATGAGAAAACAACAATGTTTTAAATACATGAATTTTTTTAAAATTAGTGTTGTTTTAAAGCATGGACAAACAAATTAAAAACAATTAAATTACTTTGTATTTATAGCTTTAGAGGCTATAATGAAGAGGAAATTTAATATTTCTAAACTACTTATTTATAAAGGAGATTATAAACATGCCAATTATTACAGATGTTTACGCTCGCGAAGTCTTAGACTCACGTGGTAACCCAACAGTTGAAGTAGAAGTATTAACTGAAAGTGGCGCTTTTGGTCGCGCATTAGTACCATCAGGTGCTTCTACTGGTGAACATGAAGCAGTAGAATTACGTGACGGTGATAAATCACGTTATTTAGGTAAAGGTGTTATTAAAGCAGTTGAAAATGTTAATGACATTATCGCACCAGAAATTATTGAAGGTGAATTTTCAGTTTTAGAACAAGTATCTATCGACAAAATGATGATTCAATTAGATGGTACTGAAAATAAAGGTAAATTAGGTGCTAATGCTATTCTTGGTGTTTCAATCGCCGTAGCTCGTGCAGCAGCTGATTTATTAGGCCAACCACTTTACAAATATTTAGGCGGATTCAATGGTAAACAATTACCAGTTCCAATGATGAATATTGTAAATGGTGGATCTCACTCAGATGCTCCAATTGCATTCCAAGAGTTCATGGTATTACCAGTTGGTGCAGAAACATTTAAAGAATCATTACGTTGGGGAGCAGAAATCTTCCACAACCTTAAATCAATCCTTAAAGACCGTGGTTTAGAAACAGCAGTAGGCGACGAAGGTGGCTTCGCTCCTAAATTCGAAGGTACTGAAGATGCTGTAGAAACAATTTTAGAAGCTATTAAAGCAGTTGGTTTAGAACCAGGTAAAGATGTATTCTTAGGTTTTGACTGTGCTTCTTCAGAATTCTTTGAAGATGGCGTTTATAACTACGCTAAATTCGAAGGAGAAAATGGTGCTAAACGTACAGCAGAACAACAAGTTGACTACTTAGAAGAATTAGTTAACAAATATCCAATCATCACAATTGAAGATGGCATGGACGAAAACGACTGGGATGGTTGGAAAGTATTAACTGACCGTATCGGCGATCGTGTTCAATTAGTTGGTGACGATTTATTCGTTACAAACACTGTTAAATTATCTGAAGGTATTGAAAAAGGTATTGGTAACTCTATCTTAATCAAAGTTAACCAAATTGGTACTTTAACTGAAACATTTGACGCTATTGAAATGGCTCAAAAAGCTGGTTACACAGCAGTTGTATCTCACCGTTCAGGTGAAACAGAAGATACTACAATTTCTGACATCGCTGTTGCAACTAATGCAGGACAAATCAAAACAGGTTCATTATCAAGAACTGACCGTATTGCAAAATACAACCAATTATTACGTATTGAAGATGAATTATACGAAACAGGTAAGTTTGACGGACTTAAATCTTTCTATAATTTAGCTAAATAATACACAGTTAAAAAAGAGTTCACGCGCTAACACGCAAGTCATTGACTTGCGTGTTTTTTATAGTCCTACTTTCTCAATGAAATTGAGATTAGTAGGACTTATGCAATAGCAAGGCTATTGTAAACGACCAAAGACTTTCTCAATGAAATTGAGATAAGTAGGACTAAGAAATTGAGATAAGTAGGACTAAGAAATTGAGATAAGTAGGACTAAGAAATTGAGATAAGTAGGACTAAGAAATTGAGATAAGTAGGACTAAGAAATTGAGATTAGTAGGACTATAAAATAAGATTTGGGATTGCAGTATTTTAACGTTATATATATCATATAGGAATATTTGAATACGTTTATTTCTAAGTACTTTCTATTTAAATAGTAGGAGTTGTTTAAATTGTTCATATTTCACTTTGAAACTGATATAATTAAAGATGTAAATTATAGAAGGAGTCCTAACTTATTATGGATTTAAAACCGAGTTCAAGAGAAACGAAAACGGCTCATCTGATTGCATATAGTTCACTAATCATCGCCATTCTTTATGCTATACATTTATTTGTTATTTTAGATGATAGTGTCGTTAAGCAAATGTTAATTAATAGTGGCCAGAAACCGTCAGATAACGCTGTTGGAACGATCAAAAATAGCTTTCAGTTTACCGGTGTGATGTACATACTTGCAAACTTAGCAGGTATCATTTCAATTTGGAATAGACACACGTATTTATGGTGGTTTATGTTTGCTGTATTTACTTCACAAATTTTATACAACCTCATTAATATTGGCGCTGTTTATGGGGCGATATTAGATAGTAAATCTATGATTAATATTCTTCCGTTAACAATTGTAATGGTCATGTCATTCATATTAGCAATTTATATGTTTATCGTTTCAATTAAACGCAAAAGTACTTTCAACAGATAGAAGTTTGCTAAAAAAGACGAACGTGTGATATAATGCGATTCGTATATAATGAATGGAGGACAATTTTCATGCATACATTAATCACGATCCTTTTAATTTTAGATTGTATTGCATTAGTAACTGTTGTGTTACTCCAAGAAGGTAAAAGTAATGGACTATCAGGTGCGATAAGTGGTGGATCCGAACAGTTATTTGGTAAACAAAAGCAACGCGGCATCGATTTATTCTTGCATAGATTAACAATTGTATTGTCTATCATTTTCTTCTTATTAATGTTAGGCATAAGTTATTTTGGTTTATAAGGTCCGACAATGTTAAAGTCGGGCTTTTTTATTTATAATGGATATATAAGATGTTGAAATTATAGTTAATGATAATATAAATGATATAAATAGATTATTAAAGTAGTTAAAAGCATAAGCGAAAGGGTTGGATCACGATGCAAATCAAACTTCCAGAACCATTCTTTTTTGAAGAAGGTAATCGTGCAGTACTATTGTTACATGGTTTTACTGGAAATTCATCAGATGTTAGACAATTAGGTCGATTTTTACAGAAAAAAGGGTATACATGTTATGCGCCACAATATGAAGGACATGCAGCGCCACCTGAAGAGATATTAGAATCAAGTCCTTATGTATGGTATAAAGATGCATTAGATGGCTATGACTTTTTAGTAGAAAAAGGTTATGATGAAATTGTAGTTGCTGGGCTATCCCTTGGTGGCTGTTATGCATTAAAATTAAGCTTAAACAGAGATGTTAAGGGTATTGTAACCATGTGTTCGCCTATGTACATTAAGACTGAAGGAGCTATGTTTGAAGGCGTCTTATCATACGCTCGTAACTTCAAGAAGTATGAAGGTAAAGACGAAGCTACAATTGAAAAAGAAATGGATGCATTTAAACCTACTGAGACCTTGAAAGAACTTCAAGGACAAATTCAAGATGTGAGAGATCACGTAGATGAAGTGATGGATCCATTATTGGTTATTCAAGCAGAACAAGACCAAATGATTAACACGGATTCTGCAAACATTATATACAATGAAAGCGAATCTGATGATAAAGATATTAAATGGTATGCGAATTCAGGGCATGTCATTACAATAGACAAAGAAAAAGAAGCTGTATTTGAAGATTTATATGTCTTTTTAGAATCATTAGATTGGTCTGAATAGAAATTAGAATTATTTATTAATAGAAAGGAGGGGCATAATGAATTTAAAACAATCCATTGAAGAGATTATTAAACAACCAGATTATGAACCAATGTCAGTATCTGATTTTCAAGATGCCTTAGGCTTAAATAGTGCCGACTCATTTAGAGATTTAATTAAGGTGCTTGTAGAGTTAGAACAAACTGGTTTAATTGAACGTACCAAAACAGATAGATACCAACGTAGGGAATCTAATAAAGGAAAGCAATCCAAATTGGTAAAAGGTAAATTAAGTCAAAATAAAAAAGGATTTGCATTCTTACGTCCAGAAGAAGGTGACACAGATGACATCTTTATTCCACCGAATAAGATCAATAGAGCGATGGATGGAGATACTGTCCTAGTTGAGGTGCAAAATTCTAAGGGAGACCATAAAGGAAAAACAGAAGGTGAAGTTAAATCTATAGAGACCCATTCAGTCACGCAAGTGGTAGGGACATATAGTGAAGCGCGTCACTTTGGTTTTGTAATCCCTGATGATAAACGTATTATGCAAGATATCTTTATACCAAAAGGTCAGAACCTTGGTGCTATTGATGGTCATAAAGTATTAGTTCAAATTACTAAGTACGCAGATGGCACAGATAACCCAGAAGGCCACGTATCAGCTATTTTAGGTCATAAGAATGACCCGGGTGTAGACATCTTATCTATTATCTATCAACATGGAATAGAAATTGAGTTTCCAGATAACGTATTATCTGAAGCAGAAGCAGTGCCAGATCAAATTGAGCCTTCAGAAATAGAAGGACGTCATGATTTACGTGATGAATTAACAATTACTATTGATGGGGCAGATGCGAAGGATTTAGATGATGCAATCAGTGTTAAAAAATTAAGCAATGGCCATACGCAGTTAACTGTAAGTATTGCTGATGTAAGTTATTATGTGACAGAAGGTTCTGCTTTAAATGCAGAAGCATACGAACGTGCAACGAGTGTTTACTTAGTTGATCGAGTTATTCCTATGATTCCACATCGCTTAAGTAATGGTATTTGTTCATTGAACCCTAATGTAGACAGACTTACATTAAGTTGTCGCATGGAGTTGAATGAACGTGGTGAGGTAGTTAAACATGAAATATTTGATAGTGTAATTCACTCAAATTATCGTATGACATATGATGAAGTAAATGAAATTATTACTGATCAAAATGCAGAAACACGTGAAAAATATAGCGAAGTCACACCAATGCTTGATTTAGCACAAGATTTATCTGAACGTTTGATTCATATGAGAAAACGTCGTGGAGAAATTGACTTTGATATTAGTGAAGCAAAAGTACTCGTGAACAGTGAAGGTATTCCAACGGACGTAGAATTGAGAAAACGTGGTGAAGGCGAGCGTCTGATTGAGTCATTTATGCTAGCTGCAAACGAAACGATAGCTGAACATTTTGATCGTTTAGAAGTTCCATTTATCTATCGTGTACATGAACAACCTAAGTCAGAGCGTTTACGTCAGTTCTTTGATTTTATTACTAATTTTGGTCTTATGATTAAAGGTACGGGAGAAGAAATTGATCCTTCTACACTTCAAAAGATTCAACAAGAAGTTGAAGGTCAACCTGAGCAAATGGTTATCTCAACGATGATGTTACGTTCTATGCAACAAGCACGCTATGATGATGTGAATTTAGGACACTTTGGTCTTTCAGCAGAGTACTATACTCACTTCACATCACCGATTCGTAGATATCCAGATTTAATTGTTCATAGACTTATCCGTAAGTATATTGTAGAAAAATCTATGGATAAGAAAGCAATGAATAAATGGGAAGATGCTTTACCAGAAATTGCTGAACATACATCTCAAAGAGAACGTAGAGCAATTGAAGCTGAACGTGATACGGATGAGCTTAAGAAATCTGAATATATGGTACAACATATAGGTGAAGAGTTCGAAGGTATTATTAGTTCAGTTGCAAACTTTGGTATGTTTATCGAATTGCCGAATACTATTGAAGGTATGGTGCACGTATCTAATCTAACAGATGACTACTATCATTTTGATGAACGTCAAATGGCTATGATTGGTGAACGCCAAGCTAAAGTATTCCGTATCGGAGATCCTGTAACAATTAAAGTGATTAACGTTGACGTCGATGAACGTATGATTGATTTCCAAATCGTTGGTATGCCTTTACCAAAAAATGATCGTGGCAGCCAAAGACCGGCACGCGGTAAGACGATTCAAGCTAAGACACGTGGTAAATCATTAGATAAGTCTAAAGATGATAAGCAAAGTCAAAACAAGCGCAAACCACGCAAAGGAAAAAATCAACGTAATAAAGCTGACAAAGGTAGCGGCAATACGAAACACAAACCATTTTATAAAGATAAAAATGTTAAAAACAAAGCACGTAAGAAGAAAAAATAACTCAACAAAGAGGTGAAACTCAATGCCAAAGAAAAAATCACCAGGTACGTTAGCTGAAAATCGTAAAGCGAGACATGATTATAATATTGAAGATACGATTGAAGCGGGCATTGTGTTACAAGGGACAGAAATTAAATCGATTCGTCGTGGCAGTGCCAACTTAAAAGATAGTTACGCACAAGTCAATCGTGGTGAAATGTATTTGAATAACATGCATATTGCTCCTTATGAAGAAGGCAATCGTTTTAATCATGATCCACGTCGTTCACGGAAGCTATTATTACACAAGAGAGAAATAGAGAAGCTTGGTGAGCGCACACGTGAAGTTGGCTATTCAATTGTTCCTTTGAAACTTTATCTTAAACATGGACATTGTAAAGTCTTGCTAGGCATTGCGCGTGGTAAGAAAAAATACGATAAACGACAAGCTTTAAAAGAAAAAGCAGTCAAACGTGATGTAGCTAGAGAGATGAAGGCCCGTTATTAAGCGAAAATATTGCCAAAGACCTTAATCTTTGGTAATATTGAATGTGCTTTCTAAAAGCTCTATAACGATGATAGAGTGAACAGAAAGTACATTTAATTATTATTCTGGGGGCGTTTTTGGATTCGACAGGGGTTCCATGAGCTAGTTAAGCGTGTCGGAGGGTTGTCTCCGTCACCAACACACACAGTTATAATAACTGGCAAAGAAAACAATAATTTCGCAGTAGCTGCGTAATAGCACTCTGCATCGCCTAACAGCATCTCCTATGTGCTGTTAATCGCGATTCAACCTATAGTAGGATACGCTAGGCACTGCCGTTTGAAGTCTGCCTAGAAGAGATCAATCAAACTAGCGTAATGATGGATGTCTATCACCTCCCATTACGCGAAACCTAATGATAGACTACGCACGTAGAAGTGCTAGTATCAGAACCTCTGGACGCGGGTTCGAATCCCGCCGTCTCCATACTTAAGCCTTTAACCATAGTGGTTAAAGGTTTTTTTATTTTGAATGAATCAGTATAGCCTCAACTGCATAAGAATTAAATTGAGTATTTTGCAATTAAAAAAGATAAGTGATATTGTTTCAATACTATTCTGTTTACAGTTCAGTCAATAAGTATTTTAAGTGAGGGATTACAAATGATTAGAGAACAATTTCAAGCTTCATATAATTTATTAAAAAAGCATATTAAAGATATTGATGAAGAGAAAGCTACACTTCAACCAGCTATTGCTAATAATAATATCAAATGGCAATTAGGTCATTTAATATTGTTAAATGATTTTCTAGTATTTGAAACTATTAATGGGCAAAAAGTCTTAGAGCAAAGTGCTGCAAAATATTTTCTATGGGGGACATCACCAATAAATTTTGATGGAAATGAACCCTCTTTTGATGAATTAAAAGTATTGCTAAATGAACAACTTGATAGAATCTTTAATAGTCTAGAAAAGCAATTAGAGAAAGATAGAAATGAACCAATTGTGCTTAAAGATGTAGACATCGTTATGAACAATTTTAATGAATCTATCCATTTTGCTATTATTCATACTAATCGACACTTCGGTCAAATTGTATTATTAAAATCGATGATAAGTGAATTAGATTAAAATAATAATATTTTATTATTTCTTTTTGGATAGTAAGATAAATGGCCATAATGTGATATGACTTCTTCAATTGGTGTATGTTTTAATCATTAAGCAATAATGATTAAACTAGCACTTATGCGTGGAAATGGTTCATATTTAGGCAATGCGTCATTTAATACTTTAAGAATATTATTCAACCTTCTATCAATAAGTCCTTTGCTAAAAGTATTAATAAATGTTCTGAATAGTACATCATTATTTTACTAAATATTATTTTTTTTATACCAATTAAAATATTTTGTAAGTCATCTGTCATATGAGTAAGTAAATATCATGTGTAGTGGCTTTTGTTTTACGGGCTATCACTATACTGTGATAGCCGTTTTTTATATGAGTAAAATTTATTGTCAAAATTGATATCTTTGCATGTGAACGTTCTAATTTTTCATTATTTAAGACTCACCAACCGGTGGGTGTTTTAAATGAACGCAATCAATGAAGTGTATGATACAATTCAAAAATTTCTAGGTTCAGATAAAACAGCTTATCAAATTAAAAAAAATACTTGAGTTAGTAGAGCGAAAATAGTTAGTTTGAAGAATGGTAAAAATAAATAGATAATTTGATCTTAGCAATTTTATAAAGTGTGTCGAAAAAATCATTCAAATGAGTGGTTGTCCAAATAGTAATAAATGTAAAGAAGAGTATGCAAAAGCCCACCTAAATAACTAGGTGGGCTTTTATTATTTTATTTCGATAATATTTAAACCTTCTGAAAATTTAGGCGATTCGAAGAAACTAGAAACATACTCGAAAGTTTCTTTAGTATCGAATTGTTCTCTTGCTGGTTCTTCATTACGTCTTTTATTAATTCGTTTCAAACATTGATCATCGTTTATATTAAGAAAAATCAATTGATGATTTGCGTTAATTTCTGAAGCTATGCTCAATAACCATTTTCTTTGAATTGTAGTATTACCTGGAAAATCTAATACTACATTGCTACCGACTTTTAAAATACGCTGAATGTGTTCTTTCAATAATGGCTTTATCAACTTTGAGTAATTTAAGTAATCATCAAAATTATAAATTTGCTTTGGATATAATTTTTCTAACCATTCATCTTCAGATAATAACACTGCATTTTCAGTTTGTTCTATCTCTTTAGCTTTGGTTGATTTCCCTGCTCCCATTTTTCCAGAGAAAAAATATAAAGTTCCAATAGTACTCATTTTAAAGCCTCCATTAAAAAATCAAGATACTAACATAATTATTATAACTAAATAGCCAACTTAAATGAATAGGGAGGATATTGATACTATTTTGAAATCTTGCTTACAATATGAAGAACAAAAAATTTACAGTAATGCCTAACGATTATCAAGCAACTTCACAATTTGATATTAGAATTATTGGTATGAGATAACGATATTTTATTTTGTAAATCTTTTAATGACAATGCTAGTTTCAAAACAATAACTAATATTAAAGCCATTGCTATATAAGAAATTCTTATTCCTAATAATAGATTAGAAGTCGTTGAATGATATACAGATAGATGACTTATAAAATTGATAGCTTTAGAAAATAAAGTCACACCTAGTATTAGGCCAAATTGTCTAAAGGTATTTATTAATGCAGATCCTTGAAAAAGGTAAGCTGCATCTAAATTTATATATGCAATGCTTGTTAGCGGTGTAATAGTACAACCAATGCCGAACATGAATAGACAAAATACAATTATTGTTGTAACCATATATGAATGAATATCGATAAAAATAAATAATACTAAGGATACAGCAGTGGTTATTACTCCTATAATAATGATATTGCTGTTTTGGTTTTTATCATATAACTTACTCGATATAAATGTAGCCATTATTAATATTAAAGTCCCTGGGGTCATAATAAAACCTGATTCAATAGGTGTATAATTTAAAATTGATTGAGTAAAAATTGGTAATATACTCTCAACAGAAAGCAACAACATCATCACTAGAAATAAGGCAATTGTAGGCAATTTTATTATTCGAAAATTCAACAAGTTAAAATTAATCAATGAGACTTCACTATGCCTATCTAAAAAAATAAAAACAGTAAAAATAAGAAAACTAATAAAACCACTCAATAAGCTAAATATTATATTTAAATCCAAAAACAAAAGCATTAGAGATAGAAATACACTGCCCATTGCATACAGCGTAACAATCTTTTTATTTAATTTAGTTTTTTTATTTTCAAAAGTGTTACTTAAATAGATTATTGAGATAATTATAACTAAAATTTCGAACGGTAGTAATAGCCAATACATAATTTTCCAATTTAAAAACGCTAAAAATATGCCAGTAATCGGCGGAGCTATGGCTGGAGCAATATTTATTACGGAGTTAAGTAATCCTAAAATAAAAGATTGATGCTTATTAGGAGCAATTTTTAAAAGTACTGATTGAGAGATTGGCAGAATAATTGCGTAACCTGCACCTTGTATGATCCTAGAAATTAATAACATATAAAAATTGAAGCTTTGACATCCTAAAAAAGTACCAAGTATTAATAAAAATAAAGCGGCTATTATTAGGTGATTAGATTTATATGTATCCGACAAATAATTTGTAAAAGGAATTAAAATCATTGTGGTAAATAGAAATAATGAAGTGAGTAATTGAATTTGACTATTATTTACATTAAATTCTCTCATTATAGTAGGATAGGCATTAATTAATAGGAATTGTGTGAAAGCAAATAGGAATGTTGCAAATAAAATTATAAATATAGATACTTTATTATATTTTTCCACTGAATACACTGCACCTTTCTATGTAAAAATAACTGATATATGTTATATTATTATCAAGTAAAATAGTTGCAAATGCAATAAAAAATAAAAGGTGGCAAAAGAATGATAAGAAAATGTGTCATGGAAGATTTAGAAGAATTACGAAACATAGCGTATCAAACATTTGATGAAACATTTAGAGCACAAAATAAAAAAGAGAATATTGATAATTATTTACTACGCACTTTCACTAAAGAGAAAGTATTAAAAGAATTTCAAAATCCAAATTCATTTTTTTATTTTATATTCTATCAAGAATCATTAGCAGGATACTTGAAATTAAATATTCAAGATGCACAAACAGAATTTTATGAAGGAAACAATTTAGAAATTGAACGTATTTATGTTTTAAATCAATTTCAAAAACTTGGTTTAGGCAAGCAGCTATATGATAAATCAATAGAGGTAGCTAAAGAATTATCATGCGACCATATTTGGTTAGGTGTTTGGGAAAAGAACTATAATGCTATTGCATTTTATGAAAAATTAGGGTTTGAAAAAATTGATGCGCATTCATTTTATATGGGGGACGAAAAACAAATTGACTATATTATGTTTAAACATTTATAAGCTGTTTATATAGTTGGTAAAGCATAGGATAATTATTTAAACAAACAACAAGCAAATTAAGACAATTATTAAGTTTAAAATGAACGTAGATGAATGAGAGACTGCTTTACAAGTTAATCAAGAACTAGCTGATATTTTCTATATACTTAATGATAACAAAATCACATAAGTGATTGAATTATGAGAACAAAAAACTTGGTAGATAGTGATTCAAGCTTTCTTAAAATTTAGGTTTTCTATTTTTATAAATAATTTTCCACAAAGCCACATCAAAAGCGTTATTCATTTTAGATGAAATATTTAATCATACAAATAAAGGAGTATTTATTATGATAACTAATATAAATGACATTAAGGTACCTGATAGTAAAATTATACAAAATGCTCAAGAAATTGTTAAAGAATATGGGAATGAATTAATTTGGAATCATTCAAATCGAGTTTATTTATTTGGAGAAATCAAAGGTCAACAAGATAAGTTAAATTATGATAAAGAACTACTCTATATAACTGCATTATTTCATGATTTAGGTTTAACAGAGCAGTATAGTAGTGATGATTTAAGATTTGAAGTAGATGGCGCTAATGCTGTAAGACAATTTTTGGAGGCTTACAATTACAATAATCAAGATTTACAGTTAGCTTGGGATTCTATAGCATTGCATACGACATTAGGGGTAGCTGAACATAAAGAAAGCAATGTAGCATTGTTATATCATGGCGTAGGAATGGACGTTATGGGGAATAATTGGGATCAATATGCTGATGACATCAGAAAAGCAATTATCACTAAATTCCCAAGAGGCAATTTTAAAAATGATGTCATCCAATCTTTTTACGATGGATTTAAACATAAGCCTGAAACAACCTTCGGAAATATAAAATCCGACGTAATTAAATATTTCGAACCAGAGTATCCACAAAATAATTTTTGTTCATGTATTTTACGTTCAAAATGGGATAGTTAATCATTAGTACTTGAACAAAATCGTATTAACAAGAAGCAAGGTGGACTTAGAATTGAGTCCATTTTGCTTTTAGTATGTTTATTCAAACTCAATTTCGTATAGTGACTCATTGATTTGTTCATACATTTCATGTTTTTCTAAATAATCTATCCATACGTGAGAGGGTTGCTTTTCTCTTTCTTCAACTAAAGATTTAACTTTTTCATATATACCTTTCATTAAATCTTTATACATATTATTGGCAGCTCTTTCTATTTTTGCTTCTGACCAACGTTTCTTAGGTGGTCTTCTACTGTCTTTTTCTAATTGGAAGTTAATCGCTCTATCGTAAAAGCTATCTAAAGCTGGTAATTTATCTTCTATGTGTGCTTGAAATTCTGTTAAATTCATAAACATTCTCCTATTTTTAGAACGTACGTTCTTTTTGATTTTAAAAAAATAATAATCATGTTGTCTAGCTTATGGTGAGAAGGCTATAAACTTCAATAAATGGTTTGAAATATAATCTTCTATAAAATGCTATTTTGTACATATGAGCTAATCCTTTTATAATAAGGGGTGTATTTTAGCACTTAAAACAATACGCTCTAATCGAATTTGCCACATGTATCATTGTCTGTATGTAAACAAAAGAAGCTCAAATGCGTGAGCATCACAATCAAGATAAACTTAGCCTTTATCTTAGAGAGGCTTCACATTCGAGCGATAATTTAAGTTGGATATTTAATCCCTTATCAGTACTAATACTATAGCATTAGTAGCAGCAATACAATGAAAATACGCTTAAGTGTTTATAAAATAAATGTGCGACAACATAATTTATAACAGTTATTTTTTAATCATAGTGACAAGTGTGTTGCTACATTAAATCGCTAGCCGATATTTTTTGCATGATTAGTAGTGATGCTCACTCCGATTAAAGTAACGATTCCGCCAATAATTGCTACCATGGTAGGCATTTCACCAACCATAATAAAAGAAAGTACTAGCGCACAGGCTGGTGTTAAGTACAGGGACATTGTTGCATCAGCAACACCTACTTTATATATTGTATAAGCAAGTGCAAAATAGGGAATAACTGTTGGAAAAACGCCTAAATATAATACTAAAAGTAAAGTGTTAGTGTCCGCATATTGTAATTCATGAATAGCTCCGGGTAAAAATATAAAGGTGAACAACGATCCCGCAAGCATTGTGTAAATTGTAAATGGAATAAACCCATATTTTTTAAAATAACTAGATTGAAACACGAAATAGATACTTTCACCTATAGAGGCAATGAGCACTAAGGCAATGCCAATACACATTGCTATTACTTTAGAATCATTACCTAAAGCAATGCATGCAACTCCAATAAATGCAATAACCGAACCAATCCAAGCAAGTTTTGAAAATTTTTCTTTTAAAAAATAAGTTGCTAAAAGTGCAGAAAAAATGGGTGTTGTTGAAACGATTAAACTTGAAATCCCAGCACTAACATAATATTCTCCAAAGCTCAAAGCAATATGGTATAAGGTAAACCCACAAAAACCTAATAATAGTATAATAGGTATATCTTTAAAATCAGGTATAGGTATTTTTTTAATGATGATTAAAATTAAGAGAATCAAGCTAGCAATTGACAACCGTAATGATGATAAGTGTACAGCTGAAAAGTCGCTTAATGCTAATTTAATTACTGGAAATGCAGAAGCCCATAAGATGATGGTTATTGTAAAAGCGAAGTAGACCTTACCCTTATTTTGTATGTAGTTCATTATAATCACACTTTCTTATTTAGAATATATTTATCATAAATAATTAGCGTTATAGCGTGTGCAACCAATTTGTATAAAAATAACCCAACCAATTTAGAATGGAGGTCATCATTATGAAATATAAAGAAGTCGCTTCGTATTTAAGAAATAAAATAATAGAAGGTGACTGGTTTTATGGCATGAAGTTACCGTCGCAAAGAACATTAGCCAATCAATTTAATGTGAATAGAGTTACGATTATAAAAAGTATAGAATTATTAGAGTCAGAAGGATTTATATATACCAAACGTGGTAGTGGGACTTATGTTAACGATTATTTAAGTGAAGATTTTATAAAACATAAGTGGTTAGAGATGATGCAGTGGAGTTCAAGTACACGGAGTAGATATACAGTACAAATAATTAATAAATTAGAAACAAGTGATGCTTATATACATATTAGTAAAGGTGAATTAGGAAAAGCACTTATTCCACAGGACAAACTTAAAAAGGCAATGAATCAGGTTTCTCAATATATTGAATCCTTGTCGTTTGGTTATAATAATGGATATGGCTACAATAAGTTGCGTGAGTTAATTGCAAAACGCTTGAATGTGGAAGGATTTAATATATCTAAAGAAAATGTACTCATTACTTCTGGAGCTTTACACGCTATCCAACTATTATCGATTGGTTTTTTGAGTCAAAACACGATAATTTTTTCAAATACGCCATCGTATATTGATTCCACACATGCTTTTAATATTGGAAATATGAGAAAAGTGAAGATTTCATTAGAAACATTTAAAGATTTTAAACAAATTATTAACCAATACCCAAGTAGTAATGAAAAAGCGATTTATATTGAACCAACTTTTAATAATCCAACTGGACACGTGCGCTCTAAACAATATAGAGAAGATATATTAAAGTATAGCGAAAAGCATAATATTCCTCTTATTGAAGATGATATTTATAAGGATTTATGGTTTCAGAATAAACCACCAAAACCAATTAAAACCTTAGATAAAAAAAGTAATGTATTACATATTAGTAGTTTTTCAAAATCAGTAGCCCCTGCAATTAGAATAGGGTGGATTGTTGCTTCTGAACAAGTGGTTGAACAGCTAGCAGATATAAGAATGCAAATTGATTATGGTTCTAGTATATTATCTCAAATGGTAGTGTATGAACTGTTGAAAAGTGGTGATTATGATCATCATATTGACAATTTGCGCAATGCGTTAGAGCGTAAGAGAAATGATATGTTAGAAATTTTAGAGGAGCATTTTTCAGAAGTTGCAACATGGAATATACCAGAAGGTGGTTTTTTTATTTGGTTAAAAGTACAAAAAGAGGCTAATATAAAGAAATTATTTTCAGAGCTACTTAACAAAGAGAAAATATTATTTAATCCTGGATTTATTTATGGCAGCGATGAAAATGCTATTAGATTGTCATATGCTTATGAGAGTACTGAAAATATGCGTTATGCCTTAAAGATATTACTAAAATATGTAAAAAAAGAAATCGATGCTTTTTCGTGATTTTAAGGGATTCAACTCAAGCAAAGCCTACAATCATTTTGATTGTAGGCTTTGCTCATTGTTCATTAACTATGTAATGATGAGTGGAAACACTAGAAATGCAATTGCCAAGATGAATAACACAAGTGAAAATATAAGTATTTTTCTGGTTTGTGTTTTTATCCCATTCTTTTCATGAGATTCCAAAAACTTCGTGTATAACATTTTTCTCTCGTGTTTATATTCATATATGCTAAAGAGACTCAGAGCAATTAATATTAAAGCTACAACAATACATATAATTAAAAATATGTTCAATATATATCACCTCGTTTAAATTTTGAAAAGACATATAATCATGCGGTGTATAGGAATGATTTTTCAATAAATAAAGGTAAAGATTTATAGATATCTTTACTTAGTGGTTTAAGCTAAATATATGAAATTCATACAATATATCATATAAGTTTAAATACAGTATAGCGTGATTAATGTCCATCTTTGGCTTAATATTATAAGCTATTATAGCACATTTATTGTAGTGTGCTATTTTTATTTTAAAAAATGTTTATGTATACATATTAAGTGGTACAATATTTAAAGGCGTTTAATTTTTGTAATATGGAGGTAATATAGATGGGATTCATAATAATGTTAATTGTAGGCGGCTTAATCGGTTGGTTAGCCGGTGCAATTTTAGGTAAAGATATTCCAGGTGGTATCATTGGTAATATCATTGCTGGATTAATTGGTTCACTTATTGGTAGCAAATTATTAGGTATGTGGGGACCTGTATTAGGCGGCGTACCGGTTATACCAGCATTAATTGGTGCAATCGTGTTAATTCTTATCGTTTCAATTATTTTAAAAGCTGTTCGAAAAAAATAGCAGTAAACACTTACGTTAAACGTGAGTATCAGAATATCGAAAAGCCAGACGCTAAATATAGTGTTTGGCTTTTTTGATTATTAACTGTAAATTTTAAATAAACTGAGGCCTTCATGACATTTTACCAGTCAAAGCACTATTTTTAGGTAATATGGCATCGGTGGGTAAGCGACCCGGCTGTGTCAAAATGACTAACCGAAGTCTGATTCACAACAACATACTAAGAAATATGAATAAAAACTGCCACCAGGTCTAAATATCATTTAAAAGTGAAGATTTTTTGATATCAAATATTTAATAATTAAATTTATAACAAATGTAATATACATTACAAATAAAATTTAAAAATTAAAATAAATTTCATATTAGTGTAATCAATTAGCAAAATCAGTATGATATATTATTGTCGTAATAAAAAATTCATTTACACTTAAAAATTCAGGCATCACAATATAAGTGTGACTTGTATATTTTATGTGAAATTTTGTTTTGAAAGGGAGAATTATGACAAAATATATTGTTCGAATATTTACATATTTGCTTATGGCTACGACTTGTTTATGGATGAGTAGCCAGGTAAATACTGCTTCAGCCGCAACAAGTGCAACGCATGAGGAATCAGTGGATCATACCAAATCTCTTGAAGGTAAGGGATGGGATTATGATAATGAATACGGTTGGCAGTGTTTTGATTTAGTGAATGAGCAATGGGACTACTTATATGGTCATGGTTTAAAAGGAGACTATGCAAAAGAAATACCTACTAAAAATAATTTTGATGGAGAAGCTACTGTTTATAAGAATTCAGCAACATTTGAAGCAAAAGCTGGTGATATCGTTGTTTTTAATGAGGAATTTGGTAACGGAGCAGGACATACAGCTATCGTAACAGATGGAAATTATGATGGTAATCATTATAAATTTGAATCATTAGATCAAAATTGGAACGGTGGCGGCGCAGAAAAGACAGAAGTAGCACATAGAGTAGTACATGATTATGAATCGGAAATGTGGTTTATACGACCAGATTATAATCAATAAATAAAAACAAGGCACACTTTATGTGTGCCTTGTTTTTTAATAGAATTCAATAAATTTTTTCCATTTATATGATACTGTCACAGCAATACTCATTACTAATAAAATAATAACAAGTTCTGAGGACATATATCCTTGTGCCAAATGAACTGTAAATAAAGCGCCTAACATCGTAATAATAAAACCTAAAGCGATATAGTTAGAGAGGATACCTAGTATCATTAAAATGCCTCCAACGAATTCGAATAGCCCTAATACGATACCTAAAAAGGCTGGGAGACCTAAGCCTTGCATCATTTGTATTGGCGCTTCAAAGCCACTAAACACTTTTTGACTACCATGTATAAGAAATGTTAAACCTAACATTAATCTGATTAATAGCATGCCTTTTTTCAACTCACTGAACCTCCTTAAAAAATATAAGAAAACTGTTGCATAGATATGTATTTATAAAATAAACCATTAAAATCATATACATAACCCACAATCCTAATAAATTATCTAGATGTAAGTATTTATATAATATACTATTTTTATTATGATTAAATATCAGTTTCATGAATTTTGTATTAAAAAACGATCTATATTCAATATAGATCGTCGATTTTATGAATTTTTTCATAAAATATAATGAGAAATGGTATAGACGCCTTATGACCAACCAATGAGTTGTGCAATCACTAATGAAATGATAGAGATAATGGCCCATATGATAAACAATGGAAAGAAGAAACGTATCCATTTGGTATAAGAAACGCCACCGATAGCGAGAGCAGCCATAAAGTAACCACTCGTTGGATAGAAAATGTGAGTGAAGCCATCACCGAGTTGGAAGGCGAGTACAGCTGTTTGTCTTGTAACACCTAACATATCTGCGAGGGGAGCCATGATAGGCATTGTTACCAATGCTTGACCGCTTCCCGAAGATATAATGAAGTTGATGGCGACTTGGACTGCATACATACCTACTACGGCCACTGTCGGAGTTGTTCCATCTATGACTGATCCTAAACCATGAACAATCGTATCCATGATTTTTCCATTTTCTAACACGACTACTATAGAACGAGCGAGTCCTACAATAATTGCGCCCATCAGTACATCTTTAAAACCGTCATTAAAAGCTTCACATATCTCTTTTGTATTTAATCCGGTAACAAGTCCCACGATAATGCCCATAAATATAAATAAACCAGACATTTCTACCATAAACCATCCTTGTGTTGTTACACCGTATACAAGAATAATGAAGAAGAGTAAGACCACTGCAATACCTATCTTTTGGCGTTTTGTTGCAATTATAGGGTTTTGCTTTGTAATATTTTTATATAGTTGCCTTTTTTCAGTATCTTCTTGATAGACCGAACTAAGTGTAGGATTACTTTGTACTTTTTTAGCGTAGCGCATAATAAAAATAATGGTTACAAATAGTACAACAATAAAAATAATGATACGTAAGCCAATGCCAGAAAATACAGGAAGCCCGGATAGCTTTTGCGCTAAACCCGTATTAATAGGATTTAACACACCTACTGTAAATCCAACTACTGTACCGCAAAGTGCTATCGCTGTAGCTGTAATGGAATCGTAACCTAAAGCAATAATGAGAGGTATAATTACTGGAATATATACAAGTGAAAGTTCCGCAGTACCTATGAGTGTGGCTATAGTTGCAAATACCGCAGTCAATACAGGAATGATAAAAATACTGTGATTTAGAAAACGGCGTGCAAGTTTATCTACGCCAATTTCAATGATGCCAGTACGTCTCAATACCATAAACATTCCACCTATAATTAAAGTGAAAAAGACAATTTCACCAGCTTCAATTAACCCCTTAGGTATGATTGAAATAAAGTCTACAATACCGACTGGCGTGGAAGTTATATAATGAAATGAATCTGCATCTACCATTTCTCTACCTTCCGGCCCCTTGATACGTTTAAATTCTCCAGCAGGTATTAAATATGTAGATATTGTTGCAATAACCCCAAAAATAAATAAAATAACGTAAATATGTGGCATTTTACTAGTGTTTTTGGGTTGTTGTTTCTCTTTTTTACTATTAGATTTGCCCAAATGATTCATCCCCTTTGTATAATACTAAAATAAATTAATCTTAGCATATAAACGACAGGGAATTATTGTAATAATCTGAAAAATTAAAATATTTATTTGTGAGATATTACAATGATTTTTTGAAATATATTTAGTATGAAGGGGTTATACAAAGGAGATAATACGATCTATAAAAATGAGGAACGAGCGCACACGCTTATAAAATTAAACAAGCTGTGTACATCCCCATTGAGAAGGGATTACAGGTCAAGCAAGCGTTGCACTTCAATATATTTCTGTTCATTTAATGTTCCTAATGGATCTTGAGCTATTTCAAAAATCAAAAAATCGTCATTCGAATTAAAAGAACTTTTAATTTTGTTACAAATTGTACTTTGGTCTAAACTGCTATTTAAAATCCATAAACCTCTGTATATATACAATGCGTTGCCTAATGCGTTTAATTGTGTTGGTAATTTTTCATAACCATAAGCTATTGAATTTAAATTATAAGACAGTATATATTTTGTCATTTGAATCACGCTCCTATTTAAGCATATCATTATATGTTAAGTAAAAGTTGGACGAAGATTGTCTTTACTAAAAAAATACAATTAGAATAGTATTAAAGGAAAGGATTATTTCTATATATACGTTTAAATGTCTTACTTTGATAGATGATAAATATAGTAATTTTGAGCAGTGTATTAAAGCTAATTTTAGGGTAGTTATTTATTATAATAGATAGCTTCATTAGAAATGAGATTTTAAAATATGATTATTATTTTGGGGTGTATGTAATGAATTATATTAAATATTTAACTTCTAAAGATGGAACAAGGTTATATACTAAGATAAATGAAGTCAAAGACGCAAAGGCGAATATCATTATTGTACATGGATTAGCTGAACATTTAGACCGTTATGATGAAATTACTGAATATTTAAATGCTAAACAGTTTAATGTTATACGATATGATCAACGAGGACATGGACGTTCTGATGGACAACAGACATACTTTAGTCACGTTGAAGAAATTGTTGAAGATTTATCAACAATTATTGATGAGGTGAAAGTAAATTATGGAGATAAAGTATATCTCATTGGTCATAGTATGGGAGGATATACTGTGATGTTATATGGAACTAAACATCCAAATGTCGTTGATGGGGTAATCACTTCTGGCGCGTTAACACGATATAATTATGAATTATTTGGTGAATTGGATCGTAGTATATCTTCGCATACGTATATCGATAATGATTTAGGTGAGGGTGTCTGCTCTGATAAATCAGTAATCACTAAATATAAATTAGATGATTTGAATGCAAAACAAATATCAATGGGACTAATATACACGCTAATGGACGGTGTGCAATATTTAAAAAATCATGCAGATGCATTTAAAGTGCATATATTAATACTACATGGTAAAGATGACGGGTTAGTAAGTTATAAAGATTCAATGCAGTTATATGAAGAAATTGGATCTAAACATAAATCACTGCATATTTATGATGGGTTACAACATGAAATATTTAATGAAAGCTCTTATAATCAGAGTATATTTCGTGAAATTACCGATTGGTTAGAAAATGAAATATTGCAGGGTAACAAGGCGATTCAATAACAAGCAACTGTTCCTTAAAAGTATGATTTAGTAATCACTGTATATAGGATAAGGAGGGAAGAATAATATGAGAATTAAAACACTGCATATGAAATATGAAGAAGATTTTGAAGCTTTTGATGATCGGGTAAATAAATACTTACAACAATTGACTGACGCACAACATTATGAAATTGTAAGTGTGACACCAGCAGTGACTAATAGTGTAGAAGGTGTAGACTATTTTATTACGATAGTTTATAACAAATGATTATTAGGATTAAGGTAAAGCAATATATTAAGTCTATGAGGATATAAAACACTTATAAGGGAATGTAACTAATAGTTTATGCATTTAGGAATACTGAAGTTGTCATATTTTAAAATAAAGGATAGGGTGAAAAAATTTGAAAATTATTGCTATGAGTATTTTTGTTGATGATCAAGAAAAAGCTAAGGTTTTTTATACTGAAAAATTAGGTTTTGACCTGGTACATGATAAAGATATGGGGGGAGGATTTAAATGGTTAACGGTCAAAGAAGCACATTCTAACAACCCTGTGGAAATTGTTTTAGAACCGAATGAAAGTCCAATAGCTAAAAATTATCAAGAAAGTTTATACAAAGCAGGCATACCTATAACGATGTTTGGAGTTGAAAACTTAGATAATGTACACCGTGCATTAGTTGAAGCGAATGTCACTTTTCATACTGAACCCAAAGAAGTCGAAAATATTAAATTAGCAGTTATAGATGATACATGTGGTAATTTAATTCAGTTGATTGAACAATGAAGTTGTTGAAAGTAATTTGAGTATTGATATGAAAGCGAGTAATATTATTTATATAATCATTTTATAAATAATATTTTTATAGTGCTAACTTTATTCCTAATAGTCATATTTAGTTTGATAAATAGGATGAAGCTAGTACTATTTTTAAACTTAGGTGGGATAATATGGATTTAATTGTGAAACATACAAAGGAACTCACTAATCATGAATTGCTACATATCCTTCAAGCGCGGGTGAAGGTTTTTGTTGTAGAACAGAATTGTGCTTATCAAGAAGTTGATGGAGCAGACTTTAATGCAATACATGTCATGCTTAAAGATGGAAATGATATTGTTGCATACACTCGCATCATCGATCATGAATCATATGTAAGTTTCGGTAGAGTTTTAGTAACGCAAAATTATAGAAAAAAGTATTATGGCCGTGAAATTGTGCAAAAGACGATTGATGTAATAAAGGCACAGTACAAACAAACTTTAATAAAGATATCCGGTCAAGCACATCTAAAATCTTTTTATAGTTCTTTTGGTTTTATTTGTATTTCAGAGGTTTATCTTGAAGACAATATTCCTCATATTGATATGACTTTAGAAGTGAAATGATTTTCTGTTTTACTTAGCAAAAACACCTCTGTAAACGGTATACCATTTACAGAGGTGTTTTTATATATAATTTTAAAAATGAAATACATTCGCCATTTCATCTGTTCAAAATAAATTATGAAGACTTGTTTAACAGAAAAAATAGCAAATTATATTTGGAATTAATGACTTGTCGAGGATACATTCATGCATGCTTTCTAGACAATAATTGATAGTATTATCTAAAAAGTATTAACTTTAAATAAAAAGTGAGTTTATATTTTCTTTTTGAAATATTAAGCGTATATTGATACTGCCCCTTAACTGCTATACAGTTATTGTTCTTAGAATATAAAATTTAATATATATCTTATCACACGCATAATCTACTTTTTCATTTTGTCTATATCCTGAGAAACTAACGTTAACAGTTCTTGTGTTTCTGTTTCTGTTAATTCATCGGAGCCTTTAATTCTAACAACAGAGCCTTTGTCAGTTTTGACATGGTAAACGGGCTCATCATCTTTATAAACTTTACGTAAGATTTCCATTCCATCATCCCTTTTTCTATAACACTTCTATGTGAATATATTTAATTAAACTAAAATAACAAAGAAATTCACTTTGAATATAACAGCGTTAATATTACTATTTAATAAGCGTAGTTATAAACACCTTATCTATAGGATAACTTTTTGTTTAGTTGTTTTCCAACAGTATGGTTCATTTTAATTAAATTTTTACAAAAGTAACTTGCAGAATTATAAGTTATAAGTAGTAATGAATGCCAATCAAAATTTATTATTGAAAGCGCTTAATTTTTTTGAATATTTCAGTTTTTAATTATTTAAAAGGGGTATATAAAGAGTAAGCACAAGAAGTCCTCCAAACTCTAGTGTGAAATTATATTTTCTAGTAGGCACGCCACTTTATAATGTGGCGTGTTTTGATTTGATTGAAAAATCTCATGGAAATATAAAGAGAATAGGGGAACGTTAAAGTCTTTGTAACGTATTATTCAATATTACTTTTTAATTTCTCATCCATATCATTAGATATATTAGTGAGTGTTTGTTCAACTTCTTCATTACTTAAATTCGCGTGTGTTTTAACTTTAATAATTAATCCTAAATTTGTTTTTATATGATAAATAAGCATTTCATTTTCATTAACTTTTCTTAAAATTTTCATCTTTATCACCTCATTAAACGGATTACGAGTGTGCAAAGGTTTAACCGTATGTCACTAGTTGTGAGAGAACGAAAATACATAAGTGTAAAATTACATCTAGTTAACAGTTTATACCACTTTACATGAAAATAAAACTATTTGAATCGTAAAAATAGACAACAAAGAGAAGAATAATGTGAAATAATGAATTAAAAATAGCAACAGTACATTTTAATATGAATGTACTGTTGCTATTAAAATATTCGACAATGATTCAGTTCCAATCATAGGAGAGATTAAAACTGTGTATTTGTTCTATCTTCATCTGCCATGTCATCAATCTCGGCACTATCATCTTCTGTAAGAAAACTAAAAATAGATATTCCTAAAAATAGCAATGTACCAGCCCCTAATAAAAATAAAGGAAGTTTCTTCAAAACATTAAGCCCCTTTGCTTTAAATTACTTAAATTAACCTATGCATAGAAAAAATAGCATAATTAAGAAAAGTATTACTATTATTTTATATCAGTATCACACATTTTTCGAATATAAACTTTTAAATTAAATATATAATTTTGAGTTATATAATTTACATTAATATGAAATAGATCTGCGCTATTTTATAAATTTAGGTATTAATTTGATGTAAACTAACTCACCGAATAATTCAGTAAGTGTTTGCGTTACGATGACTGTCGTAGCAATTGTGACCCATTGATTTGGTAAGGAGAGCGCTAAGGGTAAAACAACGAGTGCATTTCTTGTACCATTGCTGAAAGCTAAGGTGCGTAATGTAGGTACATCTAATCGAAAAAGCTTACCACATAATACACCTAAACAAGGTGAGATCATCATGAAGCATAAGTAAATAGGGATAACAGTTAATACAATGGATAAGTCTTGAATAATTGTATTGATTTGTGAGCCTACTACTGTAAAAAGTACAAAGGCCATAAACAATTCTGGAAGCCAACCAACCATAACTTGTAATTGTTGCATAGGTTTAAACTTACCACTAAATAGTTGCAGGAGTATTGCAAATATTAGTGGAAGAACTATAAAGGTTAAAAAGGCTTCTAAAAATGGCTGTCTATCTATTTGTGTGAGTACATGACTATTTAAAAATAAAGCACAGTATAAGGGTAACAATAGTATTTGTAGTATAAATAAAATAGGTGTTGAAATTAACATATATTGAGCATTTCCTTTTCCTAAAGCCGTGAATACAATGACATAGTCAATGCAAGGGGTCAATAATACTAAATATAAACCTATTAAAATTGGTAAAGAAGTTATATTGAATAAATGAATTAATCCATATACTAAAATAGGAATAAGAAAAAAGTTTGATATGACCAATGCAATGATATATTTAACCGGTAAAAAATGGTTTTTAATAGTTGAAAATGGTATTTGTGAGAACATACTAAACATTAATATAGCTATAAAAAACGTGACAAAATAATCTAAAATATTAGACAAAGTAATTGAAGACATTCCAGCAATAGTACCTAGAATTAATGCTACAAAATAGATGTAAATTTGATGATGTTCTATGCGTGTTTTTAAGTTTGACATAATTACCTCGATTTAAATGAATGTTTTACATTATTTTACTAGAATGCTCTAGAAATAAAGTGGTTTAAGCCGATAAAATTAGAAAAACACAATTAACAATTCCATAAGGAAACGTAATTGTGTTGTAACAAAACTATCATTTTTGTTTATCTTGTACACTTACTTTATTCTCAACTTTCTCCTCGTTTGAATTATCTACACTTAATAGCAATGCACGTATGACTAATACACCTGTTATAAGAAGAAGTATATTTTTGAATAATTTCATATTCATCACTCACCATTCATTAGTAGAATTATATTGAATATCAGTTCAATATTTTTGATAAATGTAAGAAGCTAGTGTGGTATATATTTTGAGATATAAACGAATTTAGACTTTAATTAAAGATCTAAAATTTTAATTTGCGACTGCGCTTCATTGACTTCAATTTTAAGTGCTTTACTATTGTTCTCAACTTTTGTAGAAGTGACTTCATCGTTATTGATAGTAAAAAAGACTTGGCTCAATATCCCCATAGCATAGTCGTTTATAGGACTTACTAGAGAAAGGGAATTTGAATCTTCCTGAATAACAAATTGTTTTTGACTTTGATTAATGACTTCCCATTGGGGTAAATAAGTTAATTTCAAAGTGATCCCTCCTAATTCATTTTTATCGGTTTATCTCGCGTTCATATGGTTACATACATTATAAACCATAAATACAAAGAATTACTAATTTATAATAGTATATTAAAATAATGTAAGTAACATAGTCATTAAGTTTTGAACATTAGGGAATAAGGTCAGTGAAAATGAAGTGAAATTGAGGTGACGATATGAATTTATTGCTAGCTATTATTTTAGCACTAGTATTTGCCTTTTTAGCAACCATGCCTTTTTTGTTTATCAATACTCGATTGCATGAAAATGTAAATCACTCACCTGAGAAAATTAAAGAAGAGAAGTATAGAGCATACAAACGATTTATATATTACTTTATTTTAATATTAATCATGTTAATGATTTACAGTTTTTTAACTGATTAAGGTTTGAAAGAGAAAAAGCTAAAAAATAAAGTTCTGAAACACAATCAATAGCATAATGACTATAGCATTACGTTTAACATGGTTTCAGAACTTTATAAAATTTAAGGTTTAACTAAATATAAGGGAGAATAGTATCCCAACAACTCCAAAAAGCATTAATATTACAGTTAATCCAAGTAGAGATTCTTTAGCTTCATGTGAACCTTTAATCTTGTAGGCAATGAGAGATATGATGCCAGCAACTAGAAAAACAAAGGATAACCAGAAGACGATCATGAAATGTAGACTCAAAACGCTACACCTCCTTCAATATATAAGAACTTTTAAATGATGAAAAAATTGTTTGATCAATGATGTGATGTACAAAGATGAAATTGCAATTTATTATTATAGCATTATTATCTTATCACTATTTAAGTACTAGCAATAGTAAAATGTGAAAATTAGATATATTGTGCGCTCATATATCTATAAATATTTAGAAATGTAGGTTTTAGAAAGTATAAATAAGGTAACATAAAGACTATATTATTTTAATAAATAACATTAAAAAAGGGGCCTATTAAAATGGGGGAAAATAATGTGAATTTAGATGAAATAAAGGGATTATTACAAGAGTTAAAAGAAAATGATGGGAATCAACTGAAGTATGAGGAAGTTGAAGCGGAAATTGTTGAACAAAAAAATAGGATACGTAGTTATTTAATGCCAGATAATCAACAAGAAGATGAAAGATTAAAGCAAATTGCCAGTAAGATTGAAGCACATATACAAACAGGATTTGAATCATTTAATCAAGTTGATGAAATTATTAATTATTTAGAGCCTGTCTTTCAACGTGGAAAAATAGATAAAGTGTATGGCAGGGCTGTAGTACTTATTGAAGAAAATACATTAATTGAGCAAGTAAAAAAACACTTTAATCATCCTGCTACAGATTATCAATTACTTGACTATGTTTTATCACGAGCGATTGAACTCAGTAATGAAATTATGCCCAGCGAATATACAGAAATTTTGAAACTTGAAAAAGCATTTTTTGAAGAAGTTTATAACCATTCATAAAGAATAAAGTGATAATTAATTTAAATAGTATATAGCAAATGATTATAAAGTATAGTGTTAAGGAGATGAAAGCATGAATGAAGTAAATAAAGTCATTTATATTGTCCTCGCAATCTTCTTAGGTGGATTCGGTATCCATAAATTTTATGCCAGAAAAACTATAATAGGATTACTCTATTTAGTATTTTGTTGGACAGGTATTCCCCAAATTTTAGCTGTGGTAGGAGCTATTATTACGCTATTTAAACCTGCTGATCAGAATGGAAATATTCTAGTATAAATACAAAAGCGGCGCTTTTCAAAATTATGGAAAGGCGTCGCTTTTGTACATTAACTAAAATGACATAAATTTTTTACATTTTTTACACATTTGAATTAAATATTGCTATGAAAAGAATGTGAGAACAATTTTGATATAAATTTAAATATACCGTGATAGACAAATTTTAAATATTTGATATGATTAAGCAAAGATATAAATACAACAAAACATGTAACGATTAAAATATATATAATCGAGGTAATGCTTATGACATTTTATGATTTTGTAATAGGTTTTGAAGCAGATGATACTCCACTTGGTCAATTAGCTCATAACATAAGAAGAGACAAGTTTTTCCCAAAACAAGCAACATGTTATAAAGAATTACACTCATATTTTTATAGTAATTATATGGATCATGAAGTTTTGGCCTCTGCTAATAGAGCACTTAGTTTATACCGTACTAATTTAAATTTAGCTTAATAAGAAAAGACTTATGTCTCATAGTACCAATTTTGTTTTGCTAGTGCTTCTCTAATATCTTTGGTTTTAAAATTTAATTCGTTATTTCTAATAGAGAAGGGTTCAATTATATTTTCTGCCATCCAAGCATTGATTAGTTCTTTTGGCAATCCATCCAATTCCATGTCAGTTTTACTAAGAACAAAACATTCCCAATCTAGTGAAACTTTTGAAGGATTAATATAATTACATTCACTAAGCCGATTCATAAAAAACACTCCTTAATAATGTAAATTCTACGTTAACTTTTACCCGATAGGCATTAATTAAAACGATAATTAGTAAATGATTTATGTTGAATTATATTCCCTAGTTTTGTAATAACGTTTGTTAAGGTGTTATGTTTCTTATCTATACCCAAGTTACGAACTAAATTAATCAAAATATTTTTAAATATTTATTAATTGTTGTTCAAAGTAGATATATTTATATTATGTATAAATGTATGACGTGAATCATATAAAAAACCTGGAAACACATTTATCGAGTGCTTCCAGGTTTAATTTTATATTAAAATGATTTTGTAGTTATTACCAAGGTATGATACCAAGGATACAAGCAACTAATATCATAAATAAACTTGAGCCGACTGCCCACTTAATAACAATACGTTGGTTTTGTCCATATTCAATATCTAGCATACCGACGAGTAAATAACCTGCAGCATATAAAGGACTTAATACATGTAACGGTTGTCCTAAAACGGATGCTCTTGCCATATCTACTTTAGAAATACCAAACTGTTGTGCCGATTCTGCAAGTATTGGTAAAACTCCATAATAAAAAGGGTCATTAGCCATAAAATATGTAAATGGACCACTAAGAATGGCAGTAATTAATGCAAAATGATTACCCATTGCATCGGGAATAATATGTACTAAAGCATTAGCCATTTCGTTAACCATTTTCGTTCCGTTCATGACGCCTGTGAAAATACCAGAAGCAAACACTAGACTGATTACAGCTAGCACATCACCAGCGTGTTTTTTTACTACGGAATTTTGAATACTCAGGTTAGGGTAGTTGATTAATAATGCTACACCAAACCAGAGCATAAACATAACTGGTATAGGTAATAAACCAATAACAAGACAAACAATTAAAGAAATTGTCAATATTGCATTAGGTATAATCATTTTTGGACGTTTTAATAAAGATTCTTCTTTTGTATTATTTACTTTAACATCGTTTAAATCAATATTTGTACTAGATGTGATATATTTTCGTGCACGCTGTCCTAAGATGTACGCGACACCAAATGCAAATACAATACCTGCAATCATAGCAGGTATGATAGGTACAAATACTTCTTCAGTAGTGACCTGTAACGATGAAATGGCCCGTGCTGTGGGTCCACCCCAAGGTAACATATTCATAACGCCTATAGATAAAAGTGCTAATGTTGAAAGTGTGTATAAACTCATACCAATCTTTTTATAAAGTGGCATCATTGCTGTCACAGTTATAATGAAAGTAGTTGTACCATCGCCATCTAAGGCAACCATTGATGCCAAAATAACTGTACCAATTGCAATTTTAACTGGATCCCCTTTGACCACTTTAATGATTTGGTTGATGACAGGCTCAAACAAACCTGCATCTATCATAACCCCAAAATATAAGATAGCGAATGTAAGCATGATACCAGTTGGTGCGACAGTCTCTATGCCTTCGAGCATGTATTTACCAAGACCAGCATAGAAACCTCCTATTAATGCAAAAATTGTCGGAATGACAATCAAGGCAATTAATGCTGACATTTTTCGTGTCATAATTAATATCATAAAAATGACAATCATGACAAAACCTAATATAGCTAAATTCATATTTCTTATTCCCCCCTTATTTTTTCATTATAGCGCTTTCAGAATATTTGTAAAATTAAAATGTGAAAAATCCCAATAAATAATTTAAAGTAAATAAACAGCAATAGAAAAACGCTTTATACTAATTTTGAATTTAGTACAAAGCGTTTAGGATAAGGCTAAACATGCAATAGTCATTCTATAATTGAAGTTTTAACCTATAAAAGCTGTTATATATGTATACCATAAAGGATAACTTAATAAGATAAATGAAAATATCGATACAACCATTGCGAATATATTAGCGATGCGATCGCCACGTAAAAGAGCATATAAATTTAACAATAAAACACCTAAAATAAACAAACCTCCAGCCAATATAGAAAGGTTACCATCTAATATTTTATTAACTGATAATAAAGGCGTGGCAAGTGTGATTAATGATAAAAATAATGATAATAACGTCGTAGCATATTTCAAAATGTTCAGTCCTCTCTAAATATGAAAGATGATTTATAAAGTCACAAATAGAAACTGAATAGATGTGACGAAGGATAACTTAATAAAATGATATTGTCTTATTAAAGTAATTGCAAGTTATTTTAAAAAATTATATTTCAAATGAGAAGAGTTTATAGCTCAAACTGTGCAATGGACTAACAGATACACAATTGTTTATTCTTTAATCAAATATCTCGAAGTCATTGCCGTTAAAGTAGTAAATCAACCAATGCTCATCGACATAATAATTGTCGTATTTTCTAGCGTGATGTTCTAAACCAAGTGTTTCAAAGTTAAGGTTGCTAAAAAATACTTTGCCACTGATATTATTTGAAACAAGGGAAGTCATTAAAATTTCAATTTCTTTTTCATGACAAATTTGAAAGATATAGCGCATTAATAATTTAGCGATACGTTCTTTTGAACTATGATCATTTCCTTTAACACACATATTTTCCATAACTGCTTTATGTGAGATATCGTAAGTATTATCATGAATGAGTGTCACTGCCCCAATTAATTCATTTTGTTCGAAAATACCAATGACTGTGTAATTGGTATTATGTTCTGACAGTAAGCCTTTTATATTAGTCTTGGTTAAGCATTTTTCATTTTGTAATTTCCAAGCATAAACTTCATGCTCTTTATGGATGCCTTGCAATAAAAATGTATAATAAATAGATAAATCATCAATTGTTAAATAACGAATATGAGTCATTGAAGGCCTCCTGAATTTTCCGAAGTATTTATTATAAAAATATAATATATGTTCTGTTAATTAATTCTAATACTAAAGGAAAAAAATTATTTCAGCAATACTATCTTTGGTTTTTAACAAAAAATATGTAAGCGCTTATAATTCGAAATGCAAAAAAATATTATTTTATAGAGTGTATAAATTTCTTGATATTATTTTTAAGTAATGACCTAGTATAGAATAAAAAGAGAATAAAATTGTTGTAATTAAGAAAGTTGGTTTAATATAGGTGTATAATCATTGAAAATGAATTGGAAGATAGGGAACCGAATATAGTGAGATTTTGGTATATAAGGGGTGACTGATTTTTTTACGACATGCTAATACATAGGATAAGACAATGATTAAGGAAGCATATAATCTTAAATAATTGTGCAATCAAAAAAAGTACACCTCCACTAAAAAGTGAAGGTATACTTTTATTTTAAACATGGACCTTTGTGTCCTGAATGTTTGGTATGAAATATATTAGTCTACTACTTCTACATTTAAATCTACATCGATATTACCGCGTGTGGCTTTTGAATATGGACAAAAGTCATGTGCATCTTGTAGGTATTTTTCTGCATCCTCTTGAGATAATACACTTTTTACTTTAGCGTCAATAGATACACTTAATTTAGGACTCTCTGCATCTGGATCATCCTCTAAACGTACAGTTAAAGTAACTTCTGGTTCTGCACCTCTTACTTTATTCTGTTTTAAAATTAAATCAAATGCACCGTTAAAGCATGAAGCGTAGCCCGCTGCAAATAATTGCTCAGGATTTGTACCTTTTTCTGCATCAGCTTGAGCTGGTGGGATAACTGCAACATCAATTGCTTTATCATCAGTTTGAACGTGGCCATTTCTACCACCTGTATTTGTCGCTTTCGTTTCATAGTTCACTGCCATTTTATTACCTCCTAAAAGACTTAATAATATTCTTTACCCTTAGAAAAATTTTTAAATCATATAAATAAGTATTAATATATAATAAATTCAATTAAGCACATAAGCTATTTAATGATTGTGTTATTTTCGAAAATTGTTATACAATCATTTTAATCATTAAAATAAAGGACGTAATCATTATGACTAAAGTAGATATAGCAGTAACGATAGCACCAACAGAAGGTCTATCACAGTCTACCATTGATGACTTAGTACAATATCAAGATGCAATACAAATTATTGAATTAAGAATAGATCAATGGCGTAACTTTGATAAAACACATTTAGCAGGGGTATTAGATCATCTCTATCGATTACATTTAGGAAAAAAAGTTTTAGTTACTTATCGCACAGCGTCACAAGGTGGGGAAGGCGTTCTCTCATACGAAGATTACCTACACACGTTGAGTGAAATAGCTACTATGAAATGTATAGATATGTTAGATATTGAATTTGATAAGATGAAAGACACACAACCATTGCAAAATTTGATTAATCAAGCTCATAATAATCAAATAAAAGTGGTATTGTCACATCACAATTTCAAAAAAACGCCGACTTTAGAAGATTTAAAACATCTTTATTTTAAAATGCATCAGCTAGAGCCAGATTATTTAAAAGTTGCGGTCATGCCACACGATAAACAGGATGTCCTTAAGTTATTAGAAGCAATGGCAGAAACAGCTGATGCTGTATCTCAAAAAGTGGTAGGTATTGCAATGTCTAAGCTGGGTATTGTGTCTAGAACTGCACAAGGTTTATTTGGGGGATCAATTTCATATGGTTGTTTGGATAGTCCTAAAGCACCTGGTCAAATACACGTGCGTATGTTGCAACAACAATTGGACATATATGAGTAATTTGAAAATCATAGGCTCCTGATTTATAATTGAAAATAGTTATCATTAACGAAAGGACGATACTATTATGGAATTACAAGATGCGATAGCGCAACGGAGAAGTGTAAAAAACTTCAAACGAGATATGACCATAGATGATAATGCTTTATACAAAGCAATTAAACAAGCAACTGATGCACCCAATCATGGTCATAGAGAGCCATGGAGAGTAGTCCACATCGCTAAAGATAGATTAGGGGATATGAGCAAATTACTTACCAAAATAGCATTCGCAGAGCAACCGAAAAAGCAAGCAGATCATTATCAGGTCGTTACAAATCTAGGTGGCATGTTGGCTTTGATTTTAAAAGAAGATACCAAACAACTAGATAGTTTAGAAAACAATATGGCGTTTGGTGCTTTTACTCAAAATCTTATGTTGTTATTGCACGAAGTGAATATTGGTAGCTGTTGGAAAACACCACCATATATTTTTGACCCGAACATTGAGGCATTATTTGATGTGAAAGAAGATGAACGTTTAGTAGGCTTTCTATATTTAACGGACTTAGAAGATGAAATGCCTTATAAAAAACGCCATACAGAAAATATCATTAAAAAATTTTGACAATATACAATAAATTAATATTAATAAGATATAAAAAAGGTAGGTGCTCAGTTAAAGATGCACCTACCTTTTTAAGGAAAAATAGCTATGACTTACTATTTAAATGTTTCTTCTAAAAATGATTCAACTTGTTCTGGAGATTTTGCATTAGCTGAATGTAAATGAGCAAGTTTTTCACCATTTTTAAATACTAACAAACTAGGGATACCCATAACGTCATTGTCAGCTGCTACATCTTCTAGTTCGTCTCTATTGACGGTAAACCATTGATAGTCATTATATTTTTCAGTAATTGGATCGATCCACATATCCATTGCTTTACAGTCTGGACACCAGCCTGCTTCGAATTTAATGATGACTGGTTTATCGCTTTGTACGGTCTCTTTAAAATAATCAGTTGTATTAATTGATTGCATCGTAATAACTCCTTTATTTACTTATTATGAACCATATTATAGACGACTTTTAACTATTATAAAAAAAATCAGCTTGATATTTAGAGCGTTTTGCTAATAAATTTGATATATTAGTGTTAACTAGACATAGGAGGTACAGAATCATGATAAAATTTTACCAGTATCCTAATTGTACAACTTGTAAAAAGGCCGCTAAATTTTTACAAGCATATGGTGTGAGCTTTGAACCAATTGATATTGTACAACACACACCTACTAAAAGTGAGTTTAAAGATATTATAGAAGCAACAGATATTGAAATTAATAAACTTTTTAATACACACGGGGCAAAATACCGTGAACTAGGTTTGAAAGACAAACTTAAAGATTTAACAGATGATGAGAAATTAGATTTATTGTCACAAAATGGTATGTTGATTAAACGACCATTGGCGGTTTCTGGAGAAAAAGTGACTGTTGGGTTTAAAGAAGACGAATATAAAGAAACTTGGTTGTAAAAAGTAATGCTAGAGATAGTAAAAACTTGTCAAAGTAACTAAGTATTTAATCAATTTAAGAAAACGCTTTATCCTTTCGTGCTAAATCCTTTGAATTTGTGATTATATTCAAGGAAATAGTTGCTTGAAGGCTATTCGTGTGGCATCATTAAACATGTAAAATCATTTAGGAGGGGATTCTCGTGGCAGTACCGAGTGAATTAAAATATTCTAAAGAGCATGAATGGGTTAAAATTGAAGGTAACACAGTAACAATTGGAATAACTGAATATGCGCAAGGTGAATTAGGCGATATCGTATTCGTTGAGTTACCGGAAGTTGACGATGAAATTAATGAAGGAGACACTTTTGGTAGTGTTGAATCCGTAAAAACAGTTTCAGAATTATATGCACCAGTATCTGGCAAAGTTATCGAAGCTAATGAAGCATTAGAAGATAGCCCAGAATTCGTAAATGAATCACCATTTGATAAAGCTTGGATGGTTAAAGTTGAATTAAGTGACCAAAGTCAATTAGATGAATTATTATCAGCTGAGCAATACTCTGAAATGATTGGCGAATAAAATATTTGAACTCCACGATATAACATATCTTGGAGTTTTTCTTTTATATAAGTTAATGATGTTAAGATAGGCATGTGTAATATAAATAGTTTGTAAAGCATACTTGTTAATATATGTATTAAAGGTGCGTTGAAAGCCTTTAGATGACAAAAAGTTGTTTTGATAATAAGATGAAATTAGGAATATGTAAATTATGTTTATAAACTTAAGCTATCGTGAAAAACTAAATAGAAAGCATTAACTATCAACTTTTAGAGGGTGGATGTCATGACGTTACTAAACCAAGTGATTGTTGTCGAAGGAAAATCAGACAAAAAGCGGGTAAAGCAAGTGATTGATCAGCCGATAGATATCATATGTACAAACGGTACTATGGGCGTCGGAAAACTAGACGAAATGATAGAATCTTTGTATGATAAACAAGTATTTATTCTCGTTGATTCAGATCGTGAAGGCGAGAAAATACGTAAATGGTTCAAACGATATTTAAGTGAAAGCAGACATATAAGAATAGATAAACAATATTGCGAAGTTGCTCGGTGTCCAAAACCATATTTATCTAGAGTGTTAAGTAAGCATGGTTTTGCTGTAAAAGATGAAGAAAAAGTAGCAAAAGCAAAATTGGATTATATAGCTGAAAGGGTAAGTTTATTGACATGAATGTAATAAAGGAAGAACATGTAGATATACATGAACATGATGAAAAAGAAAAACATCTCATATTTGGTTATACACCGACGTGTGGGACATGTAAGATATCTGAACGTATGTTAGATATCGCAAATGAAATTTTAAAATTACCAGTAACAAAAATAGATTTGAATTTTCATCCAGATTTTAGCCAAATAAATGAAATACAATCTGTGCCAGTACTTATGGTCATGTCGAAAGGGAAAGAACAAAAAAGAATCTATGCCTTTCAATCAGTACCTTATTTGTTAGAAAATTTGAAATAGTTATTGACGAAACATTAGTGCGATGGTAGGATTAAAAATAATTAAATAATGAAACTCTTATCACGAGAGGTGGAGGGATGTGCCCTTTGAAGCCCGGCAACCGTCTGTAACAGAAATGGTGCCAAGTCACATAAAGTTACTTTAACTTTAGAGATGAGAGAAGCGATTAATGCTTTCTCTATTCTTAAGTGAACAAAGGGAAAGCATTTTTTAATTGATAGAGCAATAATTTAGGAGGCAACTGTGATGATTGAGTTAAATCAAATAGTCAAAAGGTACAAGACGAAAAAACAGGACGTACTAGCAGTAGATCATGTTGATTTAAGTATTCAATCAGGCTCAATTTTTGGTGTAGTTGGATTTTCTGGAGCAGGAAAAAGTACATTAATTAGACTTTTAAATAACCTAGAACAACCGACTTCAGGTGACGTTATCATTGATGGAGATACAATTGGTAAGTTATCTAAATCAGAGTTAAGACAAAAACGTCAAAAAGTGAGTATGATTTTTCAACATTTTAATTTACTATGGTCACGAACTGTATTAAATAATATTACTTTTCCTTTAGAGATAGCTGGTGTATCGCGTCGTGAAGCGAAACAAAGAGCGTTAGATTTAGTGGAACTCGTAGGGCTAAAAGGTAGAGAACATGCTTATCCATCAGAACTATCGGGTGGTCAGAAACAACGTGTAGGTATTGCACGCGCATTAGCAAATGAACCGACCGTGTTACTTTGCGATGAAGCAACGAGTGCACTAGATCCCCAGACAACAGATGAAATATTAGAACTGTTATTGAAAATTAAAGAAGAAAGAAATTTAACGATTGTAATTATTACACATGAAATGCATGTCATCAGACGTATATGTGATGAGGTTGCGGTAATGGAAAATGGTCGTGTTATAGAGCAAGGTCAAGTTTCAAGCGTATTTGAGAATCCGCAACATGCAGTTACAAAACGTTTTGTTAAAGATGATTTGGATGATGAGTTTGATGAATCTATTACAGATCTTGTACCATTAAATGCAAATGATTATATCGTGCGTTTGAATTTTACAGGTAAAAATACTACGGAACCATTAGTATCCTATATCACAAAGACACACAACATTGACGTTAACATTTTGGAAGCGAATATCAAGCACACCAAAGATGGATCAATTGGGTTTTTGGCGGTACATATTCCGAATGTAAATTCAGAAAAGTTCGAAAAATTCATAAATGATTTAGAAGCGCAGCATGTTTCAGTGGAGGTGTTAAAGCATGGGTAATTCATTTAGTGACATTCTCCAAGAGATGATTACAATGCCAAATGTGAGTTGGAGTGAAGTTTGGTTAGCCACTTATGAAACATTATATATGACTGTGATTGCGACAATATTTTCATGTATATTTGGTCTTATACTTGGTGTGCTACTGTTCTTATCAGCGAAGAGTAAATCATCGGTAGCAAGAGTGTTTTATAGTATCGTTTCATTTGTAGTCAATTTATTTAGAGCTATTCCATTTATTATTTTAATCCTTTTATTAATACCATTTACAAGTTTAATATTAGGTACAATAAGCGGTCCGACTGGTGCACTACCAGCGTTAATTATTGGTGCAGCACCATTCTATGCCAGACTTGTAGAAATTGCCTTTAAAGAAATTGATAAGGGTGTAATTGAGGCAGCTTGGTCAATGGGGGCAAATACCTGGACGATTGTGAAGAAAGTACTTTTACCAGAAGCTATGCCAGCACTAATTTCTGGAATCACCGTTACAGCAATTGCTTTAGTTGGTTCTACGGCAATAGCAGGTGTAATTGGTGCAGGGGGCTTAGGTAACCTTGCTTACTTAACTGGATTTACACGAAATCAAAATGACGTTATTTTAGTATCTACAATTTTAATATTAATCATTGTGTTCATCATTCAATTTATTGGTGACTGGGCTACAAACAAAGTTGATAAACGATAAACCTTAAAGGAGGACTTTAATATAATGAAAAAATTATTCAGTTTAGCTTCAGTATTAGTTTTAGCATTAGTTTTAGCAGCCTGTGGTAATGGCGGTGGTGGAAAAGATAAGACCATTACAGTTGGAGCTTCTCCTGCACCACATGCTGAAATATTAGAAAAGGCTAAACCATTATTGAAAGATAAAGGCTATGATTTGAAAATTAAAACTATTAACGACTATACAACGCCTAATAAGTTGTTAAATAAAGGTGAACTTGACGCAAACTTCTTTCAACATACACCTTATTTGAAAACAGATAAAAAAGATAAAGGCTATAAAATTGAATCTGCAGGTAATGTTCATTTAGAACCAATGGCAGTTTATTCAAAAAAATATAAAAAGTTAAGAGATTTACCAAAAGGTGCGACAGTTTATGTTTCAAACAATCCAGCTGAAGAAGGCCGTTTCTTAAAATTCTTTGAAGATGCAGGATTAATTAAACTTAAAAAAGGTGTAAAACCTGAAAATGCAACATTTAAAGATATCGCTGAAAACAAAAAAGATATTAAATTTAATAATAAACAATCTGCAGAATACTTACCTAAGATTTATCAAAATGAAAAAGCAGATGCCGTAATTATTAACTCTAACTTTGCTATCGACCAAAAATTAAGTCCTAAGAAAGATTCAATTGTAGTGGAGAAAGCGAAAAACAATCCTTACGCTAACTTAATTGCAGTAAAAGATGGACAAAAAGATGACAAAAAAATTAAAGCGTTAATGGATGTTCTACAATCTAAAGAGATTAAAGACTACATTAATGATAAATATGATGGCGCCGTTGTACCAGCAAAATAATAGCGAATGAATCACAAACACTTCTTAACGATATCGGTTAAGAGGTGTTTTTTGTAAAAGTGTTTAAAATGTATATTGAAAACTGTGTAATAATAGATGACTCAATAATCACTTGTTACATGTTGTATATTATAAATGTAGCGTTACACTTACAAAGTTTGAGAGTACATGACTTTAATTAAAGATATTAGTTTAACTTAATAAGAGGTGAATTTTTATGATAGAAAAAATTGACAGCATCAAAGAAGCACCGTTCAGTCTGTTATTATTAGCAGACCCTTCAAAAGAATTCATTTTAGAGCATCTTAGAAAAGGAGAATGTTTTGTATTTAAGGAGAATACGGAAATTATAGGATGCTATGTATTAAGAGAAGTGAGCACAGAATCTGTGGAGATCGTTAATATCGTAGTTGCTGAAAGTAAGCAAAACTTAGGAATTGGTAAGAAACTATTAGCCAATGCTTGTGATTATGCGAAAGAAAAAGGTTATATAGAAATTTGTGTAGGAACGGGAAATTCAAGCGTGCAACCACTTTTATTTTATCAAAAATCAGGTTTTAGAATTACGAGTATAGATTTTGGCTTTTTTGAAAGGAATTATGAAGATCCTATATATGAGCATGGTATTTTATGTCGGGATATGATTTGTTTATCAAAGCGATTATAAGTAGTGCTGGGCATAGAATACTAGTTAAAGAGAAATATATTTACGATTCAAGTCCAAGTCATATTTGTTTTTGCAGTTTAATGAAAAAACCACCTCAATTAAAAGGTGGGAATTTATGAATGCGCAATGCATACATAACATGCATTTTTATAATTCAAGCGCTGGTCAAAGGATAATTTTTGTGTTATTTGAATTTGTTGTGATAGTAGTATATCCATTTTAAAAAGCTTGAAGAACTATAATACCGTCTTGCTGTATAAAACAACTAGAAAGTATAAGCAACTTTGAAGTCAGAAAAATTAAAAATATAATCGTTTGCGTATAGTGCTCAATTATTTCAGAAAATTAATTGAATGAATAGAAGAACATTTGAAATAAAGGTCTTGGATGTCACTGATTTTAAAGAAATCACATTCAGCAAAAATACCTAGTATTACTTTTTCAAAGTCTGAGGTATCTAAATCACTTATGGATGATATGTGGTTATTTAAAGTATTAGAAAACACAACCTGGCTGTTAAAATAATCTATATTTGAGATGTTTTTTACAGCATGGATATAAGTATCTTTATATAAGTCAATACGATTGTCATTAATAAAAGTTATTGTAGCTAATTTTACCATATGTCACACCACCTAAATGTTATTAATGATAAGTATAACATTTAGGTGGTGTGATTTTGTAATTGAAGCTATCGATATATATAATCAAGCTATTTAAGGAGTGCTATGATGTGTACTATGAAAAGATGATGTAATTTATTTAAATATTTATAAGTGGATTTGGCCTTTGGCATAATAATATCTGCGATTTTTAGGGTTTACAAAAATAGGAGCTAGCGTTAATAAGCCTATCTTTCCGCTCAGCATTACTATTATAATTATAATTTTGGTTATAGTGCCATATTCCGTTGTAAAATCCATACTTAACCCAACAGTTCCAAATGCAGAAATAACTTCAAATAACACTTTTACAAATAGTGTGTCAGCATTTAAAAGACTCAAAATGAAAGTCGTAGCTAGTACATAAATAAATGATAATAAAAATATTGTTAATGCGTTACGTATTGTTTTTTCCGAAATAGTTCTATGGAACAGTGAAGGACGCTCAACATTTCGTAAGCTACTGAATAAAAATACAAGTATTACAGCGAAAGTAGTTACTTTTATACCACCAGCAGCACTTAATGGCGCGCCACCTATGAACATTAGACCCATCATTAGAAGCGCTGTTGATGTGTGAATATTACCCATATCAACACTATTGAATCCAGCAGTACGCGTAGTTACAGATTGGAAAAATGAAGCGCCTAGTTTTTCGATCAATGTCATACCATTTAAGGTATTATATTGTTCTAGAATAAAGAAAAATAGCGCACCAATAGTGATTAAGCCAAGTGTGGTTGCTAGAACTACTTTTGAATGTAAAGATAACTTTGCTAACTTTTTAGAATGAATTAAATCAATTAATACAAAATTACCAATTCCTCCCATTATTATTAATAGGGGAAGCACTGTCATTGTAATAGGATCCTTTGTGAAGTCCATTAGATTGTTTTTGAAAAGTGCAAAACCAGCATTGTTAAAGGCTGATACGGATGTGAACAAACTGACGAAAATACCTTTGCCAACACCGAATTTTGGTATATACGATAAACATAGTAATAACGCTCCAATAAATTCGGTAGATAAACTATAAATTAATAAATGAATAATTAATTTTACTACACCGCCTGGTTCATCAATATTCCAAGTCACCATGAGCAGGTGCCTATTTTTAATAGTTATTTTTTTATTTAAAAATATTAATGTAAGTAAAGTAACGGTTACAATACCTAATCCACCAATCTGAATCAGTAAGAGGATGATAGATTCACCAAGCATATTAAATTGTGATGAAATGTCTATCGTAGATAAACCAGTTACTGTAAAAGCACTGGACGCAATAAATAAAGCATCTATAAAATCTAATGGTTTTTTCCCTGTATAGGGAAGATATAATAAAGCAGCACCAACTAATGTAGTTGATAAAAATAACAAAAGATAAAAATATATAGGTTTATTTATTTTATTCACGTATACAATCTCCTTATGGAACAATTATATTTTGGCTTTTCATTACTTAATAACTAGGAAACTTGATTATAACGTATGCTTTCACGTTAATTTTTTAGAGTTTATGTTAATAGATAATTATAATACGCTTTATTAAAATTTTTTCAATCTTTTTATAGTAATAAAATCAATAAATTTAACTGTCATTTATATCAATGAGAGTAATTGGAATTATATTACATCAGATATTTAAATTTATCGTTTCATGTTGTGGCATAAATTTTTTACAGTAGCTAAATTAAATTCTAACCAAACGATACATAATTATAAAAGAGACGATATAGAAATTGTAAAGCTATCCTAGTCATGATAGATCGAGCGCTTAATATAAAAAGTACACCTCCATTTAAGTGGAAGTGTACTTTTTTGAGTAAAATGATGCATAGCTTTACAATTTTAAGGTTGAATCAAGACGTAATCATATGTCATTGCTTAGCGTTGATCATGTTCGTCTTTGATATCGCCGACAATGTTTTCGAGTATGTTTTCCATAGTAATAATACCTAGGGGCTGCCCATTTTCATCTTCTATGAGTGCGATATGAATTTGGTTGCTCTTCATTTGCTCGAGTACTTGATGATATTTGGTATTGAGACGTATTTTAAGGATATCATGGGTAATGCTTTTTATTGAAGTAACACTGTCGTTTAGCAAATCTTTGGCGTGGATATAACCAATGATATTTGTGTTATTTTCCTTATATACAGGAAATCGAGTATAATGCGCATGACTGATATAAGATTTCGTCTCGCTAATTGACTTGTCTATATTAATTAGCGAAGCATCCTTGATAGGTATATAGCCATCTTGGATAGTCATTTCATCAAAGGCAAATGCACGATTGATATGCGTTAATTCATTCTCAGAAATTTCGCCGCCTTCATGGCTTTCTTTAATAAGTAACTTTAGTTCTTCTTCAGAATGATAAAGTTCACTTTCCTTAGAAGGTTGCATGCCGAACAATTTTAAAATTAAGCGTGCCGAACCGTTGAGTATAAATATAAATGGATAAAATAATTTAGAAAACATAATAATAGGTTTAGCAATTAATAAAGTAAGTTGTTCAGCTTTTTGAATGGCAATCGTCTTAGGCGCCATTTCACCAATTACAACATGCAAGTAAGTGGCAATGATAAAGGCACTAATAAGTGTGAAAATATGGATCATAGTTTCAGACAAGCCTAAGCTACTGAAAAGAGGGTGCAATAAGAACTCAAAGGTTGATTCTCCAACCATACCTATACCTAAAGCAGTGATTGTAATACCTAATTGACAAGCCGCCAAATACTCATCTAAATGAGTGACAACTTTTTGAGCTGCAAGCGCATTTTTATTATTTCCATTGGCCAGTGTATTAATTCTCGATGTTCGCACTTTGACTATTGCGAATTCTGTGGCAACAAAGAAAGCGGTAAGTGCTAATAGAATGATAAATGTAATTAAACTAATAAAGGTTCCCAAAAATTAATTAATTCCTCCGATATAATAAATCTTCAATCTTTAAAAGATTGAAGATTTATTATATAAAAATATATGAATGATTGCTACTGTAACGAATTACACTTTATCTCGTTAAAAATGAAAATCCACAATATATGTTAAAAATAAGGATGAGATAAAAGAAATTAACTAATCTACATTGTAAAATATATGAGTGATTTATATAAATATTAATGACCAGTTTCGCTAATATGACCTAACTTATAACTAATGAAAAATCCTATAATTAATGTTAGTGCTGAAATAAACCACATGAATATAGAAGTAGGTAATCCAGGAAATACTGCATAGAGTGAACCTACCACAAATCCAATAATTAAGGCGTAGGTTAAAGATGTATGATAGTTTAAGAAATATTGTATTGCTTTACTAGATAATAAGAAACCAGCGATAATACCAAGTCCAACTGTTAATAATATGGGCACGGCATTGAAATTGAATGATAAAAATTCTGAAATTGCATACATAATTGTGCCATAAGCTCCAAATACTAGTAGCATAAATGAACCTGAAATACCTGGTAATAACATTGCACTTGAAGCGCAAACTCCAGCGATAAAATATTTAATAAAAAGACTTGTAGAAAATGTTAGCGTTTCACCTGCATGTTTATTACCATTATTTAATAAAGTAATCACTACAATAACGACAATACCCAATACTACTAGCATATAATGCTTAGCTGTAAAAGTTTGTTTGAAGCGTGAAGTTTTTAATAAATATGGAATAATACCTAAAATAAGTCCAACAAAAAAGAATAACGTTGGGATAGGGTGTGTATTTAATAAAAAGTTAATCAACTTACTTAATGAACCAATAGCGATTAACATTCCAAGTACAATGGGAATTAAAAACTTTAAACTTTCCCAAAAACGTTTAGAGAAAATACCACTGATAGAACGTATGAAATCATTATATATGCCTAGCAAAAGGGCGATCGTACCACCACTAACACCAGGAACTAAATCTGAGGTCCCCATAGCGAATCCACGCCATAAATTAGACCATTTAATCTTCGACATATTTATCTCCTTTCTATATAAATTGTATAAATGATATTATCATAAAATTTAAGTATTACAATATTAAAGTGAGTTATTAAACGTAATATATGACTTTAACATGCATTCTATTGTAACAATGACTATACATAGCGAATATTATTGAGAACATCATATCTTAAATTATCAGTTACGAAAATCTTAGTATTGTTATCGAAAATGATTATGTTTTAATAACTATTTTAATTTAGCGCTTGAAAAGGTTTATATTCAAATATAACTACGTTATAATTAGAGGATGTAATTTAGTTTTAGTCTTTTGACTGTAGATTAAAATTATTATAAACTAGTAAAGAAAAACATATCATATATTACGGAGGGAATATGTATGCCATCAACATTAGAAATTAAAGACCTACATGTGTCTATTGAAGATAAAGAGATTCTAAAGGGTGTTAATTTAACAATTAACACGGATGAAATCCATGCAGTTATGGGGCCTAACGGTACAGGTAAATCAACATTATCATCTGCGATTATGGGACACCCTAGCTATGAAGTAACACAAGGTGAAGTATTATTAGACGGCGTTAACATTTTAGAATTAGAAGTTGACGAACGTGCAAAAGCTGGATTGTTCTTAGCAATGCAATATCCATCAGAAATTACAGGCGTTACAAATGCAGAATTCATGCGTTCAGCAATAAATGCGAAACGTGAAGAAGGCGATGAAATAAATTTAATGCAATTCATCAAAAAATTAGATAAAGAGATGGGTTATTTAGATATAGATGAAAATATGGCGCAACGTTATTTAAATGAAGGTTTCTCAGGTGGAGAGAAAAAACGTAATGAAATTTTACAATTAATGATGTTAGAACCAAAATTCGCTATTTTAGATGAAATTGACTCTGGTCTAGATATTGATGCTTTAAAAGTAGTTTCTAAAGGTATCAATAAAATGCGTGGAGAAGCGTTTGGTGCATTAATCATCACTCACTATCAACGTTTATTAGACTATATTACACCAGATCACGTACATGTAATGTTCGGTGGTAAAGTAGTAACTTCAGGAGGACCTGAATTAGCTAAACGTCTTGAAGAAGAAGGTTATGAATGGGTTAAAGAAGAGTTCGGTGCTACAGAATAAGTCTCAACTCATATGTAAATATTAATTTAGATGAAGATTTAAGGTTTGATTTAGATACTATAAACGAATCATACAATCATCAAATGGGAGGAAAAAAGTATGACGACTGAAACTTTGAACATTTCTGAAGCGCAACTAGTTGAATATTCACAAGCCCATAATGAGCCTGCTTGGATGACAGAATTACGTAAAGAAGCGTTGAAATTAACTGAAACTTTAGAAATGCCAAAACCAGATAAAACAAAAATAAATAAATGGGATTTTGACTCATTTAAACAACATGAAACGACAGGAGAAGTTTTCAATGCATTAGATGAATTGCCTGAAGCGGTAAAAGAAATCATTGATATTAAAAATTCTGAAAATTTAATTATACAACATAATAATACGCTTGCATTTACTAAGGTTTCAGAATCAGCAAGCAATGATGGTGTTATTGTTGAAGGTTTATCAGAAGCACTAGTGAATCATCCAGATTTAGTAAAACAACATTTAATGAATGAAACAGTGACTGTAGATGAACATCGCTTAACAGCATTACACACAGCACTTATCAATGGTGGTATTTTTGTATATGTTCCTAAAAATGTAGTTGTAGAACATCCAATTCAATATGTTGTATTACATGATGATGCTGATGCTAGTTTTTATAATCATGTGATTATTACGACTGAAGAAAGTGCAGAAGTCACATATGTAGAAAACTACTTATCAAATGCTGCTAGTGAAGCTGGGCAACTTAATATTATTTCAGAAGTCAATGCAGGTGCAAACTCAAAAATCACTTACGGTTCAGTAGATTACTTAGATAAAGGATTTACTGGTCATATTATTCGCCGTGGTGTCACAGCAGAAGATGCAACGATTAATTGGGCTTTAGGTCTAATGAATGAAGGTAGTCAAATTATTGATAATACTACGAATTTAATTGGCGACCGCTCTGAGAGTGCATTGAAATCTGTAGTAGTTGGTACTGGAGATCAAAAAATTAATTTAACTTCTAAGATTGTACAATATGGTAAAGAAACTAATGGCTATATTTTAAAACATGGTGTAATGCGTGAACATGCATCTACTGTCTTTAATGGAATTGGATATATTAAGCACGGTGGCACGAAATCTGTTGCTAACCAAGAGTCTCGTGTATTAATGCTTTCAGAGCACGCACGTGGAGATGCTAACCCAATATTATTAATTGATGAAGATGATGTAGAAGCAGGACATGCAGCATCAGTTGGGCGTGTAGATCCTGAACAATTATACTACCTTATGAGTCGCGGTATTTCTCAACAAGAGGCAGAACGTTTAGTTATTCATGGTTTCTTAGACCCAGTAGTACGTGAATTACCAATTGAAGATGTAAAACGACAATTAAGTGAAGTCATCGAACTTAAAGTTAATAAATAAACAGTAATCAACCATAGAAGTTAAACTCAAGACAATAGTACTAAAGTGCTAGGAACGGCCAAAGCAACCATTTATAGTGCTTATTATAGATGGTGCTACAGCATGTTCCTATCATATGCTAAGGTCTGATTATAGATTCTTAATTTAGAAAGGTCTGTGGATAATTTGACCGAATTATTAAATGTTAATGAAATTATAAAAGACTTTCCAATTCTTAATCAACAAGTTAATGGCAACAGACTGGCATATTTAGATTCTACAGCGACGAGTCAAACGCCAGTACAAGTGATTGATGCAATTGATGATTACTATAAACGTTATAATTCTAATGTTCATCGTGGTGTTCATACACTTGGCTCTTTAGCTACTGATGGTTACGAAAGCGCCCGTGAAACAGTTAGACGTTTTATTAATGCAAAATATTTTGAAGAAATTATATTTACGCGTGGTACAACTGCAAGTATTAATATTGTTGCGCATAGTTATGGTGATGCTCACATTTCTGAAGGCGATGAAATTGTCGTTACTGAAATGGAACATCATGCGAATATTGTGCCTTGGCAACAATTAGCCAAACGAAAAAATGCAGAATTGAAATTTATTCCTATGACTGAAGATGGAGAATTAAATATCGAGGATGTAAAAGCAACAATAAATGATAACACTAAAATTGTTGCAATCACTCATGTATCTAATGTGCTTGGAACGGTAAATGATATCAAGGCAATTACTGAAGTAGCACACGCACATGGCGCGATTATAAGTGTAGATGGTGCACAAGCTGCCCCTCATATGGACTTAGATATGCAAGACCTAGACGTGGATTTCTATAGTTTTAGTGGTCATAAAATGCTTGGTCCAACAGGTATCGGTGTGTTATATGGTAAACGTCGTTTATTGAAAAACATGGAGCCTATTGAATTTGGCGGTGACATGATTGATTTTGTAGGGAAATATGATGCTTCTTGGGCTGACTTACCTACAAAATTTGAAGCCGGTACACCTTTAATCGCACAAGCAATCGGTTTAGCAGAAGCAATAAAATATCTTGAAAGTTTAGGGTTCGATGCCATTCATCAACATGAAACGATGTTGACACAATATGCTTACGACAAAATGTCTGAAATAGAAGGTATTGAAATATATGGACCTTCTAAAGAACGTCGTGCTGGCGTGATTACGTTTAACATGACTGATGTTCATGCGCATGACGTTGCTACAGCAGTAGATACAGAAGGTGTAGCTGTCAGAGCAGGTCATCATTGTGCACAGCCTCTTATGAAATGGTTGAATCAATCTTCAACAGCACGTGCGAGTTTCTATATATACAACACTAAAGAAGATATTGACCAAATGGTTGAAGCCTTGAAACAAACGAAGGAGTTTTTCTCATATGAATTTTAATAATTTAAATCAGTTGTATCGTTCAGTTATTATGGATCATTATAAAAGCCCGAGAAACAAAGGCACATTAGATAATGGTTCCATGACTGTAGACATGAACAATCCAACATGTGGGGATCGTATTCATCTTACGTTTGATATAGAGGATGGTTTCATTAAAGATGCAAAATTTGATGGAGAAGGTTGCTCAATATCAATGTCTAGTGCTTCTATGATGACTGAAGCTGTTAAGGGTCATTCATTAGCTGAAGCTATGAAAATGAGCCAAGAGTTCACAAAAATGATGCTTGGTGAAGATTTCGAAATTACTGAAGAGATGGGCGACATAGAAGCACTACAAGGTGTATCTCAATTCCCAGCGAGAATCAAGTGTGCTACTTTAGCTTGGAAAGCTTTAGAAAAGGGTACAGTTGAAAAAGAAGGTAACACAGAAGATTAAGTGGAACTGATGCATTGACATCGTGTAATATTCCATTCAAACTAGTAGATACAACAGGGAACTAAATTTAAGAATAATTCAATATAAACAGACTTTCATTACAGTCATTGAAGGTAAAAATACAGTAAATGATCTTGCACACAAGTCGTTTTTAATATATAAAAGGAGTGATTGAAATGGCTAAAAAAGCACCTGATGTTGGAGATTATCAATATGGTTTCCACGATGAAGATGTTTCCATTTTTAGATCAGAACGTGGTTTGACGGAGAATATTGTCCGTGAAATCTCAAACATGAAAGAAGAACCTGAATGGATGCTTAACTATAGATTGAAATCATTAAAACAGTTCTATAAAATGCCGATGCCACAATGGGGCGGAGACTTATCAGAATTAGACTTTGATGATATCACTTATTATGTTAAACCTTCAGAAAATACAGAGCGTTCATGGGATGAAGTACCTGAAGAAATTAAACTTACGTTTGAAAAATTAGGTATACCGGAAGCAGAACAAAAGTATCTTGCTGGGGTTTCAGCGCAATATGAATCAGAAGTTGTTTACCATAACATGGAAAAAGAACTAGAAGATAAAGGTATTATTTTTAAAGATACAGACAGTGCGTTAAGAGAAAATGAAGAATTATTTAGAAAGTATTTCTCAACTGTAGTACCTGCTGCAGATAACAAATTCTCAGCATTAAACTCAGCTGTATGGTCTGGTGGTTCATTCATTTATATTCCTAAGAATGTTAAGTTAGACACACCATTACAAGCATATTTCCGTATTAACTCTGAAAACATGGGTCAATTTGAACGTACATTAATCATTGCTGACGAAGGCGCTTCAGTAAACTATGTAGAAGGTTGTACTGCACCAGTTTACACAACAAGCTCGTTACATTCAGCTGTTGTTGAAATTATCGTACACAAAGATGCACACGTGCGTTATACAACAATTCAAAACTGGGCGAACAACGTTTATAACTTAGTTACTAAACGTACATTAGTATACGAAAATGGTAATATGGAATGGGTTGATGGTAACCTTGGTTCTAAATTAACTATGAAATATCCTAACTGTGTACTTATGGGTGAAGGTGCTAAAGGTAGCACATTGTCTATCGCATTCGCTGGTAAAGGCCAAGTACAAGATGCCGGTGCGAAAATGATTCACAAAGCGCCAAACACATCATCAACAATTGTGTCTAAATCTATTTCTAAAGATGGCGGTAAAGTTGTTTACCGTGGTATCGTGCACTTTGGACGTAAAGCGAAAGGCGCACGTTCAAACATTGAATGTGATACGTTAATCTTAGATAACGAATCTACTTCAGATACGATTCCTTATAATGAGGTATTTAATGATAATATTTCATTAGAGCATGAAGCGAAAGTATCTAAAGTTTCAGAAGAACAATTATTCTATCTAATGAGCCGTGGTATTTCTGAAGAAGAAGCTACTGAAATGATTGTAATGGGCTTCATTGAACCATTCACAAAAGAGCTTCCTATGGAATATGCTGTTGAAATGAACCGTTTGATTAAGTTCGAAATGGAAGGCAGTATCGGTTAGTTTTATAGATTGAAATCTAAAGCTTTCAAATAAATAAAAGCACATGCAATACGATTTTGATAACACTTATGATTGAATGTTATCGGAAACTGTATTGTATTGTGCTTTTTTTATGTTATTCAATTAACTTTTATTGCGTTCATCCAGTTTATTAGCTATGACTTTCAAACATTTTCTAACCTGTATAGATGAAGTGTCCTTAGGTAATTTGTGAGAAAAAATAATGCCGTCTTCTGTTTTGACTGTATAATTAATATTTCTAATGCCTACTTCGTAATCTAAAATTTGCATGTGTTTTATCGCTCCAACTTAATTTAATATTATGATGAAAATTCAAGATGTAAATACATATGGCATTATCAATACCCTCAATACATTAAGGTAAACTTAATTGAATTTCTTTTTAATGCGATGCAACCCAAAAAACTTGCATAATTAATCATCATATAAGGCTTAGTTAACGTAATTTAAAAAAATAAATGCGAAAATAGGATTAACATCATAAAGTGATAATGTTTACAACTTTGTATCTAAGGCGTTTATATAAATTAAAAGACGGGAATCATTTAATAATCTATCAATTTTTAAATACAGTTAATATTAAGGAGTTATGTATTTATGATTATTGTAATAATCATACTTTTATTTGCTTCTTTTTTCTTTTCTGGTAGTGAAACTGCGCTAACTACCGTGAATAGAATAAAGATACAAACAGAAGCTGATCAAGGAAATAACAAGGCAGCACAAGTTAATCAATTATTAACTAAACTGAGTACTGTGTTAACGACTATGCTTATTGGGAAGAATATATCAAAAGTTATTCTAGCAGCACTTGTAACGATTATAGCGATAAGGTCGGGTGTAAAGGTTGGAATACTTGCTGCCCTAATCACAGTGATCGTCATTGCGATATTAGAAGTAATTGCTAAATCATTTGCCGCGGCAAATCCTTATAAAACTTCACATTTAGTTTATGCACCTGTTTCTTTTTTTGTTGTGGTTTTTATGCCTATGACTAAAGTACTTAACGTTATTGCAGGCATAGTTAATAATATTATAGATGGTAGGCAAGAGAATCATGATTTTTCAAAAGATGCACTTAGACACATGCTCGCAATTGCAGATAGAGAAGGTGCATTAAATGAAATGGAACGAGAACGCATTCAAGGTGTTATGAATTTTGAAAAGCTAAAAATTAAAGATATTAGTACAACGCCAAGAATTAATGTAACTGCGTTCCCTTCTAATATTTCATATGAAGAGGCATATGATGTGATTATCTCTAAACCTTATACGCGCTATCCTGTGTATGGAAACGATATGGATCATATTATTGGGGTTTTTCATTCGAAATATTTATTAGCATGGAGTAGAGAGACTTCGAACGATATTTTACAATACACGTCGGAGCCCTTGTTTGTGAATGAGCATAACAAGGCAGAATGGGTGTTAAGAAAAATGACAGTAGCACGTAAGCATTTAGCTATCGTATTAGATGAGTATGGAGGTACAGATGCAATAGTGTCACACGAAGACTTAATAGAAGAAATGTTAGGTATGGAAATAGAAGATGAGATGGATGAAGAGGAAAAAGAAAAGCTTAAACATCAAATGAAAGCATACAATAATAAATGATGAATATATTTATGTTATGAATGTGAGATATGTTTTAAAAGGAGTGTATGACATGAAGTTATCAACACGAATCACTGATTTGTTAGGCATTGAATACCCAATAATACAAGCAGGGATGGCTGGTAGTACAACACCAGAATTAGTTGCAACAGTGAGTAACTCTGGCAGCTTAGGAACAATAGGTGCAGGCTACTTCAATTCTGAAAAACTTGAACAAGAAATCACACGTGTTCAAGCGTTAACAGATTTGCCGTTTGCAGTAAATTTATTTGTACCAAGTGAAAAATTATATATTCCAGAAAAAATTGAACACATGAATGCTTGGTTGAGACCGTATCGACGTGCGTTTAATTTAGAAGAACCTGTACTAAATATTAGTGAGGAACAGGTGTTTAATAAAGCAATTGATATTGTGATTGATAAAGGTGTGAAGATTGTTTCTTTTACGTTTGGCATTCCTAACCAAGCAGTTATAAAAAAATTGAAAGCGCACAATATTATTATAATAGGTACTGCGACTTCAGTTGAAGAAGCGATTGCGAATGAAAGTGCAAACATGGATGTAGTCATTGCACAAGGCAGTGAGGCAGGTGGGCATCGAGGTTCGTTTACCAGAACATCCAATAACCAAATGCCTTTAGTCGGTACGATGTCACTCGTTCCACAAATTGTTGATAATGTAAATATTCCGGTGATTGCTGCTGGTGGAATTATGGATGGAAGAGGCTTAGTAGCAGGATTAGTATTAGGCGCACAAGCTGTACAAATGGGCACCGGTTTCCTCACAACGGAAGAAAGTGCAGCTACTGAATTATATAAAAATGCTATCAAGCAAAGTTTAGAAACAGATACAGTCGTTACTAACGTCTTTAGTGGTAAACCAGCACGTGGTATTGATAATGAATTTATTCATAATATGGAAGGTTATAATGACGATATTCCAGATTATCCAATTCAAAATCAATTGACAAATGCTATTCGCAAAGCTGCAGCTAAAGAAGGGAATGCACAGTGGACGCATTTATGGAGTGGACAAAGTCCAAGATTAGCACAACGCCTTTCGGCAGCATTATTGATTGAAAAAGTTGTGAAAGAAGCTGAAAATATACTTCAGCAATAGCATATATAATGTCTTAAACAAAGCAAATTGAAATGAAATAACGTTTTAAATATATAATAAAATGGCTGCTAATACATGATGTAATTAGCGCCATTTTTATTAATATCTAATCATACATAATGAGAAGCCCAGTATTGATTTATAGAAAGTTATGAAAGCATAGTTCTATTTCTTTAAGTTAACGTAAATTGAATTTAATCTAGTGAATCCGATAAAACATCTGTGGTATCATTAATTTGGTGATAATATGATAAATATTGGATTAACAGGTTGGGGAGATCATGATACCTTATATGAAGATTTGCAACGTAAATCAGATAAGCTAATTACATATGCAAGTCATTTTCCTATAGTGGAATTAGATGCTACTTATTACGCAATTCAGCCTGAAAGAAATATAAAAAAATGGATAAGAGAAACACCTAAACGTTTTGAATTTATAGTTAAAATTCATCAAGCTTTAACATTACATGCAGACTATCATGATTACGCAGAAACACGCCAAGAATTATTTAATCAGTTTAAAGCTATGCTTCAACCGCTTCAAGAAGAAAGTAAGCTCGCAATGGTATTAGTACAATTTCCACCTTGGTTTGATTGCTCAGTGCAAAATATTACATATATCCGTTACGTCCGAGAACAATTAAAATCATTTCCTATCTGTGTAGAATTTAGACATCAATCATGGTTCAATGAAACATATAAAGAGGAAACATTAGCATTTTTAACACAGCAACAAATTATACATGCTGTTTGTGATGAACCACAGGCGGGTCAAGGCTCCGTACCGCTAGTTAATAGAATTACACACGATACTGCTTTTGTACGTTACCATGGACGCAATGTGCACGGATGGACGAAGAAAGATATGACTGATGAGGCGTGGAGAGATGTCAGATATCTTTATGACTATAGCCAGCAAGAATTAGAAGCTTTAGTAAACAAAGTGAAAGTATTAGAGCATAAAGCAAAAAAGATTTACGTTGTATTTAACAATAATTCCGGTGGACATGCAGCACAAAATGCCAAAACATATCAAAAGATATTGGGAATTGATTATAAAGGTTTAGCACCACAGCAATTAAAATTATTTTAGGAGCGATAAAATGTTAACTATAGTATTATTGATCATAATTGGTGGCTTATCAGCAATTATTGGGTCATTAGTAGGTATTGGCGGTGGAATCATCATCGTGCCTACGCTCGTTTATCTCGGCGTAGATAATGATTTACTCCAAGGCATTACACCACAAATAGCAATAGGAACGTCATCTGTAATATTAATTGTGACAGGTCTATCATCTACGTTAGGTTATTTGAAAACAAAGCAAGTCGATGTGAAAAATGGATCTATATTTTTAATTGGTTTGTTACCAGGGTCGCTCATTGGCTCAATACTAAGTCGTTATTTAACATTAGAATCATTTAACCTATATTTTGGTATATTTTTAATATTTGTAGCTATATTACTAATGATAAGAAACAAAATTAAACCATTGAAAGTTTTTGATAAACCCAAGTATCAACGTACATATGTCGATGGTAATGGGACAACCTATCACTATAGTGTACCACCTGTTATTGCATTTATAGCAACACTATTCATTGGTATTTTAACGGGATTATTTGGAATTGGTGGGGGAGCATTAATGACCCCATTAATGCTCATCGTATTTAGGTTCCCACCTCATGTTGCAGTTGGAACAAGTATGATGATGATATTCTTCTCAAGTGTGATGAGTTCGGTAGGTCATATAGCGCTCGGACATGTGGCGTGGATTTATTCTATCGTCTTAATCATAGCTAGTTATTTTGGTGCTAAAATAGGTGTGAAAGTTAACCATTCTATTCAATCATCTACAGTTGTAAATCTATTGCGTACAGTCATGTTGTTAATGGGTATATATTTAATAATAAAAGCATTTTTATAAGTATTAGAGGAGGGAATTAGAGATGGAGTTAACGATTTATCATACTAATGATATACACAGTCATCTACATGAATACGCACGTATTTCAGCTTATTTAGCTGAGGCAAGACCGAAGTTGGATCATCCCTCTCTTTATTTAGATATCGGCGACCATGTTGATTTATCTGCGCCAGTCACAGAGGCTACAATGGGTATTAAAAATGTAGAGTTGTTAAATCAAGCACAATGTGATCTTGCAACGATTGGTAACAATGAAGGCATGACGATTTCACATGATGCGCTAAATACGCTATACGATAAAGCAAATTTTCATGTAACATGTTCAAATGTTTTTGATGAGCAGGGACGTTTACCCCATAATATGTCGTCTTCTTACATTAAAGAAATTGAAGGTGTGCGAATTTTATTTATTGCTGCTACAGCTCCGTTTACACCGTTTTACCGTGCTTTAGATTGGGTAGTAACCAATCCATTAGAAGCAATTAAGGATGAAGTGCAAGCCAATGAAGGCGCATATGATTTACTTATAATTATGAGTCATGTAGGTGTATTCTTTGATGAAAAATTATGTCAAGAGATTCCAGAGATTGACTTGATTTTAGGGAGTCACACACATCATTATTTTGAACAGGGTGAAATGAATAATGGTGTATTAATGGCTGCAGCGGGTAAATATGGTTACTTTTTAGGTGAAGTGACATTAGAAATTGAAAATAAAAGCGTTGTGAACAAAGTAGCTAAGTTGCATCCGGTTGAAACATTACCAGACTTTGAAACAAATTTTGAAGCTGAGGGCAAGGCGCTTTTAAGTGATGCTATTATCAATCGTCCTGTGAATTTACCTAGAAAGACGAATGTCATTTCACAAACGGCATATATGTTAGCTGAAAGTGTATTTGAATTTACTAATGCTGATTGTACAATTATTAACGCTGGCCTTATTGTTAAGGATGTTATTGCAGATGAAGTGACAGAATATGACATTCATCAAATGTTACCACATCCTATCAATGTCGTACGTATTAAACTGAACGGGCAAGAATTAAAAAATGTAATATTAAAAAGCCAAAAACAAGAATATATTAATGAACATGCGCAAGGATTAGGGTTTAGAGGTGATATCTTTGGAGGATATATTCTGTATAATTTAGGCTTTATTGAATCAGAATCAAAGTATTTTATAAACGGTGAAGAGATTGATGACGAAACTACATATATATTGGGAACTATAGATATGTATACCTTTGGTCGTTACTTTCCAACACTCAAAGACCAACCGACAGATTATTTAATGCCCGAGTTTTTAAGAGATATATTTAAAGAGAAATTACTAGAATATTAAATTATAACCGATTTACGTTTTAATTTAGTGAAAATTTCGTTATAATGAGTAGAGATTTCAAATCAGGAGGATTGTGCGGTTATGGCTACTAAAAATGAAGAAATTTTACGTAAACCAGATTGGCTGAAAATAAAGCTGAACACAAACGAAAACTACACTGGTCTTAAGAAAATGATGCGTGAAAAGAATTTACACACAGTTTGCGAAGAAGCAAAATGTCCGAATATACATGAATGTTGGGGAGAACGACGTACTGCTACTTTTATGATTTTAGGTGCAGTGTGTACACGTGCTTGTCGCTTTTGTGCAGTAAAGACTGGCTTGCCGAACGAATTAGATTTAGACGAACCAGAACGTGTAGCTGAATCTGTTGAATTAATGAACTTGAAACATGTTGTAATTACAGCAGTAGCACGTGATGATTTAAGAGATGCTGGTTCTAACGTATATGCAGAAACAGTACGTAAAGTACGTGAACGTAATCCGTTTACTTCAATTGAAATTTTACCTTCTGATATGGGTGGAGATTTTGAAGCTTTAGAAACGTTAATGGCTTCGAAACCAGATATACTTAACCACAATATCGAAACCGTACGCCGCTTAACGCCAAGAGTTCGTGCGCGAGCGACTTACGATCGTACATTAGAATTCTTAAGACGTTCAAAAGAATTACAACCAGATATTCCAACGAAATCTAGTTTGATGGTTGGATTAGGTGAGACACACGAAGAAATTTATGAAACAATGGATGACTTACGTGCAAATGATGTAGATATTTTAACTATTGGACAATATTTGCAACCTTCACGCAAACATTTAAAAGTTGAAAAATACTACACACCACTAGAATTTGGTAAATTAAGAAAAATAGCAATGGACAAAGGTTTTAAACATTGCCAAGCTGGACCTCTTGTGCGTAGTTCATATCATGCTGATGAGCAAGTTAATGAAGCAGCAAAAGAGAGACAACGTTTAGGTGAAGAACAGTTGAATCAAGAGACAAATTTATAATAATTTAAGATAGAAACCAAAGACTTAGTTCAATGAAGAATTATGCTTCAATACAGCGTATTCTTGTGAGCTAAGTCTTTATTAGAAATATAATTCATATATGTCGTGAAATGTAATAGCACTTCTTAATACTACATTGATATGTGACATATTTAGATTAGGTGAATGAAATGATAAAAGTGAATGAACAATACTTTGAAATAATTGAAGATTATAGAGCATCATTTGACGAAGAAATATTTGCAAATCGTTATTCTGATATTTTAGATAAATATGATTTTATAGTAGGCGATTTTGGGTATGATCAATTAAGATTAAAAGGGTTTTATAATGATACAAATAAAAAAGCAGAATTAAGTAAACGATTTTCCACAATACAAGATTATCTGTTAGAGTATTGTAACTTTGGTTGCCCTTATTTTATTTTAAGACGTGTTTCTGAAAAGGAAGCAAAGCGTCATATAGATGATACACGTATAGCTGATGCTGAATTCGAAGAGAATAAGCTTCATGATGTGAAGATTCAGCCAAGTATACAACGAACGGACAAATAAAGAACCAAGTGTCATACATAGACGCTTGGTTCTTTATTAATATATTTGATATAAATGATTTATTGTTTTATTGAATGATTTCGTTAAGGTATTCAGTAATTTCGTTGCCTTCTTCTTCATTCACGCCAAGTATATGGGAAATATAACCTTCTTCTTCTAAATCATCAGTCCCTATAATACCAAACTTATTCGTTTGCATATTGAGGACAATAGATTTACCATAATGGCGGTTTGTTTGTACTAACATTAAATCATAGCGACTGTGCTCACCAACAAAACCAACAAATTGGACTTGTGCAGATTCATCATCGTCATATAGATACATATCAATCATGTTAAAACGCTCCTAATAATAGATTGTGATTTAAAAAAAATAATTCTTTAAACATTGAATTTTACTAACCCAATAAAGTCTTAATATTTAGTATAACCATAAATGAATTCGACTGCAAAGGTATGGTATGATGACATTAATAGGGGTGAAAATAATGTATTTCGTGAATAAGAATCAATTAAATATAAAGTTAAATTACTTACAACAATTAATAACAGATTATCCTCAAAATAAAGATAATCATTATGCATTTGAACGTATTTCACAGATGTTTATAGAATCAGCTGTCGATATTGGCAATATGATTATTGATGCTTTTATATTAAGAGATCCTGGAAATTATAAGGATGTTATTGATATTTTAGAGTTAGAAAATGTAATTTCTAAAGAAACACAGGTGCAGATTAATCAAACGGTCGAAGTTAGAAAGCATTTTGTCCATTATTATGATGAATTAGACGTAAACAAATTAGTGCCACTCTTTGATGAATCTTTAGCATATTATCAGCAATACATTGAAGAAGTAACACAATTTTTAAAAAATGAAGATGTACCGATTACAGCATTTGGTAAAAAGGGAGAGTAAACAGAAATGAAAAATTATAAAGCTTATCTTATAGATTTAGATGGGACGTTATATAAAGGTAATGAAATTATCGATGGGGCAGCACAATTTATAGAATATTTGAATCAACAACAAATACCACACCTATATGTGACGAATAATTCAAGTAAAGAGCCTGAAGATGTAGCTTCAAAATTACATACAATGGGCATAGATGCAAAGCCTAATGAAGTCGTTACCTCAGCGCTTGCTACTGCAGAATATATAGCTGAGGAAGCGCCCGGCGCTTCAGTCTATATGTTAGGCGGTAGTGGCTTAGAAACAGCTTTAAAAGCCTATGGTTTAGAAATCAAAGATGATGAATTTGTAGACTATGTGGTTATTGGTTTAGATGAAGCGGTAACTTATGAAAAATTAGCAACTGCGACACTTGGTGTACGTAATGGTGCCAAATTTATTTCAACGAATCAAGACTTATCTATTCCTAAAGAACGTGGATTTTTACCTGGTAATGGCGCGATAACAAGTGTGGTGTCAGTCTCAACGGGTGTTCAACCTACATTTATAGGCAAACCGCAACCTATTATCATGAATAAGGCTCTAGAAACATTAGACATCGATCCATCTGCAGTAGCAATGGTTGGTGATTTGTATGATACTGACATTTTATCTGGGATTAATGTTAATATAGATACAATTCATGTCCAAACTGGCGTGACTACGAAAGAAGAAATTGAAGTGAAAGATGTACCTCCGACATACACGTTTAAAGATTTAAATGAAGTTATCAACGAACTCAAAAGGTAGGAGTGATTGAATGGAAAAAGTCATCGTAACAAGAAAGATACCACAACCATTTATAGAACAACTAGAAGCATTTGCAGAAGTTGAAGTATGGAATGAGTCATACACACCAATGCCGAGAGAAAAGTTTTTAGATTCATTAAAAGATGCTACAGCATGCTTTATTACGTTAAGTGAGAAAATTGATGAAGCTGTTATAGAGTCTGCACCACATCTCAAAGTAATTGCTAATATGGCAGTTGGATTTGATAATATTGATGTACCATTAGTGCATAGTAAAGGTATTATCGCTACGAATACGCCAGAAGTACTTACAGAAACGACAGCTGAATTAGGTATCACATTATTGTTAAGTGTAGCGCGACGCATAGTTGAAGCTGAACAATATGTGCAAAGAGGCGAATGGCAAAGTTGGGGACCTTATTTACTAGCAGGTAAAGATTTATACAATGCTAAAGTCGGGATATTCGGCATGGGCGACATAGGTAAAGCTTTTGCACGTCGACTTAAGGGATTTAACACGAATATTATGTATCATAATAGAACGAGATATAAGGATGCTGAAGAAAAATTAGGTGCATTATATGTATCATTTGATACATTATTAGAAAATAGTGATTTTATTGTTTGTACAGCGCCGCTTACAGAAGATACACGTGATAAATTTAATGAAGCGGCATTTAAGAAAATGAAAAATGATGCCATTTTTATTAATATTGGACGTGGCGCAGTTGTAGATGAACAAGCGCTTGTCAAAGCGCTGCAAGAAGGAGAAATAGCAGCTTGTGGTCTTGATGTTTTACGTCAAGAGCCGATAGATATGTCGCATCCACTCCTTTCTATGAGCAACGCATTGATTGTGCCTCATATTGGTAGTGCATCAGTTATTACTAGAAATCGCATGATTCAACTTTGTGTTGATAATATTCGCTTAGTTTTAAACGATAATCAACCCAAAACACCTATAAAAGCTATTTAAAAAATGTATGTAAAGTTATTAAAGTGAATAGATTATAGCATGATTTATAATAATAAAAGCTGGTAGAGTTCCTTTTTAGGATTTCTATCGGCTTTTATTTTTTTATTTTAAAAAATATGCTTAAAATTTGAGACGCATTCAATATAACACATTTGTTATATAGGAAATTGTTTATTAAATTGTAATATCGTTGAAAAGAATGTATAATAAATTGGGAAATTTGTAAAAAGTCGTTATACATATTTTAGATAGATTTAAATACATACATTCAATAATTGTAAAAGAGGTGAATTATGAATAACGATAAAGGTAATACTAAATATCTCACAGTGAAACCATACTTGCTAACGCTATTATATCTTGTAATATTTATAGCACTATATTTAATTTATGGTAGTGGTGATACACATAATAACTTTATTTATAATGAATTTTAATGAAGGAGACAAGCATGAAAGATATAATTCAATCATTAAGTGAAAGTGAAAAAAATTGCCCACATCACATAGCTGTGCAACATAATCATGAGCAATTAACGTATAAAGAGTTAAATCAATATTCGAATATACTTGCTCGTATGATACAAGAAACGGATAGACCTATTATAGCGTATGGTCACATGTCGCCGTTTATGATTGTAGCAATGATTGCCAGTATTAAAGCAGGATGTGGCTATGTACCTTTGGATACATCTTTACCTCAAGACCGTTTGCACACAATTATAAAAAAAATGAATCCTCAATTTTTAATCAATACAACTGATGAAAACATTGAGCAATTTGAATTAAATGTGATTGATATTAATACAATAAAAAACAATACTTGCGAACTTACATTTGAATCTAAAATTAAAGCAGATGATATTGCTTATACAATATTTACATCTGGTTCTACAGGGGAGCCTAAAGGCGTACAAATTAGTTATAAAAGTCTAAATGACTTTACAAGATGGATGGTCGATCTGAATCAATTAGGAGAATATCAACAATGGTTAAATCAGGCGCCATTTTCTTTCGATTTATCAGTAATGGCTATATATCCTTGTTTAGCAACGTCGGGGACATTAAATTTAGTCGATAAGATGATGATTAATAAACCTAAAAGACTCAGTGAGATGTTGGATGAAGCAAAAATTAATGTATGGGTTTCAACGCCATCATTTATGGAAATGTGCTTGATGTTACCACAGTTAACAGAAACAAAATACGCTAGTTTAAAAGAGTTTTTCTTCTGCGGTGAAATATTTGCACATAGAACTGCCAAAATGCTTTTACAACGTTTTCCTTCTGCATGGATCTATAATACTTATGGCCCAACTGAAGCTACTGTAGCTGTTACTAGTATTTTAATAACAGAAGACATATTACGCGAGTATAACCCGTTACCAGTGGGGGCGCCAAGGCCAGGAACTTCCTTAATTTTAGGACATAATGATGAACTTATTATAACTGGTGATTGTGTCAGTATGGGTTATGTATACGACGAGATTAAAACGAATAAGGTATTTAAAAAAGCCAATAACCAACGCGCTTATCACACCGGTGATAAAGCTGAGCAAAGAGACAAGCAGTGGTTTATTAACGGTCGTATAGATTTTCAAATTAAATTGAACGGCTATCGGATGGAATTAGAAGAAATTGAATTTCAATTGAGACAGATAGACTGTGTTAAAGAAGCGGTTGTCGTGCCTATATATAAAGACAACAAAGTCACACAAATACATGCAGTGGTTGTATCTAATAGACCAAATCATATTGATTTAACTGAACAAGAAATGACTCGTGATATTAAAGGAGCATTAAAGGAACATATTCCCGAGTATATGATTCCTAAAAAAATACACTTTACGGATAAATTACCATTAACGGTCAACGGTAAATTAGATCGTAAAAAGATAGCTGAGGGTGTAAATTAATGATTCCTTATGGCACATTTACTTTCTTTTTAATTGCATTTGTATTATTAATACCAGTTATTATATTGGGGTTACAAGGTAAAAGAAGTCGTATTTATAACGGGCTCAGCACACTCGTAATGATTGAACTCATATTCTCTTCGGATAAACATAATCTATTTGGACAAACATGGTTAAGTGTACAATTTATTAACTTTATACTGTATATCCTGTGGCAAGTCGCAATTATATTATATTATTGGAAATCACGTGCAAAAAATAATACGTTTAGTAAATTTTTTATAGTTATCGTACTATCTATTTTACCGCTAGTCATTGTTAAAATAGCTCAAAGTTCCTTGATAGGCGCTTCAAGCATACATTTTCATGAGAGTAAGGTTGTTGAATTAATTGGATTTTTAGGTATTTCTTATATTACCTTTAAAAGTGTTCAATTGTTAATGGAAATACGTGATGGTTCAATTAAAGAGGTAAACTTCTGGAAAATCATCCAATTTATATCATTCTTCCCTACAATATCATCAGGTCCTATAGATCGTTATAAAAGGTTTGCAAAAGACGATCAAAAAATACCAAGCGGTATGCAATATCATCAGATGTTATTGAAGGCTGTTCACTTTATTATGATTGGATTTTTATACAAATATATTATTGCGTACTTAATTCAAGTCTATGCCATTAATCCGTTGATGCTAGATTTTAATGGGTTTACTACAAAATGGCTTTATATGTATGCCTACAGTTTGTATTTATTCTTTGATTTTGCTGGATACTCACTATTTGCAATTGCTTTTAGTTATATATATGGCATACAAACACCGCCAAACTTTAAACAACCATTTAAAGCTAAAAATATTAAAGATTTTTGGAATAGATGGCATATGACCCTTTCATTTTGGTTTAGAGATTGTATTTATATGAGAACTTTATTTTTCTTATCTAAGAAGAAGTTATTAAAAAGCCAATTTGCAATGTCTAATATTGCCTTTTCACTCAATTTTATAATCATGGGGATATGGCATGGCATTGAAATTTACTATATTGCTTATGGCTTATATCATGCATTACTATTTATAGGTTATGGATATTATGAAAGATGGAGAAAAACTCATCCCCCTAGATGGAAAAATCAAATAACTACAATAATAAGCATCATCATAACGTTTCATTTTGTAGCTTTTGGTTTTCTAATCTTTTCAGGGAAATTATTTTAAAAAATTGGAGGAAAAATTATTATGGAATTTAGAAATCAAGTATTAGATGTATTGGAAGACGTTAGTGAAAGTAGTGTGGTTAAAGAAAACCCAGATGTGGAATTATTTGAAGAAGGTATTATAGATTCATTCCAAACGGTAGGACTTTTACTAGAAATTCAAAATAAATTAGATATTGAAGTATCTATTATGGATTTTGATAGAGATGAATGGGCGACACCTAATAAGATAGTAGCAGTATTAGAAGCATTAAGATGAAATTGAAACCATTTATACCAATTATTGTAAGTCTGTTATTGTTTGGAATTTTCTTAATCATGCCTGCCAGTTGGTTTACAGGTTTCATTAATAGTAAAACATTAGAATCACAACGCATAGCTTTAACTGATCAAGTACTTAAAGGTACATTGGTTCAAGATAAGATGTATCAATCTAATGATTATTATCCCATTTATGGTTCAAGTGAACTTGAAAAAGATGACCCATTTAATCCAGCCATAGTATTAAATGGGAAAAAAGAAATATCTCAAAAACCGTTTCTAATTGGTACGGGAGGTTCGACTGATTTAGTAAATGCTGTGGAATTAGCATCACAATGTGACAATTTAAAAGGTAAGAAAATGGCCTTTATCATTTCACCACAGTGGTTTACAAATCATGGTTTGACCAATTCCAACTTTAAAGCACGTATATCTCAAGCGCAGTTAAATCAGTTGTTTAATCAAGACACTTTAAGCCCAAAACTAAAGCAACGCTATGCGCGAAGATTATTGCAATTTAAAAAGGTCGAAAATAGAAGCTATCTAAAGCAAGTAGCTCATCACCCTAATGCAGTGAAGGGGAATTATATTTCTAGTTTCAAAGACAATCAATTAAAAAAAATTGAAGCAATTAAGTCTATTTTTCCAGTACGTAGTTCACCACTTTCACATGTAGAACCCATAGTAAATAAATCAGACTCATGGAAGACAATTCGAAATCGCGCTGAAGCGTATGGTTCCAATCAAGTGAAGTCAAATGAATTTGGTATTAGAGATAAATACTGGGATTTAATAAAACAACACAAACGTAAAATTAATCGAGATTATGAATTTAATATTAACTCCCCAGAATTTAAAGATCTAGCATTACTTGTAGATACATTACATGAAGCGGGTGCAGATGTAACATATATTAATTTACCATCTAATGGTAAATGGTATGATCATATTGGTATTGATAAAGATAGACGACAAAAGGTTTATAAAAAAATTAATCAAACGATAGAACAAAGAGACGGTCATGTCTATGATATGACAGACAAAGATTATGAACCTTATGTCGTAAGTGATGCTGTACACATTGGATGGAAAGGCTGGAGTTATATAGGTGAACACATTGAGAAACATATAAGTGACTTTTAAAGTGAACACTATTTTCTCTAGCATAAGCCTGATATATAAATTATAAAAAGGTAGCCTTATTTTAAGGCTACCTTTTTATTTTATAGCGTCGTAGATGCTTATCCAATCCAATCACGTTTGATATACCCTAAGTAGCCTATAAACATTAATACGAGGCTGATTATACCTACTATAAAAAAGGTAGAGAATTCAAAACTTTCTTTTGGCATCGGTGGCAGCCAATTTAAAGCAGAAGTTTTTGAAAACCATGTTGGAAATTCTAAAACTTCGCCAAAATAATTTATTGCAAAGGCATAACCAAGATATAAATAAATCAATTTACCTATTTTAGGTATCCAACCAAGTACTAGAGCAGTCATACTCGTGAAAAATAATACTACTGGCAATAAATTGTAACCGGCGATAAGGAAATCCGCTAAATCTATATTTTCATGATGCGTCATTACTGTAAGTGCTGTAACGCCAAGACTGAATACAGTTAAAAATATGCCGATTATACCTGTACAAAGTGCTAAACCTATATTGGTCCAATATAGATGATTGCGTGTCACTTTTGTAGCACTCATTTGATTTAGACGTGCTTTGTTTTCTTCATTAAATAATTTGTTGATGATTGCGATAGGTAATATTGTCACTAAAGAAATCATTACGATTACAATTTTACTTGTAAATGAAGCTTCTATAGATACATTAGATTGTGAAAACATTTGTTTCATTAATTCATTACTTGCTAAAAAGGTTTGCATATCTCCATAAATTGAACCATAAGCAATACCCATTATTATAAAAGCAATAAACCAGCTTATTATAGTTCCTTTATTTATTTTAAGCAATAAACCTCTAACCGATAGCAAAGAATTTTTGGCTGTGGGTCTACCTTTTATTTCAGGTATATAACTCGTACCCATATCACGTGAGGATTCAAGTATAAAAGCTATTACTACAATAATTACAATGAAAATAACAGCAAATCCTAAAGGGCCCCAATTATTTTCTGTGAATGGGTAAGTGATATAAGTCCAACCAATAGGGTTGAATTTAGCTAATTCAACATTCGTGATATCTGTGGCACCTCGAATAATATAAAGTAACCCTACGATACTAAGTGCCAATCCAGTTGAGGCGGAAGCATTCGGCATTATTTGAGCGGTTAAAAGAGCAATACTTGCACCAATAATACCCGCAATACCAATTGTTGCGCCATATAATAGCGAACCCTGCATAGTGATTGTTTGAGCATTAAAACTCAATAATATACCAGTGATAAAAATGGATACTATCGCATTAATAAGAATGATTTCTACAAATACTGAGAAGGTGTTTGATTGCCTACCTACCTTGAAAGCACGCACGAATTCTGAAAGACCTATGTCTTCTTCTTTACGTGTATGTGCAATTACGTGTAAAAGAGATATAATCATTGAAAGTAAACTACAAAACAATAGCATTTCATGTGCATAAAGGGCACCTAAAGTGTATTGAGTTGCTTGAACAATAGGCGTGGTCCCAACCATTGAAATCATTGCAGGGTTTTTTAAAGTTTCGAACATACCACTTAAACCATTACCTTTTGCAATCTCTTCAAATGATGGAATAAAGGCAGATGAAAATACAGAAAGTCCGCAAATCCAAATTATGATTTTTTTCCAATCTCTTTTTAAATGTTCTAAAAAGAGAAGGTTCCAGTATATAAAGCTTTCTTTCATAAAGCAGCCCTCATTTCATTAACTTAATTTTCATAATGACGAATAAACAAATCTTCAAGTGTTGGAGGGATAGATTCTATTTTCTTTATGTTTAATTGAGTTAGTTGGATTAAAATATCGTTGAGATATTGGTTATCTACCGAAAATGTCGCTTGATTGTGAACCTGTACAAAGTCAAATACTCCATCTAAAGTAGCTATTTTAGCCACATCTCTTTCGGTTTCTATGGTAATTGTGGATCGTGTTAAATGGCGTAATTCATGAAGTGTACCACTTTCTACAATTTCTCCTTGTCGAATAATAACTACTCTGTCAGCCAACCTTTCAACTTCACTTAGAATGTGTGAAGATAGTAAAATTGTCTTTCCAGATTTTTTAAGTTGTTCAACTTCTTCTTGGAAAACTTTTTCCATTAGAGGATCTAAGCCCGATGTCGGTTCATCAAAGATATATAAATCTGATTCTACGGCTAACGCTGCAATTAAACCAACTTTTTGACGATTTCCTTTTGAATAACCTTTGGCTTTTTTCTTTGGATCTAATTCAAAACGTTGTATTAAAGCATCACGTTTTTGTTTGTCGCCACAGCCATGTAATTTCATAAATAAATCAATGATTTCACCGCCAGATAAATTGCCCCACAATACGACGTCCCCAGGTACATAGGATATTCTTTTATGAATTTCTGTACTTTCTTTCCAAACATCCTTACCAAATATTTCTACATCGCCTTTGTCTCGTTTGATGACGCCTAATAAAGTGCGTAAGGTAGTAGATTTACCAGCGCCATTAGGTCCAATGAAGCCAACAACTTCACCACAATTGACTGAGAATGTTACATCACGTAATGCTTCAAATTTACCGAATTTTTTTTGTAAATTACTGACTTTAATAATTTTCTCCATAGCAATGCACGCTTCTTTCCAAATGTTTATTTGTAAAAACTATATTTTAATATCTGGGCGTATTGTTTCCATTCATTTAGGTATGTCTCACCAAATTGAGATGAATTATCAAAAGTAGTGATTTGCGTAAGTGTTTTTGTTCCAAATCCAAGCATCGTCCAATTTAGTATTTCTATAGCTTTTTCAATATCAATATCTTCTCGAAATTTAGAATAATCAAGGTTATGAAATATCTTTTTTGTACCTTCTTCATAAGTTAAACTTATTTTTTCTTTAATGATATCTTGTACGTCAGCTGAGCTTTCTTGAGATAAGGATTTTAAAAAATCAAACACTTTAGGTGACTTTTGTTGTATGTATAATTTTTGTAATCCTATGTTTTCAATTCTCTGGAATAAATCTCTTTCTTTAAAATCAATATGTTCATACATAGTTTCTATAGTTTGAATACTGAAATCAATGAGGTATAAATATAAATCCTTTTTATTATTGAAATAATTAAACAATGACCCTTTGGAAATATGAGCTTTTTTTACAATATGATTCGTAGAGGCTTTGTCAAAACCATTTTTTACAAATTCATTCATTGCAACATTAATAATATTATTCTGTTTATCTTTGTGTAGTTGAGTAAACATATAATTAATAAGCAATTGCTCCTTTCTAAATGAAATGACCGATGTGGTCAATTGGAGTGTAGCTTTTATGTGGAAGTAAGTCAAATGATAAAAAAATATTTAAATGAATATGAGGTGACATAAATAAAATGAAAATACAACGAATTTAATGCAAAGGGTTAAACCGTTTTCAACATCATCGTAAATGAAATAATTAAAACAATGACCATGATAATTTTAATAAAAAAAGCCTATCCAAATATATGGATAGGCTAGAAATGTTCGATAGAAATTATATCTTAAGACGTTCTTTATTTATATATGATTATTGTATCAATTAGAATACTTGTTCTACTTCTATTACTCCGGGTACTTCTTCATGTAAAGCACGTTCGATACCGGCTTTTAAAGTGATTGTTGAACTAGGACATGTACCGCACGCCCCATGTAATTGTAATTTAACAATACCATCTTCTACATCGATGAGTGAACAGTCACCACCATCACGTAGTAAGAAAGGACGTAATCTTTCAATAACTTCTGCTACTTGATCAAACATTGTTACGTTTTCAGTTGGCATGGATATGCCTCCTTTCAAGTAAATTATTTCATTTTCTACTTATCTTTTTATTATAATAGAAATGTACTGAAAAATCTATAAATCAAGATAAAAGGGGATAAGTCTAAATGAATAAAGTGAGCGTAGTTGTCTATGGTGCAGATGTTGTATGTGCAAGTTGTGTTAATGCACCAACCGCACGTAATACCTATGATTGGTTGCAGCCATTATTAAAAAGAAAATATCCGGAAATGCATTTTGAATTTACTTATATTGATATTGAAAAGGATACAGAAAATTTAACTGATCACGATGAACAATATATAGAACGTATACAAGAAGATGAATTGTTTTATCCTCTAATTACAATGAACGATGAATATGTCACAGATGGCTATGTACAATTAAAAGACATTACTCAATTTATGGATAAACAATAAATTGTTAGTTCACGATATTTAACAGACCATTTTGGAGTATTAAAAACTAAATGATAAGCACACATAAAAAAGATGATTTCCATGTAAAATGACATAGAAACCATCTTTTTTAGTTATTAGTTATCTGTAGTCATTAACTTACAGACTCAATATTTGTCTAACCATTATGGTATTTATATAGCCAAAGTACGCCTGATTTTAGGATTGAAGCTAGGCGACCTGTTACGGTACGATCCATAATATAAGCAAACCCTTTTTTATCTCCAAGAGAACCTAAGAAACCTTGAATTTTAATTTCAGGCATTTTGTCAGGTAATTTTTTACCTTGCCATTGTAGTTTCATAACATCTGCGATTTGGTCACCTTGGGCTTCAGCTAATTGGGCACTTGGTGCATGTGGTAGTTCAGCACAATCTCCAACAACATATACATTAGTATAAGTTGGTACTTGGTGATATTGATTTAAAATCACGCGGCCACCTTTACTGATATCAATTGGTAAATTTCTAACGACTTCTACGGGTTGAATACCGGCAGTCCAGACGATTAAATCTACATCTTCTGGTACATCGTTATTATAAATACGACCAGGTTCAACACGATTGATATCCGAATTTGGTACGACAGTAACGTTATTTTTACTGAACCATTTTTCGATATAAGTACTTAATTTTTCTGGGAAACGACTTAAAATTCGTTCACCTCTGTCATATAGGAAGATTTGTAAATCTTCACGGCTTTCACGTAATTCGCTTGCTAACTCTATACCACTTAAACCAGCACCAACAATTCCTACTTTAGCGCCATTTGGTAATTCACTAAGATGATGGAATGTTTCACGAGATTTTGATAATGTTTGGATACTATGCGTATATTCTTCAGCGCCAGGCACATTATGATATTTATCTTCACAGCCTAAACCGATGACTAATTCATCATAGTCTACTTTAGTATTACCAACCGATACAATTTGATCATCTAAATTAATATCATTGATTTCTCCATAAACATTATTAATACGATCAGAGTCAGGGAAACTCATACGAATATCCTTATCGGATTTAGTACCAGCAGCCAATTCGTAAAACTCTGGTTTTAAACCATGATACGGCATACGGTCGATTAATGTAATAGAATAATTTTCTGGTAGAGCATTAGGTAAAATATGTGACATAATGCGCATATTACCATAGCCGCCACCTAACAGTACTAAATTTTTCATTTTGTAATACCCCTCTAGTAAATATTGTGTTGAGCATTTACAGAAAACTCATAAAACACAATAACTTTAATCTTATGAGATAGTAAAGCTTCCTTAAATGCTACAATGTAAGTTATTAAATTTAATATGGTTTAATCATACCTTACCTTGCATCGATATACCAATTTTCTATAATCAGCTTACTTATATATATTATATGCTTTTTTATAAACTACTACAAATAAGTAAAGATAGTAAAATTTGTAATTGTAATCGTTTTAAATAAGAAAGTATCTTTCGTTTAAAACGGCTAATGGCACTAGATATAGGCTTTAGCAAGTTTGAAAGGTAGGTTGTTAATTTACACAAAAAAATTTTATAAGTATCTTCTTATTATTTTAAATTTTTTAAGAAGCAATTATTGTAAGCTAGAATGTAGTCATTATCATCTGATTTTTGTTATAATTGTATAACTGATAATTAATGAGAGGGTGTAATATGAATCCAATAGTTGAGTTCTGCATTTCGAATTTAGCGAAAGGTGGGGACTTTGTATATAATCAACTTGAAAATGACCCAGGCGTCGACGTATTAGAATATGGTTGCTTACAAAATTGTGGACTATGTTCAAGTGGGTTGTATGCATTGGTTAATGGTGATATCGTTGAAGGTGAATCGCCAGACGACTTACTACAAAATATTTATGCACATATAGAAGAAACATGGATTTTCTAGGGAGGTATTTACGATGGCAGTAATAGAAGTAACAGAAGCAGCAGTATATGAAGTAAAAGACATGTTACAACAAAATGATATGGCAGATGGCTATTTAAAAGTTAAAGTAAATGGCGGTGGCTGTACTGGACTTACTTATGGCATGTCAGCAGAAGCTGAACCAGGTGAAAATGATGAAGTTATTGAATTTCATGGTTTAAAAGTACTAATAGATAAAACTGATAAGTCAGTATTAGAAGGTACTACAATTGATTTTAAACAATCTCTCATGGGTGGTGGCTTCCAAATTGATAACCCAAATGCAATTGCATCATGTGGTTGTGGAAGTTCATTTAGAACTGCAAAAGTTGCGGGTTCACCAGAAGATTGTTAGTAGTATGTAAAAAAAATGAAGGCTATAGTACGCATAAAATAAAGTGTGAACTATAGTCTTTTATAAGTTTATGTGAAAAAATAAACAATATGTGCGTTAGCGCTTGAAAATGAAGAATAAAAGCTATAAAATTGGTGTTGGATAAAAATTGTCTTTTTTGTGACTTACATATGTTTCATTTAGGGTATAGAAAAAGACTGACGCAACAAAAAAATTATGAAAGCTTAGGTGAATGAAATGGCTCAAGATCGTAAAAAAGTATTAGTTCTAGGTGCTGGTTATGCTGGATTACAAACTATTACAAAATTACAAAAGCAAATTTCAGCAGATGAAGCTGAAGTTACGTTAATTAATAAAAATGATTACCACTATGAAGCTACTTGGTTACATGAAGCTTCAGCAGGTACACTTAGCTATGAAGATTTACTATATCCAGTTGAAAGTGTAGTAAATAAAGACAAAGTTAACTTTGTAAAAGCAGAAGTTACAAAAATTGATCGTAATGCTAAAAAAGTTGAAACTGATGCCGGTATTTTTGACTTTGATATCTTAGTAGTATCATTAGGTTTTGAAAGTGAAACATTTGGTATTAAAGGTATGAAAGAGCATGCTTTCCAAATTGAAAATGTATTAACTGCGCGTAAATTATCTCGTCATATCGAAGATAAATTTGCTAACTATGCATCTTCAAAACAAAAAGATGATAAAGATTTAGCTATTTTAGTCGGCGGTGCTGGATTCACTGGTATCGAGTTTATCGGTGAATTAACAGATCGTATTCCTGAGTTATGTAATAAATATGGCGTAGAACAAGGTAAAGTAAAAGTGACTTGTGTTGAAGCTGCTCCAAAAATGTTACCACAATTCTCTGACGAATTAGTTAATCACGCTGTAAGTTATTTAGAAAGTAAAGGCGTAGAATTCAAGATTGCTACACCTATCGTTGCTGCTAACGAAAAAGGTTTCGTAGTTAAAGTTAATGATGTTGAACAACAATTAGAAGCAAATACAGTTGTATGGGCTGCTGGTGTTCGTGGTAGTAAATTAATGGAAGAATCATTTGAAGGCGTTAAACGTGGTCGTATCGTTACAAAACAAGATTTAACAATTGAAGGTTATGACGATATCTTTGTAATTGGTGACTGTTCTGCATTCATCCCTGCTGGAGAAGAACGTCCATTACCAACAACTGCACAAATCGCTATGCAAGAAGGTGAACACACTGCGAAAAATATTATAAATATTTTAGAAGGTCAACCTACACAAGAATTCTCTTATGTTGACCGTGGTACTGTATGTTCATTAGGTTCTGGCGACGGTGTTGGTGTTGTATATGGTAAAGATATCCAAGGTAAAAAAGCTGCGTTTATGAAAAAAGTTATCGATACACGTGCTGTATTCAAACTTGGCGGTATCGGCTTAGCATTCAAAAAAGGTAAATTTTAATAAATAAATAGATTTCATACAGCAACACATACACGTGTACTGTACATACAAAAGACCTATCTTATTACTAGATAGGTCTTTTTATTAACAAATGGCAATTAATTTCGAGAAATATAAGATTTATTGTTATAATTTGAAGAAAATAAATGTGAAAAAGAGGGATTCCATATGCAAGCAACAATAAAACCCAATGCAGAAATCAAGCATACTACTTTAATTGTTGGTGTACCTGAACATATAAACCAATTAAGTCAGATTGTAGTAGAAGACGAAGATATAAATGAATTATTAAAAACGTTGAAGCATAATCAAATCATCAGCAGTAATGTAGGACATGTATCGAGCACGCAAGTTTTATTAAATGGTAACTATGTTAAGTTGATTTCAGTAGGTTTAGGCAACTTAAAAACATCTGACTCCAGTGATTTTTTAATTGTATTTGGAAAGTTATTCCAGCATTTAAAAAATGATAGAATTTTCAAAGGTGCATTACTATTTGATACTTTTGCATCTAAAATACTGAGTAAACTTGAGCTTGCTGAATTATTAGGAAGACAAAGTGAGCAATCTATTTATCAATTTGATAGTTATAAAACAGATAAAACTGCACCATATCAAATTGATTTAGACATACATACAAATGACGAAGATGTTAAGCATGCGCTTGCAGATGGCGTAGCTTTGGCTTCTGCTATAAATCTTGCAAGAGATTACAGTAATATGCCGCCTAATATTTTGACACCTGCTTATTATGCAGAACTAATATCTAACCATTTTAACAATACAGAAGTTACTGTAGATGTAAAAGATGGGGCTACTTTACAACGTGAAGGATTTGGTTTGATACATGCAGTAGGTAAAGGTTCAAAAAATGATCCGAGATTAATTACTTTAACTTACAACGGGGGACAAGAAGGAGAACAGCCTATAGCACTTGTAGGAAAAGGAATCACATACGATTCAGGCGGTTATTCAATTAAATCAAAAGTCGGCATGCAAACTATGAAATATGATATGTGTGGTTCCGCCAATGTCGTTGCAATGATAGAATCAGCACAACGCTTAAACCTCAAAGTAAATATCATCGGTGTGATCGTTGCAGCTGAAAATATGGTTAATGAAGCAGCAATGAAACCGGACGATGTATTCACAGCATTAAGCGGAGAATCGGTAGAAGTTCTTAATACTGATGCTGAAGGGCGCCTAGTATTAGGAGATGCAGTTTTCTATGCAAATCAATTTCAACCTAAAGTAATATTGGACTTTGCTACGTTGACTGGTGCTGCTGTTGCTGCACTTGGTGAAGATAAGGCTGCAGTTTTCAATAAAAAGGCAAAAGTGCAGCTGGATGAGATATTGGTAGAAGCGCAAAAAATGGATGAATTTGTATTTGAATTACCAATGACATCTACAGAACAAGCTCTAATTCGTAATAGTGACGTTGCGGATTTAGTAAATCATACAAATGGTCATGGTAAAGCACTGTTTGCTGCTACATTTATTAATCACTTTGCTGGTGAAACACCACACCTTCACTTTGATATCGCTGGCCCTGCTACGATAAATAAAAATACACACAAAGGGCCTAAAGGACCAACAGGTTACTTAATTTCTACTATAGTTCAATGGTTGAGAAAACAATAGCACACGCAATACTTAATTTATAATATAATTGAAAGGAAAAACTCGCTAATCATTAAATGAGTTTTTCCTTTTTTTATAATAAACAAAGTGCAAAAGATTTATTGAAAAAAGCTTGTGTAAATATTTATGAACCTGAAAAGATAAGATTGACAATTTAAGTGGTTATTGATAGTATAAATCTCGTGATACTTTAGTTCGATAACGTAATAAAGGAGTTATGCTTTGTGATAAATGCAGTTGTAATAGCAGTTGTATTGATGATTATCTTATGTTTATGTAGATTAAATGTAGTGATTAGTTTGTTCGTCAGTGCATTAGTCGGTGGATTAGTTGCAGGTATGAGTATACCTGAAATTGTTTCCGTATTTGGTAAAAATATAGTTGATGGAGCCGAGGTAGCGTTAAGTTATGCACTATTAGGTGGTTTCGCAGCGCTCATTTCATACAGTGGAATTACTGATTACTTAGTAAATAAAATTATAAATAGCATTCACGCTGAAAACAGTAAAATGTCTCGTGTGAAGGTAAAGGTTATTATTATCGTGGCACTATTAATACTTAGTATTATGAGTCAAAATATCATACCTGTACATATTGCATTTATACCAATTGTAGTACCTCCATTAATAAGTTTATTTAACGAACTTAAAGTTGATAGAAGACAAATCTCTATCATTATAGGTTTTGGATTATGTTGGCCATATATACTTCTACCATTTGGTTTTGGTCAAATATTCCACCAAATTATACAAAATGGTTTCACCAAAGCACATCATCCAATTGAAATGGGAATGATTTGGAAAGCAATGATTATTCCATCATTAGGGTATGTTTTTGGATTGATTGCTGGTATTTTCTATTTTCGAAAACCAAGAAAATATAAAGAATATAAAGATGTTAAAGATATGAGTCATATAGAACTGAAACCCTATGTACTGGTAGTGACAATTATTTCTATATTGGCCACATTTATTGTACAAACACTTACTGATTCAATGATTTTTGGTGCATTAGCTGGGGTGCTAATATTCTTTGTGTTTAGAGTTTATAAATGGACGGAATTAGATAAACAATTTGTAGATGGAATCCAAATCATGTCATTTATTGGTGTTGTAATTCTATCTGCCAATGGTTTTGCAGGTGTAATGAATGAGACAGGTGATATTACTAAATTAGTCCATAGTTTAAGTGGTATTACTGGCGATAATAAACTCATTAGCATTATTGTAATGTACATCATTGGTCTAATTGTCACATTAGGCATAGGCTCATCATTTGCTACAATCCCGATTATCGCTACATTATTTGTTCCATTAGGCGAGTCTCTTGGCTTAAGTACGATGGCATTAATTGCGCTTATAGGTACAGCAAGTGCCTTAGGTGATTCTGGATCACCAGCAAGTGATTCTACGCTTGGACCAACTGCAGGTTTAAATGTAGACGGACAACATGATCATATTAGAGATACATGTATACCTAACTTCATATTTTACAATATTCCATTAATTATTTTTGGTACTATTGCGGCTATGATATTATAAAGTTAATAATGAATAGACGGGGTGTCAAAATGACTAATATGTTAGAAACATTAGGCATGAAATTAGAAAAAAAAGCACATGGATTAATTGTAATGTCGATGCCTGTGACTGATCGTGTTAAACAACCTTTTGGATATTTACATGGTGGGGCAAGTTTAGCTCTGGGTGAAACGGCTTGCTCTTTAGGTGCGGCAAATATGATTGATACGAATCAGTATGTTCCTTTAGGTTTAGAGATGAATGCTAACCATATAAGTAGTACTACTGAAGGTATAGTATATGCGACAGCGACCATTATCCATGAAGGAAAGACCACACAGGTGTGGAATATAGAAATTAAAGATGACAACAATCGTTTAATTAGTATCATGCGTGGGACAATTGCGATTAAAGCGAGAAAATGAAATATGAATATTAGCAAAGCGCTATAAAGTATTATACTGTGCACAAAGTGGGAGGAAGCAGCTCACACTTTGTGTAAACAATCAGTATATGGAACTTTATAGTGCTTTTTTTGTTATTGCTTCATTTTCTATGTTATTGAAAGCTTGTGATATTCGAATAGCAGCTTCTCGTCCACCCATAATATTTCTAGCAAATGGACCAAGTTCTAAGTCTGCTAAGCCGCCTGAAACAAAAAGGTTAGGTAGCCACTCTAAATTATTATTGATAGACGGCAAGCCACAGTCAGCCACTGGGGCCTGATGTTTATTTATGAGTTGTTTGATAATAGGTTGTGCCATGATAGCATCTTGAAAACCAGTTGCTAATAATATTTGATCATAGTATAAGCAGTAACGATGCGTACAAATATGATGATGTTGAACTTCAACAAGTTCATTCGTATGAATGACTAATCTTTTTTGCTCTACATATTTTTTAAGCCTTAATTCAATTTCTTTAGGTATTGAGCCTTTATGACGTTCTTGTTTAATAATCTTTAAACGTTCTTCAGATGAGTGAATTTTACGGAATTTATTCATATTTTTAGGACCTAACCAACCAGGATCAGCATCAAAATCATGGACCTCAAGTGGTTTGTTAGTCCATAAATGAATGACTTTCTCAGACTTTATTTTGAGTAATCTTAAGGTCAAGTGTGCAGCTGTTATGCCACTACCGACTACGTGAGAAGTATGGTCATAGTTTTTGTCGTCATCATCAAAAATATGGGATACATCTGCTTCATCCTTAAATAGTGCTGGTGTATATGTATTGTGGTTACAACCAAATGCAATAATTAAATGTGTCGTTGAAATCCAAGATTGATCCGCTAATTGTATATGCCAAAGTTGGTCTAGTTGCTTAATATTGCATACAGAACTTTGAATATGACTATGGTTTAAATGATATTGATGAATAAGTTCGTGTGTGTGATTCATAAACATCTCAAGATTTGGGCGTTGGTATGGCCCATACGAGGCGTTGGTATATTGGCATTTTTTAGCAAATTGCTTTAAATGAAATGGGTTAGGATGCGTATGGTGCACACCAGGTGATCGAAGATAAGGCATAGCGATACGTTGGGTAAATTGATTGAATTGCTGACATAGATTACGGTTAGGGTCTATGATACGTAATTTATGCGGACTTAAACCTTGTGATCTTAATTTGATAGCGATTGTTACTGCTTGAATACCGCCACCGATGATAGTCCAAGTAGCCATAATGACATAACCTCCTATTAAATCGTAATAATTACGATTTAATATAACATTGATTGTAGTGTATGACAAATATTTATTTCTGATAAATTTGTAATTTAAAAAGCACCTATCTTTTTAAGATAGGTGCTTTTCAAATTTGCATATAAACGATTATAATTTTGTGTTTTTCAAATCATCTTTGATATCATCGAGCTTTGTTCTCTTAGAAGAAGGTGTATCTAAATTATAAGCTGCTTTTATAATAAGATGACTTGCTAAAGGACCAGTAATCAAGATGAATAAGATACCGACAAGCAATTGCATATTTACGTATCCTTCTTTGCCTATAAAGAATAAAAATACGCCGCTAATTAACAACATTGAACCGAGTGTAGCTGCTTTTCCAGCTGCATGTGCTCTGGAATAGACATCATCTAGGCGTAATAGGCCAATTGCTGCAAGCGCACTGATGATTGATCCAAGAATAACGAGTATAAGTGAGATGCTAATGACGATCTGAGTTATCATGTTCAATCACCTTACCTTTATCCATATATTTTGCGAAGACTGCAGTGCCTAAAAAAGCTAAAATGCCAATCATTAAGATGACAACAAGGATATATTTAGTACCTAAGAAAATACTAAATAGAGCAACGATGGCCATTAACTGTATTCCCATTGCATCTAAGGCAACAACGCGGTCAGCAAGAGAAGGACCGATGATGACGCGTACGAGCATACCTAGCATAGATAACGCTACGATTACCAATGCAATGATTAAAATGATATTATAGTTCATTAATTTTCGCCAACCTCTCTAACCACTTTTTCAAGGGAGGATTTGATACTTTCAACTTCTTCTTCCTTAGTGCTAAAATCAATGGCGTGTATATAAATTTTAGTACGATCATCACTGACTCCTAATACAACAGTACCTGGTGTAAGCGTAATTAGATTAGATAATAAGGCGATTTGCCAATCTGTTTTCAAATCAGTATGATAAGTAAAAAATGCCGGTGCATTATTGATAGTTGGTTTAATAATAATTCGTATGACATCGATATTTGCTTTGACTAATTCAACTAAAAATACGAAGAAGAGTTTTAATATCTTATAAATCGTTATAAGGTAAAATCTTCCAGGTAAAATACCGCGCATGATAAATACTAATAATAAACCAAATAAGTAACCTAATATAAAGTTATTAATAGTGTAGCTACCTGTTAAGAATAACCAAAAAATAGTAAGTATTAAATTCACTAATATTTGAACTGCCATATTATTTACCCCCCAATACGCTTTCAATATAGACACTAGGGTTATAGAAGGTCTCGGCCGCTTCTTTAATTATTGGTTGTAAATAGTCTGCAGATAATCCGAACATCACTGAAAGTATAACTGAAATAATCGCTACTACAAGTAATCCTTTATAATGTAAATGATGATTTACATTATACCCTTTAGATTCACCAAAGAATCCTTTTAAGAAAATGCGAATAACGGAATAAAGTACTACTAAGCTTGATAACAGTACGACAATACCACTGATATAGAACCCTTTCTCAAAAGTGGCTTGAACAATGTAGTATTTCCCATAAAAGCCGCTTAATGGAGGGATACCTGCTAAGCTAAGTGATGCGATAAAGAATGTCCATCCTAGTACTGGATAATCTTTAATAAGACCTCCATATTTACGTAAGTCGTGTGTTTTAGTAATTTTATACATGATACCAATTAAGAAAAATAAAGCTGCTTTAATTAACATATCATGTAAAGTGTAGTAAATCGCACCCATCATGCCTGATTGATTCATCATAGCGACGCCCACTAAAATAACACCGACAGCAATCATAATATTATAAATGATAATTTTTTTCGTATCATAGTAACTTATCGCTCCTACAGAACCAAAGATAATGGTTAAGAGAGCTAAGAAAAGTATCGTGTAGAAGGAGAAACTTGTTGTATCTCTGAAAAAGAGACTTGCTGTTCTAGCAATAGCGTATACGCCTACTTTTGTGAGTAGGGCGCCAAAGAATGCAATGATTGCTACAGGCGGTGCGTAATATGCCCCAGGTAACCAAATATACATTGGGAACACACCAGCTTTTGTTGCAAAGACGAAAATAAACATTATAAATATAAGGCTCACAATCCCACTATCTTGAGAGGGCAGTTGACTCAGTTTTTGGCTGATATCCGCTAAGTTTAATGTACCGACTACTGAATATAACATGGCTACTGCAATTACAAAAAATGCAGATGAAGTTACATTAACAAGGACATATTTAATAGTTTCACTTAATTGTACCTTTGTACCTCCAATGACTAATAAGATATAGGAAGCCATTAGAAATACTTCAAAGAATACGAATAAGTTGAAAATATCACCCGTGATAAATGAACCTATTACTCCAGTAACCATAAACATGATTGCAAAGTAATAATAATATGTTTCACGTTCAATACCAACAGACTGATAAGAATATAAAATGATGAGCATAGTTACGATTAGACTGGTAATTACAAGCAATGCACTGAATATATCAAGTACAAATACAATACTATATGGTGCAGACCAAGAACCAAGTTCTAATTTAATAGGGCCATCTTTTAATACATTACTTAAATTTATAAATGCAAAAACCAATGTGATACCAGTACCAATCAATGCGACATAACGCTTGATTATAGGGCGCTTACCGATAAATATTAATAGAATAATAGTTAACATGGGTATGACAAGCAGTGAAATAATGAGATTATTCTCGATCATCATCAAGTACTCCTTTCATACTTTCGACGTTGTCTGTACCTAGCTCTTTATAACTTCTAAAAGCTAATACTAAGAAAAAAGCTGTGACAGAAAATGATATTACTATAGCTGTTAAAATTAATGCTTGGGGTATTGGATCGACATATGAAGTAATCCCTTTTTCATAAATTGGAACGTCACCCTTCTTTAATCCACCCATAGTCATTAAAAATAAATTTGATGCATGCGTTAGTATGGTAGTTCCAATAATGATGCGTATCAAACTCTTAGAAAGAATGAGATAGACGCTCATTGCTGTGAGAATACCACAAACAAAAATCATAACTATTTCCATTACTCATTCTCTCCAATCGATAAGATTATAGTCATTATTGTTCCGATAACTGCGCACATTACACCCAAATCAAAGAATACTGCAGTATGCATTTCCATCGGTTTTAAGAAACCAAGTGGTATTTCAAAAGGTGTGTGCGTAAAGAAATTTTTAGTATAAAACCAGCTTGCCATAGGAGTTGCTACACAAAAGAGTAGCCCAATACCAATTAATATTTTAAAATCCCAGGGGAATATTTTTCTCATCGTTTTAATATCAAAAGCTACCGTAATTATGACAAGCGCGCTTGATAGCAAAAGGCCACCTACGAATCCGCCACCAGGTGTATAATGTCCTGCTAAAAATAATGATAGACCAAACATAACTATTAGAAAGAAGATAATCACAGCTGAATATTGGAAAATTAAATTATTTTTCTGTCTGTTCAACGTTTTTACCTCCTTCTTCTGTAGCTTTATTTTTTGTACGTAGTTTTATCATAGTGTAGACACCGAGACCTGCAATACCTAAGACTGCAGATTCGAATAAAGTATCGGTACCACGGAAATCTACTAAAATCACGTTAACCATGTTTGTACCATGGGCTAAGTCATATACATGGGCTTTATAAAATGCGCCGATAGATTCAAAGTGCCTATTACCATAAGCAATTAAGCCAAGGACAATCACTACAGCGCCAGCGCCTATAGAAATCAATACATTTACGAGTTTGAATGAACGAGATTCTTGATGACGATTTAAGTTTGGTAAATGATAGAAACATAGTAAAAACAAAGCTGTAGAAATAGATTCAACAACAAATTGTGTGAGTGCTAAATCGGGAGCTCCAAAGAAAATAAAGAATATTGCGACTGAATAACCCACAGCACTAGCCATGATAATACTGAACAATCTAGAGTTTGCCAATACAATCATAGATGTAGCAGTGATAATCAGTACTACGATAATCAATTCAAAAGGTCTTATCTCACTCACATTGTTAAGATCAATACTGAAAGGCGTTACTAATAATGTAACCAACGTAATAACAATTAAAGAAGTAAAGATAATAACTAAATTATTACGCGTAAAGCCTGTCACATAAGTATTAGTGAAAGTGCTTGAGTAATTTGGCGCATAACCTCCGAATTTATCGTACCAGTAATTGAATGTAAGCTTGCGTGGTTGTGCTTTAAGTAAACGCACCCAATAGCCAATACTTAAAATCAATAAAATCCCTATAATGTATATGATAATTGTAGAAATAAAAGCAGGTGTAAAACCATGGAACATATGAAATTCTGCTGTATTACCAGTATGTAAACTAATTGAGTTAACAGCAGGTTCAATAATTGATTTTGTTAAAAGCGATGGGAAGAATCCAAACACGATTACTAATATCGATAAAATAATTGGTGATATTAATAATAAGAATGAAGCCTCATGCGCTTTTTTAGGTAAAGCATTTACATTGCCTTGACCTAAAAAGATTTGAGTAATAAATCTTATAGAATATACAAAGGTAAATATACTACCAATAATGGCTATGATTGGTATCAATATGCCAATGGTATTTAAGTTGTATATGCCTGCGTGGCTTACATCAATCATACTTTCTAAAAATTTCTCTTTTGATAAGAAACCATTAAAGGGTGGTATACCCGCCATACTTAAAGCAGTAATGATGGTAATCGTAAATGAGATAGGCATAACTGTTAAGAGCCCACCTAATTTTTTAACATCACGTGTACCTGTCGAATGATCAATGACTCCAGTAATCATAAATAGCGCACCTTTAAAAGTTGCGTGATTGATTAAATGGAAAATAGCTGCAGTAAATGCTGCAACATAGAGCTGGCTTTGAGCACCTTCAAAATGATAACTCACTGCACCAATACCTAACATGGACATAATCATTCCTAGTTGTGAAACTGTAGAAAATGCCAAGATGCCTTTTAAATCTTGTTGCTTACTTGCATTTAACGATGCCCAGAGTAATGTAATTAACCCTACTGCAGTTACTGTCCATATCCATCCTTGTGAGACCGCATAAATAGGTGTCATTCGAGCTACGAGATAGAGTCCAGCTTTTACCATTGTTGCAGAGTGTAAATAGGCACTAACTGGAGTTGGTGCTTCCATTGCATCTGGTAGCCATACATAAAATGGAAATTGAGCAGACTTTGTCATTGCACCAATTAATACAAATATCATTGATAAAATGAAGACTGGACTCATTTGTATTTCTGAAGCATTACCAATTAATTCTTGTAAGCTTGTTGTACCACCTGCCATTGAGAGTAGGATAAGCCCACCTAATAGCGACAGGCCACCAAATACAGTGACGAGCATTGACTTTTGAGCACCATAAATGGAAGCTTGTTTGTCACGCCAAAAGGAAATGAGCAGAAAACTAGAAAAAGAAGTTAACTCCCAAAACAGATATAAAATAATAATATTATCTGATAATACAACTCCTAACATTGCGCCCATAAAGAGTAAAAGATAACAATAAAAATTCCCCAACTGCTCTTGTCGACTTAAATAACTTATAGAATACAGTACGATTAAACTACCAATACCAGTGATGAGTAAACTAAAAAGTAACCCCAAGCCATCAACATACAAATTAAAATTCATGCCAAAATGGGGCATCCAATTTGCGTTTTGCATGACGGTTTGACCGGACATGGTTGTTGAAATATATGATAAAAAATATATAAATAAGACGACAGGGATGGGTAACACAAACCATCCTATATGTATTCGTTTTTGAAGACGATATACAAACGGAATAATGAGTGCAAATATTAACGGTAAGAGTGCCGCTATATGTAACAAACTCATTATTTTATCCTCCTTTGAAAATATAGTATAAAATTTATTATACATGATTTAGACTATTCTGAAAAACGTGATTATCCCTTGAAACAGTTGAGATACATGTTTAGTTAAATAAGAAGAAACACGGTATTTTTATTCAAAATTTTGTTTATATTGGATTGCATAATCTTTTTTTAATTGCTGTAAATTTTCTAAGGATTTTGCTGCGTGTAATGTACCTTGTGCTTTTAATTTTTGTTCTAAATTTGTGATTGCTTGTTGCAAAGAATCTACATAGGGCATTTCCTCTACATTAAAAGTTTTAAGGTGTGATTGTGTTGTATAACGTTTCTCAAATTGGCTGAGTGCTTTACGTTCATGAAAAAAAACATTTTCGGTTTCATTAGGGTTATGTAAATCGCCTTGTTTTGGGTGTTTAATTACTTGTTCAACTTGTACTAATACTTGATTTTCATCATTTTTTACTATTGAGACACCATAACTTCCAGTTTTATGTGCAAATCGATATAACATCGTTCATTCCTTCCCTTCATTTATGTTAGAATACATATATCATCTTAACATGAAATGGAGAATGAAAATGACTAACTATCCTCAGTTAAATTCAGAAATAAATGGTAATGAAATTAAATTAGTAATGCATACTAATAAAGGCGATATGACTTTTAAATTATTGCCTGATGTGGCACCTAAAACAGTAGAAAACTTTGTGACACATGCTAAAAATGGATACTATGATGGTATAACATTCCACCGCGTTATTAATGATTTTATGGTACAAGGTGGAGATCCTACAGCTACAGGTATGGGCGGCGAAAGTATTTATGGCGGACCATTTGAAGATGAGTTTTCACTTGAAGCATTTAATTTATATGGTGCTTTATCAATGGCGAACTCAGGTCCAAATACAAATGGATCACAATTCTTTATTGTTCAAATGAACAACGTACCTGAATCAATGTTAGGTCAATTATCTGATGGTGGTTGGCCAGAACCAATCGTTAAAGCTTATGGCGAAAAAGGCGGTACGCCATGGTTAGACCAAAAACACACAGTTTTTGGACAATTAATTGAAGGTGAAACAACTTTAGAAGATATTGCGAGTACAAAAGTGGGTCCTCAAGATAAACCATTACATGATATTACAATTGATTCTATTGATATCGAAGAAAGATAATAATAAATGATTATGAAGCGGGCAACAATTATATAAATTGTCGCCCGCTTAAAATCTTATGCAATTTTCAAATACCACAGTGGGAGATGTTGAAGTCTATGATCACATGGATGCAACACTTCTATTAGGGAAGCTGAAGAAATAGCTCAACCATTTCAAATAATTTACGGATTTTCATTTCGATGAAATTCTAGATTAGGAAGTGTGTCTTCAAATGGCAAATTAAGTATTGCAATTAGAGGCAGAATATAAATGATAAATAGAATGAACAAGGTTTAAAGTGTGCACATTGTAGTAGTAGCATCGTGTATATATTTAAGCCTTTTTTTCGTGCAATTTAACTTAGTAATGCTGTTATAACAGTTATATTTGCTTATTTGAGTTTTTATTGTCAAAACTATAATCTAACAAATCGTGAAATTTTTCTATATTAATGTTAGTGACTTCCTATAATTTATGCTATTATAATAGTGTTAAGTATTACGAAATAAGGGGTTATCACGTTGAATAATCACTATAAGGTAGGTCAACATATTAAAGTTCGTGTGACTGGTATTCAACCGTATGGCGCTTTTGTAGAAACCCCTGACAATGCTGAAGGATTAATCCATATTTCTGAAATCATGGATGATTACGTCCATAACTTGAAGAAGTTTTTATCAGAAGGACAAATTGTAAGAGCGAAAGTAATTTCAATTGATGAAGAAGGAAAGTTGAACTTTTCTTTAAAAGATAATGACTATTTTAAAAATTATGAACGTAAGAAAGAAAAGCAATCAGTATTAGATGAAATTAAAGAAACCGAAAAATATGGGTTTCAAACAATTAAAGAACGCTTACCGGTTTGGATTAAACAGTCCAAAAACGCGATCAAAGATGAAAAATAATCTTTCGAAAAAACCACTAACATTTTATGAGATGTTGAGTGGTTTTTCGTTTGTATAGAAGTATTTATATTTTAGTGATGGGTATATAGTCCATGTAAGATATTATAAATGAAATTAAAAATACATGCATGAGCATATTGTTTTATATTTTATAGCAAAGTAGTTAGAATTAATGAGCACTGAACGAGTATTAAAATTTAGGAGGCAATATCGAAATGAATAAAAAATTCCAACCGTTATTTGAAAAACTAACTTTACCTAATAAGGTAGTGTTAGAAAATAGATTTGTATTAGCACCATTGACACATGTATCATCAAACGATGATGGTACTATTTCAGACGAAGAAGTTGTGTATATGGAGCAACGCTCAAAAGATGTAGGTTTAGCTATATCTGCAGCAAGTAATGTTACTGATATTGGTAAAGCTTTTCCAGGTCAACCTTCAGTAGCACATGATTCAGATTTAGAAGGCTTAAAACGATTAGCTAAAGCCATGAAGAAAAATGGTGCAAAAGCAGTGGTACAAATTCATCATGGTGGTGCACAAGCATTACCAAACTTAACACCTAATGGGGATGTAGCAGCACCAAGTCCTATCTCAATGAAAAGTTTTGGTGAACAAGAAGAACATCATGCACGTGAAATCACAGTTGAAGAAATTGAAAATACGATTAAAGACTTTGGTGAAGCTACACGCCGAGTAATAGAAGCGGGATTTGACGGTGTAGAAATTCATGGTGCTAACCATTATTTAATCCATCAATTCGTATCACCTTATTATAACCGTAGAAATGACGAATGGGGCGAAGATCGTTTGAAATTTGCTTCTTTAGTTGTTGATGAAGTAACTGAAACAGTTAAAAAATATGGTAATAAAGATTTTATCGTAGGATATAGATTTTCACCAGAAGAAGCAGAGTCACCAGGAATAAGTATGGAAATAACTGAAACATTAATTAAACATCTTATTGAAAAACCGCTAGATTATTTACATGTGTCATTATTTGATATTCATTCTAAAACACGTGAAGGTAAATATGAAGGTCAAGAGCGCATTGATTTATTACATCAATGGATTGATGGTCGTATGCCGCTTATAGGTATAGGTTCAATCTTCACAGCAGAACAAGCTTTAGATGGTATTGAATCAACAAACGCAGAACTAATTGCATTAGGTAGAGGCATTTTATTAGATCATAATTTTGTGAGCAAAATTAAAGAAGGTAACGAAGACCAAATTATTTCCGAATTTGATCCTGATGATGAAAACAAACACCATTTACCAGAAAAACTTTGGACACAATTTAATCAAAGATTTTATCCACTTCCTAGAAAAGATGAAAAATAGAATTTAGCATATAACCATGGAGTATAGATACCCTGATATCAGTGTATCTATACTCCATTTGTTATTTAAGACTAAAGATGGATGTATTTATGAATCAAACTTATTAACCTTAGTATATTAAAGTTTATATATGAAGGTGGTTTAAAGCGTGATCAGACAATATTTAATTAATGAATTTAAGACATGGATTCATGTTCAAGTAAATAATATGATACATATAAACGCATTTTCGGCAGATTATCAGCAACTTATTTATGATTGGAAAGAAAGTTATTAAATCAAAATAATTTTTATTCTTCTTTTTAAAGTAATGAATGCTAATGAATACCGAAAGTTTATATAAGCGTTACAGCAAGCTTTGATATGACTAATTATACAATTTATTGTAATTTTAATTGGAAATAAATTAATTTTATAAAATAATAGAATTGCCTTGTATAAGTGTAGGGATATATGTCATTATATATGTAAGGGCTTACATAAAAGAAATGAAGTTAAAGTGATATTTTTTAATTGTACTTTGTGGTACTTTTCGATTCATAACCCTTGGGAATTGGGCATTTTAAGAAAATAGTTTCAGTTGTCTTGCAAATACGTTATGCTATGAATGAGTATCATTTAAAGAGTTTAAAGGCTCTTAAATTTAAACTAAGGGGAGATATCATGTCAAGATCAGAAGAAATCATTGAATTAACAAATCATTATGGAGCGTCAAACTACGTACCGCTTCCGATTGTCATTTCGGATGCTGAAGGTGTTTGGGTGAAAGATCCAGAAGGTAACAAGTATATGGATATGTTATCAGCTTATTCAGCTGTAAACCAAGGCCATAGACATCCAAAGATTATTCAAGCACTAAAAGATCAAGCGGATAAAGTTACATTAGTTTCTCGTGCTTTCCATAGTGAAAATCTAGGGGAATGGTATGAAAAAATTTGTAAGCTCTCAGGTAAAGAAAAAGCTTTACCAATGAACACAGGTGCGGAAGCGGTTGAAACTGCTTTGAAAGCAGCACGTCGTTGGGCTTATGATGTTAAAAATATCGAGCCAGATAAAGCAGAAATTCTTGCGTTCAATGGTAACTTCCATGGTCGTACAATGGCGCCAGTATCATTATCATCAGAGGCTGAATATCAACGTGGATACGGCCCATTATTAGAAGGATTCCGTAAAGTTGATTTTGGAGATATCGAAGCTGTTAAAGCTGGTATCAATGAAAATACTGCTGCAATTCTAATTGAACCTATCCAAGGTGAAGCTGGAATTAATGTACCGCCAGAAGGTTACTTAAAAGCAATCAGAGAATTATGTGATGAACATAATATTTTATTTATTGCCGATGAAATTCAAGCTGGATTAGGCCGTTCTGGTAAATTATTTGCAACAGACTGGGACGATGTTAAGCCAGATGTATATATCTTAGGTAAAGCTTTAGGTGGCGGAGTATTACCTATCTCTGTAGTATTAGCAGATGAAGAAGTTTTAGGCGTATTTACACCAGGATCACATGGTTCTACATTTGGAGGTAACCCACTTGCTTGCGCGGTATCCAATGCAGCATTAGATGTGATTGTAGACGAAGATTTACCTGGACGATCATTAGAATTAGGTAACTACTTCAAATCAGAATTAGAAAAGATAGACCACCCTTCAATTAAAGAAGTGCGTGGCCGTGGATTGTTTATTGGTATTGAATTAAATGAGAATGCTAGACCGTATTGTGAAGCGCTAAAAGAGCAGGGATTATTATGTAAAGAAACACATGATACTGTGATTAGATTTGCGCCACCACTCATTATTTCAAAAGAAGAATTAGACTTTGCATTAGACAAAGTAAGAAGCGTTTTTGCGTAAATATACAGTTCCATAACATAAGTTTTGAAAAGACTTTAAAAAGAAAAATCTTATGTTACAATTAGCATGAAAGCGAAATCATTAGTGACGAAAAAGAGGCGAAATGGATCATGACTGAGAATAATAATTTAGTTACTTCTACGCAACAAATTATTAAAGAAGCATTGCATAAACTGGGATTTGACGACGGTATGTACGATTTAGTGAAGGAACCTTTAAGATTTTTACAGGTCAGAATTCCTGTACGTATGGATGACGGTACTGTTAAAACGTTTACTGGGTACCGTGCGCAGCATAATGATGCTGTTGGACCAACTAAAGGTGGAGTAAGATTCCATCCTGACGTGGACGAAGAGGAAGTTAAAGCATTATCAATGTGGATGACATTGAAATGTGGCATTGTGGATTTACCATATGGCGGTGGTAAAGGTGGAATTATTTGTGACCCACGACAAATGAGTATACATGAAGTGGAACGTTTATCCCGTGGATATGTTCGCTCAATTTCTCAATTCGTTGGACCGACTAAAGATATTCCAGCGCCAGACGTATTTACAAACTCTCAAATTATGGCATGGATGATGGATGAATATAGTTCATTAGACAAATTCAATTCACCAGGTTTTATTACTGGTAAACCTATTGTTTTAGGGGGATCACAAGGTCGTGATCGTTCAACAGCATTAGGCGTAGTCATTGCAATTGAACAAGCTGCTAAAAGAAGAGGTCTTGAAATCGAAGGTGCACGCGTCGTAATTCAAGGTTTTGGTAATGCAGGTAGCTTCTTGGCTAAGTTCTTATATGACATGGGAGCAAAAATTGTAGGTATTTCAGATGCATACGGTGCATTACACGATCCAGAAGGTTTAGATATCGATTATTTACTAGATAGAAGAGATAGCTTCGGCACTGTAACTAATTTATTTGAGGAAACAATTTCAAATAAAGAGTTATTTGAAATCGACTGTGATGTATTAGTACCAGCAGCAATTTCAAATCAAATTACAGCTGAAAATGCTAATGATATTAAAGCTGATGTTGTGGTTGAAGCAGCAAATGGTCCAACTACGCCAGAAGGTACACGTATTTTAACTGAGCGTGGCATATTATTGGTACCAGATGTATTAGCGAGCGCTGGAGGCGTGACAGTTTCTTACTTTGAATGGGTGCAAAATAACCAAGGTTATTATTGGACTGAAGAAGAAGTAAATACAAAATTACGTGAAAAATTAATAACTGCATTTGATACGATTTATGAATTATCACAAAACCGTAAAATTGATATGCGCTTAGCAGCGTATATTGTAGGTATTAAACGTACAGCAGAAGCTGCACGATATCGTGGTTGGGCATAAGTGAACGTAGGACTTTAATCTATTATAGATGAAGCAGTATCTGGGATATGAAATTCTCAGAATTTAAAAAGGTGATTTCTATTTTTATTTCAATAGAAATCACCTTTTTTATATTAAATTTAGTAAGTAAGTATATGTTGTTGCTAAAGGTTACTTACTAGATTTAATATTTCGGTGTTGATTCAAAACGTTAACGCAATCATATTATAATATTTAGTTTATAATTAATCACTGACTTCTATGAAGCGTGACATTGTAAAGCATACTATACGTGAAAGATTGTAAGATTTAATGAATTAGCGATTAGGATGAATACTTATAAAATTATTGGATAATTATAGAAAAGAACCCATTCATTGCTAACGAATGGGTTCTTTTAAATCTAAAAAGGCGTATTCATACTTTTATTATTAAAGTATTTTAAAGTGTGTAGATGTTTATTTACTATCTTCTACAACTTGTTTATAAATGTCAGCGTAATTAGTGAATACGCCATCAACACCATAACTATTTAAACGTTCCATATCTGCTTTGGTATTAACAGTATAAGGGTGTACTAAGAAGCCGAGTTCTTTTAAATTTTTTACATTATCTTTAGTTAAATCAGTATAATGTGGACCTACACCAATCGCAAATTTTTTGATGTATTCTAAATCTTGTTCGGACAGATTAGGCAACTCACCCTTATTTAAAAGTCTTACTAAAGGAACATCTGGGTTTAAGTTGTTCATTTTTTCAATACTATCTTGTGAAAAAGATTGAACGATGACATGTCCATTATTTAAAGCATCGTTGGTAAGTAAATTATGCTTATCTAAGGTATCAAGTAACTTTTCTTCCATACCTGGATAAACATCTGGTGATTTTGTTTCGATATAGTAATTAGCATTTGCACCATATCGATCAATAATTTGATCTAATGTAGGGACTTTCGCTCCTTTATATGCTTCATCAGCATAGTCAGGATTTTGTTCATTAAATTTACTACCGGCATCTAGTTTTTTAAGTTCTTTTAATGTATATGAATCTACTCTACCTGTGCCGTTAGTTGTTCTATCTACAGTTTCATCGTGCATTGCTACGAGTTTACCATCTTTAGTCATTTGTAAATCGATTTCAATGTATGAAGCGCCTATTTCATTGTGACTCTTATCATATGCGGGAAATGTATGCTCTGGTGCATAGCCACTTGCACCTCTATGAGCAATCGTTGCATATTTCTCTCCATTTAAATTATGTATTTCCTTAGTATCTGCACTTTTATCGTCGGCCTCGTTAACTGTTTTTGCTGACGAAGTAGTATTTTCGTTGTTTGTATGTTCAGTTGGTTGTGTTTGGTTTTTAGTAGTATCTTGAGTTTGTGTTTGTGAAGCATTTGGTTCCAGTTCTTTAGTAGTATCATCTTGGGATGCTACAGATGATTGTTCATTCGTAGAAGACTGTGATTGAGGTGAGTCTTGTTCTTGAGTGTTGACTTGATTTTGCTTTTGGGTATCTTGCTGTTGTGCTACTGTTTTTGTTTGAACTTGAGATGCATCGTTATTTTCATCAGCCTTTGCCATAGAGGTAGAGGCTAGTAATGATAAAGATAAAACCGTCATACTTGATACCATAATTCTTTTCACATTTTTCATAGTGCTTCACTCCTTAATTTGAACTGTACATACATATTACCTTTGAATATAATATTTTAAACACTATTTACGTATTCTTAATTAAAAGTATAAAAAATTAATTATAGTTTGATATATTAATTGTAAGTTAATTAGTTGTTTTTTTACTGTAAAATGTTAAAGGTGTGTAAAAGAAGTATGAAATAAAAAAGAATTAAAAAAGGAAAAAGGATTGGAACAACAAGTTATGTTTGTTCCAATCCTTAAATGTAGTTTAAAGTTATTTTTGTGCTTTGATTACTTTTAATTGTTGTTTAACTGCTTCTTGTCCAGTTGAACCATAACTGATTCTACGACTTACACAGTTTTCTGGTTTTAAATAATCATAAATGTCAGATTCGATACTTGTATGAGCATTTTGATATTCTTCTAAAGGCACATCTAATAAATAAACATTATTTTGAATAGACCAAAGTACAATTTTACCAACTATTTCATGAGCGTTTCTAAATGGTACGCCTTTATTCACTAAATAGTCTGCAAGTTCTGTTGCGTTAGAGAAGTCATTGTAGACGGTTTGGTGTAAGTGATCTACGTTGACTGTCATTGTATCTATCATACCGTCAAAGATACGTAATGAGCCTTTGAGCGTGTGAATCGCATCAAATAATCCTTCTTTGTCTTCTTGCATATCCTTATTGTATGCAAGTGGCAAGCCTTTCAATGTCATTAACATACTCATTAAATGACCAGTCGTTCTACCAACCTTACCTCTAATTAATTCGGCCATGTCGGGATTTTTCTTTTGAGGCATAATAGATGATCCAGTAGAAAATGCGTCAGATAATGTAACAAAGTTTGCTTCGGCAGAAGACCAGAAAATAATTTCTTCAGCAAAACGAGATAGGTGAACCATGGTCAAAGATATATTGTGTAATGTTTCGACAATATAATCTCTATCACTCACTGCATCCATACTATTTTCATATATAGCGCTAAAGTTTAATAGAGATTGCGTTTCATGACGATCAATTGGATATGTTGTACCACTTAATGCAGCAGCGCCAAGTGGGGAGATATCAATACGTTTCATACTGTCTTGAAAACAAGATTTATCTCTTTCTAGCATCCAGTAATACGTTAATATATGGTGTGCAAATGATATTGGCTGTGCTCTCTGTAAATGCGTATATCCAGGCATAATGGTATCAATATGCGCATCAGCAACTTTAACAATTGTCTGTTGAAAAGAAGTGATGAGTTCAATCAAATGAGATACTGCTTCTTTTGTATATAAATGCATATCTGTAGCTACTTGATCATTACGGCTACGACCAGTATGCAACCTTCCACCAGCATCCCCAATGCTCTTAATTAATTCATGTTCTATATTTAAATGAATATCTTCTAAAGAAACATCTAAAGATAAGTTACCTTGTTCATAATCAGTTAAAATATCGTTTAAACCTTTAATGATTTGATCGCAGTCTGAATCAGAAATGATACCTTGTTTGGCCAACATGGTTGCGTGCGCAATACTACCTTGTACATCATATTGAATTAATGCCTTATCAAAGTGTATAGAAGCATTAAATTCATCAACCCATTCCTCAGGCTGTTCGCTAAATCTGCCACCCCAAGCTTTAGTGCTCATCGTGATAACCACCGTGTAACATTGAATTCACTTGAGTAGGTAGGCCAAAGATATCTATGAAACCAACTGCTGATTCTTGATTAAATGCATCTTCTTTAGTATAAGTTGCTAATTTTTCATTATATAATGTATGAGGAGATTTTCTACCATTAACTATGGCATTCCCTTTGTACAATTTAATACGTACATCCCCAGACACATATTGTTGCGTACTATCTACAAATACTTTTAAGTTGTCAGTTAATGGTGAGAACCATAAACCGTTATAAACTTGTTCTGAAAATTGTTTTTCAATGACAGGTTTGAAATGAGCGACATCTTTTGTAAGTGTAATCGTTTCGAGCGCTTTATGTGCTTTGACAATTACTTCCGCACCAGGTGTTTCATATACTTCTCTTGATTTAATACCAACTAATCTATTTTCAACATGGTCGATTCTACCAATACCATGTTTACCAGCAAGTTGATTGAGTTCTAAAATAAGTTCACTTAATTTGTAGGATTGACCGTTTAACTCGGTAGGAATACCTTGTTCGAATGATAGAACGATTTCTTCTGCTTCATCTGGTGTATTTTCTAACGCTTGTGTTAAATCGTATGCATCTTCTGGTGGAGCTGCATAAGGATCTTCTAATATACCGCATTCATTACTTCTACCCCATAAGTTTTGGTCAATTGAGTAAGGTGAATCATGTTGAATTGGAACAGGAATGTTATGTTTGATTGCATAATCAATTTCTTCTTCACGACTCCAAGCCCATTCTCTAACAGGTGCGAAGACTTTTAAATTTGGATCTAATGCTTTAATCGCCACTTCAAAACGCACTTGGTCGTTACCTTTACCTGTACAACCATGAGCAATGCCTACAGCATCTGTTTTGTCAGCAATTTCAACTAATTTTTTAGAAATTAAAGGTCTTGATAATGCAGAAACTAATGGATATGTACCTTCATACATTAAGTTCCCTTTGATAGCATAAGATACAAATTGTTCACTAAATTCTTCAGTAGCATCAATAATATGACACTCAATTGCCCCCATATCTAATGCTTTTTGATGTACTAAATCTAAATCTTTACCTTCTCCAACATCTAAGCAACAAGCTACAACATCGTAACCTTTATCTAATAACCATTTTACTGCAACACTTGTGTCTAATCCGCCTGAATATGCTAATACAATTTTCTCTTTCATAACTTCCACCTCTATTTGTAATTTTAATAATTTGTTTTGTTAATTTGATATTGATTAGTATAGCAGATAATAAATGAAAATAAAACCATTTTTATACATAAATATACAAAAATATTTCGGTGGTGAATTTTGAATTATGATTACCAAGGAATGTGTATGTAAGTTTAAGAGCGTTTGAAGGGTGTATTATAAATGCATATAAATATGAATATGATGCAAGTTGTTTAAATAGTAAAATTTGACGAAATTGTCATAATTTACAATTATCTATAGGCTAGTTGTTTGAATAGTGAAAATAAAATTAGTAAAATGATTTTGAAATTAAAAACACTGGAGGCAAATCAAATGACTCATATTCAATTAGATTATGGTAAAACTTTAGAATTTTTTGGCGAACATGAATTACAACAACAAAAAGATATAGTGAAATCGATTCATAAAACGATTCATGAAGGTACAGGTGCTGGCAGTGATTTCTTAGGTTGGATAGACCTTCCTGTAGATTATGATAAAGAAGAATTCTCACGCATATTAGAAGCTTCTAAACGTGTGAAAGAGCATTCTGACGTATTTGTAGTAATAGGTATTGGTGGTTCATATTTAGGCGCGCGTGCGGCGATTGAAATGTTAACGTCTTCATTTAGAAATAGTGATGAATATCCAGAAATCGTTTTTGTAGGTAATCATTTATCTTCTTCTTATACACAAGAATTAATTGATTATTTAGATGGTAAAGATTATTCAGTTAACGTTATTTCTAAATCTGGTACGACAACAGAACCAGCAGTGGCATTTAGATTGTTCAAACAGTTATTAGAAAGTAAGTATGGCAAAGAAGAAGCGAAAAAACGTATTTTCGCTACTACAGACAAAGAAAAAGGGGCACTTAAACAATTAGCTACAAACGAAGGTTATGAAACATTTGTAGTACCTGATGATGTTGGTGGCCGCTACTCTGTATTAACTGCAGTAGGTTTATTACCAATCGCGGTAGCTGGTATAGACATTGAAGCAATGATGCAAGGTGCTGCTAAAGCCCGTGAAGAATTGTCATCAGAAAATTTAGAAGATAACATTGCATATCAATATGCAACAATTCGTAACGTATTATATGCAAAAGGTTATGACACTGAAATGTTAATTAACTATGAACCATCTATGCAATATTTTAACGAGTGGTGGAAACAATTATTTGGTGAGTCAGAAGGTAAAGATTTCAAAGGTATCTATCCTTCAAGCGCAAACTATACAACTGATTTGCACTCACTTGGACAATATGTTCAAGAAGGACGTCGTTTCTTATTTGAAACAGTAGTCAAAGTGAACAATCCAAAACATAATATTACTATTGAAGAAGATAGTGATAATTTAGATGGCTTAAATTATTTAGCTGGAAAAACAATAGATGAAGTCAATACGAAAGCATTTGAAGGAACGCTTTTAGCACATACTGATGGTGGTGTTCCTAACCTAGTTGTTAATATTCCTCGTTTAGATGAAGAAACATTTGGTTATGTAGTTTACTTCTTCGAACTTGCTTGTGCTATGAGTGGATACCAATTGGGTGTTAATCCATTTAACCAACCAGGTGTAGAAGCATATAAACAAAATATGTTCGCATTATTAGGTAAATCAGGATTTGAAGACAAAAAACAAGAATTAGAAAAACGCCTATAATTTAAATCGTATTTCATTGATGACTTCATAATAAAATATGTACGTGTATGTATGAAATTTAAATTTGTTCGTTTTCTATCTATTAAATTGAATAAATAAAAAGGTGGCTCATCCTAAATTCAGATTTAGATGAGTCACTTTTTTATTTATGTTTAGGAATGACTATAAGCAATACTCTATTATCTAAATACATTATTTAAGTAAAAAATCTATGAGTCGATGATAAGCATACTTATTCGTTCTTAAGACTGATTTATGAGCAAACTAACACTTTATAGTTTGAAAAGTTTGAGGTTACAATTATAATTACGAAGAATAGTAATATTATGAGGAATGATTTGATGACGGAAGAACAAGTTCAGCATTGGTTTGATTTATTTGGAAGTCTAGGCTATATTATAGGTTTTTTATTGCCGTTTATTGAAGCATTTCTTCCTATTTTACCAATCATTGTATTTGTAATTGTGAACGTCAATGCCTATGGCTTGGTTATTGGTACGTTGTTAGCTTGGCTTGGAACAGTGGTTGGTAGCTATATTGTGTTTCTTATTTTCAGGAGACTTACACATACAAAATATATGAAGAAATTGCAACAACGCACATCAGTTCAAAGATTGATACATTTTATTGATAGACGTGGCATTATACCTATATTTATTTTATTGTGCTTTCCATTTACACCTAGTGCATTTGTAAATATTGTAGCTAGTTTATCTCATATTAGAGCACATGTATATTTAACAGTACTTTTTGCATCGAAATTAGTTATGATTGGCCTTATTGGATGGCTAGGTAATGATATAACGACATTATTTACAAATCCTACAAGACTTATTTTAATTATGATTGTGTTTGTTATTGTATGGTTTATTGGACGCAAAATCGAGAAGTACTTTATGCATTCTTCAGGAGAGTGACATTATGCGAAGCATATTAAAACATTTGATTTCCATCATTATTGCGATTATTATTGTACTATTGATTCAGGCTTTTATTGTCACTGGTACAGTCATAAAGAATGACGCTATGGAACCGAGTTTGAAACTAGGGGATAGAGTGATAATAAATAAAGTTAAAACAACTTTTAATTTACTAGATAATAATGACATTATAATGTATCGTGAAGGTAATGATATTAAAGTAAGTAGAATTATTGGAAAGCCAGGACAGTCTATTGCGTATAAAAATGGCACGCTATATAGAGATGATAGACAAGTAGATGAACCCTATGTTAATAATGAAAGTATAACTAATTTATCACTTAGGAATCTTAAACATTCTGAAGAAGATATTATTCCACCCAATGCCTATTTCGTTCTTAATGACCAACGGAAGCATGAGGATGATTCGAGGACATTTGGTTTTATACAAAGAAACGATATCATAGGCGATGTGAGTTTGAGATATTATCCTTTTAAAAAATTCACAATGAACTTTAATTAAATAGATGAGGTGTAAAAATTGAAAAAAGAGATATTGGAATGGTTTGTGTCGATCGTTGTTGCAGTTGCATTAGTATTACTTATCGTAAACTTTGTGGCGCAGTCATATACAGTTAAAGGGGATTCTATGGATCCTACTTTAAAAGATGGAGAACGCGTAGTCGTAAATTTATTTGGTTATAAATTTGGAGACATTAAAAAAGGTAATGTGATTGTGTTCCATGCAACGAAAGACAGTGATTATGTTAAACGTGTTATTGGTACGTCTGGCGATAATGTAGAGTATAAGAAAGATAAACTATATGTAAATGGTAAAAAGGTAGACGAGCCATATTTAAATTATAATGAGAAACATAAGCAGTATAATTATATTACTGGTAGTTTTGAAACCAAAGACATTAATCAGGTAGATCAGAAAAATAAAATTCCAAAAGGTAAATTACTTGTACTCGGCGACAATCGTGAGGTAAGTAAAGATAGTCGTTCATTTGGTTTGATTGATGAAGATCAAGTCGTTGGCAAAGTGTCATTTAGCTTTTGGCCGCTAAATGAAATGAAATTTGGGTTTGATCCTGATACAAAAGAGGATAAATAATATTTAATTTAAAATACTAACAAAGTTTAAACCTTTGTTAGTATTTTTTTGTTATCCGGAATGTGTATAAGTCATATTAAGTATTAATAAATCGGTTTTTCTAAACCTTAAAATATTATAAAAGTAATTGTGATATGAGTTGATGATTAAAATATGAATATAGCTTTATGAGTATTTAGATTAACGATGCACAACCTTTTATATGTTAAAATATAAGTCAAAGGAGTGGAAGATGTCATGGAATTAAATGCTTATATTGGAAGAGCAGGTACGGGAAAATCACATGCAATGATAGAAGAAATAAAAAACAAAATGAAACAAGATCCGTTAGGCGACCCGATTGTCTTAATTGCTCCAACACAAAATACTTTTCAACTTGAGCAAGCATTCGTAAATGACTCTGAACTGAACGGTAGTCTGAGAACAGAAGTATTACACTTTGAACGACTAAGTTATCGTGTCTTTCAAGAAGTTGGCGGTTTGATGGAACAACAATTGTCGAAAGCAGGCACAGAAATGATGATTTATGACATCATTCAACAACACCAATCGGACTTAAAGCTTTATCGTTCTCAAGTTAAATATTACGGTTTTAGTGAGAAACTCTATGAGCAGATACAAGATTTTAAGAAATATGCAGTATCCCCTGAACAGTTAACATCATACATAGAGACAAATACACTACAAACTAGAACCAAACATAAGCTTCAAGATATAGCACTTATTTACAAACATTTAGAAGATAGAATAAATGGAGAATATGTATCTACTGAAGATAGTTTGCAACGTTTTATAACGGTGATGGACAAATCTGAATGGCTCAAACGTACTGAAATTTATATCGATGGGTTTCATAACTTTTCAACGTTGGAGTATCAAATCATTCAAAGCTTAGTGAAGTATGCCAAAAAGGTAACGATACTATTAACAACAGATGGTGATAAAGATACGTTTAGTTTATTTAGAAAACCATCAGAATCACTTACGCATATAGAAGATATAGCACAGCAGTTAAACTTACAATTAAATGTTAAGCGTTTTAACCAAGCATATAGGTTTAAAAATAATGTTTTATCTCAATTAGAACAGAGCTTTAATGCTTTGCAATTTGAGCCTATAGCGACACAAGGTAATATAGAAATCTTAGAGTCTTCTATAATGAGAGAAGAAATCAATGAAATTGCACGACGTATTTTAAGAGAAACACGTGAACAAGGACGTCGTTATCAAGATATAGCCATATTGTATAGAGACGAATCCTATGCTTATCTGATGGAGTCTATCCTACCACAATATGGTATTCCGTATAACATTGATGTGAAAGAGTCTATGACACATCATCCAATCATGGAAATGTTGCGTTCACTTATTGAAGTAATTCAAACTAATTGGAAGTTTGATCCACTGATGCGTTTGTTTAAAACAAATGTTTTAACTAAGAAATTTAAAGATAGTCATCTACTTATTGATATCTTAGAAAATTTTGTGTTGGAACGTGGCATTTATGGCAAACGTTGGATAGACGAAAAGTATTTCCATGTAGAGCAGTTCAGAAAAATGGGGTTAAAACGTCAGCCGCTGACAGATGATGAACGAGAAACTTTTGAACGTGTGATTCAATTGAAAGCTGATGTCATTGACAAAGTTATGCACTTTGAAACAAAAATGAGTGAAGCGAATACAGCGGTTGGATTTGCAACTGCATTTTATGAAGCGTTGGAAGCCTTTGATTTACCAAGTTTATTAATGACGGAAAGAGATACACTAGATGTAGAAGGTGAACATAAAAAAGCAGAGGAAATTGACCAAATATGGAACGGCTTGATTCAAACTTTAGACGATCTTGTTACGGTGTTCGGAGATAAAAGTATGTCCCAAACTAGATTTTTAGAGCTATTTGATATTGGTTTAGATCAATTGGAATTTGTCATGATTCCGCAAACATTAGATCAAGTGAGTATTGGTACAATGGACTTGGCTAAAGTTGATAACAAAGCACATGTATACATTGTAGGGGCCAATGATGGTGTTATCCCACAAACTGTTTCATCTTCAAGTTTGATCACGGATGACGAGAAGAAATATTTTCAAGAACAAGCATCAATAGAATTAAGTCCTACAGCAGATATACTACAAATGGATGAAGCCTTTGTCTGTTATATTGCAATGACGAGAAGTCGTGTGGCTGTGACATTCTCTTATTCACTTATGGGAACAAATGGTGATGAAAAAGAGCCGAGTCCATTTTTAAATCAAATTCAACAGTTGTTTACAAATCTAGAAGTTCAAAATATACATCATCAACATCAAGCTAATCCACTTACTTTAATGGAACATCCACACCAAACAAAAATTGTGTTATTTGAATCATTAAAAGCATGGTTAGACGATGAAATAGTTGCAGATACTTGGTTAGATACATATCAAGTTATGAGAGATGATGATCGTCTAAATAAAGGATTGAATTATTTGTTATCTGCACTGACATATGATAATAAAACGGTGCAATTAAGCGAATCACTATCTAAAGATTTATATGGAAGTACGATAAATGCCAGTGTTTCACGTTTTGAAGGATATCAAGCATGCCCATTTAAACACTTTGCTTCACATGGTTTGAGGTTGAATGAACGAACAAAATATAAACTAGAACATTTTGATTTAGGTGATATTTTTCACCAAGTATTAAAATTCATTTCAGAAAAAGTGAATGGCGATTTTAAAAATTTGAATACAAAGCAAATTCATAAATTGACGGTTGAAGCCTTATCGGAAATATTACCCGAGGTTCAATTTAATTTATTGAATTCAACTGCGTATTATCGTTATTTATCACAGCGAATTGGCGCAATAGTTGAAACAACATTGACCGCATTGAAATATCAAGGTAATTATACTAAATTTACACCACAACGCTTTGAAGCTGGCTTTAGAAGAAAACCACGAGACCATGACGAACTTTTTGCAGAGGCATTGCAAACAACACAAGGTATTCCAATCAATATTCGCGGACAAATAGATCGTATTGATACTTACAATGAAGGGCAACAAAGCTTTGTAAATATTATTGATTATAAATCGTCTAAGTATAGTGGTACTTTAGATTTAACAAAGGTATATTATGGTATGCAAATGCAGATGATGACTTATATGGATATTGTTCTTCAAAATAAATCACGACTTGGTTTAACTGAAATGACCAAACCTGGCGGCTTACTCTATTTCCATGTTCATGAACCACGTATTAAACTAGCGTGGAACCAATTAAGTGAAGAAAAGAGAGACGAAGCATTTATTAATTCATTTAAATTGAGTGGATTGTTGAATAGTGATGAATCTGTGTTAGATGCATTTGATACAAGAATTGAACCGAGCTATACGTCTGATATTGTACCACTCGGATTGAAAAAAGATGGCGGTATTAAAAGCAATAGTAAAGTTGCAGATGAACAGACCATTTATAAACTCATTAAACACAATAAACAAAATTTTATTGAGACTGCATCAGATATTATGGACGGCCATACAGAAGTTGCTCCATTGAAATATAATCAAACTTTACCGTGTGATTTTTGTAATTATAAATCGGTTTGTCATGTAGACGGAATGATTGATAGTAAACGATATCGTACAGTAGATGAATCTATTGATCCATTAGAAGAAGTTCAAAAAGTGGCGTTAGAAGAGGATGATCAAATATGAGCCAAATTCCAGTGAAACCCGCTGATGTTAGATGGACGGATAATCAGTGGAAAAGTATTTATGCAAAAGGGCAAGATGTGCTTGTAGCAGCGGCTGCAGGTTCTGGCAAAACAGCTGTATTAGTTGAACGTATTATACAGCGCATTTTAAATGATGAAATTGATGTAGATCGATTACTTGTCGTGACATTTACGAATGCAAGTGCACGTGAAATGAAACATCGTGTGGATCAACGGATACAAGAAGCTTCGCAAGAGGCGCCTGATAATGAACATTTAAAAAACCAACGAATTAAAATACATCAAGCTCAAATTTCTACACTACATAGTTTCTGTTTGAAATTAATTCAACATCATTATGATGTATTAGATATAGATCCAAATTTTAGAACAAGTGGTGAAGCGGAAAATATACTGTTATTAGAGCAAACAATCGATGAAGTTTTAGAGCAACATTATGATATCCTTGACCCTAGTTTTGTTGATTTAACAGAACAATTATCATCCGATCGAAACGATGATCAACTGCGTAATACAATTAAACAAATGTATTATTTTAGTATAGCAAATCCTAATCCATACGGATGGCTCCGAAATTTAGCAAGTCCTTATTATGATGAAGCACAGCAAAATGAATTACTACAATTATTGAATGAATTGGCTATGATTTTTATGGAGTCAGCGTTAGAAGCACTAGATAAAAGTTATAACTTATTTATGTTGTTGGAAGAAGTAGATAAGCAAGTAGCAGTGTTAGAAAAGGAAAGAGCATTTTTAAATCAAGCCATGGAAGATGGACAGTTAAATTCCGAAGTGATTGCACAACATCAATTTGAAGCTCGTTTTCCAGCAAAGAATAAAAAGATAAAGGAAGCAAATGAAATGATGATTGATGCTTATGATGACGGTAAAAAGCATTATGATCATTATAAATCATTAGTCTCGAAAGTGCAGGAAGATTATTTTTCCCGAGATGCGCAAGATTTGAAACAAGACATGCAGAAATTAGCACCAAGGGTTTCTTATTTATCTAAAGTCACAGCCGATGTGATTGAACAATTTGATCAAAAGAAACGGAGCAGAAATCTCTTAGATTTTTCTGATTATGAACACTTTGCCTTACGCATATTGATGAATGAGGATGGCTCGCCTTCAGAAGTGGCTGATGTATATCGACAACAATTCGAGGAAATCTTGGTCGATGAATATCAAGATACAAACCGAGTGCAAGAAAAGATATTGTCATGTTTTAAGCGTGGAACTGAAGCTGATGGCAATTTATTTATGGTAGGTGATGTTAAGCAATCTATCTATAAATTTAGACAAGCCGATCCAAGTTTATTTATCGATAAGTATAATCGATTTACATTAGATGGTTCTAACAATGGTATGCGTATTGATTTATCTCAAAACTTCCGCTCTCGAGAAGAAGTATTAACGACGACAAACTATTTATTTAAACATATGATGGATGAATCCGTAGGAGAAATTATATATGATAATGCAGCACAACTCTACTATGGTGCCGCATTCGATGATAAACCACATGATGTACAAATGAATATGTTGGTCGAAGACCCTTCATCAGATTTAAATGGTTCAGAACAAGAAGCAGAATATATAGTGCAACAAGTAGAGAAGATTATGGATGAGCACGAAATATATGATATGAAAACAAATCAATATCGTAAGCCAAGTTATAAAGATATTGTCATATTAGAAAGGTCATATGGGCAGGCTAGAAAGATTCAACAAGCTTTTAAAGATCATAATATTCCGTTCCATGTTAAGAGTAAGGAAGGGTATTTTGAACAAACTGAAGTCCAATTAGTCTTATCATTTTTAAGAACAGTAGATAACCCTTTACAAGATATCTATTTGGTAGGATTGATGCGTTCAGTCATTTATCAATTTACTGAGGATGAATTATCAAATATTCGTGTCCTTAGTCCAAATGATGATTATTTCTACCAATCTATCCAAAACTATATGTCTCATGAAGCATCCAATAAAAATTTAGTGGAAAAATTACAAGCATTTTTACAGGATATAGCAATGTATCAAACGTATAGTCAAAGTCATCCAGTCTACCAATTGATTGATAAATTTTATAATGACCATTACGTTATACAATATTTCAGTGGTATTATAGGTGGCAAAGGGCGTCGTGCTAATTTATATGGCTTGTTTAATAAAGCTGTGGAATTTGAAAATTCGAGTTTCCGTGGTTTATATCAATTTATACGTTTTATAGATGAATTAATGGAACGTGGAAAAGATTTTGGTGAAGAAAATATTATCGGTCCAAATGATGATGTTGTGAGAATGATGACAGTGCATAGTAGTAAAGGCCTTGAATTTCCTTTTGTAATTTATTCAGGATTATCTCGTAAATTTAGAAGAGATGATTTGTATAAATCTGTAATTCTTAATCAAACCTACGGTCTTGGCATGAATTACTATGATGTAGAAAGTAATATTTCTTATCCGTCATTGTCTTCAGTAACTTATAAAGCTATCACAGAAAAAGAAATGATTTCAGAAGAAATGCGTTTAATTTATGTAGCATTAACGCGAGCAAAAGAGCAATTGTTTTTAATCGGTCGTGTCAAAGACGAGAAAGAGCTGCAGCAATTAGAGCAAGCACCAGTGTCAGATACACATTTACCCGTGAGTTACCGTATAACTGCACAAAGACCTATTGAGATGATTTATCCAATATTGGCCAAATATCAATCTACATCGTTACCTAACGAATTACGCTTTGAAAATTCAATTCATGATATAGAAGCATCTATGATACCTTATGTCCATCTAACAACAGACTTTTATCAAGATATTGCTTCAGAAACAGTATTTGAAGAAAGCGAGCAGCGGACAATCCAAGATATTCATGCATTAAATACTGGTAATGATGCCATAAAAGAACAAATACAAACACAGTTAACACATGAATATACATTTCAGATGGCAATTGATAAGCCATCAAAACAGTCTGTATCTGAACTTAAAAGACAATTAGAAACCGAGCAAACTGATACCAACTATGATCGTGTCCGCCAATATCGTATTGGTTCAGCAGCCTACGATAGACCAGACTTTTTAAGTCACAGCTCCAAGCGTAAAGCGAATGAAATAGGCACATTGATGCATACTGTCATGCAACATTTACCGTTCCGAAGTGGTGGTCTGAACCAATCAGAAATAGAACAATATATTGGACGACTCATTGAGCAACATATCATTCCTGAAGATGCGAAAACAGACATACGTTATGACGATATAACGTATTTTGTTCAAAGTGAATTATATGAAACCATCGCACAAAGTGACGCAATATACCGAGAGTTACCATTTGTTGTAAATCAGTCTAAAGTAGAATCGATGAGAGAAGTAGAAGAAGATGCTTCGATAATTCAAGGTATGATTGATTTGATTTTTGTAAAAGAAGGACAATATTATTTCGTTGATTATAAAACAGACGCTTTTAACAGAAGGAGAAATATGACAGATGAAGAAATAGGTGAACAGTTAAGGTCACGGTATAAAGTACAAATGGATTATTACCGTAATACATTAGAAACACTGTTAAATGCTGACGTTAAAGGATATTTATATTTCTTTAAATTTGGTCAACTATCTATTGATTCTTAGAATCTAAAGGGAGGTTGTTTTGTGCCACCACAAAAGCGGTTATTCGAATTAGATGCATTACGGGGATTGAGTTTATTTGGTATCGTGCTTATGAATATTTTAGTTTTTAGTATGCCATATGAAGAAGCTTATTTACCGGATATAGTACACGGCATCAACGAAGGACTTTTACGAATAGTTACGCTTGTCGTTATCAGTTCATTTTATCCAATCTTTTCATTTTTATTTGGATATGGATTAGCAATTATGTATGAAAATATCCAATATAGAGGCCTTCGTTATTATCCGATTATATATCGAAGGTTAGCTTGCTTATTGATTATCGGTTTAATACATGGGTGTTTTATATTTTCTGGCGATATTTTATTTGGGTATGCATTTACAGGAATGCTCGCAGTGTTGTTAATTAAAAAGAAAACGAAAACATTGATTAAAGCGGCAACAATATTGTTTGTATTAAAAATTATCCTCATTGTCATACCATTTTCAGTATTCTCATGGAACACAGGAAGAAATGATACAAATAACTTTTCAGGTATGTCTTTGGGACAACTCATAGATGTTAAGCAAAATGGTAATTATTTTGACTTGTTAAAAATAAATATCAATGAAACAGTGATGAGTGTCTTAGATGTTATGACAACATCGGCGTACTTAGAGTTTTTACCATACATTCTATGCGGTATAATAGCGCAAAAATTAAATTTAATCACTGTTCTACGTAACAATAACAATCAAAAACGCACGACTTTCTGGGGAATGCTATGTATAGTTATAGGGTATACTCTGAAAGTGCCATTCGCGATAGATTATAGTAATAATGCTTTTCAATATATAAGTGCCATGGTTGGAGGTCCGATTGTAGCAGCAGGCTATATTTTAATATTTTTACGTTTATGCCAAGTGTCAAAAGTTAGAAAAGTTGTCCACCTGTTTGAATATCCTGGAAAGTTAAGTTTAACAGTGTATTTATCACAAAGTATTATTTTTACTTTGATTTATATGGGGTTAGGTTTATATAACAAGCTAGAGCTTTATCAGTCCTATCTCATTGTACTTATTGTATATAGTTTACAAGTTTGCGCTAGTTATTACTATTTAAAAAAATTCAAACAAGGTCCGGTTGAATGGGCGTGGAGAAAAATAACATATTTAAAGTAATTGTACGATTATTTCTAAACTGATTGAATTTTTAGAAAATACCAGGTATTTATTTGTTATTTGGTAGTAAATATAGTTATAATATGTATTAAGATATAGATGAGGAGCTGATATTGAATGAAATTCCTATCATTCAGACATGAAGGACAGACATCTTATGGTGTAAAAGTAAAGCGTGAAGAAGCAGCGTGGGATTTGAAAAAAGTCTTTGCTGATTTTGCTGAAGGAGAGTTTCATCCTAAAACATTATTACATGGCCTTCAACAGAATCAAGTCGTAGATTTCCAAGAACAAGTGCGTAAAGCAGTTGTTGCTGCAGAAGATAGTGGCAAAGGTGAGGATTATAAAGTACAATTTGCTGACGTTGAATTTTTACCTCCAGTTACACCAACAAATAATATAATTGCTTTTGGACGTAATTATCAAGAACATGCAAATGAATTAAATCATGAAGTTCAACGGTTATATGTATTTACAAAAGCGGCATCGTCATTAACTGGTGATAATAGCACAATCCCAAATCACCAAGATATTACTGATCAATTAGATTATGAAGGTGAATTAGGTATCGTCATTGGAAAATCTGGTGAAAAAATACCTAAGGGCTTAGCGTTAGATTATGTGTATGGTTACACTATTATTAATGACATTACAGATCGTAAAGCTCAAAAAGCACAAGACCAAGCATTCTTATCTAAAAGTTTAACTGGTGGATGTCCAGTCGGTCCGTATATTGTAACTAAAGATGAATTGCCTACACCTGAAGATGTTAATATTGTAACAAAAGTTAACAATGAAATTCGTCAAGATGGTAATACAGGTCAAATGATTCTTAAAATAGATGAATTAATAGAAGAAATATCTAAATATGTTGCGTTACATCCAGGTGATATTATTGCGACAGGTACCCCAGCAGGTGTCGGTGCAGGTATGAATCCACCCAAATTCTTACAACCTGGTGATGAAGTTAAAGTAACGATTGATAACATTGGTACTTTAACGAACTTTATTGCTGAAAAATAAATATACTTAAACGGACTAACATTTGAGATTGTTAGTCCGTTTTTTGAGTGATTTAACTATGGAAATTAGGGACTTTGATATAAATGATGAATTGTAAGAAAATAGATTTTGAATTTCTTTTTGAAAAATGACAAAGTATTGAGTATGATGAGGATGGAAGCATATTATTTTTGCAATTCAAAGACTACAAAAATTTTACTTATATATAATTTATTGTAGTTAATAGTTGTATGAAGTAATAAAAAATATGTGTGGGGGTTATTTAATGTTACATATTCATATTACATCATGGGTGCTTGCAATTATTTTGTTCTTTGCTGCGTATTTTAACTTTTCAGTAAAACAAGGCGCAACACCTTACTTTAAACCAATTCATATGGTATTAAGACTCTTTATGGTATTAGTTTTAATTTCAGGATTTTGGTTATGGATTCAAGCTTTTTCTTCTGATAATGCTGGAGGGCATATGTTACTAACATTGAAAATGTTAGGCGGCGTAGCAGCTGTTGCACTTATGGAAGTTACCATTGCGAAAAGGAAGAAAAGCCAACCAAGCCATGGATTAATGTGGACAACGATTATCGTCATTATCATTACGATGTGTTTGGGTATTATCTTGCCACAAGGACCAATTACAAAAATGTTTGGTTTATAAAGAAAAAGCAGTCATTCATTATGTGATTGCTTCAAGCTGTCGACAGAATTTTTGATTTTGTTGACAGTTTTTTTGTGCATATTTTTATAGAAATGATTCAATATGTGGTGCTAATAAACGCCATAGTTCATTACTTAATTCATCAATAGAGCATGGTCTAGATTGTTCAATCCACCAAACGATAACGCCTACTGTTGCTGAACCTAAAAACTGTGTCATTATTTCATTGTCTTTTTGCTTAATAGATTTCATGAATTTCTCTGAAAGTGTCTGTTTTAATATATTTAAATCTGATTTTTGTATCAATTTCTTAAGGAGATCATATTGCTTATCGATGGCGACAAGTATTTCTCGTATACCCTCTTTACCGTCTTCTATTGCATACATATAGTGCTCACATTTCTCAATTGCCTCTGCCATAATAAAATCTATGGCGTGATTAAGAATGTCATATTTATCGATAAAGTTTAAATAAAGCGTTCCCCTATTAATATTGGCAAATTCAGCTATATCTTTCATAGATATTTTAGCAACGTCTTTTTCCTGCATGAGTTGTATAAAAGTTTCGATAATGAGTTGGCGTGATTTTTCTTGTCTTTTATCCATAATTACTCCTTAGTTCTCGACAATTTTTGATATTTGTACATTAAACATCAAAATGTACATTTTGTTTATTGAGTTTAACGTTTTATAATGATAACTTCAAGTTAATGAACAAATGTTTATTAAAAAGGGAGGAGTATACCAATGAATATACTTATTTATGGTGCTGGTGTGCAGGGGCAATTTTTAGCACATGCGCTAAACAAACCTGAGAATAATATAACGATATTAGCAAGAGGACAGGCCTACAACAATTTGAATGATAGGGGAGTCGTATTAAACCACTATTTCCAGAAGCGAAATACAAAAGAACATTTTAGCTATATTAGTGAATTAAATGAGACTGATCATTATGATGTTATATTTGTAACAATGAAATATTCAGATGTCTATTCAGTTGTACCTATAATAGGGAAAAATGTTACGCAGAATATCATTTTTGTGGGGAACAACACCAATCCACACAAGCTTCGTGAAACTGTTCTTAAGCAATCAAAGACATCTAAAAATGTATCTTTTGGTTTTTTAATGACTGGGGGAAATAGAAATGACAGCACAACAACGGTTATCCGATTTAATGCTGGAGAACTAAAAGTCAGTCACCTTGAGGAGAAAATACCATTTCAAAATAAACTTTATAAAATATTCAAAGATTTACCTATAAAATTAACTTATGAAGCAAATTTTGAAGATTGGCTAATGTCACATGCAGCAATGATTATACCTTTAAATACAGGCATAGCGCTAAAAAATCAGTATAAAGGAAAACAACAACAACAACTGATTAACAACATCATAAAGTCATATAATGAACTACACTTATTAATAGAACAAAGTAACTATAAAATTATTCCTAAAGTCCAAGCTATATTTTTTAAGAAATTTAAATTCATTGCATATCCCATGTTAAAATTCTTATTAAACATTAAAGTGATGAATCAAATTCAAGGATCTAATAGCGAAGTTACATCATTATATCAAGATATTAAATTACTAAATGAACAAACTGCAGTGACAACGCGTCATTTAGATAAGATAGTTAAAAAAGTAGAAGAATTAAATTGATTTAGAATCAATACTTTAAAGATAAATTAATAAGATCTTTTTGAATTTTAAAATGAAATTTATAGCTTGAAAGAGAATGGATGGAGAGACCCTGTTTAAAGATGTGACTAAATTAGAAACAAATGTTAATCATGATACATTTGAATAGGCGCATTGTGGAACGATACAGTAAAAATATAAGCAACTTTGAGATAAGTATGTAAAATTGAAATTGTACTAGAAGGCAAGAAGCAAAAAATGAATTTACGAAATAAAATCGATGATTTCTACTCAGCTTCATACTTAATAGAAATCATCGATTTTATTGTCTCAGATATTATTTTTATTTATTTCGAGCTTTATAACCAATCATGTTAATAATATCTTTCGGTCTACTATATGGTGGCGCATAGGCAACTTCAAATTCAGTGAGTTCATCAATTGTTAAGCGATGCATCATTGCCATCGATAATACATCGATACGTTTATCGGCGCCTTTTTTTCCAACTGCTGCTGCGCGTATAATACGACGGTTGGTATTATCAAAATAGACACGTAAATGTAAAGGGGAATTACCTGGATAATATCCAGCATGTTCACCCTGTTTAGTTTCAACGACTTCATAATCAAAATGCATTAATTCTTGTGGGCTGACACCAACACTTGCAAAGGTATAGTCGAAAAATTTAACAATGTTTGCACCTAAATAGCCTTTGAACTTTATGGAATCATTCCCAGCAAGTTGTTCAGCAATAATGCTTGCGCCACGATGTGCACCCCATGCTAGTGGGACATGTGCTTCAAGGTCAACGTGCCGATAGTGTGCATTTATAATATCACCTAAAGCATATATGTTTGGGATGTTTGTTTCGAAGCAATCATTGACAGGTATATAACCACGTGCGTCTAGTTTGATGTTAGACGTTTTGATGAAATCAGAATTCGGTTTTACACCAATACCTTCAATAATAATATCAAAATGTTCAACTGTACCTGATTTGAAATGCACCTCATTTCCAATGACTTTCTCAACTTCTTCATTGAGTCTAAATGGTATTTGGCGTTTTTGCATTTCTTCTATAATAGGTTGATTCATATCGGAATCCATCAGTTTGTTGATATGAGTTGAGCGATGAATTAGCGTTGGGCTAATGCCTCTTTCATATAAATTATCAAGTATCTCTAAACCAATATAGCCAGCACCAATAATAAGTGCATTACTGACTTTACGATGCTTAATAAATGATTCTATGGCATCTGTATCTTCCATATTTCTTAATGTAAATGTGATATCGCTGTCCAAATTTAACGAGTTTGCACTACAACCTGGACTCAGAATTAAGGTATCATAAGTTTCTTCAAATGATTGTTTGCTTTGTCTATCATATACGGTAATAGATTTATGGGTATCATTAATTGCCGTTACTTCATGATAAGGTTTGACTGTGATTTGTTTTTTTTCATAGAACATTTCAGGTGTAGCTTCTAGGATTTTATCTCGTGAATCAACAACATTACCCAGATAATAGGGTAGTGCACAATTTGCAAAACTCATATCTCTGTCTTTTTCGAAGACAATGATTTCACTTTCTTGATCTAATCTTCGTATCTGACTAGCGACGGTCGCTCCACCAGCAACAGCGCCAACGACTATGATTTTATTCATAATAAATGACCTCCTAGTAAGTGAGTATCTGACTATATTCGAGATGTAATGGATGCTTTATAAGGAATATCAAGTTGGAAATAGTTGTTAAGATAACGACCAATACCGTCATCATTATTTGAATATGTAGTTTCATTAGCTACGTGTTTTAACTCGTCTAATCCATTTTCCATTGCGATACCGTATTTAGCATATTTAATCATTTCTAAGTCATTATCTTCGTCTCCGAATGCAATAATTTGGTTGCGATCAATGTCTAGGTGTGATTTAACATAATCAATGCCTCTAGCTTTGCTAATACCTTGTTTTACAATTTCAATAACTGGAAAAGGTGATCCCCATCTGCGGTGTTCAATGTTTTCAGCATAAAAGTGCGTGAGCATTTGTTTAACTCTTGGAATCATCACTTCTTCAGCTTCTACTAAGATAGAAGTCGGTGAGGCTGTTAAAGAAGTCAATAAGTCACCAGTTTCTACTTTAGGCGTGCCCATTGAAAAGCCATCAAATAATTTTTGGTCAAAGTTATTAAGAAAGACATGATCTTTGATTTCAGCAATAATATTTGAAACACCATAATCATTTAAGGACTGAATAATTTCTTTAGACAATTCTAAATCTAAAACATCGTGCTTTGTTTTAAAGTTATTATCTTTAGGATGGTGAACATAGGCACCATTAAAGTTAACTACAGGCGTGTCCATATGAAGTTCATGGTAATAAATTTGACTTGCTCTATAAGGGCGGCCAGTTGCTATCATGAGCTTATGCCCTTGTGATTGTAAAGTTTTTAACACTTGTTTTGTATAAGTAGGAATTACTTTTTCATCGTTTAAAAGTGTACCATCTAAATCTAAGCAAATTAAATAAGGTTTCATGCAAATCTCCTTAATGTTTAATAATTGTTGTATCAATATCATAGCATTTTATTGGCGTTTTGTAAGATATTTGATATATTGTTAATATGATTAATAACGAAGAGGTGAGACAAATGGACGAAGGATTAAAAGATAGTATTTTAAATGCGCTTGAAATGGTTATAGACCCTGAGTTAGGAATTGATATTGTTAACTTAGGTTTAGTATATAATGTAGACGTTGATGATGAAGGTATTTGTAAAGTAGATATGACTTTAACTTCTATGGGTTGTCCAATGGGACCACAAATTATGAACCAAGTTAAAATGGTCTTGGCAGAAATACCTGAGATTTCAGATACAGAAATAAATATCGTTTGGAGCCCGCCATGGGACAAAGATATGATGTCTCGCTATGCTAAAATTGCGTTAGGCATTGGTTAAACAATAAATGGAAATAATTAAGAGAACTAGCTAAATGAGAACCGTATCAAAACGCGGAGATCATGAGGTTAGTTCTTTTTTTAATTTTAAAACTCAAAAACTTCGTTTAATAAATTATATAAGTTCGAACTATTGAAAAAATAAAAAAATGTATCGTACAAATCATTAAAATAATTGCATTTATATTACAAAAGTATTACAATCGGCTAGTAAAATGAAAGTGGATTTACGCTGTAGATAAAGCATTATTTTAAAATTTGGGGATGGAAGTATGATGAAAATGAGTAACGATTCAAGTAAGCGTTGCGATAAAAAACGCGATACACGTTATATGCCTGGCTTGGATGGATTAAGAGCAATTGCTGTTATAGGCATCATTATCTATCATTTAAATAGGCAATGGCTTACGGGTGGTTTCTTAGGTGTAGATACATTTTTTGTTATTTCAGGCTATTTAATTACCAGCTTATTATTAAAAGAGTATGAAGAAACAGGTATCATTAATTTGAAAAACTTTTGGTTAAGGCGGGTTAAGCGATTAATGCCTGCAGTTATCGTCTTAGTTTGTGTGGTGGTATTAGCTACGCTCATTTTAAAACCAGATCAAATTGTTGGTATCAAACACGATGCATTTGCTGCAGTACTTTACGTATCTAATTGGTGGTATATTGTTTCAGATGTAAATTATTTTGAACAGTTTGCGTTTATGCCACTTAAACATTTATGGTCACTAGCAATTGAAGAACAGTTCTACATATTCTTTCCAATTGTATTAATCACTTTATTACTCACTGTTCGCAAATATCGCAATGTGACATTGATTTTTTGGATTATTTCATTAGTATCTTTGTTTGTAATGATTATGATTTCGCAACCGCATATGGGTCATTCCCGTGTTTATTTTGGAACCGATACAAGACTGCAAACGATGCTCTTAGGTGTAATGTTAGCATTCTTATGGCCACCATTTAAATTGAAGAAAAAACCAAATGTTGCTATAAGACACGTCGTTGATACAGTGGGGGTATTAAGTGTTATTTGCTTATTAAGCCTATTTATTTTGGTCGATGATAATAGTGATTGGATATATAGTGGCGGATTTTATTTGATATCAGCAATGACACTGTTTGTAATCAGTAGTGCAGTACATCCATCAGGATATTTCGCTCGGATACTCGGTAATCCAGTATTCGTATACATTGGCAAACGCTCATATAGTTTATATTTATGGCATTTTCCGGTGATAAGTTTTTTACATAGTTACTTTGTAGACGGGCAAATTCCTGTTTATGTGTATATTATTGATGTGATAGTAACCATCATTTTTGCAGAATTATCTTATCGCTATATCGAAACACCGTTTAGAAAATATAGTTTCCGTGCGTTCACGTTAAACCGTTTTAGAAAAATTTCATTCTTACGAACAGTAGCTTTAATCATTATTCTAATCCCGTCACTGCTTATTTTTGCAGGAGCATTTGATCATTTAGGTAAAGATACTACAGCTAATAAGAAAATGTCTTATCATACTACAGGCAATCATAAGCTCAAAGAAAAGTCTAAAACTGTTTCTCTCAAAGAAAAATCAGGAGAAAAGCAAGCCAAAGCACATAAAAATAATAAAGTATATTCAGACCTAAAACCTTTACTTATTGGGGATTCTGTAATGGTAGATATTGGAGAAGATTTTACTAAATATGTGCCTAATGCCAATATTGACGGTAAAGTTGGACGTAATTTATATGAAGCTATGCCACTTGTTGAGCAAAATTATAAAAAATATGCTAATAAAAACGAGCAAGTAGTTCTAGAGCTAGGGACAAATGGTGATTTTTCAAAAGAGCAATTGAACGAACTGATAAGTAAATTTGGAGATGCCAAAATTTATTTAGTAAACACGCGCGTTCCGAGAAATTATGAATCACATGTAAATAGTTTGATGGCTGATGCTGCTAAAAATCGCCAAAATGTAACGTTAGTAGATTGGCATAAACGTTCAGAAGGTCATTCTGAATATTTCGCTCCGGATGGTATTCATTTAGAATATTCAGGCGTTCAAGCTTTAACTGACGAAATATTAAAACAGATGGTTCCTAAAAAGGATAAATAATAAATTTTATTTATTATGCCTAAGCGAAACGAAAAGTAATACGATAGTAAGTCCATTTCAACATAACGTTGGCATGGGCTTTCATTCGTTTTTAAAGACAATTAAAATATCAGAAATATGTAATAAAAAATAAGTTAAAGTATGATGGTTTAATCACGCTAATAAAGGGGCAAAACATTGATGTATATAGCTTGAAGTATAAGTGTTTTATTTGAAAAAATACAAGCTTTTGTGTTGATTATCTAAATAAAAAGGACTATAATAAACTTAAGGTCAAAGAAAGTCAAAGTCAAACTTACTTTCCATTGATCAAACACTAAATGGTGAGGTGAATCATTTTGGATATTAATCAAATGACCTATGCAGTTCAAGGCGCTATACAAAAAGCTGTTGAATTAGCAAAAGAAAATGAAAATCAAAATATTGAAATTGAAGCTGTACTTATGGCAGCACTTGAAGAGAATGATAGTTTATTTAAAAGTGTTCTAGAACGTGCCAATATTGAAACAGAAGCACTGATAAATGCATATAAAGAAAAATTAAAACAATATCCATCTGTGCAAGGCGATAACGTACAGTACGGACAGTATATTAGTCAAAAAACGAATGAACTGTTTAATAAAGCTGAAAGTTATATGAAATTTTATGAAGATGAATATATTTCTATGGAACATATTATTGTTGCTGCGATGGACATAGACGAAACGACGCAACAATTTATCGCCAATAAAAAAGAAGTGATAACTGAGATTATAAAAAAATTAAGAGGGGGAAATCACGTGACATCACAAAATCCAGAAGCAAATTATGAAGCGTTAGAAAAATATGGACGTGACTTAGTTGAAGAAGTACGTCAAGGCAATATGGATCCGGTTATAGGACGAGATGAAGAAATACGTAATGCTATTAGAATTTTAAGTAGAAAAACGAAAAACAATCCTGTACTTATAGGTGAACCTGGTGTAGGTAAGACTGCTATCGTTGAAGGATTAGCGCAACGTATTGTACGTAAAGACGTACCAGAATCACTATTAGATAAGACGATTTTTGAATTAGATCTAAGTGCTCTAGTTGCCGGAGCAAAATACCGTGGTGAATTTGAAGAACGCTTAAAAGCAGTGCTTAAAGAAGTTAAAGATTCAGAAGGTAGAATTATTCTATTTATTGATGAGATTCACATGCTTGTAGGTGCAGGTAAAACAGAAGGTGCGATGGATGCCGGTAACATGTTGAAACCGATGCTTGCACGCGGTGAATTGCATTGTATTGGTGCTACAACACTAAATGAATATAGAGAATATATTGAAAAAGATTCAGCGTTAGAACGTCGTTTTCAAAAAGTAAACGTTGCCGAGCCAGATGTAGAAAATACAATTTCTATATTACGTGGATTAAAAGAGCGTTACGAAGTTTATCACGGAGTACGTATTCAAGACAGAGCTATAGTAGCAGCTGCAGAATTATCAGATCGTTATATTACTGACCGCTTCTTACCAGATAAAGCGATTGATTTAGTCGATCAAGCTTGCGCAACGATACGTACAGAAATGGGATCTAACCCAACAGAACTAGATCAAGTCAATAGACGTGTCATGCAATTAGAAATTGAAGAATCTGCATTGAAAAATGAATCCGATAACTCAAGTAAACAACGATTACAAGAACTACAAGAAGAATTATCTAATGAAAAAGAAAAACAAAATGCAATACAATCACGGGTAGAAGAAGAAAAAGGTAAAATTGCTAAATTACAAGAAAAACGTTCAGAATTAGATGAAAGTAGAAAAGCTTTAGAAGAAGCTGAAACGAACTATAATTTAGAAAGAGCAGCTGAGTTACAACATGGTAAAATTCCAGCATTAGAGAAAGAATTACGTGAATTGGAAGAAGCGTTCCAAGATGAACAAAGTGGAGACACTGACCGTATTATTCGAGAAATTGTAACTGATGAAGAAATTGGAGAAATCGTGAGCTCATGGACAGGTATTCCAGTATCAAAATTAGTTGAAACTGAAAGAGAAAAATTATTGAATTTGGCAGATATTTTACACAAACGTGTCGTGGGCCAAGATAAGGCTGTTGATTTAGTATCAGATGCTGTTGTAAGAGCACGTGCAGGGATTAAAGATCCTAACAGACCAATTGGTAGCTTCTTATTCTTAGGACCTACAGGTGTCGGTAAGACGGAATTGGCTAAATCCCTAGCATCTACTTTATTTGATTCAGAAAAACACATGATTCGTATTGATATGAGTGAGTATATGGAAAAACACTCTGTCTCTCGTTTAATTGGTGCACCTCCAGGTTATGTAGGTCATGATGAAGGCGGACAATTAACAGAAGCAGTTCGTCGTAACCCATATTCTGTTATATTGCTAGATGAAATTGAAAAAGCACATTCAGATGTATTTAACGTACTTTTACAAATACTTGAAGAAGGTCGTCTAACAGATTCTAAAGGAAGAGAAGTAGATTTTAAAAATACAATCATTATTATGACTAGTAACATTGGTTCACAAATTTTATTAGAAAATGTTAAAGATACAGGTGTTATAACAGAATCTACCGAAAAATCTGTAATGACAAGCTTGAATCAATATTTCAAACCAGAAATTATTAACCGTATGGACGATATTGTGCTCTTCAAACCGTTAACAATCGACGATATGAGTTTAATCGTTGATAAAATATTGACGCAATTAAATATTAGACTTATGGAACAACGTATTTCTATAGAAGTTTCTGATGAGGCAAAAGCATGGCTAGGAAAAGAAGCGTACGAACCTCAATTTGGTGCACGTCCTTTAAAACGTTTTGTACAGAGACAAATTGAAACGCCATTAGCCCGTAAAATGATTAGAGAAAATTTACCAGAAGGTACATCAATTCATATAGATTTATCAGATGACGGCTTGACGTTTGAAGATATCAAACCTGAAATGTGATAAAGGTAATTAAATATAGCAACCACAAAATAGCACAGCCCCCGTATCAGTTGTCAGACTTTTACGGGGGCTCTTTTATAATAATTTGTTAAATAAAAAACTGCCACAAAGTAATGATACTTTGTCGACAGTTTAAAATATGCCTAATGCTGCTGTTTAGAATCATTGGACGTTGGCTTAATCACCATATCAAATAACACTACAATAATTGTAAATATAACTGCTACAACAAGAGGTGTGATTAGGTTAAGTGGCCCGCCACCCTCTAAACTATTTAATACAAAATTAATCATTTCTAATAAGACAATAGACCAAAATAGAACTATGAGGTATTTCATTATGTAATGCCTCCAATATAATAAATATATCTCTATTATAAATAAGAAACCGCTATTTGTATAGTAAGAAAAGTATCAAAGCATATTTTTGCGTTATAATTAAATATGCTTTAAATTATAATAAAATATGCAATTATACACACATGTTAGAGGTAGTTCTTGTATTTGAAATGTGTATTATGTTAAATTAATACCTGGTAATAAAAAATAAATTAAGAAGGTGTTCGACCATGGACGTGGGTATTAAAGGTTTTGGTGCATATGCACCTGAAAATATAGTAGACAATGCCTATTTTGAAACATTTTTAGAAACAACGGATGAATGGATTTCTCAAATGACTGGTATTAAAGAAAGAAGATGGGCTAGTGAAGAGCAAGAAACATCTGATTTAGCATATGAAGCAAGCGTAAGAGCAATAGCAGATGCTGGAATTGAAGCCTCTGATATTGATATGATATTAGTTGCGACTTCTACAGGTGATTTTCCTTTTCCAACAGTAGCCAATATCCTTCAAGAGAGATTAGGCGTTGGTAAAGTTGCATCTTTAGATCAACTCGCTGCGTGTAGTGGTTTTATGTATTCTATGATTAATGCTAAACAATTTGTACAATCTGGAGATTATAAGAATGTACTTGTTGTAGGTGTAGATAAATTATCTAAAATTACTGATTTTACTGATCGTTCCACTGCAATTTTATTCGGTGATGGTGCAGGAGCTGCCGTTATCGGAGAAGTATCAGAAGGACGTGGTATTCTGAGCTATGAATTAGGTTCTGATGGCTCAGGCGGTAAATATTTATATTTAAATCCAGAAAATGGCAAAATATTTATGAATGGTCGTGAAGTATTTAAATTTGCAGTTAGAATTATGGGCGAAGCATCAAATAATGCAGTAGCTAAAGCAAATTTAAAACCAGAAGATGTTGATATGTTTGTGCCTCATCAAGCAAATATTAGAATTATGGAATCGGCGAGAGAACGCTTAGGCATACCGAGAGAAAAGATGAGTGTTTCAGTTGATAAATACGGTAATACCTCTGCAGCCTCAATTCCATTAAGTATTGCGCAAGAATTGGAAAATGGCAAAATTAAAGACGATGACGTTTTAGTGTTAGTAGGTTTTGGCGGCGGTCTTACTTGGGGCGCTGTTACATTGAGATGGGGAAAATAGGAGGATAAAATATGAGCAAAGAACAACGTGTTGTAATAACAGGAATCGGCGCATTATCACCTCTAGGTAACGATGCAAAGACGACGTGGGATAATGCATTAAAGGGCGTAAATGGTATTGAAGAAATTACTCGTTTAGATGTATCAGATTTCAATATTAATTTGGCTGGAGAGTTAAAAGATTTTAATATTGAAGATCATATCGAGAAAAAAGAAGCACGTCGTATGGATAGATTTACCCAATATGCAGTTGTCGCGGCAAGAGAAGCAGTGAGTGATGCTAAATTAGATATTAATGAAAATACTGCAAATAGAATTGGCGTATGGATTGGTTCTGGAATTGGCGGTATGGAAACTTTTGAAATTGCACATTCACAATTATTAGAACGTGGACCTAGACGTGTAAGCCCATTTTTCGTACCAATGTTAATCCCAGATATGGCTACAGGACAAGTATCTATTGATTTAGGTGCTAAAGGGCCTAATGGATCTACAGTCACTGCTTGTGCTACAGGTACAAATTCTATAGGCGAAGCTTTTAAAATAATTCAACGTGGTGATGCAGATGCCATGATTACTGGTGGTACGGAAGCACCAATTACTCAAATGGCAATTGCAGGGTTCAGCGCAAGTCGTGCATTATCTACAAATGAGGACAAAGAAACTGCTTGTCGACCATTCCAAGAAGGCCGTGATGGCTTTGTTATGGGTGAAGGCGCAGGTATTGTTGTACTTGAATCACTTGAATCAGCAAAAGCAAGAGGTGCAGAAATTTATGCAGAAATCGTTGGTTATGGTACAACGGGAGATGCTTATCACATTACTGCACCTGCACCTCAAGGAGAAGGTGGCTCACGTGCTATGCAAGCTGCTTTAGATGATGCAAACATTGAGGCTAAAGAAGTACAATACCTTAATGCTCATGGTACAAGTACACCAGTTGGAGACTTAACAGAAGTGCAAGCAATCAAAAATACATTTGGTGAAGCTGCTAAAACATTGAAAGTAAGTTCAACTAAATCAATGACAGGTCATTTACTTGGAGCGACAGGGGGCATTGAGGCGATATTCTCTGCACTTTCAATTAGAGATAGTCGTATTGCACCAACGATTCACGCTGTCACACCAGATCCTGAATGTGATATCGATATTGTGCCTAATAAAGCAGAAGATTTAGATATTACTTATGCAATGAGTAATAGTTTAGGTTTTGGTGGACACAATGCGGTAATTATATTGAAAAAATTTGCTGATTAAAAAATGACGTTTAATCACTAATATACTAAATAAAAAGTGGATGTAATCAATTGTGAGATGATTATATCCACTTTTTGTATACCAATTTTTATGAACTTTTGATCTGTTAAAAAATTATTTTTTAGAAAGTAGTTAATATGAAAATAAACTTTTCATAATATCTACTTCATGTACTCTTTAGAATGAGTTCACTTATATTTGAGGCAAATAATCTCATGTATGCGATTTATGACAACGTACGTAAAATGGATGATGTCGGTATATGTAGGGGTTATCGTATTACTTGGGTTTGTACTGCTATATTATGCTTTGTTTTATAATCCGCATTTAGATACAAAATAAAAGACTGTAAGAAATATTGTTAAATGGATGACAATATTTCTTACAGTCTTTTTTGTTTTAAGTAACGTTTAGAGCATAAATGAAATCAAAATAGAACATAATAAATATATAATATTACAAACAAATCCAGTGATTACCCATGGTGTAATAAAATATTGATCTTTTTTTACTTGTCCTGGTTTGAAAAATGTGTCTTTTTCTAAAGCATCTCTATGTTTTTGGCTAGAGAGTTGATATTTTAATCTTCTAAAACCATAACTTGTAGGATCTAATACACCTTCTTGAACAATGAGAATAATGAAAAATATAATCGTTAAGATGGTAGATATGTAAAACAGTAAATTCATAAAATGCACTAAAGTATGGACGCTAAAGAGCCACAAAGCTAAAGATAATAGAGGTGTGAAAAGTCCCCATATGAGTATATTGTGTTTACTTCTCATTTTTATGCCTCCTAGTTTCAATAAATTTATTGTAACTTAATATAACTTAAAAAAGAATAATAATATCTATAAATTCTTTTATATCAATGTTTTTGTTAGTTAATAAATTATTTTGTTAAAATATTCTTTATTAATGTAAAGCAAAACAATATTGCTTAATAGATGAACTGAATATATAATTGTTATTAAATATTTCTGAATATTTTGAAAGGGAATGTTTATTTTGAAAATAAAGGGGGATAATTTATGCTTAAATATGTTTTGAAACGTTTAGGATATATGATTTTATCATTATTCATTATCGTAACGATTACATTTTTCTTAATGAAATTAATGCCAGGGTCGCCATTTAATGATGAAAAGTTAAGTGAAGATCAAAAGCAAATTTTAAATGAAAAATATGGGTTGAATGATCCTGTACCAGTGCAATATGCAAGCTATTTGAAAAATGTAGCGACAGGGGACTTTGGTAATTCATTCCAGTACGATAATCAACCCGTGTGGGAATTAATACAGCCACGATTATTACCATCACTTGAAATGGGACTTATAGCAATGGTGATTGGGGTTATATTAGGATTAATTTTGGGGATTATAGCAGCGGTACGGCAAAACAGTTGGGTTGATTACACAGCCACAGTAATTTCAGTTATAGCAGTGTCTGTCCCATCATTTGTATTAGCAGTACTTTTACAATATGTGTTTTCTGTAAGATTACATTGGTTTCCTGTCGCCGGATGGGAAGGTATATCAACAGCAGTCTTACCTTCATTAGCACTCTCAGCAGCAGTGCTAGCAACTGTGACTAGATACATAAGAGCAGAAATGATAGAGGTATTAAGTTCAGATTATATTTTATTAGCGCGTGCAAAAGGTAATTCTACGATGAGAGTGTTATTTGGACATGCATTGAGAAATGCATTGATTCCAGTAATTACGATTATTGTACCGATGTTAGCTAGTATTTTAACTGGGACTTTGACAATTGAAAATATTTTCGGTGTGCCTGGTTTAGGGGACCAATTTGTTAGATCTATTACTACAAATGATTTTCCTGTGATTATGGCAACAACAATTTTATTCAGTACACTATTTATTGTTTCTATCTTCATTGTAGATATTCTTTATGGTGTTATTGATCCACGTATTCGTGTACAAGGAGGTAAAAAATGATGGCTGATAAAAGAGATGAAAAATTAACAGATGACCATTCAAATGCAGTTATGTCACATACCTCTGAAGCTATTCCGGCAACTGATTTTATTAGAAGTAACAATGACATTTCAAAAGAACCAGAAATGCAAAGAGAAAGTAAAAACTTTTGGCAAGATGCATGGGCGCAATTGAAGCGTAACAAGTTAGCGGTAGTTGGGATGATTGGACTTATCATTATTGTATTACTTGCATTGATAGGGCCTTTGGTAAGTGCACATAATTATGCTGATCAAGATGTTGACAGACGTAACTTGCCAGCAAAAATTCCAGTACTAGATCAAATACCATTCTTACCCTTTGACGGTGAAGGTGCAAAAGGTGTTGACGCTTATAAAGAAGCTGGTGTTAAAGAGCATTTTTGGTTTGGGACTGACCAATTAGGTAGAGATTTATGGTCAAGAACATGGCAAGGTGCTCAAGTTTCTTTGTTTATTGGTGTTGTAGCCGCTTTATTAGATATATTTATTGGCGTTGTCTATGGTGCCATATCCGGGTTCTTTGGAGGCCGTATAGATAATGTCATGCAACGTATCATTGAAGTCGTAGCATCTATTCCAACGCTTATCGTTGTTATATTATTCGTGCTGATATTTGAACCATCTATTTGGACAATTATATTAGCGATGGCTATTACAGGATGGATAGGTATGAGTCGTGTTGTGCGTGGAGAATTTTTAAAATTAAAATCACAAGAATTTGTGTTGGCATCTAAAACATTAGGTGCTTCAAAATTAAAACTAATTTTCAAACATATTTTACCTAATACATTAGGGGCAGTAGTAGTAACATCTATGTTCACGGTACCCAATGCAATATTCTTCGAAGCATTCTTAAGCTTTATCGGTATTGGTGTACCTGCGCCTAAAACATCATTGGGTTCACTTGTTAATGATGGTAGAGCGATGTTATTGATACATCCACATGAGTTGTTTATACCAGCAATTATATTAAGTTTATTAATCTTATTTTTCTACTTGTTCAGTGATGGATTACGAGATGCATTTGACCCTAAAATGCGTAGATAATAAAGGAGGCAACAGTTATGTCAGAACGAATATTAGAAGTTAACAACTTGCATGTTTCCTTTGATATCGATGCAGGGGAAGTGCAAGCAGTCAGAGGTGTCGATTTCTTTTTAGATAAAGGAGAAACATTGGCGATTGTTGGTGAGTCAGGATCTGGGAAATCCGTGACTACTAAAGCGATCACGAAGTTATTTCAACGTGAATCAGGTCGAATTAAAAAAGGAGAAATCAATTTTTTAGGTGATGATTTATCAAAAAAATCAGAACAAGAATTGATTAAGTTACGAGGCAAAGACATTTCAATGATCTTCCAAGATCCTATGACTTCGTTGAATCCAACGATGAAAATTGGTAAACAAGTTATGGAACCTTTGATGAAACATAAAAACTATAACAAGGTTGATGCGAAAAAAAGGGCGTTAGAGATTTTGAATATGGTTGGTTTACCAAATGCAGAGAAACGGTTTAATGCTTATCCCCATCAATTTTCAGGTGGACAAAGACAGAGAATTGTTATTGCAACTGCATTAGCGTGCGAGCCCAAAGTATTAATCGCTGACGAGCCAACCACAGCACTTGATGTAACGATGCAAGCCCAAATATTAGAATTGATGAAAGAATTACAAGATAAGATAAGCACGTCTATTATCTTTATTACACATGATCTAGGGGTTGTTGCTAACATTGCAGATCGTGTTGCAGTAATGTACGGTGGTCAAATGATAGAAACGGGAGAGGTAGATGAGATATTTTATGATCCAAAGCATCCTTATACATGGGGACTGTTATCATCTATGCCCGATTTAACAACAGGATCGGAAACTGAACTATTAGCTATACCGGGCACGCCACCAGATTTATTACATCCACCCAAAGGAGATGCATTTGCAGAACGAAGTCAATACGCATTAGATATTGACTTTAAGTCGCCGCCACCTTGGTATCAAGTATCGCCAACACATTTTGTAAAATCATGGTTGTTAGATGAACGCGCACCTCATGTTGATCCACCAGAAATGGTACAAAAACGTTTACGTAACATGCCAAAAAATTACGATAAACCTCAACAAGTAGAAAGGGTGTCGTTTGATGGACAATAATAAAGAAGTGTTACTACAAGTGAAAAATTTAAAACAATATTTTAATAAAGGTAAACATAATGAAGTAAGAGCAATTGAAAACATCTCTTTTGATGTATTTAAAGGAGAAACATTTGGATTAGTAGGGGAATCAGGATGTGGTAAATCTACAACTGGTAAAGCAATTATTAAATTAAATGATATTACAGATGGTGAAATCTTGTATGAAGGTGTAGATATACAAAAGATTAAAAATCGTAAAGACTCATTAAAATTTAATAAAAAAATACAAATGATTTTTCAAGATCCATACGCCTCTTTAAACCCAAGGTTGAAAGTTATGGATATTGTGGCAGAAGGCATTGATATTCATAAACTTGCTGCTGGTGTGAAAGATCGTAAAAAACGTGTATATGATTTATTAGAAACAGTAGGATTGAGTAAAGAGCACGCAAACCGCTATCCACATGAGTTTTCAGGTGGACAAAGACAACGTATCGGTATTGCTAGAGCTTTAGCAGTGGAACCTGAGTTTATTATTGCGGATGAACCTATTTCAGCACTAGATGTTTCAATCCAAGCGCAAGTTGTCAACTTGTTGTTGAAACTACAAAGAGAACGAGGAATTACATTCCTATTTATCGCCCATGACCTTTCTATGGTGAAATACATTTCTGACAGAATTGCAGTCATGCACTTTGGTAAAATCGTCGAATTAGGCAGTGCGGATGAAATTTATAATCACCCATTACATCCATATACACAATCACTTCTTTCTGCTGTACCACAGCCAGATCCAGAAAGTGAAAGAATACGTAAAAGAACGGTTTTTAAAGAAGATACATCTAAAAATGACCAAAGAGTATTGCATGAAGTACGTCCAAGTCATTATGTATTTACAACAGATGAAGAAGCTGAGACGTTAAAATCACAAATACAAAAAGCATCTGTATAACAGGGGAAAGGGGGATTTCGATGAAAAAATTTAAAATATTTACCATACTTATAGCGTTATCTGTTGTGTTAGCAGGTTGTAGTAGTGCTGAAGGCGTATATTCAGATAAAGGGCAAGTATTTAGAAAGGTATTACCACAGGATATATCATCATTAGATACAGCACTTGTAACAGACACAGTATCATTTGACGTATTTAACCAAATATATGAAGGATTATATACATTAGATAAAAATGATAAAGCGCAACCAGGTGTAGCGAAATACATGCCTAAAAAGAGTAATGGTGGTAAGACGTTAACAATCAAGCTACGTAAAGATGCCAAATGGTCGAACGGTGATCCAGTAACAGCACAAAACTTTGAATATGCTTGGAAACGCGTCGTCAATCCTAAAACAGCATCAGAGTATGCATATATAATGTATGATTTGAAAAATGCTGAAGCGATTAATACAGGTAAAAAAGATATAGATGAATTAGGCGTTAAAGCTGTGAATGACCATACATTAAAAGTAGAATTAAATAAACCAATTCCTTATATTAGTGAATTGTTAGCGTTTGCGACATTTATGCCACAAAATGAAAAAGTAGTGAACAAATATGGAGAACAATATGGGACAACAGCTGAAAAGTCAATCTATAACGGACCATTCAAAGTAGAGGACTGGAAAGTTGAAGATAAAATTCAACTTGTGAAAAACAAAGACTACTGGGATAAGAAAAAGGTACATTTAGATCGAGTGAATTATAAAGTGTTGAAAGATCAACAAGCGGGTGCTTCATTGTATGATACAGGGTCAGTTGATGATACGCTTATTACTGCTGATCAAGTGGACAAGTATGAAGGCAATCCTGGCCTGAAAAAACGACTGTTAGCAAGTACATTTTATATTAAATTAAATAGAGACAATGTTCCTGAATTTAAGAATAAGGACTTGCGACTTGCAATTTCTCAAGCCATTGATAAAGAAGGATATGTGAATGCTGTTAAGAACGACGGTTCATCAGCGACAGATGGTTTCACATCTAAGTATACTGCAAAATCGCCTGACGGTAAGGATTTCACAGAATCGATTCAATCGCCATTATCATATAATCCAAAGTCAGCGAAAAAGCATTATGACAAAGCGAAAAAAGAATTAGGTATTAAAAATCTAACGTTCACGATGAATACAGAAGACACAGCTGAGAAGAAAATTTCGGCAGAGTACATCAAGGCCCAAGTTGAGAAAAATTTACCTGGTGTTACGATGAAGATTAAGCAACTACCATTTAAACAAAGGGTAAACCAAGAACACTCAGAAACGTTTGAGGCTTCGCTTTCTGGTTGGGGTCCAGATTATCCAGATCCATTAACGTTCTTAAGTATTATGACGACAGGTAATGCGTCTAATAACACAGGATGGGGTAACAAAGAGTACGATAAACTCATCAAGGACGCGAATGGCAAATTATTACAAAAGCCAGATGAACGTCAAGCGGCAATGAAAAAAGCCGAAGAAATTATGTTACAAGAAGCACCGGTTGCACCAATTTATCAAAAAGGGGAAGCGCATTTAACTAATCCTCAAGTTAAAGGTTTATATTATCATCAAATCGGTGGCGATACTTCGTTGAAAGAGGTACGCATCGACAAAGATATTGATAGAGACACAGGTAACAATAAAAAATAATATACCAATATACCGATCAATATTATGCCATAAGAAAAAGACCATCTCATTTTTAGTTGAGGTGGTCTTTTTGTTATCTCGATATATAAAAAAACACAGCCTAATCATATTAGACTGTGTTAGGGATTTTATCTTTTACGACCTAGGCCCATCGCTTTTTCCATTTTTTTCAAGGTTTTGAATGAAACTTTTTGAGCTTTATCTCTACCTTCATCTAAAATGGTATCCAATTCCTCTGAATTATAGTAGTGATTGTACTTTTCTTGGAATTCAGTTAAGAATGTTTTTACTATGTCAGCTAAATCTGTTTTAAAGACACCATAATTTGAATCCTGGTATTTGAGTTCAAGTGCAGCTAATGATTCATCAGTAAGACTTGAATAAATAGATAATAAGTTAGAAATACCTGGTTTGTGTTCTCTATCAAATTTAATTATGCCATCTGAATCTGTAACTGCACTTTTAATTTTTTTAGCAGCAGTATTTGGATCATCTAATAAAGAGATGAAGTTTTTTTGATTATCATCACTTTTACTCATCTTTTTAGTTGGATCTTGTAAACTCATGACACGCCCACCTACTTTTGGCATGCGAATTTCAGGTTTAACCAAAATGTCATTGTAGCGACTATTAAATCGATCTACTAAGTTTCGTGTTAATTCCATATGTTGTTTTTGATCATCGCCTACAGGTACGATATTAGTATTGTAGATTACAATATCGGCAGCCATTAATGGTGGATAAGTTAAGAGACCGGCAGGCACACCTTCAGTTTGTTTTAAAGATTTATCTTTAAATTGTGTCATGCGCTCTAATTCACCAATAGAAGATATGGTTGTCAGCATCCAACTTGCTTGAATATGTGCTGGTACTTCTGATTGGATAAAGAGTGTTGATTTTTCTGGATCAATACCAGAAGCTAAATAAATAGCTGCGAGTTGTCTCGTTTGTTTTCTTAATTTCAAACGATCTTGTGGAACCGTAATTGCATGTTGGTCCACGATGCAGAAGAAACAATTGTAATCATCTTGGACTTCTCCAAATTGTTTTAATGCACCGATATAATTACCGAGTGTGGGTATACCACTAGGCTGGATACCTGAAAATAATGTTTCCATTTTTGGGATGCCTACTTTCTAAAATTTAAATTTTTACATATTACCTACATTATAACAGTATTTCATTCATTTGTAAGTTATGTTAAACTAATAGGCATACCTAAGAGTTCAGTCAATAATTATTGAGAAAAGTTATTATTTTAAACATTTTGAAAAAAATTAAGAAATTCTCATTTAATTTTAATGTTGAAAGGGTATACTATGATTGTAAGGTTAGGAAGCGGAATATTACTATAATATTTCTTAATCATATAAATAATGAAATCTAATGAATTATATTCATGAAAAATAGGAGAGTGAGATGTATGGTAACACTATTTACTTCACCAAGTTGCACATCTTGCCGTAAAGCGAAAGCATGGTTACAAGAACATGACATTCCGTATACGGAGCGTAACATTTTTTCAGAACACTTAACAATTGACGAAATCAAACAAATTTTAAAAATGACTGAAGACGGAACAGATGAGATCATCTCTACACGTTCTAAAACTTATCAAAAGTTAAATGTAGACATCGATGCATTACCACTTCAAGATTTATATTCAATTATTCAAGATAATCCTGGTTTGTTACGTCGTCCAATCATTTTAGACGACAAGCGTTTGCAAGTAGGCTACAATGAAGATGAAATTAGACGTTTCTTACCAAGAAAAGTGCGTACATTCCAATTACAAGAAGCGCAACGTATGGTTGATTAAAATAAATAATAAATACTAGCCATAAAGTGACATTTATTCATGTTGCTTTGTGGTTTTGTTATTTTAAACAAAGATGCAGCATCCTCCGTATATTTCAAAAACGAGGGCTTTAATTATTCAAGTATACATTAAACGAGCTGGATTGATGTGAACAAGAATGACAAAATCGCAACAGCACTCAAATATAAAGTGCTGTTTTTTTGGTTTATGCAAGGGGATATGTTAATATAAGAGACCGAATAGGAAATGGTAAAATTTAATCAAACAAATGAATTGTAATTTTTACTATATTCTAATACAATAATGATTACTATTCATCGACTGTAAGGAGTGAGATGATATGAGAATAGAGCGTGTTGACGATACTACTGTTAAATTATTTATAACATATAGTGATATTGAGGCTAGAGGATTTAAACGTGAAGATTTGTGGACAAATCGTAAACGTGGGGAAGAATTCTTTTGGAATATGATGGAAGAAATCAACGAAGAAGAAGATTTTGTTGTTGAAGGACCACTTTGGATTCAAGTGCATGCGTTTGAAAAAGGCGTGGAAGTAACGATATCTAAATCTAAAAACGAAGATCTTATTAATATGTCAGATGACGATAATGAACAACTTGATTATCAAGTCAATGATTTGTTGTCACAAACTTTTGATCAAGAAGATAGTTTAGAAGATTTATTTGAACAACGCCAACAGCAAAAAGAGAATGCACAACAACAAGAGCATAACGAACGTAAGCAACAAAATACGCGCACAGTTATTGTTAAATTCAATGATTTAGAAGAAGTTATTGATTATGCACATCACAACAATCAAAAAACTGATGAATTTGAAGATTTATTATATAGTCTTAATAATATTTATTATTATGCTATTCACTTTGATGAATCCGTAGATCAAGAAGCAATTAATGATAGCTATAGTCAATTACTTGAGTTCGCATATCCTACTGACAAATCAGAAGTATATTTAAACGACTATGCTAAAATTATTATGAGCCATAATGTAGCATCACAAGTACGTCGTTATTTTCCAAGTACCACAGAATAATTAAATTGAGTAAATGATTGAAGATAAATATAAGTGATGATAAAGCATTCGGGTTATAAAGCAATATTTTTATAGAGACCAATTAGATTTCAAAATCTAATTGGTCTTTTTTGTATACAATCAATTAGCAAAGATTTTAGAAATATAATGAAATTATGAGTCAAAACAGAATTTAAGCTGAAAGATATGAATATAGAAAAGTAATCATATGGGCTTAAACGTGTAATAGTATGGGGTGATGTATCAATGTTACGTGCTAAAAGCGAAACCAACTCAATTGTTCTAGCTAATCAAGCAGTAAAAGGGCTGAATTATATGTGCCCTCATTGTAATAGAAGTGTTATCTTCAAAAATGGTGGTATTAAGAGAGCACATTTTGCACATAAAAATAAAAGTGATTATTATTGTCATAAAGGAGAAACCTTTGAACATTATCAACTTAAATATTTACTTGCGCAATGGTTCGAGTATCATGCTATTGATGTTGCACTGGAACCTTATGTACCTCAAAGTTATCAATATCCAGATTTAATTATTAATCATACGAATGTAATAGAAATTCAATTTTCTCAAATACCGATTTTTCAAATTCAAAAAAGAACTAAATCATTATTAGCTTTAGGTTATAGTGTGATTTGGATTATCAAAAACCCTAATTACAATGAAATATTGCAAACACTAAAACTAAGTAATTATGAGCGAACATTTATTAATAATGATGAGCGTAGATTATTTGCTTGGGACGAGGAAACACAGCAACTGTATCAATATAGCGCATTACAATTTTTAGGCGGTCAACTCTATTTTGCTAAAAGAAACAAAGTCTCGATAGGGGCTTTAATACTTAAACCAGCAGATGAAGACAATAATCTATTATTCAAACTTAAACCAACAGCCGTCAGCCGTTATATTAAACAGTGCCGACTTAAACGCACTGTATTGGAACCATCCTTAAGCGTTATGTATAATTTACGTATAACGGAAACATGGGTATGTAATCATTTGGGACTGATTTTCCCCGAACAATTATATATCAAATCTCATCCTATCTATTGGCAATTACAATTGCTTTTCATGTTACACAACAAGGACTATAAAGCGCGACTCTTTTTAGGTTTAATAGAGTTTAATCCATTTTATATGGACAATATAGATAAAGAAAAAATCGTTCGAAAAGTTGTAAGACAATTTCAACAATTGTATGTTGCTACTGAAGTGAATAGCGTGCAAAATTTACTGTGACGTGAGAAAATTATCTTAAGGAATTTATTAGGAGGTTTACTAATTATTATGAGTCAACAATTAACAAGAGAAGAACAAGAACGTAAATATCCAGAATATACATGGGATTTAACTACTATATTTGAAAGTGATGAAGCTTTTGAAGCTGCTTTTAAAGAAGTAGAAAATGAATTAGGACAAGAGCAACAGTTTCAAGGTCATTTAGGTGATGATGCACAAACATTATATAATGCATTAGCTTTAGAAGATGAATTAGGTTCAAAATTAGAAAAAGTCTATGTGTATGCACACTTAAAACAAGATCAAGATACAGCTAATGATAAATATACGGGCTATGAATCACGTGCACATCAGCTTATTATTAAATTTAGTTCAGGTTGGAGCTTTTTAGTACCAGAAATTTTACAAATTGAAGAAAGTACAATCCAACAATTTATTGAAACTAACGATGATTTGAAACGTTATGCATTCGATTTAAAATTAATTAATGAGAAGCGTCCACATGTACTAAGTGCGGATAAAGAAAAATTATTAACAGAAGCACAAGATGCACTATCAACAGCAGATAATGTATATGGCATGTTTAGTAATGCTGACTTAGAATTCGAAGATGCGATAGATAAAGATGGAAACCATCATACGCTGACACAAGGGACATTTATTAAATGTTTAGAATCTGACGATCGTATTTTAAGAAAATCAGCTTTTGAAAATTTATATAAAGCTTATGGTGCGTACAATAATACATTAAGTGCTACTTTAGCAGGAGAAGTTAAAAAGAATGTATTTAATGCCAAATCACATAATTATAATACTGCGAGAGAAGCTGCATTAAGTAGAAATCATATTCCAGAAGCAGTATATGATAATTTAGTGAAAACAGTTCATGACTATTTACCTTTATTACATCGTTATACTGAATTGCGTAAAGAATTATTAGGCTTAGAGGACATGAAGATGTATGACTTGTATACACCTTTAGTTAAAGATGTGAAATTTGAAATGCCATATGAAGAAGCTAAAGATTGGATGGTCAAAGCACTACAGCCAATGGGAGAAGAATACATGAAGGTTGTTGATGAAGGACTGAATAATCGCTGGGTTGATGTTTATGAAAATAAAGGTAAACGCTCAGGAGGATATTCTTCAGGCGCACATTTAACAAATCCATTTATATTATTGAACTGGTCGAATACAGTATCAGATTTATATACATTAGTACATGAATTTGGTCATTCAGCGCATAGCTATTTTAGTCGTCAAAATCAGCCACCAAACTCAAGCGACTATACAATCTTTGTAGCAGAAGTAGCTTCTACGTGCAATGAAGCGTTACTAAGTGATTACATGGATAAACACTTGGACGATGATCGTAGATTATTATTACTTAACCAAGAGCTAGAACGTTTCCGTGCAACATTATTTAGACAAACAATGTTTGCAGAATTTGAACACAAGATTCATCAAATTGAGGAAGCAGGGGAGCCACTTACTGCGAACCGCATGAATGAAGAATATGCTGAATTAAATAGAAAATATTTTGGTGATTCAGTAGAAACAGATGAAGATATTAGTAAAGAGTGGTCAAGAATCCCTCATTTCTATATGAATTATTATGTGTATCAATATGCAACTGGATATAGTGCTGCACAAAGTTTAAGTCAACAAATCTTAACAGAAGGCCAACCTGCTGTGGAAAGATATATTAATGAATTCTTGAAAAAAGGTAGCTCTAATTATCCTATAGAAATACTTAAAAATGCGGGCGTAGATATGACGACACCTGAACCAATTGAGCAAGCTTGTCAGGTATTTGAGCAAAAATTAGACGCTTTTGAAAAGCTTATGAAAGCTTAGCATTGATGTATTCGTTTACAATATGACAAGTTTGTGACAAAGCATATTTATTTGAACTTAAAGGTTGAAAGGGGCATATGAGCGTGTTATATTATAAACATGAAATTAATCACATAACAAACATACCCCTTTGTTTGAAGTGAAAAAATTTCTCCCATCCCCTTTGTTTAGCGCCGTGTAATCAGACACGGCGTTTTTTTTATGCCTTTTTTAGTTATATTACACCAATCATCAAAAATGAATATCTATTCAGTTGACTTTAGATAGGGAAAGTTGTAGACTTAACTTGTATCTAAAATAAATACAAGGAAGAGGTTATTTACTATGAAAATTGCAGTTGTAGCAGCCAATGGCAAAGCAGGAAGCTTAATCACTAAGGAAGCAGTAGAAAGAAACCTAGATGTAACAGCAATTGTGAGAGGTAAAAATAAAACTGTTGCTTCACAAGTAGTTCAAAAGGATATATTTGATTTAACTAAAGAAGATTTAGCACCTTTCGATGTGATCGTGGATGCGTATGGGCAAGCCGACGTAAATAAACTAGATGAGCATAGTAAGACATTGAAACACTTAAGTGACTTAGTCAGCGGAACGAACCAACGATTACTAATTATTGGTGGTGCTGGCAGTTTATTTGTAGATGATGCACACACAATAAAATTAGTGGATGCACCAGATTTCCCTGAACAATTTAAACCTACGGCACAAGCTCAAACGAAAACACTTGAAGAAATAAAACAGCGTGATGATGTCAAATGGACATTTGTAAGTCCAGCTCCAGACTTCCAATTTGAAGGTGAAAAAACCGGTGATTATAAAGTGAGCGATGATGAAGTTATTGGAACTAGTGTGAGCTATGCAGACTTTGCAAAGGCTATGGTAGATGAAGCTATTAATGGAACACATATTCAAAAACGTTTTGCTGTATTTGCAAAATAAGCAGTGATAAAAGTATTAAAATCAACTATCATATAGTGAAAAATGATTTTAAGTATATGAGTCATTGATTCATAATGAAAAGTAAAAAGCTGTTAAGAAATCATTAGTCTAAATGATTTCTTAACAGCTTTTATTTAGTGAAATACCTACAATAGTAAATCTCCAACTGTTCAAATTTTAGATTTCCAAAATTTACCGTCCGGAGATTGAAGCTTTTCAATTTTTTGTTGTAATGCTAATTTTTTAAGTTCTTTATTCATAACTTTTTCAGGCCATTCATAAATAGTTAGCAACTCTTCCTTAGTAACAAGCTGTTGTTGTTGAATATAGCTCTCTAAACTAGGCGGTAATTCTTTTTCAATAGACGTGCCTATAAGTTCATTTATGATATACGTATAGATATGGTATGGGTATAAGCCTTCAACTTTTAATCCTTCTTCATGAACATCTTCATTAAAGAATACAAGTGTGGGTGCTTCTTCGATATCCATCTCTCGCGCAATGTGCAAATCAACTTGTAAACTATCTTTCAAGCAATTATTGTGCAAGTCTTCTTTAAACACTTCATAATCTAGACCCGCATTACTGATACAATTATTAACCATAGATTCAGTAATAATGTCCCGTTTAGGTATAATTTCATTTTGCACAAGGTGGATAAAGCGCTCTGCACGTAAACGGCCTTGAAGTTCTGCTGCCTTATAGGATAAAGCAATATTATCTAAATCAGATGTACTTTGAGCTTGGCATTTCGTCAAGACTCGTAATGATGGGTTGAGTATATGCCTTATACTGATATATTGTTTATATTCAATACGTAATTTAGAAAGAATTGCTGATAATTTAAAGCATTCTTTACTAAAAGGATCGAAAAATGAATAAATTTCAATCTTACTCACAGGTGAAAGATTTGCATCTTCACGACTATTAGTATTTATTAATTTTAGTTCTTCAGTCATGTTTATTTCACCTACAATTAATTTTCGGAATTAACCATGTGATTCGCTGTTAAACGTAATCTTTCGTATAAATAATCACCGACACCTAAAGGAAAATTTGCATGTTGAATTGCAATATACATATTTTCTAGCCATGCATCGCGTTCAAAACTTGTAATTATAAAACTTAAGTGACGTTTTTTTAACATTGGATGGCCATGCTCTTCAGAATAAAGATTTGGACCACCTAAAAATTGAGTCAAAAATTGCTTTTGTTTTCTGCTTGTTTCTTGAAAATCTCCAGGAAACAAATGATTAATTCTATCATCGTTTTTAACTAATTTGTAAAAATGATCTATCATTTCATTTAAGGCATCTTGTCCAATGATTTCGTAAGGTGTTTGCGTCATAATATCACCATATTCTTGTTAATGTATTACTAATATAACATGAATATTTACATATGGAAGTAATTCGACTTCTCGCACTTGCGCGCAATTAGTTTTTATTTAAATTTGATTTACGTTTGAAAAATCTTTGTACTTTGTTGTCAGGAGTTACATGAGTAATATCAAATTTTTTTAAGATAGATTTAAAGTTGATCAGCCCTTCATTATAATCAGTAACTTCATATTCTAGTTCATAATCTTGATAATCTAAGTACTTACTTTTGTCTAAGACAAGTAAATTACCTTGAACTTCTTTTTCTAATCGATCAGTTGTTAAAGCACCTAAAATAACGAGATTATCCATATCGATATCCATTTTAGAAAGTTCTGCGGCGATGTCTGTGGGTAAATCTTGTTCTGAAATCGTTTTATCTAACTCTGGTATGATATGAGTTTCGAAATTGTATTCCATTAGACCGATTTTTGATGGTACTTTTAAGGTCATTTCATAACTTTCATCTTTTACACGAATTCTCAAAGCTGACTTATGATTACGTAAATCAAACTGAGATGTATCTATATAGTAGTTGGTTTGGGTGAAAGGATGGTTGCCTTGGAAATATGCAGTATAAATTGCTTGGTATTGTACTTCTGATAATAATTGTTTGAACTCTATTTCGTTGTTAGTTGCCAAAACAAACACTCCCTTAAAAATATATAATAGTTAATTTTAAAGCACTTTCTACATAATTCAAATTGAATTGCTTTTATTGTGAAAATTAATTGAAAATTAGAGTATTGATGACATTTCATTAGTCTTGTAACGTGTTATGTACACTGAAATTATGTTAAAATAATGAGGAATAAGGAGGAACAAGCATGCGTATATATGTAAATGAAATTAAAATAACAGATGATAGTATTAAATGTTATACAGAAGAATCAACAGAAGGTTTACAAGAAGCAGGACAAATGCTTGTTGATAGTGATAATTATAGTTTTGCATATATCTTAGATAATGGACAATCATATTCATATTTAATATTTGTTCAAGAAACATGGTCTATGCTACATGAAAACAAAGGGAAAAAAATTATAATTAATGATAATTTAGAACTAGAACAATTCGAAAGTGAATTTAATTACATACTGGATAATATTCAGGGTAATTTAAACTATGGTAAAGAGTTCGTTTCCGTTGTAGAAGATACTTTCGAATTAGAGTGAAGCGGAGTGAGGCACAATGAATCAATGGGATCAGTTTTTATCTCCCTATAAACAAGCTGTGGATGAGCTGAAAGTTAAGTTAAAGGGACTTAGAAAACAATATGAGGTAGACGATAATGCATCTCCAATAGAATTTGTTACTGGTAGGGTTAAACCTATGACTAGTATTATTGATAAGGCAAATAAACGCGAAATTTCTTTTGATAGACTCCATGAAGAAATGTATGATATTGCCGGATTGCGTTTAATGTGTCAGTTTGTAGATGATATTGATATTGTGGTTAACCTTCTCAGACAACGTCAGGATTTTAAAGTAGTAGAAGAACGAGATTATATTAGTAATACGAAGCAGAGTGGTTATCGTTCATTTCACGTTATTATTGAATATCCAATAGAGACGCTCGATGGGGAAAAGAAAATATTAGCGGAAATTCAAATTAGAACGCTAGCAATGAATTTTTGGGCAACTATAGAACATACCTTGCGTTATAAATATGATGGCGATTATCCACCAGAAATTCAACACCGTCTAGAAAGAGCAGCTGAAGCAGCATTTTTGCTGGATGAAGAAATGTCTGAAATAAAAGAAGAAATTCAAGAAGCACAAAAATATTATTCTAAAAAGCGTGCGAAGAAGCATGACAGTGACTAGGGAGGTGTAATCTTGCGATATACGATATTATCAAAAGGCGATTCAAAGTCAAATGCGTTAAAGCATAAAATGATCAACCACATGAAAGATTTTCAAATGATTGAGGATGCAGATAATCCAGAAATAGTCATTTCAGTAGGTGGTGATGGCACATTATTACAAGCTTTCCATCAATATAGTCATATGTTATCGCGTTGTGCATTTGTGGGGGTACATACGGGTCATCTAGGTTTTTATGCAGACTGGTTACCACATGAAGTTGAAAAGTTAATTATAGAAATTAACAATTCGGAGTTCCAAGTTATTGAATATCCATTGCTCGAAATCATTATTCGTTATAATGATAATGGTTATGAAACGCGTTATTTAGCCTTGAATGAGGCTACTATGAAAACTGAAAATGGATCTACGTTAGTGGTTGATGTCAATATTCGAGGTAATCAATTTGAGCGTTTTAGAGGCGATGGTTTGTGTGTATCTACACCATCTGGATCTACGGCGTATAATAAAGCGTTAGGCGGTGCATTAATACATCCTTCTTTAGAAGCTATGCAAATTGCAGAGATTGCATCTATTAATAATAGAGTCTTTAGAACAGTGGGTTCACCACTTGTATTACCGAAACATCATACGTGTTTGATTACACCAGTCAATCACGATACGATTTTAACCACGATTGACCATGTAAGTATTAAGCATAAAAATGTAAATGCAATACAATTTAGAGTTGCCAATGAAAGAGTGAGATTTGCAAGATTCAGACCGTTTCCTTTTTGGAAAAGGGTACATGATTCATTTATTTCTAGTGGAGACGATGAATAATGAAATTTAAGTACCATATTACTTCTCCTGAAATGCTAAGAACATTTTTACAAAAAAATGATTATTCAAAGAAGACTATAAGCGCCATTAAACATAATGGCGCTTTATTAGTTAATGGACAAGCCGTTACTGTAAGACGACAGCTTGTAGTGGATGATGTGTTAGAGGTACACCTTAGTCAAGAGGTTCCGAGTTTAAATTTAATTCCATTTATACAACCATTAAATATATTATATGAAGATGAATATTTACTTGTTGTATCGAAAAGCGCATTTCAAAATTGTGCGCCATCTAAAGACCATAAACATGGTAGTTTAGTTGAACAAGTGTTAGGTTATTTTAATGATATGGGTCTTTCAATAACACCACATGTTATTACACGTTTAGATCGTAATACATCAGGTATTGTGATATTTGCTAAACATGGATTTATACATTATTTGATGTCTCAGACGACGCTAGAGAAATATTATTACTGTATTTGTTATGGTGCTGTAGAAGACGAGGCAATGATTGATGCTCCGATTGGAAGAGAGCCAACAAGTATTATCCAAAGACGTGTAGATAATAACGGTAGACAAGCGCAAACCCAATACAAATGTCTTCAACGATCGCCAAACTATAGTTTGTGTAAAGTACAATTACTGACTGGTAGAACGCATCAAATCAGAGTACATTTTCAGCATATTGGCCATCCTTTAGTCGGGGATGATTTATATGGTGGTGCACATCCTATTTATAAACATCAATTATTGCGTTGCATCCAAGTTTCTTTTGTGCATCCTATAACACATAAAACAATTGAAATTCATGATAAATATGACGCGATAGAATCTATATTTAATATGATATAATTTAATCATTCATGGAGGTGGGAAAAGTGGCCAATGAAAAAGATTCAATCGGTTTAGAGGATGAACAAGTATATGATCAAGCGTTACTAGATCGTTTACTATTCCAAAGTAATATTGATGAATTTAGAGACGAATTTTTATCAATGCACACATATGAACAAAGTGAATATTTTGAAGATAGTAATGAGGAAGTGCGTCAAAGGATATATGAAGTGTTATCACCAGAAGAAGTCGCTGATTTCTTTGAACAATTAGAAATTGACGAAGAAGATTATGAGGCGCTTTTTGATACCATGGATGCTACATATGCAAGTAAAGTATTAGAAGAGATGTCTTACGATAATGCAGTAGATATCATGAATCAACTTTCTAAACAAAAAATTGTTAGCTTACTTACATTAATGAACAAAGAAGATGCTAAGGAAATTAAAGCATTATTACATTATGAAGAAGATACCGCCGGCGGTATTATGACGACGGAATATATTTCATTAAAAGCAACGATGCCTGTGAAAGAAGCGCTCATGCACGTTAAAGAGCAGGCGCCAAATGCTGAAACGATATATGTCATATTTACAGTCAATGATCATAAGCAATTGGCTGGTGTACTTTCATTAAGAGATTTAATTGTGGCAGAAAATGATGCTTATATTGAAGATATTATGAGTGAACGTGTCATCAGTGCGAATGCAGCAGATGACCAAGAAGATGTTGCACAAAAAATGAGAGATTATGACTTTATTGCTATGCCAGTTGTAGATTATCAAGATCACTTACTTGGTATTATAACAATCGATGATATATTAGACGTCATGGATGAAGAAGCAAGTGAAGATTACTCACGCTTAGCAGGTGTGTCAGATGTTGATGCTACGAATGATTCAATATTAAAAACAGCAACAAAACGTTTACCGTGGTTAATCATCTTAACATTTTTAGGTATGATTACCGCGACAATATTAGGTTCTTTTGAGGATACATTATCTAAAGTAGCTCTGTTGGCGGCATTTATTCCAATTATTAGTGGAATGTCTGGTAATTCAGGCACTCAATCACTTGCCGTATCAGTAAGAAATATATCCACCGGTGAGATAGATGAACAAAGTAAATTTAAAGTGGCTTTAAGAGAAACAGGAAGCGGATTTTTTAGTGGGTTAGTTTGTTCTATTTTACTATTTATTATAATTATTGTACTATACGGTCAACCTATATTAGCAGTTATTGTAGGCGCAAGTTTGACTATTGCAATGACAGTTGGGACGTTAGTCGGTTCCATGATTCCATTAGTGATGAATAAACTGAAAATCGATCCTGCAGTTGCTAGCGGACCATTTATTACAACAATTAATGATATTGTAAGTATGTTAATTTATTTTGGATTAGCAACATCATTTATGTCTTACTTAACATAAGGGGGGTTATATGGAATTTGTATCACTCGTTGTTGTCGTATTAGCGGCATTTTTAACACCAATACTAGTTAATCGGCTTAGAATCACATTTTTACCTGTTGTTGTAGCTGAAATATTGATGGGTATTGTGATTGGTCATTCATTTTTAAATTTAGTAGAGCGAGACTCTATGCTAAATATTTTATCAACTTTAGGATTTATCTTTTTAATGTTCTTAAGTGGTTTAGAGATTGATTTTAAAGCATTTAAGAAAAATAAAACGCCTCAAGATCAAGAAGACCAAAAGAAAGAACCAGGTCATTTGCAATTAGCCATTGTTGTATTTATGTTTATTATGATTATTTCAATTATTTTCGCATATATGTTTAAATGGTTTGGTTTGGTAGATGATGTATTACTTATGGTGATTATTATTTCTACGATTTCATTAGGTGTTGTTGTCCCAACATTAAAAGAAATGAACATCATGCGTACTACAATAGGCCAATTTATCTTGCTTGTTGCAGTGTTGGCTGATTTAGTAACGATGATATTATTAACAGCCTATGGCGCATTACATGCCTCAGGAAACACATCACTGTGGCTCATTGGCATATTAGTCGTATTTACGCTTGTTTTTTACTTTTTGGGTGGTATTTTCAAAAAAGCCCAATTTTTACAAAAATTAATGGATGGTACGACTCAAATAGGCATCAGAGCGGTATTTGCATTGATTTTATTATTAGTTGCTTTAGCAGAAGGCGTCGGTGCGGAAAATATACTAGGTGCCTTTTTAGCTGGAGTAGTAGTATCTTTACTTAGTCCAGATGAAGATATGGTTGAGAAATTAGATTCATTTGGATACGGTTTTTTTATTCCAATATTCTTTATAATGGTGGGCGTAGATTTAAATATTCCTAGTTTGATTAAAGAGCCTTCATTGTTGTTAATCATTCCTTTTTTAATACTAGCCTTTTTAGTTTCTAAACTCATTCCAGTATTTTATATAAGTAGATGGTTTGATAAGCAAACAACAATTTCATCCGCATTTTTACTGACGTCAACCCTGTCCTTAGTGATAGCATCAGCAAAAATTGCAGAAGAACTAGGTACTATTTCACCAGAAATATCTGGTATTTTAATTTTAAGTGCAGTTATAACTTGTGTCTTTGTTCCTATTATATTTAAAAAAATGTTCCCAATGCCGGATGAAGTTACAAGACAAATTGAAGTGAGTCTAATCGGTAAGAACCAATTAACGATACCTATTGCTCAAAATTTATCTTCGCAACTTTATCAAGTTTCCTTATATTATAGAAATGATTTAAGCGATAAACGTAAGTTGTCTGACGCAATCTCTATGATTGAAATTGCAGATTATGAAGAAGAGTTATTAGAGCGTTTAGGGTTGTTTTCTAGAAATATCGTAGTTTGTTCTACCAACGATGATGATATTAATAGAAAAGTCGCTGTGATGGCTAAAAACCATGGCGTTAAACGTGTAATATGTAGACTTGAATCTAGTTCTGAAGATGAAGATTTACAAAGACAAGGCATTGAAATTTTCAGTAGTTATATGAGTAATAAGATCTTATTGAAAGGTTTAATAGAGACACCAAACATGCTTAATTTACTAAGTAATGTAGAAACGTCATTATATGAAATTGCGATGTTAAATCATCAATATGATCAAATTCAACTACGTAATTTCCCATTTGATGGAGATATCATCTTTGTACGAATCATTAGAAATAATGAGTCAATTGTGCCACATGGTGACACGCAGTTACGATACAGAGATCGTTTAATTGTTACTGGATCTAAAGAGTATGTTGATGAATTGAAACGAGAATTGGAACTTTATTATTAAATAAACAATACAACGATAGGTTAGAGTAAGATTTATCTTCTGTGACTATATCGTTGTATTGTTTTGTTTATGAAAGTATAACGATAAAAAAAGTATTTAAATATGATAATGATAGCAAAATAAATTGTTTAAACAATCAAACCAATGTTAAAATAAAGAATATTGGAATTGGGATTGAGCAAAATGAAGCGACAGCACATCAGAATAACTCGCCCAGTTGAAAATGAAAATTAATTAAAGGAGTTATTATTTCATGTTGAATTTAGAAAATAAAACATTTGTCATTATGGGTATTGCTAATAAACGTAGTATTGGTTTTGGAGTAGCTAAAGTATTAGACGAACTAGGTGCTAAATTAGTCTTTACATATCGAAAAGAACGTAGTAAAAATGAATTAGAAAAATTACTAGCGCAATTAAATCAGAAAGACCACCATGTATTCCAAGTGGATGTACAGAAAGACGAAGACGTTATTGATGGATTTGCTAAAATTGGTGATGAAGTTGGTACAATCGATGGTGTTTATCACTCAATCGCTTTTGCAAATATGGAAGATTTACGTGGCCGATTTATTGATACATCAAGAGACGGTTTCTTATTAGCTCAAGACATTAGTTCATATTCATTAACTATTGTAGCTCGTGAGGCTAAAAAACTTATGCCTAATGGTGGCAGCATTGTTGCTACAACATATTTAGGCGGGGAATTTGCTGTTCAAAACTATAATGTGATGGGCGTGGCAAAAGCAAGTCTAGAAGCAAACGTACGCTACTTGGCGCTTGACTTAGGTGAAGATAATATTCGTGTGAATGCAATTTCTGCTGGACCTATTCGTACATTGAGTGCTAAAGGTGTAGGCGGTTTTAATACAATCTTAAAAGAAATCGAAGAACGTTCACCATTAAAACGTAATGTAGATCAAGAAGAAGTGGGCAAAACTGCAGCTTATCTATTAAGTGATTTTTCAAGTGGTGTAACTGGTGAAAATATCCATGTGGATAGTGGTTACCATATCGTTAAATAATCCGTTTATGTTGTTTAGTCTATAATTGATTCATGAATGAGGATGAACGACGAGATAAATGGTTCGAAGGTATTTTTAAATTGAATTGATTTTCTTTAATATAAAACAGGTCACATCATTGAACAATGATGTGACCTGTTTTTTTATGCACTTTATGCTTTATACACAAAGCATTGTATTATTCTTTAACATCGCTATTGGCTTTTTCCATAATTTGCTCTCTGTAGCTGAATACATTACCAATAATCGTCTTGATTACTGCATAAAGTGGTACAGCTATAAGAATTAGCCCAAAGCCGCCAATATTACCAGCTGCTAATATCACTACAATAATTGTAAGTGGGTGAATATTTAATGATTTACCCATAACATTTGGTGTAATGACATTACCTTCAAGTTGCTGTGCAATTAAAGTAATGATACATACCCAAATGAATATTGTTGGACTTTGTATGATTGCTATGATGGCAGCAGGTGCGAAAGCCATCCAAGGCCCTAAGAATGGGATCATGTTAGCTACACAGGCAAACATTACAAGCAATAATGTATAGTTTAATCCAATGATGGAATAACCAATATATAAGATAACTCCGAGTATGATACTTACAGTTACTTGTCCTTGAATATATGATTTAACAGTGTGATCCAAGTCCTCTAATAATTCTACTACAAATACCTTTCTATCCCCTTTAAATAATTTTGCAATAAAAGGAATAAAGCGTTCATGATCTTTCAACATGTAAATTAAGAAGAACGGCACCATTATAAGTAAGAACAAAGTAGAGATAATTGAAGTAATGTAACTAAATGAATTCGATAATATATCAGCAGTATTATCACTCATTGACTGTACCATTTTGTTAATGCGGTTCGTTACATCAGGTGGTAATCTTTCCATTTGATCTAATGAGTAATTGATAATATGTTGTACTTCATGTTGTAGTGTAGGAATTTGATTAACTAAATTCTCGATTTGCTCTGCAATCAGTGGACCTACAAAGCCAACAATAATACCTATAATTATAATTAACCCAATAAAGATAATTGTAATACTACCCCAACGTGGTACTTTATTTTTTTCAAGTATCTTTTGAAAAGGTAAACAAATATAGAATAAGAAGCCGCTGAGTAATAAAGGTATTAACACAGATTGTAGAATAATGATGAACGGTGTGAATACACTATGGACCTCCATTATTAATTTGATTAGTAAAAACAGGATGAGTAAGGCAACACCTGTTCTAAACCAAACTTTGTTTAACATCGAATATTTCCTCCTAAAAATTGTCATTTATTGAATTACTTTTCAGTATATATCATATATAGGTAGAACAAAAGGTAAATTTAAAGTTACATATAACGTGTGAAGGGCTGCATGTAACGTCAGAAATTTATAATTTTTAGAAAAAACAAACTGAATATCATAAAACTATTTGTCTATAAAAGTAAATATAGATTATCAATTTAGACGTATAATATATAAAAGTTTAAAAATATAAAATATTAAATGCGTTGCGCGGAATATTATAAGTGTGTATAATGAGTAAAAATATATCATTTTACATAATGGTACAACAAGGGGGATACATTATGTTAGAAAGTTTACTTACTTGGTTTTATGATATTGTTTGGAGCAAGCCTTTGGTCTATGGCTTATTAATTACGGGGATTATTTTTTCATTGATGATGCGTTTGTTCCAAGTTAGACATTTTAAAGAGATGATTCGACTCATGTTTCAAGGAGAGAAATCACCTACAGGTATATCGAGTTTTCAGGCTATTGCCTTATCACTTGCTGGTCGTGTAGGAACAGGGAATATTGTCGGTGTATCAACTGCGATATTTATAGGAGGACCCGGCGCGGTATTTTGGATGTGGGCAACAGCATTTTTAGGCGCAAGTAGTGCATTTATAGAATCTACATTAGGACAAATATATAAAAGAGAAGAAAAAGGGCAGTACCGAGGTGGACCAGCATTTTACATTGAATATGGTATAAAGGGGAAAATGGGTAAGATTTATGGTTTAATATTCGCCGTTGTCACAGTTATTTCAGTCGGTTTGTTATTGCCAGGTGTTCAATCTAATGCCATATCAAGCTCAATGAAAAATGCATTTAGTATTGAACCATGGATTATTGCACTATGTTTAGCTGTATTATTAGCTTTAATTATCTTCGGTGGCGTCAAATGGATTGCTACTGCTGCAACAGCAATTGTGCCATTTATGGCAATTATTTATATATTAATGGCGGTTGTGATTATTTTCTTGAATATTGAACAGGTACCAGCACTATTCGCTTTGATTTTTAAATCAGCATTTGGAATGCAAGCAGCGTTTGGTGGTATATTAGGTGCCATGATAGAAATCGGGGTTAAAAGAGGGCTTTATTCTAATGAAGCTGGACAAGGAACTGGACCACATGCAGCATCTGCTGCAGAGGTATCTCATCCTGCAAAGCAAGGTTTGGTACAATCATTTTCAGTTTATGTAGATACATTATTTATTTGTACAGCGACAGCACTGATTATTTTATTATCAGGAACATATAATGTTACTGACGGGGGAACAGGTTCAGGCGGTAAGCCTAGCATGATTAAAGATAATGGTATATTTGTAGAAATGTCCAATGGTGATAAAGATTACTCAGGGACAGCGATGTATGCACAAGCAGGTATAGATAAAGCATTTCAAGGTGGAAGTTACCATTTTGATCCAGCATTTTCAGGCATTGGATCATATTTTATAGCTATTGCATTATTCTTCTTCGCATTTACGACGATATTAGCGTATTACTATATTGCTGAAACCAATATTACCTATTTAACAAGAAAACGAAAAAATAAAACCACTACTTTTTGGATTAATGTAACTCGAATTGTGTTGATTGCTGCTACAATATATGGTGCAGTAAAAACAGCGGAAATTGCATGGTTGATGGGTGATTTAGGGGTAGGTATGATGGCGTGGTTAAATATCATCGCCATATGGATTTTGCATAAACCAGCCATGCATGCTTTAAAAGATTATGAACAACAGAAGAAACGTTTGGGTTCAGGGAAATATGCTATCTATAAACCGGATCCTAAATCAGTACCGAATGCGGTCTTTTGGTTGAAAGATTACCCTCAACGTTTAAGAGATGAAAAATATAACAAATAGTTAATTGGCACGATATTTATTGAAATATAGCACTGAATATTTTAAAATTATGCGTCTCTTGGTACAATGTCATTAAGACTACTAGGAGGCGCGTTATTTATGTGTGATTTTCATCCAGGTACCATTAATAAAATTAATTTTCCAAGTGAAATATTAGATAGAGATGTAACTTTATCTATTTACTTACCGAAAGACTTCACAAGATTATTTAAATATAAAGTTGTTTTCTGTTTTGACGGTTTAGATTTTTTTAGTTTTGGAAGAATTCATAGGACTTATGAGCGATTGCGTGAAGAAAACAAGGTAGAAAGAGCAATCTTTGTGGGTTTTCATTATGAAGATGTAGATAAGCGTCGTGCAGAATTTCATCCACAAGGTGCAAGAACACATTTAACTGTTAAAGCGATGGCAAATGAGATTTTACCTTATATTGATCGTACGTTTCCAACATTTAAAGTAGGGAACGCACGCGTTGTATTAGGTGATAGTTTGGCAGGAAGCGTAGCGTTGATGACTGCTTTGTCTTATCCAAGGGTGTTCAGTCAAGTCGGCTTGTTAAGCCCACAACATGATGAAGTTATACAGACTTTATTAGAAAGGTGTCAATTTAAAGAACAATTATCGATTTGGCATACTGTAGGCTTAGAGGAAGATGACTTTGAATTACCGACAAATGGTAGGAGAGCGGATTTTCTAACACCAAATCGAGAACTCAAAAATATCATCGAAGCGCATGGTATTTCGCATTACTATTTTGAATTCGATGGAAGTCATAGATGGAAGTCATGGAAAGAATTACTTGATGAGTTATTAATTTATTTTTTATCAGATAATATTTCTTTTTAATAATGTGAACTAAATTTAGTTTAAAGTAACGAATTTTTCGAAAATTTGATATAATGAAGTTATGTTAAACAAAGGAGGAATTTAAATGATTTTAGGATTAGCATTAATTCCGTCAAAAGCATTTCAAGATGAAGTAAATGCATATCGTAAGCGTTATGATAATCACTATGCGACAATTATGCCGCATATTACGATTAAGGGGCAATTTAAAATAAATGATGGTGAGTTGGAATCAGTCAAAGAGGATATTAAATCAAGAATTGAAGGTATCCCGACTGTTGAAGTGCATGCTACTAAAGCATCAAATTTCGCGCCAATCACAAATGTGATTTATTTTAAAGTTGAAAAAACAGAAGCATTAGAAAAACTATTTAACCAATTTAACAGCAATGACTTTTATGGTGTGGCTGATCATCCGTTCGTGCCTCATTTCACAATTGCTCAAGGACTAACAAGCCAAGAATTTGAAGATATATACGGTCAATTAAGACTGGCGGGAATTGATTATAAAGAAACGATTGAGCAACTTTCATTAGTGTATCTTGATGAAGAAGAAGAAAAATGGAAAGTGTTAGATACGTTTAATTTAGCTTAATTATTGCCCGATTCAACCAATTATTATTGTTTACGATAATCACAAGGAATTAAAAAGAGGAGTCCCACACCATTTAAGACAACTGTCTCAAATGATGCGGGACTCCTTGTTTAGTTTTAAATCAAATTCACTTATTGTTTACGAGTTGTGATACTTTTCTTTTTTCATAAAGTATATGCCATAGAATATTGCTAAGAATAAGAATAACAGTGCAGAGAAATAAAATGTATTGTTCACAGATTTAGTGAACTCTGTTATTAGTCCACCAACCAACGGCCCAATCATAGAGCCGAATCCTTGAACGCTATTAAATACACCCCAAGTTTCTTCTTGCGCATCACTATGAATATGACCTGCCATAAATGTGTTCCAAGCAGGTAATAATAAGCCATACATAAGTCCAATGAAGACTGCCAATACCCAAACGATTGCTATGTTAGTAATCAATGATAATGCGAAAATCATTAACGTATAAAGTATAAAACCACCGAAAATAACACTATACATAAAAGTTGTACCATTTTTATCAATGATTTTTGATAAAAATAACATTGATAGGGCGCAACCGATACCACCAAATACGATAGCCATTGTATATTCTACTGTAGAAACGCCAACGACTTTTGTTGCATATGTAGGTAAAATTGGGACCAAAGCTGTTATAGATGCGCCCTGTAATAAAATACCTGGAAATAGCACCATATGACGTTTGGTAACATCAACAATTTGCCCTAATTGTTGTTTAACTGGACGCGTATTGTAATTCGTCAGTCTTATTTTTACAAAATAATATAGTATCCATGCAATAAGTACAACGAGTGACATCATAAATGCGAATTGCGTAGGGTGGAATTTAAAGATAATATTCATGCCAACCATACCAACAAGTAAGCCTAATAACCATGAAAAGTAAACATATCCCATTTGTTTGCCACGGCTTCTCTCATCTACACTTGCAAGCATAATCACCCATATTGGACTTACAGCAATGCCTAATAGTACAGCACTCGTAATTAATACTAGCGGAGAAGTTGGAAACCAAATCACTAAAAATAGACTTCCGAAAGCAAGGAGAAAGCCTAAAGTTAATACAAGTTTGGTACCTAGTCTCTTTAATAAGAAGCCAATCACAAAGTTTGTGGCGGCATCAGCAATAAAATGAATGGAAATTGCGGTAGAAGTAATACCTACCGCAATTGAAGTTGCTGTTGGCAGCAATGATAAATAACTTAATACATACATACCACGAGCAAATTCCATTAAGAATAGGATGACTAACATGATTATGAAATTTTTACTTATAGCATGGTTATTTAACGAAGAGCTTTGCATATAAAGGAACCTTTCCGTAAACATCCTCGTAGTGAGTTGAATGATTTAATAAATCTAATAAGTCTTTACATAATTTATATGTTGAGTAGGGAATGCGAGATGCGTTCATTGATTGTGTCATTGCTGATAATGAATCTAATGAATTTGTTAAAGTCGCTACTTGTTGGATCGCAGCTTCAGGCGTACGAGCAATGTAACCATAACCTTGTTCTTCAAAATAATTTGCATTTTCAAGCTCTTGACCTGGCGCAGGATCTAAGAAAATCATGGGTATTTGTCTCGTCAAAGCCTCTGATATTGTTATACCACCCGGCTTTGTGAGCATTAGTTGACTTGAAGCCATCCACTCGTTCATATTTTTAGTATATCCGAGTATAAGCACGTTATCGTAATGTTTAAATTGTGCAGATAATGAACGTTTTAATTCTTTATTCTTGCCACATATCATTACGACTTGTGAGTGTGGACTATGAGTTAATATGGCTTTAATCATTTGATCAAAGCCTTTAGATACACCAAATGCCCCAGCCGACATTAAAATTGTGGGTTTATCTGGGTTAAGGTGATTTTGACGTAACCACGAAACTTTATCGATTTCTTCCTCGAATTTATCAGCAATAGGAATACCAGTAACTTTTATTTTTTCTTTAGGTATACCGATACTAGCGAATTCTTCTTTTAAATCTTCTGTTGCTAAATAATATCTTTGAGAATGTGGTGTAATCCAGTTTTTTTGTAATTTATAGTCTGTCATCACAGTAGCGATAGGTATATTCATATCAAATTGTTCCGTTAATACAGACATCACTGGTGTAGGAAATGTAAGTAAGATTAAATCTGGTTTTTCCTTTAACAATAAGTTTATTAATTTATTGAGTCCGTAATATTTATAGAAACATTTATCTAATTGGTCAGGGCGACTATAGTAAAATGCTTTGTACATATTTCTAAAGTATTTAAAACTATTAATGTACCATTTTTTACATATAGAAGTCAGAATTGGGTGCGCTTCTAAAAATAAATCATGTTCAATAACTGTTAAATTGTCTAGATTCATTTCGTTAAACTGGTTAACTACACTTTGAGTAACCTGTAGGTGACCATTACCAAAGGAACCAGTAATAATCAGTATTTTTTTATTTTGAGTAACCATTAAAGCCACCCTCCAATAGTATAATTTATCTCATGCTAAGTTTAACGCATTTTTATAGCTTGCGAAAGAAAAAACACAATTATTAAAGATTATATCATTTTACATAACGATATGAAATCATTCATACTGAATCAAAGATTTTGTTCTGTTAAAATAATATTGTTTTATATCTTTACATTACCACGAAATTGCAATAGTACTCCTATTTCAATAGAGTTTCGTAAATATATAAAGAAACTTAATAATGCAATAACACTAAGTTAATATTTCTTATATATATAGAAATAAGTATAAATTTACAAATAATTTTAAACAGTCATAAAAACTTATTTATATAGGAAGACATAATAAATTACCAGATAATAGATTCTATAAAATTAATTGAAAATATGTATAAATGTGTATAATGGAAGTAATGGAAAAAAAGGAGCGATAAATGTTGGATGCAAATGTTTTGTTTGAGAAAATAAGAGTTAAACAAGTAATGGGAACTTTAGATAGAAAGATAAATGATATTACTACAGATTCTCGTACTGCTAAACAAGGGAGCGTGTTTATAGCTTCAAAAGGTTATACAGTAGATAGCCACAAATTCTGTCAGGACGTCGTAGATAAAGGATGCCAAGTGGTCGTAGTTAGCGAGGAACAAACATTAAATGGTGATGTAACGCAAGTTATTGTTCCAGATACGTTACGTGTGGCTAGCTTATTAGCCAATGTGTTATTTGACTATCCGAGCAAACAACTTGTTACTTATGGTGTGACTGGTACCAATGGAAAAACGTCTATCGCGACAATGATACATCACATCTATAGAAAATTAGATAAGTCTAGTGCATATTTAGGTACAAATGGTTTTCAAATTAATGAAAATAAATCCAAGGGTGCGAATACAACACCTGAAACGGTCTCATTGACTAAAAAAATAAATGAAGCGGTAGAAAACAAAGCTGAAGCTATGACATTGGAAGTTTCAAGTCATGGATTATCTTTAGGGCGCTTACGAGGTGTTGATTTTGATGTGGCTATTTTCTCAAATTTAACACAAGATCATTTAGATTTTCACGGTACCATGGAAGCTTATGGACATGCTAAATCATTATTATTCAGCCAACTTGGCGAAGATCTTTCTAAGGAAAAATATGCAGTTTTAAATAATGATGATACTTTTTCAGAGTATTTAGGGGCGGTGACACCGTTTGAAACATTTACTTACGGTATTAATCATAAAGCGCAATTTATGGCAGAACAAATTAATGAATCATTACAAGGTGTGCATTTCAAATTCGTCACACCGTTAGGCAGATTTGAGGTTAAATCACCGTATGTGGGTATGTTTAATGTTTCAAATATTATGGCAGCAATGATAGCTGTTTGGAGTAAAGGCATTGCAATGGAAGATATTATTAAAGCTGTTGAAAATTTGGAACCAGTTGAAGGTAGATTAGAGGTATTAGATCCTTCGCTGCCTATTGATTTAATTATTGATTATGCACATACTGCTGACGGTATGGACAAATTAATTGATGCAGTCAAACCATTTGCCAAACAAAAATTGATATTCTTATGTGGCATGGCTGGTGAACGTGATATGGGTAAAACGCCTGAAATGGGGCGAGTAGCTTGTCGTGCGGATTATGTCATTTTTACGCCAGATAACCCAGCAAATGATGATCCTAAAAAACTTACAGCTGAATTAGCAAAAGGTGCAACACATCATAATTATATTGAATTTGAAGATCGGGCTGAAGGTATTCGTCATGCTATTGATGTCGCTGAGCCAGGAGATACAGTAGTGTTAGCTTCAAAAGGACGCGAACCATACCAAATTATGCCAGGCAATGTCAAAGTACCTCATCGAGATGATTTAATAGGTTTAGAGGCCGCTTATGAAAAATTTGGTGGTGAGCCGAATGAAAATTAGAGATATAAATTTTAATAATGTACGTTCACATGTATATATTTATGAAAATAGTGAGGATGCACTTTATTTAATTGCCATTCCTGAATTAAATTGGTCACTAGAGGTAGATATAACATTAAATGAAGATGATTTAAAGGAAGAAATTGTGATACACTTGTTTACGTTAATTGATGAATCTTCAGCGAACACTATCGCTGAAGATATTATCGAACGGATATTTGAGAATTAAAGGAGATTATCAATGAGTATAAAGGAAGAAGTAAAATCAAGAAAAACCTTTGCAATTATTTCTCATCCTGATGCTGGTAAAACTACATTAACTGAAAAATTATTGTTATTCGGTGGTGCAATCAGAGAAGCAGGTACAGTTAAAGGTAAAAAAAGTGGGAAGTTTGCTACTAGTGACTGGATGAAGGTAGAACAAGAACGTGGTATTTCTGTTACAAGTTCAGTGATGCAGTTTGATTATGATCACTATAAAATAAATATTTTAGACACTCCAGGACATGAAGACTTTTCAGAAGATACGTATAGAACACTTATGGCAGTTGATAGCGCTGTGATGGTTATTGACTGTGCGAAAGGGATTGAACCTCAAACATTAAAACTCTTTAAGGTTTGTAAAATGCGAGGTATTCCAATTTTCACATTCATCAATAAGCTTGACCGTGTAGGTAAAGAACCATTTGAATTATTAGATGAAATCGAATCTACATTAGATATTGAAACATATCCTATGAATTGGCCAGTAGGTATGGGACAAAGCTTCTTTGGTATTATAGATCGTGATTCACGTACCATTGAACCGTTTAGAGATGAAGAAAATATATTACATTTGAATGATGAATATGAATTAGAAGAAGAACATAAAATTACAAACGATAGTGCCTTTGAGCAAGCAATTGAAGAATTTATGTTAGTAGAAGAAGCTGGAGAAACATTTGATAATGACGCCTTATTAAATGGTGAGTTAACACCCGTATTCTTTGGTTCAGCCTTAGCAAACTTTGGTGTGCAAAATTTCTTGAATGCATACGTAGATCATGCTCCAATGCCAAATGCACGCCAAACAAACGAAGATGTAGAAGTAAGTCCATATGATACTGATTTTTCTGGATTTATTTTCAAAATTCAAGCTAATATGGATCCTAAACACCGTGACCGAATTGCGTTTATGCGTGTCGTAAGTGGCGCCTTTGAACGTGGAATGGATGTTACGCTACAACGTACAAATAAAAAGCAAAAAATCACACGATCCACTTCTTTTATGGCTGACGATAAAGAAACTGTAAATCATGCCGTAGCCGGTGACATTATTGGTTTATATGACACAGGAAATTATCAAATAGGTGATACTTTAGTTGGTGGTAACCAAAAATTTAGTTTCCAAGATTTACCACAATTCACACCAGAATTATTTATGAAAGTTTCAGCTAAAAATGTAATGAAACAAAAACATTTCCACAAAGGTATTGAACAATTGGTTCAAGAGGGTGCAATTCAATATTATAAAGCACTTCATACAAATCAAATCATTATCGGCGCTGTTGGCCAGCTACAATTTGAAGTCTTCGAACATCGTTTGAAAAATGAGTATAACGTAGATGTTGTAATGGAACCAGTTGGTCAAAAAATTGCACGTTGGATTGAAAATGAAGATGATATTAAAGATAAGATGAGTACATCTCGTTCAATTTTAGTTAAAGATATTTATGATAATTCTGTATTTTTATTTGAAAACGAATTTGCAACTAGATGGTTTGAAGAAAAGTTCCCAGAAATTAAATTATATAGTTTGTTATAAATCTATAATTTGTGTATAATAACTTTATTAATAGAATACCTATGACTTTGTAGTCAGAGGGGAGTAACTCAACTATTGTTAAATTGATATTTAAAGTACTTAATGCTTAATTGATATCTTTTAACGTAGTCATTTTATCGTCATTACGAAGTTTTACGCTTCCGGTGAAATGGGCAGACGCTATTGTCGAGTGAGACCTTTGCTAAAAGTGAAAATCGAGTAATATATTGTAATTTAGTTTATTTAAATCTAAATCGACAATAAAAGACAAGAGATTACACTTACTTAGCTTAGGTCTCTATTTTTTATGTAAAAAATTAAAGGAGTTGTCCTAGATGGATCCGAGTTTGATATTACCTTATTTATGGGTACTTTTAGTACTTGTATTTTTAGAAGGGTTATTAGCTGCAGATAACGCAGTAGTTATGGCGGTTATGGTTAAACATTTACCACCGGAACAACGTAAAAAAGCTTTATTCTATGGTTTATTAGGTGCATTAATATTTCGTTTTATCTCATTATTCTTAATTAGTATTATCGCGCATTTCTGGTGGATTCAAGCACTCGGTGCACTTTATTTACTGTATATGTCAATTAAGAACTTGATATCCTTCTTTAAATCAAAAGATCAACAAGAACAAGAAATTGGAGATACACATCATTTTGATGAATCAGGAGAAGAAATCAAAGCAAGCCCTAAAGCATTCTGGGGTACAGTGTTAAAAGTTGAATTTGCTGATATTGCCTTTGCAATTGATTCAATGCTAGCAGCACTTGCAATCGCAGTGACTTTACCAGCAGTAGGTATCCATTTCGGTGGGTTAGACTTAGGACAATTTGCCGTAATGTTCATAGGTGGTATGCTAGGTGTTGTTATTATGCGTTTTGCAGCAACATGGTTTGTAGGTTTACTAAATAAATATCCAGGTTTGGAAGGTGCTGCCTTTGCTATCGTAGGCTGGGTGGGTATTAAATTAGTGATTATGGTACTTTCACATCCTGATATTTTAATTTTACCAGAAGAATTCCCACACTCTACGTTATGGCAGTCTATTTTCTGGAGTGTAATGATATTATTAGTAATCATTGGTTGGTTATCATCAATGCGTAATAACAAAAAACATCAAAATAAATAACCATGTTTACTTTATGTGAGTTTTATATGAATGTATAATTCAATGACCCAGAAAACATATTATGTTTTCTGGGTTTCTTGCATTATAAAAGTATATGTATAGAATATTGCATACATTATATGTCAATACTTTACTATGATAAACACGTTTTTTTAGAATCATTAATTATAATTAGAAATTTAAGATAAAAGTGATTATAATCAAAATATATCTACTTTTATAAAACAAAATAACTAAGCAATCTTTATTATGATATGTCATAATAGATGTTGAAGTAACATGTAGTATTAGGGGGAATTATAGTGACTAATAATAAAAAACATGTAATCCCAAAAACGAAATATGGAAGAAAACGACGAGAATATTTTCATAACGAAGAACGGGAACAACGTGTACAACTTGAGCAAAAAGCTGAGGAAGAACGAGCAGAAAAAGCAGAACAGTTAGCAAAAAATAATGAAGAACGTGTAAAAGATAATTTGAGGAAAGCACGTATTGAAAAGCTCACTCAAGAAGAAATTCAACAACAACAAATTTTAGCGATTAGTCGAAAACATAGTCCATCTGATAACGACTTAAATGCTAGCCCATCAGACGAGATGTATAAACTTGACGATAACAAGGAAAATCAAGATGTTCATAGTGAACAGCACAACATAGATAAACAAAATGTAGAACAATCTACTACAGAGCAAAGTAATAACGATATAGAGACAAACAGAAAAGAAACATCACATGTAAACGGTAATGGTATAATTGGTAAAAATGAGCAATATGATCATTTTTATTCAGAAGAAGCACAACAGTCTCGCGTCAAACAATATATTGATGAGGAAAGTGGTAGCAATAGTAAAGAGAAGGTTGAAAATACACAAAAAAATAACAATATTGAAACGCATCATAAACAAAGCAATATTGATAAAATAAGAGAGTTTTTCTTGGAACATTGGGCAAAACTACTTATAGTGATTGGTGTGATATTACTCTTAGTATTAATAAACGCAATATTTAATAACGTAGATCACAATGGTAGTAGTAGAGAAAGCGTATTTAAAGGCCACCAAGACAAAGCTTATACAACAACAATGAAAAGCGCAAACAGTGCCATACATTCAATTGTAACTGTTGATAATAATACAGGTAAGGAAACTTCATCTGCAGATAAAGAGACACAAGAAGCTGGGAAAGAAAATGAATTAGGTTCAGGTGTCGTCTACAAAAAAGTGGGCGGCTCTATTTTTATTATGACGAATGCACATGTCGTCGGTGATAAAAAAGAACAAAAGATTACATATGGTAATGATGATTATTCAATAGGTAAAGTTATAGGTACAGATAAATTCTCTGATATCGCTATCGTCAAAGCGAAGGTGAAATCTGATAGTGATGTTAAACCAATCAAAATGGGTGATTCAAGTACACTTGTACTAGGAGAACCTATTATAGTGATTGGTAATCCGTTGGGTGTTGATTTTAAAGGTAGCGTATCAGAAGGGATCATATCTGGTCTTAACCGTCATGTGCCTGTAGACATAGATAAAGATAATCAATATGATGTACTGATGAGTGCATTCCAGGTGGATGCACCAGTGAACCCTGGTAATTCAGGTGGTGGTGTCATTGATAGAGATGGTAAGTTAGTTGGTATTGCATCATTAAAAATTGATATGGAAAATGTAGAAGGTATGGCATTTGCAATTCCTGTTAATGATGCGCAATCTATAGCAAAGCAACTTGAAGCCAAAGGAGAAGTGAAATATCCTAATACAGGTGTTAAAATAACAAATGTTGCAGAGATAGATGATGCGACACGTCAGGCAATTAGCTTACCGAATGATATTAACAAAGGTATTTTGATTGGTGATGTTAAAGAAAATTCATTAGGTGAAAAATCTGGGTTGCAAAAAAATGATGTCATAGTAGAATTAGATGGTAAAGAAATTGAAGATAATCTGAGATATAGACAAGTTATCTTTAGTCACAAAGATGATTTGCAGACATTACCAGCTAAAATATATAGAGATGGTAAACTTAAGGATATCAAGATTAAATTGAAGTAACGTTGAGGTGATAAGTGTTGTCCATTTTCAATCAATTGTTAAAGAAATCCAGCCCTCAACAAGGTATTGTAATGTATTATCTCGTTGCTATTGTAGTAGCGTTCTTATTACTTAATTTACCATTTGTACATAAATCAGGTGTACATGTTGATCCAGTAGACACGCTATTTGTTGCTGTTTCTGGAGTTAGCGTGACTGGTTTATCACCAGTAAATATTGCAGAAACTTATTCAACGTTTGGCCAAATCATTATTATGATTATTCTAAACATTGGCGGTATTGGTGTAATGGCGATTGGTACAATGCTATGGGTTGTCTTAGGTAAACATATCGGTATGCGTGAACGTCAATTAATCATGCTAGATAATAATAAAGACACAATGAGTGGCACAGTAAAACTTATTTTAGATATTGTACGTACGATTTTAATAATTGAATTTGTAGGTGCAGCGTTACTTGCGTTTTACTTTTATAGAGATACGCCAGATTTACAGTATGCTATAATGCAAGGCATTTTTGTTTCTGTCTCGGCTACGACGAATGGTGGTCTAGATATTACTGGGCAATCATTAATTCCGTATGCAAATGATTATTTTGTACAGACAATTGTAATGTTTTTGATTATTTTAGGATCTATTGGTTTTCCAGTTTTGATTGAACTGAAAGCTTATATTAAAAATCGAATCCCGAATTTTAGATTTTCATTGTTTGCCAAGATTACTACCGTAACTTATTTAGTATTATTTGTATTAGGCGTAGTAATGATTTTATTATTAGAGCATAATCATGCTTTTCAAAATATGACTTGGCATAAGTCATTGTTTTATGCGTTATTCCAATCAGCTACGACAAGAAGTGCAGGTCTGCAAACTATAGATGTTAGTCATTTTGGTGATGGGACGAATGTCATTATGAGTATATTAATGTTTATAGGGTCTTCCCCAAGTTCTGTTGGTGGTGGTATTAGAACGACCACGTTTGCAATATTAATATTATTTTTATTGAATTTTAATAATAATAACGAAAAAATTTCAATCAAAGCATTTAATCGTGAAATTCACGTTACAGATATTCAGCGTTCGTTTGCCGTATTTACGATGGCTTCTATACTTACATTTGCAAGCATGATATGTATACTTGTTGCTGAAAATGGTAAATTATCATTTTTACAAGTTTTCTTTGAAGTCATGTCAGCTTTTGGTACATGTGGCTTATCGTTAGGTATTACTGGAGATCTTAATGATACAACTAAGGTTGTGTTGATGTTGCTGATGTTCATAGGACGTGTAGGTCTTATCAGTTTTATTATCATGATAGGTGGCCGTCGCGAGCCAGACAAGTTTCATTATCCAAAAGAACGTGTGCAAATTGGCTAGTAGTCAGTTGGAAATAAAAAGCAGGGTGTTTCTTGGCGTGATATTGCAAGAAACACCTTGCTTTTTTGTATATTACTATAAAGGTATGGAAATTGTTGAAGATGTATCGTATTCAAAATCATTTTTAGTACCAACGATATTTATATACATGTTAAACTGTCATTAATGAGGAGAGAGGCGTATGAAACTAAGTGAAAAAATTGCAATAGATGTTATCACAACTTCAGATATGCATAGTTATTTTCTAAATGGAGATAATGGTTCGAATATTTATAGAGCTGGCACATACGTAAAACAAAAAAGAGAAGAAAACGAGCACGTCATTTTGTTAGATAGTGGCGGGAGTTTAGCAGGATCATTGGCGGCATTTTATTATGCTATTATTGCACCAAATAAGCGACATCCGATGATTAAACTTATGAATGCCATGCAATACGATGCTAGCGGTATAAGTCCTAATGAATTTAAATTTGGATTATCCTTTTTTTCGAGATCCATTTCATTATCTAGGTTTCCGTGGCTATCAGCGAATATTGAATATAAACGTACCCGTGAACCCTATTTTTCTACTCCATATACAATTAAAGAAATTGAGGGTGTTAAAATTGCAATCGTTGGCTTAACATCAGATGGTTTGATGGAACGTGAGCATTTTGAAATGGAAAAAGATGTACGCATTGAGAAAACGTTATTATCTTCTAAAAGATGGATTCGTTTTATCCATGAAACAGAGATGCCAGATTTTCTTATAGTAATTTATCATGGAGGATTAAATCAATTGAATACGTCGGCAAATGAGCGTGAGCAAAATGTAAATGAAGCGGAAAAAATCATGCAGACATTAGGCGTTATTGATTTATTGATTACCGGTCATCAGCATCAAACTTTTATCGGTAGAGATGATCAAACACTTTATGTACAAGCCGGTCAAAATGCAGAACAATTAATTCATGTGAAGATTAATTTCAAGAAGAGAACAAATTCTTACGAGTTGGAAGATGTAGACTCACACATTGTAGATTTAAATGAATATAAAGAAGATGAGGCATTACTAAATCTAACGCATTATGATAGAAAGACGGTTGAACATTGGGGAAAAGATGTTTTAACTCGATCTGATATACAAGCACAAGTAAACGGGCTCGCAGATGTGATTAAGCAACCACATCCATTTATTCAATTATTGCATGATAGTATTCGTTTGTCTTTTGATTATGATATTTCATGTGTACATTTGCCTACAAATGGTGAAGAAGGTTTGACGGGCACAGTGACGAATAAAGACTTGTATGAAGCTTATCCACATCCAGATGTGCCTGTAGACTTAACACTTAAAGGACAACATATTAAAGATATATTGGAGTATGGGTATTCACATATAGAATTTAGCGAAGGTGAACTGAGTTTAACGATTATTGATGAAACATTATGTACATTTTGGCAAGGTGTAGATTATACGATTGATATGAATGCTGAACCGTTCAATCGCGTGGTATTAAATAATATTAGATTAGATCACATGTATCGTGTGAGTATGACTGATTATTGTTATAGAAACTACCGACAATATTTAGAAAATGCTGTAATACATGATACTGATAATATTACTATGGTCGAACTTATTTCTAGAAATTTAAAAAATAACACATATCAATTACGTCAAAAACAAACTTTCAACGTTATAACTTAAAACAAATAGTAAGATAGGTCGTTAATCTTTTGTGCTGTTGGTGGATGTTTTGGTAACTATAAAAAATGTAATAAAAAACTGGAAGATACAGTGTCTTAAGACGAGTATCTTCCAGTTTTTTGTGATAATTGGAATATTTCAATTTTTCCTAAACAATAAACTAAATGAACTATACGTGGAAAATCAAAAGAATAACAACGGCAACAATTTGTGCTATTACGGTTGTTGCAATTCTGCGCGTATATAAATAACTTAGGGAAAGAACAATTTGTACAATAAAAATAAAGAAAACAATCCATAGATTGTCTAAATAGTAAAATAACGAAGCTGAGCAAAGTGCTGTAATCACAATGGCTAACCAACTTGGCATTTTTAATTTTAGCAGTTCTTTTTGTAACACAGTTCTCATATAAAGTTCATGGCATGGAATAACGAAAACGAGCGTTACTAACATTTGCCATTTAAAATATACACCAGTTCTTGTTAATTCTTTAATTAATTCAGAGTATTTTAAATCTGAAACAATAGCTGCTATGATAAGCTGAACTAGGATTAACACGATACCAACAATTATCCCTATACCAAGAGAAGTTAACAATCGTTTAGATTCTATATCTCTTTGGTAAAAGGTGTAACTAATACCTGCTATTAACATAATACCAGTATATAGATACCAATATTCTTGTTTTTCACCCCACATAATATAAAGGATTACGTGAAATACAAGAAAGCTTACTACAAACCATATTAAAGCCTTTGAAATTCTATCCATTTTAACTATCCTTCTTGGTCAACGATTGTATATCGTTTATGATTAATGACAGTTTTTTCAGGCAAGTCTAGTTCATTGAAGTTCTCCATAATTGTTAAGTCTACAATTACTGAATTATCATTAATTTTTTCTACACGGCCTTTTAAACCGTCATAAAATTCTACTATATTTCCAACTTCTGCAACAGTCATGCTTAGTCCTCCCTAGAAATGCTAACTAGATAGTATTATACAAAAAATCCATGCACAAATAAACAAATAACTATCAAATCGCATTAGATAAAACAATATTAAAAATATTGAGTGAAATTGAACTTAATAATTGGCATTTTTCGGCAAAATATAGCATAAATAAGATAAGGGCATATATATTAGGAAAAAGGAGTGTAGTTAATGAAATTTATTAGTAATAATGATATTACAGATCCAACCTTGAATTTAGCTATGGAAGAGTATGTTTTAAAAAACATGCCCAAAGAAGATAGTTATTTTCTTTTTTATGTTAACAGACCATCTATAATAATTGGGAAAAATCAAAATACTGTAGAAGAAGTTAACCAACCATACATCGATAAGCATGGTATTGATGTAGTAAGACGTATTTCTGGTGGTGGAGCTGTGTATCATGATACAGGAAATCTGAATTTTAGTTTTATTACAGATGATGATGGCAATAGTTTCCATAACTTTAAAAAGTTTACTGAGCCTATTGTTGAAGCGTTAAAATCATTGGGTGTAAATGCTGAATTGAGTGGACGAAATGATATTCAAGTTGGGAATGCTAAAATATCTGGTAATGCAATGGTAAAAGTGAAAGATCGTATGTTTAGTCATGGCACATTGATATTGAATAGTGAATTGGATGAAGTTCAAAATGCTTTAAGGGTGAATCCAGCTAAAATTAAATCAAAAGGAATTAAATCTGTGAGAAGTAGAGTCGCGAACATTGTAGAATTCCTAGATGAGCCTATTGATATTGATACTTTTAAAGATATCATTTTAAAAACAATCTTTGGAGAGGCTAACCAAGTAGAAGAGTATAAACTTACAGATGAAGATTGGCAAAATATAGAACAATTAAGTAATGAAAAATATCGTACATGGGATTGGAATTATGGTAAAAATCCAAAATACAACTTTGAAAGAGAAGAAAAATTTGAAAAAGGCTTTGTTCAAATCAAATTAGATGTTAAAAAGGGTCAAATTGCACATGCTAGAATTTTTGGCGACTTTTTTGGCGAAGGGGACATCACCGAACTTGAAAATGCCCTAGTGGGGACATTGCATGAATTTGCTAGTATTGAAGAAGCTTTATCAAACTATGACATCCACCATTATTTTGGCGCGATAGATAGAAATGAATTAATCAGATTAATGTCATAATAGTTTTACTTAAGATTTATAAAATTCAAAAAGGTCTATTCTCTAACTTCGATAGCGTAAGTAGGGAATAGACCTTATTTTAAATAACATGCTATTAAATTAACCAACGAGGAATTCCTCCAAGTTTCTGTATTCTTCAGTAAATCGTTTGAAATCATTCTCGTTTTTATTCTTTAATGCATCGTCAATAAGATATTCTAATTGCTGCTTACGAACATTCCTAAGTGATTCATCAATAATTAATTCAATGCCCAAATCATTGATAGTAGATACAAAAGATTCCAATGTATTGTATTTAACATGAGTATTGTGTTTCATTTCCAGCACAGCCCTTCTATATATATTTATATTTAGTATACCGTCTTTTATTTTTGAAATCAACGAATATTCTGACTTTTCCGAAAAAATAAGTGTAAAATGCAACTTTATCAAAAAGTAAGAAATATCAAAAGAATATTCACTGAATTTTAATTGTAGTAAATTTATAAAATATTTTATTGTATAAGTTGAATTTAATATATTTTTAGTATATTATTTGGGTATCACCATAAATTGTAAGGGGGCAACAGCTATGATTCAACAATATATTATTAAAAAAGGTGATATGGCGCTTCAACCATGTAACTTGTCAATTGGACAGTATGAAGGTACATCTATCTACAAGTACAAAGAAGAAAGTAATGTCATAAAAGATCGAATACATAAAATTATCGACCGTTCATGCAGGTTCTATGGTAGTAGTTATGTATTTAAAAAAGAAGATACCATGAGAATCACTGGTATTTGTAGTAAACCACCCATTTTATTCACCCCATTATTTCCTACTTATTTCTTTCCAACTCATTCAGATCGTAAAGAAGAAAACACTTGGATTAACATTCATTATGTTCAGAGTATTAGGACGTTAAAAGATAAGAAATCTAAAGTGACTTTCGTAGATAATCAATCTATGATTGTTAATATTTCAGCACATAGTATGCAACATCAATACTTAAATGGTATATACTATTATTATATGATGGATAGAGCAGCTAGAGTTGCTACATTTGATCCTGAATCTCCTATTGATTATACGAAATCACAATTAAATATTTACGAAGCTTTGGCTAAATACTCTTTATTTGAAAATAAGTAGCTAACTTTATTTATAAAAAATGTAAAAAATTAAAATATGTGGAACATCATATTAATATAGTGTAAATGTTCCGCATATTTTTTTAACATTCCTCTTGAAAAATATTTTGTAGTTGCTATAATAGTATTTGTGCTTGATGAGAAGCACTGATTGATCCACAGTAGCTCAGTGGTAGAGCTATCGGCTGTTAACCGATCGGTCGTAGGTTCGAGTCCTACCTGTGGAGCCATTGGAAACGTACTCAAGTTGGCTGAAGAGGCGCCCCTGCTAAGGGTGTAGGTCGTGAAAGCGGCGCGAGGGTTCGAATCCCTCCGTTTCCGTAATATAAATATTATCGAAAATACCGGAATCCTAACTATAGGATTTCGGTATTTTTTGATATGTGTATTTAACAAATTGTGATTATGTTAAGTGACATGATCACAATTCGTTGATTTAATTACATGAAGCAGTATTTAAAGTGTTTTGTTTTGCTACATTTAATAATTGACTACTATTCTATTTATGGTTGATATAAGTAGTGCACTGTTGACATTGTGGAACGTATGTTCTATTATGTTAGCGAGGTGAATGAATGTGGAGCCAAATTTAGATTGGGCTAAAGACTTCCAGGAATTTCAAGAGATATTAAATTCTGGAATTCATCCTGAGTGGTTATACAGTGCCAAAGCGAATATGATACTTAACCCAGCATATACTGGAGAAGGGAAACAATTTTTCTATACAAAAGATATTGTTACTGCCAGCAAGAGCATTCCGTTTTTTTGAGCATAAAGTAAGTTAAACTTAAACAATATAAAAATGATTAATGTATTTGTGATACGCGATGATATATGAATAGGTGAACATTATTGTTTACCTTTTTTATTATTTGATAATTTAACAAAACAACTGGAATTGTTTTCATTGATATTCTATTTAGTCTAAAAAAGAGATTAGGACATCAGCTATTTATGCTTTTGTTCTAATCTCTTTTTGTAGTGAAACTATTTTTTCTTGCTTATTAAATTTTTAATTGCTTTCACTATATAGCCCACAACCAGTGATCTAAATATACGCTTTATAATATTTCCCATTGTAAAACCTCCTAGACTACAGTTCAAAATTGCTCAATCTACTTTATTATAATTGTTTACCCATTTTAAGATGATTTATCGTGATATTTTAAAAATAGTTCAATAAAGGATGGAATATATTATTTTTCGAAACTAATCATGCCATTTTCATCAGCTTTTTTAAAGAAAATAGTAATTATGCCATTTATTATCGCAATGATGTAAGGGATGCCTGTCCAAAAGAAGATTAAATGTACAATACCTTGTGCTAATTGATTTGAATAAAATTTATGGATCCCACTCCATCCAAGGAGAAAGGCAAGTAATACATAAATAACTTTGTTTATTTTCATTTGTTTATATCCTTTCATTATATTAATACCTTAATTATCTCTTATAATAAGACATACAACAATTGAAAACAATTAAGTCGTGAGGAATTTAGCTGTTATTTCGAAAATACCTTATGTTTCATATATAATAGAATCAATAAGTAATGATGAGTTGAGGAGAATTTAAATGATCAGAAAAGCTAAAAAAGAAGATAAACATAAAGTTGCACAATTATGCTACATCATATGGCATGAGTTGGATATAGATATGGTTAAAAGTGTTGAAAAGGAACGATTACTTAAAGTGATGGAACAGAGTATAGTAGAGGTCAATTATAGAGGTCACTATAGTAATGTATGGGTATATGAAATGGATGGTGAAATAGCGGGATGCTTAATTGCTTATCCTGGAGAACAAGAGGAAATGCTTGAAAAGGCATGGTTAGACATGATACTTGAGGAAGATATTAAAGCTTTTGGTACACCTATGCCTATGAAAGAAGCAAACGATGATGAGTATTATATTGAAACAGTTGCAACTTTTCCTGAATATCGCGGTAAAGGGGTGGCAACACAACTTATTAAGCATGTATTAACAACATATCCTGGAGAAAAATGGAGTTTAAATTGTGATATAACAAATGCTGGGGCATTACACGTTTATAAAAAATTAGGATTTCAAATAGCGAGTGAATTTGATTTATATGGTCATATGCATTATCACATGACGTATACAACAAAATCATTGGATTAACAATAAAAAGCGACTTTCTTATTTGAGAAAGTCGCTCCTTGATATAGGTTTAATATTATATTAATGGGCTATATGAAGATTATAGTATTGATTAAATACCACCTAGTAATGCACTAATATAAATTCCTAAGGCAAATAATACACCGAAGAATGTATTTGTTTTTCCAGTTGCAGCCATCGCAGGCATCATTGTTTGAGGTGTATCATTTCTTTTGAATCTGCGTACAGCTTTAATCGCCATTGGCGCTGATAATAGAGCAAGTAAGTAGAAAATTGAACCACCTGGTTGGAAAAAGGCAATGTAAATAACTAAAAGGTACGCTACGATATACATAAATCCTAAAAAGCGTACAGAGTTATTTTTACCTATTAAGATTGGTAATGTTTTACGACCGCTTTCTTTATCTTTTACTCGATCACGAATATTATTACCCATATTAATAAGTGCAATTGTGATAACGATTGGAAGACTTACCCAAAATGCTAAACTTTGTAAGTTATTTGTTTGGATAAAGAAAGCAATCATTATAATAAACATCCCCATGAATACACCGGAGAATAATTCGCCAAAAGGTGTCCAAGAAATAGGGAAAGGTCCACCTGTGTATAAGTAACCGACAGCCATACATACAAGTCCAATAGGTAGTAACCAGAAGGAACTTTGACTTGCTATAAAAATTCCAAGTATTGCTGCAATAATATAAAATGCAATTGCCAAATTCATGACAAGTTTAGGACTCATACCATTGCGAACGATAGCGCCGCCGATTCCTACAGAAGTGTGATCATCTAATCCTTTTTTGAAATCATAGTATTCATTAAACATGTTTGTTGCTGCTTGAATTAATAAGCACGCGATTAACATTGCTAAGAATAACGGGAGGTTAAGGTGATCTTCACTACCTAATAGAAAAAGCTTTGAAGTTGCAGTACCTACAAGCACTGGGACTACTGCAGCAGTCAATGTATGTGGTCTCATTAAGTGCCAGTACTTTCTGACAGCAGAGTATTGTTGATATTGAGAAGCCATAATGTTTTTACCTCTTATCTGTGTATAATTTTTTATCAAATCAATTTTAATGGAAGAACTTGTAAAGGTCAAATAGCTTATAGATTGTACAAATGAATTAAGCTAGATTCCGTACACATATTGTGAAAAGTGGTACAATATTGTAATGAGTGTAATCTGATAAATGAAAGAAGTGAAATAGATGACTTTAGACGTCAAGGAAAGTGAAATTGTCGAAGCGGTATACGAAAGTAAACATACTTGGGTTTCTGTAGAAACAAAATTAAATTATGAATTAGATCCTTCTGTATTATTTCATATTACAGAAGATTTTGCAGGCGACCGTTTTTATTTCAAAAAAAATGACAACGAAACTTCATTCTTTGGCTATCATGCTATTAAAAGATTTAAAAATGATTTTGAAAATAAACAATCTATTTTCAGAGAATGGCAAAAATATAAAAGTGATATTGATTTAATTCATCCAAACTCAGAACGTCATCACTTAAAGGTATGTGGTGGTTTTCAATTTTCTACGCACAAATCTGGAGATGAGTGGCGCGAATTTGGTATTAATCACTTTATTTTACCAGAAGTATTAGTAACTATGGAGCATGGGAACACATATATTACTTATACTGTAAAATCAGACGAATTTGAAATCGAAGCATTTTTAGCGATTATAGATAAGTTAACCCAAGAAGGTGTCCATCCGGACATTCAAATGGGAGAGATAAAACGAATCGAAGATATTTATAAAGATGAATGGCGTGATTTAGTTAAAGATACAATTGAAATTTTAGATGAAAATAAAAAAATTGTACTTGCTAGAAAAAGAATGATTCAATTTGATAAAAACATCAATATTCCATATATCCTTAAACAAGCAACTCAAGGTGAACATAACAGTTATTTATTTGTATTAGAATCACAAGATAGTGTGTTCTTTTCACAAACGCCTGAACAGCTTATGGAAGTGAATAATGAAGTTTTATCTACGAAAGCAGTGGCTGGGACAATTAAGCGAACGCATCAAGAAGAAATTGATCATGAGAACATTAATGCTTTTTTAAATGATGAAAAGAATTTAAATGAGCATCGTTTTGTTGTTGATAGTATTTTGAGTGATATTGAACCCTATGTTGAAAATATTACTTTCAATAAGGAACCTCAAATTTTAACAAATGATCATTTATACCATTTGTATACGAAAATTAAAGGGCAGTTAACTGATGAATACTATATTGGCTTATTAGATAATCTTCATCCAACACCTGCATTAGGTGGCTATCCTAAAGAAGAAGCGATTGAGTATATTGAGCAAAATGAGTTCGGAACACGTGGGCTTTATGGTGCACCTGTTGGATATATAGATATGTATGATAATTGTGAATTTATCGTTGCAATCAGATCCATGCTTATTAAGAAAAATCAAGCAACATTATTTGCTGGTTGTGGTATTGTTAGCGATTCTGATGCAGATAGTGAAGTTGAAGAGACAGCAGTTAAATTTAGACCTATGATGAAGGCTTTAGGAGTCGAGAAATATGAGTAACCATATACATGCATTAACAAAACAAGTATTTACATTTGTTTCGGAATTATATGCTTATGGGGTAAGAGAAGTAGTAATCAGTCCAGGATCACGCTCTACACCAATGGCCATAGCGATTGAAGCACACCCTAAAATGAAGTCTTGGATTCATCCAGATGAACGAAGTGCCGCATTTTTCGCTATGGGTTTGATGAAAGGAAGCGAACGCCCAGTTGCTATACTATGTACTTCGGGAAGCGCTGCTGCGAATTACACCCCAGCTATTTCTGAAAGTCAGTTAAGTCATCTGCCATTAGTGGTATTAACTAGTGATCGTCCTCACGAATTAAGAGGGATAGGTGCACCTCAAGCAATCAATCAAAATAATATGTTTGCTAATTTTGTACAATATCAATTTGATTTTCCGATTGCAGAAGGCAATGATGATGAAGATTATATGACGAGTACTGTGAAATTTCAATTACAAAAAGCAAGCCAATACTTATATGGGCCACATAGAGGGCCTATACATTTTAATTTACCTTTTAGAGAACCATTAACACCAGATGTTGAAAAAGTTGAATGGCTAACTTCAGAAACAAAAATATTACCACATTATCAAAAGACGACAAGTTTAAATGAAATTAGTTCAATAGTTAATAAACGCAAAGGCATCATCATAGTTGGCGATATGCAACATCAAGATGTAGATCAAATCTTAACATTTGCAACTATACATGACATGCCTATCTTGGCCGATCCTTTAAGTCAATTGAGACGAGAGCATCATCCAAATGTAATCACGACATATGATTTATTATATAGAGCTGGATTAGAGGTAGAAGTTGATTTTATTATTCGCGTTGGTAAACCGGTAATATCAAAGAAATTAAATCAATGGCTAAAAGCGACAGATGCATTTCAAATCTTAGTACAGAATAATGACTATCCTGATGCATTTCCAATACCACCTCATGTTTCATATGAGTTGTCAGCAAATGATTTCTTTAGACAACTTTCTGATGCGACAACTGTGGAACGTAAGCAGTGGTTACAAAAATGGCAATCATTAGAAAAACACGCGCAAGCTGAGGTTAAAGATTATTTAAGAACGGCTACAGATGAAGCGGTTTATGTCAGTAATGTGTTAGATAAATTAACTTCTCAAGATGCTTTGTTTGTAAGTAATAGTATGCCAATACGAGATGTAGACAATCTGTTTATGGATTGTGAAGCGGAGGTTTATGCAAACAGAGGTGCTAATGGTATAGATGGTGTGGTTTCTACTGCATTAGGCATGGCAGTACATAAAAATATTACTTTGCTTATTGGTGATTTAGCATTTTATCATGATATGAATGGTTTGTTGATGTCTAAATTGAATGATATTAACTTGAATATCATTTTATTAAACAACGATGGCGGGGGTATTTTCTCTTATTTACCTCAAAAAGAAGCAGCCGAATCATATTTTGAAAGGCTGTTTGGTACGCCGACAGGCTTGAATTTTGAACATACAGCATTACTGTATGATTTTGCATTTGATCGTTTTGAATCTATTGAATCGTTTAAGTATACTGAGTTATCAAAATTTGGTGCCCATATTTATGAAATTATGACACATCGCGAAGATAATAGAAAACAACATCTGAAATTATATAAAAAGTTGAGTGATATTATAAATGTTACATTATAGATTTCATCAAGCTAAGATTGAAACACCAAAATTATTAGTGATGCTCCATGGCTTTATTAGTGACCAACAAGCTTTTGATCATCATATTAATAATTTAAGCGAAGAAATGAATATTGTTACAATAGATTTACCTGGTCATGGCCAAGATATGTCAGATATGAACGAAACGTGGAACTTTACATTTATAAATCAACAATTAGATGAGACGTTAGAAGCTTTAACAACATATCAACTTTTTTTACATGGTTATTCTATGGGAGGAAGAGTTGCTTTACATTATGCCATTTATGGTAACATTAAATTGAATGGTCTTATATTGGAAAGTACTTCACCGGGTATAGAAGAACAAGATGTAAAGATAGAGAGACAACAAATTGATTATGCACGTGCGAAAGTATTAGAAATAGCAGGGTTAGATATATTTGTAAATGACTGGGAGAAATTACCTTTGTTCTATACCCAATATGATTTGGATAAAGAAACGAGAAAAGGCATTCGCGATATGAGATTACGTCAAGACCCAGAGCGTTTAGCTAAAGCACTACGTGATTATGGTACAGGAAACATGCCTAACTTATGGCCAGAAGTAGCCAACATAGACCTACCAACATGTATTATGGTAGGGGATTTAGACGCTAAATTTAGTAAAGTTGGTAAGCGACTTGAATCATTAATTAAAAAGGTAGAATTACATGAAATATCAAATAGTGGTCACACAATTCACGTGGAAGATGCTAAAGAATTTGATAGAATAGTAATAGGTTTTATTCATAAGGAGGAGCAAAATGACTAGACAGTGGGAAACAATTAGAGAATATGATGAAATTAAATATGAATTTTTCGAAGGTATTGCGAAAGTGACGATTAATCGTCCAGAAGTACGTAACGCATTTACACCAAAAACAGTACAAGAAATGATAGATGCATTTTCAAGAGCACGTGATGATCAACGCGTATCAGTTATTGTATTGACTGGTGAAGGCGATAAAGCATTCTGTTCTGGTGGAGATCAAAAAGTACGTGGCCATGGTGGTTATGTGGGTGAGGACCAAATTCCTCGTTTAAACGTCTTAGATTTACAAAGACTAATCCGTGTTATTCCTAAACCAGTTATAGCTATGGTAAGAGGCTATGCAGTTGGAGGCGGAAACGTATTAAATGTAGTATGTGACTTAACTATTGCTGCAGATAACGCTATATTCGGTCAAACTGGACCAAAAGTTGGTTCATTTGATGCGGGTTACGGTTCAGGCTACTTAGCACGTATAGTAGGACATAAAAAAGCACGTGAAATTTGGTACTTATGTCGTCAATATAATGCACAAGAAGCATTAGATATGGGCTTAGTGAATACTGTAGTACCATTAGATCAAATTGAAGATGAGACAGTGCAATGGTGTAAGGAAATGATGGAACATTCTCCTACAGCTTTAAGATTCTTAAAAGCTGCAATGAATGCTGATACAGATGGTTTAGCTGGCCTTCAACAAATGGCTGGAGACGCTACATTACTTTATTACACAACTGACGAGGCAAAAGAAGGACGCGATGCGTTTAAAGAAAAACGTGATCCTGATTTTGACCAATTCCCTAAATTCCCATAGTCTTAGAACAACAACAAACCAAGCGTATAAATAGCGTTTGGTTTGTTTTTTTGTTAAATCATAGTAGCTTTTAGGGTATTTCATGGTGCCTTACAGAATAAATCGACGTTTATAATATTTATAGAAATAATTTATAATACTTTATCGAAAAATATTAGCTAAAGGAAAATGGATAAGGCGTTTGTCGTGGCATAATAGGCGAGAATGACTGCCTCAAAGTCTTAGGAACGGCTAATAAGCTAAAATGAAATCTTTAAAGATTTCATTTTATTTTTTTGAAATTAAAAGTAGTAAAACAATCGAATAAAATATATAATTTCCCTTTTAGTAATAATATAAATAGTATCTTTTGTAGTTTTACACCTCTTTTATTATTTATTATTGTATTTGACTTAATTTAAAACGTATATTAATATTATAATAAAAGGATCGAGGGGAAATAATGACATCAAATGTTTATGACCAAATGAAAAAAGAGCTAAGCTACTTGTTTTATATTACAAGCAAGGAAGTTGTAAATCGATTCAATAGATATTTGAAACAATATGATATAAGTTTTCCTAATTACATCGTTTTGTTATATATCGAAAATGAAAAACCAATATTTATAAAGACTTTATGCGAAGAACTTTATTTAGACTCTGGTACAATCAGTCCTATCATAAAGCGTTTAGAGAAAAAAGAGCTTATAAATCGTATTAGAGCAGAAGATGATGAACGTAGAGTTAAAGTCCAATTAACAGAAAAGGGATTAAATCTGAAAAAGAATTTTAGTCAAATTTCGGAAGATGTACTACAACAATTTGATATGGAGCAAGATGATTCTATAGCGTATTATCAAATTTTAAAGAAATTTGCAGATAAAAATATTTATAGTAAAGAACAAGAATTAAGTGAGTAATAAAGTATGCTATTCAACTAATGTTAGATCATATGAGGGTATATTATGAGGTAATACATTTAAGGCTAAAATAATATATAATAGCTATCTTTGTGCAGTGAATACATATAGTATAAGTTAATGTTGAACTCATACATAAAGTGGTTTAATAAAAAACACCGATTAAACGTTAAATTGTTATTTTAACGTATTTAATCGGTGTTTTTGTATTATTTAATCATTAATAGTGTTTATTTACAGATTGTAGTATTTGTTGATATAGTGCTCTAATCGACGCATACCTTCTTTTAAAGCATCAAGTTCATAAGCATATGAAATACGGATATGTCCTTTGCCAATGTCGGTAAAGGATGAACCAGGAACCATGGCTACATGTGCCTTTTCAAGTACATCTACGCAGAAATCAAAATCATTGTCTGTAAATTTCTTGATATTAGGGAAAATATAAAATGCCCCTTCAGGTTTAGCATCTAACTCAAAGCCCAATGCTTCTAATTTCTCGATTAAATAGTCACGACGTTCAATATAAGCTTCATTCATATATTGAGGTGCTTCTAATCCTTCATTTAAGGCAGCAATACAAGCAATTTGTGCGGGTACATTGGCACAAATGCAATTATAAGCATGCATAAAAGTTAATTTCTCTATTAAATACTCAGCGCCAATTAAAAAGCCGATACGTATACCAGTTGCTGAGTGTGATTTGCTAAGACCACCAACAAGTAAAAGTTGATCTCGTATACTATCAAACTGAGCAAAAGAAGTATGTTGTCCAGAAAAAGTATTTTCTGCATATATTTCATCACTTATGATGAATATTTCTTTAGTTTTCAACATTTCTGTAAGGTCATAAACTTCATTGTAAGCTAATGTAACGCCGGTAGGGTTAGTTGGATAGTTGAGTAGTATTGCTTTAGTTTTTGAAGTTATATGAGCTTCTATAGCATCAGGTGTAACTTTATAGTCCGTCACAGTAGTATCTATATATACAGGAATGCCGCCTAAGGTTTTAATCAGAGGAATATATCCAGCATAAACTGGTCCAGGAATTAATATTTCATCGCCTTGATTAATGATACTTCTTAAAGCAGTGTCTAGTGCTTCACTGGCACCATTTGTAATAATAATTTCCTCAGATGAATATTTAAAGCCATAGCGCTGCTCAAAATACAGACTGACAGCATTTCTTGTCTCAATTAACCCTTTATTGTGAGAATAACTCGTTTTATCTTCTTTAATTGCATTGATATATGCATTCTTTACCACATCTGGCATTGGAAAGTCTGGTTGACCAATAGTTAGATTGATGCAATCATCAATATTTTTCATACGATTTGAAAATTGACGTATGCTTGGTGCGCTTAAAAATTTCGAATTGTTGTTTAATGTAAGTTTCATTTAATTTTTCACCTCAAAAATAAAAATACCGAATTGCATTAAATATGTATGATGATGTAATACATCAAATTATATCTATCATACCATATTTAAAAAGAATACAATTCGGTAAAAGTGTAATTTATTCTTTGAATTTAGAAGGAGGTTGCAAATTTATAATGGGATTTGTCCATTTTGATACAAAGCGTGTAGATAAAACATAAACAATTAAACAGGATAAAACAATAAGGTAAATATAAGTGAATATTGTAATTTCATCTCTAAATGGATATATTTTAAAACCACGTAATATACCTATGAACAGCCCATGTAATAAATAAACATGCATGGTCCTTCTTCCTATATAAGTAAAGAATTTCTCTTTTTCAGGTATTAAATTCAAGAAAGAAAGTAATGTAACTAAAATAATAAAGTAAAGTAACAATCTCTTTAAAGGACTATAAAAGCTTTGTTTCCCTTCTAATGTCATATATGGAGAATCACCAAATAACCAGTCTGAATTAATGGGATGAATTGAATATATAACATAAAAGATAACTAAAACGATAATAGAAATTGGTATAAACTTTTTATTTTTCAACATTTTTATGTGGTGACTATTAAATAAGTAACCTATATAAAAAATAGGGAAGAACATAATCGTTCTTGAAAAACTTAAATAATTATCTATATTTGTAGAATAGCCAGCGAATAATGAAAAGATGATCGCGATTGGCAGTACAAAATAAGGTTTATAGTCTTTAACGATTACTAATATTACATGGAAAAAGAATAATGTGAGTAAGAACCATAAGGCAAATACTGGGTCAAACGGATCAAATTGAACACTATCTTCTTTGCCAGTAAAATAGTAATAAAATGAGAAAAAACCAAAAAATATTACGTATGGTATTAATAATTTTTTAGATACTTTTTCTAAATAACCAGCTTGGCCTGCCTTTTTAGCAAAATAGCCTGATATAAATAAAAATCCCGGCATATGGAAACTAAATATTGTTAAATACAACGCGGCTAAATGTTTACTCGAGCCTGTATAAGGTTGCATGATATGACCCAAGACAACAAGAAAAATCAAAAAGGCTTTAGCGTTGTCGAAAAAGTAATCTCTTTCCTTTAAATGTGTCATTATGTTTCTCCTTTTATGAAAACGGAATATAATTTATATTCACTAATACTAATTTATTATAAATCATAGGGGTAATGCAATGAAATAGGGTGAATTGTAGTTAATTATTGTATATTATCTTAGGTAATATTATAATAATAACATATAAAATAATTAATTTTAATTGTCGACAACAACAGAAAAGATAGTGGAGATGAATCAACATGTATAAACAACTAGAACAATTAATTACTCTAACAGGTAACGATTTAAATTTAGTAAGTAGAAGATTTGGACAACGCGCTGATTTAACTTCAGAACAGTTAGAAATGTTGAGGATTTTATATCATTATGAAACTTTATCGCAATATGATTTAACCATGAAAATAAATAAAGAACAGTCGATTGTATCACGTTGGATTAAGAAATTAAGCCAAATGGGTTATATAACAAGTAAACAATCAAATAGAGATTTAAGATGTAATGATTTAATGGTTACTGAAAAGACAAAAGTGCTTGTCCAACAAATTAATGAAATTAGAGTAGCTTTAATAGAAGCACGGTGTCAAAACTTAACTTCAGAGGATATTGAGCGTTTAAACGAGTTGCTACATAAATTAAACGTACATCAGCCATATTTTCAATAATCGTTTTTAAATGACATCTATTAATAATAGTATTGTGATATATTTAGTTGTAAACGTAAAAAGTTTGAGCGTTGACTGCTCATAACATAAGAAAGGGTAGTTGCTATTAAATTATAATAGCAACTACCCTTTTATTATAGAAATTTAGTATTCATTTAATTCAAATGACATCGTCTACGTAATGATTACATTTTATAAGTGTTAATATCAAAGTATTTACCTAGTTTACCCATTGAATCATAGAAATTCTTAATTCGTGTCGCATTATGGCTTGCCCATGCTACATCCGTTGCATATTGATGTACACCTGGATTTTCAGGATTCCAACGCATTTTATAAAGAGTATTTTGTCCTTTATTAATATATGAATCTGCGATAAATCCTGCACCACCTATGATTGCCTTTTTAACAGAATCCCAGCCGTTATTTTTAGCAGTAATGAAACCTTGTTTAATTGGGTCACGATCAACTGCTCCGATACCAAACATATTATAATATTTAGTTTGTTTATCTGTGACAACTTCATCGTTAATTACATCTCCACCATTAGCTAATGTAGAAGTACCGTTACCAGTTTCTAATAGAGCATGAGAGATTAAATATACTTCATTTATATTATTCGTTTTAGCAGCTTCACTGAAAGCTTCGCCTTGGCCTTCTAATATACCTTTACCAACTAAAAGTTTATTTAAATCATCAGCAGAAATGTTTTGAGATTTATCTAAACGTAAGAATTGGTATTTTTGTGTAGGATCATTAGCTAGTTTATTTGAATCCATTGCATTTTTGATTTCAGTAGCATTAGCATCTTCCCATTTTCCTGGCGTATGTTGAATTTGTGGTTTGGTTGGTAAGCCTTTTTGAAGTGCTGCCGCTTCATCCAATGTCAAACCAGATTCATAATATTTTACTAATTCTGCAATTAAATCGCTCTCTTTAATCCAAACTACTTCACCATTCTCTAATTTTCCATGATACCAAGTTACACCATTAATGACTTGTTTTTCATAGACAGAGAAAATACCTTCATAGAAATCTGTGAGTGAACCAGCAGCTTCAGATGAATTAGGATTAGTATAGTAACTACCGTCTGCATTATATATCACGTAATCAAATTTTTCTGGTGTAACAGAAGTGTTTGTTGCGTTAGCCGTTTGATTTGATTGAGTTCCATTGACTTCTTGTAATGTATTTAAATCTTTAGCAGAAATCCAACCGGTTTTGTTGTTTACAATACCATAGAGATATTCGTCCTTATCAACAAAAACAGATTTAGAAGCGTTGAATTTACTGTTTCTCGTATTTTTTAATGAATCTAACTGTTGTGCTTTAGTACCCCAAGGTACTGCATATAAACCGTTGTTAGTTGCTTTAATAGTGTATTGACCATTTTTAGCTGTTGTTTTACTTAAATTACGAGTATTGATATCTTTCGTATTTACCCAACCAATAGGGGTGTTTTTTTGTGTGTTTTGAATAAGAACATAAGTGTTGTCGCCTTGTGTACGTTGCTTAGTTACAGTGTAAGTACGTCCAGATAGTTTAGATGCATCTTTGCCTTTTTCATCATATACGGTAGCTTTAACACCAGAGTTTGTATTAGATAATTGGCCGACCTTACTAACAGATACAGTTTTATTTGTTGGAGCTAATGTAGCAGTTTCTTTAACTTTAATATCACCAGATTGCATCCAACCTAGGTTCGTATTTGTTTTATTGTCTGTAATTAAGTAGAAATCGTTAGTACCCAAGCTAGCTTTTTTACTTAGTTTATAAGTTTTACCATTTACATATGACTTTTGTACACCTTGTTTGTCATAAACAGATGTATATACACCATGGTTAGATTGAGCAACAGTACCTTGTTGATTTGTTAAATTCGTTACAGTTAATTTATCTGCTGCAGGCGCTTTAACTTTAATATCACCAGATTGCATCCAACCTAGGTTCGTATTTGTTTTATTGTCTGTAATTAAGTAGAAATCGTTAGTACCCAAGCTAGCTTTTTTACTTAGTTTATAAGTTTTACCATTTACATATGATTTTTGTACACCTTGTTTGTCATAAACAGATGTATATACACCATGGTTAGATTGAGCAACAGTACCTTGTTGATTTGTTAAGTTAGTTACAGTTAATTTATCTGTATCTGTTGATGGCGTAGTATTTGAACCTTCTAATTTACTCAAACTTACCCAGCCAGATAGCTTGTTAACAGTGCCGTAGATATAATTTGTTTTACCTATTTGTTGTTGTTTTGTTGCTTTAAAAGTTTGTGTTGATTTGCCAGAAACAGTACCAACTTTTTGAGCACTTGTTCCCCAAGGTACGCTGTAAAGGGTTTCTCCAGATTTGATTTTGTATGTTTTGTCGATTTTGGCTACTGATTTAGCGGTATTATAAGCAACATCATCTTTGTGAACCCAACCGATTAAGTTTCCTTTATTATAGTCAGAGACTAAATAGAAATTTTCATTATCAAGTGAAGCTGATTTTGTAACTTTTAAAGTTTGGTTTGTTTTATCTGTCTTTTTACCGTTTTGATCATAAACAGTAGTGTATAAACCATCATTTTTACTATTGATACGTGCTACTCCATTATTAGATTTAACGGATACTGTTCCCGTTTTGGGTGGGGTAGTCGTTGTATCTCCCCAAGCAGCTGCTTGACCCGTTTTAATTAAATATTTTTCATAAATAAGGTCATATAGCTCATCGTAACTATAATTATGTGCAGCTAAATAACCATGTGGATCACTATGATCTGAGCCACCTAAGTAATTGCTAACAGCTTGGTGAGTCCATACTGTTCCAGCGCCATCATATTCAGCGCTATTAGGTGCAAGTCCATAATAGTTTAAATTAGTTGCTGCATAGTCTGCATAATTATTGATTGAACGAGCAAAGGATTCATAATCATGCGTATGCACTAATTCAACGTGGATAAAGCGATCGTTTGCAGCTGGTCCAGCTCCCCAAGCAAGATAATCTGTGTCAGCTGTTTCGATGATTCTATTACCATCAACGTAGGCATGAACAAAAGCACTATTATAATTATTCTTCATGTAATTAATTTCACCAGTAATAGTTGAGTTATCATTTGCAGTATCATGCAACACAATTCCTTCAGGTGCGCCATAACGATAATTATATTTTGGCAAATAGCTAGCGATATCTTCTTCATAATTTGGCGCTTTAAAGTTATTTTTACGGATGTAGTTATTAATAGATGAATTCACTTTAGGTGTATATTTTGCTAGGGTGTTAGTTGTTGTTGCTTCTTTAACTGCTGTAGAACGTTGCATATTAGTATTATTAGCACTGTACGTAGCTGTTCTTAATTTAGGTGCGCTTTGTGCACTATACGTATTTGATGCTAGAGCCGCAGTTTTAGGCGTACTATCATCTGTATCATTCTGTTCTTTTGTAGTTACTGTTGCATCCTCTTTTTCTGCAACAGACTGTTGATCTTGTTGTGAAACATCGTCAGACTTAGCTTCGGCGTCATCATTAGTATCGATGTCGTCTTGAGGCTTTTCCTCTTCTTTAGTATCTTCAGCTACGTTTTGAGAGTCAGTGTCTTTTTGAGTTTGATTACTGTCATCTTGAGTATGAGCTGCATCAGAATTAGAAGCAGTATCTTTAACGTCTTTAGACTGTTGATCTTGTTGTGAAACATCATCAGACTTAGCTTCGGCGTCATCATTAGTATCGATGTCGTCTTGAGACTTTTCATCTTCTTTAGTATCTTCAGCTACGTTTTGAGAGTCAGTGTCTTTTTGAGTTTGATTACTGTCATCTTGAGCATGAGCTGCATCAGAATTAGAAGTAGTATCTTTAGCGTCTTTAGACTGTTGATCTTGTTGTGAAATATCATCAGACTTAGCTTCGGCGTCATCATTAGTATCGATGTCGTCTTGAGAATTTTCCTCTTTTTTAGTATCTTCAGCTACGTCTTGAGAGTCAGTATCTTTAGCGTCTTTAGATTGTTGATCTTGTTGTGAAACATCGTCAGACTTAGCTTCGGCGTCATCATTAGTATCGATGTCGTCTTGAGACTTTTCATCTTCTTTAGTATCTTCAGCTACGTCTTGAGAAGCAGTATCTTTAACATTTTCAGACTGTTGATCTTGTTGTGATACATCATCTCGTTTCGTTACTGTGCTATCTTGAGTAGTGGAAGTAGTTTGAGCATCTTTCTTCCCATTATCGTCAACTTGAGATTGCTCAGTATCTTGAGTGTTTTCAGCATCTGAATCAGAAGTGTCAGCAACAGCAACATCGTCAGAATCTTGTTGCTGTGAAGTTTCAGAATGATTCCCATTATCTTCAACTTGTGATTGCTCAGTGTCTTGAATGCTGCCAGCATCTGAATCAGAAGTGTCAGCAACAGCAACATCGTCAGAATCTTGTTGTTGTGAAGTTTCAGAATGATTCCCATCATCTTCAACTTGAGATTGCTCAGTATTTTGAGTGCTGTCAGTATCAGTATCAGAAGTGTCAGCAACAGCAACATCGTCAGAATCTTGTTGTTGTGAAGTTTCAGAATGATTCCCATCATCTTCAACTTGAGATTGCTCAGTGTCTTGAGTAGTACCGGTATTTTCTTCAGTATTCTGATTTTCTTCATTATATGTATCATCATTTGAAGTTTGATCAGAAGTTTCACTATTCAATTCATCTAAATGTGCATCGTAATTTGAGTTGCTTTCTTGATTTGATAGTTGTACTTGGGAAGGGTCTTTATAAGCTTGTGTACCCGAAATGTTGGTAGTTGGTTTACTCACTTCAGATTTAATGTCTTGACTTTGTTTAAGCGTGTGCTCATCATCTAAAACATTTTTATTTTTAGACTGATCTTGTATATCGTCTGCTGCTTGCGCGTGATGAGTTGTCAAAGCTGTACCTGCTAATGTAAGTGCTGCAATGGAAGGTACCTTGTAATTAAACTTTTTAGTAGTCATTAAACTGCCCCTTTATACATATATTTATCCGTAATTATAATACGACTAAAGAAGGAGTGTAGTATTTTTTACCGTTTTGTAATATAAAATTAATCTTATTAAATGTCTAAATTTTTATAAAAAGTGTGTTTAAAGCGTGATAACGCCTAATTGATACCAAGTTGATTATTTTATATTTCTTCAAATATTACAGTTTATAGATGTAATTCATCTGTAAAATTACATAATATTCAATCAAATTTTTTTGATCATTGCGATATGTTCAATATTTTCCTCAAGAAATATTTCTCCAATAGTATGATAGCCTAGCGATTCATAAAAAGGACGGGCATGGTACTGGGCGTTTAACATTAAGTTACGATAGTTTTTATTAATAGCAACTTCTTCTAAAAATGACATTAGTAATTTACCTAAACCAGAGTTGCGATGCGTTTTAATAATGGCAACTCTTTCAATTTTAACGCCATCTTTATAGGGACGGAATCGTCCAGTAGCAAAGGGGATATCTTTTTTATCATATCCTACAACATGAGTAGCAATATTTTCATGTTCGTCTATTTCATTTTCTAAAGGTACGCCTTGTTCACGAACAAATACTTCCTTACGTATATTGTATGCATCTTCCATCATCTTTGGGGTTGTAGCTATTTTAAACATAATTCATTCCTCTTTTCATAGATTTTTAAGTGAAAAAAACCCTATCGAAATAATAGCGATAGGGGAAGATTTTTTATTATTGAGCTTCTTTTCTAACAATAGCAGTATACTGCCAAAAAATTCGCATTTGTGCAATATTCCAATTATTCATACCCATTGTAAACCCTGAAGGCTTAAATAAATTTACATCAGTAACTTCAAGCGCTGCAGCGATAAGGTACTGAATTGGCACACTAATTTGTTTCATTGTTTCCGTAATTCCATTTTGGTCATAAACCCATGAAAATGGGAGTTCGGATTCAAAAACATCAATTTTATCAAATATTTCTGGTAATGCAACAACATAGCAAGCTCCATCAACTACAGGATTATTATCACTATCTTTATAATAAATGCGCAGGGCTTCATAGTTTTCACGATGCTCATGGTTGACATAGAAGAATTCATTTCTAAATAGTGCCATATCTTTGCTGTGTATCAATTGTTGTTCCAAAACATTAAACATCCCATTAACATGTGCTAGTTTTTCATATGTTTTGCGTGACATATAGTGAGCTCCTCTCTACAGTTTAATATTGATTGGTTGGTACTTCACCAGTATTTTGTTGTTGATTTGGATCCATTTGTTGTTGGCTTTGACCATTATTTTGTTGATTTGGATCCATTTGCTGTTGGTTTTGTTCATTATTTTGTTGATTAGAATCATTTTGTTGTGGCATTGTTTGATCATTATTTTGTTGGTCATAATTTTGATTACTATTTTGTTGTTGATTAGAATCATTTGTGTTCATAGATGAATTATCCTGACTTTCATCAGCAGATTCATTTTCGTCATTATCTTCATCATCTGAACTATCATTTTGAGTCTTTCTAAGAAGACTACTGTCTAACTCAGTTTGTGGAATGAGTGTACCGTAAAAATCAGTGACGCGTTGATTTAGGAAATCATCTTTATCATTAATTGTAGGTAAATCTAAATCTTTTCGCAAGAGATTTGAAGTATCTTGAATGCTGTTAATATCAGGGTTGTAATAATAAACTCCGTTTAAGTAATCATCTTCACCTTTAAGTTGCTTACTTTTAATTTTAACATCATTTTGTAAATATGATGTTGCAAGAGCTTTAACTTCTTTAGAATTGAAATTGTGTTTAGAATTTTTACCAACAATACTGATGACATCATCTAATTTATTAAATGAATCTAGTTTTTGAGCCTTAGCAAATAATATTTTTATTAACTCCATTTGTCTTTGACCACGTTTTAAATCTGAATCATGGTGGCGAGTTCTAGCAACAGCTAAAGCTTCATCACCATTTAATTTTTGATAACCTTTTTTAACTTTAATTTGACCAGTATCATTTGTATTCGGTTCGCTTATGTTGTAAGGTACATCATATTTAATGCCACCTAATTCGTTAACGGCGTCTACAAATGCTTCCATATTGATTCTTACATAATAATCAACTGGAACATTTAATGTAGCTTCCACGGCGTCCATTGAAGCAGTAGGGCCACCAAAAGCATGTGCGTGTGTGATTTTGTCGTAATATCCAACTTTAGGGATATAACTAACGGTATCACGTGGAATACTTAACATTCTGATTTGGTCTTTATTTGTGTTGAATGTAGATAAAATCATAGCATCTGTTCTTGATTGTTCAGTACTTTGTCCATTTTTCTCTCGTCCGCTATTATCATCTATACCCAAAAACAAAATAGAAACTGGATCTTTAGAAGGATCTACTTTCGAATCACGGATATTAGACTGTCTTGATGAATCACTATCGTTAAATGAGTGTTCAAATGCACCTTGAGAAGATTTGAGTAAAGTGATAGCAAATATTACTGGAACAACGACAAGAAGTAAAGAAAGAAATATTAAAAAATATTTAAAAAATTTATTCATGTTTGAAGCTCCCTATGGAAATGATTTTGTACATATTACTATGTTTAAAGGATAGTTATAGTTCTTTATTAACTTTGTTAAATTATTGTAAAGAAGAAAATGTACTATAACTTATAATTTTATTACTATCATTAAAAAATATCAACTAAGAATATGCTAATTACAATTTTAAAGTAAAAGTTAATATCTACAACTTAGATGAAATATTGTTGCATCATGTTTGAAGTAATAGGGGTAATTAACTTTAGGGCATATGTTTAAAATGATTTATTTATAAACATAAGATATAATATATTTATATTATTGCTAGTGTGATATCCCATAGTTGAAGATTAATTAACAGTATGCAAAGTGGGTAAATGATAAAGCGATGGATAGTTGAATTCATTCATTACTAGATATAAAAGTGAATATATATAATTATATTTAATGCAAAAGACTTTGTAAGTATATTTAAGGAGGAACTGTTAAATGCAACAATCATGGTTAGATAAAATAGATGAAAGTTTAGTGAAATCTTTTTATGAAAAACAGAGTGAAACAGAAAGGGAAGAAGGCTTTAAAGGTACTTTGAAATTTGGTACTGCTGGTATCAGAAGTGTCTTTGGTTTAGGGCCAAGTCGGCTTAATGCATTTACTATACGTAAGGTAGCCTTAGGGTTATCACAGTATTTAAAAAATAAAATTGAAGTACCAACTGTAGTTATATATTTTGATACTAGATTTTTGTCTAAAGCATTTTCACAAGAAATGGCATCTGTACTGGCTTCAAATGGTGTAACAACTATTTTGTCAGATGATTATAAATCAACACCTGAATTATCTTTTGCGGTAAGACATTTACGTGCGGATGCAGGTGTTATGATTACTGCAAGTCATAATCCTAAGAATTATAATGGAATAAAAATATATGATGAAATGGGCGGGCAGTTACTACCTGATGAATCTGCCCAACTGAGCTCTTATATAGATAGTATAGAATCACCACTTCAAATTGAACGAGGCGATTTTGACAAACTGAAGCAAGACGAAAAAATTGTATATATCAACAGTGATTTAACAGAACAATACAAATCTAAAGTAAAAGATTTAGTAGAACGCATAGATGGTAAAGACGTGAAAGTAGTATTAACAAGTTTACATGGGACAAGTTTACCAATTGTCTCTGACATACTCACAGATATGAATTATCATAATTTTGTAATTGAAGAAGAGCAATCAACACCTGATGGTAATTTTCCAACAGTAAATAGTGCGAATCCTGAAGATGAAGCAGCTTTTGAACGAGGTTTGAAATTGGCTGAAGAAACAGATGCACAACTTATCGTAGCCACAGACCCTGATGCAGATCGGTTTGGATTTATAGAACGTTATGGGGAAAATGATTATAGATATTTTAATGGTAATGAAATAGGGTTGTTATTTACGAAACTAAGATTTCAGGATTTAGCAGACGATGGAAAGCCTTTATACATTATTAAATCAATTGTGACAAGTGAATTAGCTGAAAGATTAGCAATTGCTTTAGATATTGAGGTAAATAACGTGCTTACTGGCTTTAAATATATTTCGAACTTATTAGAACAAAAAGAAAAAGAGCAGGATAAACAATTGTTACTCGCATTTGAAGAAAGCCATGGCTATTTAGCCCAATCGATTTCAAGAGATAAAGATGCTATTCAAATGGTGCCATTACTTATTAAATATAAGAATCTATTAGCTAAAAATGGTTTGACATTTAAAGAAGAGTTGGAAGATATTTATAAAAATATTGGAAGATTTAATGATAGAACATTGGCACCCTCGTTCGAAGGTGAGAACGGGTTACAAAAAATTGATAAAATTATGAGCCAATTTAGAAATCAAAAGATTTTATCAATTTGTGGTATGGACGTTAAGCGTATCGAGGATTATGAAGAGGGGACAGTGCTAAACATCAAAGAAGGAACGACAGACACATTAGCACTCCCTCAAACTAATTTAATAAGATTTATTTTTGATTATGGATTTATAGCGCTTAGACCTTCAGGTACTGAGCCTAAAATTAAATTGTATTTTTCTTTGAATGTGGATGATATCGATACAATTATTGAACAATTTGAAGCGCATTATATTCATCATATCGAGTAACTTATTTTGAGGCATCAAGATGACAGCAAAACAATTTAAACAAGTTACACTAATTTTTGTTTTTATGGCAATCATAATAGTAAGTGGATATAAGTATTATCAATATCATAATGAAACGGAATACTTTGGCAATAATAAAAAGATTAAGCAACATAAAATAAAACCTGTATTAAAGACTGTTATAGATGATAAAAATTCTCGAATAAATGCAGTTAATCAATATTTAGAACAAACTGGATTTAATGGAACAATGGCAATATTTGAACGAGGGCAACTAAAGTTAAATAAAGGTTATGGCATAAAGGATTTTGCGAATAATGAACATAATCATGCTGACTCAATGTATTTAATTGGTTCTGCCCAAAAATTTATTACAGGACTAATGTTAAAACAATTAGAAAATGAACATAAAATAGATATAAATGAACCAGTGATGAAGTATTTGCCTTACTTTAAAACAAACCAAGTTATTACATTGAAGCAATTGATACTACATCAGAGTGGGTTACATAAATACAAAGCTAACCAACGTTTTAAGGATTTAAATGATGCAGTTCACGCAATTAAAGACAAAGGCATCGAGACTAAATTTTATAATAAATTTAGATATAATGATGCTAATTATTTGGTATTAGCCCGTGTAATTGAAGAAGTAACTGGCAAATCATATGTTAAAAGTTTTGATGAGAGAATTTCGCGTCCATTTCAACTTAATTTCACTGCGTTTTATAATGATCTAAAATTGCGTAATAAAATGGCAGTAGGATATAAAAAGGCGGCTGATAGCGAGTCACCAGTAGAACAAAGGCCACACATATTACAGCAATATTATGGTGCAGGTAATTTGTTTATGACGCCTTATGACATGGGCTATCTGATATTAAACTTGCAACAAAATCATATATTTAACCATAAAATCACGAATCCATTCATACACGAAAGTTTTACAAAACAATATCCGCAACCCTATCGCTTCGGTTTTTATGTTTTTGAAGATAAAAATAGAATCAATGGAAAATTTTTTGGACAAGTATTTACTGCTTATTTTAACCAGGATTATATTATAGTCAGCGGTTCAAACTTTGAAAATAGTAATACAAACAATGAAAGAAAAATGGAATATATCTATTATCAAATATTAGATCAAGGCGCCCCTTATAATATAGTAGGTAAGGCATATTAGCACACACTTAAATTATAAAGAAACCCACTTTTGCTATTTTAAATATAGCGAAAGTGGGTTTTCTTTTATTTGCAATACTTTAAGGATTCTATAAAGATATCTCTGAATGCATCAGGTTCTATAGATAGGACGACGGTGCAATTAGGAAAAGAACTTTTAAAATCTGTTACAGTGGCGCCTTTTGTTAGATGACCAGTCGTTTCAATTTGCACGTCTGCCTCTTGCACATGAAATTTTTCCGGATGTAACAAATATAGAACAGTATAAGCATCGTAAACGTTGATACCGTGTTCAAAATCATCACCTCTATAGTGTTTGAAGAGCTGATGTAGCATTTGACCAGTTTGGTTGAGCGATTGTAAATTATCTACAGTATTGTGACTTAAGGTAGAACTTCTAGCTACGTCAAGGCCGACCATTGTTAAGGGTAAACCAGAATTAAATACGATATGCGCTGCTTCTGGATCACAATAGATATTGTATTCTGCTAATGGCGTTACATTACCTCGTCCAGAGCTACCACCCATTAACACGATTTCCTTAATGTAATCCTTTACTTCTGGATAAGTAGATAGTAAAAGTGCAATATTTGTTAAAGGACCAATGGGGATAAGCGTAATTGGTTCACTGTGATTAAGTAATTCTGTGCGCATTGCCTCGACAGCGTGTTTAGAGGCTAAGTCTTGTTGATTCACTTCTGGAAACGGATAACCTTCCATACCTGATTCACCATGAACGACGCTAGCATCAATAATGTCTGTGAGTAATGGTTGAGATGAACCTCTATGTACAGGGACATCACTTGAAAAAAATTGCTTGAGTTTCAGTGCGTTTGCAGTAGTTTTTTCTATGCCTACATTGCCATTAACTGTAGTAATCATTCTTAAGTCAAAGTTGGGATGGTTTAGAGCAATACTAATGGCTGCAGCATCATCAATGCCTGGATCAGTGTCTATAATAATTGGTTGTTTCATAAAATGGTTATCCTCCTTCAAATAATAAAGATGTATCATACTTTATTTTACAATTTTTTGATAAAAGTGTTAAATCATTCATAAAAGGGGATTTAAACATAAAAAAAGACTTCTCCGGAGAGAAGTCTTTTTTGGATTATAAGTGACTAGAGTGTCCACCTTGCATTACCCAATACGTACCAATAACAGTAATTAAAGTAATGATAATCGCGAATATAACTTTGAAAGCTTGTACATTACCATTTTTACCTTCAGTTAAATGCATGAACATTAATAATTGAACAGCAGCTTGTATAAAAGCAAAACCGAAGATGATGGTGATTTTAGCATTTAGTGCCATAGATGTGTAAAGTGTTACAAAAATCGCTAAAATTGTCAGAACGATTGAGGCGATAAAACCTACAGTATGTTTTACAATTGTATTCATCCGCTATACACCATCCCTATCATATATACGGCAGTGAAGATGAAAATCCAAACAACATCTAAAAAGTGCCAGTATAAACTTACTATAAATAACTTAGGAGCATTGTCTTTATTTAAACCACGCATAGCAATTTGAATTAATAAACATGTAATCCAAACAATACCTAATGATACATGGGCTCCGTGAGTTCCTAATAGAATAAAGAAACTAGACCAGTAAGAACCGATTTGTGGAGTAACACCTTCTGAAACATAGTGTGCAAACTCATAAATCTCAAAGCCTACGAATACCATACCAAGTAATACAGTAAGGATCATCCATATCATCATTAACTTTTGTTTTTCTTGTCTCATATAATAAATTGCAATACCACATGTGTATGAACTAATTAATAATGCAAATGTCATTATTAAAACTAGTGGCAATTCAAATAATTCAGTAGTCATCTTACCAGCGTAATCTCCGCCGTGTTGAAGTGTTAATAATGCTGCGAATAACGTACCGAATAGTGAGAATTCAGCTGTAAGGAAAATCCAAAAGCCAAGTTTATTTAAATTACCTTCATGCGAACGTGTATCAATTGTGTTTGCATCATGACTCATGACTTACAGCCTCCCTTTCTTTTATACGTGCTTCACGTAAACGTTTTTCAGTTTCAGCTACTTCGGATGCATGGATATGATAACCATGATCTACTTCGAAACTACGGTAAACCATACAAGCAAAGATACCAATTAAACAAATAACTGCTGGAACGATAGTTTCAAAGATTAAGAAGAAGCCACCGATAGTGAATAAAATTCCCATCCAGAAACCAATAGGCGTATTGTTTGGCATGTGTATATCTGTGTAATTATGATTGTCTAAGTAATGACGACCGTGTTCCTTCATATCAACAAATGTATCATAGTCATTCCAATCTGGAGTAACAGCAAAGTTGTATTTAGGTGGCATTGCTGAAGCAGTTGACCACTCTAGAGTACGACCTAAGCCATCCCAGTTATCACCAGTTGCTTCACGTGGTGATTTGAAGAAGCTATATACAATACTTGCAACTAAGAACATGAAGCCTAATGCCATTAATAGGGCACCGATAGTAGAAATTACGTTTAGTAACCACCAACCATCTTCTGGCATGTAAGTGTATAAACGACGAGGCATACCATCTAATCCAAGTACGAATTGTGGTAAGAAACAAACGTTAAATCCGATCATGAATAACCAGAAACACCATTTATTTAAAGTCTCGTTTAACTTATGACCAGTCATCTTAGGATACCAGTAAATTAATGCGCCTAGACAGGCAAATACAACACCAGTTACTAACGTGTAGTGGAAATGTGCCACTAGGAAGTAAGTATTATGATATTGGTAGTCAGCTGCTGCCATTGCTAACATTACACCAGTTACGCCACCTAATAAGAAGTTAGGAATAAATGCTAATGCGAATAGCATCGGCGATTCAAAAGTAATTCTACCTTGATAAAGTGTGAATAACCAGTTGAATAATTTAACACCAGTCGGTATACCGATCAACATAGTTGTAATTGAGAAGAATGAGTTGATTAAAGCACCATTACCCATCGTGAAGAAATGGTGAACCCAAACTAAGAAACTTAAGAATGCAATACCAGCTGTCGCCCAAACCATACTTTGGTGACCAAAGAGTCGTTTACGAGCAAACGTCGGTATGATTTCAGAATATATACCAAATGCCGGTAAGATAACAATATATACTTCGGGGTGCCCCCATACCCAGAAGAAGTTTGCCCAAAGCATTGGCATACCACCGTTTGCAACTGTGAAGAACGCTGTATCAAATATTCTATCAGTTGTAAATAATGCTAATGTTACAGTTAAAACTGGGAAAGCCAAGATAACAATCAATGCTGTAATAAACGTTGTCATTGTAAACATTGGCATTTCCATAAATTTCATTGTAGGTGTTTTACATCTAAGTATAGTTACAAAGAAGTTAATACCAGTCATCAGTGTCCCGATACCGGAAATTTGTATTGCGATTAAGTAATAGTTAACCCCGGGTCCTGGACTGAATTCTCCTGCCAGCGGTGCATAGTTAGTCCAACCAGCTGCAGGGGAGCCTCCGACTATAAATGACAGGTTAAATAAAAGCATACCTGAGAAGAATAACCAGAAACTTACGTTATTTAATACAGGGAATGCAACATCACGTGCACCAATTTGTAAAGGTACAACGACATTCCACAAACCAAAAATGAAAGGCATTGCCATAAAGATAATCATGATAACGCCGTGTGTACTAAAGATTTCGTTATAGTGGTTAGATTCCAAGAATTTATTATCTGGAATTGTTAATTGAGCACGAAGTAATAACGCGTCAATACCACCACGAGCAAACATTAATACAGCGCAGATTAAGTACATAGCACCGATTTTTTTATGGTCGATAGATGTGAACCATTCTCTGTATAGATATTTCCATAATTTAAAATAACTAATTACTGCGATCAGGCCTATGATAGCGAATGGCGCACCAATTTGTGCCATTGTAATCATCCAGTTACCATGAACGAGCAATTGATCCCATGGAAAATTCATTAATGTCCACCTCCATTTTCATGGTCTTTTTTCTCTATTTCAGATGCTTTTTTATCTTTAGCACCTTCAGAGATTTTTTCCATTTCGTCCATATTATGTGATTCTTTGTCTTTGAATTCACTATTATATGGTTCTTTATTGCCTAGTATCATGGCTTTCATTCCATGACGCTCATAGTTAGCATTTGTAATTTGCGACTTACGTGCAGGTTGATCTGGTTTATCTAACACATCTTTAGTAATTTCTTCTTCTGTGTTAAAGTTAGGATCTTTTTGAACGTAATTGTAACGATCGTAAGCATAGAAAATATACTCAGGATCTGCTGCAGGATCAACAAATGCCATATGCGTACCACTGAAAGTTAAATTCTTGTTTTCAGTAGTTGGTAAAAGTTGCTTATCAAATGTATCTTGGTCCAATACTTTTTGACTTTGAGCATCTTTAACCCAATCTTTAAATTTGCTTTGGCTTACTGAATGAACATCAAAAGTTTGACGAGAGAACCCTTCACCATTGAAGTTAGAGTTACGTCCACGGAACGTTCCTTCTTCACTAGCAGTTAAAGTCCAGTCCATAGTCATACCTGTCATCGCATATTTCTGACCACCTAATTGCGGGATCCAGAAACTAGTCATCATATCCATAGATTGGAGTTTGAAAACAACTGGGCGATCTTTCGGAATAGTTAAATGATTAACTGTTTCGATTTTTTCATCAGGATAACTGAAGAACCACTTATAACCAGCGCTTGTCGCGTAAACAACAAGTGGGTCATCTTCTTTTGCTGGTGGTTTCTCGTATTCATAAAGTGATTTAACCGTTGGAATGGCTAAAGCGATTACGATAATCACCGGAATGATAAACCAAATTAATTCTATTAAAGAATTGTGATGCATCTTACCTGCTTCTTTAGTATTTCCAATTCGATATTTCACAAGAAATACAGAGAATAAGATAAGTACAGCGGCAATAACAACAAGCATGAAGATGATTGAATAAATAATCAAAAACTTCGAGTCACTTGCTAATGGCCCTTTTGGGTTTAAAACTTCTACATTTGAACAGCCACTAAGTAAAATTAGCGAGCCAAAGAGTAGAAGCAAAGACTTAAATTTTGACACTTTTTTGACCTCCTAATACTACAATTGTAGGGCTTACCATCAATTTTAAGATATTACGCAATATTTACAAGTGTTTATAGTAAAAAAATTATTGTAAAATTAAAACAAACCCAACAGACTCAACGTCTGACGGGCTTTTAAAGATTTGTTAAAATTATGTGTACATTTTGTGAAAAGTGACATATTTAAGTCAAAGTAGTTATTTTGGTCCAAAAATACTGATAATGCTTATCAATTAATGTTATTGAATATATGTATTTAGACAATAAATTATTTTACTTCTATATAACGTATGGATTTATCAATTGCACCACTTGAATCTTCTACTTTATATTCAACTTTATATTGACCAGGTTTATTTGTATCAATATTTCCAGCTATAGTAATTTTATCTGTTAAATCGCCATCTTCTTTATCAAAGGCACTCACGCCATTAAGTAAATTATAATCATCACCTTTTTCAATGACTGTATCTTTTATGCCTTTAAGTTCTGGAATCGAATTATCAGTTGCTTCTGCACTTAGGTTAGGTGTTACAAGCGTTGCAGATACACCTAAAGCTGATAATGATTGTAATAATTTGTTCATAACGTTAACCTCCGTATGAAAGTCATGATTTTATTTAATTTCACTATACTTTATCTACTATAGAAAAACATCATACTATAGTCTTAATATAACGTATTACTGTGAATATAAATAAAACATTCAGTAAAAAATAAGTAAATTGTGAGTTGAAATATAATTTAGAGGGATTAAAGTTTTTAAAATGTCTAACAGTGGATAGGGCGTACTACATAAAGAAGTTAAAAAAGCTGGAATTTTTGTACTTATATTGTGACGAAAAAATTTATAAATATCACATTATAATAGTAGTAAGAGGAATATAATAGTGGTTAATTAAAATTTAATTGTATGATACGAAAATAACTTTCAATATTAAATGTAATGTTGATTAATAGTAAGAAAGAAAAAAAGAACTTGGTATAAGAGCCAAGTTCTTTTTATTAAATACTATTTTATTCGATGCCTCTGCGTAATTTTTCAGCAATTAGTGTATTATTTAATACCATAGTTATTGTCATTGGGCCAACGCCACCTGGAACTGGTGTGATTGCACCTGCAACTTCTTTAACTTCATCGTATTCAATATCACCTTTTAACTTGCCATTTTCATCAGGAGTATTACCCACATCAATGACAATGGCACCTTCTTTGACATCATTTTTTGTAACTAATCCTGGACGACCTACAGCACTTACGATAATATCAGCATTTTTTAAATGACTGTGCATATCTTTAGATCTTGAGTGAAGGATTGTAACTGATGCATTTTTTTGTAGTAATAATTTAGACACTGGTTGACCAACGATATGGCTACGTCCAATAATCACTGCATCTTTTCCTTCTAATTCGATATCAGCATGGTTTAATAATTCCATAATGCCTAGTGGTGTACATGGTACAAATGTTTGTTGATCAATATAAAGTTTACCAATATTTTCAGGGTGGAAACCATCAACGTCTTTAGCAGGATTAATAGCTTCTAAAACTTTTTGTTCACTTACTTGTTTAGGTAAAGGTACTTGTACAAGAATACCACTTACACTTTCATCTTCATTTAAACGTTTAAGTTCATTAAGAACTTCTTCTTCAGATGTTGTTTCATCTAAATGAACAATTTCAGAAATCATGCCAATTTTTTCTGCAGCTTTCTTCTTAGAATTTACATAACTTTGACTTGCACCATTATTCCCAACAAGAATAACTGATAGTTTAGGTGTATATCCTTTTGATTGTAAAGCTTCAACTTGATCTTTAAGACCCTGTCTGTAATCTTTTGCGATTTGTTTTCCGTCTAAAATTTTTGCGACCATGAAAAATATCCTCCTAAAATGTATGAACTTTACTTAACTTTAACATAAATTGAACGATAAATATCAACCAAAAGACGTAGATTGGAACTTTTTTTTGCTATATAGTTCGATTTTTGATTGAAAAAGCGTTGTTTAGTTGTTATGCTATATTTGTAATATACAACTAATAGTAGTAACATTTCAAATTTCTGAAAGGGTGTTCAATTTGAAAGTGGTAGTTATAATGGGGAGTTCCTCTGACTGGGATACGATGAAAGAAAGTTGCCTAATGTTAGAACAATTTGAAATTCCGTATGATAAAAAGGTTGTTTCAGCACATCGTACACCACAATTGATGTTTGAATTTTCAAATGAAGCAAGAGCAAATGGATATGACGTAATTATTGCTGGAGCAGGTGGTGCAGCTCACTTACCAGGCATGGTTGCATCAATGACAACTTTACCTGTCATTGGCGTACCTATAGAGTCTAAAAGTTTAAAAGGTTTAGATTCGTTATTATCTATTGTACAAATGCCGGGGGGAATCCCTGTAGCGACGACAGCGATAGGAAAAGCTGGTGCTAAAAACGCAGGTATACTTGCTGCGAGAATATTAAGTATCGGTAATAAAGCAATCCAAAAGAATTTGGAAAATTATGAAAAATCGCTAGTTGAGAAAGTGAGTGAAATGCAACATGAGCTTCAGTAAATTAAAATTCGGCTCAACGATTGGCATTATCGGCGGAGGACAGTTAGGTAAGATGATGGCTCAATCTGCACAAAAAATGGGTTATAAAGTCATTGTGCTTGATCCTGATAATGCTTGTCCTTGCCAACACGTGGCACATGAATTTATTCATGCAAATTACGATGATCTAGAGGCTTTAAATCAACTTGGTGAAGCATCAGATGTTATCACTTATGAATTTGAAAATATCTCATCTAAACAATTACAGTCACTTGTTTCACAATATAATATCCCTCAAGGATATGAAGCAATTCAAACACTTCAAGATCGATTGATAGAAAAGCAATCATTGCAAAAAGCACAAACGCAAATTGCGAATTTTATTCAATTAACTGAGCCTAAAGATTTATCTATAGCAATAGAACAAATCGGTTATCCATTTATCGTTAAAACTAGATTTGGAGGTTATGACGGTAAAGGACAAATATTGGTTAAAGATCAATCTTATTTGGATGAAGCAGAAGTACTTATTTCGAAACAAGAATGTGTTGCTGAACAATTTTTAGATTTACACAAAGAAGTTTCATTAACGGTTACAATTGGCAAAGATAATCAAATAACGTATTTTCCATTACAAGAAAATGAACATCAAAATCAAATACTTTTTAAAACAATAGTGCCTGCACGAACAGATAAAGAGCAAGAAGCACGAAGTGAAGTCAAAAAAATTATAGAGCACATTCATTTTGTAGGTACCTTTACGGTTGAATTCTTTATAGATACCCAAAATAATTTATATGTAAATGAAATTGCACCAAGACCTCATAATTCAGGTCATTATTCTATTGAAGCTTGTGACTATTCACAATTTGATACACATATACTTGCAATTACTGGTCAAAAACTGCCGGAGAGGATTCAACTACTGAAACCTTCTATAATGATGAATTTACTAGGTAGAGATTTAGATATATTAGAAGACCAATTCAGTAATCATCCAGAATGGCATGTGCATATTTATGGTAAAAACGTACGGAAACCAGATAGAAAAATGGGTCATTTAACAGTTTTGACTGATGATATTAATGAAACAGAACAATTGCTGTTAAACAAATTTGAAGGGAGACATAACTAATGTCCTTGTTATATGAAGGAAAAGCTAAAAGAATTTTCTCAACTGGAGAAACTGATGTATTACGTGTCGAATATAAAGATGAAGTAACAGCTGGTAATGGTGCAAAGAAAGATTTTATTGAAGGTAAAGGTCGTTTAAATAACCAAATTACATCAAGAATTTTTAATTTCATCAAATCTCAAGGCGTTGATAGCCATTTCATTGAACAAACATCGGAAACAGAACAGTTGGTGAAGTCAGTAGACATTATTCCTTTAGAAGTTGTGGTACGTAACATAGCAGCAGGCTCTATTACTAAAAGATTAGGTTTTGAAAAAGGACATGAATTTGAAGCACCACTTGTTGAATTTTTCTATAAAAATGATGACTTAAATGACCCTTTAATTACGGATGATCACATTAAGCTCTTGCACTTAGCTAATGATGAAGATATTGCCACTTTAAAAGAATCCGCAAAAGAAATAAATACTATATTAGTTGAATTAATGGACAAAATGGAACTTAGATTAGTAGATTTTAAAATTGAATTTGGCCGTACAACAGATGGTCAAATTATATTAGCTGATGAAATATCACCTGATACGTGTCGCATATGGGATAAACACAGTGATACAAACTTTGACAAAGACGTGTATCGCGAAGACACAGGATCGATTATTGAAACTTATCAAACTTTCTTAAATAAACTGGAGGCACTATAAAAATGAAAACAATCGAATTACACATCACATTACAAACGCAAGTATTAGATACACAAGGTCAAGCTTTAAATCGCGCAGTACATGATTTAGGTTACACGCAAGTGAATGATATCCGTGTAGGTAAAGTTTTATATATGACTATAGATGAAGCGACTGACGAAGCTGTACACAATGTGATTACAACACTAAGTGAAAAACTATTTGCTAATACAGTAATTGAAGAATATAGTTATAAAGTTTTGGAAGAAGGAGAGAAAGCCTAATGAAATTTGCAGTGCTGAAATTTCCAGGATCAAACTGTGATCGTGATATGTATAATGCGGCAATAAAATCTGGTGTACAAGCTGAATATGTCGATTATCGAAATACGTCATTAGAAGGTTTTGATGGTGTATTAATACCAGGAGGCTTCTCGTTTGGAGATTATTTAAGATCAGGTGCTATGGCAAGTGTCGCTCCTATTATTAATGAAGTCAAACGTTTGGCAGATGAAGGCAAACCAGTGTTAGGCGTATGTAATGGATTCCAAATATTAACAGAAATCGGACTTTTACCTGGAGCATTATTACACAATGATTCACATTTGTTTGTAAGTAGAAATGAAACATTAAAAGTAGTAAATAATACAACGCCATATACAAATTTATATGCTGATAACGAAGAAGTTATATATCCAGTTGCACATGGTGAAGGTCATTATTATTGTACTCCAGAGATATATAAAGATTTAGAAGCAAATAACCAAATTATATTAAAATATATTGACAATCCTAATGGTTCTTATAGTGATATTGCCGGTATTGTTAATGAAAAAGGCAACGTATGCGGCATGATGCCGCATCCAGAGCGTGCGATTGAATCTATACTGGGGACTGATAGTGGTGTGAAGTTATTTGAAGCAATGGTAAATAGTTGGAGGGAACAAAATGTCTAAGTTTATTGAACCAAGTGCAGAAGAAATCAAATTAGAACAATTATATAAAGATATGGGATTAAGCGACAAAGAGTACGACAAAGTTTGTGAAATTTTAGGGCGTGAACCTAATTTTACTGAGATAGGTATTTTTTCTGTAATGTGGAGTGAACATTGTTCTTATAAACACTCTAAACCATTTTTAACACAATTTCCTACTTCGGGTGAACACGTATTAATGGGACCTGGTGAAGGTGCCGGTGTTGTTGATATTGGTGATAACCAAGCTGTTGTGTTCAAAGTAGAATCACATAATCACCCATCAGCCGTTGAACCGTATCAAGGTGCTGCTACAGGTGTAGGTGGCATTATTAGAGATATTGTTTCTATAGGTGCAAGACCAATTAATTTATTAAATAGTTTACGTTTTGGTGAATTAACTGAAAAACAAAACCGTCGTTTATTACGTGGCGTTGTTGCAGGTATTGGTGGATACGGTAACTGTATTGGTATTCCTACAACTGCAGGTGAAATCGAGTTTGATGATAGATATGAAGGAAACCCTCTAGTCAATGCAATGTGTGTAGGTATTATTGATCATGATATGGTTCAAAAAGGTACTGCTAAAGGTGTTGGAAACTCAGTAATTTATGTAGGGTTGAAAACTGGTCGTGATGGTATTCACGGTGCAACATTTGCCTCAGAAGAATTGAGTGAAGATAGTGAAAGTAAACGTCCGTCAGTACAAATTGGAGATCCATTTGTAGGTAAGAAATTGATGGAAGCAACGCTTGAAGCAATCACGTTTGATCACCTAGTTGGAATTCAAGATATGGGTGCTGCAGGGTTAACTTCATCATCTTCAGAAATGGCAGCTAAAGGTGGCAGTGGTTTACATCTTCAATTAGAAAAAGTCCCAACAAGAGAACAAGGGATTTCACCTTATGAAATGATGCTATCTGAAACACAAGAGCGTATGTTACTAGTAGTTGAAAAAGGTGAAGAAGATAAATTCTTAGAATTATTCGAAAAACACGAATTAGATACAGCTGTTATTGGGGAAGTTACAGATACGGATAGATTTGTCCTCACTTACGAAGGTGAAGTATTTGCAGATATTCCAGTCCAACCGTTATCTGATGAGGCGCCTGTATATGTATTAGAAGGTGAAGCCCCAGAATATAATAACAATAAAAATGACTATAGTAATATAGATGTGGATAATGTATTTGAAACATTATTACAACATCCTACCATTGCATCAAAACGCTATTTATATGAGCAATATGATCAGCAAGTTGGCGCTAATACCATTGTAAAACCAGGTTTACAATCTTCAGTTGTGCGTGTAGAAGGTACAAATAAAGCTATAGCATCAACAATTGATGGTGAAGCTCGTTATGTGTTCAACAATCCTTATGAAGGTGGAAAAATGGTAGTTGCTGAAGCATACCGTAATTTGATTTCTGTCGGTGCAACACCATTAGCTATGACAGACTGCTTAAACTACGGATCACCTGAGAAAAAAGAAATTTATCAACAATTAGCCGATTCAACTAAAGGCATGTCAGAAGCTTGTGAAATCTTAAATACACCAGTTGTTTCAGGGAATGTTTCACTTTATAACGAAACACGTGAAACTTCAATCTTCCCAACACCAGTAGTTGGTATGGTTGGTTTAATAGATGACATTCAATTTTTAAATGATTTTAATCTTAAAGTCAACGATACATTATATATTGTTGGTGAAACGAAAGATGATTTTGGTGGTAGCCAAATTGAGAAACTACTTTATAACGAAGTAAACCATGAGTTTGAAACAATTGATTTGTCTGACGAAGTACGTAAAGGTGAAGCAATCAAAAATGTCATCCGTGAAGGTCTCGCTTCTCATGTACAAACTGTTGGTAAAGGCGGATTGTTAATTACATTAGCACGTATGAGTGCACATTACGGATTAGGTATGGATGTAAAAGTAAATGTGAGTAATGAACAACTATTTAGTGAAACACAAGGCCGTTATATTGTAGCTGTCAAAGAAGGTCAATCATTATCATTAGATGATGCTGTCGAAATTGGGAAAATTACAGAAGATGGACAATTCTCTGTGTCTAATAATAATGTGCAAGTGAAACGTGAAGTTACAAATCTGAATGAATTATGGGAAGGAGCTATTCCTAAATGTATGACATCAGTGGATTAAATGAAGAATGCGGTGTGTTCGGAATATGGAACCATCACGAAGCAGCACAGTTAACGTATATGGGTTTACACAGTTTACAACATCGTGGCCAAGAAGGTGCTGGTATCGTTTGTTCAAATGGTGAAGCACTTGTGGGTGAGCGTGGTTTAGGACTATTAACTGAAGCAATTTCAGATATTCAACTTGAATCATTTAAGCCCTATCAACATGCTATTGGACATGTGCGTTATGCTACGTCAGGTAATAAAGGTATAGAAAATATCCAACCATTTTTATACCATTTTTATGATATGAGTGTTGCAGTTTGTCACAACGGTAATCTTATCAATGCGCAAAGCTTGAGAAGATCATTAGAACACCAAGGATCCATCTTCCATTCTTCATCAGACACAGAAGTTATTATGCACTTAATTCGTAGAAGTAAAGCACCAACCTTTGAAGCTGCATTACAAGAAAGTTTAAGAAAGATTAAAGGTGGTTTCACATTTGCTTTATTAACGAAAGATGCACTGTATGGTGCAGTTGATCCAAATGCCATTAGACCATTAGTTGTAGGAAAAATGAAAACGGGTTCTTATATTCTCGCAAGTGAAACATGTGCGATTGATGTACTAGGTGCTGAATTTGTACGAGATGTCCATGCAGGCGAATATGTAGTAATCAATGATGATGGTATTAGAGTTGAATCTTATACGAGACATACAACTACTGCAATCTCAGCAATGGAATATATTTATTTTGCAAGGCCAGACTCTACGATTGCCGGTAAAAATGTACATGCTGTACGAAAACAGTCTGGTAAACAATTAGCACAAGAAAGTCCAGCAGAAACGGCAGATATGGTCATTGGTGTGCCTAATTCATCGCTCTCTGCAGCGTCTGGTTATGCTGAGGAAAGTGGCTTACCATATGAAATGGGGCTTGTTAAAAACCAGTATGTTGCAAGGACATTTATTCAACCTACACAAGAACTAAGAGAACAAGGTGTTAGAGTTAAATTATCCGCTGTGAAAGATATCGTTCATAATAAGAACATTGTACTTGTAGACGATTCTATAGTTAGAGGTACTACAAGTAGAAGAATTGTACAAATGTTAAAAGACGCTGGAGCTAATGAAGTTCATGTTCGTATTGCTTCACCAGAATTTATGTTCCCTAGTTTCTATGGTATTGATGTATCTACGACAGCTGAATTAATATCTGCTAATAAATCACCTGAAGAAATTAGAGACCATATTGGCGCTGATTCATTATCCTATTTATCAGTCGATGGACTTATTGATTCCATTGGTCTTGATGAAGACGTACCATATAGTGGTTTGTGTGTTGAAAGTTTTACAGGGGATTATCCTGCTGGCTTATATGATTATGAATCAGATTATATTGAGCATTTAAGCGAAAGACAAAAAGAATACTTAAATAATAATAAACAATACTTTGATAAAGAGGGTAATTTAAATGTCTAAAGCATACCAACAAGCAGGTGTCGATATTAATGCAGGTTACGAAGCGGTAGAACGTATGTCTAGTCACGTTAAACGAACAATGCGTAAAGAAGTTCTTGGTGGGCTAGGTGGTTTTGGGGCTACATTTGACCTATCACAATTAAATATGAAAGCACCATTACTTGTTTCTGGTACTGATGGTGTTGGTACAAAATTAAAATTAGCTATTGATCATAATAAACACGACACAATTGGTGTAGATGCAGTTGCAATGTGTGTAAATGACATTTTAACAACAGGTGCAGAGCCACTTTATTTCTTAGATTACATCGCAACTCATAAAGTTGTGCCTGAAGTCATTGAACAGATTGTTAAAGGTGTAAGTGATGGTTGTGAAGAAACAAATACTGCGCTTATTGGTGGAGAGACTGCTGAAATGGGTGAAATGTATCATGAAGGCGAATATGATTTAGCTGGATTTGCAGTTGGTGCTGTTGAAAAAGAAGCATATATAGATGGCACATCAGTTAAACCAGGTCAAATCATCATCGGACTTGAATCAAGTGGAGTACATTCCAATGGTTATAGTTTAGTTAGAAATTTAATTGAAAAATCTGGTGTTAACTTAGATGACACTTTTGATAGTAATCGCACATATTTAGACACATTCTTAGAACCTACACGTTTATACGTTAAACCTGTACTTGCTGTTAAAGAAGCGGTTCAAATACATGCTATGACACATATTACAGGTGGCGGATTCTATGAAAATATTCCTCGAGCATTACCTGAGGGTGTAACAGCAAAAATAGATGTAACACAGTTTCCTACTCCAAAAATATTTGATTGGTTACAAACACAGGGCGAAATTTCAACAAATGAAATGTACAACGTGTTTAACATGGGTATCGGATTTACTTTGGTCATTGATAAAGAAAACGAACAGCAAGCATTAGATATATTAAACGAGCAACAGGTTAAAGCTTATAAAATTGGTGAAATTGCTAAAGGTGATGACCCAATTCAATTATCGGGGGTATAAAAGTGACCAAAATAGCTATTTTTGCGTCTGGTTCAGGTAGTAATTTTGAAAGTATAATGACACAAATAGAACAAGGTCAGTTACCTCATATTGAAGTGACTGCTTTATATACAGACCAAGTTAGTGCATATTGTATAGAACGTGCGAGAAAATATAATTTGGATGTGCATATCAACGAATTGAAAAATTTTGATTCAAAAGCAGACTATGAACGAAAAATCATAGAATGGTTAACAGCGGAAAAGGTGGAATGGATAGTCTTAGCAGGGTACATGAAGCTGATAGGTGAAAATATATTAAGAGCATATGATAAACGTATTCTTAATATTCATCCATCTTTATTGCCGAAATATAAAGGTAAAGATGCAGTTGGTCAAGCTTTTGAAAGCGGAGATACAATCACTGGTTCAACAGTACATTATGTAGATAGTGGGATGGACACAGGAGAGATTATCGAACAGCGTACATGTAACATATATCCAGATGATACTAAAGAACAACTTGAAGAAAGAATTAAAGCATTAGAACATACTTTATATCCAGAAGTCATTTCAAAAATCATTCAATAAGAGGTGCCAATACAAATGAAAAAAGCAATATTAAGTGTATCAAATAAAAGTGGAATTGTGGCTTTTGCCCAATCTTTAAATCAATTAGGGTATGAATTATTTTCAACAGGTGGAACAATGCGTGCTTTGGTGGAAGCGGACGTCCCAGTTAAATCAATTTCAGAATTAACTCAATTTGAAGAAATTATGGATGGTCGAGTTAAGACATTGCATCCATCAGTACATGGTGGTATTTTGGCTGATCGTGATAAGCCTGAACACTTAGAACAATTAAAAGAACAACATATTGATTTAATAGATATCGTTGTAGTTAATTTATATCCATTTAAAGAAACGGTTGCTAATCCAGAAGTAACACAAGATGACGCAATTGAGAACATTGATATTGGCGGTCCAACGATGCTTCGCGCTGCTGCTAAAAACTTTAAACATGTAACAACTGTAGTTCATCCTGCAGATTACAATGAAGTTATTGATAAGTTAGAAAATGATACTTTAGACGAAGAATATCGTAAATCACTTATGGTTAAAGTATTTGATCATACAAATCAATATGATGCAGCTATTGTAGAATTCTTCAAAGACAATAAAGAAAGTCTACGTTATGGTGAAAATCCACAGCAATCTGCACATTTTGTTCGTACTTCTAATGCTACACATACACTTGCTGGAGCTAAACAATTACACGGTAAACAATTAAGTTATAACAATATTAAGGATGCTGATGCAGCTTTATCACTTGTTAAACAATTTGAACAACCTGCTGCAGTAGCTGTAAAACATATGAATCCTTGTGGTGTTGGAGTTGCAAACACAATTGAAGAAGCATACCAATATGCATTTGAAGCAGATAGCCAATCTATTTTTGGTGGTATAGTTGCTTTGAATCGTACTGTAGACACTGAATTAGCAGAATCATTACATGAAATTTTCTTAGAAGTAGTTATTGCACCTAAATTTACACAGGCAGCCTTAGATGTATTAAGTAAAAAGAAAAATATTAGATTATTGGAAATTGATATGACAATTGATAACAGTGAACAAGAAGTTGTTTCTGTATCAGGTGGATATTTAGTTCAAGATAAAGATAATGTAGTATTAAAACGTGAAGATATGAATATAGTAACAGAAGTGGAACCAACTGAAGCGCAGTGGGATGCTATGTTACTTGGTTGGAAAGTGGTTGCATCTGTTAAAAGTAACGCAGTCATTTTAAGTAATGCGAAACAGACAGTTGGAATTGGTGCTGGTCAAATGAATCGTGTAGGTTCGGCGCAGATTGCAATTGACCGTGCATTAGAAATTAATGAAGATGTTGTAATGGTATCAGATGGGTTTTTCCCAATGGGTGATACAGTTGAATTAGCAGCTAAATCTGGCATTAAAGCGATTATTCAACCAGGTGGTTCAATTAAAGACCAAGAGTCTATTGATATGGCTAACAAATATGGTGTGGCTATGGTAACTACTGGCGTTCGTCATTTTAAACATTAAGGAAATCGGAGGCAATTATTATATGAAGGTACTAGTAATTGGTGCAGGTGGTAGGGAACATGTATTAGCACATAAATTAAAGCAATCCCCGCTTGTTACAAAAATATTTGCAATTCCAGGTAATGATGCCATGACAGAAGTTGCACAAGTTCATACTCATATAGCAGAAACAGATCATGAGCAAATTGTGACCTTTGCAAAACAAAATGATATTGAATGGGTAGTTATTGGTCCTGAGCAACCATTAACAGAAGGTTTAGCAGATAAACTCCAAGAAGAAGATATTAAGGTGTTTGGACCTAATAAGGCTGCTGCTCAAATTGAGGGCTCTAAATTATTTGCTAAGCAATTAATGGAAAAGTATGAAATTCCAACTGCAGAATATAAAGAAATTACAAATAAACAACATGCATTGGCTTACATTGAATCATGTGAATATCCAGTTGTATTAAAAAAAGATGGGTTAGCAGCAGGCAAGGGTGTTATTATAGCGACAACTTATGAAGAAGCTGTTGCTGGTGTCGAAGAATTGTATCCTGAAGAGCAAGGTGTTGTAGTATTCGAACAATTTCTTGAAGGTGAAGAATTCTCATTGATGACCTTTGTCAATGGTGATTATGCAGTACCATTTGATTGCATCGCACAAGATCATAAACGCGCATTTGATAACGATTTAGGACCAAATACAGGTGGAATGGGTGCATATTGCCCAGTACCACATATAGATCAAACGATTCTACAACGTACTAATGATGAAATAGCACAACCTATAGCAAAAGCAATGCTTGCTGAAGGATACTCATTCTTTGGAGTATTATATATTGGTGCTATTATAACTGCTGAAGGACCGAAAGTGATTGAATTTAATGCACGTTTTGGTGATCCAGAAGCACAAGTACTGTTAACTCGAATGGAAAGCGATTTAATGCAACATATTCTTGATTTAGAAGCAAAACAGCCTATCGCATTCCAATGGAAATCGCAATCAGTAGTTGGTGTCATGTTAGCCTCAAAAGGGTATCCTGCTAACTACGAAAAAGGTAAGGCTGTTTCAGGTTTCAATCTTGATGGTAATTATTTCGTAAGTGGCTTGAAAAAAGAAGAAGATACTTACGTAACATCAGGTGGACGTGTCATTTTAGCACTAGGTGAAGGATCAGATATTGCTAGCGCTAAAGCTAAAGCTTATGAAGCAGTAGAGCAAATTAAAAGCGATGCCTTATTTTATCGTAAAGATATCAGCGATAAAGCGATTCGTTAAAGTATATAGATGCATAAACTAAAAGCAGATGACGGCAACGTCATCTGCTTTTTTATTTAATAAATACTTGTCAGACGTACATCTTCAATACCAGTTATAGGGATGAAGTGTGCTAATACATAAGTGAGGAGTATGATAGCACCAACAGCTACTATGAGTATAATATCTTTATATGAGAAAGAAGTATTATAGTAGTAGGTTCTAGGTCCATCTTTGAATCCTTTTTTTTCCATAGCAACTGACAGTTGATGTGCTTTTCTAATATTTTGGCTTAGTAAGGGAATAACGATATGTTTAATACGTTTAAAACCTGTGTAGTTTGATTTATCAATCATTTGATAGCGCATTTTTAATGAGCGTCTAAGTTGGACTAAAGATGTAAACATCAATGGAACCATTCTTATAGCCGCCATAAAAGCATAAGCTATCTTCGGTTTAACTTTCAAATGCTGCATGAGACTGTAAAAAATCATCACGATTTGAGAAGTAAAAGCAATTAAAATCCCAAAAAAAGATACAGTTGATGTACGCATAGCTAAATGTAAGCCTCGATATAAACTTTCTGTAGTTATCTTTATAAAGCCTAATTGGAAAATCATATGTGTCCCAGAACCATAAAAAATCATGAATAATGCTGATATCAAACTAAATATAACAGTAAAAAACACAAAAACTAAGGTTATTTTGAGTTTCAAACCATTAAAAAGTAATAAAAAGACGAGCGTTAATAATGTTAAATAAATCATATAATCAAATTGATGAATGAAAATAACAAAGAAAAATAATAGTACTGCAATTATAAGTTTCGTGATGATATTAACATCATCTATAAAAGAATAGTGCTTTTTCCACATTTCAAACATGAGTACCACCCTTTAATTCATATAATTGATGTTGATCCACATGTAGCCTATGGGTTGGATACCTAGAAATAAGCTCTGAGTCATGCGTTACCATAATAATAGTTTGTCCGTGTTGAATGCGTTTTTGAAATAACTTAATTAGGTTAAACGTATTATGACTGTCGAGTCCGAAAGTTGGTTCGTCTAATAAAATAAAAGTAGAAGACGAGCTCAATGCAATAGCCACACTTAATCTTCGTTTTTGTCCCATTGATAATTCATATGGATGTTGTGATTGTACATTTTCTAAATTTAACGTTTTGAGCATTTCTACCGTCTCTTGTATAGCATCGTCTTTAGAAATAGAATGATTTTTATATTGAATGAAAATTTCTTCGAAAACAGAATTTGTTATAAATTGTAATTCTGGATTTTGATACACTAAATACATATGTTTTGCTGCATCTTTGATTTTAGTTAAAGGGTAATCATTAATATACATTTTTCCTTCATATTTAATTAGTTGCATCATCGACTCTAATAATGTAGTTTTACCACTACCGTTTGGTCCAGTAATAGTAATCCAATCACCAGTGTTGATGATGTGTTCTGAAATACGTAACAGTTTACGCTTGCCCCTTTTGACTGTAACTTGATTGAATTTAAAGTTACTATTTGTTGGTAATATCTCCGTATTTGTACATGTAGAGGGTTTAGGGGCGTATTGCCAAGCATTTGGATGCCATACACCATATTCTGTTAATAGGTCCTCATAGTCTCTAAGCATCTTTGTTGGGGATTCGTCAGCAATGATTTCCCCGTTGTAATTAAACAAAAGCACACGATCTATATGTTGCCATATATGTTCCACTTTATGTTCTACAATAAGTACAGTTTGATCTTTCCACAATGCCTTAATTTTTTGCCATAAGTCAGCAGTTGCTTCTACATCTAACATAGCTGTGGGTTCATCTAAAAATAAAGTATCTGCCTGTTGCAAAAGTGTTTCTGCAATTGCCAGTTTTTGTTTCATACCGCCACTTAATTGGTTAATATATTGATCTTTATCTACATTAAGACCTACCGCTGTGAGGGCCGCTTTAATTTTTTCGTCCATGTTAATACGAGGGATATTTAAATTTTCTAAAACAAAAGCCAATTCTTCATAAACTTTTGGCATACAAAATTGACTATCTGGATCTTGAAAAATAACGCCACAGTTATGGTCAATGTGTAACTCGTCATATTTCATAGGTAAATCAATAAGATTAGGCACAATACCACTCAAGACATTCAGTAACGTACTTTTTCCAGAACCAGAAGGTCCTAAAAGTAATACTTTTTCTTTATCGTTTATATTAATACTTAAATTATCAAATATTTTATGCTGCGCATTTGGATATTTTAGACGTAAATTTTTTGTTACTATCAACGAAATTGCTCCTTATAAGTTGTCGTAATCGCTTTGACTAGCTGGTCTAAACAATTTAGTTACACCGGTTTGATCTAAGGCTTTTACGATATAATAAGATAAAAGTCCAGCAACAACGATGCCACTTATAAGTCTAAAACCAATATATAATGCGAGATTCCATCCAGCAATTTCTGAAAGATAACCATAAGCGAAGTCAATCGGTAATGTAGCTACTGCAGCTAAAAGTCCAGCTAACATGGCAACCATAGCAGTCCGAGATTTATATTTAAAAATAGCAAATATAATTTCACAAGCTAAACCTTGTAATAAAGCATAAATTATAGTGGCTATATCAAAACGTCCCATAATTATAGTTTCACCAGCTCCTGCAGCAAATTCAGCTAAAATAGCAATACCAGCTTTAGGGATAATAAGATAAGCAACGACAGCTGCCATGAACCATGCGCCATACGTCAATTCTTCAAAATGTAGTCCGGTAATTTGTACAGCTTTGTAGACGAAATTCCAAATGTTGTATATCACTGCGAAAACAACCGCAATTAATACAGTTACGAGTATTTCAGAAAGCTTTAAACCTTTTGTCATGATCTTTTCCTCCTATATAAAAAACGCACAACCTTCTAGAAAGTTGCGCGTTTAAATAGTGGCATAGGGATACCAATAAAAGAAAAAGGTATCGCAATACACTTTCCTACGCTAGTTTAATCTAGATCAGGTTCAAAGGGTTTGAGGGTATACCTCATCTCAGTCACTAAACACCCCTAGTGCGAATATTATATTTAAATTTAACTATAATGTATGATTTTTCGCTAGTTCTGTCAAGTTCTCAATTTAAAATTGGAGGATAATAAGAATATTAATCAATAGAGAAAGCAGGGAAGTGTATTGCTAAACTAAGGTAGGGAAGTGTATTAAAAAAGTAAGCCGAAGTAGTTCGGCTTACTCAAAGTGAATCGTTTATTGTCTTAATCCAACGTATCTTGGATATTTTTTTTAGTTTCTTCCTCACCATCATTTGATGATTGTTGCTCTTTTAATTTATCTTCAGCCGCTTTAGCTTTTTCAGCTGCTTCTTTGTTTAATTCTTCTTTACTCATAATTTCAACACTCCTTAAACTTTAAGTAGAATATATTAATTTAATACCACGGAATTGAGTAATTAAACAAAAGGGAAGAAATATAAATTGTATATAGCCCATGCGTTTTTATACTTTTTATGAAATAATTGTTTAATAGTATAAATTATGTGGAATTTTGACTATACAACTATTTTATATCATACTATAGACTTATTTATTAGATTATTAAAGACAAGAACAAAATGTTCATATATAATAACTTTGAGGTGAATGGTATGTCTTTTTTTAAGAAACACGCTGAGATACTGTATAGTTATATTATAGGCATCGTTTCGCTTTTCACAAGTCTCATCATTTTAATTAATTTACCTTTAATTCATAAATTAAATGGTAAAGGTAAGATTGAATTACATATTCATAATGTGTGGGATTTTATAAACGCGTTTTTCAGTGAAATTATTAGGGTGATGAGTAATTATATAGGGAACTTTCCTGTAGTAAGCGCAATCTTGATTCTTTTGTTTGGTATTGCGTTAATACTTATTGGCTTCACGCTATTTAGAACAACGAGATATGACTATGATATTTCAATTTTCTTTTTAGTTATTGGTATTCTTTTCTTCATTATAACGCTTATACTCATGACACAAGTTTATAGCTTTTTTGCTATTATTTTTGTGATACCTTTTGCGGTGCATATAGGTTACATTGTTTATAAAGATGAATTAAATACGGATCATAGAAAATATCATTATTTATGGATTATTTTCACTTATGGCATAAGTTATTTATTAACACAAATTGTGTTATATGGAAGAATAGATAGTGATCAAATTGTACCAATTGATATTCTGAGTGTTAACACGTTTTTCATTATTATGTGGTTACTTGGACAAATGTCAATTTGGAACTTCTTATTCCTAAGAAGATCATTGCCATTAACGAAACAAGAACTCGGCGAAGAAGAACCGGAATTATCTAGAACGAGTAAAGGTGCAGTAACTACTCAAACAAAAGAATATTGGAAAGATTTACAAGACAAAACAACAGAATTTACACGTAAAACACGTAGAAGTGTAGATATTCAAAAAGCTAGGGATAAAAAGGATAAATTCATTAAAAAATGGAAAGACATTATTGATATTCAAGAAGATGATGTACCAAATTGGATGAAGAAACCGAAGTGGCTTAAATCTGCATATGTAGAATTATTCTGTGGAGCAATTCTCTTATTCTTTACTTTGATTGAATTTAATAATAGAAATTCATTATTTGTTTCTGGTGATTGGGAAATTTCTCAAACACAATATGTTATTGAGTGGATTACTTTATTCTTGTTAATGATTATTATAATAATTTATATTTTAACGACATTAACAAACTATTTAAAAGGTAGATTTTATTATCTACAATTATTTATGGTAAGTTTTTTATTCTTTAAGTTAGTTACTGAATTTGTAAACATCATGGTTCATGGATTATTATTATCAACGTTTATTACACCAATACTGTTTATGATGCTGATAGCAATTATAGTAGGATTCATCATAAAATTACGTGAACCAGCAGAATATTAATTGATTAAAATAGTGTAGTTTGACTTAACCTATCTTCCAAATTGGTTGGAAGATAGGTTTTATTTTTTGTATTTTTATAAAGAGGTGTAATTGATATAAAGGTGTACAAGTATGCATACTAAGTATCACATTTGAATTGCTGATTTTTGAAAATAAATTATGAAGTTAGAATTTTATATTATATTAGGATGGAAAATGTTTAAATAGTACAATAGGGAATATAATTTAATAAAGTAAGGTTATTTTAACAACAAATCGAAAATTAAGATTTGACTTGTGTAAATATTAATGGTGTTACAAAGCAGCTGAGATGATAAGATGAATAAGTGAAAAAATAAAAAATAATTAATAGAAGAAAGGCTGACATAATTTTATGAAAACTGCCACATTAAATAAAGGTAAAGAAACGAAGTATTTAAATCAATACCCTTTGATAGATGAAGAGGATATATATTCTCAAGATCATTTGAAAGAAGGGGACTTATTTAATCTCGTAAATGATCAAGGAAAATATATTGCATCTGCATATGTAGGGCGTCAGCACAAAGGCATCGGCTGGGTACTTAGTTATGATAAAGATGAAGTGATTAATACAACATTTTTTGAAAGATTGTTCGAAACAGCCAAAAGCGAACGTGAATACTTCTATCATGTAGACGGTACAAATGCATTTAGAGTTTTCAATGGAGAAGGAGACGGCGTCGGTGGTCTAACAATCGATAATTATGATGGCCATTATTTAATTCAATGGTATTCAAAAGGTATTCATAAGTTCCGTTATAATGTGTTATCTGCATTGAAATCTGTTTTTGGTTATACTTCAGTTTTTGAGAAAATGCGATTTAAAGATTCTGAAATTGAAGGTGGATTTGTAGATGGTGAGGCACCAGAGTTTCCAATTATTATCGAAGAAAACTTTACTTTCTATAATGTTCACTTAAATGATGGACCTATGACGGGAATCTTTTTAGATCAAAGAGAAGTAAGAAAAAAATTAAAAGATCAATATGCTCAAGATAAAAATTTATTGAATGTGTTTAGTTATACTGGTGCGTTCTCAGTTGTTGCAGCAGAAAATGCTAAAGTAACGACTAGTGTTGACTTAGCAAATCGTTCCCGTGCACTTACAGAAGAGAACTTTGGTGTTAATGCGATTGACCCTAAATCACAATATATATATGTTATGGATACATTTGATTTTTATGGTTATGCAAAACGTCATGATTTAGTCTATGACACAATTGTTATTGATCCCCCAAGTTTTGCAAGAAACAAGAAAAAAACGTTCTCAGTATTGAAAGACTATGACAAATTGATTAATGGTGCGCTTGATATACTTGCGCCACAAGGTACATTATTATTGTGTACAAATAATAGTACTTTTTCTTTAAAAGCATTTAAAAATGTAGTTAATGAAACTTTGACAGCTGAAGGTGTAGATTTTGAAATCGTAGATGTGATGGGACTTCCTAAAGATTTTAAAACACATGCACACTATAAACCATCTAAATATTTAAAAGCTATTTTTGTTAAAATACAATAAATTTGTTTAAAACGGGTATTATTTTAAAGTGGCTAATTTACTAAGGAGTGAATATAATGAGCTTTAAAAATAAAATCACAAACAATGTTACACAAAAATTAGGTAATAAAGTATTAGATATTGAAGATGTAAGAAATAAAAGCAATCTACCAACTACAAATATAGAAATTGAGGAACGTCGCGAACGTGCTCAGACTTTAGTGAAGAAAAAATCATTACTATCATCAGGAATAAGTGTTGTGCCTATTCCTGGTTTAGATTTTGGTGTAGATATAAAAATTATGAGAGACATCATTGAAGATGTGAATAAAATTTACGGTCTTGATCATAAACAGGTAAATTCTATGAAAGAAGACATGAGAGAACGTATATTTGCGGCTGCAGCGATTCAAGGAAGTCAGTTTATTGGCAAAAAAGTTTCTAATGCAATCCTTAAAGTAGTTATTCGAGATGTAGCAAAACGTGTTGCAGCAAAACAAACCAAATGGTTTCCATTTGTAGGGCAAGCTATTTCTGCGTCTATCAGCTACTATTTCATGAAAAAAGTTGGAGACGAACATATCGAAAAGTGTGAAAAAGTTATTAAAGATTTAGTTTAAAAGTGCAGCGTTTTCATAAAATCTTCAATATTCACTGAATATTGTCATATCATGGGTGCAACGCATTGAATTTATATGTATAATTTGGTAATGTTATTATATAAAACTGTGTTAGGTTTTATAATAAACTAACAATTCTAACTATACGAAGGAGAAATCATATTATGGAACAAAAATCATATGTAATAATCGACGAAACAGGTATTCACGCTCGTCCAGCGACTATGCTTGTTCAAACTGCATCAAAATTTGATTCAGATATTCAATTAGAATATAACGGTAAAAAAGTTAACTTAAAATCAATCATGGGTGTTATGAGTTTAGGTGTAGGTAAAGATGCTGAAATCACTATCTATGCTGACGGTAGCGACGAAACTGAAGCAATTGAAGCAATTACTGACATCTTATCTAAAGAAGGCTTAACAAAGTAATATGTCTAATTATATAAATGGAATTGCTGCATCAGATGGTGTAGCAATTGCCAAAGCATATTTATTAGTTGAACCAGATCTTTCATATAATAGTGAAAAGATCTCAGATGTCGACGCTGAAATTAAAAAGTTTAGAAACGCTATCGAAACGTCTAAAGTTGAATTAACTAAAATCAGAAATAATGCTGAAGAAAATCTTGGCGCTGACAAAGCAGCCATTTTTGATGCGCATTTATTAGTATTAGATGATCCAGAATTAATTCAACCGATTGAAGATAAAATTACTAATGAACAAGTTAACGCACCGACTGCTCTATCTGATGTAACTGGACAATTCATTACAATATTTGAATCTATGGACAATGAATATATGAAAGAACGTGCTGCTGATATTCGTGATGTTTCAAAACGTGTATTGGCGCATATATTAGGCGTTGAATTACCAAATCCTAGTATGATTGATGAAAGCGTTGTCATCATTGGGAATGATTTAACACCTTCTGATACTGCACAACTAAATAAAGAATTTGTACAAGGGTTTGTGACTAACATCGGTGGTAGAACCTCTCACTCTGCTATAATGAGTAGATCATTAGAAATTGCAGCAGTGGTAGGTACAAAATCAATCACTCAAGAAGTTAAACAGGGAGACATGGTTATTGTCGATGGTTTAACTGGTGAAGTCATTATCGATCCTACAGAAGACGAAGTTATTGCATATCAAAATAAACGTGAGCGTTTCTTTGAAGATAAGCAAGAGCTTCAAAAATTACGCGATGAAGAAACAAAAACACTTGATGGGAAACATGCCGAGTTAGCTGCTAACATTGGTACACCGAATGATTTAAAAGGTGTCATTGAAAATGGTGCAGAGGGTATTGGTTTATACCGTACTGAATTTTTATACATGGGTAGAGATGAAATGCCATCAGAAGATGAGCAATTCGAAGCGTATAAAAAAGTGTTGGAAACAATGGAAGATAAGCGTGTAGTTGTGCGTACTTTAGATATTGGTGGCGACAAAGAGTTACCATATTTAAACTTACCTGAAGAAATGAATCCATTCTTAGGTTATCGTGCAATCCGTCTATGTTTAGATCAACCGGAAATTTTTAGACCACAATTACGTGCTTTATTGCGTGCTTCTGTATACGGTAAGTTAAATATCATGTTCCCAATGGTTGCAACAATTCAAGAGTTTAGAGATGCGAAAGCATTGCTACTTGAAGAAAAAGATAATTTAACGCAAGAAGGCGTGGAAGTATCTGATGATATTGAATTAGGAATAATGGTAGAAATACCATCAACAGCAGCTTTAGCAGATGTATTTGCTAAAGAAGTTGATTTCTTCAGTATCGGAACAAATGATTTAATACAATACACTATGGCGGCAGATCGTATGTCTGAACGCGTTTCATACTTGTATCAACCATATAATCCATCAATTTTACGTTTAGTAAAACAAGTGATCGAAGCGTCACATAACGAAGGAAAATGGACTGGTATGTGTGGTGAAATGGCTGGAGATGAAATTGCTATTCCATTATTACTTGGTTTAGGATTAGATGAATTCTCTATGAGTGCGACTTCAGTGCTTAAAGCACGTCGTCAAATTAAAGCATTAAGTCAAAATGAAATGGAAGAATTAGCACAAAGAGCAATAAATTGTGCAACTTCTGAAGAAGTTCAAGACTTAGTGAACCAATACGCTAAATAAATCATGAGTTAAGATATATGTAGTTAAACAAAAAGGCTGAGCATTCTATTATTTTAGAATGCTCAGCCTTTTGAATTTAAAAGATAAAGTAAAATTTGTATAATGCATATATTTTAAAAATGATTTTGACATTACTAAAATATATCCTTCATTTTGTCCCAAAGAAAATTGGGTATAGAGTAATGGAGCACATGTTATAATATTAAGAAATATGAAAATATAGCTGATGATTACTATTCGATATTTAACACACGATTTAATTTATCCATATCGATTTGGTACATGGGCTCGTCATTTAACAATATAAAAGGAGTGGCGAATGCATCGTGATCCATCATTTCATTTCTATATTGTGTGTTTGATATGTTTTTTTCACTGTATGTCACGCCTTTATCAGTTAAATAGCTTTTAATAAATGTACAAGGGGGACAATCATTTTGTGTATAAATAATCACTTCGTTCATGTCAGTTCATCCTTTCAATAGTGCGTTTATTTAAATATAAGAAACTTTTATCGAATTATCAAGGGTTGAATTTTATATGTGACTGGTCATTAATTTGTCACTTTATTATAGTTTTAATATATTTTAAAAACATATAAAGAGGTATATAATAAATGGAAGTTGTGATTTTTGTCACAAATAAATAAAAAAGGTGATAATATGGATTCAGTTGAATTAGCACGTTTTCTAACTGCGATGACGCTCGCAGTTCATATCATATTTGCAACCATTGGCGCAGGGATGCCATTGATGTTCGCAGTTGCAGAATTTTTAGGAATTAAAAATAATGATCTTAAATATATTACATTAGCTAAAAGATGGACTAAAGGATATACTATTACAGTGGCCGTAGGTGTAGTAACTGGTACGATTATAGGATTACAGTTATCACTATTATGGCCTACATTTATGCAAATGGGTGGTCATGTCATAGCATTACCACTATTTATGGAAACATTTGCTTTCTTCTTTGAAGCTATCTTTTTAAGCATTTATTTATATACTTGGGATAGATTTAAAGGAAAGTGGACGCATTTCTTAATTAGTATTCCTGTTATTTTGGGTGGTTCATTCTCGGCTTTCTTTATTACTTCAGTAAATTCATTTATGAATACACCAGCTGGATTCGAAATGAAAAATGGTAAAATGATTAATGTTGAACCATGGGCGGCAATGTTTAATGATTCTTTTTTAGTTAGATCATTTCATGTTGTAGCTACTGCACTTATGACTATGGCATTTATATTAGCTGCAATAGCAGCATTTAAATTATTAAAAAACAAATTTAAAAAAGATACTGAATATCATAAGAAAGCATTAAAATTAACTATGATTCTTGGTATTATATTTACACTAGGTTCTATGTTAGCGGGCGACATGTCAGCGAAGTTCTTACATCAAGAGCAGCCTGAAAAGCTTGCAGCATACGAATGGCATTTTGAAACCGGATCTAAAGCAGATTTAGTCTTATTTGGTTCACTAGATGAAGAAACTCAAGAAGTTAAAGGTGCTGTTAAAATACCTGGTGTATTGAGTTTCTTGGCTGACAACAATATTAATACCAGCGTTAAAGGGTTAAATGATTTTCCGAAAGAGTTAAGACCTCCGATGATTGTACATTATTATTTTGATCTTATGGTATTTATGGGTGTGTTCTGTTTAGTTGTTTCAGGTGCATTTGTCTTAACATTAACCTTTAAAAAACTACGCAAATTTACACACTCTAAGCCTTTATTATATGGTGTGTTATTAACTGGTCCTGCTGCAGTGCTTGCAATAGAATTTGGTTGGTTCTTAACTGAACAAGGTCGTCAACCATGGTTAGTTCGAGGTTATCTTAAAGTTGCTCAAGCTGCAACTCAAGCTGGCGGACTTACGTTAGTTACAATACTCTTTGCGATACTATATATTATATTAGTATATACAACTGCATATGTACTTATTCGTATGTTCAGAGACAAACCAGCGCATAAAGACGTAGAAAAATTAGCCCAAGAAAGAGGTGAGGCATAATGGTCTTCGCTTATATTGGAATTTCAGTACTTTGGATTTTCTTATTTTGTTATATTATCGTTGCCTCAATAGATTTTGGAGCTGGTTTTTTTACACTTCATGCAAAAATTACTAAACAAGATAAAAAAATTAATCACCTTGTCGCACGTTATCTCAATCCTGTTTGGGAAGTTACTAATGTATTTTTTGTATTCTTTTTCGTAGGAATGGTGGGTTTTTTCCCAGATACTGCAAAATACTTTGGTTCGGTACTCTTATTACCGGCTTCCATAGCAGTTATTTTAATTTCAATTAGAGGTAGTTTCTACGCTTTTGAAAATTATGGTCCGGATACGAAACTGCCATGGTTGGCGCTGTATGGTATTGCTGGTTTATTTATACCAGCTGCATTAGCGACAACATTGACGATTTCTGAAGGTGGCTACATTACTGGTTCAAGCAACAATTTAGATTTGGACTGGGTACAGCTTATTTTAAGTCCGTATTCTTGGGCAGTAGTATTTTTATCAGTTGTGTCAGTGCTTTATATTTCTTCAGGTTTCTTGACGTATTATGCGTCAAAAGCAAAAGACACGGAGGCATACAAGTTACTTAGATATTGGTTCTTGTTCTGGGGCCCTCCAATGATTGCTATCTCATTATTTGTTTTCTTATCATTAAGACTACAAAATAGAGAGCATTTCACTAATGCAGTTACAAATTATTGGTGGATGTTCTTACTCAGCTTTATATGTTTTATAGGCGCAATGGTGTTGACTTTGATTAAAAAAGGACATGGTTTAGCATTTATTTTAGTTATCTTACAAATGGGCTTCGCGTTTTTCGGATATGGTGCGAGTAAGTTACCATATCTACTTTACCCATTTATTCGTATAGATGAAGGTGTGGTTAATAATAGTATGGCAATTGCTCTTATTACAGCATTTATTTTTGCTTTACTTTTATTGATACCATCGTTAATATTATTATTAAGATTATTTGTTTTCGATAAAAAATATGTTGAAGGAAAGAAATAAGATAATATTTTAAATTGAGGTGTGGGTGATTCACAGTAACGCGTTTGATGTTGCGAATTGAATCATCTTGCCTCTATTTTTAAATTGGAGGACGCATATGGATAAAGAGTATGTGGTAATCGGATTAGGCCGATTCGGTGGAAGTATTGTAAGAGAACTTAATGCATTGGATATGGATGTCATGGCGATTGACATGGATGAGGCACGTGTAAATGAATATAGTGATATCGCTACACATGCTGTAGTAGCTGACACGACAGATGAAGCTGTTATGAAAAGTTTGGGTATTAGAAACTTTGATCATGTCATTGTAGCTATCGGTGAAAATATACAATCTAGTACATTAACAACACTGATATTGAAAGAACTTGGCGTGAAAAAAGTTACAGCAAAAGCACAGAATGATTATCACGCAAAGATTTTGAATAAAATTGGTGCAGATACGGTCGTTCATCCAGAAAGAGACATGGGCAGACGCATTGCACATAATGTAGCGAGTGCAAGTGTATTAGACTATTTAGAACTTGCTGATGAACATTCAATTGTAGAAATAAAAGCTAGTGAAAAAATGGCGGGGCAAACTATTATACAATTAGATATCCGGGCACAATTTGGCATTAGTATTATTGCAATTAAAAGAGGAAGAGAAATTCTTGTCTCACCTGATCCGAATATGAGTATTGAAATAGGGGACATACTAATCATGATAGGTCATGATAATGATTTGAATCGCTTTGAGAAAAAAGTTGTAAGATAAATAAGTTATAAGGCAGGCGCATGATAGCGTCTGCCTTTTTAATGCATGATACAATAAAAAACACGTAATGCATTTAGTCTGTTAATAAGACTAAAGCATCACGCGCTTTAATTGACCTATGATTCAGATGATGTATGATTATTTGATTCATCTTTTTTAGGTTTTGGAGATTGATTTACTTTTTTGTTATTGTTCGTTTCTTTTTTAGCTTTATTTACTTGTGGTTTTGGTTGTGTTTTTGATTGAACTTTTTTAGGCTTATCATTTTTATGATTCACTTTGTTTGAAGATGACTGGTTCGTATCTTCGTTTACTTTCATAATAACGGGTAAAATCATTGGTTTACGAGCAGTTTTTTCAAATAAATAAGGCTGTAATGTTTCAATGATTGATGATTTAATTTGATGCCATTGGATATCTTTATTTTGATTTAATTTAGAAATCACATCTGTTTTGATTCTTCGTTGTGCATCGTAAATTAATTGACCAGATTCACGCATATATACAAAGCCACGTGATATGATGTCAGGCCCAGATAGTAAAGTGTTTGTCTTGAAATCAATACTGACTACTACAATGACAAGACCTTCTTCTGATAATAGCTTACGATCGCGTATAACGACATTACCGATATCTCCTATACCACTACCATCAACTAATACATTTCCGGACGGGATTCTACCGGCTTTTCTAGCAGAATCATGTGTTAATGCTAGTACATCGCCAATGTCGAAGATAAATACGTTATCAGGGTCAACGCCACATTCAATCCCAGATTGACCATGGGCTTTTAACATACGGTATTCACCATGTATAGGTAAGAAGTATTTCGGTCTGATAAGACGTAGCATCAATTGTTGATCACCTTGAGAGCCATGACCCGATGTATGGATGTTAGAAACTTTATTGTGAATGACTTCTGCGCCAGCACGATATAACGAATTAATAGTACGGTTAATACTTTTTGTATTACCTGGAATTGGTGAAGAACTGAATACAACAGTATCTTCAGGGATGATTTTGATTTGTTTGTGTGTACCATTAGCGATTCTTGATAATGCTGCCATTGGCTCACCTTGTGACCCTGTACAAAGAATTAATAGTTCATGCTTTGGAACAGTGTTAATCTTATTAGGTTCAACGAATGTTTCAGGTGGCGCTTTGATATAACCGAGCTCCATGCCAATTTTAATGTTATTTTCCATTGAACGGCCAAAAGTGACAATCTTACGATTATACTTAATTGCAGCTTCAACAGCTTGTTGAACACGGTAAATGTTGGAAGCAAAAGTAGCGAATATAATTCTTCCAGTACAATTACGGAAGATCTTTTCTACATTTTGACCTACTTCGCGTTCGCTTAATGTGAAGTCTGGAACTAGAGCATTTGTAGAATCAGAAAGTAAACAAAGCACGCCTTCTTCTCCTAATTTTGCCATTTTAGCTATGTTTGCAGGCTCACCAACTGGAGTGAAATCAAATTTGAAATCACCAGTATGCACAATATTACCTTCAGGCGTTTTGACAATCACACCATAAGCTTCTGGAATACTATGTGTTGTTAAGTAGAAACCAACTTCAAAATGTTTTGATTTAATAACGCTACTTTCGTCTATTTCTATAAGTTCTGCTGTTCTTAATAAATGATGTTCTTCTAGTTTATTTCTAATTAAACCTAAAGCTAATGGTCCACCATAGATAGGCACATTAATTTGTTTTAATAGGTAGGGCACACCACCTATATGGTCCTCATGTCCGTGAGTGATAAACAGACCAACGATTTTATCTTGGTTCTGCTCTAAATAAGTGAAATCAGGAATGACATAGTCGATTCCTAATAAGTTATCATCTGGGAATTTAATTCCTGCATCAATGATAACGATCTCATCTTGATACTCAACGGCATAAGTGTTTTTACCAATTTCACCTAAACCACCAAGCGCATAAACCGCAACTTCATTTTTATGAATTTGTTTCATTATTTAGCTTGCTCCACGTTAAAGTGATCTGATTGCTTTTCGTATTCTAAATGTGCGCCCTCTAATTTAGTGATAAACTCAATGTTGAAGTTACGTTCTTTTAAATATCTTCTAACTTGTTCTTCTGTTTCTCCTTCAACGTACATTGTTTGCGTATGTTCACGTACGATTACTTCTTCTTTAGTTTGTTGATAAAATACTTTAAATACTGCCATTTTATATATTTCCTCCTAAAATCATAATTGATTTTTAATATTTATGGTAAAACCCTGCAATTTAATTGACTGAGAACCATCATTAGAATTATCAAAATGTTATTATCATATTAAAATATGATTAACTCTGCAGTCTAATATAAATAGAACATACTAGCTTGTTGCAAGTATGTTTATAGGGTTATCTTCATTTCGTTCGATTAGAAAAATACAAATACTATGATTCATATGTTTTCAGTTATTTCTCATTTTACATGATGTAGTAGAATAAATAAAGCAGTTTTATCATGTTGACTCCTTTTGATATAGGTAAATAACATCATTGTAATTCTAAGTTATTAATTATTTTAAGATTTTAATTAAAATGATTTTCAGAAAATTTGTAATAAACTTATATTTAACTTGAGTAGGCTTTCGTTTTTATTTATGATGGTATTATGCGACATACTTATTTAATGAGGAAAGTAATAGGTGGAAATGAAGTAAGGTAAGGGTGAGAGATGTGGATCAAGTAAATAGAATAATTGAAGATGTAAAAAAAGAAAAAGCGCGTACAGATAAAATATTCCAAGATATTACATTTGAAATACGTGCGGAACAAGTCTTGATGTTTTTTAATTATAAAGAAATTGTTGATAACGTGAACGATAATCAATATTACGTGAAACATAACCATGATCCAGAATTTATTGATATACAAGCGTTAAATGCACTTAAAACTGAATTCAAAAAACTTGATATATCGTTTCATGAACGTAGAGATGATTTCATGTAAAAAAGCCGTTAGCTTTGAGTATTGACTCAACTTGCTAACGGCTTTTTAAAAGTTATGCTTCTACAGCATCCTCATGCGGTTTAAGTGGATTACTTTGATCAATGTAATCGTAAAACATAATTCCATTGATATGATCGATTTCATGTTGAAGAATGATTGCAGGATAACCTTTCAAACGTAATTTGACCTCATTACCATCAATATCTGTAGCTTTAACCGTAATCCTATTTTTGCGGTGTACAAGCCCTGGGATATTCTCATCAACACTTAGACAACCTTCACCAGTTGGTAAATATGCTTCTTGAATACTGTGGCTGACAATTTTAGGGTTTACAAGCATAAGATCATAGCTTCTACCTTCACCATCATCAGGTAAATAAACAGCAATCATTTTCTTTGAAATATTAATTTGTGGTGCGGCAAGACCTACACCTGAACGAAGCCCGTATTTTTGAGCAATTTCATCATCTTGACTATTAATTAAAAATCCACGCATAGCTAATAAAGTACTACGATCTTCTTTAGATAGTGGTAATTGTACATCTTTAGCTTTCTCACGCAATGTTGGGTGACCATCTCTAATAATATCTTTCATTGTTAACATTTGTTCATACACCTTCCTTAATATAAAATAATATACCAAACTTCAATGAATAAATGACAGTGATACATTTGATTTATTATAAAATATTATATAATATAACACACAAATAAAGGAGGATTTCTCAAAAATGAAATTAAAATACGGCATCAGTGCATTACTTGCTTCTACAGTGTTAGTTGCAGGGTGCACAACAGATAAAGGTGAAATAAAAGATTATAATGAAAAAGTGCAAAAAGCATCTGATAAAGAGAAACCTGTTTCCTCAGTAGGCAAAAAGCTGAATAGTTTAGAACAAGAAAAGCAAAAATTAGTGAAAAATGTAAATGGCCAAAATCAAGATAAAGTACAAGACGTCTCTAAAAAGCTTGTGAAAAACGCCGAACAACGAGAAAAAGAATTTAAAAAAGAAGAAGTTGCTTATAGTAAATCACAAAAAGAATTTGAAAAGGCTGAGAAGCATGTAGCCAACATTAGTAATAAACAGAAGAAAAAGGAAGTTCAACAATTGAACGATGCATTAAAAGAAAAATACAAGGCGCATGACGAATATGTCAAAGCCTACAAGCGTATAATGAATAAAGAGAAGGAAATGTTTAAATATACGTCAGGTAATCAAGGGAATCAAGAAGAGGTTGATAAAAAATCAGAAGCTGTAAATAAAGCAGTTAAAAAAATGAATAAAGTATTTAAAAAATACTCGAAATCTATGAACGATGTGAACAAAGAAAAACAAGATGTCGACAATCTAATGTAATAGGATAACCGCTGTTCATTTGAAATTCAATGTGTAAAGCTATATTATATAACATGATTACGCTTACATTTTAGGTTGAATTCCGAAAAAAAGCTCGGAATTTTGTAGTAGTACAGTGCGTCATACTACAGTAATACAGTTCTAAAACTGTACTTGTTTTGAGTGCTACAGAACTTTTTCAAATTATTTAACAGTGTAACAGTTTTGTGATACAATACTAGAGGATAAAATGTATTTCTATTATACGGGAAAGGTATGGTGAATTGAATGGCTCCGAAGTTAAAAGCCCAATTCGATGCAGAGAAAGTATTGAATGATACTCAATCTCAATTTGAAATGATTCAAATATTGGATGAAGATGGTAATGTTGTTAATAAAAAACTATTACCAGATTTGTCAGACGAGCAACTAGTTGAATTAATGGAGAGAATGGTATGGACACGTATTCTAGACCAACGTTCTATTTCATTAAATAGACAAGGTAGATTAGGTTTCTATGCACCTACAGCAGGACAAGAAGCTTCACAATTAGCTTCACAATACGCTTTAGAGAAAGAAGATTTTATATTACCAGGTTATCGTGATGTGCCACAATTAATTTGGCACGGTTTACCTTTAACTGAAGCTTTCCTATTCTCAAGAGGGCACTTTAAAGGGAATAGAATGCCTGAAGGCGTAAATGCACTTAGCCCACAAATCATTATTGGTGCACAGTATGTTCAAACTGCTGGTGTAGCATTAGGAATGAAAAAACGTGGCAAACAAGCTGTAGCAATTACTTACACTGGTGACGGTGGTTCTTCACAAGGTGACTTCTATGAAGGTATTAACTTTGCTTCTGCTTATAAAGCACCAGCAATCTTCGTTATTCAAAATAATAACTATGCAATTTCTACACCTCGTAGTAAGCAAACAGCGGCTACAACTTTAGCTCAAAAAGCTATTTCAGTTGGTATCCCAGGTTTACAAGTTGATGGTATGGATGCGTTAGCAGTATACCAAGCAACAAAAGAAGCACGTGACCGCGCTGTAAATGGTGAAGGTCCAACATTAATTGAAACAATCACATATCGTTATGGTCCACATACTATGGCTGGTGATGATCCAACGAAATACAGAACATCAGATGAAGATTCTGAATGGGAGAAAAAGGACCCATTAGTTCGTTATAGAAAATTCCTTGAGAATAAAGGTTTATGGACTGAAGACAAAGAAAATGAAGTCATTGAACGTGCTAAATCTGAAATCAAAACTGCCGTTAAAGAAGCAGATAATACTGAAAAACAATCAGTTACTGATTTAATGGAACTTATGTACGATGAAATGCCTCAACATTTAGCGGAGCAATATGAAATCTATAAAGAGAAGGAGTCGAAGTAACCAATGGCACAAATGACAATGGTTCAAGCAATTAACAACGCGTTGAAAACTGAATTACAAAACGATGAAAATGTTTTACTTTTCGGTGAAGACGTAGGTGTTAACGGCGGTGTATTCCGTGTAACTGAAGGGTTACAAAAAGAATTCGGTGAAGATCGTGTATTCGATACGCCATTAGCTGAATCTGGGATTGGTGGTTTAGCTTTAGGTTTAACTACTGAAGGATACCGTCCAGTTATGGAAATCCAATTCTTAGGATTTGTATTTGAAGTATTCGACTCTGTTGCAGGTCAAATTGCACGTACACGTTTCCGTTCTGGTAACTCAAAACAAGCACCAGTGACAATTCGCGCACCATTCGGTGGTGGTGTTCATACACCAGAATTACACGCTGATAACTTAGAAGGTATTTTAGCTCAATCACCTGGATTACATGTTGTAATTCCTTCTAATCCTTATGACGCAAAAGGCTTATTAATTTCATCAATCAGAAGTAATGACCCAGTCGTTTACTTAGAGCACATGAAATTGTATCGTTCTTTCCGTGATGAAGTACCAGAAGAAGAGTACACAATCGAAATCGGCAAAGCTAGCGTAAAACAAGAAGGTAATGATATAACACTTATTGCTTATGGCGCAATGGTTCAAGAATCATTAAAAGCTGCAGAAGAGTTAGAAAAAGAAGGTTATTCAGTAGAAGTTATTGACTTACGTACTGTACAACCAATCGATATCGAGACACTTGTGGCTTCAGTTGAAAAAACTGGCCGTGTAGTAGTTGTTCAAGAAGCGCAACGTCAAGCTGGCGTTGGTGCAACGGTTGCAGCTGAATTAGCTGAACGTTCAATCCTTTCATTAGAAGCACCAATCGCACGTGTTGCAGCAGCTGATACAATCTATCCGTTTACACAAGCTGAAAATGTTTGGTTACCAAACAAAAACGATATTATTGAAAAAGCGAAAGAAACATTAGAATTTTAATTATAGCCTTGATGAAGTAGGAAATACGAAACCTCGTTTGACCTACTTCATTCAAGTTTATATATAGTATGAGGGCATGACATATTCGTCCCATCCTCATTTTCTAATTTTTGACTTAATATGAATTTCTAGGAGGATAATAACGTGGCATTTGAATTTAAATTACCCGATATTGGTGAAGGTATCCACGAAGGTGAAATAGTAAAATGGTTTGTTAAAGCTGGAGATCAAATCGAAGAAGACGACGTCTTAGCAGAAGTGCAGAATGACAAATCAGTTGTAGAAATTCCATCTCCTGTTGCTGGTACTATTGAAGAAGTATTAGTAGATGAAGGTACTGTAGCAGTTGTTGGTGATACAATTATTAAAATTGATGCACCAGATGCAGAAGATATGCAATTTAAAGGTAGTGAAAGTGACGAATCAGCTAGCGAAGAAGCGCCAGCAGAAGAAAGCACTGAAGCAGCAACACCTGCACAATCATCAAACGAAGAAGTTGATGAAAGTAAACGTGTTAAAGCTATGCCATCTGTACGTAAATATGCTCGTGACAATGGCGTTAATATTAAAGCTGTTGTAGCTTCAGGTAAAAACGGACGTACAACAAAAGAAGATGTAGACGCTTACTTAAATGGCGGCGGACAAGCAGCTTCAGCTTCTAATGAAAGTACTTCTGAAGCAGTAAGTGAAGAAACTTCAAATACTACACAATCAGCACCAGTTTCAACTGAAGGTGAGTTCCCAGAAACAACAGAAAAAATACCTGCAATGCGTAAAGCAATTGCTAAAGCTATGGTTAACTCTAAGCAAACTGCACCTCACGTAACATTAATGGATGAAATTGATGTTCAAGAATTATGGGATCACCGTAAAAAATTCAAAGAAGTTGCAGCTGAGCAAGGTACTAAATTAACTTTCTTACCTTATGTAGTTAAAGCATTAGTTTCAGCATTGAAAAAATACCCAGCACTTAATACTTCATTCAATGAAGAAGCTGGCGAAATTGTTCATAAACATTACTGGAATATTGGTATCGCAGCTGATACTGATAGAGGACTATTAGTACCTGTAGTTAAACACGCGGATCGTAAATCTATCTTTAGTATTTCTGACGAAATTAATGAACTTGCTGTAAAAGCACGTGATGGTAAATTAGCTTCAGACGAAATGAAAGACGCTACATGTACAATTAGTAATATTGGTTCAGCTGGTGGACAATGGTTTACTCCAGTTATCAATCACCCAGAAGTTGCTATCTTAGGTATTGGCCGTATTGCACAAAAACCAATTGTAAAAGATGGAGAAATCGTAGCAGCTCCAGTATTATCATTGTCATTAAGTTTTGACCACAGACAAATTGATGGTGCTACTGGACAAAATGCTATGAACCATATCAAACGATTATTGAATAATCCAGAATTATTATTAATGGAGGGGTAAAACATGGTAGTTGGAGATTTCCCAATTGAAACAGACACTATTGTAATCGGAGCAGGACCAGGAGGCTATGTTGCAGCAATTCGTGCAGCACAGTTAGGTCAAAAAATAACAATCGTTGAAAAAGGCGAATTAGGTGGCGTATGTTTAAACGTAGGCTGTATTCCTTCTAAAGCTTTATTACATGCTTCACATCGTTTTAATGAAACTAAAAACTCAGAAAACCTAGGTGTTATTGCTGAAAGTGTTTCACTTAAATTTGATAAAGTTCAAGAATTCAAACAATCAGTTGTTAGTAAATTAACTGGTGGAGTTGAAGGACTATTAAAAGGTAATAAAGTTGAAATCGTTAAAGGCGAAGCTTACTTTGTTGATAACAATAGCTTACGTGTTATGGATGAGAAAAGTGCTCAAACATATAACTTCAAAAATGCTATTATTGCGACTGGTTCAAGACCAATCGAAATCCCTAACTTCAAGTTTGGTAGCCGTGTAATTGATTCTACAGGCGCTTTAAACTTACAAGAAGTTCCTGGCAAATTAGTAGTTGTTGGTGGCGGATATATCGGTTCTGAACTTGGAACTGCTTTCGCTAACTTTGGTTCTGAAGTTACTATTTTAGAAGGCGCTAAAGATATTTTAGGCGGTTTCGAAAAACAAATGACACAACCTGTTAAAAAAGGTATGAAAGAAAAAGGCGTTGAAATTGTTACTGAAGCAATGGCAAAATCTGCTGAAGAAACAGAAAATGGCGTTAAAGTAACTTATGAAGTAAAAGGTGAAGAGCAAACAATCGATGCTGATTACGTATTAGTTACTGTAGGTCGTCGTCCAAACACTGATGAATTAGGCTTAGAAGAATTAGGTCTTAAATTCGCAGATCGTGGATTGTTAGAAGTAGACAAACAAAGCCGTACTTCTGCTGAAAATATCTTTGCAATTGGCGATATTGTTCCAGGTTTACCACTTGCGCACAAAGCAAGCTATGAAGCTAAAGTTGCTGCTGAAGTAATTGCTGGTGAAGCATCAGAAGTTGATTACATCGGTATGCCAGCTGTATGTTTCACTGAACCAGAACTTGCACAAGTTGGTTACACTGAAGAGCAAGCTAAAGAAGAAGGATTAGCAGTTACTGCTTCTAAATTCCCTTATGCAGCTAACGGTCGTGCATTATCATTAGATGATACTAATGGTTTTGTTAAATTGTTAACACTTAAAGAAGATAATACATTAGTAGGAGCACAAGTAGTTGGTGCTGGTGCTTCTGATATTATTTCTGAATTAGGTTTAGCTATTGAAGCTGGTATGAATGCTGAAGATTTAGCATTAACTATCCACGCACACCCAACTTTAGGTGAAATGTCTATGGAAGCAGCTGAAAAAGCATTAGGATTACCAATCCACACAATGTAAGTATATTGTTCTAATACACGTACAACACATAAGAAATAGCCACTAGTTTTTATACTGGTGGCTATTTTTTTAAATAATAGAGTAGCCATATTTGCGTTAGCTATTGTAAATTATGATTTAATTATGAAAAGGTGGCATGTTTGTTTATGGAATATCAATATCCTATTGATTTAGATTGGTCAAATGATGAAATGATGCAAGTTGTATCTTTTTTCAATGCAATAGAATCATTTTATGAGTCTAAAGTTGAAGGGGAAGTATTATTGGAACGTTATAAACAATTCAAAGCGATTGTTCCCAGTAAAGCAGAGGAAAAACAAATCTTTAAAGAATTTGAAAATAGCAGTGGTTATAATAGTTACAAGGCAGTACAAGCAGTAAAAGGCGCAGCAGATCAAAAATATTTTAGTTCAAATTAAAAATAACTATTGTCATATAAGCTATATTTTGATATTTTTATTAAGCATTAAACAAAATGTTTGATAAAAGTAAACTAAATATAGCTTTTTTATTTTGAGCTTAAAATAAAGATTTGTAACTAATTAAAAATAAACTTTGCTATGACCAAACGTTATGGAGTAAAGAGATATAGGTGACGAAATGGATATAGGTAAAAAAATTAAAAATTTAAGACGGATTAAAAACTTAACTCAAGAAGAACTTGCTGAACGTACAGATTTATCCAAAGGCTATATATCACAAATAGAAAGTACACATGCATCTCCGAGTATGGAGACTTTTTTAAATATACTAGAAGTTTTAGGAACGCATCCAAGTGATTTTTTTAAAGCACAAATAGATGAAAAGGTATTATATAAGAAAGTATCGCAAATTACTTACGATGAATACGACAAAGGTTATATATTGAAATGGCCAGTGACACAATCAAATGAATTAGAGATGGAGCCACTTTTATTAACGTTAAAAGCCAATGCGTCTTATAAAGATTTTAAACCTTCAGAATCTGATACGTTTATTTACTGTTTAGAAGGCAATGTGTGTTTGATGTTAGGTGATAAGACTTATCGTGCAGAGACAGGTGATGCATTATATTTTAAAGCAAATCAAATACATAGATTATATAACCCGACTCAAGATGAAGCTAGAGTCATGATAGTTGCAACTGCATCATATTTATAGGAGGACAAATAAATGGAGCCAATCTTATCATTCAAGTCAGTGAGTAAAAGTTATGATGATTTACAAATCTTGAACAAGATAGACATTGATATTGAATCAGGACATTTTTATACTTTGCTTGGGCCATCTGGCTGTGGCAAAACAACTATATTAAAGCTCATTGCAGGATTTGAACAAATAGATAATGGTGACATTATTTATCAAAATAAATCTATAAAGCATACGCCTGCAAACAAACGAAAAGTTAATACAGTATTCCAAGATTATGCGCTATTTCCACACCTTAACGTATATGACAATATCGCATTTGGATTAAAATTAAAGAAAATGAGTAAAGTCGAAATTAAACAGAAAGTTCAAGAAGCATTAAAACTTGTGAAATTAAATGGTTATGAGTATAGAACGGTGGAAGAAATGAGTGGCGGTCAAAAACAACGTGTAGCGATTGCACGTGCTATTGTCAATGAACCAGAAATTCTATTACTAGATGAATCACTATCTGCACTGGATTTGAAACTACGAACAGAAATGCAATATGAACTTAGAGATATTCAATCAAGGTTAGGCATTACGTTCATCTTTGTTACACATGATCAAGAAGAAGCCTTAGCGCTAAGTGATTATATTTTTGTAATGAAAGATGGCAAGATTCAACAATTTGGTTCACCTACAGATATCTATGACGAACCTGTGAATAGATTTGTTGCTGACTTTATTGGTGAATCTAATATCGTAGAAGGAGAAATGGTAAATGATTATTTAGTGAATATCTACGGTCAAGATTTTGTATGTGTAGATATGGGGATCCCAGAAAACCAACATGTCGAAGTTGTAATCAGACCAGAAGATATTACATTAACCGATGCGCAAGAAGGCTTATTTGAAGTGACTGTAGATGCGATGCTGTTTCGAGGCGTACATTATGAAATCAATTGTATAGACAGAAAAGGATATGAGTGGATGATACACTCAACTAAAAAAGCCGAAGTAGGTAGTAAAGTTGGTTTATATTTTGAACCAGAAGCGATTCATATTATGGTGCCTGGAGAAACAGAAAAAGAATTTGATAAGCGCATTGAAAGTTATGAGGACATAGATCATGCGTAAAATTAATAATTTTTTATTCATTCCTTATTTGTTATGGATGATTTTATTTATCATTATACCAGTGATTCTACTCATTTATTTTTCAATGTTTGATTTGCATGGGCATTTAAGTCTTGAAAACTATAAGAAAATTGTTTCATTTAAGTATTTCCAAATGTTTTGGGACTCTATTATGTTTGCTACAGCAATAACATTCATTACATTATTAATAAGTTATCCTGCTGCTTATTTCATTAAATCATCTAAGTATCAAAACTTATGGTTACTTATCTTAATAATTCCTACGTGGATTAATTTACTGCTCAAGACCTATGCATTTATAGGTTTGTTAAGTCATGATGGTATTATTAATCAAATCTTGAGCATGCTTCATTTGCCTAAAACAGATTTATTATTTACTGCGCCAGCATTTTTATTAGTTGCTAGCTATATTTATATACCATTTATGATTTTACCAATTTTCAATAGTATGAAAGATATTCCTAATAATATAATACAAGCATCGAGTGATTTAGGGGCGAATTCATTTACAACTTTTAGAAAAGTGATATTACCACTTACTAAGCAAGGTGTGTTAACAGGTATACAAGTTACATTTATTCCTGCTTTGTCACTCTTTATGATTACCAGATTGATTGCTGGTAATAAAGTGATTAATATAGGAACAGCTATCGAAGAGCAATTTCTAGTTATTCAAAATTATGGTATGGGTTCGACGATTGCATTATGTTTAATCGTCTTTATGGCACTTGTCTTAATCATTACTAATACTAAATCTTCGAATGGAAAAGGGTGAATCTAATGAAATGGTATGGCAAGTTATATATCTTCAGCTTAACTGCAATATTGTATATTCCAATATTATTTTTAATGGTATATTCATTTAATTCTGCTGGTAATATGATTCATTTTGAGGGATTTACTTTAGAACATTACCAATCGTTATTTAGTAATGATCGTTTGATGGCTGTTATTTTTAATACGATTGCAGTAGCTTTGTTAGCTGCAGCGTTTGCTACAGTCATCGGAACAATGGGAGCCATAGGTTTATATCATTTAAAAGATAAAAAATTAAAAGTTTCGCTTTTAACATTAAATAATGTTTTGATGGTATCCTCAGATGTTGTGATTGGTGCTTCATTTTTAATTATGTTTACAGCAATAGGACATTTTACTGGGTTAGGCCTTGGGTTTATGACAGTACTCATTTCCCACATCGCTTTTTGTATTCCTATTGTAGTCATTATTGTATTGCCCAAACTGTATGAAATGAATGGGAATACGCTAGATGCAGCACGTGATTTAGGAGCTACAGAGATGCAATTATTGAATAAAGTCATGTTACCACAATTAATGCCCGCAATTTTAGGTGGCTTTTTTATGGCATTAACTTATTCTCTAGATGATTTTACTGTTAGTTTCTTTGTTACTGGAAACGGCTTTAGTGTATTGTCTGTTGAAGTATACGCTATGGCCAGAAAAGGAATTAGTATGGAAATTAACGCTATATCAACAATATTATTCGTAGTCATTATGATGGGAGTATTAGGTTATTATGTAATACAAAGTACAATGAAGCATAAACGACTCCTGAAGCGAGGTATACAACGATGAAGCGCTTTTTACAATTAATTATAGTTTCAATTGCTGTAGGAATGATATGTTTATTTATAAGCCAAAAATTCACTGCGAAAAATCACTCTTCAAGCGGGGAAAAAATTTATGTATATAACTGGGGAGAATATATAGACCCTGAGTTAATTAAACAATTCCAAAAAGAAACTGGTATAGAAGTTGTTTATGAAACATTTGATTCTAACGAAGCAATGGAAGCCAAAATCCGTAATGGTGGTACGCATTACGATGTAGCTTTTCCAAGTGAATATACAGTAGAAAAAATGAAACGTGAAAAGTTATTATTACCTATTAATCATGAAAAAATACCTAATATGAAAAATCTAGATTCTGATTATATGAATATGCCATTTGATAAAGGAAATCGATATTCAGTGCCTTATTTTTTTGGTACTGTAGGAATTGTATATAATAAAAATATATATCCAAACGATAATTTTAATTCATGGCAAAGCCTTTACAATAAAAAATATAATGATGATGTCTTATTAGTAGATGGTGCTAGAGAAATAATAGGATTATCACTTAACAAATTAGGTTATAGTTTAAATGATACCCATAGACAACATTTAGAAAAAGCAGAGAAAAATTTAACACGCTTAAGCCCAAATGTTAAAGGTGTAGTAGGTGATGAAATTACAATGATGTTAGAGCAACATGAAGCAAACATCGCAGTTGTTTGGAGTGGCGTAGCAGCACCTATTGTTCAAGCGAGTGATGAATTTGATTATGTAGTTCCTAAAGAAGGTTCTAACCTATGGTTTGATAACATGGTTATACCAAAAACAGCACAAAACAAAGAAGGTGCATATAAATTTATGAATTTTCTATTAGATGCAAAAATTAATAAGCAAAATACAGAGTGGGTAGGCTATGCAACACCTAATAAAGTCGCAAGAGCAAAATTGCCGGCCAATGTTAAAAATGATGATCGCTTCTATCCGTCTCAAGAAACGCAATCTAAATTAGAAGTTTATAAAGACTTAGGTAAAGAAACATTAAGCGAATATAACGAAAGATTTTTAAATTTTAAAATGTCATTAAAATAAATCGTAGTTAGTAGTTATTTTACTGTTAATTCGATATAATAGTTTGACAAGCAATATAAGGAGTTGTAAATACATGTCAGGAGAGCAATATACTCAAGTTAGGCGTCCAGTGAGTCGACTAGCAGAAAAAGTATTAGGTTGGTTGAGTTGGATATTCTTACTCTTACTTACCATTATTACGATGTTTATTGCACTAGTATCTTTTAGTAGTGACACATCAATACAAAATTTAGAAACTTCATTGAACGGAAATGATTTTGTCCAACAACTTTTAGCTAATAATAGTCTAAATACAACCCAGTTTGTAATATGGTTACAAAATGGTGTGTGGGCAGTTATAGTATATTTTATCATTTGTCTATTAATTTCATTTTTAGCATTAATTTCAATGAATATAAGAGTTTTATCTGGATTCTTATTCTTAGTAGCTACTTTAGTTACTTTGCCGTTAGTGTTACTATTTGTAACATTGATTATCCCTATTCTATTTTTAATTATTGCAATCATGATGTTTGCGCGTAAAGAAAAAGTAGAAACCGTACCTGCGTATTATGCAGAAGGAAATCAAGGACATTACACAGATTATGAGCAACATCAAGAATTTACAAAACCTCAAGGTGTTGTGGAGCCTCAAAATGATGACAGACAACAAACTTCTGACGTAGAACAACAAACAAACAAAGATAATCAACTCAGAAGAGGTGGTTATAGTTCTGAAATTGCCGAAAAAGTAAATACAGAAAAAGATGCATCGGATGAAGAACCGAAAATACTTTCAAGACAGGCTAAATACAACTATAAAAACAAAAAGCACCATGAAAACCAAGATGGACAGCAAAGTTCTGATGATGAATTTGGTCAGGTAAGTAGTATTTATGATGAAAAGGGTAAACCTGTTGAAGATGAAATGCAGCATCAACAAAATGATGCAATGAATGAACAAGCAGAACGTGAAAGAGCAGAAACGGAAAGATATAACCAACAACTTGCAGAAGAAGAGGCGCAACGTAAACAAGCAGAATATGAAGAACAACAACGTCTTAAACAAGAAAAGGCAGAAGAAGCTGCAAGATTAAAACAAGAGAAAGCTGAAGAAAAAGCACGTATTAAGCAAGAGAAAAAAGAACGCAGACAACGTGAGAAAGAAAAGCGCAAGCAACGACCTAGTGCTGTAAATCAACGTAGAATGAATTTTGAAGAACGTAAAAAAGTAACATCACATGATGCAGAAGATCAAGAAACTAATGAAGCATCTTCGACATCAGAAGATCAAACAAAAGATAAATCTTAAATAAAAATGCCGATGATATGATATCATCGGCATTTTTATATCGCTATAAGTCTTGAAATGTTTGAATAATTAAATAGATATTTAAAATACTTAAAATAATTATTAGGATCCAGGAAATGGTATTAACCCAACTTTTATTTTTAAACGGCCCCATTAAACGATAATCGTTAGTTGCTAGTTGTAATGGGATTAATGAAAAGGGTAACGCTAAACTTAAAAATACTTGAGAGAATACTAATAGTTGTTCCATTTTAGCTTCATTACCATGAAATATAATTAAGCATAAAATAATAGGTAATATGGCAATGACTCTTGTGATTAGCCTACGTAACCAATTAGGTATTTTAAGGTTTATAAATCCTTCCATGACTATTTGTCCTGCCATTGTCCCCGTTATTGTTGAATTTTGTCCGGAGGCAAGCAGTGCTATTGCAAACAACGTACTCATCACTGCACCCATAGAAGCGCCTATCACCGGTTGATGCAACAACGCATTGTATAAATCATAAAAACCACCGAGTTGTTCCGTATTTACGCCATAAAATAACGCGGCGCCTAACACGAGTAATAAACAGTTAATAACAAATGCAATAGATAGTTGTATATTCGAATCGAGAGTGGCAAATTTAATAGCTTGTGCTTTTGATTTTATACTATTTCTATCATACATTCTAGATTGTACGATGGAAGAATGTAAATATAAGTTATGTGGCATAATTGTCGCACCAATAATACCTAATGCTATAAATAGGGCACTATTATCTGTAATAATTGTCTGGTGTGGTATAAAGCCATTAATTATATCATTTACTTCTGGTGAAGCTATGAATACTTCGAATATAAAAATAACGAGTACGGTAAAAATCAATGTTCCGACGATAGCTTCAATTTTTCTAAATCCAAAACGCATAATAAATAACAATAAGAAAACGTCGAGTACTGTGATTAATGCACCTATTAATAATGGAATATCAAATAGTAAATCTAAGGCAATAGCACTTCCGATAACTTCAGCAATGTCTGTAGCGATAATTGCAAGCTCTGCTATAATCCAAAATATAAACGAAAGCGGTTTGTTCAAATAGTGTTTGGTTGCTTGCGCTAAGTCCATACCTGTTGCTATGCCTAATCTTACTGTCATACTTTGTAATAGCATTGCAGATAAACTAGATAGTAAAATTACGAATAGCAAAATATAACCAAATTGTGCGCCGCCTTGCATGGAAGTAATCCAATTACCTGGATCCATATAACCTACCGCTACTAATAGTCCAGGTCCTAAAAAGGAAAGTAATTTTTGGCTGAATTTACCATTAGAGTTTACAGAAACCGTATTATTGATTTCATCCATACTTTTATGTTTATTGTTTGTTTGTTGTGTCAAAAAATCACCGCCTAAATGTATCATCAATATTCTCTAGATTACTCCAAATAATTTGTTAGGTCAACCTAAAACTAAGGTTGTAAACATAAGTATTATCACATTAGATTAAATAAAATAGGCTTGATTTAATAGATTATGTATCTAAATAGCACAAGATAATTTTTAAACTTTAATAATTTTGCTATGATAGTATTAAAATATAGAAGAGGAGGATAACGATGAAGAGAAAAGCAGAACGCATTATTGCATGGATCGCAAATGGACTAAGTTTAATATATTTATTGTTTTTAGTAATAGGGTTATTTTTAATAAACAATCCACAATTTGTAGAAATGTATAATGAAATGAATCAACAAAATGGCGTAGAGATATCCTCAGAAGCATTTAAAGCTACCGCAATTTTCCAAGGTAGCATCTTACTTATTTCTACAATATTAGGTATTATAGCAACAATTTTAATAAATAAACACAGAGTATTATCTGCATGTTTATTTATTGTAGCTGGTTTAATAGGTTTATTTACTGCTAATATCATTGCACTTGTTTTATGGTTGATAGTTGCTATTATGCTGTTTAGTAGAAAAAATGATAAAAAGCATAATAATCTAAAACCCAATCAACAAAATGGAGACAGTCAAAAACAACAACACCCGGAAGTAAACCCTGATACGGAAATGAAAAAGAAAAAAGACAATGATCCTTATATATATTAATTTGATGATTAACTTATCTAGTTGAGTAATGAAAAAAGGACAAATTTAAAGCACGGAGCTAAAGTTAAACTTTAGCTCCGTGCTTTTACACCATGTTGATAGAAAATTATCTATAAAATTTTAATAATTGTTCAAATGTTTCTTCTAAGAAATGTAAGAATGATTTATCGCTTTTTAGCTGTTCGCTTTGAGGAGTTAATGTGCGTGCAACAAAAAACTCACCTTTTTTAACTTGTTTCACACGTGTTATGGCCTTATTTAAATCTTCGTCAGACATTTCATGTATGTAAGTTTTTTCTTGACTCATATGGTCTAAACTTACACTATAATCTTTTGGTAAGTTTTTTAATGTTTCAAATTGCTCAGTAAATACATCGACACGTTGAGCTTTATCTTTAGCTTCATGCATTACACCATACATTACAAATAATTGATCTTCAAATAACCCTATCTGGAAGTGAGGAAGCATTTTGTAACCTCGATTATTAGTAGCAAAAGCCACCCATGTGTCTTTAGGTGGGTTTACGCTTCGACGAGCGTGTTTAGCAACATGTGGATAAAATGTTTCGCCAGTTGTTGTTTCTAAAAATTGAGTGAAATACGCTCCCAATTCATTTAATTGTGGTCGAACGCGTTCATTCAATGCTTCCATGCGCGCATCAAGACCATCTATTGTAAAAGCTTTAAAGTCATTAGGTTTAAATGTGTACTTAGTCATATAGACCTCCTATATTCAATATATTCGTTTGTATTGTAGCATAATTTGTTATTACTCTCATCGACTTTGACTGAGCGTATGATCAGCGTGTGAAAGTAAGTATAATAGGGTATACAAAGATATATTAATGAACTAAACAATTTAATTTAAATGCTATACATATAAAAAATGAATATTAGGGAAGTTATTCAACACCTTTTAGAACAATAATTAATGTATAATATAAAGAGACTAAGGAGCTGATACAATGACTGTTTATGAATTTGCTAAAGGTCTAATATTAGAAGCGGGAAATAATGTTAAAAAAATAATGAAACAAGATATAGAAATAGAAACAAAATCAAACCCAAATGATTTAGTAACTAATGTAGACAAAGCTACTGAAAAATATATATTTGATAATATAATGAAGACATACCCGAATCATTTAGTTATCGGCGAAGAGGGGCATGGACATGACCTAGTAGATGAACAAGGTGTAGTTTGGGTAGTAGATCCTATCGATGGTACATTGAACTTTGTACATCAAAAAGAAAACTTTGCAATATCGATTGGTATATATAATGAAGGAAAACCCTATGCAGGATTTGTTTATGATGTGATGAATGATGTGCTATACCATGCCAAAGCGGGGGAAGGTGCATATGAAAATGAACATCCAATACCAGATATACCTTCGACACCTTTAAAAACAAGTATTATAGGTATAAATCCTAATTGGTTGACCAAGCCAAGGCTAGGAGAAATATTTAAACCGATCGTTGATGAAGCAAGGAGCGCACGTGCTTACGGTTCTGCAGCATTGGAAATTGTTTATGTAGCGACAGGTAAGTTGGCAGGATATATCACACCAAGGTTACAACCTTGGGATTTTGCAGGCGGGTTGATTATCTTGAATGAAGTTGGTGGTAAAGGGACTAATTTAATGGGGGATACATTATCTATTTATGAACCTAGTTCAATTGTTATGGCAAACAAGCAACTTCACTCGGAATTAATAAGTAATCATTTTGAAAAAAATATTGAAATCATAGAATTATTACAAAAAAGATTAAAAAATAGTGATTAGCGATTTTCAAATAGACAAAAAAAGCGTCTTACTCGTGTTTGTAGAGTAAGGCGCTTCTAAAAATTATTTATGAAAAAAGTACTGATTTAAAGCCAATCATTTTCACGATATTTCTTTTTTAATGTGAAACCGCAACCAAATGTTGCAATGAACAATATAAGTGTTAAAATCATCATTGGAACATTAGTTGCAGCTAAACTAAAACTAAATAATAGTAAAAATAAAATGGCTATTATAGCGAGTACCCAAAATATTGACTTTGATTTTTTTTGTTGCATCCCGACCACACCTTTATAGTTTTCTTTAACCAATTATATGATATAATAAAAAAGTTGCAAAGAGAAGTGGGAATTTACTCGAGAAAGGAATTTGTATAAAATGACTAAAATTAGAGAAGATGTTCGTAATATAGCAATCATCGCTCACGTTGACCATGGTAAAACGACACTTGTAGATGAATTATTAAAACAATCAGGAATTTTCCGTGAGAACGAGCACGTAGATGAAAGAGCAATGGATTCAAATGATATTGAGAGAGAACGTGGTATCACAATCCTTGCTAAAAACACAGCAGTTAATTATAAAGATAATCGAATTAATATTTTAGATACACCAGGACATGCTGACTTTGGCGGAGAAGTAGAACGTATCATGAAAATGGTTGACGGTGTTGTCTTAGTAGTTGATGCATATGAAGGTACAATGCCTCAAACACGTTTTGTATTGAAAAAAGCATTAGAGCAAAATTTAAAACCAGTAGTGGTAGTTAATAAAATTGATAAACCAGAAGCTAGACCAGAAGGTGTAGTTGACGAAGTCTTAGACTTATTTATCGAATTAGAAGCGAACGATGAGCAATTAGATTTCCCAGTAGTTTATGCTTCAGCTGTTAATGGTACAGCAAGTTTAGACGCAGAAAAACAAGACGAAAACATGCAGGCATTATATGAAACAATTATTGATTATGTCCCTGCTCCTATTGATAATAGAGATGAACCATTACAATTCCAAACTGCGTTACTAGATTATAGTGATTATTTAGGACGTATTGGTGTAGGACGTGTGTTCAGAGGAACAATGCGTGTAGGAGATAGTGTATCATTGATTAAATTAGACGGATCAGTTAAAAACTTCCGTGTAACAAAAATCTTTGGTTTCTTCGGTTTAAAACGTGAAGAAGTTAATGAAGCGTATGCTGGCGATTTAATTGCTGTATCTGGAATGGAAGATATCAACGTTGGTGAAACAGTAACACCTACTGATAATCAAGATGCTTTACCAGTATTAAGAATAGATGAACCAACATTAGAAATGACTTTCAGAGTAAATAATTCTCCTTTTGCTGGACGTGAAGGTGATTATGTAACTTCTCGTCAAATTCAAGAACGTTTAGATCAACAATTAGAGACGGATGTGTCATTAAAAGTTACGCAAACTGAATCACCAGATAAATGGATTGTTGCAGGTCGTGGTGAATTACACTTATCAATCTTAATTGAAAACATGAGACGTGAAGGTTTTGAATTACAAGTTTCTAAACCTCAAGTTATTTTAAGAGAAATTGATGGCGTTAAATGTGAACCATTTGAACGTGTACAATGTGAAGTGCCTCAAGAATATACAGGTTCAGTTATTGAATCATTGGGTCAACGTAAAGGTGAAATGGTCGATATGGTAACTACTGATAATGGCTTAACACGTATTATCTTTATGGTACCAGCACGTGGCTTAATCGGTTATACTACTGAATTCATGTCACAAACTCGCGGTTATGGTATTATCAACCATACATTTGAAGAGTTTAGACCTCGTGTTAAAGGACGTATTGGCGGTAGAAGAAATGGTGCTTTAGTATCATTAGATCAAGGTAAAGCAAGTTCATATGCAATTATGGGCTTAGAAGATCGTGGAATAAACTTCATGGAACCTGGTACAGAAGTTTATGAAGGTATGGTTGTTGGTGAACATAATCGTGAAAATGACTTAACAGTTAACGTCACAAAAGAAAAGAACCAAACAAACGTACGTTCTGCAAACAAAGACCAAACTGTAACTATGAAACGTCCTAGAGTATTAACTTTAGAAGAAGCGTTACAATTTATAAATGACGACGAACTTGTAGAAGCTACACCAGAAAATATTCGTATTAGAAAAACAATTTTAGAAAAATCAGCACGTGAGAAAGAATCAAAACGTGTTAAACAAATGATGCAAGAAGACGAATAATACAATTTGTATGATTTGAATAAAATTTATTTCAAGCTGTCGATGAGGTCTTAGACTTTGTCGACAGTTTTTTTGTACTTGCGACACTCTAACATCTGGTATTTTTCATCTTTTGTCTTACGATAGAAGTTAGTCTAAATGACTATCATGAAACATTGTGTTCATTTAAAAGATTATAGCAAGTGATCAAAGTTTAGATTTTCAAAATAAAAGACAAACCCAACGCTAAACAATAGCATTGGGTTTGTCTTTTATATTTTGAAACTGATTATCAGTATATCTATCTCTCGGACTAGATTTGGATGTTGCTATACTAATTATTATTGAGCTTACTTTAACGATGATTATATGTTGATATTTGATTGCGATGTTTAGGTGTATCGAGTCTACTTTTACATTCATCACACATAAAAGTATGCATTGGATCGTTTTTTAATCTTTTAGCTTCTAATGTATTTTCATCAATAAATACTTCGGTATCACATATAATACATTGCACTTTCCGCATCTTAAATCACCTCAATATGAGTAACGTACTTAAATTGATATGAATAACCTTCATCAGGAATATAGACAAAGCTATCAACGGCATTGTCATCATATAATCTCTTGCCATCTTTAGCAAATTGGAAAAATAAATATGGTAATAAATCAATAGGTACCTCAATTGATGCTTCATGATTAAATAAACGAATTGCAGATGCTGTATCTTGTAATTCCGCATTTTTGAAAAAGGGAGTCATATTAATGACAAAAGAATTTTCTAATACTGCACGTTTCTTATACTTAATTTCAGAATTTAGTGTTGGAGGATTTGTTTGACCTTCTAAAATAGCACGATTCCATTCGCGATTATCATCAAAAGCAATTGGTTTTGTGCCATCAAAAACACCATTCTCTAAGTCTTCAATTTGTACTTTGCGATCGTCAAAAATCCAAGTTGTACTATCTAAAGTAATTGGAAATTTAACAGCGCCCTTAATTTGAATCATAATCCCACTCCTATTTAAATATCTACAGATATTTATAGTACTTTATAATAAAAATTATCTCAGAAAAATAATGTTAAGCCAAATCATGAATTTTTGGTGACTTTTATAATTAAGATGGTAATTTATTTAATATTTACATCTAATTTAGTTAAAAATGACTTTGTATAAAAACGCTTTCTTATCAAGGCTGAGCAGTTTTTGAAATAAAGTACTAAATACTGTTGAGATAAAATTTGTTTAAATACAATTTTATCACATATGACAGTATTTAGTATATTTCTGAATTCTCTTGCTTTTTAGTATTCAGTGAGATACACTTTTATTTATAAAGTTACAATTGATAGGGGGAGTATGTCATGGTAAAGAATCAAAAGTTAAATAGTGCGGCATATGACCAGTTGAATAAAGATGCTGATAGGATTCTCCAACTTATTAAAGTGCAAATGGATAATCTTACATTACCTCAATGCCCATTATATGAAGAAGTACTCGATACTCAAATGTTTGGATTGCAGAAAGAAGTTGATTTTGCAGTTGAACTTGGTTTAGTAGACAGTGAAACGGGCAAAGGTTTAATGCTTCGTTTAGAAAAAGAACTTTCTAAACTGCATGATGCATTTACAAATGTTTAATTGGGTTAATAGTGCGTATTGTGGCTAGATCCATTAATAGCCCAAATTTTAAAAATATACAAAAGCTATTGTAGTATTTAAAAACTACATAAACATATGAGAAGTGACTGGGAAATCAATATTTTGTTGATTGGGCCGCAGTCACTTTTCTTGTTTTAAATATACTTTTAAGTGGTGAGTAATTAAAATATTAAACTTTGTGTTATATTTGCTCGAGATAATATTGTAATGTTGATATAATGGAAAAAGCGCAATTTATTATTTTTTAATACAGACTTAATGTCAAATGAATAACTTAAGCATTACTAAATATGTAGGTTTAAGCATCAAGATCTAGCAAATAGTAAAGATATTAATAATTAGAATTGGATGATATGTCAAATGAATAACATAAAGCAATTTTTTCGATACATTGGCAGAAATGCTAAATTTATCGACTATCCGTTAGTAATTACATATTTATTATTATGTCTCATCGGTTTGGTAATGGTTTATAGTGCAAGTATGGTTGCAGCCACAAAAGGTACATTGACAGGTGGTGTAGCTGTATCTGGAACTTACTTTTATACCAGACAGTTGATGTATGTAATTATGAGTTTATCTCTCGTCTTTTTTATGGCATTTTTCATGAATGTGAAATTTTTAGCATCAACACAATTTCAAAAATGGATGATGACTGGAATAATTGTGTTACTAGGAGCTACATTAGTGGTAGGTAGTAACATTAATGGTTCAAAAAGTTGGATTAATTTAGGATTCATGAATTTACAAGCATCTGAATTATTGAAAATCGCAATATTATTGTATATTCCATATATGATAGAAAAGAAACGACCTAAGGTATTTAAAGAACCGAAATTATTAATGTCTCCAATTATTTTAGCTTCATTTTGTATAGGGCTCGTAATTTTACAAAGAGATATTGGACAAACGTTGCTAATATTAATCATTTTCTTTTCAATTCTATTTTATGCAGGGATAGGCGTACAAAAATCACTTAGATATGGTTTGATGATTATTATAGGTGTAGCACTTATTGGAGGCCTATTCTTACTATTAGGATTAGTCCCAGACTATTTAACAGCACGTTTTAGTACGTTAACAAATCCGTTTAGTCAAGAATCAGGTACAGGTTATCATATTTCTAATTCGCTTATTGCAATTGGAAATGGAGGTCTGTTTGGTCGAGGATTAGGTAATAGTATTATGAAATTGGGTTATTTACCAGAACCGCATACAGATTTCATTTTTTCAATTATTTGTGAGGAATTAGGCTTATTAGGTGGTCTTTTTGTTATTTGTTTATTATTTTTTATCGTTTACAGAGCTTTCGAACTTGCGAACAAAACGAATTCTTACTTCTATAAATTAGTATGTGTAGGCATAGCAAGTTATATAGGCAGTCAGACATTTGTAAACTTAGGCGGTATTTCTGGTACCATCCCATTAACAGGGGTGCCTTTACCATTCATTAGTTTCGGTGGCTCTTCAATGATAAGTTTAAGTATTGCAATGGGCTTGTTGCTCATTACAGCTAAACAAATTAAAATAGAAGAATTAAAAAAGAAAAAAACACGTAAAAGTCAAAATCATGTGGATATAGCTAAAAAGTATTAAATGTATTAGTGTCTATGAATGATGTTTTAAAATAGAATATTAACCATACATTAAAAGCAAACGTTACAACAGATTATTGTTGAAAACGTTTGCTTATTTTTATTTTATTATATCAGAATTTTGAAATACTTAGTATTTTTTAGAAAACCAATAATAAAAACTTATCATAAACAATAACTTTTTATTATGATATGATTATGATACAATTACTTTGGAACACGCTAATGGTAAGGAATTAGGAGTTTAATTTGATGTATTGTAGCTATGTATGCTTCCTTAATTAATAAACTGTTTATACATTGCACAGAGATTTGCTCTTATATTTTTTACTGTATACATTGTTCGTATTTTGATATAATGATTTTCATAACTAACTTTTTAGAAAATTCAAAAATTTAAGGGGGACCATGGTGTGAATAAAATAAATAAACTATTGGTAGCCAATCGTGGGGAAATAGCAATAAGGATTTTTAGGGCTGCAACGGAGTTGAATATTAATACAGTTGCGATATATTCAAATGAAGATAAGGGGTCTTTACATAGATATAAAGCTGATGAATCATACTTAGTAGGAAAAGACTTAGGACCGGCAGAGTCTTATTTAAATATAGAACGTATTCTAGATGTAGCAAAACGCGCAGGCGTAGATGCGATACATCCTGGTTATGGATTTTTAAGTGAAAATGAAACATTTGCACGTAGATGTAGCGAAGAAGGTATTAAATTTATTGGTCCACGTGTTGAACATTTAGATATGTTTGGAGATAAAGTTAAGGCACGAGCAACAGCAATTAAAGCAGACTTGACTGTTATTCCAGGCACGGATGGTCCAATTGATAGTCAAGAAGCGGCAATTGCATTTGCCAATGAAGCAGGATATCCACTGATGATTAAAGCTACAAGTGGGGGTGGCGGTAAAGGTATGCGTATCGTTCACTCAGAAGGTGAATTAGAAGAGGCATTCCATCGTGCTAAGTCTGAAGCTGAGAAATCCTTTGGTAATAGTGAAGTATACATTGAAAAATATATCGATAATCCAAAGCATATCGAAGTACAGGTGATTGGAGACGAACACGGAAATATTGTTCATTTATATGAAAGAGACTGTTCTGTACAACGTCGTCATCAAAAAGTAGTTGAAGTTGCACCATCAGTGGCACTTACTGATGATTTAAGAGAAAGAATATGTGATTCAGCAATTCAACTAATGGAAAAGATTGAGTATGTAAATGCTGGTACTGTTGAATTTTTAGTATCTGGAGATGACTATTATTTCATTGAAGTTAATCCACGTGTTCAAGTAGAACATACTATAACTGAAATGATAACAGGCGTAGATATTGTTAAAACACAAATCCTTGTAGCGGATGGAGAAAATCTTTTTGATAAAGAAATTTCAATGCCTCAGCAACAAGATATTCAAACTTTAGGTTACGCAATTCAGTGCCGTATTACGACTGAAGATCCTACAAATGATTTCATGCCAGATTCTGGAAGAATTATAGCATACCGTTCAAGTGGTGGTTTTGGTGTGAGATTAGATGCTGGAGATGGTTTCCAAGGCGCCGAGATTTCACCATATTATGATTCATTACTTGTTAAACTTTCCACACATGGCATGTCATTTAAACAAGCAGAAGAAAAAATGGATCGTTCATTACAAGAGATGAGAATTCGTGGTGTGAAAACAAATGTGCCATTCTTAATTAATGTGATAAGACATCCTCAATTTAAAACTGGGGACTATACAACGAAATTTATTGAGAAGACACCAGAACTATTTGATATTCAACCGACTTTAGACCGTGGTACTAAAACATTAGAATATATTGGTAACGTTTCAATTAATGGTTTTCCAAACGTTGAGAAACGTCCAAAACCAATATATGAGACTTCACCAATACCAGTAGTACCAAAAAAGGAAATAGCTAATCTTCAAGGAACGAAACAATTATTAGATGAAAAAGGACCTCAAGCAGTCGCAACATGGTTAAAACAACAGGAAGATGTACTAATCACGGATACAACATTTAGAGATGCACATCAATCTTTACTAGCTACACGTGTACGTACAAAAGACATGATGAATATTGCTTCTAAAACAGCTGAAGTGATGCAAGATAACTTTTCTTTAGAATTATGGGGTGGAGCTACATTTGATGTTGCTTACAATTTCTTGAAAGAAAACCCTTGGGAAAGATTAGAAAGACTTAGAAAAGAAATTCCAAATGTTTTATTCCAAATGTTATTACGTGCTTCTAATGCAGTAGGTTATAAGAATTATCCTGATAATGTAATTAAAAAGTTTGTGCAAGAAAGTGCTGAGGCTGGTATCGATGTTTTCCGTATTTTCGACTCATTAAACTGGGTAGATCAAATGAAAGTTGCAAATGAGGCAGTACAAGAAGCAGGGAAGATTTCAGAAGGTACAATTTGTTACACAGGTGATATCTTAAATCCTAAACGTTCAGATATTTACACATTAGAATATTATATAAATATGGCCAAAACGCTTGAAAAAGAAGGGTTCCATATTTTAGCGATTAAAGATATGGCAGGTTTATTAAAACCTAAAGCAGCCTATGAATTAATTGGAGAATTAAAAGCAGCTGTAGATTTACCAATACATTTGCACACGCATGATACAAGTGGAAATGGATTAATGATATATAAAGAGGCGATAGATGCAGGTGTCGATGTCATTGATACTGCAGTAGCTTCAATGAGTGGATTAACAAGTCAACCTAGTGGAAATGCATTATATTATGCATTAAATGGGTTTGATAGAAATATGCGCGCTGATATTGATGGCATGGAAGAATTATCTCATTATTGGGGAATTGTACGTCAGTATTATAGTGATTTTGAAAGTGATATTAAGTCACCTAATACGGAAATATATAAACATGAAATGCCTGGTGGTCAGTATTCAAACTTAAGACAACAAGCTAAGAGCTTAGAACTGGGTAATCGATTTAATGAAGTGAAAGATATGTATAGACGTGTGAATTTCTTGTTTGGTGATTTAGTCAAAGTTACGCCATCATCTAAAATAGTAGGAGACATGGCACTGTACATGGTTCAAAATGAACTAGACGAACAAGCAGTTATTGATGAGGGACATAAATTGGATTTCCCAGAATCAGTGGTTTCCTTCTTTAAAGGCGACATTGGTCAACCTGTCAGTGGTTTCAATAAAGATCTCCAAAAAGTTATTTTAAAAGGTCAGACTGCGCTTACAGACAGACCTGGTGAATATTTAGAGCCGGTAGATTTTGAGGCAGTTAGAAAAGAGTTAGAAGAAAAGCAACAACGTGAAGTGACTGAACAAGATGTTATTAGTTACGTACTTTATCCAAAGGTTTATGAACAGTTTATTGCGACACAAGAACAATTTGGTAATGTTTCACTCTTAGATACACCAACGTTCTTCTTTGGAATGCGTTCAAATGAAACAGTTGAAATTGAAATAGATACAGGAAAACGACTGATTATTACGTTAAAAACAATAACAGAACCAGATGAAAAAGGTATGCGTACTATTTTCTATGATATGAATGGTCAGGCGAGACGTATCTATATTCAAGATGAAAATGTTAAAGCAAACGCAAGTGTTAAACCGAAAGCAGATAAATTAAATCCGAATCATATAGGGGCTCAAATGCCAGGTTCTGTTACAGAAGTGCAAATTTCTGAGGGTGAATCTGTCACAAGTGGTCAGGCTTTATTAATAACTGAAGCAATGAAAATGGAGACAACAATCCAAGCACCTTTTGATGGAACAGTGACTAAACTTACAGTTAAAAGCGGTGATGCAATTGAAACAGGTGATTTGTTGATAGAAATAGAAAAAGAACCTGTTGATTAATTAACGATTATCTATGCAATAAGTTGATACAAGCTTTTGTATTTGGATTCATAAATAAGAGGTAGCTACTACTCATAAAAGTGGCTATCTCTTATTTTTATTGGTTATCTAATGAATACTTGTATAGATAAAAATTTATCAAAAGGCGTTTAATATAGTTGATATTATATATACACTATGTTGCTATTTAAGTTAATCGTATGATTGAGAGATTAAAGTGTCATATGTCTTGAGCAAAAGATGAAGTTGAAAATTGTAAATTTTCAATCAAAAAAGTACAGCTCTGTTAAAAAACAGAGCTGTACTTTTTACTACAAATAGTTAGATTTTAGTCGTTTTTAATGATCATTGGATTGTTACTTAATGCGTTTATCCACCGCTCCTTATCGTTCGTAACATCAATACAATAAAGTAAGCAATTAAGCCAAATAATAATGTGATGAACAAAGCATGTAAAAGTGCGATAATTAAATTCACTTCAGTAATAATAGATAAAGCACCAGTCGTTACTTGTAATATGACTAGAATAAACGCAGCAGTGTAACCATATCGAATCGTACGGTTATGTTGATAATGATTAACTGCATGAATAAACGTAAGTAATATCCAAGTGAACGCTATAAATGCCATACATCTATGTGTGAAATTAATCCAATCTGCAACATTATGTGGCATTAAATCATTGAATGGTAAAGGCCATTGACCATAGGCTAAGCTGGCTCCTTTATGTCGAACTAAAGCGCCTGTATAAATAGTTAAATAAACTATGATTGCCATAATCCAAGTATAAATTCTTAACGGCTTTCTAATAAATAATTCGTCTGCTTCGTATTTACGATCAACTTCAAAAATAATTAATGTTAGTACAAAGACTGAAGAGAATGAGACAAGAGATATACCGAAATGTAATGCTAAAACGTAAGCATTTTGTTGCCACATTACAGCAGCAGCACCTATGAGTGCTTGAAGGAGTAAGAATCCCACACTAATGATACATAAAGGTTTTACTTCTTTAATATAGCTAATATGTTTCCATGCCACAATAACCAACCATAAGACAATAATAAGAGATAAGCCAGATACTGCACGGTGACTTAATTCGATAATTGTTTGAATGGGAAGGTTTTGAGGTAAAAGAGCGCCATGACATAGCGGCCAGTCAGAACCACATCCGTCGGCTGAACCTGTCTTTGTAACTAAAGCGCCTCCTAATTGAACCCAAGTCATAATTAGTGCTGCTGTCACCGATAACCATTTTAGGTTTCCTTTGTTAAACAATAATTCACACCCCACTTATAAATAAAACTATTGGGACTTTAAATAATACTCCAGTTGTAGCGAGTTAAGCCTTAATATTTGTAATGTTTAATTCCCAAAAGACATACTTGTTTAACATTAAATAAATCTTAACTATAATTATAACAATAAATGATGATTTATTTGTGTCATAAAAATGACGATTTATCGATGTCGTTAAAGTGTCACAAATTAGTTTATATAAATGTAGTAAATAACACAAATTTCATATATCATTGTGTTATATGGAAAAAATAGGAGGGGAATTATGAACAAAGAACAAACTTTGTCGCATAATACAAGTCGGGTAACTTTTAAAGAGTTACAGCAAATTATCAAAATGGGACTTGTGCAAGGGAATTTAATTCCCGCATTTGCTGGTTCTTGGCTTGCAGTTGTGTTGGCTAATCATTCCTTTCTCTCGTCAATACCACAAATCTTAATGATGTTGGTGGGCTCTACGTTAATTATGGGGGGCGCATGTGCTTTAAATAATTACTATGATCAAGATATTGACAGTATCATGCCAAGTAAACAACAGAGACCAACAGTTAATGAAAGAATTTCAAACAGAAATCTTTTAATTTTAAGTTTTGGAATGATGCTAATAGGAGAAGGTTTACTATTTGCATTAAACATACCATCTGGCGTTATTGGTTTAATAGGTATTGTAGGTTATGTATCATTTTATTCTATCTGGTCTAAACGTCATACAGTATGGAATACAGTGATTGGTAGTTTTCCTGGAGCAGTGCCACCGTTAATTGGTTGGACTGCAATTGAAGGAAATATTAGCTTGGTTGCAGTAGCACTATTTTTAGTAGTCTTTTGTTGGCAACCCATTCATTTCTACGCATTAGCAATTAAGCGTGAAGATGAATATTCGTTGGCTAATATACCAATGTTACCATCGGTTAAAGGTTTTAACCGTACGAGAGTGAGCATGTTTATATGGCTTGTGTTATTGTTACCACTACCATTTTTACTTAGTGACTTAGGTATCACATTTATTGTGTTAGCTTCATTATTAAATTTAGGTTGGATATACATGGGCTTAACAAGCTTTAAAAAAGAGTCAGATCAAATTAAATGGGCAACAAAAATGTTTATATATTCACTAAATTATTTAGTTGTATTTTTCGTGCTCGTTGTTGTCGTATCTCTAATCCAAATGTTCTAATAATTAATAATAAGGATGGAATTTATGAATTTACCAATTTTACCTACTATCAGTACAAGCTTTATTGTTATTAGTGCAATCCTTGTTGCAATAGGTTGGCGCAAAATTTGGAAACGTGAAATTGAAAGTCATAAAAAAGTAATGTTATGGGCAGCTGGTTTTGCACTTTCATTCTTTATCATTTATGCTTCAAGAACCGTTTTTGTTGGTAATACTGCTTTTGGTGGTCCAGATTCAATCAAGCTTTATTATACGATATTCTTAGTGTTCCACATTAATTTAGCAACAATCGGTGGAATTTTAGGGCTAGTACAAATTATTACAGCCTTTAAAGATAAGTTTAAAGTGCATAGATTCGTTGGACCTATAGCATCTATTATTTGGTTCTTTACTGCGATTACGGGTTTAGCTGTATATTTATTATTATATGTGTTTTACCCAGGTGGAGAAACAACGTCTTTAATTAAAGCGACATTAGGATTATAAATAATATTAAACAAAGCGTAAGTTTTTTGCGAAATAATAGGCATATAAGAATAACATTTAAAAAGGTAAGCAATCCTAATGATTGCTTACCTTTTTAAATTGCTAAAAGAAAATTAAAAATGAGTTCATTGTATGTTGGTTAGGATAATTTCTATTAATATGATAGATAATTTTTTAAATGCTTAGCAGTTACAGACGCATCAATTTCTATTAAACCTTGAGGATAACCTTGATAAAGTAGTTTACCACCTTGTTCTCCAGCATAAGGGCCTATATCTATAATCCAGTCTGCATATGTCATCATTGTTAAATTATGTTCTATAATAATGACAGTATTCTTTTCTTTTATAAGTCTATCAAAACATTCTAATAAAATTGGAATGTCCTCCTCGTGTAGACCTGTAGTCGGCTCATCAAATACAAACGTATAATGCTGAACGGTGTTTGTAAGATATTTACTTAATTTAACGCGTTGGATTTCTCCTCCTGATAATGTATCAAGTGATTGTCCTAAAGTCATATAATTTAATCCTGTTGATGTAAGTGCATTTAAAGGCTCAGAAATCGTGGGTGTTGATTGGAAAATTTCTATAGCTTCATCCACTGTAAGTGCAAGGATATCTGCAATGGAATAACCGTTCACAGTGGCGTTTAAGACTTCAGGTTTATATCGTTTACCATGACAAACATCACAGGTTTGAGTAAAGTCAGGCATAAAAGCTAATTCAGTTTTTAAAATGCCTTTACCATGACATTCTGGACAAGCTCCTTCAGAGTTGTAACTAAACATCGATTTTTTTAACCCTGTTTTCTTACTAAAATAATATCTCATCTCATCAAATATATCTAGATAAGTCAATAAATTCGAACGATTTGAAGCGTGTACTGGTTTTTGGTTGATAAAGATTGTATTTGTTTGATGTTCTAATCCGGCACGTATAAGAGAGCTCTTACCAGACCCTGCTACACCAGTTACTACTGTAATGGCTTGTTGAGGTATGTTGACTGACACATTTTTTAAATTATTACGAGATATTTGTGTTAATTGGATAAATTTTTCTGCTTGTCGTGGATGTGCTTTAAGATTGTGTAGCCGTCTTAAAGCTGTTCCTGTACTGGTAGCCGATTGAACTAATGATTGATAACTACCAGTAAATGTAATCTCACCGCCATGTTTACCAGCTAATGGGCCTAAATCTATAATATAATCGGCGATACGTATGACATCTGGGTCATGTTCAACAACGAGAACGGTATTGCCTTTGTTTTTTAAAGATAAAATAATCTCATTAATCCGTTGAATATCATCTGGATGTAAGCCGATACTTGGTTCGTCTATAATATATACTAAATCCGTAAGTGGACTATTTAAGTGGCGTATGAGTTTAATCCGTTGTGATTCACCACCAGAAAGAGAAGTAGTCTCTCTGGATAAAGTTAAATAATTGAGTCCTATGTAACTCAAGGATTCTAATTGTTGTTGTAGTGGTTTGATGATAACTTTTGCTTTATCAGAAGTAATGTTTTTAATAAATTTGATTGCATCATCAATTGATAAATTTGTGAAATCTGCTATATCATAGTTATTGATTTTACACTTTAACACATTAGGATGTAATCTTTTGCCATTACACTTTGGGCATTGACTTGAAGTTACAATGCGGTCAATAGCGTCTTTAAATTTATGTTTTTCAAAGTTATCATTGAGTAAAAAAGACCGTCTAAAACGATGTATGAGTCCTTCAAATTTTGCAGTTTTCGGCCAATTATAGGGTGGATTTTTTAACTTTGTTGGTTCTGTATAAAGTAATGTATCAAGTTCTGTTTTGCTATAATCTTTGAGTTTTTTATCATTATCAAATAAGCCTGAGTATAAGTAACGTTTACCTCGCCAACTATCAGGTCTGAATGAAGGGAAACGAATAGCATCTTCATTTAACGACTTGTCAAAGTCTAGTAATTCATTTAAATCAATATCTTCGACATAACCCAGGCCAGAACAAGTTTCACACATACCTTTAGGATTGTTGAAAGAAAAAATATCTGAATAGCCTACAAAGGGCTCCCCAATGCGAGACCATAATAGTCTTACTGAAGCATAGATATCAGATATAGTACCGACTGTGGAACGAGAATTACCACCTAATCTTTTTTGATTAATAATCATTGCAACAGGTAAATTTTCGATTAAATCTACTGTTGGCTTTGAATATTGAGTAAGTTGATGTTGTATATAGGTGGAATATGTTTCGTTTAAAAGTCGTTCAGATTCCGCAGCTATAGTACTAAAGACCAATGAAGATTTACCAGACCCAGAGCGACCAGTAAAGACAGTTATTTGGTGTTTGGGTATATCAACAGAAATATTTTTTAAATTATTTTGTTTTGCTCCGTGGATGCGGATAGTTTCCATAAAAATTCACCTCTTAATTTTATGTATACCCGAAAGGTATTATGAATCACGTCTGCTTTGTAACATCTCAATTTATATAGTAATTTATAGCTTAATAAAGAATTTACAATGACATGCCTTGCTTGTAACATAATGAAACATGTACAATAAACAAAAGAGAAATATAGGTGGGTGAGTGATGAAAAAGCTAATAATTAAAGTTATTGGTGTATTATTATTGATTTGTTTTTTGATTTATCTATTTTACTCGCCACGTTTAAAATTTGATGTCTTGGAAAATCCTAATAAAGATTCAACTAAATCTACACAAAATAAAGATTTTAAAGAACAAGAATCGAATGTTGAAAACCCTATGCCTAAGGAAGGCGTCGGTACGTGGGTAGGTAAAAGTTTAAATAGATTAACTGATAAATATGGACAAGCAGATCGTGTATATCCATATAAAAATGATTTTAAAAACTATGTCTTTAAACAAAAAGATGAATATTATTTGGTGACAACAAAAAGTGGTATTATCAAATCTGTTTATGCGACAGGGAAACAGGCTAAAGTGAATCCATTACATATTTCTGATAGTGCTTCCCATGTTTTTGAAGAATTTAGTATTAATCCAGAACCTACAATCAATGCTAATGGGAAAAAATATGAATTAGAATTGTCTGATTCAGATATGAAAACACAGACCTTAGTTAAGTTCAAAAATATATATGCTCAAATATATATAGATCAGCAAACTAATAAAATTGTAGCGGTAAGATATTTAGATAGTGAAGCATTAGCTGCATTTAAACCATATCAAATGTTAACTTCAAAAGAAGATAAAGAAGTCAAAAGTAAACATGGCGATTTACCTTACGAACAGAGTTCGAATCAATTGATGACGCTTTATGAAATAACAAATGAAATGAGAAAGCTCAAAGATGCAAAACCATTAAAAATTAACAATACACTTGCACATATAGCTTCATTTAACTTGTATGAGGCCACAGGAGCAGATAGTGTCGAATTCACAGAAGATGCCTTAAAACAGCAGCTTAATGAACAAGACGTGTCATTTGTATCAAGTAGTCAAAACGTAGGTTATGATTTTAATGATGTACCTACATTGATACACAGTTGGTTAAACTCAGATATACACAGGTCAAGAATGTTGAATTCTAAATATAATGAAATGGGTGGAGAAGTCATGAATGGCTACTATACCAATATATTTGTGGAAGAAAAATAGAAAGGAGATTTGTAATTATGATTACCGAAGAAACATTAACTGTACTAGATGATATAGAAGAACTTAGCGATAAAATAGTAGCATCGCGTGTTTATCATGAATATAAATTAGCAGAACAAGCATTAGCAGCTAATGATGAAGCACATCTTTTATATCAAGCTTTTTTGAAATCGAAGGACAAATACGATGAAATTATGCGTTTTGGTAAATATCATCCGGATTATCAAAGTGTGATGCTTGATACACGAAAAAGAAAGCGTGCATATGAAATGTTACCTGTTGTAATGGACTATAAACAAAAAGAAGTAGCATTACAAAATTTGATAGACGAAGTGATTGTAAAAATTGCATATGCTGTTTCTGAAAATGTAAAAATTGAAACGGGCAATCCATTTTTCCAAAAAGATTCAAGTGGTTGTGCTACTGGTGGCTCTTGTAGTTGTTCGTTGTAATATTTATGAATTTTTTAATACGGATATAGTAAGTGGGGAGTCATCACAGATAAAATAAAAGCTTGGGTATCTTAATGCGATATCCAAGCTTTTATTTTTTAGTGATATGTTAATTTAAAGCGTTCAGCTAAATCTGGGCGATCAGTGATAAGTGTATGAGCACCATGGAATAGTAAATCATTCATAAGGTCAAGGTTATTGACCCCATAATAACTTGGTACAATATTTCGTTCATTTAGCCAATGAATAAATCTTGGTGAATTTAATTTAACACCTTTAATGGCTATTGGCATGTGGAAAGTATGTGCATTTGTTTGAAACATGTGGCCTAAGCCTAAATTAAATTTAGAAAAACCTTCAGCAATTTCACAAGGTCTAGCACCAATTGCGATAAAACCGTTGCTTAGTTTGGAAATTTGATCAATGTGTTCTTGATAAGCACTAGATACTAAGACACGTTCTTGAGCATCATGCGTTACGATAATCTTATATAATAACTCAGGTACGAGTTGACCGTGTGAACTATTGGGATTATCACTTAAAGTAATACTAATCACTTGATTGGGGTATAAATCTAATAGTTCACCCAATGATAAAATACGTGCATCTGGATGTGCTTCATAGGGTTTAAAGTTATTAATATCGGTATAATGATAACCAGCATCTAAATTTTGTAATTCATCAAGTGTGTGCTCTGAGACTTTTCCTGAACCATTAGTTGTTCGATCGACATCTGTATCATTAAAAACGATTAATTGATTATCTTTCGTTATTCTGATGCTTATATCGAAACCATCTATATTATGAGCTACCGCATTATCAAAAGCGAGTTTAGTGTTTTCTGGTCGAACTGCCATACCGCCGCGATGTGCTAAGATATATGGGGCAGGTTTGGAAAAGAAAGCGGGTATACTTTGAGGTTTAGGTTTGGTTTTATATCTATTTATAAAAAACAAGCTACTGACTATACCAACCGTACTTAAAAAAGCACCCTTTAATAATTTGTTGAAATTTGTCATGAACAATCCTCCTCTTTTATGTATATAGAGTAATATAGCAAAACTTAGAGTTACATCAAAATAATTGTTATTTATAAAATGAAAAAGACGTGATATTATATAAGGGCTAATAATTGGAGTGATAATAAAATGCAAACTGTACCTAGAACAAGTTTAATCATATATTTGAAACATATGAAACACGAAAGACAAGTGCGAAAGTTTGGGCACATTGTCAGTACAAATAGGCAACAGCGCTATGTTGTTATGTATATCAATGAACAAGAAGCGGACCAAATTGTCGGGAAACTTATTAAGCTCAAATATGTGAAGCACATTGAAGGCTCACCATATAAATATTTAGAAAAAGTATATGAAAAGGAACAGCATGAAATTTCATAACGCAAATCATTTAAGTTTAAAGTTTAAGTAACGATAGCAATTATCTATTTGAAATTAAATAAAGCCACAATAGAACAATGGATTGTCTACGGTGGCTTTATTTTGTTGGTTTTTATTGTAAAGGCGGTATCCATCTTTGTAATCTTAATACGCTGATTAAGTAATTGTAATATAAATCAAGGTCATGAAACGCTTCAGGAGGTTGGACATCAATGCCTTTGATGTCAATGTCAAAGCGATCTGCTTGTGCATTAATGAGCTCGAATTTTTTGTTAGGCTTTGGATATGGATATTTTAAAGCGTTAATCATGATGTACATTGCTTGAAAATGCTGACCACTCGTTGGCTCCATAATGATTGCCACAGAAGAAAGTTTTTTCTCTGATGTAGGGGTATGAAAATATATGATGTGGTCTATACGTTGAAAGTTATATTCAATCAAGGTATTAAATTCAAATAAGTCTGTTAAGCCTTCACCAAGCTGAATAAATGCTTGTTTCATTATTAATGTCCTCCTTATCATGCAATATGAATTATATAAAATTTGTTATAGGAATGGAAGTGTAAATAATATGAGAGTGATTTCAGGAATACATAAGAGTAAAGCACTAGAAAGTATAGAAGGACGTAATACGAGACCGACTATGGATAAAGTGAAAGAAGGTATTTTTAATAGTCTTCATGAAGTATCTGGCATAGGATTAGACTTGTTTGCTGGTAGTGGGGCTTTAGGAATTGAGGCTTTATCTCGAGGAATGGATAAAGTGATTTTTGTTGATCAAAATTTTAAAGCTGTTAAAGTCATTAAAGCTAACTTAAAACATTTAAATATTGAAGCGCAGGCTGAAGTCTATAAAAATAATGCTGATCGTGCACTGAAAGCACTTTCTAAAAGAGAAATCCAATTTGATGTTATATTTTTAGATCCACCTTATGAAAAAGGATTGATTGATAAAGCTTTGGAAGGTATTGCAAAGTTTAATTTATTAAAAGAAAATGGTATTATCGTGTGTGAGTTCAATCATCATGAAAAAATAAACACTCAGCCATTCCAAGTGATTAAGCGTTATCATTATGGTTTGACAGATACTTTGTTATTAGAAAAAGGAGATAAAAATGTCGACAACTAAAGCAGTCATTCCTGGTAGTTTTGATCCAATAACATATGGGCACATTGATATAATAGATAGAAGTGCGGATCGCTTTGATGAACTTCATATTTGTGTTTTGAAGAATAGCAGTAAATCCGGTACATTTTCAATTGAAGAACGTATTGCGTTAATAAAAGAGTCAGTTAAGCATTTAAATAATGTTACGGTACATCATTTCGATGGATTATTAGTAGATTTTTGTGACCAAATTGGTGCTCAGACAATTATTAGAGGTTTGAGAGCGGTCAGTGACTTTGAATATGAATTGCGATTGACATCGATGAATAAGAAATTAAATAGTAATGTTGAAACAATGTATATGATGACGAGTACGAATTATTCGTTTATTAGTTCAAGCGTTGTAAAAGAAGTTGCTGCATATAAAGCAAATGTCTCTGATTTTGTGCCAGTTCACGTTGAAAAAGCACTGAACGAAAAGTTCAAAAAAGAAGAATAGTTTTAAAGGGAAAATCATAGGTGTTAATGTCGTAATTAAAAGGATGGTTGCTGTATTATAGTATAGCAATCATCCTTTTAATTACCCTGTTAACTTAATATATTAGGAAAATCAGTTTATAAGTTATTAACGTTTCATACCCGAATGACTGGTGTATTAAAATCAGTTGCAGTATCTTGTGATAATAAGTTATAAATTTTTGTAGCATGAATTTCATCTGAGAAGAAATGTGCATTTTTTTTATTTACTTGCGTTATAAAATGACGTTCTGGATAATTCTTTTTCAATTCTTTCAAATATTGTTGTCCTTTTTGGTTCATGCCTAGTACGCGCACGGCATTGATATTTGTAGGAGCATGGTTTTGTTTGAAATTTAGTAAGATATTCATGAGTACACGTTGAAGATGGGTGTAAGTGTATCTTTTTGTCTTAAGTAAGGTCATTAAATGTTCGAAAGAAGTTGCTTGAGTAATGACTTGCTTCAAACGATGCTCTAAACCTTCACTCATCGTATATATTTGATTAAGGCTTTTTAGATTATTGCTTAATATTGCATATTTTATAAAATGAAAGGTATCTTCAAGTTCTACAGCTGGCTGATCATATAAGTCATGTAGTTGCTGTGGAACTACATGTTTCCATAGTTCTTCGCCATCTTTGATTGATTTACGAATAGAAGTGCCACTTGCAAAATTAAGCCCTGTAATAACGGCATCATGATGTGAACTTTGTTCGCGTTTTAAAGTCCATGGTTGAATTGTTGGAGCCCATTTTTGGATTGCCCTTACATAAGAAATACCTAAAGTGTTATTAGGAGATGAGAGTAAGGTGTTATCTGATACTAGCTCACTTAAAATTCTAGGGTAGCTTTTACCTTCTTTGGATTTTATGATGAATTGTTGAGAATTTTCGACACTTTCAATATCTTTTGCAAGTGAGGTAAAGGCATCAATATTGCCTGATTCACTTCCAAATGATAAATGGTCAATCGACAAATAGTCAGCAACCTTGACTGCAGCTTCTGCAAAATAGGGGCCGGCAGATAACGTAGCATATGCAGGTAATTCAATAACTAAGTCTACCGCGCTTAAAGCCATCTGTGTACGAATAAATTTATTATAAATTGCTGGTTGGCCTCTCATGACAAAGTGTCCACTCATTATTGCGACAGAAATGTCAGCGCCAGTGATTGACTTTGACTTCTGGGCATGGTATAAGTGACCATTGTGGAAAGGATTATATTCTGTGATTAGTGCAACGCTTTTCATTTGCAATTCTTCCTTTCAGAATTCATTATAGATATTGTAACAGATGTGAATGTGTTAAGAAAAAATCTTGACAACTTATATCTATAAAGTTAAAATAAATTTTGTGCTTGTTAGAGGTGAAGCCATATGAAATGGTCAATAACACAATTAAGAAAATTCCAAGATAAACCATTTGAATTCCATCAAACGGTTAATTTTGATCATTTAGTAAAATCATTAGATTTAATAGATCTATCTGATATTGATATTGCTGGTGAATTAACCGTAAGGTCAAATGAAGTCATTGCAGATATGCATATCACGGGAACATATACAATGGCGTGTGCACGTACTTTGGTTCCGGTAGAAGCTCCATTAGATATCAAATCTCAAGAGATTTTTGATTTGGAAGGTTATGAACGTTATAGCAATGACGCAGAAGATGATGAACATTATCATGATGCAACAGACGGTATGATAAATCTAAAGGATATTGCTGAAGAACTTGTTATTATTGAAAAGCCAATGCGTGTTTTTTCAAATGAAAGCGATCAGATGTTACGAGAAGGTAATGGTTGGGAAGTTATTGACGAAGAACAAGCGATTGATGATGCTAAAGAACAAGAGCAATCTGATTCTAAGCAAATTGATCCTAGGCTTCAAAAATTACAACAACTATATGACGAAGAGCAATAGCAGATTTGTGTAATCTATAGTATAATAGATTATTGAATCTGAAAATATCTATTTAGTGTTTGAATATAAGGAGGATATATCATGGCAGTACCAAAAAGAAGAACGTCAAAAACGAGAAAAAATAAACGTCGTACGCATTTTAAAATTTCAGTACCTGGTATGACAGAATGCCCAAGCTGTGGCGAATACAAATTATCTCACCGCGTATGTAAGAACTGTGGTTCATACAATGGTGAAGACGTTGTATCAAAATAAATTTTTATTAATTTAATGACCTAATATAGGTCGACGATTATCGTTCATTAATTATTCACTTGATAATTTTTGAGCGATTTTTTATTTTATACATGAATAAAAATGATATCAAGTGATGGGTTGTGTGAAGATATGGAGACAATTAACGCGCAAATAATTATGAATAGAATAGAAGATAATGATGTCAATTGGATATACCATCATTTTAGTGATGATTTTCAAGAGGTATCGTCGTTTGATGAATTAACAAAGTTATTAGAAGAGTACAATCGTATTCGAACAACGAACACACAATATAAACATATACATATAAATCATCAAGATGAATATATTTGGTTTGATAGTAAGATGACCTCTGGTGTGAGTGTGACTTTAAATAAATATCAAGAAATTATTAGTTTGGTATTAATTCCACTTAGGCACATACATGTAAGTAAAAATACAAAGCAAACTTATACGTTACCAATTGTACAAGATTGGCTTGTATGGTCTGGTGGGGATAATGTATTGTTAAATTCACATTATCATTATAAACATCAAAGACATGCGCTCGATTTAATTCGTGTAGAACAAGGCATGACGTATAAAGGTAATCCACAATTATGCGAGAATTACTACGCTTATAATAAACCAATTTTAGCGCCGGCTAATGGAATAGTAGTAGAAATTGTAGATGGCATTGCAGATGGTGTGCCTGGTGAAATAAATACTAATCATCCAGAAGGAAATTATATTATTATTAAACACAACAGACATGAGTATAGTATGATTGCTCACATAAAGCCCAACTCTTTTAAAATAGAAAAGGGCGATGAGTTATTACGCGGTCAACATATTGCAAATGTTGGAAATTCAGGCAATTCATCTGAACCACACGTACATTTTCAAGTAATGGATAGTAATGATTTACAAATGGCGCAGACATTAAAAATAAAATTACATAATTACGCATCACCTGTAAAAGGTGATATAGTAACCTATACAGGAGATAATATTTTAGTAAATAAAGACAATTATTTTTCTGCATTTATTAAAAGTATCAGCACAAACATCACACAAATATTCAGAAATTAAAAATTTAAAATAAAGAGGCTATGCTATGGAAATGATTACTTCGGCTCAAAATAGTAAAGTTAAAAATGCAAATAAATTAAAAAAGAAACGCGATAGAGATAAAACTGGCCAAGCACTTATTGAAGGTTATCATCTGATTGAAGAAGCGTACCAAAGTACAGTCAAAATTAAACAATTGTTTGTAGTTGACGTAGAAAGATTAGATGAGGGGTTAATGACTTACGCTGAAGAAGTGTTTGAAATTAATCTTAAAGTAGCAGAAAGTTTATCTGGTACAGTAACACCACAAGGTTTTTTTGCAGTGATTGAAAAACCAGTTCCTGAAACGACACAGGCCAAACAAGTATTGCTTGTAGATTGTATTCAAGATCCAGGTAATTTAGGGACTTTAATACGTACGGCTGATGCTGCTGGGTTAGACCTTATCGTACTTGAAAAAGGTACGGCTGATCCATATCAAGACAAAGTGTTACGTGCAAGCCAAGGAAGTGTATTCCACATTCCAATTATTACTCAGGAGTTAAGTGAGTTTATTGACCATTTTGAAGGTAATGTTTATGGAACAGCATTAGAAAATGCGCTACCTTATCAACAAATACCAAGTCAGGATAACTTTGCGCTTCTTTTAGGCAATGAAGGCGAAGGTGTAAATGCTGATTTGTTAAACAAAACAACTCAAAATTTGACAATACCTATTTATGGGAAAGCAGAGAGTTTAAATGTAGCCATTGCAGGTAGTATTGTGATGTATCATTTGAAAGGTTGACCCTGTAATCAAAAATCGTATATAATGTAATTAATGTTATGACAAAGAGAATAACAACCGATAAAAAGACGTAAACTAATTTATACAGTAGTAGAAGGGAGAATATCCAGAGACTGAGAGGTGTTCCGCTGTTTTTAGTTTTTTTCACCTTTTTGGTTACTTAAAGAGATTTAAGTCGGATTTCATTTCCGTTATCAATGACAACAAGTGTATGCGTAGGCATAAATTTGGGTGGTACCACGGAAGGCTTTCGTCCCAGTTTCAAGGGATGAAAGTCTTTTTTTGTATTTTGAGAGTATATTTTAAAATTAATGAGTGTATATTAAACTAGGAGGGCAAAGTATGGCACAAACAGAAACTATGGCTGACATCAAACAGCAAGCAATTATTGATATTAATGAGGCACATAATGAAAAAGAACTACAAGATGTTAAGGTAAAATATTTAGGTAAAAAAGGGTCAGTAACTGGTTTAATGAAATATATGAAAGATTTACCAAATGAAGAAAAGCCAGCATATGGTCAGCAAGTTAACGAAGTAAGACAAACTATTGAAGGTGAAATCGAATCACGTCGTAAATTATTAGCCCATGAGCAATTAGAACAACAATTACAGGAGGAAAAAATTGATGTAACGCTACCAAGTAGAAAAATATCTATTGGTGCTAAGCATCCTTTAACACGTACTGTAGAGGAAATAGAGGACTTATTCTTAGGGCTAGGTTATGAAATTGTAGATGGTTTTGAGGTAGAACAAGATTATTATAATTTTGAAGCATTAAACTTACCTAAATCACATCCAGCTCGAGATATGCAAGATAGTTTTTATATTACTGAAGAAACACTTATGAGAACACATACGTCCCCAGTCCAAGCAAGAACAATGGAGCAACGTAAAGGTGAAGGTCCTGTAAAGATTCTTTGTCCGGGTAAAGTATATCGTCGTGATTCTGATGATGCGACACATAGCCATCAATTCACGCAAATTGAAGGTTTAGTAGTAGATGAAAATATAAAAATGAGCGATTTAAAAGGTACTTTAGAGTTATTAGCTAAACAACTCTTTGGTGAAGATAGAGAAATTCGTTTACGTCCAAGTTATTTCCCATTTACTGAACCATCTGTAGAAGTAGATGTTTCATGTTTCAAATGTGGTGGCGCTGGTTGTAATGTCTGTAAGCAAACAGGTTGGATTGAGATTTTAGGTGCCGGCATGGTACATCCGAATGTTTTAGAAATGGCAGGCTTTGACCCTAACAAATATAGTGGATTCGCATTTGGTATGGGGCCAGATCGTATAGCAATGTTGAAATATGGTATAGAAGATATTCGTCATTTTTATACAAATGATGTACGTTTCTTAAATCAATTTAAAGCTGTAGAAGATAGAGGTGAAATTTAATGTTTATTTCAAAAGAATGGTTAGAAAGCTATGTAGATATTGACCAACCAGTTAATGTTTTAGCTGAAAGAATTACACGCACGGGTATCGAAGTGGATGATATTATTGATTATACAAAAGACATTAAAAAATTAGTAGTTGGTTATGTACAATCTAAGACGCCTCATCCAGATGCTGATAAATTAAATATTTGCCAAGTTGATATTGGTGAAGCAGAACCAGTTCAAATAGTGTGTGGTGCACCTAATGTGGATGCAGGTCAAACAGTAATTGTTGCTACGGTAGGTGGAAGGTTACCGGGCGGAGTTAAAATTAAACGTGCTAAATTGCGCGGGGAACGCTCAGAAGGTATGATCTGTTCACTTCAAGAAGTAGGCGTCCCAAATAACTTAGTACCTAAACAATTTGAAAATGGTATCTATGTATTTTCATCTGCAGTTAAACCTGGAACTGATGCGCTAACGGCATTGTACTTAAATGACCAAGTGATGGAATTTGATTTAACACCAAATAGGGCAGATGCATTAAGTATGATAGGTACTGCTTATGAAACAGCGGCATTGTATAACGTACCAATGACAAAGCCGGAAACACAAAGTGATGAAGTTTCATTACAAACTTCCGATGAAATCAATATCAGCGTGCAAAATAAAGATAAAGTACCATATTACAGTACTAGAGTTGTTAATAACGTGACAATTGCACCTTCTCCAGAATGGATGCAAATGCGTTTGATTAAAGCGGGTATCAGACCAATCAATAACGTCGTTGATATATCTAACTATGTATTATTAGAATATGGTCAACCTCTACACATCTTTGATAAAGATCACATTGGTTCTACTCAAATTGAAGTACGTCAAGCGAAGGCAAATGAAACAATGACAACATTAGATGATCAAGAAAGAACTTTACAAGATACTGATATTGTTATAACGAATGGTACAACACCGATTGCTATTGCTGGTGTTATGGGTGGCGATTTCTCGGAAGTGACTGAAGATACAACAAATGTAGTTATTGAAGGCGCGATATTTGATCCAGTGTCAATCCGTCATACTTCTCGAAAATTAAATTTAAGAAGTGAAGCATCTAGCCGTTTTGAAAAAGGTATTGCTACAGAATTTGTTGATGAAGCTGTAGATAGAGCGTGTTATTTATTACAAAGTTATGCTGGTGGAACAGTTTCGCAGGGACGTGTTGCAGAAGGTGACTTAGGTCAATTTGTGACTCCTATAGAAATATCAGTAGACAAAGTGAATAAAACAATAGGTTTTGAACTTTCGGCAACTGATATTGAATCAATATTTGTACAATTAGGCTTTGAAACAACAAATCATTCAGACGTACTGACAGTTATGGTGCCATCAAGACGTAAAGATATTACAATTAAAGAGGATTTAATAGAAGAAATTGCACGTATATATGGATATGATGAAATTCCTTCTACATTACCTGTTTTTGAAGATGTAACCAATGGCGCTTTAACAGATAGACAGTCTAAATCACGTATTGTAAAAGCAACCTTAGAGGGTGCAGGTTTAAGCCAAGCTATTAACTATTCATTAGTAGATAAAGAAAGAGCTAAAGACTTTGCCTTACAAAATCGTTCAACAATAGAATTATTAATGCCTATGAGTGAAGCACATTCAACATTACGTCAAAGTCTCATTCCACATTTAATTGATGCAGCAGCTTATAATGTTGCACGTAAAAATAACGATGTACGCTTATATGAATTAGGACGTGTATTCTTTGGTAACGGTGAGGGTGAACTACCAGATGAAGTAGAATACTTGAGTGGTATCTTAACTGGCGATTACACAGTCAACGCGTGGCAAGGTAAAAAAGAAGCAATAGATTTCTTTGTCGCTAAAGGATTTGTAGATCGTATTGCTGAAAAATTAGATATAAACTTTGAATATGAAGCTGGAGAAATCAATGGTCTACATCCTGGTAGAACTGCTGTAGTGAAATTGAATGGTGAAATTGTTGGTTTTGTAGGTGAGTTACATCCACAAACTGAAAAAGATAATGATTTAAAACGTACATACGTTTTTGAACTCAATTATGATAAATTAATGGCAGTTTCTGTTGGATATATTAACTATCAACCAATACCAAGGTTCCCTGGTGTTTCAAGAGATATTGCATTAGTGGTTAACCGCAATATGCCATCTGCAAAATTAGTTCAAGTCATTCACGAGCATGGTGGAGATATTTTACAAAATGCAGAAGTATTTGATGTCTACGAGGGAGAACATGTTGCAGAAGATGAAAAATCAATCGCAATCCGTTTGGCATATCTAGACACACAACAAACATTAACAGATGATAAAGTAAATGCAGTACACGAAGATATCTTGGGTGCATTACAAGCACAAGGTGCTACAATTAGATAACTAAAATAAAAACCTTGGAGCCCATATAGTGAGCTTCCAAGGTTTTTAGTTGTGAAATATAATATTAAATTATTTAGTTGTTGTGTTTCTTTTGAACAAGGTTCAGCGCTTTTGTTCGATTAGCAAAGTGTTTTTTAGTAATTGAATCTAAGTAATCGATACCTTTGCGTTCAATAATACGGGCGGCGGCAAGGTCAACTTTGTTGCTGGCGCCTTTAGGAATTTCGGTGCGCGTAGATTGCGAGATACTGTCCATATTTTTCACAAAGGCATAGCGTGAAATAATGCTGGCTGCAGCAATGGCGATTGACTTAGATTCGCCTTTAGTTTCAAATTTAGTTTTATTACTCAAAGGCAAGTCAGTGAGGGCATATCTTTTATAAACGCCAGCTTCTGCAAACTGATCAATGACTATATAATCGAGTTCATCGGTGTTAATTTTCTGTGTTACATTTTTAATTGCTTCGTTGTGCAAGACAGCTTTCATTTTCACTTGTGACCAGCCAGCTTTTTGCTTTTCATTATACTTTTCATTATGCATTGTGAGTAGTGAATGAGGTATAAAAGTAACGAGTTGTTCTGCGAGTTCGATAATTTTAGGGTCTGTTAGTTTTTTTGAATCGTCCACGCCCAGTGTTTTTAACACTTGTACATTTTTTTTAGATACATAGGCGGCACAAACAGTAAGCGGTCCAAAATAATCGCCGCTACCAGCTTCATCACTACCTATACATTGATATTTATTATACTGTATCGTTTGTTTGGAACTTGTTGGTTTCGATGGAGATTTTTGTTGGGCAATATGTGGTAATAATTGAGCTGCTATCGCTTCAGCATCGTTACCTTGAAACATAACTTTATTCGAATTATAAATGGAAATAGAAGTGCTTTTATATTTTGTTTTAGCTTTCATTCCTTGAGGAAGTTGATTTGTATTAAATTGAATTTTTGACATTAGCAGTTGAATATCTTGATTCGTTAATTTATGTACAACATTTGTCATGATTTGGCCTCACTTTATTAAATGACTTAAATATCTGTTCAGATAACGTTTATCATATCATATCTATAAATGAGTGAGCTACTATTGGCCAATAACATTAATCATGCATATGAAAAAGACTATTTAACTTTAGCTAAATGGAATAAAATTAAAATATTTCAAATATAACAAATCACACCTCTTACAAAATAATATTCAGTCGTGTATAATGGTTCGTGATAAATACTCTAAATTAACAACTATAAATCTAAGCGATTCAACCAAAATACATTCAGAAATACACATTAAAGTCAGGAGTTATAATATGGGTGAGTTTAAAAATCGGATTAACGTAACTATCAATGATCAACATTATACAATTGTCGGTGAAGACAATCCTGAGCATATCCGTTATGTCGCACATTTAGTTGATGAAAGACTTAAAGAATTGTCTAGTAAAAGTGCTGGTCTAGATACAACGAGAAAGGCCATATTAACGGCTGTAAATATTATGCACGAAAAAGTACAGTTAGAAGAAGAAAATTACCGTTTGCAACAAGAAATTGCACAATTGCGAAATAGTGAAGAAGAATGATTATTGATTTAATTGTTGTATTAATCTTTATCTATATTGGAATGATTGGCTTTAGAAGAGGTGCATGGTTAAGTTGCATACATTTATGTTCGACGCTATTTTCATTATGGGTAGCACAGCGATTATATATGGTTATTTCACAACGGTTAGAATTATTTGTACCATTCCCTAAAACCCGTGCATATGATTTGAATTATACACTGCAGTTTGATAATCTACAGCAACGTTTTGATCATATTATTGCTTTCTTAATTATAGCAACTGTCACTAAAATGATATGCTATGGTATTATCGTCATATTTGATAATATACATAAATATCAATCATTACATTTAATAAGTCGAATAATTGGTGTAGTGATGAGTGTAATATCGTCAATAATAATAACTTCAACATTAGTATATGGTGTGGCATTGTATCCACTAGAAATCATACAACAACAATTATCTGAGTCAATTGTTGCAACCTACATGGTAATACATATACCGTATGTATCGACATTTGTAATGAATATATAGCGTTTTTAAAATATAGGAGGTCAGGACATAATCGATTTACTGATGAACGTATAACAGTATTTTGTCTTGATCTTTTTTTATGGAGTGAAGATAATGACAAAAAAAGATATTATTCAATTATTAGAAAAAATAGCTACTTATATGGAATTAAAAGGGGAAAATACATTTAAAGTTTCGGCATACAGAAAAGCGGCTCAAAGCTTAGAAATAGATGAACGACCGCTTGATCAAATTGAAGATGTTACGGAATTAAAAGGCATAGGAAAAGGTGTTGGAGAGGTTATAGATGAATATCGTCAGAAAGAGAAATCATCTACGCTAGAAGCGTTACAGCAAGAAGTGCCAGAAGGATTAATTCCATTATTGAAAATTCAAGGTTTAGGTAGTAAGAAAATAGCTAAGCTATATAAAGCGCTAGGCATTGATGGCAAAGAATCATTACAACAAGCCTGTGAAGCGGGTGAAGTAAGTGAACTAAGTGGTTTTGCCAAAAAAACAGAGCAAAATATATTAGAAGCAGTAAAAGCATTAGGCGCAAAAAAAGATCAGTATCCAATAGATCAAATGCGTGGATTAAATTATGAGATTAAGGGTTATTTAGAAACTATAGGCGATATCGATCAATTTGAAGTTGCCGGTAGCTTTAGACGTTTTAAAGAAATGAGCAAGGATCTAGATTATATCATTAGTACCGAGCAGCCGCTAAAAGTACAACAAGCATTACTTGATATACCAAACAAAGTAAAAGAAGTGGCTGTTGGAGAGACTAAAGTATCTTTAGAGTTATCTTATGATGACGAGACGATAGGCGTCGACTTCCGATTGATAGAGCCAGAAGCGTTTTATCATACGTTACAACATTTTACTGGATCCAAAGATCACAACATTCGCATTCGCCAATTAGCAAAAGCAAATGATGAAAAAGTAAGCGAATATGGTATAGAAAAAGCGAATGGAGAATTGTTACAATATCAAAGTGAACGAGAAATCTATGAACATTTTGGTGTGAATTGGATTAATCCTTCAATTAGAGAAGATGGTAGCGAATTTGATAAAGATCTATCAGATATCATTAAATTAGAAGACATTAATGGAGATATACACATGCATACCACGTATAGTGATGGTGCATTTGATATAGAAGAAATGGTCTTAGCTAATATTGCCAAAGGACGACAGTTTATGGTTATTACAGACCATTCTCAAAGCTTAAAAGTAGCTAATGGTTTGTCAGTAGAGCGGTTATTACGTCAAAATAAAGAAATAAAAGCACTTAACGCTAAATATGATGAAATTGATATATATTCTGGTATTGAGATGGATATACTTCCAGATGGTCGATTAGATTATGATGATGAAGTATTGGCACAATTGGACTATGTAATCGCAGCTATACATCAAAGCTTTAACCAACCTCAAGAAGAAATTATGAAACGATTAGAAAACGCATGTCGGAATCCATATGTGAGACACATTGCACATCCTACAGGCCGTATTCTTGGCAAACGACCAGGTTATGAACCTGATATTGATCGTTTATGCGAAATTGCTGAAGAGACCAATACGATATTAGAGATTAATGCTAACCCCAAACGCTTAGATTTAAATGCGGAGACTGTGAAAAAGCACCCTAATGTGAAGTTAACGATTAATACAGACGCCCATCATATTGATCATTTAGAATTTATGGCATATGGTGTAGCTACTGCACAAAAAGGTTTAGTTAAAAAGGATAGAGTGATTAATACAATGTCTCGTGAGGCATTTAAATCGCTAATTACAAATAATATTAAAATGAAGAAATAGAGGGATCGTATGAGACAGAAATCATTAAATGTCTTAGAATTCGATAAAATAAAAGCACTTGTTGAAAAAGAAACGATGAGTGATATAGGTATAGAAAAAGTTAAAGGGATGACACCAGCGACTGATTTTCACACTATTGAATTTCAAATGAATGAAACAGATGAAATCTCACAAATTTATAACAAACATCGCATGCCAAGTCTAAGTGGTTTGGCTAAAATCTCACCACTTATTCATAGAGCAACAATTGGTGGCGTTTTAAATGTAAGTGAATTGAATTTAATTAAAAGATTGATACAAATACAAAATCAGTATAAAACTTTTTATAATAGTTTATTAGAAGAAGAAGATTTAAATTATCCAATTCTCAATGATAGAATGGAACAATTGCCAATTTTATCCGATTTATATCAAAACATTCATCAAAAATGTGATGCATATGATTTGTTTGATAATGCGAGTTATGAATTGCAAGGTATACGCAGTAAGATTTCCAGCGCTACACAAAGAATAAAGCAAAATTTAGATAAAATAGTAAAAAGTCAGGCCAATCAAAAAAAACTATCTGATGCAATCATAACTGTACGTAACGAGCGCAATGTTATACCAGTTAAAGCTGAGTATCGCCAAGACTTTAATGGTATAGTACATGATCAATCTGCTTCTGGACAAACATTGTACATTGAGCCATCATCTATCGTAGAAATGAGTAACCAAATTAGTCGTTTACGTAATGATGAAGCAGTAGAACGTGAACGCATACTTACTGAACTTACAGGCCAAGTCGCTGAAGAAGCTGATGCATGCTTAGTGTCAGAGTCTATTATGGGACAAATTGATTTCCTAACTGCAAAAGCGCGTTACGCACGTTCTATCAAAGGAACTAAGCCAGAATTCACGACGGAAAGAACAGTATACTTACCCAAAGCGTTTCATCCTTTGTTAGACAGAAACACAGTAGTAGCGAATACGATTGAGTTTGCTGATGGTATAGAAACAGTAATTATTACTGGTCCTAACACGGGTGGTAAAACTGTTACATTAAAAACGCTAGGTTTAATTATTATGATGGCCCAATCAGGCATGCTCATTCCAACATTAGATGGAAGTAAATTAAGTATATTTGAAAATGTATATTGTGATATCGGTGATGAACAGTCTATTGAGCAATCACTGTCTACTTTCTCATCACATATGAAGAACATTGTAGAGATTTTGAAACATGCGACGCGTGATAGCTTGATTCTCTTTGATGAACTCGGTGCAGGGACAGATCCTAGTGAAGGTGCAGCTTTAGCTATGAGTATATTAGATCATGTACATGACATAGGTTCTCTTGTCATGGCTACAACCCATTACCCTGAATTAAAAGCTTATAGTTATAATAGAGAGGGTGTAATGAATGCGAGTGTAGAATTTGATGTGAAAACATTAAGTCCTACTTATAAATTATTAATGGGTGTACCAGGTCGGTCAAATGCATTTGATATTTCAAAAAAATTAGGATTAAATATGAAGGTTATTCAAAAAGCCAAATCAATGATTGGTCAGGATGAGCAAGAGATTAATGAAATGATTGCATCTCTTGAACATAATTCTAAACGTGTGGATGAACAGCGTATAGAATTAGATCATTTATTGAGGGAAGCACAAGACACCCACGCATCGTTAGCTAAACAATATGAAAAATATCAAAATCAAGAAAAGCAACTGCTAGAAGAAGCTAAAGAAAAAGCGAATCAGCGCGTGAAATCAGCTACAAAAGAAGCAGATGAAATATTAAAAGAATTACGTGAACTCAGAGATAAAAAAGGTGCAGATGTAAAAGAACATGAATTAATTGATAAGAAAAAACAACTTGATGACCGATATGAAGCTAAATCTATTAAACAAAATATACAAAAGAAAAAATGGGATGAAATCAAAGCTGGTGATGAAGTTAAAGTACTCACATATGGACAAAAAGGTGAAGTGCTAGAAATGATAGGTAATGATGAAGCTGTAGTACAAATGGGTATCATTAAAATGAAATTACCTATAGAAGATTTAGAGAAAACTAAAAAAACAAAAGAGCAACCAACTAAAATGATTAAACGTGAAAATAGACAAAGCATTAAAATGGAATTGGATTTACGTGGTTATCGTTATGATGAAGCAATGGTTGCTGTCGACCAATATCTAGACCAAGCGGTACTAAGTAATTATGAACAAGTTTACATTATTCACGGGAAAGGTACAGGCGCTTTACAAAAAGGCGTACAAAATCATTTAAAACGTCACAAAAGTGTGTCATCATATAGAAGCGGAATGCCAAGCGAAGGTGGATTTGGTGTTACCGTAGCAGAATTAAAATAATCGTGAGCAAGAGGTATGCAGAATAATATAAAGTCTGTTATAATTTCTTCATCATTTGAAATTTAAGGAGGATTGGCATTTATGGCAATCGTAAAAGTAACAGATTCAAACTTTGATGAAAATATTCAATCAGGTGTTAATTTAGTAGATTTTTGGGCAACATGGTGTGGCCCTTGTAAGATGATAGCTCCAGTATTAGAAGAATTAGCAGGAGACTATGATGGTAAAGCTAACATTTTAAAATTAGATGTAGATGAAAATCCATCAACAGCTGCTAAATTTGAAGTTATGAGTATTCCAACTTTAATCGTATTTAAAGATGGAGAACCAGTAGATAAAGTAGTAGGCTTCCAACCTAAAGAAAACTTAGCAGAAGTATTAGATAAATACTTATAAGCATCTACCATGAAACTGGGACATTAATTTATTTAATGTCCCAGTTTTCAATTTGTAGTGTTTTAATCCATTGTTAATTATGAATGAGTACATATATAATGTAGATGAAGTGATATCCATAGTTTTTAGTAGTGGATGAAGTGTTGAATTGTAAAATAATTGGAAGGAGGGATTTGGCGTGGAAACTTATCAAGAACAAATCAAACAAAAATTGACAGTAGTACCAATGGAGCCTGGTTGTTACTTAATGAGAGATCGCAATGACCAAGTGATATATGTAGGTAAAGCGAAGCGATTAAGAAATAGGTTAAGATCATATTTTACTGGTGCACATGATGCAAAAACGACACGTTTGGTTGGGGAAATTCGTGATTTTGAATTTATTGTAACTTCAAGTGAAACAGAATCCTTACTTCTAGAATTAAATTTAATTAAACAATACCAACCACGCTATAATATCTTACTCAAAGATGATAAAAGTTATCCATTTATTAAAATAACTAAAGAAAAATACCCAAGATTAATAGTGACACGTACAGTAAAAAAGGGGAGTGGCAAATACTTTGGCCCGTACCCTAATGCTTATTCTGCACAAGAGACTAAGAAGTTATTAGACCGGATATATCCATTTAGAAAATGTGATAAAATGCCGGATAAATTATGTTTATACTATCATATAGGTCAATGTTTAGGACCTTGTGTTTACCCAGTAGAGTTAAATAAATACGCAGAAATGACAAAAGAAATTACCGATTTTCTAAATGGTGAAGATAAAACGATATTGAGAAATTTAGAACAGAAGATGCTAGAAGCAAGTGAAACATTAGATTTTGAAAGAGCAAAAGAATATAGAGATTTAATTCAACATATTCACAATTTAACTAAGAAACAAAAAATCACGACTTCAGATAATACGATTAGAGATGTTTTTGGTTATAGTGTCTCCAAAGGTTGGATGTGTATTCAAGTATTCTTTATTAGACAAGGTAATATGATTAAAAGAGATGCTACGATGATTCCGATTCAACAGACTGCAGAAGAAGAGTTCTATACCTTTATTGGACAGTTCTATGAATTGAATCAACATTTATTGCCCAAAGAAGTACATGTACCTAATCATTTAAATCGTGATATTATTCAATCTGTAGTTGATACCAAAATCGTACAACCGATTAAAGGTAAAAAGAAAGAAATGATAGATTTAGCAAATCATAATGCAGAAGTTACTTTAGAAAATAAATTTGAGTTAATTTCTAAAGATGAGTCACGTACTGTTAAAGCAATAGAAGAATTAGGCGACTATATGGGTATTCAAACACCAATAAGAATTGAAGCTTTTGATAATTCTAATATTCAAGGAATCGATCCTGTTTCAGCAATGGTCTCATTTATAGATGGTAAGCCCAATAAAAAAGGCTACCGCAAATATAAAATTAAAACCGTTGAAGGTCCAGATGATTATAAATCAATGAGAGAAGTCGTGCGCAGACGTTATACTCGAGTATTAAATGAAGGGACGCCCTTACCAGACTTAATTATTGTCGATGGTGGTAAAGGACATATGAATGGCGTTATGGATGTTTTAGAAAATGAACTCGGCTTAGATATACCCGTAGCAGGGTTGCGTAAAAATGATAAGCACCAAACTTCTGAAATATTATATGGTGAAAGTGCCGAAATTGTTCCATTAAAGAAAAATAGCCAAGCTTTTTATTTATTACAGAGAATTCAAGATGAAGTGCATAGATTTGCGATTACTTTCCATAGACAAACACGTCAAAAGACAGGCCTCCAGTCAGTGTTGGATACTGTAGAGGGGATTGGTTCTAAACGTAAGACCAAATTACTACGCACTTTTGGTTCAATAAAAAAAATGAAGGCGGCTAGTATTGAAGACCTTAAAGTGGCAGGTTTACCTCAGAATGTCGCTCAAAATTTACATCAAGCTTTGAGTGATAAACAGTGACAAAAGTTTTAGGTATGAGAATCATTCTCATACCCAAAACTTTATAATTTAGTGTTACAATAACAAATAACAGGAAATCTTTTTTTTACTTGTGATTGGAAGCGTTTTCTAATTGAGAGATATTATCATTAATGCTTAGTATTATAGAAAATATGTAATTTTAAATCAGGATATACTTTTCTGCTAAATATAATTGAGTAAATTATTTTGTTGCAGTAAACATATTATGGTGGAATAACTTGTTATCTTAATGGTTTTTAATGATAAATAGAATAGCTTAATTCACTTGAAAGAAAAGGAAATCCAAAAAAATCAATTGTTTCACAGGGGGGCCTCCTTTTGGCATATTCGAAAAATCAATTCTATTTAAGACGCTTACATTCATTATTAGGCGTGATACCAATAGGTGGATTCTTATTAATTCATTTACTTGTTAATCATCAAGCGACTAAAGGTGCTGATGCATTTAACAAGGCAGCCGGATTTATGGAATCTTTACCTTTTTTAATTGTATTGGAATTTGTAGTCATTTATATTCCGATTTTCTATCACGCAGTTTATGGTGTACATATTGCCTTCACGGCAAAAGAAAACGTAGGACATTATTCTAAGTTTAGAAACTGGATGTTCTTATTACAACGTATCACTGGTATTTTAACGTTTGTATTTGTTGCTATTCATTTATGGCAAACACGTATCCAACGTGCATTAGGCCATGAAGTAAATTACGACATGGTACACGATATTGTATCAAATCCATTATGGTTGATTTTTTATATTGTATGTATGTTATCAGTAACATTCCACTTTGCGAATGGTTTATGGTCATTCTTAGTAACATGGGGTGTACTACAATCTAAAAGATCACAACAAATTTTCACTTGGGTTTCACTTATCGTATTTTTAGTAGTATCATACATCGGTTTAAGTGCTATTCTTGCATTTTTATAATTTAGAAAAGTCTTTGATATATATTTAGGGGAGTGACAATTTATGGCAGAGAAGAAAGTTATTGTTGTCGGAGGCGGACTTGCTGGTCTTATGTCAACAATTAAAGCAGCTGAACAAGGTGCACATGTAGATTTATTCTCGCTTGTTCCTGTTAAACGTTCACACTCTGTGTGCGCACAAGGTGGCATCAACGGAGCGGTCAATACTAAAGGTGAAGGAGATTCTCCAACAGTTCACTTTGATGATACTGTATATGGCGGAGATTTCTTAGCGAATCAACCACCTGTTAAAGCGATGACAGAAGCAGCACCACAGATTATTCATTTACTTGATCGCATGGGTGTCATGTTCAATAGAACAAATGAAGGGTTATTAGATTTTAGACGTTTTGGTGGTACATTACATCATAGAACAGCATATGCTGGCGCTACAACAGGACAACAATTACTTTATGCTTTAGATGAACAAGTTCGTAGTTTTGAAGTAGACGGCCTCGTAACAAAATATGAGGGATGGGAATTCCTAGGAATCATTAAAGATGATGACAATATGGCAAGAGGTATCGTTGCGCAAAATATGACAACAGCAAAAATTGAATCCTTTGGTTCAGATGCAGTTATTATGGCAACGGGTGGTCCAGGTATCATATTTGGTAAGACAACTAACTCAATGATTAATACTGGATCAGCAGCCTCAATCGTTTATCAACAAGGTGCTAAGTACGCGAATGGTGAGTTTATTCAAATTCATCCAACGGCTATACCTGGTGATGATAAATTAAGATTAATGAGTGAGTCTGCACGTGGTGAAGGTGGCCGTATATGGACTTATAAAGATGGGAAACCATGGTACTTCTTAGAAGAAAAGTATCCAGACTATGGTAACTTGGTGCCTCGTGATATCGCGACCCGTGAAATCTTCGACGTATGTGTTAACCAAAAATTAGGTATCAATGGTGAGAACATGGTTTATCTAGATTTATCACATAAAGATCCACATGAGTTAGATGTTAAATTAGGCGGTATTATTGAAATTTATGAAAAATTCACTGGCGATGACCCTCGCAAAGTCCCAATGAAGATATTCCCAGCAGTACATTACTCAATGGGTGGTTTGTATGTTGATTTTGATCAAATGACAAATATCAAAGGTTTATTTGCAGCAGGCGAATGTGATTACTCACAACATGGTGGTAACCGTTTAGGCGCTAATTCTTTATTATCAGCTATTTATGGTGGTACTGTCGCAGGTCCAAATGCTATTGACTATATCTCAAATATTGAGAAGTCATATACCGAATTAGATGAAAGTCTTTTTGAGAAGCATGTTCAGGATGCACAAGAGCAATTTGATTATTTACTGAACATGAAAGGTACTGAAAATGCTTATAAACTTCATCGAGAACTTGGTGAAATTATGACGGCGAATGTTACTGTGGTTCGTGAGAATAAGAGTTTATTAGAAACAGACAAAAAAATTGTTGAATTGATGGAACGTTATCAAAATATTGATATTGAAGATACTCAAACTTGGAGTAACCAAGCTGTATTCTTCACACGTCAATTATGGAATATGCTAGTATTAGCCCGCGTTATTACAATCGGTGCATACAACCGAAACGAGTCTCGTGGTGCACATTACAAACCAGAGTTTCCTGAAAGAAATGATGAAGAATGGTTGAAAACTACTTTAGCATCTTATCAAGGAAAAACTGAAGCACCTAAATTTACATACGAACCCGTCGATGTAAGTTTAATTCCACCTCGTAAACGCGACTATTCTACGAAGTCTAAAGGAGGTAAATAATCATGGCAGAAACTAAAAAAGTAAATGATACTCCGACACAAGATGTTCAAGGTGAGCAACAACAAAACAAAAAGAAATCAATTAAACTAATAATTAAGCGTCAAGATGATGATAAGTCAAAACCTTATGAAGAAGAATTTGAAATTCCTTATAGAGAAAATTTGAATATTATCGCATGTTTAATGGAAATTAGACGTAATCCAGTTAATAGTAAAGGTGAAAAAACAACGCCTGTTATTTGGGATATGAACTGTTTAGAAGAAGTATGTGGCGCATGTTCAATGGTTATCAACGGTAAAGCAAGACAATCATGTTCTGCAATCGTTGATCAATTAGAACAACCTATTAAACTTGAACCGATGAATACATTCCCAGTGATTCGTGACTTACAAGTAGATCGTACAAGAATGTTCGACAACTTAAAACGAATGAAAGCTTGGGTCCCAATTGATGGTACTTATGATTTAGGTCCAGGGCCACGTATGCCAGAGAAAAAACGCCAAACTGCGTATGAATTATCGAAATGTATGACTTGTGGTGTTTGTTTAGAAGTTTGTCCAAATGTTACAAGTAATAATGATTTCGTTGGAGCACAAGCGATTTCTCAAGTAAGATTATTTAATTTACATCCAACAGGCTCAATGACTAAAGACGAACGCCTAGATGCATTAATGGGCGGTGGCGGATTACAAGAGTGTGGAAATTCTCAAAACTGTGTCAATGCATGTCCTAAAGGGATTCCTTTGACAACATCTATTGCAGCATTAAATAGAGAAACATCTTTCCATATGTTCAAATCATTCTTTGGTTCAGATCACCAAGTTAATTAATGGACGATCATTTTAAATTAGGGCTTAACATTTGTGGTGAACAGATGTTAAGCCCATTTTTTGTACATAATATAATAAGGATTACAATATGATTAAAGCCAGTAGATATTATATATATAATAAAAACCTTTATTTCAATCGTGATAAATGATTTTGAAATCACTACTGTGCTAAAATAAATTACAAGTAAATAAGTAAGGATGAATTTGACTATGGACAAACCAATTGGTGTAATCGACTCAGGAGTAGGCGGATTAACGGTTGCTAAAGAAATTATGCGTCAACTTCCAAATGAAACAATTTATTATTTAGGGGATATTAAACGATGTCCTTATGGTCCAAGAGATGGATCTGAAGTAAGGCAATTTACAACAGAGTTGGCTGAACAACTCATGACATTTGATATTAAAATGTTAGTGATTGCTTGTAATACAGCTACAGCTGTTGCGTTGAATCATTTACAAAATTTGCTAGCGATTCCCGTTATCGGCGTAATAGAACCTGGAGCTAGAACTGCAATTATGACGACTAAAAATAAAAATGTTTTAATTTTAGGTACAGAAGGTACAATAAAATCTGAAGCATATAGACATCATATTAAAAATATAAATCCTAATGTTGAAGTCTCAGGTGTTGCCTGTCCAGGATTCGTCCCTTTAGTTGAACAAATGCGCTATAAAGATCCAACTATTACCAGTATTATTATGCATCAAACGCTTAAACAGTGGAGAAATAGTGATGCGGATACAGTTATTTTAGGATGTACCCACTATCCATTGCTATATCAATATATTAATGATTATTTTGGTGGAGAAAAGGTTGTCATTTCGTCTGGTTTAGAAACAGCACGGGAAGTGAGTGCGTTATTAACATTCAGTAATGAACATGCTGGTTATAAAAGAAAACCAGCCCATAAGTTTTTTGCTACAGGCGATACGGAACATATCGAAAGTATTATTGAAGAATGGCTTCACATGAAAGTGAAAGTAGAACAAATAGAAATCTAAGTAAGGAGATATAATGATGGAAGATATTGTAATTGCGACGAATAACAAAGGCAAAATTAATGATTTCAAAGTTATTTTTCCAGAATATAATGTGATAGGTATTAGTGAAATTATTGAAGGTTTTGATGTAGAAGAAACAGGAGAGACATTTGAAGATAATGCTAAACTAAAATCTGAAGCTGCAGCCAAAGCATTAAATAAACGTGTGATTGCTGATGACAGTGGTTTAGAAGTATTTGCTTTAAATGGAGAGCCAGGTGTCTACTCTGCACGCTATGCGGGTATAGACAAAGATGATGAAGCAAATATAGATAGAGTACTTAAAAACTTAGGTGACACTGCAAATCGCAATGCACAATTTGTATGTGTCATAAGTATGAGTGCTCCAGGAGAAGAAACTGTCCAATTTAAAGGTACTGTCCAAGGTGAAATAACTTTAAGTAAGATAGGGGACAATGGATTTGGTTACGATCCGATATTCTATATAGCTGAAAAAAATAAAACAATGGCTCAACTAACTGTAGAAGAAAAAAGTGAACTTAGTCATAGGGGTAAAGCGATAGAACAGTTACGCCATTATTTAAAGGATGAGCAATAATGACAAAATGGATTATAGTGAGTGACAACCATACTGAACAAGGTGTTCTATTTAACATTATTAATCAACACGAAGATTTAGACGTAGCAATTCATTTAGGAGATTCTGAATTCGCTTATGACGATAGTGAGTTGAGTCATTTCTATAGAGTAAAAGGAAATACAGATTTCTATCCAGAATTTCCAATTGAAGAAACTGTTAAAATCAATAATATTAAGGCATATTATACGCATGGCCACTTATATAATGTAAATCGCACAAGAATGAGACTTGCTGAGCAAGCTAAAGCTTTAGAATGTAGCTTTGCTTTTTACGGGCATACTCATGTAGCAAAACACGAGATTATTGGCGGTATACATGTCATTAATCCAGGTAGTATTTCACAATCCCGGAGTGATATTGAAGAAACATATGCAGAATTATTAATTGATGAAGCGCAGCAAAGTGCAATATTAAACTTCCGAAATCGTAATCATGAAGTGATAGAAAGTGAAACGTTCACGATTTAACACATTCAAAGCATATTCAAGACACTGTGAATATGCTTTTTTTAGCGCATTTATGACATTTCCAGACAATATTCAAAAAAGATTTTGAACATAATACTATAAATAAGATAAAAAGACTATTATAGTGAAAAATCATATTTATTTTTAACGTATTGAGTATTGCTTTATAGTACTAAGTTAGATATAATTATATTTGTCTTGAAAAACGTTAAGTCCTGGTAGCTCAGCTGGATAGAGCAATGGCCTTCTAAGCCATCGGTCGGGGGTTCGAATCCCTCCCAGGACACTATACCCGTTGATACATCAACGATTCGAGAGAGCAAGTGTCAAATAAGTGTTAAGAGAATGATTCTCTGACACGTTGACCTTGCTCTTTTTTTTGTTCATCAAGTAAATGTTTATAAATATCCAATTTAATGGCTATACTTTTGTCTCCCAATCTTTTATTAATAAGATAACTAGTGTGTACCTTAATGCATAAGGCGTGATCTCATCTTTTATATCAAATTCTTTTTCGTTTTAATATCCCAAAGTAGGGTATTTCTAGTAAATATTATAGGCAATAAAAGATATCGAAGCGTATATAAAAAGAAGAGAAAACTTTATAGTATAGATAAAGAAAAATAAAAACTTTAAATTTAGCTAAAAGTATTGAACAATTAAGTTGTTTGTAATATTATTGTTTTGTGAAGTACTTAAGGTACTTCATTTTTAAGCCGCCCTCTCCCTTGGAGGGTGGTATTTTTTGTTTTAAAAATATAATTAAGGGTAATTAAATAGAGCACTAATTATAGTTGCTTTATTGTTACTAAATTAGCTCTAATATATTTAGGTAGACGTGTGGGGATTCGTCTACCTTTTTAATGTTATATTTAAATTATATGCACTATAAGGGCAGGCACAGTTAAGTGTTTGTCCTATTTGATTTAGACTTGCAAACGTACGTTTTGCTACAATCTCAGAATAGCATGTGAGATCAGAACAATAAAAAAACGCAATTAAGTAACAATAAATGGAGTGAGTTATATTCAAGAAAAGAATTCATAGAGTAGGATAGATGGTGGATAATTTCAGTTAGTGATTATTCAAGGCGCTGTCAATGTGGTATTTTACTATTGTTAATTACTAGTTGAGCTAGGAGAAATAATTTGTTATATTTTAATTGTGCACTGTTATGTGGTGTACATCTCGTTATTTATACTTTTTTATTTTACAACTTTCTTAAAGAGCGAGCCTTCTCACGCTTGCTCTATTTTTTTGTTTAATGTTCTATTTGAATGATATGTACAATCATATTTTTAAGGAGAAAATTTATGTATATTAATTATTGGAAAAACGCATTCGATTATAAAGGAACTTCAAGCCTAATAAATTTAATTTGGTGTATTGTGATAAATATAGCAGTGTTAGTTTTAATTATGGTTTCTGGATTATTTGTTCCTATTACTTGGGAAAATACAGTAGTCGATATTTATTATTTAGTTTTATTAATAATGATTATACCCACAGTTTCTATGGCTGTAAGAGTAGTGCGCAGTTTTATTAAAAAATAATTTTCTTGTATTGTGTGAACAAAAGTAATACGAGTTTTCGTATTAAAGGGGAAGCGTTGCTATCAATTGGTTTTTTCAATGCTATTAAAATAATTTATTCTATTTTTGATGATTATTCATTCAAATATTCAGTTTCTATAGGACGATTCTTTTTCTAGCTTGGTGAATAGTTATACAATAGTTTTTAAGTGCACGATTGGCTAAAATTTCATATTCTAAGTTGTCTACATATCTAATTCGGTTCTGCAATTCTTTTTTTACTATCATAGCCTTTATATAGTGTTTTCAATATTAAACATATAGAATCCACCTAAATGATTAGGTGGATTGTTTTTTATGGATTAAATGAAGGGAAGAGTCCTTAATTTAATCAATTAACAATGATTTATACAACCAAAACAGTTATAACGAATGAAGCTAAATTTTGTCACAATGTTGTTTATAATTTTTGAAAAATAGAGTTGTTATAATAAATTGTATTTGATATTATTATTTAAAAATATTTGTGGAATCCTACATTCTTGGTTTTAGAAGAGGATTCATAATATTAAAATTTATAAAAATAGATAGAGAGGGAATACAAATGCGTATAAAAGAAAAAATATCATTTGTGCAAATTATTTATGCGACTATCGTTGCTGGATTACTATCAGGCATTGTCAAATTTGGTTGGGAAGTGATGTTACCACCAAGAACACCAGAGCGGAATATGACCAATCCACCTCAAGAATTATTACAAAAATTAGGCTTTAGTCCTGAATTGACTCACTTGACGTATCAATTTTCAGATCAGTCCATGCCATGGATTAGTTTTATTGTTCACTTTGGCTTTTCAATTGCATTTGCTTTTATTTATATTATATTGGTTGAATATTTTTCTAAGCTTTCGATGGGGTATGGTTCTATATTTGGTATTGCTGTGTGGATAGTCTTCCATTTAGTTGTGATGCCAATCATGCATGTGGTACCAAGTGCATTTCAACAACCTATGCAGGAACATATTTCGGAACTATTTGGGCATATCCTATGGATGATGGTCATAGAATTCGTTCGCAGATACTTTGTTTATAAAAGTAAAATTTAATATGACTTTCACTTAAACATAACCGACCCGTTAATTAATAAATGGGTCTGTTATGTTATTTATAATTTAATGACTAGATTTAAATATATTAAGGACAACGATACCTATTATAATTTAAGATTTTATGAACTTTAGTTATTTATATTTTGCGTTTAACCGTTACTTTGTTTAATATTTAAGTTTATAGGGTATCAATCTGATACTACTAAATTAAGGGAGGTTATCTTTTGATAACTAAAATTAAGAACTTGCTTAATAAATATGTTGAAAATGGAAAGCTTGAAAAAGGTTTGCATAAAGTAAATGACAAAATTAGTCAAAAAAAAGGAAAAGATTATTCTAAATATATTGATAAAATTATGAGTAAATTAAAGAAAAAATAATTCATAAAATGATTTTTATTGATAGTAAAGTATTACACTCGTTTCAATTTCAACTGTAACATAATAGTTTCTTGTTTTTATTATATTTAATAGGGAATACGATAATTACTAACAATTGTTAGTTTTTAGAATTAATTTGCGGCCACCCATACATGTCACTGGGTGGTTTATTTTTGTGTTAAAAAGTACCCATACTATAGGTAATAATTATTTAATATCGAAGTCTGTATATTTTTTATTAATAAAGTTTTCAACAGCTTCATTTAAGTTAATATTATTTTTTTCTGAGATTACAGCTAACCACCAAACAACTTCACCGAGTTTATACTCCAAATTATAATTATCTTGTAATTTGTCTGGCCATATCTTTGCTTGATCCATTAGTAACCTATTAATTAAACCTACATCAGTAGATAGTGCTAAGCCATCTTCCAATACTGTCCATTTTCTACCATGATACTTTTCTTCTAAATTGTGATAAGCGTTTCTAATTTTCATACTTTTAGTAGATACTTGATTTAAATCCACAATATAACCTCCGACAATAAAATTTAAAGTAATTAACTAAATATAACTTACTATTATAAAAATTGAAAATATGACTGTTTAAAATAGTAAAATTTAATAAAATGCACCCTATGTACAATAAGTAATTTTTTATTACATATGTTATATTTAATTTTAACAAGAAATGATTTCAATCTATTATTTAGTTCTTATAGTCAACAACTTAACGTTGGGCAATTTCAATTTATTTTAAAAATATTACGAACGATTTCAAGGAAATTAGGTATTATGATAAAACTCAAAATTTTTATTTTCATTTATATATCAAAAAACATGATTTTATACTATTTAATATAATATAATGTATTACATATTGATGAAAAAGGGGAATTGCGAATTGGAAAAACTTCTATCTATTATAGTACCTGTGTATAATAAAGAATTATTTTTGGATGCATGTATTGAATCGATAAATAAATTGGAAATAAATAAAGCGAAAATTGAAGCTATATTTGTCGATGATTGTTCTAGAGATAATTCGTTGGAAATTATTGAGGCATATGTGAATAAATATGATTTTATTAAAATGATTAAATTGGAAGAGAATACGGGAAGTCCTTCAGAGCCCAGAAATATGGGTATTAGAGAAGCTAAAGGGCAATATATTACTTTTTTAGATGCTGATGATTGGTTAGACCCAATTGGATTACCGACGTTATTAGATCAAGCGATTGAAAACAATTCAGATGTAGCATTTGGGCAGAGTATCAAGCATACAGATAATACGATTAGTAAGTTAGGGAGATTTACATCGTATAAAGTGACGAATAATCTGATTCCATATGAAATCAACAAAATTTTTAGAGCTGTAGGACCTCCAGGTAAAATGATAAAAAGAGATATTATTGTAAATAATAATATTGAATTTAAACAATTGAAATTTGGTGAAGATAAATTATTCTTTATCAATGCTATTGCTAAATGTAAAAGTGCTTCGATGAATTCAACACCTATTTATCATGTAAATAGATATACTGAAAATCAATCGCTTGTTGGTGAAACAAGTATTATTGAGAAAACAAATTACAATTTAATTGTATTGAAAGAAGTTCTGAAATTAGATTTGCCAGAACGAGCTGAATTTCAAGCTATTAGTAGAATTGTTGAGGTGGATTTCATATCTCGTTTATTCAATGGTCATAGGTTCTTGAAAAATAATAATAAAGAAGATTTTTATCGTTTATTTGATGATATGGTAGATACATTGAAGCAGCACAATAAGAATGTCGAAGATTACATTGTAGAAGATAAATACAAGAATCTTTATCAATTATTAATCAATAAAGATTATGAAAAACTTTTTGAATATATTTCCATGCTACTTAAAGGTGGTAAAGGGGATAGGTATGTTAAGGATAATCAAGTGTATTTTGCTATGCCAGACAGTTTAAAAGAGTGTATACCAATGAAGGAAGATATATTTGCTGTTTATGAAGGTACACAAGTTATTAATGATCAATTAACAGAAGTTATTAGAGTATATAAAGATGATAATGTAAAAATAGATAAAGTAAGACTAACTGAAATATACAACGAACCTAATGAAATAGAAGTAGATTTTTATGAACATACAAACTATATATATATAAATACAGATGAATTAAATAAATGTGATTATAATTTTAATATTAATTTAATTCATGATGAGTATAAACCGTATAAAGTGAATATGAATTTACCGAATGGTAATAATCATTTGAATTTAAAGAGACAAAATTTTAAAGCTGAATTTATAATGAAAGAACAGAAAACAGAAAAAAAAGTAGAGATAAAACAATATTTTATGTATAATCCTGTAACGGTTTCAGTTCGCAAAAAAATATATCTCTATAAAGATGTTGAATTTACTGAACGTATTGAGCAAAACGTTGAAATTGGAGAGATATTAGAGATTAGTGAGATTAGATTCACGAAGAAAGGTACGCCAAGACTTATAACAATAGAAGGATATGTGATTACAGCGAATAGAGAATTTGTTACACGTGTGAATAAAAGTAAGTCAAATCAATATATATTTCAGAAGCCACATAGCGTTATTGCTATAAAAAATTGTAAAGTTTATGAAGATAGAAATTTTAAGAGTGATTCAGTCAATGAACTTAAAGCAAAACAAAAAGTGGATATTCAAAAAATAGTACTTTCTTCGAAAGGTACACCAAGACTTAAAACAATCAATGGCACGTATATCACTGCCAATCGAAACATTGTTAAAGAAGTATAAAATATTAGGTTTAGATGGCGAATTATGTTACGCAAAAAGCATGATAAAAATAATTTGCTGTTTTTTTAACATTAGATAGAATTATATATAACAAGCATAACTTCCTTTGTGATAATTTATAAAATATATAAACGAAATATAAAAAATATGTTTCGAAATATATTTAAAAAGGTATGAGTATATTAGCTATAAGAAAATAATAAGTATTATTGATTAATTTGCGGAAATACGCTACTTAAATTTAAGTAGCGTATTTTTTAATTTATAAATAAAAATTAGGATGGTTTATAAAAATAAAACTAATTTTACATTGAAAACAGGATCATAATTCGAAATGTTACATTGTACATTATTAAATTGTCATAAATACAGTTAAGAATTCAAAACTGTTTCGGACAATATATAAAGTGACGAAAATTGCCCAATTATAGCTAATTAAGAAAAATCCCACAATTATATCAAGTATTATTCTATAGTAAAAGTAACAAAACGATAACTTACAAAATAGCTAAATAAAGTTATCGTCTTCAACATAATTTCAGTCATAATAATTTAACTTTTAAAAGGAGTGTTTATAATGGAAGGATTATTTGAAGCAATTAAAAACACAGTTCAAGCAGGAATTGCGGGAGATAGCGCTAAGTTAGGCACAAGCATAGTAGATATTGTATCAAATGGCGTAAGCATAGCAGCAAAATTATTTGGATTCTAGGTACTACAGCATAAAAAACGAAATATAAGAAAAGGAGATAATAACTATGGAAGGTTTATTTGAAGCAATTAAAAACACAGTTGAAGCAGGAATTACTGGAGACAGCGCTAAGTTAGGCACAAGCATTGTAGATATCGTATCAAGCGGCGTAGGTATATTGTCAAAATTATTCGGATTCTAAATATGAATACTGATGATGGCTAGGGTGTTAACCTTAGCCATTTTTTTATGTATAAAAAAAGTGTATACTCAAAACAATATACGATTTAAGTACAAATAACATGTAACGATTTATTATTAAAGCTTTAAAGGAGAATATATAATATGAAAACTAGAAATATACTCGTGGATTTTGATGATACACTTGTTGATTTTCATGATGCTGAAGCATATGCTTTTTTTAAAATGACACAAAAATATAATTTGAACAGTAATCATAGTGATTTAGAATTATTCATGAAAGTTAACCAATCACATTGGGAAGCGTTTCAACAAGAGAAAATAACAAAGGATGAAGTGTTGAGTAAAAGGTTTGAAGCTTATTTTGCGCTACATCAAATTGAAGTAGATGGCAGTGAAGCAGATTACATATTCAGAGATGAATTAGCGAATGCACCAATTAAATATTTTGATCATACACTTGAAACGTTAAAACGGTTAAAAGATAATCATAATTTGTATATTGTTACTAATGGTGTGTTAGAGACACAAGAGAGACGTATCGAGAAAACACCTTTTGGAGGTTGGTTTAAAGATGTTTTTGTTTCGGAGCAAACTGGATATCAAAAGCCGATGCCTGAGTTTTTTGATTATGTATTTGATAAGATAGGGGAAGACAAAAGAAAGCATGCTATAATTGTTGGAGATTCTATTACTTCCGATATTTTAGGTGGGAAAAATGCCCAAATTAATACATGTTGGTTTAACCCACGTAATAATAGTAATGAAACAGACATTAGTCCTGATTATACGATTAATTCATTAAAAGAATTAGAATTATACATATAAAAAGGATTGAACTAGACAATTATCTAGTTCAATCCTTTTTATTTATTCTGGTGACCATATGAGCACATCATGACCATCTTTGTTTGTTTCGCCTAAATCTTTAAACCCTTGTTTAATAAAGAAATCTTTTGATTGATTACGGGCAATTACTTTAATAGGTAAGCCTTGTACTTTAGCATGATTTAATAACGCTGTACCATAACCACGATCTTGGAAGTCACGTAATACTTCTAATTTCCATATGATATTATAATCATCGTATTCAGGGAAATGTACTTCTTCTACTTCTCCTTTACGGTACAATGCCATACGTGCACCTAATCTATCGCCGACATATACGCCGTAAAAAGGTGAATCTGAGCTAGCATCAATCATTTCTCCGCGCAATTCATCGACTAAATATAAGTCTTCATTTCCAAAGTTCCTGAAATCTTCAAACAGTTCATCCGTTTTATAATTTATATCAAGATGTTTTACATTACTCATAAACCGTTCCCCCTTTGTTTTCTTAATTGTTATTATACCTTATTTATAATGATATTTCACAAAAATAACGGTTGTAAACACATTAGTTAAAAATTACTTTAAATAAAACTATTGTTTAACGTAATTGACTTTAATTAGGGAAAAATAGGATGATGTAACAATTTATAGAATCTTATATAAGTGCATAGCATAAAAAAATTTAATATTATAAGCCGTTAAATTGTCAACAAAGTACATAAACTTTATACTGATTAGGAATAGAGTAACATAAGGAGAATTATGAATGGATTGTATGACTAAGAAACTTAATGAGCAAGATCAATTTATTTCTAAAATTAAACAAAGCGATTCAATGTTAGCTCAGTTTTATCACATGGATGCGATGGATTCTAAAAGCTATCAGCAAAGATTATTGAACGAAAGTAACGGAAGAGAAACAGAGTTAGCTCATGTGATAGAACAGTATATGAGTGACTTAGAGTTAACTGATGAACAAAATAATCATATTAAATTATTAAGTGAAGGCGCAAAAGTAGTTGTAGGAGGACAACAAGCAGGATTATTTGGGGGGCCTTTATACACTTTTCATAAAATTTTTTCTATCATTACATTAAGTCAAAGTCTATCTAAAGATTATGACACTGATGTAGTACCTGTCTTTTGGATTGCTGGAGAGGACCATGATTTTGATGAAGTGAATCATACCTATGTATATAATAACCATGATGCTAATTTACATAAAATCAAATATCATACAATGGTTCCTCCAGAAACAAGTGTATCTCGTTATCAACCAGATAAAACACAATTAAAAGAAACATTAGCTCAATTTTTCGAACAAATGAATGAAACCCCACATTCTAAACCGTTGCTAGATATCTGCCGTAATATTATAGATCGTTATGATAGTTGGACGGATATGTTTAAAGCGTTATTGCATGAAGTTTTTAAGGCTTATGGGCTTTTAATGATAGATGCTAACGACCCTTCATTACGTAAATTAGAGCAACCATTTATAAAGCAAATCATTGAACAACATCAAAAAGTTGATGATGCTTTTCGAACAACGCAAGCACAAACTGTTCAATCTGGTTTAGATCAAATGATACAAACGGATACAAATGTACATTTGTTTTTACATGAAGATAATATGAGACAATTACTTTCTTTTAAAGAGGGTTACTTCCATTTAAATAAATCCAATAAGGCAATATCAAAAGAAGCTTTATTGGATATTCTCGAATCAGAACCTGAAAGGTTTTCTAATAATGTTGTTACGAGGCCTGTAATGGAAGAGTGGTTATTTAATACAGTTGCATTTGTTGGAGGTCCTAGTGAAATAAAATATTGGACTGAACTGAGTGAAGTGTTTAATGTTTTAGGCGTTTCTATGCCTGTAGTTTTACCGAGATTACGTATAAGTTATATTAATGAAAGAACCGAAAAATTATTATCGCAATATCAGTTAGATATCACACAAATTATCGCAAATGGTATTCAAGATGATAAAAGGAAATTTGTTAGAGCACAAGCTTCGCAAGATTTTATTGATAAAATTGATACTATAAAAGAGAAACAGGAACAATTATATCAAGATTTGAAAATAGAAGTACAAGGTAACAATGATAATGAAGTATTGGTAGAAAAGAATAACGCAATTCATCAAAAACAGTATGACTATCTTATAAATAGATATTTGTTGAATATTGAAAGAGAAAATGAAATTAGTATGAAACATTTTAAGGAATTGAGTGAAGCGCTTCATCCTATGGCAGGATTACAAGAAAGAATATGGAATCCATTACAAATAATGAATGATTTTGGGATTGATGTGTTTAGTCCCTCCACCTATCCACCACTTCCTTATACTTTTGATCATATTGTCTTAAAACCTTAGAGGCTGTAAGGGAAGCCCTGATTCATCTATAAGATGAATCAGGGCTTTTTTTATGTGAAATGATAAATTTGGGCGAAAATTATATAATTAGTGGAGGATAGTGGTGAGATGTGGTAAATTATATATATGAGAAGGTGAGGTGATTATAAATGTTCATGGGGGAATACGAACACCAGTTGGATACGAAGGGACGTATGATTGTTCCTTCTAAGTTTCGTTATGACTTAAATGAACGTTTTGTAATCACCCGAGGCCTTGATAAATGTTTGTTTGGCTATACTTTGGAAGAATGGCAAGTTATTGAAGAGAAAATGAAGACATTACCAATGACTAAAAAAGACGCACGGAAATTTATGCGTATGTTTTTCTCGGGAGCTATTGAAGTAGAGTTAGATAAACAAGGGCGTATTAACATTCCGCAAAATTTGCGACAATATGCTAATTTAAGCAAAGAGTGCACAGTAATCGGCGTCTCAAATCGAATTGAAATTTGGGATAGAGAAACTTGGAACAGCTTCTATGAAGAATCTGAAGATAGCTTTGAAGATATTGCTGAAGACTTAATTGATTTTGACTTTTAAATGGAGGCGTTAAATTGTTTCATCATGTCAGCGTAATGCTTAAGGAAACCATTGATTATTTGAATATTAAAGCAGATGGCGTATATGTCGACTGTACATTAGGTGGAGCTGGACATGCCCTCTATTTACTAGAACAACTCGATGACAATGGTCGCCTGATAGCAATAGATCAAGATACAACTGCAATTGAAAATGCAAAAGAAGTATTAAAAGAACATCTACATAAAGTCACCTTTGTCCATAGCAACTTTAGAAAATTAACTGAAATTTTAGATGATTTGAATATTGAAAAAGTTGATGGGATATATTATGACTTAGGCGTTTCAAGTCCACAATTGGATGTGCCTGAGAGAGGTTTTAGTTATCACCATGATGCAAAGTTAGATATGCGAATGGATCAGACACAATCATTATCAGCTTATGAAGTGGTAAATGATTGGAAATTTGAAAATTTAGTAAGAATCTTCCATAGATACGGTGAAGAGAAGTTTTCAAAACAAGTCGCTAGGCGTATCGAACAGAATAGAGAGCAAAAGCCAATCGAAACTACACTAGAGCTTGTAGATATTATAAAAGAAGGTATACCAGCCAAAGCGAGACGTAAAGGTGGTCACCCAGCCAAAAGAATTTTCCAAGCAATTAGAATTGCAGTAAATGATGAGTTATCAGCTTTTGAAGATTCATTAGAACAAGCAATTGCTGCAGTAAAAGTAGACGGTAGAATTTCAGTGATAACATTCCATTCATTAGAAGATCGTTTATGCAAACAAATGTTTCAAGAATATGAAAAGGGGCCAGATGTCCCAAGAGGATTGCCAGTCATACCTGAAGCATACACGCCTAAATTGAAACGTGTTAATCGTAAACCTATAACTGCCGATGATGACGATTTAGAAACAAATAACCGAGCACGTAGTGCTAAGTTACGTGTTGCAGAAATATTAAAATAAGGAGTGAATGTTGAGTGGTAGCAGAGAAGATATATCAACCTTATAATGATGTCGAACAACCGATTCCTGAGTCGAAACCATCGACCCAGACCAAAACCGTAAAACGTAAGGTTGTCGTACAACTTACTAAATTCGAAAAAATGTTATACATAGGTCTTATAACAATAATTGCTTTGATTAGTATTTATATGCTATCTTTGAAAATGGATGCGTATGATACTCGAGGAAAAATTGCAGATTTAGATACTAAAATCGAAAAACAATCAAGTGAAAACAGCGCAATAGAATCTGAAATTAAAAAGAACTCATCATATGAACGCATTTACAATAAGGCTAAAGACCAAGGAATGAGCCTTAAGAACGACAATGTAAAGGTAGTGCGTAATAATGACGAAGCGAAGAATTAAATTTAAAAAACCAAACTTACCAATTAAACAAAATAAAATAGGGGCAGTCCTACTGATTCTCGGATTCGGACTGCTCTTTTTTACGTTGGTTTTAAGATTTTCATATATTATGTTGACTGGACATTCTTCGGGTCAAGATTTAATCATGAAAGCGAACGAAAAGTATCTAGTTAACAGCCAAGAACAACCTGAACGAGGAAAAATATATGATCGAAATGGTAAAGTTCTTGCAGAAGATGTGGAACGTTATAAACTGGTTGCTATCGTAGATAAAAAAGCAAGCGCAGGTAGTGATAAACCCAAGCATGTTGTCGATAAGAAGAAAACTGCTAAAAAGTTAGCTACTGTAGTAGATATGTCTGCAAAAGAGATTGAAACAAAATTAAAAAATAAAAAAGCGTTCCAAGTTGAATTTGGACAAAAAGGTACAGATATAACCTATCAACAAAAAGAAAAGATAGAAAAAATGAACCTTCCAGGAATCACACTTTATCCTGAAACTGAGCGTTTTTATCCAAATGGTAATTTTGCATCTCATTTAATAGGAATCGCACAAAAAGATCCTGAAAGTGGAGATTTAAAAGGCGCAATGGGTGTCGAAAAGATATTTGATAGCTATTTAACTGGACGCAAAGGAACGTTATCATATATTCATGATATTTGGGGTTATATTGCACCAAATACTAAAAAAGAAAAAACACCTCAGCGTGGCGATGATGTACACCTAACTATAGATTCCAATATACAAGTATTTGTGGAGGAAGCGTTAGATAGTATGGTTGACCGGTATAAACCAAAAGATTTATTTGCAGTGGTAATGGATGCACATACTGGCGAAATTCTTGCCTCAAGTCAAAGACCTACATTTAATCCTGAAACAGGTAAAGGTTTTGGTGAAAAATGGGCAAACGACTTGTATCAAAATACGTATGAACCCGGTTCAACATTTAAATCGTTTGGACTAGCTGCAGCCATTCAAGAAGGTAAATTCCAACCAGATAAAAAATATACAGCAAGACCAAGAGATGTGATGGGATCGAAAATTTCTGACTGGAACAAAGTAGGTTGGGGAGATATCCCAATGACATTAGGGTTCACGTATTCATCTAATACATTAATGATGCACTTACAAGATTTAGTTGGCACAGATAAAATGAAATCATGGTATGAAAAATTTGGTTTCGGTAAGTCAACTCATGGCATGTTTGACGGTGAAGCTACAGGTGGTATTGCCTGGGATAACGAAGCGCAACAAAAAACTTCTTCTTTCGGTCAATCTACAACAGTTACACCGGTACAAATGCTAAAAGCGCAATCATCATTCTTCAATGATGGTAATATGTTGAAACCGTGGTATGTTGACAATATCACTAACCCCGTTAGTAAAGATACTTACTATAAAGGTAAGAAAGAATATGATGGGAAACCAATCACTAAAGACACTGCTAAGAAAGTAAGAGCTGAATTAGATAAAGTGGTGAATAGTGAAGACAGTCATGCGACAAACTATAGAGTGGATGGTTATGATATAGCTGGTAAGACTGGTACTGCTCAGGTGGCAGACCCAGATAACGGAGGTTATGTAGAAGGAGAAAATCCTTATTTCGTAAGTTTTATTGGTGATGCACCTAAAGATGATCCTGAAGTGATTGTGTATGCAGGTATGAGCTTAGCCCAACAAAACGATCAAGAAGCATATGAAATGGGTGTAAGTAAAGCCTTTAAACCAATTATGGAAAACACACTGAAGTATCTGAATGTTGGAGATAAAAACTCTAAAGATACAGCAGATGTTAAATATAGTAAAGTGCCTAATGTTGAAGGCTTAGAAACTCAAAAAGCAGAAGATAAAATCAATGGTAAGTCACTAGAACCTATTGTTATCGGCGATGGAGAGAAAGTCACGAAACAGGCTATAACTGCAGACAGAGAACTCTTGCCGAATAGTAAAGTGTTACTGCTTACTGATGGTGACATCACGATGCCTGATATGACTGGATGGACGAAAGAAGAAGTGATTGCATTTGAAAACTTAACAAATACTAAGGTAACTACAAAAGGTAGTGGTTTTGTTTCTAATCAATCGGTAACTAAAGGACAGCAAGTCAGTAAAAATGACAAGATTGAAGTGACCTTATCTTCAGAAGAAGTCGATGGGGAGTCTAGTTCTAGTAGTACGAAAAGTACAAGTAAATCAAAAGATAAATAATTGAACCTAATAAAACAATATTTTATGGTTTAATATCGAAGTCATATAAGTACGTTTATTTTAAGCATTTGGGGTCTTAAAAAGTAGTAGATAAGAAATCAATAATCAAATAATTAGAAGTTGGTTTCTCAATTTACTACTTACCCTATACATATTGTAATAACTTAGCATTACGACTTAATCCAATTTAAATATATGAAGGAGCATAATATGGTTTATTTACTCGCAATCATTGCACTGTTAATCACGTTTATATTAGTCCCAGTATTAATTCCGACTTTAAAGAAAATGAAATTTGGTCAAAGTATTAGAGAAGAAGGTCCTCAAAGCCACATGAAAAAAACAGGCACGCCAACTATGGGCGGGCTTACATTTTTAATAAGTATTATTGTTACATCGATTTTAGCTATTATTTTTACAGATAGCTCAAATCCAATTATTTTATTACTATTTGTAACACTTGGTTTTGGTTTAATCGGTTTTATAGACGATTACATTATTGTAGTTAAAAAAAATAACCAGGGCTTAACAAGTAAGCAAAAGTTTCTTGCACAAATTGGAATTGCGGTTATTTTCTTCATTTTAAGCCAAGTATTTAATTTAACTGATTTTTCTACAGGTATCCATATTCCGTTTATAGGTATCGAGGTTCCACTTTCTATTGCATATGTGATATTCATTGTTTTTTGGCAAGTAGGCTTTTCAAATGCTGTGAATTTAACAGACGGTTTAGATGGATTGGCAACAGGGTTATCTATTATAGGATTTGTGATGTATGCCATCATGGCCTACTTTCAAGGTGCAACTTCTATCGGACTATTCTGTGTCATCATGATTTTTGCTTTGCTTGGGTTCTTACCATTCAATTTAAATCCGGCAAAAGTGTTTATGGGGGATACAGGAAGTTTGGCATTAGGTGGTATATTCGCTACAATCTCCATCATGCTTAACCAAGAATTGTCACTTATTTTTATAGGTTTCGTATTTGTTGCTGAAACGTTATCAGTAATGATTCAAGTAACATCTTTCAAATTAACAGGAAAAAGAATATTTAAGATGTCTCCGCTACATCATCATTTCGAGTTAGTTGGTTGGAATGAGAAGAAGGTAGTTACAGTATTTTGGACAGTTGGCTTGATTTCAGGACTTATTGGTCTATGGATTGGAGTGAATTAAATTGCTAACTTATACAGGTTTAAAAGATAGAAATGTATTAGTCATTGGATTAGCGAAAAGTGGTTATGAAGCAGCTAAGTTGTTACATAAACTAGGTGCAAGTGTGATAGTGAATGATGGTAAAGATATATCTCAAGACTCACATGCTAAAGACTTAGAAAATATGGGTATAACAGTTATTGGTGGTGAACACCCATTATCTTTATTGGATAATGATCCGATTATTGTCAAAAACCCAGGTATTCCTTATACAGTACCATTAATTGAAAAAGCAATAGAAAAAGATTTGAAAATTTTAACAGAAGTTGAGTTAAGCTATCTCATTTCAGAAGCACCAATTATTGGTGTTACAGGCACTAACGGAAAAACGACTGTAACGTCATTAATCGGAGATATGTTCCAAAAGAGTAGAGTTACTGGCAAAGTTTCAGGTAACATCGGTTATGTGGCATCGAAAGTAGCGCAAGAAGTATCAAAAGATGATTATCTTATAACTGAATTATCATCTTTTCAACTTTTAGGGATAGATCAATACAAGCCTCATATAGCAATTATTACTAATATCTATTCAGCGCATCTCGACTATCATGAGACGTTAGATAATTATCAAAATGCTAAAAAAAGAGTTTATGAAAATCAAACTGAAGACGATTATTTAATTTGTAACTATCATCAAAGACAATTAATTGAATCTGAGTCTTTAAAAGCAAAAACATATTATTTCTCTACTGAACAAGAAGTAGATGGTATTTATGTTAAAGATGGCTATATCGTTTTTAAAGGATTTAGAATAATCCATAAAAATGAACTAGTTTTACCTGGAGATCATAACTTAGAAAACATTTTGGCGGCAGTATTGGCAGCATTACTTGCTGGTGTATCAGTAAGGGCGATTATTGAAAGTTTGACGACATTCTCAGGTATTGAACATAGGCTACAATATATTGGCACGAATAAAACCAATAAATATTATAACGATTCAAAAGCTACGAACACATTAGCGACACAATTTGCTTTGAATTCATTTGAACAACCTATTATATGGTTATGTGGTGGTTTAGATCGTGGTAATGATTTCGATGAACTTATTCCTTATATGGCCAATGTAAGAGTGATGGTTACTTTTGGGGAAACGCAAAGTAAATTTGTGAAGTTAGGCGAAAGCCAAGGTAAATACGTGATTCAAGCAAACGATGTGGAAGATGCAGTTGATAAGATACAAGGTATTATTGAAGCAAATGACGTAGTCTTATTGTCACCAGCATGTGCAAGTTGGGATCAATATAATACATTTGAAGAGCGTGGAGATAAATTTATTAATAGTTTCAAAGCGCACTTACCGTCTTTTTAAAGGATGTGAAAAATAATGGCTGATAAAGTAAGTGAATTTGACTCTGAATATTTAAAACAAAAACGAGAACTGCGAAAGAAAAGGCAGAAGCAAATTCAATATTCAGTATTTGGGGTACTGTTATTTATCATTGTTCTAATTCTTATATATATGTTCACACCTTTAAGCAAGATAAGTAGTGTGGAAATTAAAGGAAATCATAACGTTTCGAAAAGTGAGATTAATAAAACAATAGATGTTAAAGATGATGCTAGAATGTATACGTATAGTACTTCAAAAGCTGAAGAACAATTGAGAAAAAATACTTTAGTAAAAGATGTGAAGATTACTAAACACTTTCCCAACAAAATGATAGTAGATGTGATTGAAGACCAAATTGTCGCGTTGATAAAGAAAGATGATAAATATATACCTATTACAGAAGATGGTACAGAGCTAGATAATTATGATGGAAATTCGGTTGATGACGGTCCAATTTTAGAAGGTTTCAAAAAGGACAATAAAGAGCAAATTATTCATCAACTTGCTGAAATACCATCTAAGGTGAGAAGTACAATTGCTGAAGTACAATATGATCCTCAAGCCAATGCGCAAAATCAAATCAAACTTTTTACTACCGATGACTTACAAATTGTGGGGAACTTGAATACAATTGGCAACAAAATGAAGTATTATCCACAAATGTCACAGTCGCTTGAACGTGACGAATCAGGTAACTTGAAGAAAGCGGGTTATATTGATTTATCGGTAGGAGCATCCTTTATCCCATATAGTGGTGATAGTGATACCAAGGCCGCTAGTGACAAAAACGTAGAAAAAGGATCGACACAAGAAGACAAAGCAAAAAACGAATTACAAAGTGCATTAAATAAGATAAATAAGAAGTCAGACAAAAATAATTAAAAAATTTCGACAAATACATGTGTTTATAGTTCACAACCGCTAAATCGTATTGTAAACTGTTAATAGTGTGAACTTGAATAAGTTATTTGTCAGGAGGTGCCTATCTATGGAAGAGCATTATTATGTAAGTATAGATATCGGTTCATCAAGTATTAAAACAATAGTAGGCGAAAAATTTCACAATGGCATTAATGTGATAGGTACAGGACAAACCTACACAAGTGGAATAAAAAATGGACAGATTGATGATTTTGACATCGCGAAACAAGCGATTAAAGATACAATTAAAAAAGCTTCTATTGCTTCAGGGGTAGATATTAAGGAAGTATTTTTAAAACTTCCTATTATCGGTACTGAAGTGTTTGATGAATCCAATGAAATTGAATTTTATGAAGATACTGAATTAGATGGTACACATATTGAAAGTGTACTTGAAGGTATCCGTGAAAAAAATGAAGTCCCAGATACAGAGATAATTAACGCATTCCCAATTAAATTTGTAGTTGATGGGGATAATGAAGTTTCAGATCCTAAAGAATTAATTGCTAGACATGGCTTGAAAGTTGAAGCTGGTGTTATCGCAATTCAAAAATCAATTTTAATCAATATGATTAAATGTGTTGAATCATGTGGTGTAGATGTGTTGGATGTATATTCTGATGCATACAACTTTGGTTCAGTTCTATCAGCCACTGAAAAAGAATTAGGTGCGTGTGTCATTGATATTGGTGAAGACATGACACAAATTGCATTCTATGAACGAGGTGAACTTGTTGATGGTGATGCAATAGAAATGGCTGGCCGTGATATTACTGAAGATATCGCAGAAGGTTTAAATACATCTTATGAAACAGCTGAAAAAGTTAAACATCAATATGGTCACGCTTTCTTTGAATCTGCTTCTGATCAAGATATTTTCACTGTTGACCAAACAGATAGTGATGAAGAAGCACAATTTACACAAAAAGATTTAGCAGACATTATTGAAGCACGTTTGGAAGATATATTCTTTGAAATTTTTGATGTGTTACAAGAATTAGGACTTACTAAAGTTAATGGTGGATTCGTTATTACAGGAGGGTCAGCTAACTTATTAGGCGTCAAGGAACTACTACAAGATATGGTTAGTGAAAAAGTGAGAATACATACGCCATCACAAATGGGTATTAGAAAACCTGAGTTCTCATCAGCAATTTCTACAATTTCTAGTAGCATTACTTTCGATGAAATGCTAGATTATGTTACAATAAGTAATCATGACAGTGAAGAATTCGAAGAAGAAGTCATCGAATCTGATGATAGAGAAAACAATACAAAATCAAGCGGATTTGATTGGTTCAAGAAAAAATCGAATAAGCAAGAAGAATCGCAATCACCAACATCTGATTCGGAACAACAACATGTAAAAGAGGATTACGAGGAAAAAGTAAACGTCGATGAAGACGCTGAAGGTAAACCTCAACATAAAGAAGATAAAGAAGAAGGTAAATTTAAAAAACTGATGAAATCTCTATTCGATTGATTGGCCATTAAAACTAGGAGGAAATATAAATGTTAGAATTTGAACAAGGATTTAATCATTTAGCGACGTTAAAAGTCATCGGTGTAGGGGGCGGCGGAAATAACGCTGTAAACCGTATGATTGACCATGGTATGAACAATGTTGAATTTATTTCTATCAATACGGACGGACAAGCTTTAAACTTATCTAAAGCAGAATCTAAAATCCAAATTGGTGAAAAGTTAACTCGTGGTTTAGGTGCAGGTGCGAATCCAGAAATTGGTAAAAAAGCTGCTGAAGAATCACGAGAACAAATTGAAGATGCTATCCAAGGTGCAGATATGGTATTCGTAACTGCTGGTATGGGTGGCGGTACTGGTACTGGTGCAGCTCCAGTTGTAGCGAAAATTGCTAAAGAAATGGGCGCATTAACAGTTGGTGTCGTTACACGTCCGTTTGGTTTCGAAGGCCGTAAACGTCAAACACAAGCAGCAGCTGGTGTAGAAGCTATGAAAGCAGCTGTAGATACATTAATCGTCATTCCAAATGATCGTTTATTAGATATCGTTGATAAATCAACACCAATGATGGAAGCGTTCAAAGAAGCAGATAATGTTTTACGCCAAGGTGTTCAAGGTATTTCTGACTTAATCGCTGTATCAGGTGAAGTAAACCTTGACTTTGCAGATGTTAAGACGATTATGTCTAACCAAGGTTCAGCTTTAATGGGAATTGGTGTTTCTTCTGGTGAGAATCGTGCAGTAGAAGCAGCTAAAAAAGCAATTTCTTCACCATTATTAGAAACTTCTATTGTAGGAGCACAAGGTGTACTTATGAACATCACTGGTGGCGAATCACTTTCACTTTTTGAAGCACAAGAAGCTGCTGATATCGTTCAAGATGCTGCAGACGAAGATGTGAATATGATTTTTGGTACTGTAATTAATCCAGAATTACAAGATGAAATCGTGGTAACAGTGATTGCAACTGGTTTTGAAGATAAACCATCAGCACAAGGGCGTAAAGCTTCTAATACTACATTTGGTAGCAGTGCAACAAGCAGTACACCAAAAGAAGAACCATTTGCTTCAAGTCAAGCAAGTGTATCTCAACAACCAACTGAAAGTGCTAGTGAAGGCAGAAGTCATACTACAAACGAAGATGACATTCCAAGCTTTATTAGAAATAGAGAAGAAAGACGTTCAAGAAGAACTAGACGTTAAATTTATTATTTAAGTTAATCTAACAGAACGTAATTCACATAAATTAAAAGCTATAGTAAGTAACGATAAATGTTAAAATGATGTCATCAGGTCCAAAGATCTGATGACTTTTTTGGATTAATTTGAAATTGTTAATCAAAATAACTTTTCATCATACAAGTTTAAGAGAAATTTGAGTAAATGTATCAATCTAAAGTAAGTAGTTATATTAATGTTATAAAAGCGTTTTACAATAACATTTATTGGAGGTAAGTAGTATGCAAGAGAGATTCAAGAAGTATAACCACATATTGAAGTATGAGACAAGCCAATTAGAAAAAGTAATATTGGGTATAACTACTAGAGAAGATGGCTTGAGTCCTTATCCTAAAGAAGCATTTAATTTAGCTAGGTATATTGATGATGATTCTATAAATATTACACAGCATCAAGAGCAACTTGCAGCTACAATCCATTATCCAAGGGAGCAATGGGTGTTTCCGATACAAACCCATGAAAATAAGGTGGTTGAAGTAACAGACGAAGATAAAGGGACGAATATTGATGCATTATCAGATGAGCTATATGGTGTAGATGGTATGTATACTTACCAGTCTGATATATTGCTAACGATGTGTTATGCAGATTGTGTACCCATATACTTTTATAGTGAACCACACCATTTTGTAGGATTGGCGCATGCGGGATGGAGAGGAACAGTTGGCCAAATTGCTAATGAGATGGTAAGTAAAATTGATTTTGATGTGAAGGATTTACAAGTTGTTATAGGTCCTGCAACATCATCCACCTATGAAATTAATGATGATATTAAATCAAAATTTGAACAACTACCTGTTGATACTAATCAGTTTATTGACAGAAGAGCTGAGGATAGACATGGTATCGATTTAAAACAAGCAAATGCTTTGTTACTTGAATATGCCGGTGTTCCTAAAGATAATATTTACATTACAAATTATGCTACGTCAGAGGATTTATCTTTATTTTTCTCATATAGAGTTGAAAAAGGAAACACTGGACGCATGTTAGCATTTATTGGTCAATAATGGAGAGGTGTAAAGAATTGAACGTACAACAAAATTTAGAACAGATTAATGAAGAATTAAAAGTACACTGTAAAAAAGAACATGTTTCAACATTGCCAAACGTGATTGCAGTAACAAAGTATGTTACAATAGACCGAGCTAATGATGCATATTATGCGGGAATTAGGCACTTTGGTGAGAACCGTATAGAAGGTTGTCTTCAGAAAAAACAAGCGTTACCAAATGATATCGTAATGCACTTTATTGGTTCTTTACAAACAAGAAAAGTTAAAGAAGTGATTAATGACATCGATTACTTTCATGCATTAGATCGTTTGAAATTAGCAAAAGAAATTAATAAAAGAGCTGAACATAAAATTAAATGTTTTGTTCAAGTAAATGTTTCAGGAGAATCGTCCAAACAAGGTGTTTCTCTAGAAGACGTCAACACTTTTATTGAGGATTTAGAACAATTTGAAAAGATAGAAGTAGTTGGTCTTATGACTATGGCTCCATTAACTGAAGATGAGCCATATATTAAGAGCTTGTTTCAAGCATTAAGATTAAAAAGAGATGAAATTAAAGCGCTCAATTTAAATTATGCACCGTGTAAGGAGTTATCTATGGGAATGAGCAATGATTTTCATATAGCTGCTGAAGAAGGGGCATCGTTTGTGAGAATTGGGACTAAACTTGTAGGAAAAGAGGAGTGAGCCCCGTGGCTTTAAAAGATTTATTTAGTGGATTTTTCGTGGTTGAAGAAGAAGATGACGAATTAGAAGCGCCACCAGAAGAAGAAAAAGATAAACAACAAAATAAACAACAAGCGCAGTCTCAAACCAATTTTAGAGAACAACCAAATAATGAAAATATAGAACGCCAAAAATCGATACAATCCGTGCCCAAAAAACAATCATCGAGGTTACAACAATCATCCGGTGAAAGGAAGTATCAAATGAATAACAATACACCAAAAAATAATACTAGGAACGTTGTGAATATGAATAATCAAGAACAAGATAATTTTGATTTTGCACAAGAAAGTTCTAAAATGTGTTTATTTGAACCACGTGTATTTTCTGATACACAAGATATTGCAGATGAATTAAAAAATCGTCGTGCGACTTTAGTTAATCTACAACGCATAGATAAAGTTTCTGCAAAACGTATTATAGACTTTTTAAGTGGTACTGTATATGCTATCGGTGGTGACATTCAGCGTGTAGGATCAGATATATTCTTGTGTACACCTGATAATGTTGAAGTGGCAGGTAATATTACAGACCAAATTGAAAATATGGAATACCAAGGTGAATAGAGGTAGAAATAAATGGATATAAGTTTATTAGCAAGTATATTTAAATTTATTTTATTCTTGGTTCAAATTTATTACTATGGCATGATTGTATATTTCTTTATGTCATGGATACCTAATGCAAGAGAAAATAAATTTGGTCGATTTTTACAAAAAATATATGAACCCTTTTTAGAGCCATTTCGTAAAATTGTTCCTCCCATCGGTATGATAGATATCTCATCGATTGTTGCAATAATTGTACTTGTATTGTTCCAAAGAGGATTAATGAGTATTTTTAATATGATTTTGAATTATATGGCCTAAACTTGTATATCTTATAGATAAGGTTTAAAGTATACTTATGACTAACGTATAAAATAAATGAGAAGCACCTAACGTTGTATAACGCGAGGTGCTTTGTATTGTGTTTGGAGTGATTTACATCGATATATATCAACATTTTAGAAAAGAAGAACATGCATTGATAGATGAGCTTATAGACAAATGTCATCGTGCTAATGATCAATATGCGCCTGTATTAACTACATTCCTTGACCCCCGTGGGCAACATATTATGAGTGTTATTGTCGGTAGCTTTGACGATTTAAATGTAACCTTTTATGGTGGGCCACATGCAGAAAGGCAAAGGGCGATTATAGCGCCGACATATTATGAACCTGAAGTAGAGTCATTTGAAATCACCTTAATAGAAGTAGATTATCCTAAAAAATTTGTAACGCTACAACACCAACATGTGCTTGGTACAATAATGTCCTTAGGTATTGAAAGAGACCAACTGGGTGATATTTTAGTAGATGAAAATGTACAATTTACTTTGACAAAACAATTAGAATCTTATATTATATTGGAATTAAATAGAATTAAAGGTGCAACGGTTAAACTTAATTCTATTCCAATAAAAGATATGATACAATCAAAAGAGCAATGGCAAACCTTTGATACGACAGTGAGTGGTTTACGCTTGGATGTTGTGTTGAAAGAAATTATCCGTAAATCTCGGACAGTTGCCAAACAATTAATTGATAAAAAAAGAGTTAAGGTAAACCATACAATTATTGATTCAGCAGATTTCCAGCTAGATAGTGGTGATTTATTATCTATACAAGGTTTTGGACGTGCAATGATTACTGAAATCGGCGGCAAAACTAAAAAAGATAAAATACGTATTTCTTATAAAACTTTGTTCAAATGATGTTATACTGAAGGAGTAAAGTTTGTACTGTCAACGATAATGCAAGTCATGAAATTGCAAATAAATACGTTACATTAAAAGAGTTATTTATTAACAAATAAAGCTATTTCATATGTTTAATGAAATATTAAAATAGTGTATTATAGAGGGAGGATAACGCATGCCTTTTACACCAAATGAAATAAAAAACAAAGAATTTACACAAGTGAAAACTGGCTATGAACCATCTGAAGTTAAAAATTATTTAGAACAATTAAGCAGTGAAATTGTTCGTCTAAAAGAAGATAAAAATCAATTAGAAAAAGTAATAGAAGATAAAGAGACAAATATTCAATCTTATAAAGATGTGCATCAGTCAGTAAGTGATGCATTAATACATGCTAAACAAGCTGGGGAAGAAACGAAAGCCGCTGCTAACAAAGAAGCAGAAGCCACGGTTGCTAAAGCTCAGTCAGAGGCGGATAAAATCGTAAATGACGCTGTTGAAAAAGCGCGTCGACTTTCATTCCAAACTGAAGATATGAAGCGACAATCTAAAATATTTAGATCACGTTTCCGTATGTTAGTTGAGGCACAACTCGATTTACTTAAAAATGAAGATTGGGATTATTTATTAAATTATGATCTTGATTCCGAACAAGTAACACAAGAAAATATCAATCACTTAAATGATAAAGAGTTAACTGATGAAGAAAAAGCGATGAAGGCTAAAGCAGAATCAGAAAACAATTCATAATTATTTCAGCTAACAATAACAATGAATAACAGACAAGTAAGTAGCACAATGCATATCACAGCGAGTTAGGGACAGTGTGAGCCTTTCATATGTAAGCTGCTTATATCACTGTTATAAACAATAGTATACGATATCAATGAGAGAACTCTAAGTTGAGTTAATCAGGGTGGTAACGCGGTTTATGTCGTCCCTGTTAATTGAACTTAGGGTTCTTTTTATTGACTGAACCACAAGAATTAAGACTGAAAATTGTAATAAGGAGTGTACAAAAATGGATTATAAAGAAACATTATTAATGCCAAAAACAGATTTTCCAATGCGCGGGGGTCTTCCGAATAAAGAGCCTAAGATCCAACAAGAATGGGAAGAAAAAAATATTTACCAAAAAGTATTAGATAAAAATGCTGGTAATCCATCGTATATTTTACATGATGGACCACCATATGCTAACGGAAACTTGCACATGGGGCATGCATTGAATAAAATTTTAAAAGATATCATCACGAGATATAAATCGATGCGCGGATTTTATGCACCTTACGTACCAGGTTGGGACACACATGGTCTACCAATTGAGCAAGCATTAACTAAAAAAGGTATTAAACGTAAAGAGCTGTCAGTGGCGGAGTTCAGAGAAAAATGTAAAGCATTCGCATTGAAACAAATTGAAGGTCAGAAACAAGATTTTAAACGTTTAGGCATTAAAGGTGATTTTGATAATCCATATATCACATTAAATCCAGAATATGAAGCTGCGCAAATTCGTTTGTTTGGTGAAATGGCTGATAAAGGACTTATTTATAAAGGTAAAAAACCTGTATATTGGTCTCCATCAAGTGAATCTTCATTAGCGGAAGCTGAGATTGAATATCAAGATAAGCGTTCAGCATCAATTTATGTGGCTTTTGATGTAAAAGACAGTAAAGGTATTGTAGATGACGATGCTAAATTTATCATTTGGACAACAACACCGTGGACATTGCCTTCAAATGTAGCGATTACAGTTCATCCTGATTTAACTTATGGACAATATAAAGTAAATGGTGAAAAATATATTATTGGTAAAGATTTAGTCAATGATGTGGTAGAAGCTTTAGAATGGGATGAAAATGCTGTTGAATTAGAAAAAGAATTTAAAGGTAAAGAATTGGAATATATTGAAGCGCAGCATCCATTCGTAGATCGAGTTTCATTAGTTATTAATGGTTTGCATGTAACAACAGATGCTGGTACAGGATGTGTACACACGGCACCAGGACATGGTGAAGATGACTATGTTGTTGGGCAAAAATATAAATTACCTGTCATTAGCCCTGTTGACGATAAAGGCGTATTTACTGAAGAAGCAGGCCAATTTGAAGGTATGTTCTATGATAAAGCGAATAAAGCAATTACCGATGTTCTTAAAGAAAATGGCGCATTACTAAAATTAGAATTTATCACACATAGTTATCCACATGATTGGCGTACTAAAAAACCTGTTATTTTTAGAGCTACACCACAATGGTTTGCTTCAATCGATAAAGTTCGTCAAGAAATCTTAGATGCTATAACGGATACAAACTTTAAAGTTGATTGGGGTAAAACACGTATCTTCAATATGATCCGTGACCGTGGTGAATGGGTAATATCACGTCAACGTGTATGGGGTGTACCTTTACCAGTATTTTATGCTGAAAATGGGGATATCATCATGACAAATGAAACGGTAAACCATGTTGCAGACTTATTCGAAGAATTTGGATCAAATATTTGGTTTGAACGTGAAGCCGAAGATTTATTACCAGAGGGCTTTACACACGTAGGTAGCCCTAATGGCGTATTTACTAAAGAGACAGACATTATGGATGTTTGGTTTGATTCTGGTTCATCTCATCGCGCTGTTTTAGAAGGTCGTCCTGAATTATCTTACCCAGCAGATTTATATTTAGAAGGTAGTGACCAATATCGTGGTTGGTTCAATTCATCTATCACAACTTCAGTTGCGACTAAAGGACAGTCACCGTATAACATGTTATTATCACATGGTTTTGTTATGGACGGTGAAGGTAAGAAAATGAGTAAGTCACTAGGTAATACGATAGTGCCTGATACAATTGTTAAACAAAAAGGTGCAGACATTGCGCGTCTATGGGTAAGTAGTGTGGATTACCTTTCAGATGTTCGTATTTCAGATGAAATTTTAAAACAAACTTCTGATGTATATCGTAAAATTAGAAATACATTAAGATTTATGTTGGGTAATGTGAGTGATTATAATCCTGCTGTGAATGCTGTAGCTGAAGCAGATTTATTAGAAGTTGATAAATATCTATTAAGTAGATTACGTGAATTTACAGCAAATACATTAGACAATTATGATAACTATGACTATTTAGATATCTATCAAGAAGTTCAAAACTTTATTAATGTAGAATTAAGTAATTTCTATTTAGACTACGGTAAGGATATCCTGTATATTGAAGAACGTGATTCGCATAAACGTCGCAGTATGCAAACTGTTTTATACCAAATTGTTGTAGATATGACGAAATTATTAGCACCAATTTTAGCGCATACAGCAGAAGAAGTATGGTCACACATCCCACATGTGGAAGAAGAAAGTGTTCACTTAACGCTTATGCCAGAGCGTGTGGAAATAGATCGTGAATTCGTAGATAGATGGAACACATTTATGAAATTACGTGACGATGTCAACCGTGCCCTAGAGGTTGCACGTAGTGAAAAAGTTATTGGTAAATCGCTAGAAGCTAGAGTTGTAATTGGTAGTAATGAAAACTTCGACGCAACGTCATTTTTACAACAATTCAACGACTTACATCAACTTTTTATTACTTCACAAGCAGAAGTTGTTGATAAAGTTGAAAGTGGCGTAGCATACCAATATGGTGATATTCACATTGAACATGCACACGGTGAAAAATGTGAGCGTTGTTGGAACTATAGTGAATCATTAGGTTCAGTAGGTGAACTAGATCACTTATGTCCACGTTGTCAAGAAGTCGTGAAGACGCTTGTCTAGTTAATTTATTATAAAATATAGACTGACATGATAATACTTAAAGACCTATTTGTAATTTGCTAAAAGCAAATACAAATAGGTCTTTCTATTTTGTGAGATAGAGTAGATCAGTTGCTTGATAATTACTAAAAATTACATTTGTTCATTTAAAATTAGTATGGGTCTTTCTACATTCGGAGGTTTGATTGCGTTGTGTTAACACGTAGTTATATTAATTATAATAAAATAAACACCAACAGATTATTATAATTGTATTATGTTAACGATAAATGTTGAACAGATGAAATGATTTTTTATAATGATTTATAAAGCGTATAATAGGATAAATAGAAAGCAAGAAAGGTGTTATTTATGTTTCATAATAAAAACGACCATTTTATAAATGGAATTACTTTGAACGTTAAAGATATAGAAGAAATGAAACATTTTTATAGTAATATATTAGGGTTAAATATTGTAATGGAATCCGATTCAAACATACTATATCAGATTGGCGTGCAAAATCACTTTATCTCTTTAAATCAAATAGAGAGAGGTAGAGAGCCATTAAGCGCCGAAGCGGGCTTGTTTCATTTAGCCATTCAGTTATCATCACAGTCAGCGTTAGCAGATATACTTGTTCAATTAAGTTATTATAGTCTACCTGTGGATGGTGGAGAGAATCATTTAACGACGTCTTTATATGTTAATGATCCTGAAGGTAATGGATTGGAATTTTATGTTGAAGCGCATAATGAAGATTGGGATAATTTTGAAGAACAAGTTACTTTAGATACACTACCGATTAATGTTCCAAAGTTATTGAAACACGTTTCAAATAATCAATGGCAAGGTATGCCGAATGAAAGTCAAATTGGCTATTTAAATTTAAAAACAATTGCATGGCATAAAGTAAAACCATATTACAAAAATTTCTTTAACCTTGAAGTTGCATCTTTAGATACAGATGAAGCACTATATATGTCATCTAAAGGTGATTACCAGCATCTAGTGGTGAATAATTGGCATTCATATATTAAAAGAATTGAAAACGATGTTACGTATGGTTTAGCTTGTGTTGATTGTTATTATCCAGATACTGCACATAAACGATTAACGGGCCCTGATGGAATACAATTTCGTTTTAACTATTACGAGGTAGAGTGATGCTATGAAGAGAAGGTTAACGATAATGTTAGTGAGTAGTATGATAATCACTGGAACGGCGACATTTGAAGGGATAACAAATAGAGATATGACTGAGCCTGATAATCATTTTTGGTCATTTAATCCTATGAAATATAACCCTTATACTAAAGGTCAATGCACAAATTATGTTTTTGACAAAATACGAGCACATGGCAAGCAAATCGGAGTGAGTTGGAATGATGCTAAGTATTGGTCCTCCCATGCTCAAAAAGATGGATATCGCGTAAATTCAATTCCTAAAGTAGGAAGTATCATGCAATCTAGTAAAGGAAAATATGGACACGTTGCATATATAGAGAAAAAGTATAAAGATGGTTCCATAGGAGTCAGCGAGATGAATTATCATAAACCCTATGAAATTACAGAAAGAACCATTTTTCGAAATGAAATCAAAGATTATAAATATATTCATCCTAAAAACAATTCACACATATAAAAGTGAAATGTGATGATATTGAGTGTATGGTTAAAAAAGGTCATATCTAACAGTTATATTATCTTTGAAAATATAAAATGAGTTTTAGTGTGCCCGTATGTTTGAAGTGAATCAATAAAAGATTCTACTTCTTGCATATGCTTAAAACGTACTTTAAACATAAAACAACTATCACCCGAAACTCTATAACAACATTCTACATTGTTTTGTTGAGCGATAAAGGATTTAAAATCTTGGTATAAGTTATTTTTTATAGTTATTTCAATAATAACATCTATAGCGTATCCCAAAATAGTATAGTCTACGTCAATAGTATAGCGTTTGATAATTCCAATATCTTTCAATTTATTTATTCTATCTCTAACAGAAGGTGTAGAAAGATTTACATTTTTACCAATACTTTCTAATGATATTTTACTATTTTCTTTTAATTGTTGGATGATTTTTCTGTTTGTTAAGTCCATAGATAAAAACTCCTTTATTTTAATAAGTATAATATTAAAACACCTCATATAACTCATTCAATTCTCCCTATATATACAATAAAATAATTATAGATAAGGAGAGTGAATTATGACTATTATACAGCCGTCTTTACACGGAGAAACATCATTTCAAAGATTACTAGGTTATAATGAAGCGGTAATGAAAAACTGGCGTGATTTGAGCGACATATTAGAATGTGATGGTGCACTATCGGGTGAGTTAAAAGAAGAGATAAGACGTATGTTAGCACAACAAAATGGATGCTTGTATTGTAAGGCTAAAGGGAAACCTAAAGGTCATCTCAAAGATAATAAATCAGCAGTTTGCTTAGGCTTTACGGATGTGTTTTTAAAATTAAACACGGATATTCCAGAGTATATCATAAATATATTACAAGATAATTTAACTAATAGCGAAATAAGTGAACTGATTGCCTTTATTACATTTACTACCAGTCAACAATATTTTGGTGCCTTAATGAAGCTATCACCAAATGACGAAAAAATATAAATATAGTTATTAAAAATGCTTTGTTTTGATATCAATAGTTGAGTTTGAGAAACATGGAATGGAAGATTTACACTTTATTATCGAGTAAATATAATTATAAAGTGTAAAGTATTAAAGGATTTTGATAAGAACAGGTTTATTTTAGCTATAATTTTACTGTTATTTAAACTGTAACTTTTTTTATAAGTTTGATTAGGATATAATGAGAGTTGTTGTAAAACGACTGAGAGTATAATAGGAGGTACAGACATGAAACGTCAGTACTACATTGGTATTTCTTTATTCATAACAATCGTTATATTAATATTAGATCAAATTACAAAATTTATTGTTGCTAGTTCAATGAAAGTTGGAGACTCATACGAAGTTATACCCAACTTTTTAAATATTACTTCTCACAGAAATAATGGTGCAGCTTGGGGTATTTTAAGTGGTAAAATGGGCTTCTTCTATATCATTACCATCATTATACTTGTGGTACTTATTGTTTTTTATATTAAAGAGGCAAAACAACATTTACTAATGCAAATTGCTATTAGTTTGTTATTTGCAGGTGCTTTAGGAAACTTTATTGATCGTGTATTACATGGTGAAGTTGTAGATTTTGTGGATACATATATATTTGGATACAATTTCCCAATATTCAATGTAGCAGACGCCAGTTTGACGATAGGTGTTTTGTTGATTATTATCGCTTTGTTAACAGATATGAAGAAAGTAGAATAGGAGAGATTTTGCATGGAAACACATGAGTTTAAAATAGAAAATCCAGAAGAAACAGGGCAGCGCATCGACAAATTACTACCAGAATACAATTCAGATTGGTCACGTACGCAAATTCAAGACTTAATCAAAGAGTCACTTGTGAAAGTGAATGATAAATTGATTAAATCAAATTATAAAACTAAGCTTAATGACCATATTGTTGTAACGGAAAAAGAAATTGTTGAAGCTGATATTAACCCTGAGAATTTAAATTTAGATATATACTATGAAGATGATGATGTTGCAATCGTGTATAAGCCTAAAGGTATGGTAGTTCATCCTTCTGCAGGTCATTACACTGGCACACTTGTTAATGGTTTAATGTATCAAATGAAGGATTTATCAGGTATCAATGGAGAAATTCGTCCGGGTATCGTACACAGAATTGATAAAGATACATCTGGCTTGTTGATGGTCGCTAAAAACGATATCGCGCATCGCAGTTTGGTTGACCAATTGGTGAATAAAACAGTAACGCGTAAATATGTGGCACTTGTTCACGGCAATATCCCACATGATTATGGGACAGTTGATGCGCCAATTGGAAGAAATAAAATTGATAGACAATCGATGGATGTTGTCGATGACGGTAAAGATGCGATTACACACTTTAATGTCCTAGAACATTTTAATAAATATACATTGATAGAATGTCAATTAGAGACTGGTCGTACACACCAAATACGTGTGCATATGAAATATATTGGTTATCCTTTAGTAGGTGATCCAAAGTATGGTCCGAAAAAAACATTGGATATAGGTGGTCAAGCGTTACATGCAGAAGTGATTGGTTTCGAACATCCAGTAACGCATGAATATATTGAGAAATCATCTGCATTACCTGACGATTTTGAACAGTTACTGTCAGATATACGTAGAAGTGATAGCTAAAAATTAGCAATACAAATCACAAGTATTCATGCTAAATGTTATGCTTCGTAAGATACTTTGGCTTGGATATCAATAGCTTATTTAATTTGAAAATGACGGTGTCTGCTTTACTTCAGTAGATACCGTCATTTTCTTTTGAATATATTAGGCGATATTTAATATGATCTCTTACATCATTGAATGTATACGCAAGATAAAGGTGAAGACAAGTACATTAAAGAATACTATATAAATATAGCTTTAATTATGGAAGCAGCAGTTGTTCCCTAAATACACTTGCAAGTTTAGTCTATTCGTGATAATATTATGACAGTTTAATAAAGCGAACGTACGTCTTTAAATGAAAGTCCAGAGAGGCTTCGAAGACATGACTTTAATTAAGGTATACAAACATATGATTTGTGAAAACAAATTAATACTACTGTAGCTATAACATTTAGCACAGTGGGAGACATAAATATAACCATATTTATGTAAGAGAAATCATCTAAGTAAAGCAAGATATGTCTCTTAATTGTTTGTGATATCCTTATAAGTAAACCTCATGTCTGAATAAAGGCATGGGGTTTTCTTTATATCCTAAACATTATTGCATTAATAAGTTGTTGATTAAACAAATTAAGGGAGGTGCCTAAAATGTCAGAACGCGTTATTATGGATGAAGCGGCTATACAGAGAACGGTGACACGTATTGCACACGAAATTTTAGAATATAATAAAGGTACTGATAATTTAATATTGTTAGGCATTAAGACGCGTGGGGCTTTTTTAGCAAGACGTCTCCAGCAAAAGATTGAAAGTATCGAAGAAAAAGTAGTGCCTACGGGGACAATCGATATTACCCAGTTTAGAGATGATTTAGAACAAACATCGAATCACAGCAATGAAAAAACATATGAGATAGATGTAAATATCACAAATCAAGTCGTCATAATTATTGATGATGTTTTATATACAGGAAGAACGGTCAGAGCATCATTAGATGCAGTACTTCAATATGCTAGACCTAAAAAAATAGGCTTAGCAACATTAGTTGATCGAGGCCACAGGGAATTACCAATACGTGCAGACTTTGTAGGAAAGAATATTCCGACTGCAAGGGAAGAAGCTGTTTCGGTATTTCTTGATGAAATCGATTCAAGAAATGCAGTAGTAATTGAATAGCACCTTTTAATTCAGTACGAGAGACTGAGAAAGGGAAGAGGTTTGGAATCATGTGACTAATGACTGCGCACATACCTAGATAGGTTTGTAGTTAATAATCAGTGATGGTATAACAGTTATAATAAACCTCTTCATATTATCTTAATTTATTGAACCATGGTTGAGTCATGTAATGGATGAATCAATCTAAAGTTTAAAAATAAGATAGTGTACACTTTTTGAGTCTCTTTACATGAATACAATGTAAAGAGATTTTTTTTATGAAGGGAAGCGTAAAACATGGAAAATGAAACAATGTTCGAACGGACAGTCAAACCAGTATTAGATGTGCAAGATAGACCTAAATTTGGCCAATGGGCGTTTTTAAGTACGCAACACTTATTTGCTATGTTTGGTTCTACAGTACTGGTACCATTTTTAACAGGATTGCCGATATCATCTGCATTACTAGCATCAGGTATAGGAACATTGTTATATATATTAATTACAAAAGCTAAAATACCAGCTTACTTAGGTTCGAGTTTCGCGTTTATTACACCCATTATTACTGGCTTAAATTCTCACAGTTTGGGTGACATGCTAATGGCACTTTTTATGAGTGGTGTCATGTATGTACTCATTGGACTAGCTATAAGAATCAGTGGAACGAACTGGTTGATGCAGCTTTTACCTCCTGTAGTTGTAGGTCCAGTAATTATGGTTATTGGTTTGAGTTTAGCGCCAACAGCTGTAAACATGGCAATGTTTGAAAATGCTTCAGATATGAAAGGATATAATTTGAGTTATCTAGCTGTAGCTATGATTACTTTACTTGTCACAATAGCTGTACAAGGATTCTTTAAAGGATTCTTATCTTTAATACCAGTATTAATCGGTATTGTAACGGGCTATGTCTTGTCAATGTTCATGGGTTTGGTCAACTTTGCACCGATTATAAAAGCAAAATGGTTACAACTGCCGGAAGTGTATATTCCTTTTAAAGATTATACACCCTCGTTTCACTTAGGATTGATTCTTGTATTGATACCTATTGTATTTGTTACTGTGAGTGAGCATATTGGCCATCAAATGGTCATAAATAAAATTGTAGGAAGAAATTTTTTTAAGGATCCTGGATTAGATAAATCTATTATAGGTGATGGTGTTTCTACTATGTTTGCAAGTATTATTGGTGGGCCGCCGAGTACGACATATGGTGAAAATATTGGTGTCTTAGCAATCACAAAAATTTATAGTGTTTATGTTATCGGTGGTGCTGCGGTGATTGCAATTATCTTAGGATTTGTAGGGAAATTCACAGCACTTGTATCATCAATACCTACACCTGTAATGGGCGGTGTATCCATATTACTTTTTGGTATCATTGCGACAAGTGGCTTAAGAATGCTTGTTGAGAGCGAAGTGGATTTTGCTAGTAATCGTAACTTAGTTATTGCATCAGTCATACTTGTAATTGGTATCGGGAACTTAGTTTTCAACTTAAATGGTGTAGGTGTCAAACTCGAAATAGAAGGCATGGCACTTGCAGCGTTAGCAGGAATTATATTAAATCTGATATTACCGAAAGAAGCAGTAGCGACTAAATAAGTGAACATTGTATTATGAGGAGGCTGAACATGGATAATTTACTTTCAATGGAACATCTATCTACAAATGAAATTTATGAGTTAATTCAACGCGCAAGCGCTATAAAAAAAGGTGATCTAAAGCCTCAACGTTATGAAGATAAATTTGTAGCAAATTTATTTTTTGAAAATTCTACTCGCACTAAAAGTAGTTTCTTAGTAGCCGAACAAAAATTAGGACTAAAATTAATTGATTTTGAGACTAATACATCTTCAGTTCAAAAAGGTGAGTCATTATATGACACATGCAAAACTTTAGAGCAAGTTGGTGCAGATGTTCTCGTGATTAGACATTCACAGACTACATATTACGAAGAATTAAAATCACTTAACATCCCAATTATTAACGGAGGAGATGGCAGTGGCCAACATCCTACCCAAAGTTTATTAGACATTATGACAATATATGAAGAATATCAGTCATTTGAAGGACTCAATATCTTGATTTGTGGAGATATTAAAAATTCTCGCGTTGCTAGAAGTAACTTTCAGAGCTTATCTGCACTTGGCGCAAACGTGATGTTTTCAAGTCCTGAAGCGTGGAAGGATTGTTCACTTGATGCACCTTATGTTGACATTGATACAGTTATAGATCATATAGATATTGTTATGTTATTGAGGGTACAACACGAAAGACATGATAATGGAGAGAGCACAAGCTTTGAAGCAAATAACTATCATGAACAATTTGGGTTAACACAAGCAAGGTATGACAAATTACACAATCAAGCAATCGTAATGCATCCAGCTCCAGTAAATAGAGGTGTAGAGATTGATCACTCACTTGTAGAAGCATCAAAATCTCGCATTTTCAAACAAATGGAAAATGGAATGTACTTACGAATGGCTGTTATAGATTATATATTACAAACAAAAGGGGCAGAAACTAATGAAGTTATTAAATAATGCTAAGATTTTACAAAATGGTGAATTTAAAGAGGTTTCAATTTTAATCGAAGGTCAACACATAAAAAAAATCGCGCCAAAAATTGAAGTTGATGCAGAGATAGAAGTTATAGATGTTAAAGGTCAATTTGTTTCGCCAGGTTTAGTCGACGTGCACGTACATTTACGTGAACCGGGTGGGGAACACAAAGAAACGATAGAAACAGGTACTAAAGCAGCTGCTAGAGGTGGTTTTACGACGGTATGTCCAATGCCTAATACGCGTCCAGTACCTGATTCAGAAGAGAATTTAAAACATTTAAATCAATTAATAGAAGAAAACGCACAAGTAAGAGTTTTACCATATGCGTCTATTACAGTAAGACAAGCCGGTCAAACACATGTAGATTTCGAAGCACTTGCACAAAATGGCGCATTTGCCTTTACTGATGATGGTGTGGGGGTTCAACAAGCTAATATGATGTATGAAGCAATGCAAGCGGCAGCAAAAGTTAATAAAGCTGTTGTAGCGCACTGTGAAGACAATAGCTTAATTTATGGTGGAGCTATGCATGAAGGGCAACGCAGTAAAGCATTGGGCATACCTGGTATTCCTAATATTTGTGAAGCAGTTCAAATCGCGCGTGATGTACTTTTAGCTGAAGCGGCAGGTGCACATTATCATGTGTGCCATGTGTCGACGAAAGAAAGTGTCAGAGCCATTCGTGATGCTAAGAAAGCGGGTATTAAAGTCACTGCAGAAGTAACCCCACACCATCTGTTATTAACAGAAGATGATGTACCAGGTGATGATGCAATATACAAAATGAATCCCCCGTTAAGAAGCAAAGAAGATAGAGATGCATTATTAGAAGGTTTATTAGATGGCACAATTGATTGTATCGCAACGGATCATGCACCACATGCTGCTGAAGAAAAAGCGCAATCTATGACGAAGGCGCCATTTGGCATTGTTGGTAGTGAAACAGCATTCCCATTATTATATACACACTTCGTTAAAAATGGAGATTGGTCATTACAACAACTTGTTGATTATTTAACAATTAAACCAGCGCAAACGTTTGATTTACCTTATGGTAGGTTGGAAGAAGGTGGTTTAGCAGATTTAACAGTGATCAATCTAGATGAAGAAAGTGAAATCAAGGCAGAAGACTTTGCATCGAAAGGTAATAATACACCATTTATTGGATACAAAGTTTATGGAACTCCAGTATTAACATTAGTTGAAGGTGAAGTTAAATTTAAGGAGGAAAAATAATGTTGCAGAAACGCTATCTAGTATTAGAAGACGGAACATATTATGAAGGTTACCCATTGGGTTCAGATAAATTGACAGTGGGAGAAATTGTATTTAATACGGCAATGACAGGTTATCAAGAGACGATATCTGATCCATCATACACTGGTCAAATTATCACATTTACCTATCCATTGATTGGGAATTATGGTATTAATAGAGACGATTTTGAGTCACTTGTACCTACATTGAATGGTGTAGTTGTAAAAGAAGCGAGTGCACATCCTAGTAATTTCAGACAACAAAAAACATTGCATGAAGTATTAGTAGAATATGATGTTCCGGGTATTTCTGGCGTTGATACACGAAGTATCACGCGTAAAATCAGAAATTTTGGCGTTTTAAAAGCAGCATTTACAGATGATAAAGCAAGTATTACTCAAATCGTTGAGCAATTAAAATCTACAGAATTACCACGTAATGAAGTGACAACGGTATCGACGAAATCACCATATGTATCTTCCGGTTACGATTTGAGTGTTGTGTTAGTGGACTTTGGTAAAAAACAAAATATTGTTAGAGAGTTGAATACACGTGGTTGTAATGTGACGGTTGTACCATATGATACTTCTGCAGAAGCTATTATAAGAATGTCTCCAGATGGCGTCATGTTGTCAAATGGTCCTGGGGATCCCGAAGAAGTTCAAGTTGCTGTGGAAATGATTAAAGGCATCTTAGGACACATTCCATTCTTTGGTATTTGCTTAGGTCATCAATTATTTGCATTATCGCAAGGTGCTACCTCATTTAAAATGAAATTTGGACACAGAGGGGCCAACCACCCAGTTAAAGATTTGAAAACTGGAAAAATAGCACTTACGAGTCAGAATCATGGTTATGCAATAAATAAAGATTCGTTAATTGATACAGAACTAGAAGTGACACATATAGCTATTAATGATGGTACGGTCGAAGGTTTAAGACATAAAACATTACCAGCATTTTCAGTTCAATATCATCCTGAAGCATGTCCAGGACCTTCAGATTCCAATTATTTATTTGATGAATTTATTAAAATGATGAATGACCATAAAGCAAAGGAGCGTATCACAAATGCCTAAACGTAATGATATCAAAACAATTCTAGTTATTGGATCAGGACCTATTATTATTGGTCAAGCAGCAGAATTTGATTATGCAGGTACACAAGCTTGTCTCGCATTAAAAGAAGAAGGTTATCGCGTTATATTAGTGAACTCAAATCCGGCTACAATTATGACGGATACTGAAATTGCAGATAAAGTATATATTGAACCTTTAACACATGATTTTATTGCTCGAATTATACGTAAAGAGCAACCAGATGCACTTTTACCTACATTAGGTGGTCAAACAGGTTTGAATATGGCAATTCAGTTACATGATAGTGGTGTACTTGAAGCAAATAATGTGCAACTTTTAGGTACGAAGTTAGAATCTATTCAACAAGCTGAAGATAGAGAGTTATTCAGAACACTAATGAATGATTTAGAAGTAGCTGTACCAGAGAGTGATATTGTTAACACTGTTGAACAGGCATTTAAATTTAAAGAGCAAGTGGGATACCCACTTATCGTTAGACCAGCATTTACAATGGGAGGTACTGGCGGAGGTATCTGTCATAATGATAAAGAGTTAAAAGAGATTGTTTCTAATGGTTTACACTATAGTCCAGCAACGCAATGTTTAATTGAAAAATCAATTGCAGGTTTTAAAGAAATAGAATACGAAGTAATGAGAGATAAAAATGATAATGCAATTGTAGTATGTAATATGGAAAACATTGATCCTGTAGGTATCCACACAGGTGACTCAATTGTTGTAGCACCTAGCCAGACATTATCAGATGTGGAATATCAAATGTTACGTGATGTATCATTAAAAGTCATTCGTGCATTGGGCATAGAAGGTGGCTGTAACGTTCAATTAGCATTAGATCCTTATTCTATGGATTATTACATTATTGAAGTGAATCCTCGTGTTTCTCGCTCATCAGCATTGGCGTCTAAAGCTACGGGATATCCAATTGCTAAATTAGCAGCTAAAATTGCAGTAGGTTTAACGCTAGATGAAATGTTAAATCCAATTACAGGCACTTCTTATGCGGCATTTGAACCTGCGTTAGATTATGTCATCTCTAAAATTCCACGTTTTCCATTTGATAAATTTGGCAAAGGTGAACGTGTTTTAGGGACTCAAATGAAAGCTACTGGAGAAGTTATGGCAATAGGTAGAACATATGAAGAATCATTGCTAAAAGCAATACGTTCATTAGAGTATGGTGTACATCATCTTGGATTGCCTAACGGAGAAACATTTGATTTAGACTATATTAAAGCGCGCATTAATGATCAAGATGATGAACGTTTATTCTTTATAGGTGAAGCGATTCGTCGAGGTACTACCCTTGAAGAAATTCATGAAATGACAAAAATTGATTACTTTTTCTTAAATAAATTCCAACATATCATCAATATTGAACATAATTTAAAAGCGAATAAAGGAGATATAGATTATCTTAAATTTGCAAAAGATTATGGCTTTAGTGATCGTGTAATTGCGCATCGCTTTGATATGTCGGAAGAAGAAGTGTATGCATTAAGACAAGAACATGGGATTACACCGGTGTATAAAATGGTAGATACTTGTGCAGCAGAATTTGAATCTGCAACACCTTACTATTATGGTACATATGAACAAGAGAATGAATCCATCGTCACAGACAAAGAGAAGATATTAGTGCTTGGGTCTGGACCAATTCGCATCGGACAGGGTGTAGAGTTTGACTATGCAACTGTTCATGCAGTGTGGGCGATTCAACAAGCGGGTTATGAAGCAATTATTGTGAATAACAATCCTGAAACAGTATCAACTGATTTCTCAATTTCGGATAAGCTATATTTTGAGCCGCTTACTGAAGAAGATGTTATGAATATTATTGATTTAGAGCAACCTAAAGGTGTAGTTGTACAGTTTGGTGGACAAACTGCAATTAATTTAGCTGATAAACTCGAAAAACATGATGTGAAAATTTTAGGTACTTCATTAGAAGACTTAAATCGTGCTGAAGACCGTAAAGAGTTTGAGGCATTATTACACACAATTGATGTACCACAACCTAATGGGAAAACAGCAACATCGCCTGAAGAAGCGCTTGAAAATGCCAGAAATATTGGATACCCAGTAGTTGTAAGACCTTCATACGTTTTGGGTGGTCGTGCGATGGAAATCGTTAATAGTGATGCAGAATTAGAAAACTATATGAACGAAGCAGTAAAAGCAAGCCCTGATCATCCAGTACTGATAGATAGATATTTAACTGGGAAAGAAATCGAAGTAGATGCAATCTCTGATGGTGAAACAGTCATTATTCCAGGCATCATGGAGCATATTGAAAGAGCCGGTGTGCATTCAGGTGACTCTATTGCAGTATATCCACCCCAAACATTAACGCAAGCAGAGATGGAGACACTCGAAGATTTTACGATTCGATTAGCAAAAGGATTAAATATCGTAGGGTTAATCAATATCCAATTTGTAATTGCGCATGACGGCGTTTATGTACTTGAAGTGAACCCACGCTCAAGTCGTACCGTTCCATTTTTAAGTAAGATAACAAATATTCAAATGGCTCAACTAGCAATGCGAGCGATTATAGGTGAAAAACTACTTGATTTAGGATATAAAGCTGGTATTCAACCATATACTGAAGGCGTCTTTGTTAAAGCTCCAGTCTTTAGCTTTAATAAATTAAAAAATGTTGATATTACGCTTGGACCTGAAATGAAATCTACAGGTGAAGTCATGGGTAAAGATTTAACTTTAGAAAAAGCATTATTCAAAGGCCTTACTGCAAGTGGTATGGAAGTTAAAGACCACGGTACAGTATTAATGACAGTAAGTGATAAAGATAAAGATGAGGTTGTTAATATTGCGAGCCGTTTAAATGAAGTAGGCTACAAAATACTTGCAACTGAAGGTACTGCAAATAAATTAGCAGAACAGAATATTCCAGCTGAAGTCGTTGGTAAAATCGGTTACGAAGATGATTTACTTACACGTATACAAAATGGAGAAGTACAAATAGTAATTAATACAATGACTAAAGGTAAAGAATTTGAACGTGATGGTTTCCAAATCAGACGTTCCTCAGTTGAAAATGGCGTGCCTTGCCTGACATCTTTAGATACAGCTAATGCGTTAACAAATGTCATCGAAAGTATGACATTTACAATGAAAAATATGTAAAATCAAACAATTAAGACAAAGTGATAGTGTTTGATGAACTATTATTTTGTCTTAATTCAAATATTGAAAGTTATTAAATATGAGGTGTAGCATAAATTATGAATACTTTACCTATTATTGCCTTAGACTTTGATTCTTCTGAAGCAGTACATACGTTTTTAGACCAATTCGATGAGCCATTGTTTGTGAAAATAGGGATGGAACTCTTTTACCAAACTGGACCTGATTTAATTGCCTCTATTAAGGCGCGTGGTCACGATATATTCTTGGATTTGAAATTACACGATATTCCTAATACCGTTGGTAAAGCGATGGAAGGATTAAGCAAATTAAATGTTGATTTAGTAAATGTTCATGCAGCAGGTGGAACAGATATGATGAAACGTGCAGTTGAAGGCATTCGTAAATATAATGACAACATTCAAATTATTGCAGTTACTCAGCTCACTTCGACCACTGAAGAAGTGTTACACAATGAACAAAATATTCAAAGTTCAATTGAAGCAGCTGTGTTAAATTACGCACAATTAGCTAAGCAATCTGGATTAGATGGTGTCGTTTGTTCACCTTTAGAAACTTCATTACTCACGAATGCATTAGGTTCTGAATTTTTAAAAGTTACTCCAGGTATCAGACCAGAAGGTACAAGCGCTGATGATCAAAAAAGAATAACAACGCCACACCAAGCAAAAGCATTAGGGTCAACACATATCGTTGTTGGGCGTCCCATCACTAAGAGCGACAATCCAGTAGAAAGTTATCATAAAATTAAAGAAAGTTGGTTAAGTTAATATGGCAAAAAATATAGCAAAAGCATTATTAGACATTGAAGCAGTGTCTCTTTCACCTAATGAGCCGTTTACATGGAGTTCTGGTATTAAATCACCGATATATTGTGATAATCGAATTACATTAGGTTATCCATCCATTCGTCGTGAAATTAGAGACGGTCTTGCAGAATTAATTAAGACTAATTTTGGGGATGTTGAAGTATTGTCAGGTACTGCAACAGCGGGCATTCCACACGCTGCATATGTTTCTGAGTCATTAGATTTACCGATGAATTACGTGCGTTCTTCAAGTAAAAGTCATGGCAAACAAAATCAAATTGAAGGTGCACAGAGTAAAGGTAAAAAAGTAGTTGTAATTGAAGATTTAATTTCGACAGGCGGTTCTTCTATCACTGCTGTAGATGCCTTGAAAGAAGCTGGTGCAGATGTATTAGGTGTTGTAGCTATTTTTACTTATGGCCTTAAAAAAGCGGACGAGCAATTCACAGCAGCTAATCTTCCTTTCTATACTTTGAGTAATTATAATGAGCTAATTACTGTCGCAAAAGAAAATGGAGAAATTTCTGATAACGATATGACTACATTAGTTGATTGGAGAGATAACTTGTCATAATATAGAGTTGGAGGGGATATTATGACAAAGAACCCGGATGAAGCATATGACCATTTTGCGCATTTAAATAAATTTTTAAAAAAAGAAGACGACTATAGAGCACAAAAAACATACAATGAAGGTAATGAATTATTATCAAAATCAGCAGATAAAAATATTTATAAGAAATCAAAGTCTATTATTAAGCAAAAGGGGCATATTTGATTTTAAACCGCTAGTTATCACTGATGAATGAAAATAAAAAGGATAGTGAAAATGTATCAAGACATTTTCACTATCCTTTTTGTATATTCATCAGAAAAGTTGCGTAATGACCGCTTCGTGTATGCATAACTATATATACTACAAAGTTGAATGATAGATCAACGAATCATAATTTTTATAATAATATAACCAATGAGTAAGACGAGTGCAGCAATAAGTAATGGAATAATATAAAAAGACATAATTAATTAACCTCCCGATGTATTTATATACATTTTAACTGTAAATGTAATAAAGTGAAAGAAATTAAGAATAAACATAACAATCACAGGTTCGATTGAACATGATAAAAATAGGTGAGTTAGCATTTGTGAAATGCAATAGCAATCAAACAGACAGAAAAATGATATATTTAAAATATTTAAAATCGTCCATCCGTGTCTATTAATTTATTTTGTGAAAATTTTTTAAGAAACAACTTAAAACATTACATTTGTTTATTTTTATCTAAATAATATAAAAAGATAGGGTTATTTATACATAGGATTTATGACATATTTAGTTTATAATTTTAGAAATAATATGTAATTACTTTTCAAAGGCATAGGGGGCAGGGTTGAAAATGATACAACAATTATTTCGTAACCATACAAAAAATATTATCGTTTGTTTAATTGGATCATTCATTAGCGCGATTGCAGTTAACTGCTTTATCCTTGGATCTAATCTCGGTGATGGGGGCACAGTAGGTATATCTCTAGCTTTAAAATATGCCTTTGGTTTTTCACCTGCGTTAACATCATTAATTATTAATACTATTGTAATCATTGTAGGTTGGAAATTTTTAAGCAGAAGAACAGCGATTTATACATTCATATCTAATACTGCGATATCTATATTTTTAGATTTAACAGAAGGATGGAATACAGGTGTAGATAACTTTGTTGTTAATGCTACCTTTGGAGGTGTATTAGTAGGCATAGGGATTGGCTTAGTCATCGCATCCGGTGGAGTTATTGGGGGAACATCGGTAGTTGCGAAGATGTTAAATAAGTATTTCGATATAAAAACCTCTCAAGCTATATTTGTATTGGATGGACTGGTTGTACTCTCGTTTATTTTCGTACTTCCATTAACTAATGTATTATTTACAATCATTATGTTGTTTATCACGGAACGGGCAACTTCATTTATTATTGAAGGCTTTAATCCCAAAAAGGCAGTCACTATTATTTCTAGTCATAATGAAACAATAAGCGATAAAATTAATAGTTTTACTGGAAGGGGATCCACACTCCTAAATGGTAAAGGGGGTTATGGTAAAAATGAAACCAGTATGCTTTATGTTGTAGTACCACAATCACAAGTTACAAGAGTGAAAAAATTAGTGAATGAAGAGGATGAAAATGCATTTTTAGTAATACATGATGTACGTGATGTGTTAGGTAACGGATTTATGAATTTATCATAAATATGAGTTTGTCACGTAATCATAGTGTGGAATATATAATAATCACGTGTCAGTTATATATAGTTATTCGATTTTTAAGTAATGATGATTTATCCTAGTAAGTAAGACCAAGAAGGAGGATTTATTAATGGCAATACCTAAAATAACTACATTCTTGATGTTCAATGGAGAAGCGGAAGAAGCGATTAATTTATATGTAAATACATTTGAAGATGCAGAAATTTTAACATTAGTAAAATATAGTGAAAGTGATGATGCACCTACAGGCGCTGTTCAACATGCAATATTTAGACTTAAAGATCAAATATTTATGGCCATAGATAACGTAAATGGTGTGGATATTGATATGAACCCTGCAATGTCCTTATATGTAACGGTTGATAGCCCGTTAGAAATGGAACGCTTATTTAGTAAACTGAAAAGTGGTGGTGCAATATTAATGCCGAAAACAGAAATGCCACCGTTTAGAGAATTTGCATGGATTCAAGATAAGTTCGGAGTAAACTTCCAATTAGCGCTACCTAATCAATAATGTTAATTTAAAATAAAAAAGCTAGGATGTATAGCGTTTTGTTGATAATACTTAAACGCTATAGTCCTAGCTTTTTTAATTATGAATGGATTAAAAAGTTATTTAACTTTTAATTTTTGAATATGATCGTAATCTGGCGTAGCAAAAAGTGTTTTTTGATTATCGTAAGTTACAAAACCAGGTTTTGATCCTGAAGGTTTATGAACGTGTTTGATTTCAGTGTAATCTACAGGGATTTGGCCTGAATTGCCAGCCTTGGAAAAGTAGCCAGATAACATCGCAGCCTCTTTAATGGTTGTTTCGCTTGGATCATCATTTAGTATTACAACGTGTGACCCTGGAATATCTTTAGTGTGGAACCAAAGATGATTTTTTGAGGCTTTCTTATTTGTTAAATAATCATTTTGTTTATTGTTTTTACCTACGAGTATTGTGTCCCCGTCTGTTGATACATACTCTTGTAGTTGTATGGTTTGTTTCTTTTTCTTTTTACTTTGTTTGCGTTGTTTCATATAGCCTTGTTCTGCCAATTCATCACGAATATCATCTATATCGTCTACAGAAATATGTGCAAGTTGTTGGTCGATACTTTCAAAATAAGCAATATTTTCTTTAGTCAAATCAATTTGATGATGTAGTTCATGGGCTCTCGTTTTTAACTTGTTGTATTGCTTATAGTAGAGTTGAGCATTAACTGCAGGAGATTTCGTTGTTTTCAGAGGAATAGTTACTTCTTCACCGGTATAATAGTTAAGTGCAGTTACTTCTTTGTCGCCCTGTTTAATACGATAGATGTTGGCTGTGATTAATTCTCCATATAACTGCTGCAGTTCTTTATCTTTAGTGCCTTCTTGCTCATCCAACAGTTTACTTAGTTTATTTTGATACTTATGAAGTTGTTGTTGTACAAATTTCACTAAATCATTGGCGCGTTGTTTGACACGTTCTCTTTCGCCACGTGCATCATAATAGCGATCAAGTAAATCATGAAGAGAGTCATATAGAACAACGTCATCATAAAATTGATTTAATTGCATGAAATAAAAGTCTTCTTTACCTGTTTCGTGGTTTTTATGGAAGATTGGTGTAGCCGCTTCATTTGTTTCAGCCATCACTGTATCAAAAGCTTCTGGTAGCGTTTGAGCTGTCATAAATTGTTTGCGACTTACAATTTCATTTGTAATTAATGGACTGAAACCTTCAAATTGATCGAGTAATTGTCGTGCTATTTTTCCACTGTTAAAATCAATATATTTTAAAGCCTCGTCACCAGTGATATCATAGGGATTCACTTTGTTTTGTAACGGGGGTGTTTCATATTCAAACCCCGGCATAACCGTACGATATTGATTCGTATTAGGCGTTAAATGTTTAAATCCTTCAATAATTTTACGATTTTCATCAACGAGTACCAAATTACTATGTTTACCCATAATTTCTAAAATCATAGTACGATGTATTGTATCGCCAATTTCATCTTTGCTTTCAACATCTATCTCTACACGTCTATCATTACCAATTTGTCTAATTGCTTTTACAATACCACCTTCAAGATGCTTACGGAATACGCGAGCAAACATAGGGGGATCAAATGGGTTGTCATATTTTTTATTAGTGAGATGCATTCTAGTAAAACTAGGATGGATAGAAAGTAGAAGTTGATGATTTTTACGACTTTGACGAACAACGACAATCAGCGTGTCGTTTTCTGGTTGATTTATTTTGTGGATTCTACCGTCTACTAAAAATTGTAACGATTCCACCATTTTTCTTGTAAATAAACCATCGTATGCCATTACTATCAGCCACCTTATTTTTAGTCATTCATCATATTGTAACACGGCAAAAAGAATTGGTCATGGGCAAAGTTTGTACTAAGTATGCTATACAATCAAATGGTGATTGTGGTATCATGTGTTAATAATAGAAGTATAGCTTAGAGAGGTCGTAAGTCATGGATAATGAGAAAGGTTTGTTGATTGTACTATCTGGACCTTCTGGTGTAGGGAAAGGTACAGTTAGAAAGAAAATATTTGATGACCCATCCACATCTTATAAATATTCTATTTCAATGACAACACGTGATATGCGTGAGGGTGAAGTTGATGGCGTTGATTACTTTTTCAAAGCAAAGTCTGACTTTGAAGAATTAATTAAACAAGATCAATTCATAGAATATGCAGAGTATGTTGGCAATTATTATGGGACGCCTGTGCAGTATGTTAAAGACACTATGGATCAAGGTCATGATGTGTTTTTAGAGATTGAAGTCGAAGGTGCCAAACAAGTGCGTAAGAAGTTTCCAGATGCATTGTTTATATTTCTTGCTCCGCCAAGTTTAGACCATTTACGTGAACGATTAGTCGGTCGTGGTACAGAATCTGATGAAAAAATTCAAAGCCGTGTGCACGAAGCGCGTAAAGAAGTGGAAATGATGAACTTGTATGATTATGTTGTCGTTAATGATGAAGTTGATTTAGCCAAGCAACGTATTCAATCGATTGTAGATGCAGAGCATTTGAAAAGAGAACGCATTGAAGCAAAATATAGAAAAATGATATTGGAGGCAAAAAAATAATGTTATACCCACCATTAAACCAATTAACATCAAAGATTAACTCGAAATATTTAATTGCAACTACTGCTGCAAAACGTGCACGTGAAATAGATGAAAATCCAGAAACTGCATTGTTAAATAAATACAACTCAAAAAAACCCGTAGGTAAAGCTTTAGAAGAAATTGCTGACGGTGAAATTTATCCAGACGGTACAATAAAACTTTCTTAAGTAATTGAACGTTCACCTTGAAATACATTTATATAATTGAGATGGCATTAAATAAAGGTCTTTCAAGCGCACACCATGCAGAAGCAAGGTGTGCTTTTTTAATTTATCTATTAATTTGTGTATAATAATGAGTAATCACGCCAATAAACAACAGACAACTTAATGTTTGTTATTTTATAAGCTATCACTGAGTTATTACGTAATAACCAGTCACGTTTAAACTATCTGGAGGTAAATTATAATGAAACGAATCTTACTTGCTGTAACAGGCGGTATAGCTGCATATAAAGCCATCGATTTAACGAGTAAATTAACGCAAGCTGGATATGATGTGAGCGTTATGCTTACAGATCATGCACAAGAATTTGTAACCCCTTTAGCTTTTCAGGCGATAGGAAGAAATCCCGTATATACAAGTACATTTATTGAACAAAACCCTAAAGAAATACAACATGTTGCATTAGGGGACTGGGCAGATGCAATTGTAGTTGCGCCAGCGACTGCCAATACAATTGCTAAATTAGCACATGGTATTGCTGATGACATGGTGACTTCAACATTAATAGCTACAGAAACGCCCAAATTTGTTGCACCAGCAATGAATGTGCATATGTACGAGAATAATAGAACGCAGCAAAACATGGCCACATTACGTTCAGATGGTTATTATTTTCTTGAACCAGGTGAAGGTTATTTAGCATGTGGATACGTTGCAAAAGGTCGTATGGAAGAGCCTTTGCAAATTGTAGAAAGATTAAATTTATTTTTCAAGGACATGCAACAGAATCAAACTACAAAAGAAAGTCGATTTGAAGGTGTGCATGCTTTAGTTACAGCTGGCCCAACTATCGAAGAGTTAGATCCAGTTAGATACTTGTCAAATCGTTCCTCTGGAAAAATGGGGTATGCTTTAGCTGAGTCTTTAGAGAAACGAGGAGCAATAGTAACTTTGGTTTCAGGTCCAACAAATATCGCGCCTCCAGAAAATGTAGATACGATTCAAGTTACTAGCGCAGAAGAAATGTTTAAAGTAGTTAAAAACCGTTTTGAAACACAGGATATCATATTCAAAGCTGCTGCAGTATCAGATTATGCCCCTGTAGAAACATTGGACCATAAATTGAAAAAACAAGATGGAACATTATCTGTTACGTTTAAACGTACACCTGATATTTTGAAGTATTTAGGTGAACACAAGACCAGTCAATTTTTAGTAGGCTTTGCTGCAGAGACACAAAACATCGAAACGTATGCGCAACAAAAATTAAAACATAAAAATGCAGATGTCATTATTGCTAATAATGTAGGTGATCGTACAATAGGGTTTAGTTCGGATGACAATGACTATACGATGTACTTTGAAAATGGTAATGAGACGCATTTAGGTAAAGCCAAGAAAGTCATTTTAGCGGAGCGTATACTAGACAGTTTAGAAAATAGGTGGCAATAAAATGATAGCAAAAGTAATTGTTGATATACCTTCTAAGAGTGTAGATTTCACCTTTGACTATATCATTCCTTCTAGATTGCAATCAATGATACAAGTAGGTATGCGTGTAGTGGTTCCTTTTGGCCATAGGACGATACAAGGTTATGTCATGGTGATTACAGAACAGCCAGATAATAGTATAGATATATCGAAATTAAAAGAAATCAAAGAAATTCAAGATATCAAGCCAGAGTTGACCCAAGAACTTATTGAATTAACAGATTGGTATAATAATTATTTTGTTACCAAACGTATTTCAATGTTGGAAGTTATGTTACCGAGTGCAATCAAAGCGAAGTATACAAAAGTTTTTTCTGTGGTAGATTCGGAAGCTGTTCCATTACAATTGCAACGAAGATTTAATGAAGAAGGTCATTATTTATATAAAACAGCACAACAAAATGACGATTTAGCCACCATAGCACCACTATTAAAAAATGGTGCAATTGAGGAAGTTACTATACTTTCTCAAAAGCTCAGTAAAAAGAAACAACGTGCGGTGAGAGTGATTGAAGACTTTGATTATGACGCCGTTTTAGGGTCGTTAGAAAAGTCACCTAAGCAATATGATTTATATGCCTATTTAGTTGATGAACGTCATCATACAGTAATGTTAAAACATATAGAAGAAATGGGATTCTCAAAATCAAGTGTAGATACATTAACACGTAAAGCTTATATAGAGAAATATGATGCGATCGTAGAACGCGACCCATTTGAAACACGAGTTTTTGAAAAAGATGAAAAGCAACTACTTACATCTGAACAACAACAAGCTTTTGATGCAATTTTAGAAACCATCAAAACGCATGAACAACGGACATTTCTATTACATGGTGTTACAGGTTCGGGAAAGACCGAAGTTTATTTACAAACAATCGAGGAAGTATTAAATCTAGATAGACAAGCGATGATGCTCGTACCGGAAATAGCACTTACGCCGCAAATGGTATTGAGATTTAAACGTCGATTTGGTGATGAGGTTGCAGTATTACATTCTGGTTTATCCAAAGGTGAGCGGTATGATGAATGGCAAAAGATAAGAGATGGTAAAGCACGCGTAAGCGTTGGCGCACGGTCAAGTGTATTTGCACCATTTAAAGATTTAGGAATGATTATTATTGATGAAGAACATGAATCTTCATATAAGCAAGAAGACTATCCAAGATATCACGCTAGAGATATTGCACAATGGCGTAGTCAGTATCACGATTGTCCGTTGATATTAGGAAGTGCGACGCCAAGTTTAGAGAGCTATGCAAGAGCAGATAAAGGTGTTTATGAATTATTATCTTTACCACATAGAGTGAATCAACAGGCGATGCCAGAAATAGAAATTGTCGACATGAGAGCCGAGTTGAGTGCAGGTAACCGGTCTATGTTTTCAGGACAATTACGAGAAGCAATTCAACAACGATTAGATCGCAAAGAACAAATTGTATTGTTTTTAAATCGTCGTGGTTATGCCTCGTTTATGTTGTGCCGTGATTGCGGACATGTGCCACAATGTCCAAACTGTGACATCTCATTGACGTACCATAAATCAACCGATCAATTAAAATGCCACTATTGTGGCCATCGGGAAACACCTCCTAATAAATGTCCAAGCTGTGAAAGTGAGCATATCAGACAAGTAGGTACTGGTACGCAACGTGTGGAAGAGCTTTTACAAGAGGCGTTTCAAGAAGCGCGTATTATCCGTATGGATGTAGATACAACATCTAGAAAAGGCGCACATGAAAAATTATTAGATGATTTTGGTGCTGGTAAAGGGGATATTTTATTAGGTACTCAAATGATTGCCAAAGGATTAGATTTTCCCAATATCACGCTTGTGGGTGTCTTGAATGCAGATACGATGTTAAATCTACCTGACTTTAGAGCAAGTGAGCGTACATATCAATTGCTAACACAAGTTGCAGGTCGTGCAGGACGTCATGAGAAAGAAGGAGAAGTCATTATACAAACCTACAATCCAGAACATTATGCAATTAAAGATGTTCAAGATAATGACTATACTGCTTTTTTTCAAAAAGAAATGAATTACAGAAAAATAGGTAAATATCCACCTTATTTCTTTATGATTAACTTTACCATTGCACATAAAGATATGAAAAAAGTTATGGAAGCTTCTAAACATATTCATAAAGTTTTGTTACAACATCTAACAGAGAAAGCACTAGTACTAGGGCCATCACCAGCAGCATTATCAAGAATAAATAACGAGTATCGCTTTCAAATCCTAGTTAAATATAAAAATGAACCTGCGTTACACGAGGCGTTGAAATATTTAGATGATTATTATCATGATTTGTACTTAAAAGATAAATTATCATTAAGAATAGATATTAACCCACAAATGATGATGTAAAAAAGTGCTTAAGTGGCTTGATTATAGTCGTCACAGTGACAATAGAGATTATTAACATGAACTACAGGAGAGAAAAGGGCAGATGGTTTAATTGGGAATGTTTTCTAACTTCTTAATTAACTATTTGCCCTTTTTTATTATATGTGTGTATATCATAGTAGTTGTTTTCAAAAATTGTTTAACTAACATTGTTGGGGCTTTTTAATATATTTAAGGTTAAGTACTGTTACGGAAGTGATTATAAAACAAGTGACAAGAATGTAAGATGTAAAAGCGTTTTTTTCTGATAATATTATTTTAGTATCAAAGAAAAAATATTATTAAGGAGATTATCATGGCATTAGATACGAGGCGTAAACGAATTTTAGAATTAGATTATATGAGAGGATTTGCCTTACTTGGTATCATGCTTACGAATATAATTACTATATTTCATTTACCAATACCCATCAATCATGAACAAGCTAATTATTTAAAGTTTCTTGATTTTTTTATTGAAAGTAAATTCTTCACAATTTTTTCATTCTTGTTTGGAATGGGTTTTTATATATTTATTCGAAATAGTAAAGCTAAAGAATTAAATAGTACTATAGTTTTTATAAGGCGACTAGTTATTTTAGCGGGTTTCGGTATTGTGCATCAATTACTTCAGCCAGGGGAAGCGTTATTGTTATATTCAATCATGGGGCTATTATTAATACCAAGTTATTATTTAAATAAATATATAAATTTAAGTGTGGGGTTAATTTTGCTAGGTTTGTGTTTATATATAGGAAATAAAACGTTATTACCGATTCCATACTTTATATTGGGGCTTACAGCAGGACAATTTAATATTTTTGACAATGTAAAAAATAAAGTGTTAGTGGTATTAATGAGCGTATCTGGTTTATTATCACTAGCCAGTTGGATTATGTTAAGTAAGTTTTATGTATTTCCAAATTATAAATTTATAGATGGTGCTTTAAGTAAGGAAGTAATAAATAACTTTATTCAAGATAAAGCTATTTATGAACATTTAATAATTATTACTAGTCCATTTATAGCATTATTTTATGTCTCTTTATTATTGTTAAGTGTTAGAGTTCAAATTTTGCGCAGAATCTTATGCCCATTGCAACTATATGGGAGAATGGCACTTACAAATTATATAGGACAGACTTTATTAATATACTTAGCGATATTACTTATAGGTAATGGGCGTATAGATTATATAGATACTTTATGGATTTGTATTACGGTCTATATTTTTCAATTGATATTCAGTGCGTGGTGGTTGAAATACTTTGAATATGGACCATTGGAATATATTTGGCGTTTAGGAACTTATTGGAAGCTGTTTAGTATAATTAAAAAATAATTTTAATATTCGAGTAATAATATTGGCGTCTGTCGTCTATATTATATATCATGTTGCAAATTACAATAAGAAAATTGTCATCTTTTGAAGAGGTGTGACAATGATAAAACATGCTTTAAGTTTTTTGTGATTCTTCGAATGCTTTAATATTCTTTTCTGTAAAAAAGATTATAAGCAAAATTAACAGAATCAGACTAACGAATTGTAGAATCATAGACATAGCTTTTAAGTTTACAATAAGATCAATTATTAGCCATATCGTTCCTACATATATAAAGTAACGATTAAATAATTTACTATATTTTATAAATTCATTTTGTGCTACACACCAGTTTTGCTCATTTTTTAAGGCACGAGGTGTTCTATAACCTAATAATAAATTCCTGTGTTCAGTTAATAATTTATGATGTTTTTCGTAAATTGTAGAAATCATCATATTAATCAACACTACTATAAATAGAATAATATATATCACATCCCTATCTATTCAATTTGAACATATAATGATTATAGTGAAAAGTTATTTTTAGATAAAAGGTTAGTAGGTTCCAAGAAAGGACTGTACTTCATTTGCTGAAATGATTGTGTATCGTGTTTTGATTACACAGGTGAAGTGATAGATACATGAACAAATAATCGGTGAATAAAAGTAAATATTAAGATAACTGCGTCGTATAAATTATGAAAATTTATACGACGTATATTTTTTGTTACGAGATTTGAAATATTTATTGTTGTTACAAAAGCACATCAAAGAATTATAATTTTATAAAACTAAAAATTTTTATATATTTAATGAAATAATTGTTGTAATATTAAAATATGTTAATTTATAAGATATATAATTTAGGGGGATATTTAATGAAAAAAGTTTTGTTGTCAATATTATTAGTTGTTGTTTTTGCAATTGCACTTCCTATAAATAAAGGAAATACCGTTCAAGCTGCTGAACAACATAACTCAGTTGTTTTTGTACATGGAATTGGAGGTACCGCTAGTAATTTTTATAGTATAGAGAGATACTTAGCTTCACAAGGATGGAATAGTAATCAATTTTATGGTGTTGAATTTTATAATAAACAAGGTTCTAATATCACTAATGGCCCACAATTAAAACGTTACATTGACAGTGTTTTACAAAGAACAGGTGCCCAAAAAGTGGATATCGTAGCTCATAGTATGGGTGGAGCAAATACATTATATTACATAAAAAATTTAGGTGGAGGAAATAAAGTGGATAACGTAGTAACACTAGGTGGTGCTAATGGTCTAACGACAAACCAAGCATTACCTGGTACGGATCCTAATGATAAAATACTTTATACATCTATTTATAGTTTGACAGACGGTATAGTAGCTCCAAGTCTTTCAAGGTTATATGGTGGTAAAAACATTCGATTAACAGGTATTGATCATTTAAGTCTACTCGTTAATTCTCAAGTTAAGGGATACATTAAAGAGGGACTAAATGGTGGCGGAGAAAACACAAATTAAAAGTATTTTTATAAAAAAGATATAACACTTCAAAAGCACCAATCTATGAATGCATTCATAGATTGGTGCTTTCTATATAAATCTTTGCATAACATAAGGCATGCTTGATAACTGTTGAATTTTATATGGCTAATAGTTAAAGTGTTACATTACCGTTTGAATCAGCAGGTTTAAATGCCACTAAAACACCACTAATGATAGCTAAGATGTGAGGAATCGCTGTCCAACAAAATAATATGTGTAAGAGACCTTGCATATTTTTGCCAGCATAAAATTTATGCACGCCAAAACTACCTAAGAAAAAAGCTAGTAAAATATAAATGATTTTATTTACTTCCATCGTCTTTCCTCCTTAATTATAGATAAAATATAAAGATTGCTTATTGACTATAGATTAAATTTGACACTATATCACAGTGCTTAAATTTAAACTGTAATGCGGTAAAATAATAAAATACTTCATTCTAGTTGATTATACCTTTATTATCCCAATGCTGCTGTGAATAGTCAAACGATGGGAATATTGACAGTTTGGTATGGATTAAGTCAATCATAAAATATACTAAAACCATAGGAATTGTTAGAAAAATATACGAATTTATAAAAAAAATATCCAATTTAAATTTGCATTTAATACATATTGCAGTTATATTAAATAGTAACGAGTCCAATATAAATTTTAATCATATTTATTTAAGTTATTGATAATGTAGCGATATTACTAAGTGAGTTATGTATACATTGATGGATCACTAACGTTCATCAAGTAAATTTATTGCGTAAGGGGTTATGCCTATGAGTTTATTAAGTAATAGAGAAGCAACAGGCTTAAGTATTGAAGAATTATCAAATCGTCTAGCGTCATTGTATAAAACGAATTTGAGTCCCGAAAAAATAGAGCGCATAGAAACAAATGAATTAAAATTAGGCAATGATGAGGCTAAGATATTAGCAGAGTTTTTTAACACGACCTCCGAGGATATTGTCTGAATATTGCGAAAGTTAATTGTGTATTTTATAATGTTATGTTAAAGTGATTGATTTAAAAATGATACTGAAATATATGGGAGTGATAGATAAATGAGATTTAATGAATTTAATCAGCCTATTGGAGATCAAATAACGCATTTTGAAAAACCCTCCTTGCCTAATATAACAACGTTAGATGGGAACTACTGTCGTTTAGAAAAATTATCCTCAAATCATACTGATGATTTGTTTCGGCATTTTAGTGAGCCGGAAGATGCTCCCAATTGGACATATTTACCAGATGATCAAATCACAGATTATAAACAATTTCAGCAGTATATAAATAATAGAATAAGTTCAAAAGACCCATACTTTTTTTCAATCATAAATAAGAACAATAATGAAGCAATAGGTATAATCGCCTTATTAAGAATAGACCCTCAAAAAGGTTCTATTGAAGTGGGGCATATCCATTATGCAAATGTATTAAAACGAACACGCATTGCTACAGAAGTACATTATTTGTTGGCATCCTACATATTTGATACATTAGGATATCGTAGGTATGAATGGAAATGTGATGCACTCAATGAGCCTTCAAAAAAAGCAGCACAAAGGTTAGGGTTCAAATATGAAGGAACATTTAGAAACCACTTAATATATAAAAATAGAAATAGAGATACATGTTGGTTGTCCATTATTGAAAGCGAATGGCAAGACATCAAACACAATTATGAAGAATGGCTAAATGAAAATAACTTTGATGAATCAGAGAAACAATTGAATAAGCTTTCCATATAAACCAAAGCAAGTAGGTGGAGTTAAATAAGCCTTCAAATAGTTAGAACTATAAAGAAGATGAGTCTCAATTCATTGAGATTCATCTTCTTTAATTTTTTAATTTCAAATAAATTAGAAGCTTCACTAAGCATATAATTGGATTATGAGCTTAGATAGATTGATACTTTTATGTGAAGCATGGTGCATTTTCATATAAAATAAGTTATAATGATATGATGAAATTTTCTAAGGAGAAAATAGTATGACGATAAAACAGCTTGTTGCAAGTCAACACCCAATTCTAAAAAAATCTATTCCTGAAGTCACAATATTTGATAAGCAATTAGAACAATTGTTACTCGATTTAGAAGATACAATGTATGACGTCGAGGCATCAGCTTTATGCGCTCCACAAATTGGCATTGCACAAAAAGTAGCGATCATTGATATGGAAGCGGATGGCTTGTTACAACTGATAAATCCTCAATTGATAAGTGAATCCGATGAAAAAGTTACGGACCTTGAAGGGTCTATTAGTATTCCGGATGTTTTCGGTGAAGTAACACGCAGTAAAATGATTGTAATAAAAAGCAATGATAAAAAAGGTAATGAAGTAGAAATGACTGCATATGATGATATTGCTCGCATGATATTACATATGATTGACCATTTTGAGGGTAAGTTATTTACAGAACGTGTAGAGAAATTTTTAAATGAAGCTGAATTGGAGGCGTATTTTAACAATGAGTAAAATCATCTTTATGGGAACACCTGATTTTTCAACGAAAGTATTAGAAATGTTAATTGCTGAACATAACGTGATAGCAGTTGTAACACAACCAGATCGACCAGTTGGTAGAAAACGTAAATTAACACCGCCACCTGTGAAAGAAGTAGCAGTTGAACATGGTATTCCAGTCTACCAGCCAGAAAAATTAGCGCAATCAGAAGATTTACAAACACTTATTGAATTAAATGCTGATCTAATTGTTACAGCAGCTTTTGGACAATTATTACCTGAAGCATTATTAGCTTCACCTAAATTAGGTGCTATTAATGTCCATGCATCATTGCTTCCTAAATATAGAGGTGGCGCACCAATCCACCAAGCAATTATTGATGGGCAAAAAGAAACTGGTATTACAATTATGTATATGGTTAAAAAGTTAGATGCAGGAAATATTATTTCTCAAAAAGCAATAGAAATTGAACATCAAGATGATGTGGGGACAATGCATCAAAAATTAAGCTTTTTAGGCGCGGATTTATTAAAAGAGACGTTGCCATCTATTATTAATGGTACGAATGATAGTGTGCCACAAGATGATAGTGAAGCGACATTTGCGTCTAATATTCGTCGTGAAGACGAAAAAATTGATTGGACGTTACCCGCTGAAGCTATATACAACCAAATTCGAGGTCTTTCACCGTGGCCGGTGGCATATACTGTAATGGATGATGGAAATATGAAAATATATGCATCGCGAATTGAAAAAGATAAAACAGGAACACCTGGCACAATTATTGAAACAACTAAAAAAGCGATCATTGTGGCTACTGGTTCGGAAGATGCAATTGCTTTAACTGATATACAAGTAGCTGGTAAAAAACGAATGCTTGCAGCAAATTATTTGAGTGGCGTACAGACGTCGCTCGTGGGGAAGGTATTATCATGACAATAGAAAATAATGTTAGAGAATTAGCGTTTGAAACGTTGCAAGACATTATGAATGATAAAGCATATAGTAATATCATTATAAACGACGTGTTATCAAATAATGAATTAAATCGTGCGGACAAAGGATTATTTACCGAACTTGTATATGGTACATTAAAAAGAAAATTTACTTTAGATTATCTTTTGAAGCCATTTGTACAAACTAAACTTAAAGGTTGGGTGAGACAACTTTTATGGATGAGTATCTATCAATATGTATATTTGGATAAAGTACCAGAACATGCAATTATCAATGAAGCTGTGGAAATTGCAAAACATAAAGGTGGACCTCATAATGGTAATGTTGTAAATGGTATTTTACGAAATATTATGCGTAGCGAATTACCAGATTTCACTGAAATTACTGATGATAAAAAAAGAATAGCCATTGAATACAGTTTACCTAAATGGTTAGTAGATCATTGGGCAACACATTTTGGAATTGAACAAACCGAAGCTATCGCACAGTCATTTTTAACAAAAGTAACACAAACTGTTCGAGTGAATGTGACAAGAATTACGATTGAAGATGCAATAAGAAGGTTAGTAGATGATGAATATATTGTTGAACAGGATAAAGAAATTGAAACTTGTTTACATGTCAGTGGGAAGCCAATTATTGATTCTCGTATGTTTAAAGATGGTTTAGTATCTATACAAGATAAAAGTTCAATGTTTGTTGCTCAGCTAATGGATTTACAAGAGGGCGATGAAGTCTTAGATGCTTGTAGTGCACCTGGTGGGAAAGCGTGTCATATCGCAGAAGTGTTAAACGGCACAGGACATATTGATGCAACGGATATACATGAACATAAAATAGACTTAATAGATTTTAATATTAAAAAATTACGATTGTCTAACATTTCAGCATTTGAACACGATGCAACCGAAAAATATGATAAAGTGTATGATAAGATTTTAGTTGATGCACCTTGTAGCGGTTTAGGTGTATTAAGACATAAGCCTGAAATTAAATATGAACAGTCACAACATACTATTAATTCACTCGTTGAGATTCAACTAGAAATTTTAAATAATGTTAAAGATAACTTGAAACCAGGCGGTACGCTTGTTTATTCTACGTGCACTATTGAACAATTAGAAAATGAAAACGTAATATACACATTTTTAAAAGAAAATAATGATTTTGAATTCGATACATTTGAACACCCAATCACTGGAGAAAAAGTAAAAACGATGCAAGTTCTACCTCAAGATTTTAACTCTGATGGCTTTTTCATTACTAGGATTAAAAGAAAGGAAAATTAATTTATGATAACTGCAGATAAGAAGAAAAAGAACAAGTTTCTTCCCAATTTTGAAAAGCAATCAATCTATTCGATAAGATACGACGAGATGGAAGATTGGCTAGCACAAAAGGGTCAGCAAAAGTTTAGAGCGAAGCAAATTTTTGAATGGCTTTATGAAAAAAGAGTAGACAGCATCGATGAAATGACAAATCTTTCTAAAGAACTAAGAGAGATTCTTAACGAAAACTTTACGATGACGACAATGACTACAGTAGTAAAACAAGAAAGTCGAGATGGCACAATTAAGTTTTTATTTGAATTGCAAGATGGCTATACAATTGAAACAGTACTAATGAGACATGAATATGGAAACTCTGTATGTGTTACGACTCAAGTTGGTTGTCGTATTGGTTGTACATTCTGTGCATCTACATTAGGTGGATTGAAACGTAATCTAGAAGCTGGAGAAATTGTATCGCAAGTATTAACTGTTCAAAAAGCCCTTGATGAGTCTGAAGAACGCGTATCACAAATTGTAATTATGGGTATAGGAGAACCATTTGAGAACTATGATGAAATGATGGATTTCTTAAAAATTGTAAATGATGATAATGGTTTAAATATTGGTGCACGCCATATTACAGTTTCTACATCTGGTATCATTCCTCGTATTTATGATTTTGCAGATGAAGACATTCAAATCAACTTTGCTGTGAGTTTGCATGGTGCAAATGATGAAGTGCGTTCACGTTTAATGCCGATTAACAGAGCTTATAATGTTGAAAAACTAATGGAAGCTATTAATTATTATCAAGAAAAAACAAACAGACGTATTACATTTGAATATGGTTTATTCGGTGGCGTTAATGACCAAGTTGAGCACGCTAGAGAATTGGCACACTTAATACAAAAATTAAATTGCCATGTTAACTTAATACCAGTCAATCACGTACCAGAAAGAAATTATGTTAAAACACCTAAGGAAGACATTTTTAAATTTGAAAAAGAATTGAAACGTTTGGGTATTAATGCAACAATCAGACGTGAGCAAGGTGCAGACATCGATGCTGCATGTGGTCAACTAAGAGCTAAGGAACGACAAGTAGAAACGAGGTAGAGACATGCTAAAAGCACAATTTTTTACTGACACGGGTCAATATCGTGATAAGAACGAAGATGCAGGTGGTGTTTTTTATAACCAGACAGAGCAACAATTACTAGTACTCTGTGATGGTATGGGTGGACATCTTGCAGGTGAAGTAGCAAGCCAATTCGTAACAAATGAACTGCAACGTCGATTCGAAGAAGAAAATTTAATCGAGGCAGAACAAGCTGAGACTTGGTTGCGCAAAACACTAAAAAATATTAACCGTGAATTATATCAACAATCAGTAGAAAACCCAGAATACCAAGGTATGGGTACAACTTGTGTCTGTGCATTAATTTTTGATAACTATATCGTCGTTGCGAATATTGGAGATTCACGTGCCTATTTAGTAAATAGTAGAGAGATTGAACAAATTACAAATGATCATTCATTTGTGAATCATTTAGTTATGATAGGTCAAATTAGCGCTGAAGAAGCAATTAATCATCCACAACGCAATATCATCACAAAAGTCATGGGAACTGATAAATTAGTTACACCAGATATATTTGTGAAAAAAATAAAATTTTATGATTATTTGATGTTAAATTCTGATGGGTTAACTGACTTTGTACGTGATCCTATGATTCAAGATGCATTGATTCAAGAAGATGATTTGGAAACACATGGTCAAAATTTAATAGAACTTGCATTATCTCACCAAACCAATGATAATGTAAGCTTAGTTTTGGCTGAGATTGAAGGTGATAAAGTATGATAGGCAAGATAATAAATGATCGCTATAAAGTGAGTAAGAAGCTTGGTGGCGGTGGAATGAGTACTGTCTATCTTGCAGAAGACTCGATACTCAACCGTAAAGTAGCAATTAAAGCAATCAGGATTCCAGCTGGTGAAAAAGAAACAACAATCAAAAGTTTTGAGCGAGAGGTACATAATCTTACTCAACTATCACATAATAATATTGTTAATGTATTTGATGTGACAGAGAATGATGAAAACTTCTTTTTAGTAATGGAATACATACAAGGTCTAACATTATCAGAATATATTAAACAACATAAACCGTTAGACGTTCAAACAGTATTGAATTTTACTAAACAAATTATTGATGGGATTAAGCACGCTCATGATAACCAAATTGTTCATCGTGATATTAAACCTCAAAACATTTTAGTAGATGAGAATCAAACATTGAAAATATTGGATTTCGGCATAGCTAAAGCGCTAAGCGAAACGACAATGACTCAGACCAATCATGTATTAGGTACTGTTCAATATCTTTCACCTGAACAGGCGCGAGGCGAGTCGACTGATAACGGTACTGATATTTATTCTATAGGTGTCGTATTGTATGAAATGCTTGTGGGTAAACCACCATTTACTGGAGAGACGGCCGTTGGAATTGCGATAAAACATATTCAAGATCCAATGCCTAATGCTACAGATAAACGTTCAGACATACCTCAAGCTTTAAGTAATGTGGTATTAAAAGCAACTGAAAAAGATAAAGCAGATCGTTATCTCGCTGTTAATGAAATGCAAAATGATTTAGATAGTGTGCTCGCTGATAGTCGTAAGGATGAAGCAATATACCAATCAGATGAGGCAAATGCTAAAACAGTACCTATTAATAAGGCGGAAATTGCTAATCAAGCTCGTGAAGAAGATAAAGAGAAAAATATTAAACAAACGATGCAAATTCCGATCGTCAACCAGCAGCAATTTCAATCTAGTGAAGAACATGTTTATGGAACGGCGACGCGAAAACGTTCCAAGAAAAAGAAAGTTATTTACAGTTTGATTATAGTGTTGTTATTATTTGGCTTATTTGGATTTATGGCAATGGGCATGTTTGGTAATAAATATTTAGAAACGCCAGACTTATCAGGGAAAACTGAAAAAGAAGCTGAAAGCATTCTGAAAGATAATAAGTTAGAACTTGGTGACATTTCGCGTGAGTATAGCAATAAATACTCAGAAAATAAAATTGTTAAAACAACACCTGAAAAAGGTGAGCGATTAGAGCAAAGAAGTAAGGTTGATATTGTATTATCTAAAGGACCTGAAATGGTAGACATGCCTAGCCTATATGGTTTACCTAAAGATGAAGCTTTAGAGAAACTTAAAAAGTTAGGAATCAAAGATGTCAAAGTTGAAGAGTCATATTCTAAGAATAATATGGCGAAAGGACTTATTGAAGCTCAAAATGTAAACCCTGGTGATAAAGTTAAAATGAATAACGGTGAAATTACATTAACTGAATCTTTAGGTACTAAACAAGTTTATGTGGAAAACTATGAGAAGAAACCTTTAAGTTCTGCTAAGACAGCGTTGGAAGATAAAGGATTCAAAGTTATAGTTACAGAAGAACGAGAAGACGACAAAGTTAAAAAAGATAGCATCATTAGCCAATCACCTAAAGATGAAGAAGTAGATGAAGGTTCAACTATTGAATTTACAGTTTCTAAAGGCGCTGCCAAAAAAGATACTGATGCTAAGAAATCTGAAGAAGATGACAAAGCAAAAGATAGTGATGATGAAGCTCAAACGAAGAATTATACAGAAACGTATGAAATCCCATATACAGGTAAAGATGACAAGAGTCAAGAAGTTAAGGTATATGTAAGAGATAAAGACGATGAAGGAACTTCAGCTTCACAAACATTCAAGATTAAAAATAATAAATCTATAAAAATACCGATGACAATTGAAAAAGGTAAAACAGCAGGCTATACCATACGCGTTGATGATAAGATTGTAGCAGATAAAGATATCCCCTATGATTTTTAGAGACACTTAACGAACGCAGTGAGTTTAGTGTCTCTTATGCAAGTGAAACACTTGCGAACCAAGAGAACGCAGTGAGTTTAGTGTCTCTAATTTTGCACTTTACAGATAAACACCATTTCGACAAAATAAATTGTCGAAATGGTGTTTTATTTTAATATAAAATAAACTAAAGTGATATGTATATTAACATTTTCACTATTTTAGAAAATATAATAGTGGATTTTACTCGAAATAGCCTAAAATCATATTTAAATTAAAATTGCTTTGCTATAATATATAACGTAATAGCTTTTAAAAGAGGGGTGCCTAATTGAAAACAGGACGCATCATTAAATCAATCAGTGGCGTGTATCGTGTAGATGTTAAAGGACAAATGTATGATACTAAGCCGCGAGGTCTTTTTAGAAAAAATAAATTTTCACCAATTGTTGGAGATGTCGTAGACTTCGAAGTAGAAAATGTAAATGAAGGTTATATTCATCATGTGCATAGTAGGAAAAATGAAATAAAACGACCACCTGTCAGTAATGTAGATCATCTGATTATAGTGATGAGCGCGGTTGAGCCAGATTTTTCAACGCAATTATTGGATAGGTTTTTAGTCATTGCACATTCATACCATTTACGACCACGTATTCTAGTGACTAAAAAAGACTTAGCTTCAGATGAAACACAACAAAAAGTATCTCAATTATTAAATGTATATGAAGAAATGGGTTATAAAACACAGTTTATTAGTATGCACGATGATATAAAAAAAGTCTTTTTAGAGTGGGGAGACGGTTTAGCCGTATTGAGTGGACAGTCTGGCGTAGGCAAATCGACACTATTAAATCAATATTATCCAGAATTAATGTTAGAAACGCAACATATATCTAAATCATTAAATAGAGGCCGTCATACAACAAGGCACGTAGAACTATTTGAACGTAGTCATGGTTTTATTGCAGATACGCCAGGTTTTAGTGCATTAGATTATGATCATATTCAAAAAGATGATATAAAAAAATATTTTATGGAAATCAATGAATACGGTGAACACTGTAAATTTAGAGATTGTAATCATGTTAAAGAGCCGAAATGTAATGTTAAAGCTGAATTGGAAAAAGGAAATATTGCCCAGTTCAGGTACGACCATTACTTACAACTTTTCAATGAAATTGCAAATAGAAAGGAAAGATATTAAGTGGTAAAGCTATATCCATCATTATTATCAACAGATTTTTTAAAGTTACAAGAAGAATTAACAGCATTAGAAGAAGCTGGGGTAGACGGTGTACATTTCGATGTTATGGATGGCCAATTTGTGCCCAATATTTCTATCGGGTTACCAATTTTAGATGCGGTACGTAAAGGAACGCATTTACCAATAGATGTACACTTGATGATTGAAGAACCTGAAAAATATGTTGAGTTATTTGCAGATCATGGTGCTGATATGATTTCGGTACATGTGGAAGCAACACCACATATTCATAGAGTGATAGAACAAATTCTATCTAAGAATGTAAAAGCAGGTGTAGTTATCAATCCAGGGACACCGGTGAGTTCGATTTTACCTATAATCAAAATTGTGGATTTTGTCTTAGTAATGACTGTAAATCCAGGTTTTGGTGGTCAAACATTTATTAATGAATCTATAGAAAAACTTGATAAATTATCAAAAATCAAAAATGATTTAAATTTGAGTTTTGATATTGAAGTAGACGGTGGAATTAATGACGAAACGGTAGAATCTGTAGTAAGCCATGGTGCTACAATGTTAGTGGCAGGATCATACTTTTTTAAACATGAGGATTATAAAGAGGTAACCAAGATATTGAAAGGCTGAGATAGATGAAAGTTAATTTGTTATGTGGTGATAGAAATTTACCGAAAGATATATTACAGGTACAAAAAGAGACTCACTGGATAGGTATAGATCGGGGAGCGCTAATTTTAATAGAAGCAGGAATTATTCCACAATTTGCAGTGGGTGATTTTGACTCTGTTACAAATGAAGAAAAAGCTTATATAGAATCACATATTACAATTAATCCACTTAACTCAGAAAAAAATGATACAGATTTAGCTTTGGGTATTGAACAAGCTGTAGCTAGTGGGTATAAGGAAATTTGTGTATATGGCGCAACCGGAGGAAGACTAGATCATTTTATGGGAGCGCTTCAGACATTAGAAAAGTCGGAATATACTCAACAGAATATTGGTATTAAGATTATCGATGAAAGTAATGAAATTCAATTTTTAAAAAAGGGTAATCATCAGATCCAATATAGTCAATATTATCCATATATATCTTTTATCCCTGTTACATATCCAACAGTTATATCATTAGCTAAGTTTAAATACAATTTGGAAAATGAAATGCTTAAGTTAGGTTCTACTTTAACGATTTCAAATGAATTAAACAATGTAGAGGGAGAAGTGCAGATTTCAGAAGGCAATGTACTAATGATAAGAAGTAAAGATTGATTGATAAACAATGAAATAAAGCATAAAAAAAGACCATTCCTCCACATAAGGACTGGTCTTTTCGTGCATTATATTTATTAAACTCTAGTTACTTTACCAGATTTTAAAGCACGTGCAGAAACCCAAACTTTTTTAGGTTTTCCGTCTACAAGAATTCTAACTTTTTGAAGGTTAGCATTCCATCTTCTTTTAGAAGAATTTAAAGCGTGAGAACGATTGTTTCCAGTTGAAGCTTTACGACCTGTTACGAAACATTGTTTGCCCATGAAAGTACCTCCTTTAATAAATATAAATACACGTATCTACTACATACTTGAATAATGTACCACATCTCATTTGATATAGCAATATGAAGTTGCAATTTTTCATGTTTATTATTTTTGTTAGCGGTTAATTATGATATAATTGTAAAATGTGGGTAAATGTAGTATTTTCTTAAGTAGACAAATAGTGTAATGACTATTTTTATAACCATAAACTAGGAGGCCCTAATAAATGACGTTAGAAATCACGAATGATTATGGTAGTATAGATATTTCAAACGAAGTAATCGCTTCAGTTGTAGGTAGCAAAGCAGTTGAGTGTTACGGGATTGTAGGTATGGCTTCTAGACAACAGGTCAGAGATGGCATTGCTGAAATATTAGGGCATGAAAATTACTCTAAAGGCATTGTTGTCAAAGAAGAAAATGGTGTGATAAATGTAGATATGTATATTATTGTAAGTTATGGCACGAAAATTTCAGAAGTAGCAAGTAATTTACAGTCAACAGTGAAATATACATTAGAACAAACATTAAAAGTAAAAGTTAATTCAATAAATATATTTGTACAGGGTGTACGAGTGAATAACGGCACGAAAAACTAGGAGGACAAACGCACAATGGTTATCAAAATTAATGGTAAATTATTTGCCGAGATGATTATACAAGGGGCGCAAAATTTATCAAATCATGCAGACTTGGTTGATTCATTAAATGTGTATCCAGTTCCAGATGGTGACACAGGAACAAATATGAATTTGACGATGACATCAGGCAGAGAAGCGATAGAGCATAATATATCTCAGCACATCGGTGAACTTGGAAAAACATATTCTAAAGGTTTATTAATGGGTGCTAGAGGTAATTCTGGTGTTATCTTATCTCAACTATTTAGAGGTTTTAGTAAACAGTTAGAAGCATATGAAGAAATTAATGCGCGCCAGCTTGCTGAGAGTTTTAAAGCTGGTGTAGAGACTGCATATAAAGCAATTATGAAACCAGTAGAGGGCACAATATTAACCGTAGCTAGAGATGCAGCAGATGCAGCGATACATAAGGTAGAAGAGACGGATGATTGTATTGAACTTATGTCTTATGTTTTAGAAGAAGCTGAAAAATCACTTGAAAATACTCCGAATTTATTACCTGTATTAAAAGAGGTCGGTGTTGTAGATAGTGGTGGTAAAGGTTTAGTCTTGGTATATGAAGGTTTCCTTAAAGCTATGAAAGGGGAAACAGTTAGTTCTGAAGCGCCTAAACTAGATAAAGATTCATTAGTGAATGAAGAGCATGATTTTCATGGTGTGATCAACACGGAAGATATTGTTTATGGTTTCTGTACTGAAGTCATGGTGCGTTTTGATAAAAACAAAAGAGCGTTTGATGAACAAATATTTAGAGAAGATATGAGCGAATTTGGCGATTCATTATTAGTAATCAATGATGATGAGATAGTCAAAGTACATGTACACACAGAAACACCAGGTGATGTATTCAATTATGGTCAACAATATGGAGAGCTCATTAAGTTAAAAGTTGAAAATATGCGTGAACAACATCGAGAAGTTGTTAAAAAAGAAGAAACTTCACAACGTAACGCTACCAATTCTAAAACTGAAACTGTAGAGACAGCAGTCATTACAATTTCAATGGGTGATGGTATATCAGAATTATTTAAATCTATGGGAGCAACAAATATTATTAGCGGTGGCCAAACTATGAATCCATCAACTGAAGATATTGTGAAAGTAATTGAACAATCTCAATGTAAACGTGCAATTATTTTACCCAATAATAAAAATATTATGATGGCAAGTGAACAGGCAGCAGATATCGCAGGTGTTGAAGCAGTAGTCATCCCTACTAAGTCCATTCCACAAGGCATTGCAGCGTTATTTAATTATGATGAATCAGATACACTCATTGATAATAAATCACGAATGATTGAATCTCTTGAAGCTGTTACTTCAGGTGCTGTAACATATGCTGTAAGAGATACGACCATTGATGGCGTTGAAATTAAAAAAGATGCATTCATGGGATTGATTGAAGATAAAATTGTTACCAGTCATGTAGATTTATTAGAAACGGTTAAAGGTCTATTATCAGAAATGATTCATGAAGATAGTGAAATTATAACTATGATTGTGGGTGAAGATACAAGTGATGCTGTAACTTCACAAATTGAATCTTGGATTGAGTCGGCATATCCTGAGGTTGAACTTGATCAACACCATGGGCAACAACCAGTTTATCCATATTTATTTTCTGTGGAGTAAACGAAACATAAATGAACAATAGATTAAATATACGTAATTAGAGAATCAAATCTAATTACGTATATTTTTGTGTGAACCAAGCAATTGAGTTATATTATAAAGTTGAATGCTTATTCGTGGCTGTCTTGTCATTTCAACTTTAACAAGGCAACCAGTTTTAGTTTATAATATCTAGCTATCTTGTTATAATAAAACCGTCATATGTAAATGAAAGCGCAACACATTAGAAACATTAAAAATAAGAGTGGGGTATAAATATGAAATACAAAACAGTTTTCGACATTATTGGTCCTACAATGGTTGGTCCCTCCTCCTCTCATACTGCAGGCGCAGTAAGAATAGGACTTGTAGCGAAAGATTTATTTAATGAGACACCAAAACAAGTAGATATATATCTTTATGGTTCTTTTATGGAAACTTATAAAGGGCACGGTACAGATGTTGCATTGGTAGGAGGCTTATTGGGTTATGATACAGATGATGACCGAATACAAACGAGTCTGCAAACAGCTGAAGAGATAGGAATGAAAGTGAATTTTATAGAAATGGCTGAAGAAAGATCACATCCTAATACTGCTATCATCAATATGCGGGCGGCAGAGAAGGAAATTTCTGTTGAAGGCGTATCTATAGGTGGGGGCAAGATTGAGGTAGTAGCGATAAATGGCTTTAATATTGCTATTAGTGGGAATTACCCAGCACTACTTGTCTTCCATAAAGATACATTTGGCACGATTGGGAGCGTAGCTAAGATATTAGGAGATTCTAGTATTAATGTTGGTAGTATGCAAGTTTCTAGAAAAGAAAAGGGTGACCAGGCATTAATGACTTGTGAATTAGATGATGCTATTAATGATGAAATTATAAATCAAATTAAGAACGTCGATGGTGTAGTGACGGTATCACTCATGGGAGACGCCTAAACGGAGGGTAATACATGTTTAAAAGTGTGGAAGAATTAATAGCAATGTGTGAATCAAATGATAAAAAGATTCATGAAATTATGCTTGAGCAAGAAATGGAAGTAACAGGATTATCTGAAGCTGATGTTTATGCACATATGGATAAGAACCTGCAAACTATGGAGAATGCACTTGACGAAGGACTAGCAGGTGTAACATCTACAACAGGGCTAACAGGTGGAGATGCAGTATTAATCAAAGAATATTTGAAATCAGGAAAATCATTATCAGGACCGACATTATTAGATGCAGTGAGTAAAGCTGTAGCTACAAATGAAGTTAACGCAGCGATGGGTAAAATTTGCGCAACACCTACTGCTGGTTCTGCAGGTGTGGTACCAGGCGTGTTATTTGGACTTAAACCACGCTTAGAACCAACACGCAGAGACATGTTGAACTTTTTATTGACTGCAGGCGCATTTGGCTTCGTAGTTGCTAATAACGCATCAATCTCAGGCGCAGCAGGAGGTTGTCAAGCAGAAGTAGGTTCTGCGGCAGCTATGGCAGCAGGTGCAACTGTTGAGCTTGCAGGAGGCACGCCACAACAATCAGCTGAAGCTTTTGCAATTTGTTTGAAAAATATGCTAGGTTTAGTATGTGATCCAGTGGCTGGTTTAGTAGAAGTACCTTGTGTGAAACGTAATGCAGCAGGTGCTTCTAATGCAATTGTCTCTGCAGATATGGCTTTAGCAGGTGTGACTTCAAGGATACCTACTGATGAAGTTATTGAAGCAATGTATAAAATTGGACAAACAATGCCATCAGCTTTACGCGAGACTGGACGAGGTGGTTTAGCAGGTACGCCTACGGGTCAGCGTCTAAAACAAGAAATATTTGGTGATTAAACATGTCAAAAGTAAATTTAATAGATAGCCCATTTCCCTTATCCCAAATTAAAGGATTAGGACCGAAACGCTTAGCTGTACTTAATGAACTTAATATTTATACAGTTGAAGACTTGATTCTATATTTGCCAACACGTTATGAAGATAATACTGTGATTGATTTGAATGAAGCTGAAGACCAAGCGATAGTGACAGTGGTAGGTGAGGTATATTCAACCCCTACTGTCGCTTTTTTTGGTCGTAATAAATCAAAGTTAACAGTGCATATTATGGTGAATAACATTGCGGTAAAGTGCACTTTCTTCAATCAACCTTATTTGAAAAAGAAAATCGAATTACACGGTACAGTTACTGTAAAAGGTAAATGGAATAGAAGTAAACAAGAAATTAATGGAAATAGAATGTTTTTTAGTCAAAATATGATGGAAGAAGCTCAGTTTGAGCCTGTTTATCGGATTAAAGAAGGTATTAAACAAAAACCGTTAAGAGATATGATTCGCCAAGTTTTGGATGATGTAACCATTCATGAGTGGCTTACTGATGATTTACGTCAAAAGTATAAATTGGAATCACTTGAAGATACGATTAACGCTTTGCATTTTGCTTCTGATAAAGCCTCATTAATCAAAGCGCGTAGAACATATGCATTTACTGAATTGTTCATGTTTGAATTAAGAATGCAATGGTTAAATCGATTAGAAAAAACATCTGATGAAGCAATTGAAGTTGATTATGATATTCAATTAGTTAAGCATTTCATTGACAGTTTACCATTTGAACTGACAGATGCACAAAAGCATAGTGTGAATGAAATATTTAGAGATTTGAAAGCACCGCTTCGCATGCATCGCTTATTACAAGGTGATGTAGGTTCGGGTAAAACAGTTGTTGCTGCAATTTGCATGTATGCATTGAAAACAGCTGGGTTCCAATCGGCATTAATGGTACCTACTGAAATCTTAGCAGAACAGCATGCTGAAAGTTTGGTTGAAATCTTTGGAGATAGGATGAATGTTGCCTTATTAACCGGTTCTGTTAAAGGGAAAAAACGTAAATTATTATTGGAGCAACTAAATAATAATGAGATTGATTGTATTATTGGTACGCATGCACTTATTCAAGATGATGTTGTTTTCAATAATGTAGGACTTGTTATCACTGATGAACAACACCGTTTCGGCGTGAATCAAAGACAGCTGTTGCGGGAGAAGGGCGCTATGACTAATGTATTATTTATGACTGCGACGCCTATACCAAGAACGCTAGCAATATCTGTATTCGGTGAAATGGATGTTTCATCGATTAAGCAATTACCCAAAGGACGTAAACCTATAATAACGTCATGGTCGAAACATGAAGCGTATGAAAGTGTATTAAATCAAATGACTTCAGAACTAAAAAAAGGACGTCAAGCATATGTGATATGTCCGCTTATCGAAAGTTCTGAGCATTTAGAAGATGTTCAAAACGTAGTTGCTTTGTATGAATCATTACAGGCTTATTATGGAACGGATAAAGTGGGATTGTTACATGGGAAATTATCTTCTGATGAGAAAGATAATGTGATGCAACAATTCAGTAATCATGAAATTGACGTATTAGTATCTACTACAGTTGTAGAAGTAGGGGTAAATGTCCCGAATGCAACGTTTATGATGATATATGATGCGGATCGATTTGGCCTATCTACTTTACATCAACTTAGAGGGCGTGTAGGTAGAAGTGAGCAACAAAGCTATTGTGTACTTATTGCTTCTCCTAAAACTGAGACCGGTATAGAACGAATGAACATTATGACTCAAACAACAGATGGTTTCGAATTAAGTGAACGTGATCTTGAAATGAGAGGTCCAGGGGACTTCTTTGGCGTGAAACAAAGTGGTTTGCCAGATTTCTTGGTTGCCAATGTAGTAGAAGATTATAAAATGCTTGAAGTGGCAAGAGATGAAGCGGCAGAATTAATCCAATCAGGTGTATTTTTTGAACCACAATATCAAAGATTAAGAACGTTTATCGAAGAAAATTTATTGTATATGAGTTTCGATTAATCTAACACATATCGCTTAATTGAAACTGCTGATTACCTGTAACAGCTATCGCACATTAAATAAAAAGGCATGAGCTTAAAGAATTAAATTTCATCTTTAAGCTCATGCCTTTTTTAGTTAGAAGTTTTACAGCACTTATTTTAAAGTAGAAGCGTTGTCGTTATTCAGTAACGCCTACATCATTCCAAGCTTTATCAATAGCATCTGCTTCAGTACTATTGTCACCATATAATTGGTCTGCAGCTTCTTTAAGTGCAAGTTTTGCATCAACGAATTGAGAATTCGGTGTTAGGTATTGCGTTAAAGCTAAATAATATATTTGTTGGGCTTTATCTTTACCAATAGACTTGATTGTTAAGTATGCAGCTTTATTTGGTATACCACTATTTATATGTACGCCACCTTCATCTTCGGTACCTTGATAGTAATCACTCATATTTGCTGGTTGGTCATATTGTTCTGGATTAGATAAACTTCTTAAACCGTCACCATCTTTTCCAGGTGTGTATACATCTTCTCCCATTAACCAATCTTCTGGATCATTAAAGTAACCGAAAACGTCTGAGAAGGATTCATTTAATGCACCAGGTTGGTCATGATACTCTAACCCATCAGTATGTTCAGTAACAGCATGTGTTAATTCATGTGCAACGACATCGTTAGCAGCGGATAATGGTGCAAATTGTTTGCCATCGCCATCACCATAAATCATGTATTGACCAGTCCAAGCAGCATTGTTGTACTGTTTACCATAATGTACTACAGAGTCAATTTTACTGCCATTACCGTCTAAACTATTACGGCCAAAATTGTCTAAATAATAGTTGTAAACAGAATTAGCATAATAATGTGCATCTACGCCAGCGCGTTGTTCTTCTTTATCGAAATTAGTGTCACTGTTGACGATTGGTAAAGATAAATTTTCTGTACTATTTGCTGAGCGTGTTTCAATTTCAGCATCTTGTGATACATCATGTAACGTGTATTTACCAAGCGCAGAAGAAATATTTAACGGTGATTTTTCATCGCCATTGACACCAGTACCTTTACCTGTTGCACTAGCGTTTTCAATTAAGTCTTGTTTTTTTATAATTTCACCTGTATTCGCATCAACCTGTACTTTCCAATGTGCAGCTTTAGGGTGAATATAGTTAATCTCCACGTTATAAATTAATTTCTTTTTATCACTATTTATATCTAATTTATTATTGCTAATAACTGGATAACCTTTAATGTTACTTACATCACTTTTATCTATGCCGAGAGCTTGGAAAGCTTTGTCTTCAGCATCACTTTTTGTTAGTTTTTGGTTGTTTGTCAGTTCGATTTTTGGTTTATCTAAATTTCCGTTAATTAAAGTAACTTTGTTATTTTTGTTAACATGTATTTTAATTTTACTATCAGTTGCTGTTATATTGTCTTTCTTTGGGGTAAGGGTATAATGGGTCGCGCCCGTTTTATCTTGTTCTTTATCAACGACACTATATTGGTCGAATGCTGAACGCGTATAACTCTCATTTTGAGATTTATTTTGATCTTGAATTAGTTTTTGAGCATTTTCTTTTAATATACGCACTGGATCTTGATCATTGTTGATTTCTAAATTATCCAGCTGCTTTAATTGTTGAGGAGCAATCGTTTGCTGAGCCTCTTCTTTTGCTTCAGCCTCGGTGACGTTACTTAATAAAGCAATTGTAGCACTAGATAACAAAGTTGTTAGTAATAATTTTTTCATTTAAAAACCTCCTGAATGATATGCGGAACGAATAAATCTATTAAATTGTTAATTAATCATCATTATGCAATTAAAATTAGTTTAAATCAATAACTATTTCTAAATATATTAAAAATTTATAAAAGTGTAATTATTAAATTACATTGAATGTTTATTATATTAATTTTAGGGTTCAAAATGAGTTGCTGAGCAATTTATATGAAAATTTCGTAAAGTAGTATAAAAAGAATGTGTTAATGTGGTGTTATTTGTTGAGCATTATAAAAAGAAAGTGTTATGATGTGTTAGGAATGTTTAAGACTTGGTACTAAAAAGGGAGTTTGAATGTATGAAATTAAAAAAACAAGAACGTCGCGATGCAATTAAAAAAGAAATTGAAAAAAACCCCTTTATTACTGATTTAGATTTAAGTATACTGTTTTCCGTAAGTATTCAAACTATTAGGCTAGATCGTAAATACTTAAATATTCCGGAGTTAAGAAAGCGAATTAAATCAGTAGCTAGAAAAAATCATGAAAATATTCGCTCAATTGATGGTAGTGAAATCATAGGTGATGTAATTAATGTACAACCTGATCAAGAGGCAACATCAATTATTGAAATTGATGAAGATTCAGTATTTACAAGAAATCAAATTGCTAGAGGTCATGTACTGTTTGCACAAGCAAACTCCCTATGTGTAGCACTTATACATAAACCGACTGTATTAACAAAAGAAAGTAATGTGACGTTTTTAAAACCAGTTAAATTAAATGATACGGTACGTGCGGAGGCACAGGCTGTTGAAATTACAAACAAATACTATATGATCAATGTAAATTCTTATGTCAAAGGTAGCATTGTATTTCAAGGTACATTCAAAATGTATTATATAAGTGAGGATGAACAAAATGGTTAAAATAGCGATTGATATGATGGGTGGAGATGAAGCGCCTGGAATCGTTTTGGAAGCTGTTAAAAAGGCTGTAAATGATTTTAAAGATTTAGAAATAATATTATTTGGGAATCAAGCCCAATGTAATCTCAATCACGATCGTGTAGAAGTACGTCATTGTACTGAAGAAATTACCATGGAAGATGAACCGGTTAGAGCAATTAAACGTAAAAAAGATAGTTCAATGGTGCGAATGGCAGAGGCTGTGAAAGTTGGCGAAGCTGATGGCTGCGTATCTGCCGGAAATACAGGCGCCTTAATGTCTGCTGGTTTATTTATAGTTGGTCGTATCAAAGGTGTAGAACGACCAGCTTTAGTTGTTACTTTACCTACTATTTCAGGTAAAGGCTTTGTATTTATGGATGTAGGTGCAAATGCAGATGCAAAAGCCGAGCACTTATTACAATATGCAAAACTAGGAAATATATATGCGCAGAAAATTCGTGGTGTTCAACAACCTTCTGTAAGTTTATTGAATATTGGTACGGAGGCATCAAAAGGCAATACACTTACGAAGAAAGCTTATAGTCTAATGGAAGCACAGCAAGACTTTAAATTCACTGGTAACATTGAAGCGAAAGCACTAATGACAGGTGAAGCTGATGTAGTAGTTACGGATGGATATACCGGAAATATGATTCTTAAAAACTTAGAAGGCGTAGCAAAATCCATAGGTAAAATGCTTAAAACAACATTGTTAAGTAGCTTTAAAAATAAATTGGCTGCACTTGTTTTACGTAAAGACTTAAATACCTTAACAACAAAAATGGATTATGCAGAATACGGCGGTTCAGTGTTATTAGGATTGAATGGTATTGTAGTCAAAGCGCATGGTAGTTCAAGTGCGAAAGCTTTTTATTCAGCGATTCGCCAGGCTAAAATAGCTGGAGAACAAAAGATTGTTGAAACAATGAAAGAAACGGTGGGTGAAGGAAATGAGTAAAACAGCAATTATTTTCCCGGGCCAAGGTTCACAAAAAGTCGGGATGGCAAATGATTTATACGAACATAATGAAGCAGCAACAGAAATACTTAATCAAGCCCAGACACAAATGGACTTCGATATATTAGAAACTATGTTTACAGATTCAGAAGAAAAATTAGGTCAAACGGAAAATACACAACCAGCTTTATTAACACATAGTTCTGCTCTATTACAAGCACTTGAAAAGTTAGATGCAGATTATACTATGGGGCATAGCTTGGGTGAATATGTGAGTTTAGTCGCAAGCGGTGTACTTGCGTTTGAAGATGCAGTGAAGATTGTGCGTAAGCGTGGTCAATTGATGGCTGCGGCGTTTCCTGATGGTGTTGGTAGTATGGCGGCCGTTTTAGGGCTAGATTATGAAGCGGTAGAAGAAATATGCCAAAAGCTATCTACTGAAGATGAAATTATTGAACCAGCCAATATTAATGCTCCAGGACAAATCGTTGTTTCAGGACATAAAACGTTAATCGATCAACTTGTAGCTGAAGGCAAGGCGATGGGCGCTAAACGTGTACTACCACTTGCTGTATCTGGACCATTCCATTCTTCAATGATGCAAGTCATTGAGGCGGATTTCGCTACATATATCGATCAGTTTGAATGGCATGATGCTCAGTTTCCAGTAGTACAAAATGTCCACGCTAAAGGCGAAACGGATGCAAAAGTGATTAAATCTAATATGATTAAACAACTTTATTCGCCAGTACAATTTATTGAATCAACACAATGGCTTATCGACCAAGGCGTTGATCATTTCATTGAAATTGGTCCTGGTAAAGTACTCTCAGGATTAATTAAAAAGATTAATAGAGATGTAAAATTAACTTCAATTCAGACACTAGAAGATGTGAAAGGATGGAATGAAAATGACTAAAAGTGCATTGGTAACCGGAGCTTCAAGAGGGATTGGACGCAGTATTGCCATCCAATTAGCCGAAGAAGGGTATAATGTCGCAGTAAACTATGCTGGTAGTAAAGATAAAGCAGATGCAGTTGTAGAAGAAATAAAAGCTAAGGGTGTAGAAAGCTTTTCAATTCAAGCGAATGTTGCAGTAGGCACTGAAGTCAAAACTATGATTAAAGAAGTAGTTAATCAATTTGGCTCAGTTGATGTGCTTGTAAATAATGCTGGTATTACACGTGATAATTTAATCATGCGTATGAAAGAACAAGAATGGGACGATGTTATCGACACAAATTTAAAAGGTGTGTTTAATTGTATACAAAAAGTAACACCACAAATGTTGAAACAAAAAAGTGGAGCAATTATCAATTTATCTAGTGTTGTTGGTGCCATGGGTAATCCAGGTCAAGCAAATTATGTTGCAACAAAGGCAGGTGTCATTGGTTTAACCAAGTCATCTGCAAGAGAATTAGCTTCAAGAAGTATCACTGTAAATGCTGTAGCACCTGGCTTTATTGTTTCAGACATGACAGATGCTTTGAGTGATGAGTTAAAATCACAAATGTTAGAGCAAATTCCATTAGCAAGATTTGGAGACGATAAAGATATTGCTAATACCGTAGCCTTTTTAGCATCGGATAAAGCAAAATATATTACTGGCCAAACAATTCACGTTAATGGCGGTATGTATATGTAAAGAATTACGGCATGTCTATAAAGACATGTTAAGGTATTTGGTTATATGATTACTACAATATTTATAGCGCTTAATTTAATTGTATATCACCTACATAAAGTTAAGGTTAAAACTACAATAATATGCGAAAATATACACTTATCCATCTAATTGCCACTTGTATTTCAATAGATAAAATGGGAAAATATAAAAGTCTATAATTAGATTTTTTTAAAGGAGGTGAATCGACGTGGAAAACTTTGACAAAGTAAAAGATATCATTGTTGACCGTCTAGGGGTTGACGCTGAAAAGGTAACTGAAGGAGCATCTTTTAAAGATGATTTAGGCGCTGACTCACTTGACATCGCTGAATTAGTTATGGAATTAGAAGACGAATTTGGTACTGAAATTCCTGATGAAGAAGCTGAAAAAATCAACACTGTTGGTGATGCAGTTAGTTTTATCAATAGCATTGAAAAATAATAAACAAATATCTGAGTCGTTGAAATTACGGCTCAGATTTTTTATTGGCTAAAAATAGTAGCGCTTAATCAAGGAGAAATATATATAGGTGTATTAAATGTATTGAATTCGTGAATGGCAGTCGTTGAATGACGGCTGAAGTAAACAGTTTTTTCTTTAGTTTTATGTTAAAATCACGTAAAATATAAGGATGTATGGGTAGTCTAGCTGTAAATCTGAGGAGGAAAGAGATTGACCAATAATAAGAAAACAGAAATGGTTCAAGCATTCCAAAAAAGGTTTGCTCAAAAGATGCAAGAATTAGAATTGGATTTTAATCAAGTAGAATTATATCAACAAGCATTTTCGCATTCTAGTTTTATCAATGATTTTAATATGGATCGTTTAGATCATAATGAACGATTAGAATTTTTAGGAGATGCGGTATTAGAATTGACGGTTTCACGCTATTTGTTCGATAAATATCCAGAATTGCCTGAAGGTAATTTAACAAAAATGCGTGCAACAATTGTTTGTGAGCCTTCACTTGTAATATTTGCCAAAAAAATTCAGCTTAATGATCTTATTTTATTAGGAAAAGGTGAGGAAAAAACAGGTGGAAGAACGCGACCATCACTTGTTTCAGATGCTTTTGAAGCGTTTGTGGGTGCTTTATACTTAGATCAAGGTTTACCTTCTGTATGGAAGTTTGCTGAAAAAATTATTTTCCCATATGTGGAGGATGATGAACTTGATGGTGTGGTGGATTTTAAAACGCAATTTCAAGAATATGTCCATCAGCAAAACAAAGGTGATGTGACCTATCGTCTAATAAACGAAGAAGGTCCTGCACATCATCGTTTGTTCACATCAGAGGTTATTCTAGAGGATATTGCTGTAGCTGAAGGTAAAGGCAAGACTAAAAAAGAATCAGAACAAAAAGCAGCGGAAAGTGCATATAAATTAATGAAAAACAAAGGGTTATAACTTTGTGATTATGTCATACGAAATAAAGAATACGTTGTTATAAATCTTCTCACTGGCAATGTAATGATTAAGGAGCATAACATGGTATATTTGAAATCAATAGATGCCGTTGGGTTTAAATCTTTTGCTGAACATACAAATGTACAGTTCGATGAAGGAGTAACAGCAATTGTTGGACCGAACGGCAGTGGGAAAAGTAATATCACCGATGCAATCAAATGGGTACTAGGTGAACAATCAGCCAAATCACTTCGTGGTGCTAAAATGGAAGATATTATCTTCTCAGGGGCTGAACATAGAAAAGCTCAAAACTATGCAGAAGTAAGATTAAAGTTAGATAATAGTTCTGGTAAATTACAAATAGAGGCACCTGAAGTGTTGGTTACACGTCGATTATATAGAAGTGGTGAAAGCGAATACTATCTTAATAACGAACGTGCCAGATTAAAAGATATTGTGGATTTGTTTTTAGACTCTGGCTTAGGTAAAGAAGCATTTAGCATTATTTCACAAGGTCGTGTCGATGAAATATTAAATGCAAAACCTGTGGATAGACGACAAATATTGGAAGAGTCTGCAGGTGTGCTAAAGTACAAGAAACGTAAGGCGACCGCTGTACAAAAATTAGATCAAACTGAAGATAACCTTTCTCGAGTAGAAGATATTTTATATGACTTAGAAGGGCGCGTCGAGCCTTTAAGAGAGGAAGCAGCAATTGCTAAAGAATATAAGCACCTTTCTCAAGAGATGGAAAAAAGTGACGTACTAGTTACAGTGCACGATATTGAACAATATAGTAAAAGTATCCATGAACTCGATGACAATTTAAACTTCTTAAAGAGCCAACAAGAAGCTAAAGATGCAGAAAAAGTACAACATACGCAAGCATTAAATAAATATAAATCTGAGCGCCAACAAATTGATAATCAAATAGAAACGTTGAACTTTCAATTAGTTAAAGCAACAGAAGATGTTGAAAAATATGCAGGACAGCTTAAAGTTTTAGAAGAACGAAAAAAGAATCAATCTGAAACAAATGCGAGGTTTGAAGAAGAGCAAGCAAGCTTAGAGCATCAATCATATACACTTAAAGAAGAACAGACAGAGGCACAGACAAAGATTGATCAATTAAAACAACAACAAAAAGAATTAAATGAAAAAATACATCACTTTGAATCACAACTTTATGTTACAGATGAACAACATGATGAAAAGTTAGAAAAAATTAAAGATAAGTACTATCAATTGATGTCTGAGCAATCTGATGTCAATAATGATATTCGTTTTTTAGAACACACAATTCAAGAAAATGAGTCCAAGCAATCACGTTTAGATTCAAGATTAATTGAAGCATATGAAGAATTGAAAAACATTCAAAGTGATATTAATGATGCAGACAAACAACGTCAAAGTACACAAAAAGAACTGCAACAGTCAGAGCAACAGTTAAATAAATACGAACGCAAATTAACCGAACTCAAACAACAACAAGAAACATATGAAGAGAAATTACACCAAGCTTATCGTTTTAACGACAAGCTAAAATCACGTATAGATAGCTTATCTACACAACAAGAAGAATACAGTTATTTCTTCAACGGCGTAAAACACATACTTAAAGCTAAAAATGACAAGCTTTCTGGTATACATGGCGCAGTAGCAGAAATTATTCAAGTGCCTTCGGAGTTAACGAAAGCGATTGAAACGGCGTTAGGTGCATCATTACAACATGTCATTGTGGATTCTGAAAAAGACGGTAGACAAGCGATTCAATATTTAAAGCAACATGGTTTGGGAAGAGCCACGTTTTTACCATTAAATATCATTCAACCAAGACAATTGGGTAGCGATATTTTAAAGATTGCACAAGATACGCATGGCTTTATTAATGTTGCCGCACAAGCTATACAAGTTGATCAAGCATATCAAAATGTAATACAAAATTTACTTGGCAATACAATTATTGTGGATGACTTAAAGCATGCGAATGAGCTTGCACGTTCAATTCGTTACCGTACACGAATAGTAACGTTAGAAGGCGATATTGTTAACCCTGGTGGTTCAATGACTGGCGGTGGTGATCGTAAAACGAAAAGTATTTTAGCTCAAAAAGACGAGTTAACAACTATGCGTAAACAATTAGAAGACTACCAACAGCAAACCATTGAATTCGAAAAACAATTTCAAACAGTTAAAGCACAATCTGATGAAATAAGTGAAAAATATTTTGATACAAGTCAAAGTTACAATAACTTAAAGCAAACAGTGCATGATTGCGAATTAGAATTAGATCGTTTACGTAAAAAAGAAGCACACATCAAAGATGAACATGAAGAATTTGAATTTGAAAAAAATGACGGATATCAGAGTGAAACGAGTAAACAAACGCTCATAGATAAAAAGCAAAGATTAGATGAAATAAAAGGTCAATTACAACAATTAGAGGGTGATATTGACTTATACACTAAATTGTCGAAAGAAGGCAAAGAAAGTACAACACAAATGCAACAACAATTACATCAAAAGCAATCTGATTTAGCTGTAGTAAAAGAGCGACTCAATAGCCAACAACAAACGAAGTCAAGGCTGGAAAAACAGTTGCTTCACGTAGCAGATCAACAGCAGAAATTAGATGAACAAATAAGTTTGTTTAATTCAGATGAAATGACCGGCGAAAAGGCTTTTGAAACAATTCAAAGTAGTATCACTGAAAGTAAGGCAGATAGAGATAATTTGACGACGACACTTGAAGAAATCAAATCGCGTAGAACGGCTTTAAATGATACAATAGAAGCGACAGATCAGCAATTACAAGAAGCTAATCAAGATATTTTATCAATCGAAAATCGCTACCAAGACATTAAGTCTGAACAGTCTCGACTTGACGTGTTAATCAATTATGCTATTGACCACTTAAGTGAAGATTATCATTTAACTTATGAACGCGCGAGTCAATTATACGATTTAGATGAAGATATCGATGTAATACGTAAAAAAGTTAAATTAACAAAAATGTCCATAGAAGAACTTGGACCAGTTAATTTAAATGCTATTGAGCAATTTGAAGAAATTAATACACGTTATACATTCTTAGATGAACAGCGTACAGATTTAAGAGCAGCAAAGTTAACGCTAGAACAAATTATTGAAGAAATGGATCAAGAAGTAAAAGATCGTTTTAAAGAGACGTTTTTTGCAGTACAAGGTTATTTCTCAGAAGTATTTAAGTCATTGTTTGGTGGTGGACAAGCTGAGTTACGTTTGTCAGGTGATGATTATTTAACAGCAGGGGTGGATATCATTGTTCAACCTCCTGGAAAAAAATTGCAACACCTATCTTTATTAAGTGGTGGAGAACGTGCGTTGAGTGCAATTGCTCTATTATTTGCTATCTTAAAAGTACGTTCGGCTCCGTTTGTTATCTTAGATGAAGTAGAAGCAGCATTAGATGAAGCAAACGTTATACGCTATGCTCAGTACCTTAAAAAATTATCAGATCAAACACAGTTTATCGTAATTACTCACCGAAAAGGGACGATGGAATTTTCAGATTGTCTATATGGTGTTACCATGCAAGAATCAGGTGTATCAAAATTGGTAAGTGTTAATTTAAATACGATAGATAAAGTCATGAAGGAGGAACAAGCATGAGCTTTTTCAAACGATTAAAAAATAAATTTTCAGGTTCAGATGAAAATCAACAACAAGATGAACAATTAGAACAACTAGAAACTGAACAAAATAGTGATGAGGACAAAGATAAAACCTCAAAAAAACCTAAAAAATTAAAAGAAGCAGATTTTGATGAAGATGGCTTGATTTCAATTGAAGACTTTGAAGAAATTGAAGCGCAACAACTCGGAGCAAAATTTAAAGCTGGTTTAGAAAAATCACGTGAAAATTTCCAAGAGCAATTAAACAACTTGATTGCACGTTATCGTAAAGTAGATGAAGATTTCTTTGAAGCTCTAGAAGAAATGCTTATTACTGCTGATGTCGGGTTTAACACCGTCATGCAACTTGTAGAAGAATTACGTGAAGAAGCGCAACGCCGCAATATTTCTGAAACTGAAGATTTGCGTGAAGTCATTGTGGAAAAAATTGTTGAAATCTATCATCAAGACGAAGAAAATTCAGAAGTAATGGACTTGGAAGATGGTCGTCTTAATGTGATTCTTATGGTGGGCGTGAATGGTGTAGGTAAGACAACTACGATTGGTAAATTAGCACATCGTTATAAATCTGAAGGCAAAAAAGTTATGCTTGCAGCTGGTGATACATTTAGAGCTGGTGCGATAGAACAACTTAAAGTGTGGGGAGAACGCGTTGGTGTTGAAGTGATGAGCCAAAGTGAAGGATCAGATCCTGCGGCAGTGATGTACGACGCTATTAATGCAGCTAAAAGTAAAGAAGTAGACATTTTAATTTGTGATACTGCGGGACGTTTACAAAACAAATCTAATTTAATGAATGAATTAGAAAAAGTAAAACGTGTAATTGGACGTGCTGTACCCGAAGCACCTCACGAAGTGTTACTTTGCTTAGATGCTACTACTGGACAAAATGCATTATCACAAGCAAAATCATTTAAAGAAGTGACAAATGTTACAGGTATAGTGTTAACAAAACTAGATGGTACTGCTAAAGGTGGTATCGTATTAGCGATACGTAATGAACTGCATATACCTGTTAAATACGTTGGCTTAGGTGAAAAGTTAGATGATTTACAACCATTTAATCCTGAAAGCTATGTATATGGACTATTTGCTGATATGATTGAACAAAATGTTGATGAAGCTGACGAAATAGCAGCACCAAAGTCCGAAGATGATGACTTAGAAGGTAATTCTAATGAGTCAAAATGATTTAATTAAAACAATTCGAATGAATTATCTATTTGATTTTTATCAATCTTTGTTAACTGATAAGCAGCGTAATTATTTAGAACTATTTTATTTACAAGATTATTCTTTAAGTGAAATCGCTGATACTTTTGATGTGAGTCGTCAAGCAGTTTATGATAATATAAGAAGAACTGGCGACTTAGTAGAAGATTATGAAGAAAAGTTGGGCTTATATAAAAACTTTGAACAAAGACAAGATATATACGGGAAAATGAAAGAACATATGAATGATCCAGAAAAAATAAAACAATACATTCAATCACTTGAAGATTTAGAATAGATGATTAAAAAGGAGGGTATTTGATATGGCATTTGAAGGATTATCCGATCGTTTACAAGGAACGATGCAAAAAATTCGAGGCAAAGGTAAAGTTACGGAAGCAGATATTAAACTAATGATGCGTGAAGTAAGATTGGCATTGTTAGAAGCCGATGTTAACTTTAAAGTCGTAAAAGAATTTGTCAAAACTGTATCAGATAGAGCTTTAGGTTCAGATGTAATGAAATCATTAACACCTGGACAACAAGTAATCAAAATAGTGCAGGAAGAACTTACTCAACTTATGGGTGGAGAAAATGCTACGATTACTATGGCTAACAAACCGCCAACTGTTGTAATGATGGTCGGCTTACAAGGTGCAGGTAAAACCACGACAGCAGGTAAATTAGCACTGCTTATGCGTAAGAAGTATAATAAAAAACCAATGCTGGTAGCGGCAGATATTTATCGTCCAGCAGCTATTGATCAGTTACAAACTGTAGGTAAACAAATCGACATTCCTGTATACAGTGAAGGCGACCAAGTGAAACCACAACAAATTGTAGAAAATGCAATAAAACATGCTAAAGAGGAACACTTAGACTTTGTGATTATTGATACAGCTGGGCGTTTGCATGTGGATGAAGCATTAATGGAAGAATTAAGTGATGTTAAAGAAATTACCAAACCAGATGAAATTATGCTAGTTGTCGATGCAATGACAGGTCAAGATGCAGTTAATGTAGCCCAATCATTTGATGATCAACTTGAAGTTTCAGGTGTAACACTTACAAAATTAGACGGCGATACTCGTGGTGGTGCAGCGTTATCAATTCGTTCCGTAACTCAAAAACCGATTAAGTTTGTAGGTATGAGTGAAAAACTTGATGGTTTAGAACCATTCCATCCTGAACGTATGGCATCTCGTATCTTAGGAATGGGAGATGTATTAAGTTTAATTGAGAAAGCACAACAAGATGTAGATGAAGATAAAGCTAAAGACCTAGAGAAGAAAATGCGTACATCTTCATTTACGTTGGATGATTTCTTGGATCAATTAGACCAAGTTAAAAGTCTTGGACCATTAGATGATATTATGAAAATGGTGCCGGGTATGAATAAAATGAAAGGCTTAGATAATTTGAACATGGATGATAAACAAATTGATCATATTAAAGCCATCATACAATCAATGACGCCAACCGAAAGAAATAATCCAGATACATTGAATGTATCTCGAAAAAAACGTATCGCTAAAGGTTCAGGTCGTTCTGTACAAGAAGTGAACAGATTAATGAAACAATTTAACGAAATGAAAAAAATGATGAAACAATTTTCTGGCGGAGGCAAAGGTAAAAAAGGTAAACGTAAACAAATGGAAAATATGTTAAATGGCATGAACTTACCATTTTAGTTATTCGTTTGCTATAAATAAGTTGCTAGTTAGAAAATCAAATAAAAAAAAGGTAGTTTCCTAAAAGTGGGAACTACCTTTTTTATTGACCATGATATATTATATTAAGCCAAGATGTTCTCGGAAAGTTGTACCATCGTAAGAGGACCTAAATAAATCTCTTTTTTGCAGCTCAGGAATAATCAGATTTACAAAATCTTCCAAACTGTTTGGAAGTACAGGAGGCATCAAATTAAAACCATCAGCGACACCACAATCCATCCACAGTTCCATAGTGTCTACAATGTCTTTTGGTGTGCCAATTAAAGTTAAGTGTCCACCACCAGCATTGAGATAACCTAGTAGTTCTCTTAACGTAGGATTCGTGTCTTGGATGATTTCAAGGACTGTCTCATAACGACCTACAGGGCCTGTAAACGATTCAACTGGAGGTAATGGTGGGACAGGTTTATCTAAATCCCAGTTATGGCAGTCTTGTTGTATGAAAAAGCTCAATTGCTTTAATGCAGTTTCAACTGGTAGCGCTTCGTCTAATTTTTGTTTTTTTGCATATGCTGCTTCATATGTCTCACCTACATATGTAACTAAACCAGGGAAGACCTTGATATGTTGTCTGTTTGGATCTTCACTCAGTAACTGTTCGTCAAGTTTCTGACGAAAGGCCTTTGCTTGTTTTAAATTCCATGCAACAGCATAAACAGCATCAGCATATTTTGCAGCTAGTGCTATGCCTTGGCTTGATGCACCCGCTTGCATTGCTACTGGTTTGCCTTGAGGGCTACGGGGTGTAGTAGATGGACCTTTTACATTAAAGAACTTTCCTTCGTGATTGAAAGGGTGTATATGTGATGAATGAATTAAATGATTGTCTTTACGATTATGTGAAAAGTCATTATAGTCCCAAGAGCTAAATAGCTTATTCATCAGTTGAGCAAATTCATGAGCTTTTGCATATCTTTCTTCGCGTGGTGGAAGTGCTGGCATACTATGGTTAAAAGCTTCTAAATCAGTCATTGAAGTAACAAGGTTCCAACCTACACGACCTTGAGTAACATGGTCTAAACTTAAGAGCTGACGAGATGCTGTAAAAGGATTGGAAAACGTACTGGAAATAGTGGCTACGAGGCCAATGTGATGAGTTACTTGCGAAATTGCAGTTAAACTTACTATAGGGTCAAACCAAAATGCTGGCATATCACTTTCAGACTTTGCTGGGAATGAATGATTGTCTGCAAAGAACACAGCATCAAATAAACCTTGCTCAGATATTTGTGCTAGCTCTTGATAATAGGATATATCTCCTACACGTTCAACGCTTGAATCAGGCATTAACCAAGCAGCTTGGTGATGGCCACAAGCATATATTAATATACCAATATTGAGATGTTTCTTAGAATCCATAGTCATTACGAGATGCCTCCAAATTTCAAATTATTAATTCATAGTTAAACCACCATCAATGGTAAAGTTCTGTCCTGTTATACCTTTTGCTTGATCAGATACTAAATAGGCCACCATATTGGCAACGTCTTGTGGAGCGGTAACTTTTTTCAAAGGTGTTGTCTGTGCAATCAGATCAAATACTTCAGCAGTGGTAGCAGCACTGGCATCTGTGGTTTTTAATAAGCCGCCTGATACAACATTAGCTGTAATGCCAAACTGACCTAATTCTGCTGCAATGTTACGTGTTAACCCAATAAGACCAGCTTTCGCTGTTGTATATTCATGATAAGGTACCACAGGATTTTGATATAAATTAGTACCAATAGAAATAATGGCACCAGATTGTCTTTCTGAAAATTGGGGTAATACACTTTGAATGACGTTAAATGCTGATTTTAAAGTACCATCGAGTTGTTGCTGATAATCGTCCCAAGATAAGTCTTTGAAAGGTTTTTGCTGTGTAGGGTCAAACTTGAACCCAACTAATGCATTATTAACTACCGCATCGATATGACCAAAATATTCTGTAGCTTGTGCTATTAATTTTTCGACATCATTTTTATTTGTAACATCAGCTTGAATAGCTATTGCTTGATGTTCGCCAATTTCAGATACTAGTTGCTCAGCCAGTACTTTATTTTGAAAATAATTAATGATAACGTTATATCCTTGCTGAGATAATGTTCTAACAATAACTGCGCCTAAACCTCGACTACTGCCAGTTACTAGTACTGTTTTATTCATATAAATCACTCCTATTCAAATGTTTACTAAATAAAAAAACACAACCTTCACTATAGAAAGTTGTGTATGAAAAAATAACAGTATATTTATAGTAGAATCGTTTTCTCTATAAAATACGAAATCATTCACACTTTCCTCCGCTAGATTTAGCTAGATCAGGTTCAAAGGGTTTGAGTAGAACTCATCTCAGTTTAAAACACCCCTAGTGCTATTATTATTTAATTTATCTTCAATGTATATTTTATATATTCAGATGTCAAGTGGTGCTCTTGAAGGTATATAAGAAAGTGAAATATTGGATGAAACTGGGGAGAAAGACAATATGATGTTATAAGTAAAATGCATTTCACTTTGATTGTTGAAATGAAGCTATTAAGCAATGTATCAACGTATAATATATAAAGTGCTTTTGAATTTGTTGGAAAAAAGTAATCATTGGTCAGTATATATTAAGCATTACATGCATTTTAGTAAGATGACATGAAAGCTTTCATATTGATATTTAATAAAGGTTTGACGATAATTTTAAAAAGGTCAAGAAGAAACTCTTTACAAATGTAGGAAGTACTGTTATCATTATCTCTTGTAGAAAATAAAAATTATGAACATATAAAGGAGAGAAAATAAATGGCAGTTAAATTACGTTTAACACGTTTAGGTTCTAAAAGAAATCCATTCTATCGTATCGTAGCAGCAGATGCTCGTGCGCCACGTGATGGTCGTAACATCCAACAAATCGGTACTTATAACCCTAGCAGCGTGAATGCACCAGAAGTTAAAATCGACGAAGAATTAGCGCTTAAATGGTTAAAAGATGGAGCTAAACCTACAGATACTGTACACAACATCTTATCAAAAGAAGGTATCTTGAAAAAATTCGACGATCAAAAATAAGTTTAAACTTATATCACAAATATATCATTTGTAAGAGTACCGAATCAGGTGCTCTTTTTTTAAATGCTAAAAATAATACGTTTAATATTAGAAATGGTATTGAAAACAAGGCACACAGTTAGTCGTTTGTTCTTGTCTTAAATTTATAATTTCCAACGTTGATTGATAACTAAGATGGATTTATCCATGTTATAATAGGTAGCGTAAAAAATAAAACGTACATAAAAATTAGGGACACCTAGGATATATATTTTATCGGAGGAACATATATGAAAGTTGAAGTAGGAAAAATCGTTAATACACATGGCGTAAAAGGTGAAATTAAAATTAAATCAGATTCTGACTTTACAGAAACGCGTTTTCAACCTGGTGAAGTCGTGGAAATCGAACGTGAAGGAAAAGAAACGCTTGAATTTAAGATTGCTTCATATCGTATGCATAAAGGGTTACATATGCTCACTTTTGAAGGCATTAATAATATTAATGATATTGAATATTTAAAAGGTGAAACGATAGTGCAAGAGCGTGATCATGAAGAAATTGAATTGGGTGAGCATGAGTATTTTTATTCAGATATTATTGGGTGTACAGTCTTTGACGATGAAGATACACCGATTGGTCGCGTAATAGAAATATTTGAAACCGGTGCAAATGATGTATGGGTCGTTAAAGGTGATAAGGAATATCTTATCCCCTATATTGCAGATGTCGTCAAAGATATTGATGTTGAAGGTAGAAGTATAAAAATCACACCTATGGAAGGGTTATTAGATTAATGAAAATTGATTATTTAACACTTTTTCCAGAGATGTTTGATGGTGTGCTAAATCATTCTATTTTGAAACGTGCTCAAGAAAAAGGAATGTTAGACGTTAATACCGTGAATTTTAGACATTTTGCTGAGAACAAACATAACCAAGTAGATGATTATCCATTTGGTGGAGGGCAAGGGATGGTATTGAAGCCGGAGCCTGTGTTCAATGCTATGGATAGTATTGAACACACAGAGGACACACGCGTCATCTTAATGTGTCCTCAAGGGCGACCGTTTAGTCAACAAATCGCACAAGAATTGAGCGAATCAGAGCATTTGGTATTTATTTGTGGACATTATGAGGGTTACGATGAAAGAATAAGAGAACATTTGGTTACTGATGAAATATCAATGGGAGATTATGTGCTAACAGGCGGTGAGTTACCAGCAATGGTTATGACAGACGCTGTAGTTAGACTATTACCGGGCGTTTTAGGTAATCAACAATCCCATGAAGATGACTCATTTCAAGATGGACTGTTAGAGTTCCCTCAGTATACACGTCCACGCAATTATAAAGATATGGGTGTACCTGATGTATTGCTATCTGGTAATCATGCACACATAGAAACATGGCGTCACGAGCAAAAAATCTTACGCACATTTGAAAAACGTCCTGATTTATTAGAGTCTTATACTTTAACGGATAAGGATAAAGATATAATAGAAAGATATAAAAATCAATTGAAAAAAGACTGACAGTGTGCTAATATATTTTAAGTGTGCGACACACGAAAATCACTATGGTCCGCTGCTATATTTTGTCAAGGTAAGAACATAGGTTGAAGGAGAGAAAAATAATGAGCAATCACAAATTAATTGAAGCAGTAACTCAATCGCAATTACGCACAGATATACCTTCATTCCGTCCAGGTGACACTTTAAGAGTTCACGTACGTATTATTGAAGGTACTCGCGAACGTATCCAAGTATTCGAAGGTGTAGTTATCAAACGCCGTGGTGGAGGTATCTCAGAAACTTTCACTGTTCGTAAGATTTCTTCAGGTGTTGGTGTGGAACGTACATTCCCATTACACACTCCAAAAATCGAAACAATCGAAGTTAAACGTCGCGGTAAAGTCCGTCGTGCTAAATTATACTACCTACGTGAATTACGTGGTAAAGCTGCTAGAATTAAAGAAATTCGTTAATCAGCATAATAAGCATGAAAAAACGGTTCCTAATTTAGGAACCGTTTTTTTTGTGCACATATTTCGTTCGAACTCATATTATAAGCTCACGCTGTTAAAAAATAAGTATCAGTATATCTAGTGAAATGACGATTTTACTAGGTATACTACATGTAAGTCGTTTATATGAATATTTATCATAAATTTGAAAATTATTTAGATTTAATGAATTTTGCGAAGACGATGCTTAATATTATGCCTATGATACTGAGCGTGATTAATATATATAAGTAAGGTGGTGTGTATCTTAATTCTATATTTTCCTGACCCTTTTTGACTGGGATGACAGTCATGATACCATTACCTTTTTTGACAGAAACAGCTTTTCCATCAACATTTGCATGCATGCCGTCACGATATGGTATTGGTAAAACAAGATACCCATTATCTTCAATGTCTTTTTTTATGTTGTAACCGTTACGTTGTTTTGCAACTTTCACTTCGTCTAAATCTTTAGATGCTTGCTTGAGTGTATGATAATCTTCGCCATAAATCCCCTTGATATTAAAGCGATATTTACCTTTAGGCAGTTTGATGTTCAAATCTTCGTTTGCTTTAACACGCATGGTAACAGGTGAAACAAAACGACGATATTTATATGATAATTCATTACGTTGTTGTGTATAGTCGTTTAAGCTCACGCTGTGCGCTTTATCTGGTGATAAAAGTTCGACATCCATTTCGACATACATATCTTTATATTTGTATGCAAGAGAAGGGGGCAAATGATATGTTATGCCACCATTATCATTAGTAACGATTAAATTATTTTTATCATCACGGTGTGCACCTTTTAATGAACTAGAACTATGACTTAATAGGTTTTCATTTGGCTTGAAATCACTATTGGCCTGTGTATTTTGACCGTTAAAAACAACGCCTTGTAACATAGCTTGTTCTTGATCCATAGGTGATTTAAGTTGCTTTGAACTATAAACTTTATCTGTGATGTGTGCACTTGGATAAGGAGTTTGATTCGTTGAATGAATAAAGAATTCATTATCTGCATGCTTGATAACATCCTCAGACTCAAAGCCATATGTCATATTTAAATCTTGAGGACGACGTATTCGGTCATTCACATCCCACAAAGCCATTAAATTTGCTCGATTATTAAACAACCTGTAGGTACTATTTTTATCTATTGGCATATTGATTTGTAGTGTTTGGTCATAATATTTTAGTATTTCACCATCGAAAATACTAGAGTAAAGGGCAATGCCATTAAAATGATAAATCATTGGTGAGTTTAGTCCATATTTTGACATATAGTCGATTCTACTAAAGGGATCTTTGTCACGTCGTTGAGTGATATCTTTAATTTTTTTAGCTAGGTTTGGACTTTTATAGGATGAATCCTTTATTGCAGATAATGTAGATTCATATCCCTTTACATTATTCGTATGATGATTTGAAAGAATTAGCCCTTGTTGAATAATAAACAATACCAATAGTATAGGGAACCAACGCTTGTTGAAAAGCTTCTTATTGTATAATAATATACCGAGATAAACCATGATAATGAGACACACGACCATCCAAGTCATTTTCTCATTTTTAACAATTAGCGTCATTACTAACATGATGAGTATTGATGGGACAGCGGTTTTGACGTAAGTGTAAAATGTCAATTCAGAGATGTGTTGAATATATAGAGCGATTAATCCAGCTGTTGTTAGTGCGAAAATGTATACCCAACGACGTTCTGGAGTCGAAAATCCATTAAACATACTATCAAAATATGGCGTTAAAGAACCGATAAGCATTACCCAGGTTGCAATCGCAAATAATTTGTAATAATAATGACGATATAATTTGAATGATAATAAAGCCTGTAAAGCAATAATAGAAACTGTTATATAAAAACCATTTGTGAAAAAATGTTTTTGACGTGCAAAATCAGTGAATAAAGGTATTTTAAAGTGAGGATTGCTGACTCTGTCATTATGTAAAAATGAAGAAACACCAGTATAGAATCCCCATATACTTACCAATAAACTTAATGCTGCTGCTACAGGTATCACCCATAGCTTTTGTTTTCTTGTCGCAATATCTTTTGGATGTGGATATACGATTCTATATATGTAATAAGCAAAAAGGACGATAGCCTCATAATAACTAAAATAGAAATTTGAAAATAGTGTTAATGCAATTGCAAAAATAAACAATCCGATTTTTTTCTCTCTATTAAAACGTTCAATTGCCCATAAAGATAATGGTAAGAAAATAAGTAAATCCCCATAGTAAGACCATGTAAAATTAAAGGAGATTACTGTAGTTGAAGCGCCGTATAATAGGGAGGCAAGTAAAACAATGCCACCTTTTAATTTTAAATATCTAAAATAATAAAAAGCAATTATAAATGTTGCTACACTCTTGAAAAATGAAACAATTAATTGATTGCTTGCCCAAAATGCAATTGAATGAGGATTGCTATTAAATACAACATCTGAAATCCACACAAAAATAAAATTTATAAAAGTAATAGGGGATGTTGCATAGTAATAAGATAGGTCTTTAATATAATCGCCACCTAAGCCAAAAGATTGATCATAAAATCCTTTGAATTGGCTTAAATGTTCATACAAATACATTTGGAACGGCATCATTTGTCTATAGCCATCTCCAGAACCGCTAAAGACAATACCTTGAGACAAATAGCGATATATGTAGGGTGAGAATAAAAGTAGGGCAACTGCTATTCCCATTGAAGCTATACAAATAAAACGTGTAACTTTGTGAGACCAAAGTCTATTAAACATGGCCATTCCTCATCTCTAACAAACTCCTTTTTAGATAATTTATTTGCCGTATTAAATATTATTCTTTCTTCTAAAATATACCCAGATAGCACTTGCGACAATACATATGCTAGAAATAACAATCATTGTATACCAATACTTTGGTCTATATTGAATTACAATTTCTTTATTGTCTTTTGATACGGGCACACCTGTCATCATATAATTAACTTTAAATGGTTTTACTTTTTTCCCATCAATATATGCATGCATTCCCTTTCTATAAGGTGTGTTTATAGAGGCAATACCCTTTTTGTGTTGTCCTAAATGAACTTTAATACCATTTTTAATATTTTTATAATGATGATCAAAATCACTTGAATGATGTGCTTTGATTAGGTTTTGATAGTTTACCCCATGTAGTGCTTTGATATCTACTTCGTAATCGCCACCCGGGGCAAGATCAATATTTATATTATCATTTTTATCTGGCTGAGTTCTATACAATTGTGTATCAACCCCAGTACGATAAGTAGAGTTATTAAACAAACGACTGTTCACATACCCATTAACATTTACAGAAAAATTACTATCGGGACGCCCACGTTTAACGAATAGCGTTACATAGAAGTCTTTATAACGGGTGCTTAACTTTTTAGGAACATGAATTTGAATCCTGCCGTTTGATTTAGCAATGTGAATAAGGTGTTCTTTTTTATGATTGATATCATGATATGTGATGTCACTCTGATTGAGTAAATTCTCGGCTTTATGAGGATAAGATTGCCCGCGATGATTTATCACAACACCATCAATCATTGCATGTTCTCTATCTACAGGGTGTTTCAATTGCTTAGCATCATAAACTTTATCAGTAATCCGTACAGAAGGAAGGGTTAAAGTATTTTTATATATTTGGTATTGTCCATCACTTTTAATTTTTTTGAAATATCTCGGAATGTTATCTTGGTAATTTTTAATCATTAAATAGCGTACCGAAAATAAGCTTGCTATATTTTGTCGACCATTTGTTGATTGATATATACTTACAGATTCATTTTGCATATTAATTTTTAATGCATCGTAATAATAATCTAAGATATTATGATCAAAAATACTAGAGTATAAGCTCATACCTTTAAAATGCTGATACATAGGCGTATTATCTTGGTCATTTACTCTCCAATCTATACGCTCATCATCTCCTGTGTGTTGCTTCATTTTATTCACTAGGCGTTGTTGTAGGGGAGAGTCGTATAGGCTTTCAGTCGCGTAACGTACATTACCACGTCGAATGTGATCTTCATAGTATATTTGATTGCGTATAAATACAATAGAGACAAGTATTGATAATATCATGATAGATAAAATGAAAAATTGTGTTAAGTTGACGCGCACATAAGGTTCATTAACTAGTAAAATAAGCAATCCTATTAAACTTACCACTGGCACAAACCATATCCACTCGACAAAATCATCATAATACCATGCACTCATAAATACACAAGATAATCCAATTAATGTAGAAAAAATATAATTTTTTATGGATAATGTACGAAAATATTTTGTATATAGTGCGATTAATATTGCTGAGCTAAAAGCGATTAAATAATGCCAACGTTTTTGTGGTGCCGATAAACCATTAAATAACTGATCAATAAAAGGAAAGAAACTGGCGCAAATAGAAAATAAAGTAAGAAAAGCAAATAATTTATAATAATAGTGTTTGTATAATTTAAAAGATAAAAGAGCTTGAATGGTAATAAAAAGAATTACAATTAAATAATTATCAAAAAAAAGATTTGTATTTCGATTAAAGTGTTCTAAGAAATCTACATCGCCTTTAAATGAAACACGTCTATTGTTTAAATAACTTTCAATACCATGAAAAAATATAAACAAGCTACTACCTAAAGCGAGTAATGATGATAGCGAAAGTGTCAAAATAGCTTTTGCTCTTGGGATGATATCTTGCTTATGACGAAAAATAATGCGAATAATAAAATAAAGTAAACCGGTCAATAATTGGTAATAGGCAAAGTAGAAATTGTTAATTAATGATATGGTTACTACTATAATAAAAACACCAATTTTACCACTTTTAAAAAAACGTTCAATTGACCACAGTAATAGTGGCAACCAGATAAAAATATCACTAAAAAATGGCCAGTATACCGTAAACCTAAAGTATAAGGGCGAAATGACAAAGATAAACGCGGCAAGCATTGCTACTTTACGATTTAAAGATATATACTTTGCATAAATAAAAGTAGTAACCATTGCAAAGGTAGATTTAATGATGGAAATGATAAGCGCATTAGTCATCCAAAACATAACAGCGGAAGTATCCATAGGGATAAAAGCCTTAAGCATGACAATGATTAGGACGTTAAAAATAAATATGATATTAGTTGAAAAATAATAACTTAAATCTGTAAAAAAGTCACCGCCTAAACCAAAGTCAGAAGAGTAGAACCAATTACCATGACTCCAGTTATCATACAGGTACATTTGGATAGGGACCATTTGTTCCATCCCATCATTTGGTCCTGTGAATAAGACGCCATCATAAATGAATCTATATATAACATAACTGTGACCGATTATTGCGAGAAACATAAATAGTGATATGTAAAGAATCTTGCGCTTCATAAAAAGTATCTCCCATTATATGTAATAAATATAATCCTATTGTAACGATTTTTCTTTAAATAAGATAAAGATAACTATTGATTTATATTAAAACATACATATATTTAAAAAGCAGGTATTTGAAGAATTAATAAGTAATTATAATAACAAAAGTATTTTATTTATAAAGTATCAATTTTAATAAATGCAAGGTTAAGTATTTATAGATAATTGAGGTGCATTGTTGAATAATGTTGTAAAATTGTAGATAAGTCGATGATAGTGTGATTATTATATTTAAGTAGATATTGCTAACGTGTTATGATTTCATAGTCTGTTGTTAATTCACATAAGAATTAAGTAAATAAATATAAAATAATTGACGTTTCATAAATAAAAAATGAATTAAGAAAGGTGATATAAATGGTAATTCAATGGTATCCAGGTCATATGGCTAAAGCAAAAAGAGAGGTTTCCGAGCAATTAAAAAAAGTTGACGTGGTATTTGAACTTGTAGATGCACGTATTCCTTACAGTTCACGAAATCCTATGATTGATGAAGTCATTCAACGCAAACCACGCGTAGTTATATTAAATAAAAAAGATATGGCTAATTTAAAAGAATTAGAAAAATGGGAAGCATTTTTTAAAGATAAGGGATATTTCCCAGTATCAATTGATGCAAAACATGGTAAAGGGTTGAAGTTAGTAGAACAAGCTGCGATTAAAGCTACAAAAGAAAAATTCGAAAAAGAGAAAGCCAAAGGATTGAAGCCACGTGCAATTAGAGCAATGATAGTAGGCATTCCAAATGTTGGGAAATCAACACTTATTAATAAATTAGCAAATAAAGCAGTTACTAAAACAGGGAACACACCTGGTGTAACTAAACAACAACAATGGATTAAAGTAGGGACTTCATTACAATTACTTGATACTCCAGGTATTTTATGGCCGAAATTTGAAGATCAGTTAGTTGGTAAAAAATTAAGTATTACTGGAGCGATTAAGGACAGTATTGTTCATTTAGATGAGGTAGCCATATATGGCTTAGAATTTATGAAAGCACATGACTATGAAGGGCTAAAAAAACATTATGATGTTGATGTCTCTTTAGAAGCAGATAATATTGAGTGGTTTGATGCAATAGGTCGTCGAAGAGGTATGTTGAGACGTGGTAATGAAATAGATTATGAAGCAGTAATAGACTTAATTATTCATGAAGTGCGTAATGCTAAGATAGGCACATATACGTTTGATATCGTAAATGAAATGGAAGTGTAAGGGCACTATGAAGCCAACAATTAAAGACATAAAGGCTATGTTACAAACTATAGAAACCAAGGAAGAATTAGACAATCTAATTATTAATAATGATGAAAGAAAAGGCGTCCAAAGTGCGATTGTGAGTAGACGAAAAGAATTAGATAAGCAACAATTACTATTGGAAAATTATAAAGTAATGTCACGTTTTGAAAATGAAATATTGGCCCAAGATAGTGAATCCTTGATTTGTGGCATAGATGAAGTAGGACGTGGACCTTTGGCAGGACCTGTAGTAGCTTGTGCAGTAATTTTAAATGAAGACCATCATTTTACAGGGCTTAATGACTCAAAACAATTATCTGCTAGTAAAAGAGAAATTTTAGAGCGCCAATTATTAGCGGATGTTTATGCTTATGCGTATGGTTATGCCACGGTAGACGAAATTGATGAAATTAATATTTACGAAGCGACTAAGCTTGCTATGGAAAGAGCAATATCAGGATTAAGTGTTAAACCGACACACTTACTTATAGATGCAATGACATTAAATGTGGATATTCCGCAAACCTCAATAATTAAGGGTGATGCAAAAAGTATTTCAATTGCTGCAGCGAGTGTACTAGCTAAAGAACATAGAGATAGATATATGCGAAATTTAGCAGTTAAATGCCCAGGATATGGTTTTGAAAAAAACGTAGGGTATGGCACGCAACAGCATTTAGAAGGAATTAAAAAGCACGGCATTTTAAATGAACACAGAAAGACTTTTGAACCAATTAAATCGCTTAAAAGTTAATGTGTAAATTAAAAGAATTAAAAGAAGTGTACTTAATCAGTTTACAATAGCGCTTTCATTTCTTATAATTGATTATGAACTTAACCTAAGAAACAGGAGGATGGAGAATGAATATCCACGAGTATCAAGGTAAAGCAATATTTCGTTCTATGGGCGTTGCTGTCCCAGAAGGACGTGTAGCATTTACTGCTGAAGAAGCGGTAGAAAAAGCAAAAGAATTAAATTCAGATGTATATGTAGTGAAAGCTCAAATACACGCTGGGGGTAGAGGTAAAGCAGGCGGCGTTAAAATAGCTAAATCACTTTCTGAAGTTGAAACTTATGCAAATGAATTAATTGGTAAGACATTAGTAACGCATCAAACTGGCCCTGAAGGTAAAGAAATTAAACGCCTTTACATAGAAGAAGGCTGTGATATTCAAAAAGAATATTATGTTGGTTTTGTTATTGATCGTGCAACTGATAAAGTGACTTTGATGGCATCTGAAGAAGGTGGAACAGAAATCGAAGAGGTTGCTGCTCAAACACCTGAAAAGATTTTCAAAGAAACAATTGATCCAGTTGTCGGTTTAGCACCGTATCAAGCAAGAAGAATTGCTTTCAATATTAATATTCCTAAAGAATCAATTAATAAAGCAGCTAAGTTTTTAGTATCACTTTATAATGTATTCATTGAAAAAGATTGTTCAATCGTTGAAATTAATCCACTTGTTACTACAGGTGATGGTAACGTTTTAGCGTTAGATGCGAAATTGAATTTTGATGATAATGCATTATTCAGACATAAAGATATCCAAGAATTACGCGACTTAGAAGAAGAAGATCCAAAAGAAATCGAAGCTTCTAAGTATGATTTATCATATATTGCTTTAGATGGAGATATTGGTTGTATGGTTAATGGTGCTGGTTTAGCTATGGCAACTATGGATACGATTAATCACTTCGGTGGAAATCCCGCAAACTTCCTTGACGTAGGGGGCGGCGCAACTAAAGAGAAAGTCACAGAAGCATTTAAAATTATCTTAGGTGATGAGAATGTTAAAGGTATTTTTGTTAATATCTTTGGTGGCATCATGAAGTGTGACATTATTGCAGAAGGTATTGTGGCTGCAGTTAAAGAAGTAGAACTGACTTTACCACTTGTTGTTCGTTTAGAAGGTACAAATGTGGAAAAAGGTAAAGAAATTCTTAAGGAATCAGGATTAGCAATTGAACCAGCTGCAACTATGGCAGAAGGCGCACAAAAAATCGTAAAACTTGTTAAAGAAGCGTAAGGAAAGGATGGGAGCACTAAGATGAGCGTATTTATTGATAAAAATACAAAAGTAATTGTACAAGGTATCACAGGGTCAACTGCCCTTTTCCATACACAACAAATGCTTGAATATGGTACACAAATTGTTGCTGGGGTAACACCTGGTAAAGGTGGACAAGTTGTTGAAGGCGTGCCAGTATTCAACACTGTAGAAGAGGCTAAAGAAGAAACAGGTGCTACGGTATCTGTAATTTATGTACCTGCGCCATTTGCAGCAGATGCAATCTTGGAATGTATTGAAGCTGAGTTAGATTTAGCGATTTGTATTACAGAACATATTCCTGTTATTGATATGATTAAGGTTAAAAGTTATTCAGAAGGTAAGAAAACACGTGTTGTAGGACCGAACTGTCCAGGTGTTATTACTGCTGACGAATGTAAAATTGGAATTATGCCAGGATACATTCACAAAAAAGGTCATGTAGGTGTAGTATCTCGTTCAGGTACATTAACTTATGAAGCTGTACATCAATTAACTGAAGAAGGTATTGGCCAAACTACTGCTGTAGGTATTGGTGGAGATCCAGTTAATGGTACAAACTTTATAGATGTATTAAAAGAATTCAATGAAGACGATGAAACTAAAGCAGTAGTTATGATTGGAGAAATCGGCGGTACTGCTGAAGAAGAAGCGGCTGAATGGATTAAAGAAAATATGACAAAACCAGTAGTAGGTTTTGTTGGTGGTCAAACAGCACCTCCTGGTAAACGTATGGGCCATGCTGGTGCGATTATTTCAGGCGGTAAAGGTACTGCCGAAGAAAAAATTAAAACACTTAACAGTTGTGGTGTTAAGACAGCAGATACGCCGTCAGAAATTGGTACAACACTAATAGAAGCGGCTAAAGAAGCAGGCATTTACGAGCAATTATTAACTGTAAAACAATAATTTTTAGCATCTAGCAGCGCAAATTCCGAAAATATGTCGGAGTTTGCGCTATTTTAAGTGTATTTTTTATGAAAATCATGGAATAGGGTTAGCTTAAACCGTTAATGTTAGTTTACATATAGTAGAAAATCAGTTGCCAACATAGCTATCAAGCAATTATATATTGCTTTCAGTCAATCGTTTTAAATAGTTAGATGAATATTCGGTAGTGTAGAGTTACAATAACTACTATTCGATTAAATTTATAATTACTCTTTAAAACCGCATTAAATTTATACATAAAATGTTGTCTTAACGTAACTTTAAAATGCTTCTTAACCTTATATAATAAATGGTAAAAGGAGTTTTTTATGAAAGAATACCAATATTTAAAACTACGTTTTTCTGGATTGACTACACAGCAAATAAGACAACTTTTAAAAGGTTATCCTTATTTCTTAGAGTGTAATGAAATTGAACAACATTATTTACTCAAACAGTTTTTATCTATTTTGAATGTTAGACGTAAAACGCATATATATAATAAATTTTTAAATTACAATGTTGAACAAATTTTATTACAAATGCAACAGTGGCATGTCAATTATATACCGATTACACATCCCCATTACCCTCAATTACTACGGGAAATTTACGACCCTCCATATATTCTTTTCTACAAAGGAAACATATCTATATTACAATTGCCAAACACATTGGCAGTCATTGGTTCAAGAAATGCTACTCAATATACAGACAAAGCATTAAGCTATCTTTTTCCTTCATTTAAAAAAGTAAACATGACAATTGTTTCAGGTTTAGCTAAAGGTGCCGACTATAAAGCGCACCGATATGCGCTAAGTATGGATATGCCTTCTATTGCTGTGCTAGGTTTTGGACATTTATATCATTATCCTAAAGAAACACAAGGAATCAGAAATCAACTTGAAGTTGAGGGGCTAGTGATAAGCGAATACTTACCAAATCAAACGCCACAAAAATATTATTTTCCCGAACGAAATAGATTAATTAGTGGATTATCCAAAGGTATATTAATTACAGAATCTAAGTCAGTAAGTGGCACACGTATTACGACTCATTGCGCCTTGGAACAAAATAGAGAAGTATATGTTTTGCCAGGATCCATGTTTAATGAATTGACAAAGGGTAATTTATTGAGTGCACAAGAAGGTGCAAAAATCGTTTTGAGACCAAGTGATATTATAAATGACTTTCATTAAAAATATGTATATATACATAGAAAAATAAAATAAAAAAAGTGTGAGCACCAACATTGAGGGAATCATGATTGTATGTAATTAAGACACTGATAAATCATGAGGTGAAATGATAATGAAAATTAAAAACATTGACAAAAACAAAATACACCGTTTATCATTTATCTTTGTAATTAGAAATGCAAGGGGGTAACTACTTTGGCAGAAAATTTAGTCATAGTTGAATCGCCTGCAAAAGCTAAAACCATTGAAAAATATTTGGGTAAAAAATATAAAGTTATCGCATCGATGGGGCATGTTAGAGATTTGCCTCGTAGCCAAATGGGTGTAGATGTAGAAAATGATTATGAGCCAAAATATATTACGATACGCGGCAAAGGTCCAGTTGTAAAAGAACTTAAAAAACATGCTAAAAAAGCAAAAAAAGTTTTCTTAGCTAGTGACCCTGACCGTGAAGGTGAGGCAATTGCTTGGCATTTGGCGAACATATTAAATTTAGAAGATTCAACGGAAAATAGAGTAGTGTTTAATGAAATCACTAAAGAGGCAGTGAAAGATAGTTTTAAACATCCAAGAGGTATAGAGATGGATCTTGTTGATGCACAACAAGCGCGTCGTATGCTCGACCGTTTAGTAGGCTATAACATTTCGCCAGTCTTATGGAAAAAAGTTAAAAAAGGCTTGTCAGCAGGGCGTGTGCAATCTGTTGCATTAAGGCTAGTCATTGATCGTGAAAATGAAATTAGAAACTTTAAGCCTGAAGAATATTGGAAATTAGAAGGTGAGTTTAGATATAAAAAATCAAAATTCAATGCTAAATTCCTTCATTTAAAAAACAAACCGTATAAATTAACTAAAAAAGAAGATGTTGATAAAATCACAACACAGTTAGATGGGGATCAATTTGAAATAACTAAGGTAGCGAAGAAAGAAAAAACACGCTATCCTGCTAATCCCTTTACGACATCTACTTTACAACAGGAAGCAGCACGTAAGTTGAATTTCAAAGCACGTAAAACCATGATGTTGGCACAACAATTGTATGAAGGTATTGATTTAAAAAGACAAGGTACTGTTGGCTTAATCACTTATATGCGTACTGACTCAACGAGAATTTCAGATCAAGCTAAATCAGAAGCTAAAGGTTATATACAAGAGACTTATGGTGAAAATTATACGTCTAATCGTAAAGCTAAAGGTCAGGGCGATCAAGATGCCCATGAAGCCATTAGACCTTCAAGTACATTACGTACACCAAATGAAATGAAAGATTATCTTACACGTGATCAACACAGATTATACAAACTCATTTGGGAACGCTTTGTAGCAAGTCAAATGGCACCTGCAATCTTAGATACTGTTGCTTTAGATTTAACTCAAAATGACATTAAGTTCCGTGCCAACGGACAAACAATTAAATTTAAAGGTTTTATGACATTATATGTTGAAACGAAAGATGATAGTGAAGGCGGTAATGAAAATAAATTGCCTAATGTTGAGGAAGGTGAAATGGTTACTGCGACGAACATAGAATCATCTCAACATTACACTCAGCCACCACCACGCTTTACTGAAGCGCGATTGGTTAAAACAATGGAAGAGTTAAAAATTGGACGTCCGTCTACTTATGCACCAACAATTGACACAATCCAAAAGAGAAACTATGTTAAAAATGAAAGTAAGCGTTTTGTGCCTACTGAATTAGGTGAAATCGTGCACGAACAGGTGAAAGATTATTTCCCAGAAATCATCGATGTTGATTTTACTGTGAATATGGAAACGTTACTAGATAAAGTGGCTGACGGTGAAATTGGTTGGAAAAAAGTAATTTCTGATTTTTATAATAGTTTTAAACAAGATGTTGAACGTGCAGAAGAAGAAATGGAAAAAATTGAAATTAAAGACGAGCCCGCCGGAGAAGATTGTGAAATTTGCGGGTCTCCGATGGTTATTAAAATGGGACGCTATGGTAAATTTATGGCGTGTTCAAACTTCCCTGATTGCCGTAATACAAAAGCGATTATCAAAACGATTGGCGTGACATGCTCGAAATGTAAAGAAGGCGATGTCGTTGAACGTAAATCTAAAAAGAATCGTATTTTCTATGGTTGCTCAAAATATCCAGAATGTGATTTTGTTACATGGGATAAACCGATAGGTCGTGATTGTCCTAAATGTGATCATTACTTAGCTGAGAAGAAACAAGGCCGTAAAAGTCAGGTTGTTTGTTCAAATTGTGAATACAAAGAAGAAGAACAAAAGTAATAATATCGACTAAATAGCTGAATAATATATTTTAGCAATTATAAAGTTTTAATAGTTATACGAGCAACTTACGACATATATTTATAATGTAAATGACTGTATTTATGATTATGGTATTTTGTTGTAGTTGCTATTTTTAATGTATAGGAGGAAATAAAATGACTCAAACTGTCAATGTAGTAGGTGCTGGATTAGCTGGTTCTGAAGCTGCATATCAATTAGCTCAAAGAGGTATAAAAGTAAATTTATTCGAAATGAGGCCTGTAAAACAAACGCCTGCGCATCATACGGATCAATTTGCAGAACTCGTATGTTCTAACTCTTTACGTGGTAATGCTTTAACAAATGCAGTAGGTGTATTGAAGGAAGAAATGAGACGTTTGGATTCACTTATTATAAGTGCGGCAGACAAAGCTAGAGTACCAGCAGGGGGAGCGCTAGCGGTCGATCGTCATGATTTTGCTGGACATGTAACTCAAACTCTAAAGAATCATCCGAATATAACTGTAGTAAATGAAGAAATCAATAGTATTCCTGAAGGACAAACAATTATTGCGACAGGACCATTAACGACAACGAACTTAGCAAATGAAATAGTTGAAGCTACAGGAAAAGATCAATTATATTTTTATGATGCAGCAGCACCAATTATTGAAAAAGAAAGTATAGATATGGATAAAGTATACTTGAAATCTCGTTATGATAAAGGAGAAGCAGCATATTTAAATTGTCCTATGACTGAAGAAGAATTCAATGCGTTTTATGATGCGGTACTAGAAGCAGAAGTGGCTCCGGTCAATGAATTTGAGAAAGAAAAATACTTTGAGGGATGTATGCCGTTCGAAGTTATGGCTGAACGTGGTCGCAAAACCTTGTTATTTGGACCAATGAAGCCAGTAGGACTAGAAGACCCTAAAACAGGAAAACGTCCATTTGCAGTTGTCCAATTAAGACAAGATGATGCAGCAGGTACACTTTATAATATTGTAGGATTTCAAACGCACCTGAAATGGGGCGCTCAAAAAGATGTCATTCGTCTTATCCCAGGCTTAGAAAATGTAGAAATTGTTAGATATGGTGTGATGCATAGAAATACATTTATTAATTCACCAGATGTGTTATCAGAAACATATCAACTTAAAGGTAGAGAAGAGTTATACTTTGCTGGTCAAATGACTGGGGTTGAAGGATATGTTGAAAGTGCAGCAAGTGGTTTAGTGTCTGGTATTAATTTAGCGCATAAATTAAAAGATAAAGGGGAAGTTATATTCCCTAGAGAAACTATGATAGGCAGTATGGCATATTATATTTCTCATGCTAAGAACGAAAAGAATTTCCAACCTATGAATGCTAATTTCGGGTTGTTACCAACTTTAGAGCATCGTATTAAAGATAAAAAAGAAAGATATGAAACTTTAGCGAACCGTGCATTGTCTTATTTAGATAATTATAAACAAACACTATAAAAGTTTGATAGATTTACGTGATTTCCGAAAATTTTGAAAATTTGACACAATTAAATAGTTATTTTTAGCAGTCCCCTCCCACAATATGCTACAATTCTTATTGATGGAGGGGTTTTTATTGGAAGAAATCCAGCAGGCATACTTATATATGTTAAAAGTTGAAAAACAATTTTCAGAACATACTTTGAAGTCATATCATGATGATTTAGAACAATTCAATGCGTTTTTAAGTCAAGAATATTTAGAGTTATCTGCATTCGAATATAAAGATGCAAGAAATTATTTGAGTTTTTTATATTCAAAAAGCTTGAAAAGAACTTCTGTTTCCCGTAAAATTTCTACGCTGAGAAGTTTTTACGAATATTGGATGACTCAAGATGAACAAATTATCAATCCATTCATTCAACTCGTACATCCCAAGAAAGAACAATATTTGCCACATTTTTTCTATGAAGAAGAAATGGAAGCATTATTTGATACTGTTGAAAAAGACCCCAAAAAAGGATTGAGAGACAGAGTGATTTTAGAATTACTTTATGCAACAGGCATAAGGGTCTCAGAATTAGTTCATATAAAAGAGCAGGATTTAGATATGAATTTACCTGGAGTGAAAGTACTGGGTAAAGGTGGAAAAGAGCGGTTTATCCCATTTGGTGAGTTTTGTAGGCAAAGCATTGAACGTTATATAGAGTCATTTAAACCAAAAATGAATAAAGTACATTCGTATTTACTAGTGAATATGAATGGAGCACCAATTACAGAGCGGGGTGTTCGTTATGTGTTGAATGATGTCGTAAAACGAACAGCTGGCGTCACAGATATTCACCCACATAAACTACGACATACATTTGCGACACATATGCTTAATCAAGGAGCAGATTTACGCACCGTACAATCATTGCTAGGTCATGTGAATTTATCGACGACAGGCCGTTATACACATGTGACTAATGATCAGCTAAGAAAAGTATATTTAAATGCACATCCTCGTGCAAAAAAGGAGAATTGAATTATGAGTACATCTATTCATGCGACGACGATTTATGCAGTTCAGCATAATGGCCATTCAGCAATGGCAGGAGATGGACAAGTTACGCTTGGTGAGCAAGTGATTATGAAAAAGACCGCACGAAAAGTAAGACGTTTATATAACGATAAAGTTTTAGCGGGATTTGCTGGGAGTGTGGCAGATGCCTTTACATTATTTGAAAAATTCGAAACTAAATTACAACAATTCGGGGGGAATTTGGAAAGAGCTGCTGTAGAGCTAGCACAAGAATGGAGAGGTGACAAACAACTTCGTCAATTGGAAGCTATGCTTATTGTGATGGATAAAGATTCTATCCTTGTTGTGAGTGGTACAGGTGAAGTTATCGCTCCAGACGATGATTTGATAGCTATTGGTTCGGGTGGTAATTATGCGTTGAGTGCAGGTAGAGCATTGAAGCGTCATGCTACAAATTTAACTGCCAAAGAGATGGCGTATGAAAGTTTAAAAGTAGCTTCAGATATTTGTGTATTTACAAATGACCAAATTGTGGTTGAAGAATTATAAATAAAGTAAGAAAAAACGTATAATTTTTAAATATTAGGATATAGTAAAAACAATTCATAAATGTAATTACAAATTTGGTTACTAATGTTTAGAATGACAGAAATTATAATTACGGAGGTAATTTATATTATGGAGTCAAATGGTATTAAATTAACACCAAAAGATATCGTTTCAAAATTGAATGAATATATCGTTGGGCAGGATGACGCAAAACGTAAAGTAGCCATTGCATTAAGAAATAGATATAGAAGAAGTTTGCTAATCGAAGAAGAAAAAAAAGAGATTGCACCTAAAAATATTTTGATGATTGGTCCAACTGGTGTCGGCAAAACAGAAATTGCACGACGTATGGCTAGAGTAGTGGGCGCACCTTTTATTAAAGTTGAGGCAACTAAGTTTACTGAAGTGGGTTATGTAGGACGCGATGTTGAAAGTATGGTCAGAGATTTAGTAGATGTATCCGTAAGGTTAGTGAAAGAGCAAAAGAAAGCGCTAGTTGAAGACGAAGCAAAAGATAAAGCAAATGAAAAACTAGTGAAACTTTTAGTTCCGAGCATGAAGAAAAAAGCTACCCAAAATAATAATAACAATCCTTTAGAGTCGTTGTTCGGCGGTTCGATGCCAAACTTTGGACAAAATAATGACGAAGAGGAAGAAGCACCAACTGAAGATGTTAAGACCAAACGTTCTGAAATCAAACAACAGTTATTAAAAGGTGAATTAGAAGATGAAAAAGTACGTTTGAAAGTAGAACAAGACCCAGGCGCTATGGGAATGTTAGGGACAAATCAAAATCAACAAATGCAAGATATGATGAGTCAACTGTTACCTAAGAAGAAAGTTGAAAGAGAAGTCCCAGTTAAAACAGCACGTAAAATATTAACAGATGAATTCGCTGATGAATTAATTGATCAAGAGTCTGCAAACCAAGAAGCGATAGACCTTGCTGAGCAAATGGGCATTATATTTATTGATGAAATTGATAAAGTGGCAACGAATAACCAAAATTCAGGTCAAGATGTCTCTAGACAAGGTGTACAGAGGGACATTTTACCGATTCTTGAAGGTAGCATGATTCAAACCAAATATGGTACTGTTAGTACTGAACATATGCTGTTTATTGGTGCTGGAGCGTTCCACGTGGCTAAACCAAGTGATTTAATTCCTGAGTTACAAGGTCGTTTCCCAATTCGTGTTGAATTAGAAAGTCTTTCAATAGAAGATTTTGTACGAATCCTGACTGAGCCTAAATTATCACTTATCAAACAATATGAGGCGTTACTTAAAACTGAGCAAGTCACAGTCAACTTTACCGATGAGGCAATTAAACGTTTGGCTGAAATTGCGTTTCAGGTAAACCAAGATACTGATAATATTGGTGCACGTCGATTGCATACGATTTTAGAAAAAATGCTTGAAGATTTATCATTCGAAGCGCCGAGTATGCCACATGCGGTTGTAGATATTACGCCACAATATGTTGATGATAAATTGAAAACCATTTCAACAAACAAAGATTTAAGTGCGTTTATTTTATAATATAAATGAAAAAGGAGAAGGAATATGAGCTTATTATCGAGAACGAGAGAATTAAATACACTTTTGCAAAAGCATAAAGGCATAGCAGTAGATTTTAAAGATATGGCACAAACGATAAGCAGTGTAACTGTAACAAACGTGTTTATTGTTTCAAGAAAGGGTAAAATCTTAGGTTCTAGCTTGAATGAACTACTAAAAAATGAGCGTATTATTCAAATGCTAGAAAATCGTCATATCCCAACAGAATATACAGATAAATTAATGGATGTAAGAGAAACACAATCAAATGTTAATATTGAAAATGTATTAACGGTATTCCCACCTGAAAACAAAGATTTATTTAAAGATAGTAGAACAACTATCTTCCCAATCTTAGGTGGTGGAGAAAGATTAGGTACACTTGTACTAGGACGTGTCCAAGACGATTTCTCTGAAAATGACCTTGTACTTGGTGAATATGCGGCAACAGTCATTGGTATGGAAATTTTACGTGAGAAACATAATGAAGTAGAACAAGAAGCGAGAGATAAAGCAGCAATTAGTATGGCAATTAATTCATTATCATATTCAGAAAGTGAAGCAATTGAACATATCTTTGAAGAATTAGGTGGCAAAGAAGGCTTGCTTATCGCTTCAAAAGTTGCAGATAGAGTTGGCATTACACGTTCAGTAATCGTAAATGCTTTACGTAAACTTGAAAGCGCGGGTGTTATTGAATCACGTTCACTTGGTATGAAAGGTACATTTATCAAAGTGAAAAAAGAAAAATTCTTAGATGAATTAGATAGAATTAAGTAATATAAATAAATTAAAACGTTGAGCGAATACTATATATAAAAGAACGACTGAAGCGTGTTGTTTAGTCGTTCTTTAAATATGTGGAAATCAAACGCAAAACTATTGATTTATAAGAGTGAATATGATATATTTATTCACGGCTATTAAGCCAATACACACATAAAAAGTGAAAGTATGAAGGGTGCGATAGTGTTTTATCGTGTTTGTACGAGCTTTTTGTGGAGGTAATTAACCAATAGGAGGAATTTTATTATGGCAGTAATTTCAATGAAACAATTGCTAGAAGCAGGTGTTCACTTCGGTCACCAAACACGCCGTTGGAACCCAAAAATGAAAAGATACATTTTCACTGAAAGAAACGGTATCTATATTATCGATTTACAAAAAACAGTGAAAAAAGTAGAAGAAGCTTATAACTTCATTAAACAAGTATCAGAAGATGGTGGAAAAGTTTTATTCGTTGGTACGAAAAAACAAGCACAAGATTCAGTTAAAGCTGAAGCAGAACGTGCTGGTCAATTCTATGTTAACCAAAGATGGTTAGGTGGAATCTTAACTAACTATAAAACAATTTCTAAACGTATCAAACGCATCTCTGAAATTGAAAAAATGGAAGAAGATGGCTTGTTCGAAGTATTACCTAAAAAAGAAGTTGTAGAACTTAAAAAAGAATACGACCGTTTAATTAAATTCTTAGGCGGAATTCGTGATATGAAATCAATGCCTCAAGCATTATTTGTAGTTGATCCTCGTAAAGAGCGCAACGCAATTGCTGAAGCACGTAAATTACACATCCCTATCGTAGGTATCGTGGATACAAACTGTGATCCTGATGAAATTGATTACGTTATCCCGGCTAACGATGATGCTATTCGTGCCGTTAAATTATTAACTGGTAAAATGGCAGATGCAATCTTAGAAGGTCAACAAGGTGTATCAAATGAAGAAGTAGCAGCAGAACAAAACATTGATTTAAAAGAATCAACTGAAGCTACTGAAGCAGAAACAACTGAAGAAAACACTTCTGTTGAATCAAACTAAGAATAATGTAAAATGGGTGATAAGGTAAATAGGCTTATCACCTTTTTTTTAAGATAAATTTATTAAAATTCATTAAATGATGGAGGAATATAAAATGGCAATTTCAGCTAAACTTGTAAAAGAATTACGTGAAAAAACTGGTGCAGGCATGATGGACTGTAAAAAAGCGCTAACAGAAACTGATGGTGACATCGATCAAGCGATAGACTACTTACGTGAAAAAGGTATCGCAAAAGCGGATAAAAAATCAGACCGTATTGCAGCAGAAGGTCTTGTACATGTTGAAGAAAAAGGTAATGAAGCAGCAATCGTAGAAATTAACTCAGAAACAGATTTCGTTGCTCGTAACGAAGGTTTCCAAGAATTAGTTAAAGAAGTTGCTATCCAAGTATTAGATACTAAAGCTGAAACAGTAGAAGCGTTATTAGAAACTACTTTACCAAATGGTAAAACAGTTGACCAACGCATCAAAGAAGCTATCTCTACAATTGGTGAAAAATTAAGCGTACGTCGTTTCGAAGTTAGAACTAAAACTGATAACGATGCTTTTGGTTCTTATTTACACATGGGTGGACGCATCGGTGTTTTAACTGTAGTTGAAGGTTCAACTGACTCAGAAGCTGCTAAAGATGTAGCTATGCACATTGCTGCGATTAACCCTAAATACGTTTCATCAGAGCAAGTTAGTGAAGATGAAATCGCACACGAAAGAGAAGTTTTAAAACAACAAGCTTTAAATGAAGGCAAACCAGAAAATATTGTTGAAAAAATGGTAGAAGGCCGTTTACGTAAATATCTACAAGAAATCTGTGCCGTTGACCAAAACTTTGTAAAAGATCCAGACCAAACAGTAGAAGCTTTCTTAAAATCAAAAGGTGGCAAACTTGTTGACTTCGTACGTTTCGAAGTAGGCGAAGGTATGGAAAAACGTGAAGAAAACTTTGCGGATGAAGTAAAAGGACAAATGAAATAATTTTTCATAGTTAGATCAAGGAAGAAGACACCTTTTGTGCTCCGTATGAAAGATTTACTTTTGTATTGGAAGACCTATTGTGTCTTCTTTACTTGTATCAATTACATATTTTTACAATAGAGAGGATAAGACAATGGCTCAAACTTCTAATTACAAACGTGTTGTTTTAAAATTAAGTGGCGAAGCATTAGCAGGAGACGATGGTTTTGGAATTAATCCAATTATTATTAAGAGTGTAGCTCAACAAGTTGCTGAAGTAGCAAAAATGGATTGTGAAATTGCAGTAATCGTTGGTGGAGGTAATATTTGGAGAGGTAAAACAGGTAGCGATTTAGGTATGGATCGTGGAGCTGCTGATTACATGGGAATGTTAGCTACAGTAATGAATGCTTTAGCTTTACAAGACAGTCTTGAGCAACTCGAGTGTGATACACGTGTTTTAACTTCAATTGAAATGAAACAGGTTGCAGAACCGTATATTCGTCGTCGTGCTATAAGACATTTAGAGAAAAAACGTGTAGTTATTTTTGCGGCTGGTATCGGTAATCCTTACTTCTCTACTGATACGACAGCAGCGTTACGTGCGGCTGAAGTTGAAGCTGATGTTATCTTAATGGGTAAAAATAATGTTGATGGTGTTTACTCTGCTGATCCAAAAGTAGATCCGGATGCAGTTAAATATGAACACCTTACTCATATTCAAATGTTACAAGAAGGTTTACAAGTAATGGACTCAACAGCATCTTCATTCTGTATGGATAACAATATTCCATTGAATGTATTCTCTATTACTGAAGAAGGTAATATTAAACGTGCTGTTATGGGTGAAAAAATAGGAACTTTAATAACAAAATAATCAGAGGTGTATGACAATGACTGACATTATTAATGACACGAAATCAAAAATGCAAAAATCTATAGATAGTCTTTCAAGAGAATTAGCTAATATCAGTGCAGGTAGAGCAAATTCCAATTTATTAAATGGTGTAAACGTAGATTACTATGGCGCACCAACACCAGTACAACAACTTGCGAGCATTAGTGTGCCTGAAGCGCGTTTACTTGTTATTGCACCATACGACAAATCTTCAGTGACTAACATTGAAAAAGCAATTAATGCAGCTAATTTAGGCGTTAATCCTTCTAGTGATGGCGAAGTGATTCGTATAAGTATCCCGGCATTAACAGAAGAACGTCGTAAAGATTTAGTTAAAGATGTTAAAAAAATTGGTGAAAATGCAAAAGTTGCGATACGTAATGTACGTCGTGATTCAAATGACGATCTTAAGAAACAACAAAAAGACGGCGACATCACTGAAGATGATTTAAAAGGACAAACAGATGATGTTCAAAAACTTACTGACGATTCAATTAAAAAAATTGATAGCTTATTAGAAGAAAAAGAAAAAGATATTATGTCAGTATAAACATGGTAAAAATGATTATACTTCAAACTTCACTTCAAAGGACGTAAATTATTACGGTCTTAACTTGAAGTTTGAGGTGTTTCATATATTTATCTGAACTGTATCAAATCAGACTTTGGTACAGTTTTTTTATTTGTTTATTCAATGCGCTTATCTAGTATGATAAAATGGTAGATAAATGTATCTAGAACTTATTATAATAAACAGAGATGATCACGCTCGGAGGAAATACCATGTTTAAAAAGTTAAAAAAGCAGAAAAAAAATCAGCCTAATCAATCCGATTTTGATTTAGATTTACATAATATACCTGAACATGTTGCTATCATTATGGATGGTAATGGACGATGGGCAAAACAAAGAAAATTGCCTAGAATCCAAGGTCATTATCAAGGTATGCAAACGGTAAAAAAAATCACTATGGAAGCTAGTGATATAGGAATCAAGTATTTAACGTTGTATGCGTTCTCTACAGAAAATTGGGCAAGACCGAAAAATGAAGTCAATTATATCATGAACTTGCCGGTTAACTTTTTAAAAACTTTTCTACCAGAGTTGATAGAAAATAATGTTAAAGTAGAGACAATTGGTTTTATGGAACATTTACCAACATCTACATTAAAAGCGATTGAAAAAGCAAAAGAAGATACTAAAAATAATACTGGATTAAAACTAGTTTTTGCTATTAATTACGGTGGTCGTGCTGAAATTGTACATAGTGTAAAATCATTATATGATAAATTGTCTGAGGATGGTTTAACGAGTGATAATATTACAGAGGAAATGATTAATGATCATTTGATGACGCATAATTATCCAGATCCTGAGTTACTTATTAGAACTTCTGGAGAGCAACGTATTAGTAATTTCCTAATTTGGCAAGCATCCTATAGTGAGTTTATATTTAACGAAAAACTATGGCCCGATTTTGACAAAGAAGAATTAATAAATTGCATTAAAATTTATCAGTCTCGCCAACGACGTTTTGGTGGATTATAAATAGTTAGGAGAAAAGTATGAAAGTTAGAACTTTAACGGCAATCATCGCACTTATCGTTTTCCTCCCTATATTATTAAAGGGCGGATTTAGTCTAATTTTATTTTCATATTTATTAGCATTCATAGGATTAAAAGAATTGCTTAATATGAATATGATTAAGTTCTTATCTGTTCCAGGTATTATAAGTGCATTAGGCATTTTGATTATTATGTTACCTCAAGATGCTGGAGCGTGGGTAAGTGCTTTACAGTTAAAATCATTAATTGCTATGAGCTTTATTTTATTAAGTTATACAGTACTTTCTAAAAATAGATTCAGTTTTATGGATGCTGCATTTTGCCTAATGTCTATTGCATATGTTGGAATTGGATTTATGTATTTGTATGAAACGAGATCTGAAGGTATACATTACATACTCTTTGCATTTTTAGTAGTTTGGTCTACAGATACTGGTGCATATCTTTTTGGTCGTTTAATGGGTAAACATAAATTATGGCCAGTTATAAGTCCAAATAAAACCATCGAAGGTTTTATTGGAGGGCTAGTATGTAGTTTAATCATTCCATTGGTAATGATTATGTTTGTAGATTTTAATATTGCAACGTGGATATTACTGATACTTACAATAATATTAAGTATGTTTGGGCAGTTAGGTGATTTGGTAGAATCAGGATTCAAACGTCATTTTGGTGTTAAAGATTCTGGACGCTTATTACCTGGACATGGTGGTATTTTAGACCGCTTCGATAGCTTCATGTTTGTATTACCATTATTAAATATCTTTTTAATTCAAATGTAATTTTAAATTTAATGTCCAAAGTACAACTATATACAAAAAAATGGGAGTTAATGAAGTAATATATCTAAGCGATTATAGGCTGTTATATTATTAATTAACTCTTTTTGATAAGTTAATTAATTATTAGCAGTTATAGTCATTACTTTTTTATTAGGTTAAAAGGGTGTTTGAATAGGTTAAAGTTGCGTGTGTCTGTTAGACTAGTTGTGTTATACTTTTATAACCTAAAGTGGCAAATATTATAGTTATTTCAACACTTGATTTAATATATTGCGCATTAGTAATCAATTTATTCCGAAAATATGAGGTGTATTTAATTGAGTTTCCTAGTAACAATTATTTCTTTTATAATCGTATTTGGTGTTCTTGTATCTGTGCATGAATATGGCCATATGTTCTTCGCTAAAAGAGCAGGAATTATGTGCCCTGAATTTGCAATAGGCATGGGCCCTAAAATATTTAGTTTTAGAAAAAATGAAACGCTGTATACTATAAGATTATTACCTGTAGGTGGTTATGTACGTATGGCTGGTGATGGTTTAGAAGAGCCCCCCGTACAACCAGGTATGCATGTGAAAATTAAAGTGAATGATAAAGACGAAATTACACATATCATTCTAGATGATCAACACAAATTTCAACAAATCGAAGCTATAGAAGTAAAACAATGTGACTTTAAAGATGGTTTATATATTGAAGGCATAACGGCATATGATCAAGAAAGACATCGTTATCCAATTGCCGATAAATCATACTTTGTTGAAAATGGTAGTTTAATACAAATTGCGCCAAAAGATCGACAATTTACTTACAAAAAACCATATCAAAAATTCTTAACGTTATTTGCAGGACCTCTTTTCAATTTCTTACTTACATTAGTATTATTTATTGGTCTAGCATATTATCAAGGTACACCAACAAACTCCGTTGATGAAGTTGCCAAAGGTTCACCTGCAGCACAAGCAGGATTGAAATCAGGTGATACAATTGTTAAATTGGGAAGTCATAAAATTAACGATAAAGACGATATAGATCAAGCGGTTAGTGAAATTAAAGATCAAAAGACGAAGTTAACAGTTGAGCGCGATGGCAAACAACAAACTTTTGACATTAAACCTAAAAAAGTAGAACAAAAAATGACTAAAACACATTCAGAAACTAAATATATATTAGGTTACCAAGCAGATACTGAACATACAGTATTTAAACCAATTATTTCTGGACTAGAACAAACAGTAACAGCAGGAAAACTAATTTTCACTGCAATTTTAAGTATGATTGCTAGTATTTTTACAGGACAATTTTCATTTGACATGTTAAATGGACCAGTGGGTATTTACCACACTGTCGATTCCGTTGTTAAAACTGGCATAATTAATCTGATTTCTTGGATGGCATTGTTAAGTGTGAACTTAGGCTTGATGAATTTATTACCAGTACCAGCATTAGATGGTGGTCGAATCTTATTTGTAATATATGAAGCAATTTTTAGAAAACCAGTAAACAAAAAAGCAGAAACAACAATTGTTGCAATAGGTGCAGTATTTGTATTAATTGTTATGGTTTTAGTGACTTGGAATGATATCCAACGCTATTTCTTATAATTGAGAGGAGCATTTTCGAAATGAAACAGTCAAAAGTATTTATACCTACAATGAAAGAGATGCCAGCAGGAGCTGAGGCATTGAGTCATCGCTTACTATTAAAAGCAGGGCTTATAAAACAAAGTACGAGTGGTATTTATAGTTATTTACCATTGGCAGCAAGAGTATTAAATAATATCGAAGAGATTATTAGAGAAGAAATGGAAAGCGTTGATGCTGTTGAAATATTAATGCCTGCATTGCAACAATCAGAATTGTGGGAAGAATCTGGTCGTTGGGATGCCTATGGACCAGAATTAATGCGCTTGAAAGATAGACATGGACGTGAATTTGCGCTTGGACCGACACATGAAGAAGTAGTAACTTCAATTGTTCGTGATGAATTGAAATCATACAAACAATTACCTTTAACATTGTTCCAGATTCAATCAAAATTTAGAGATGAAAAACGACCTCGTTTTGGATTATTACGTGGTAGAGAATTTATCATGAAAGACGCATATTCTTTCCATGCTGATGAAGATTCATTAGACGCAACTTATGAAGACATGTATGGTGCATATGATCGCATATTCAAACGTGTAGGCATCAATGCCAGACCTGTCTTAGCAGACTCAGGAGCAATTGGGGGAAGCCATACACATGAATTTATGGCTTTAAGTGAAATAGGGGAAGACACGATTGTTTATGGTGAAGAAAGTGATTATGCTGCTAACATTGAAAAAGCAGAAGTTGTTTACCATCCAAATGAAAAACATGATGAAATAAAACCATTAACTAAAATAGAAACACCTCATATACAGACAGCAAAAGAACTTGCAGATTTCTTAGAAAAACCATTAGATGAAATTACTAAATCAATGATATTCAAAGTTGAAGGCGAATTTATTATGGTATTGGTCCGTGGACATCATGAAATTAATGACATTAAATTAAAAGCGTATTTCAAAACTGATAATATTGAATTTGCAACAGAAGATGAAATTGTGAATCTATTAGGTGCTAAACCTGGTTCACTAGGTCCAATATTTGATAAAGAAGTGAAAATCTATGCAGATAACTTTATTAAAGATTTGAATAATATTGTTGTAGGCGCAAATGAAGATGGTTATCACTTTTTAAATGCGAATGTAGGTAGAGATTTCGTTGTAACTGAATACGGAGATTTCAGATTCATATTAGAGGGCGAGCCGCTATCTGATGGTTCAGGTGTAGCTCATTTTGCAGAAGGTATTGAAGTTGGCCAAGTATTTAAACTTGGTACAAAATATTCAGAATCGATGAATGCTACATTTTTAAACAATCAAGGTAAAGCACAACCATTATTAATGGGTTGTTATGGAATAGGTGTCTCAAGAACTTTGAGTGCAATTGTAGAACAAAACAATGATGAAAATGGAATTATATGGCCTAAATCAGTTACGCCATTTGATTTACATTTAATCACAATTAATCCTAAAAAAGATGATCAACGCGAATTAGGAGATCAATTGTATGCACAGTTGAAAGAAAACTATGATGTATTATATGACGATCGAAAAGAACGTGCTGGCGTGAAGTTTAATGATGCAGATTTAATTGGCTTACCGATACGTGTAATGGTAGGTAAAAATGCAGCAGAAGGCATCGTAGAAGTGAAACGACGTGATACAGGTGAGAGCGATGACGTTCATATCGATAACCTAATTAACCATGTGAATCAATTGTTCACAAGTATATAAGTTGCAGCAAGATTTGCAACAATTTGTTATAATTAACAAAGAAAAATAGTAGTTGAATCTTACAAGTTAAATTAATGCATCATTGTAGTCGCTACAATGGTGCATTTGTTATTCAAATCAAAAGTATGAACAAGCATAAAGTTTAACTATTAGAATTTCATACATATTCAGTTATAATATAAAGAATGTAATAATAATACATACACCGTCATTTAATGTAAGTAATCAAATACAGGTAAATCAGTGTAATTAAGAGTAAGGTGGTTATCGTCATGGCAATGACAAATCAGGAAAAGTTTAAAATTCTAGCTGACCAAATTAAAATAGCGAATCAATTAGATGCAACGTTTCTTGAACAAAGTGAATTAACACGTGTGGATGTAAAGGCAACAGACCGTTCATGGGTCTTCCAAATCACATTTCCACACTTCTTATCTATAGAAGATTATTTGCTATTTACAAGCGCAGTTACTGAAGAATTTAAGTTGATTGCAAAAGTTGATTGTAATTTCACAATAAATAATAAAATGAACCAAGATGAATATGCTTTGAAATACTTTAGCTATTGCATAGATCAAACCAAATTGTCCCCCAAAGTCAAAGGCCAATTAAAACAAAAACGTCTAATTATGTCGGGTGATGTTTTAAAAATCATGTGTCAAAATGATATTGAACGAGATCACTTTGATAAAGCATGTAATGGTAGTTTAATAAAAGCATTCCAAAAGTGTGGATTTGATTTTAATAAAGTTGTGTTTGAAACCGATAGTGTGAGTACAGGTGACGATTTAGCATCGTTAGAAGCACATATTCAAGAAGAAGATGAAAAAAGCGCACGTGAAGCAACTGAAAAATTAGAAAAAATGAAAGCTGAAAAAGCAAAACAACAAGATAATAACGAAAGTTCAGTTACAAAATGTCAGATTGGTAAACCAATTCAAGTTGAAAGTGTAAAACCAATTGAATCTATTATTGAAGAAGAGTTTAAAGTTGCGGTTGAAGGTGTTATTTTTGATATAAACTTAAAAGAGCTTAAGAGTGGTCGACATATAGTTGAATTAAAAGTTACTGACTATACAGATTCCCTTGTATTGAAAATGTTTACACGTAAAAATAAAGATGATTTAGATCATTTTAAAGCATTAAGTGTTGGTAAATGGGTCCGTGCTCAAGGACGTATAGAAGAAGATACGTTTGTGCGAGACTTAGTCATGATGATGTCTGACATAGAAGAAATAAAAAAATCTACCAAACAAGATAAAGCTGAAGAAAAAAGAGTGGAATTTCATTTGCATACCTCAATGAGTCAAATGGATGGCATACCTAACATTTCAGCATATGTAGATCAAGCGGCTAAATGGGGTCATAAAGCGATAGCAGTTACTGACCATAATGTCGTCCAAGCATTCCCAGATGCACATAGTGCTGCTGAAAAAAATGGTATTAAAATGATTTATGGAATGGAAGGCATGTTAGTCGATGATGGTGTTCCGATTGCTTATAAACCGATGGATAGAGACCTTAAGTCTGCAACTTATGTAGTATTTGACGTTGAAACAACAGGTTTATCAAATCAATACGATAAAATTATTGAACTTGCTGCTGTGAAAGTAAAAGATGGAGAAATTATTGATAAATTTGAACGTTTCAGTAACCCACATGAGCGTTTATCAGAAACAATTATCAATTTAACGCATATCACTGATGATATGTTGGTAGACGCTCCCGAAATTGAAGAAGTGCTCACGGATTTTAAAACTTGGGTAGGTGATGCCATTTTTGTTGCACATAATGCTTCGTTTGATATGGGCTTCATTGACACAGGCTATGAGCATGTAGGCATTGGTGCTTCAACTAATGGTGTTATCGATACATTAGAACTCTCGCGTACAATTAATACTGAATATGGTAAGCATGGATTGAACTTTTTGGCGAAAAAATATGGCGTTGAACTGACACAACATCATAGAGCAATTTATGATACTGAAGCCACAGCATATATGTTTATTAAGATGCTTAAGCAGTTAGAAGCGCTCGGTGTAGAAAATCATCAAGATATTAATAAGTCATTGTCTAATGAAGATGCTTATAAACGTGCGCGACCTAATCACGTTACATTGATTGTGCAAAATCAAACAGGTCTAAAGAATCTATTCAAAATCGTAAGTGCTTCACTCGTTGAATATTACTATCGAACTCCAAGAATCCCTCGTTCATTGTTAGATGAACATAGGGAAGGTATTTTGGTTGGATCAGCTTGTGATGAGGGTGAGGTATTTACGGCTGTGATGCAAAAAGATCAGTCACAAGTAGAAAGAATAGCTAAATATTATGATTTTATAGAAGTACAACCTCCAGCGCTTTATCAGGATTTAATTGATAGAGAACTTGTACGTGATAATGAAACGTTACATGAAATTTATAATCGATTATTAAGAGCTGGTGAAGTTAATAATATTCCAGTCATTGCGACAGGTAATGCACATTATTTATATGAGCATGATTCAATTGCTCGTAAAATTTTAATTGCAGCACAACCGGGTAATCCTTTAAACCGTTCAACATTGCCAGAAGCACATTTCAGAACTACAGATGAAATGTTAGACGAATTACATTTCTTAGGTGAAGAAAAAGCATATGAAATCGTAGTGAAAAATACCAACGAGTTAGCTGATCGAATAGAACGTGTCGTCCCAATTAAAGATGAACTTTATACACCTAGAATGGACGGGGCAAATGATGAAATACGAGATTTGAGTTATTCGAATGCTAGAGCGTTGTATGGTGATGATTTGCCACAAATTGTTATTGATCGTCTTGAAAAAGAGTTGGAAAGTATTATAGGTAATGGGTTCTCAGTTATTTACTTAATTTCACAAAGACTTGTAAAAAAATCATTAGATGATGGTTACCTTGTAGGTTCACGTGGTTCAGTTGGATCTAGCTTTGTAGCAACAATGACTGAAATCACCGAAGTTAATCCATTACCGCCACACTATATTTGTCCAAAATGTAAGAAAAGTGAATTCTTTAATGATGGGTCGGTGGGATCTGGTTTTGATTTACCTGATAAGAAATGTGAAACATGTGAGTGTGATTTGATTAAAGAAGGACAAGACATTCCATTTGAAACTTTCTTAGGTTTTAAAGGGGACAAAGTGCCAGATATCGACTTGAACTTTAGTGGCGAATATCAACCTAAAGCACATAATTACACCAAAGAACTGTTTGGTGAAGATTATGTATTCCGTGCAGGCACAATTGGTACAGTAGCAGAAAAGACTGCATTTGGATATGTTAAAGGATATTTAAATGATCAAGGTATTCATAAACGCGGAGCAGAAGTAGACCGCTTAGTAAAAGGCTGTACAGGCGTTAAACGTACGACTGGACAACATCCGGGTGGTATTATCGTAGTGCCTGATTATATGGATATATATGACTTTACTCCAGTTCAATTCCCTGCAGATGATCAATCATCAGCATGGAAAACGACACACTTTGATTTCCATTCTATCCACGATAATGTCTTGAAACTCGATATATTAGGACATGATGATCCTACAATGATTCGTATGTTACAGGATTTATCAGGTATTGATCCAAAAACAATTCCAGTAGATGATAAAGAAACGATGGGTATCTTCAGTTCACCTGATCCATTAGGTGTTACACAAGAAGCTATTTTATGTAAAACAGGGACATTCGGGGTACCTGAATTTGGTACAGGTTTCGTTAGACAGATGTTAGAAGATACAAAACCAACGACATTTTCAGAACTCGTTAGAATTTCAGGTCTTTCCCACGGTACAGACGTATGGCTTGGTAATGCGCAAGATTTAATCCGTTCTGGTACTTGTGATTTAGCAAGTGTAATTTGTTGTCGTGATGATATTATGGTTTATTTAATGTATAACGGATTAGAACCTTCTTTAGCATTTAAGACGATGGAATTTGTGCGTAAAGGTAAAGGTTTAACAGATGATATGGTTGAAGCTATGGTAGATAATGAAGTGCCAGATTGGTATTTAGATTCTTGTAGAAAAATTAAATACATGTTCCCTAAAGCCCATGCGGCTGCCTATGTATTAATGGCCGTGCGTATTGCTTATTTTAAAGTACATTATCCACTTTATTACTATGCTAGTTATTTTACAGTTCGTGCATCAGATTTTGATTTAATTACAATGATTAAAGATAAAGATAGTATTCGCAACGCTGTAAATGATATGTATTCACGATATATGGACCTTGCTAAAAAAGAAAAAGATACATTAACTGTATTAGAAATTATGAATGAAATGGCCCAACGTGGATTCCGTATGCAACCAATTAGTTTAGAAAAAAGTAAAGCCTTTGAGTTTATAATAGAAGGTGACACACTTATTCCACCATTTATATCTGTTCCAGGATTAGGGGAAAATGTAGCGCAAAGAATAGTCGAAGCTAGAGAAGAAGGACCATTTTTATCTAAAGAAGATTTAAATAAAAAAGCAGGTTTATCTCAAAAAGTAATTGAATATCTTGATGAACTAGGTTCTTTACCTAATTTGCCAGATAAAGCACAATTATCAATTTTTGATATGTAAAAGTAGTGTTAAGATGTCAAAGTATTTTTCAATTTTTATATATTTGTAGAAAAGTTACGCTTAAAATTTTTAAGAATAAACAGTTCTAGTTGCTATAAAAGGCTTTAAGAAATATAGTTATTTGTATAGAAAATGAACATATGCTATAATAATAGTGCTTAAAAAATTAGACTCAGGCAGAAAGAGTGGGCATAATACCCGCTCTTTTCTATTTGCCAAAAAAGGAGGTCAGCATGAGTAAAATAACAGAGCAAGTTGAAGCAATTATTCAACCTGTCCTTGACGACTTAGATTTTGAATTAGTAGAAGTTGAGTTTACAAAAGAAGGAAAAGACCATTTTTTAAGAGTATCTATCGATAAAGAAGGCGGCGTCGATTTAAACGATTGTGCGCTTGCTTCTGAAAAGATCAGTGAAGTAATGGACGCAGAAGATCCTATTCAAGAAATGTATTACTTGGACGTTGCGTCACCTGGTGCTGAAAGACCTATTAAAAAAGATAAGGATTTTCATAATGCAGTAACGAAACCTATATTTGTCTCTTTATATGCACCTATTGATGGCGCTAAAGAATGGTTAGGTGTTTTACAGTCTGTTGATGATGAAAATATAGTTTTAGAAGTCAAAGAGAAGTCAAAAACAAAGCAAGTTGAAATTCCAAGAAGTAAAATCGCTAAAGCGCGTCATGCTGTAATGATTTAACGTGATTAGGAGGATGAACCGTGTCAAGTAATGAACTGATATTAGCTACTGAATATTTAGAAAAAGAGAAGAAAATTCCTAGAGCAGTGTTAATCGATGCTATTGAAGCGGCATTAATTACTGCTTACAAAAAGAACTATGACAGTGCAAGAAATGTGCGTGTCGAATTAAACATGGATGAAGGTACTTTTAAAGTTATAGCTCGTAAAGATGTTGTTGAAGAAGTGTTTGATGACAGAGATGAAATAGACTTAAGTACAGCGTTAGTAAGAAATCCAGCATATGAAATTGGTGATATATATGAAGAAGATGTAACACCAAAAGATTTCGGTCGTGTAGGAGCTCAAGCAGCTAAACAAGCTGTAATGCAACGTTTACGCGATGCAGAACGTGAAATTTTGTATGATGAGTTTATTGACAAAGAAGATGACATCGTAACAGGATTAATAGACAGAGTAGACCATCGCTATGTATATGTGAATTTAGGACGTACAGAAGCGGTATTGTCAGAAGCGGAAAGAAGTCCAAATGAAAGCTATATTCCGAATGAAAGAATCAGAGTTTATGTGAATAAAGTTGAACAAACAACAAAAGGTCCGCAAATTTATGTTTCAAGAAGCCATCCAGGATTGTTGAAACGTTTATTTGAACAAGAAGTGCCAGAAATTTTTGACGGTACAGTTCTTGTTAAATCAGTAGCACGTGAAGCTGGAGATCGTTCTAAAATTAGTGTTCATTCAGATAATCCTGATATTGATGCAGTAGGCGCTTGTGTTGGTTCTAAAGGGGCCCGTGTTGAAGCAGTTGTTGAAGAACTTGGTGGAGAAAAAATCGACATCGTTCAATGGAATGAAGATCCAAAAATATTCGTAAAAAATGCTTTGAGCCCATCACAAGTATTACAAGTAATTGTTGATGAAGAAAATCAATCAACAATAGTTGTTGTACCTGATTATCAATTATCTTTAGCTATTGGTAAACGTGGTCAAAATGCACGATTAGCTGCTAAGTTAACTGGATGGAAGATAGATATTAAGTCAGAATCAGATGCTAGAGAAGCTGGTGTTTATCCAGTTGAAGAAACAATGACTGAAGATACTGAAAATCAAACAAATAATGTTGTTGAAGAAGATAATGTTGAATTGGAAGAACAAATCACTGAAGTACCAGAAACTGAAGTAATTACTGATGATGAGGAAAACACTGAAAAATAAATTGGAGTGAGCGTTTGATGAAAAAGAAAAAAATTCCAATGCGTAAGTGTATACTTTCAAATGAAATGTATCCAAAGAATGACATGATACGAGTTGTTATTAACAAGGATGGCGAAATTTTTGCTGATGCAACTGGTAAACAACAAGGCCGCGGAGCGTATGTTTCAAAAGACGTTAAATTAGTTGAAAAGGCACAGCAAAAAGGTATGTTAGAGAAATATTTTAAAGCTGATGCTGAAACATTAGAGCCTGTTTATAAAGAAATTATACGTCTTATTTATCGTGAAGAGATTCCTAAATGACACAAGAACAAATCATGAATTTTTTAGGTTTAGCCATGCGTGCTGGAAAAATTAAGACAGGTGAGTCAGTCATATTGAATGACTTAAAAAAAAATAAATTAAAGCTTGTAATTATTGCTACAGATGCTTCTGATAACACAATTAAAGTGATACAGAACAAATGTGAGAGCTACCATATATCATTACGTATATTTGGAACAAGAGCTGAATTAGGGCAAGCTTTAGGTAAAGCAGAACGTGTAAACATTGGAATCACTGATCAAGGCTTTGCTAAAAAGTTATTGTCAATGATAGATGAATATCGTAAGGAGTGACTATATGAGTAAAAAAAGAATTTACGAATATGCCAAAGAATTAAGTATTAAGAGTAAAGTTATTATTGATGAGTTGAAAAAAATGAATGTGGAAGTATCTAGCCATATGCAAGCATTAGAAGATGATCAAATTAAAACGTTAGATAAAATCTACAAACCAGAACAAGCTAAACAAGCAGAACAATCACAATCTAAGACGCAAAACAATCAACAATCAGCAAATAATAAACCTAACAATAAAGGTAATCAAAATCATAACAACTCAAACAATAATAAAAACAACAAAAATAATAATTCAAATGGTAAAAACAACAAAAATAATAAAAAAAATAATAAAAATAATAAACAACCCAAACAAGAAGAACCAAAAGAAATTCCTTCAAAAATCACTTATCAAGAAGGCATTACAGTAGGTGAACTTGCTGACAAATTAAATGTCGATTCATCAGCTATTATTAAAAAATTATTCTTACTTGGTGTGATGGCTAATATTAACCAATCATTAGACGAAGAATCATTAGAATTAATCGTTGATGAATATGGTGTAGAACTTGAAAAAGAAATTATTATAGATGAACAAGATTTATCTGTATATTTTGAAGACGAAACTGAAGATGAAAATACGGTAGAACGTCCAGCAGTTGTTACAATTATGGGACACGTTGACCATGGTAAAACAACATTATTAGATTCAATTCGTCATACTCAAGTAACAGCTGGAGAAGCTGGTGGTATCACACAACATATTGGTGCGTACCAAATTGTGAATGAAGGTAAAAAAATTACTTTCCTTGATACACCAGGCCATGCAGCATTCACTACAATGCGTGCACGTGGCGCGCAAGTTACAGATATTACAATTTTAGTAGTAGCAGCTGATGACGGTGTGATGCCTCAAACAATCGAAGCAATCAACCATGCTAAAGAAGCAAATGTTCCGACAATTGTAGCTGTCAATAAAGTTGATAAACCAACTTCAAATCCAGACCGTGTTATGCAAGAGTTAACTGAATATGGTTTAGTTCCTGAAGATTGGGGCGGCGATACAATATTTGTACCACTATCTGCTTTAAGTGGAGAAGGTATTGATGATTTATTAGAAATGATTGTACTAACTTCAGAAGTACAAGAATTAAAAGCTAATCCAAGTAAACATGCTGTAGGTACAGTTATTGAAGCTGAGTTGGATAAATCACGTGGACCATCTGCTTCATTATTAGTACAAAATGGTACGTTAAACGTAGGCGATGCACTTGTAGTCGGTAATACTTATGGTAGAATCCGTGCAATGGTAAATGACTTAGGTAAACGTATTACATCTGCTGGCCCATCAACACCAGTTGAAATTACAGGTATTAATGATGTACCTCAAGCCGGCGATCGCTTTGTTGTTTTCAAAGATGAGAAACAAGCACGACGCATTGGGGAAGCACGTCATGATGCAAATGTATTGCAACAACGTCAAGAAAGTAAGAGTGTTTCTTTAGATAACTTGTTTGAACAAATGAAACAAGGTGAAATGAAAGATTTAAACGTTATTATCAAAGGTGATGTACAAGGTTCAGTAGAAGCACTTGCAGCATCTCTTATGAAAATCGATGTTGAAGGTGTAAATGTACGTATTATTCATACTGCAGTTGGTGCCATCAATGAATCAGACGTGACATTAGCAAATGCATCGAATGGTATTATTATTGGATTTAACGTACGTCCTGATACGGGTGCTAAACGCGCAGCTGAAGCTGAAGGCGTTGATATGAGATTACATCGAGTGATTTATAATGTAATTGAAGAAATAGAATCCGCGATGAAAGGTATGCTTGATCCAGAATTCGAAGAAAAAGTTATTGGACAAGCTGAAGTACGTCAAACATTCAAAGTTTCTAAAGTGGGTACAATAGCAGGTAGTTACGTTATTGATGGAAAAATCACTAGAAATGCCGGCGTACGTGTAATTAGAGACGGTATAGTGCAATTTGAAGGTGAATTAGACACATTAAAACGTTATAAAGACGATGCTAAAGAAGTAGCTCAAGGTTATGAATGTGGTATTACAATTGAAAAATACAATGACCTAAAAGAAGGCGACATTATTGAAGCGTTCGAAATGGTTGAAATTAAAAGATAAATTGTGACATATATAAACGGCTTTCCATATGGGAAGCCGTTTTTTTTATATATAAAATTATTCAATTTTATAAAAGCACATGTTTTTGATATTATAAAAAAATAATTAGAAATAAAAAATGCTTTTGTATTAATTTATTCGTTATAGTGTGTTATGTTAAAAGTATTAAAAATAAAATATAATGTAAGTGGACTTATTGAGTTACAAAGATAAATCCACCTTCACAACATATCGCTTACTTTAGTTACCTATTTAATATTTTATCCCTCGATTTAAAATGATTATGGTTAAAAATGCATTTAAATTAAAATGTTTCTTTAACATAGCGCTAAACCAATTCAACCTAATTTAGAGAATCATATTGATAAGCATGGTTTACCTTTAATGAAATTCCCACTATAAACTTAGTGGAATTTTGACAGTCATTTAGTATATCTACGTGTGTTTTTGCTCATATTATCTAACGAATTAGCAACCATTTAAAGCAATGATGAAAAATATTTTACTTACTTTGAAATAAGCAATCTTATGTATTCCTATTTGAGTTAGACTAACAATTAATGTGACTGTTGATATTTTATATCTGTTCTTAAGAGTGGAACATAGTAGCATTTGTTTAATTAATGTACTTCAAATTATCAAATAAGCTAACTTATAGCATACTCAATCCATAAGTGTATGAGTAAATGAATCACGCTTCGATGTGGTTATGCATACTACAATTCAACTATTTTATGTGGAAATGGATTAAATAAAGATTGAACTTGGTATATGTTACAGCATATTTTTATAATAATTATGCCCTTTTTAAAAGTTAGAAACTAAATAAAAAGATTATAGTAAAATTGCGTCTCTTTATACAATTGACACTAGCTGTCTATGTGTTTATATACAATGGAGAAATAGGAGGTTATACCTGATGGATGAATATTTAAAAGATATAAACGAATTTTGGCGAGAATATTTTAGTCAATATAACACTATCTATGATGAAGAGACGCTGGAAAAAATTGTACAAAGTAATGACACAACTGCTTTTTTACACCCGCAAGATTTAGCGTACTTAAAAGAGCATTTTGGTGATGATTTTGATCAAATTCCAAGGTTTAAAAAAATGATAGATTTTGCTAATGGTAAAATAACAATCAATAAAAATAGACAAGTTGTGATGATGGAACAAAAAGATATTAATCCAGCAATTGCTCGACCATATTTCGGTAACCCAGAGTTAGCTGATATAGTGCTGTTAAAAAAACAACCAGAAAATGATTTTAAAACTTATGGTGTGGACTTACCCGAATCAGTAGCAATAGAATATCGTAGAAGAATATTCTTAGATATACAGGGGAGATTAACATTTGATAATGAAAAACTATTTTTACCATATATTGATAAACATCGATGGTTTATGAAGTATTTATATAGCAACTCATCAACACTAAAGCGATTTAATATTAACCCTAACAGAGTCATGGTGTTAAATTTCTTTCCTTATCAAACAGGTCATACGGCAGGGATACCGAAAGACTTTTTAACAATTAATCATAATTTGCCATCTCAGTGTCAGACATTTGACTTACTGTTGAAAATATTAAATGACAATAAAAAGCGTATCTATATTGTGAGTGAAGAAGAATTGTTTATCTCTATATTAAGAAACTATACGAATGATGACTTATGTCAGTGTTTGAAAGATAATTTATTTGTTCTTGCTTCAAAACAAAACAGACATATTACTTTAGGTAATGTACTAAGTTATAAAGAATACAAACATCGATTATGCAAAAAAGAAGAATTATCTAAAAAAGAATTTTATAAATGGAATAAGCAAAAGAAAGAAGAACGAGAAAATGGAAACTCTGATTTTTATGAGAAAATGTGTTTGATACAAAAAAATGAGGTTTATCAATAATTAAAACAGAAACATTTAAGTGAATCGCTTACAGTAATACCTATGTGTTGGGTGTTACTGTAAGCTTTTACTTATTTTATTGAGGTTAAAATAAGTTATATATTATAGTTATCAAACAAAGTTCTTATTTTTGTTTTAAAATCATCAACATATGTTTGAGGTTTTAGCAAAATAATATCTTGTGGGTAATCGTAAGCAATTTGCAGACATTCTTCTTTTGAAACTATGACATCTACAAGTGTTCCATTATGTTTCTGCTCTTTATGAATAATTATAAATTGTTCATAAAATTCAGACCAAAGTTCATCACTTACTAATAAAGTTGCACTTTTTGTTTTGAAAAATATATCTTGATCGAACATTTCTTCTATTTGATCTAAATCTAATATTGATGAAACTTTCATACTATGAGCCTGGTTTTGATATAAGTAACTAAACCAATATTGATGATTAAAATATCTTGTGTAGATAGGGATGACTTTTATACGTTGTTTTGGGCTGATTTGTAATGAGATGAAATTTTGATTTTCGATAGCTAATTGAATTCTAAAAATAAATGTCGAATTGCTAGTTTCACGATAGATTTTAAATTGACTTAATAACTTATTAGATAATAATTTTTCGGCAAGGTTAGAATTTGCATTGAGACCTCTGATGAGGTTATAGGTATCTTCATGAATGACTGGCGTAAAACTTTTCATTCTAAATAATAAATTAAGTAACCTATTGTTTCGAAACTTATATCTATCTACTTTTAAACGATGATGTTCCGAATCGTAATCATAAATAATTTTACCTTCGAGTCCTTGCCACTCGTGATCTTCATATATAAAATGATTAATATCACTTAAATCTCTTTGTATTGTACGCACGTTTACTTTTAAGTCTTGCGCAAGTTTTTCTTTATTTAAAGTTTTTCCATTTAAAAAACGAGTGTAAATATATAATAGACGTTCTGGTTTTTCCAATCATACACGCTCCTAAAAATTGTGAAAATAAAAGATAGTAATAGCTTATTAGTGTTATAGTATACCATTATAATCGACGAAATGCGTAACACTTTATAATATTTATTTTATAAACTTGTGGATTATTGTTACATACAAGGATTAAAATAACTTAATAACAGTTAAGCATAAAAAACTAACAGTTAGGCAATATAAAATTTAAAATATAACGTTTTAATGAAAAATCATTTTATTATACAACAGATAGGAATTAAAATTTTGCCTAAGTGTAATAAAAATTAAAAAATATATATATTACGGTCAATTTAAAATAGAATATGAGAAAATCTTTTATAGTAACCGGCTTTGGTAAAATTTGTTTGACGTTGTGAAATAAACTATCATATAATCTTTTAGTAAGGAAGCTTAACTCGGACAAAAAATAATGTGAGGTGAAAACAATGAATATGAGAGCGGAGCGTGTTGGCGAGCAGATGAAACAAGAAATTATGGATATCGCTAATAATAAGGTAAAAGATCCTAGAATTGGATTTTTAACAATTACAGATGTTCAATTAACGAATGACTTATCTATCGCAACGGTATTCTTAACAGTATTAGGAAATAAAAAACAAAAAGAAGATACTTTTAAAGGTTTAGAAAAAGCTAAAGGGTTTATTAAGTCTGAACTTGGTTCTAGAATGAGACTGCGTATCGTACCTGATTTGAATTTTGAATATGATGAATCTATCGACTACGGTAACAAAATAGAAAGAATGATCCAAGACTTGCATAAGAAAGATTAATATAATGATTAAGCTGGAACAAAATCTAACAAGATTTTCTGTTTCAGTTTTTTTTACATAACTCAACGTGTGTAAGTCATGTTAAGATGAAGTTAAAGTATAAAAAGAGATTTTGAAGGTGGCGTAAAAGGATGTATAACGGTATTTTACCTGTATATAAAGAGCGTGGTTTAACGAGTCATGATGTAGTATTTAAATTAAGGAAAATTTTAAAAACTAAAAAAGTTGGACACACTGGAACCTTAGATCCAGAAGTTTCAGGTGTGCTCCCTATCTGTATAGGTAGTGCTACGAAGGTTAGTGACTATATTATGGAAATGGGTAAATCTTACGAAGCAACTGTAACACTTGGTATAAGTACTACAACAGAAGATCAAACGGGGGATACCTTAGAACAAAAAGCTGTTTCTGAAAGTGAGGTATCTCCTGAAGCAATTGATGAAGTTTTAAAACAATTTGAAGGTATAATCACACAAATTCCACCAATGTATTCATCAGTAAAAGTTAATGGAAGAAAGTTATATGAATATGCAAGAAATAATGAAACAGTAGAGCGACCAGAACGGCAGGTGAACATTATAAACATTAAGCGTATCTCTGACCTTCATTTTGACAATGATATTTGTCAGTTTGATATAACAGTAGAATGTGGAAAAGGGACTTATATTCGAACACTGGCAACAGATATTGGAAAAGCTTTAAATTTACCTGCACACATGTCTAAACTTACAAGAACACAAAGTGGTGGATTTGATTTAAATCACAGTTATAGTTTAAGCGATATTGCAGAATTACATGAGCATGAAGCGTTACAAAGAAAATTATTTCCGATAGAATATGGGTTGAAAGGTTTACCGCAAATAATGATAACTGATAAGACGATAAAAGCTAAGATTTTGAATGGACAAAAGTTTTATAAAAGTGAGTTTAATGCTGCAATTCAAACTCAAGTTGTCATGGTAGATGATGAGAGTGAAAAAGTGTTAGCAATTTATGAGCCTCATCCAGACAAGATAGATGAAATTAAACCTAAAAAGGTATTTAACTAAAGGAGAAATACGCATGAAAGTGATTGAAGTAGCTCATCCAATTCAAGAAGATCAATATATTACAGAAAACGTTGCTATGGCTTTTGGATTTTTTGATGGTATGCACAAAGGTCATGCAAAAGTATTTGAAACTTTAGACGAAAAAGCTAAAGCAGCAAATTTAAAAAAAGCGGTTATGACTTTTGACCCACATCCATCAGTTGTATTAAATCCTGAACTAAAACGTACAGATTATTTAACACCGATACAGGACAAAGTGGAAATATTAGAATCATACGGTATTGATTATTGTATTGTTATCAATTTTTCTTCCAAGTTTGCTGGTGTAGATGCAGAAGAATTTATTCAAGAATATATAATTAAAAATCATGTTAAAGAAGTGATTGCTGGATTTGATTTTACTTTTGGTAAATACGGTAAAGGAAATATGATGATTTTAAATGAAATGGATGAATTTAATACTACAACGGTAAGTAAGCAAGAAATTGAATCAGAAAAGATATCTACTACTGAAATTAGAAGAGCACTTAAAACAGGTAACCTGCAAAAGGCTAATGAAGAGTTAGGGTATCGTTTTCGTATTAAAGGCACAGTTGTTCAAGGTGAAAAGAGAGGGCGCACAATAGGCTTTCCAACAGCTAATGTACAACCTAGTGATGATTATGTACTACCTAAAAATGGTGTGTATGCTGTCAGTATGGAAATGGGGACAGATGATAAGATTTACCGCGGCGTTGCCAATGTAGGTGTTAAACCAACATTTCATGATCCTTCAAAAGCGCAAGTAGTCATTGAAGTGAATCTGTTTGATTTTAATGAAAATATATATGGAGAACGTGTTACAGTTTATTGGCATCATTATTTACGTCCAGAAATTAAATTTGATGGTATTGATCCTTTGGTAGAACAGATGAATAAGGATAAAGAAAAGGCTAAATATTTATTAGCGGTTGATTTTGGTGATGAAATATCATATAATATTTAAGTCGAATGTGTATTACACATTTAAGCACCTTTACCTTGGCAGTTCGAGTCTCCGACGGTTTGCTCGGATAAAGGCGCATCAAATTTAAAGGAGGAAATTGACAATGGCAATTTCACAAGAACGCAAAAATGAACTAATTAAAGAATACCGCACACACGAAGCAGATACTGGTTCACCAGAAGTACAAATCGCAGTGTTAACAGCGGAAATCACTACATTAAACGAACACTTACGTACTCACAAAAAAGACCACCATTCACGTCGTGGCTTATTAAAAATGGTAGGTCGTCGTAGACACTTACTTAACTATTTACGTAACAAAGATATTCAACGTTACCGTGAATTAATTAAATCATTAGGTATTCGTCGTTAATCTTTTGACGTATATTGATAGGGAAAGAACCTTAAGGGTCCTTTCCCTTTTTTAATAATTTATAAAGCGTATTTTAAAAAATAAATACTAATATAAAAAATTTCTTAGAAATGATATGATAGTACTATTAGATATATGAGAGGAGATTCGTAATGTCTCAAGAGAAAAAAGTTTTTAAAACTGAATGGGCAAATAGATCATTAACGATTGAAACAGGACAACTTGCTAAACAAGCTAACGGTGCTGTTTTAGTTCGTTATGGTGACACAGTAGTATTATCTACAGCTGTTGCTTCAAAGGAACCACGTGATGGTGACTTTTTCCCATTAATGGTAAATTATGAAGAAAAAATGTATGCTGCAGGTAAAATTCCTGGAGGGTTTAAAAAACGTGAAGGTAGACCAAGTGATGAAGCAACGTTAACTGCGCGTCTTATCGATAGACCTATTCGTCCACTATTCCCTAAAGGTTACAAATACGACGTGCAAATCATGAATACAGTATTAAGCGCAGATCCAGACTGTTCGCCAGAAATGGCTGCAATGATTGGCTCATCAATGGCACTAAGTGTTTCAGATATCCCGTTCCAAGGTCCTATTGCTGGAGTGAATGTGGGTTATATCGATGGAGAATACGTTATTAATCCTACAGTGGCACAAAAAGAAGTTTCCCGTTTAGATCTTGAAGTAGCTGGTCATAAAGATGCAGTGAACATGGTGGAAGCTGGTGCCAGTGAAATTACTGAAACTGAAATGCTTGAAGCTATCTTCTTTGGTCATAATGAAATTCAACGTTTGGTCGAATTCCAACAAGAAATTGTGGATCATATTCAGCCAGTTAAAAAAGAATTTGTTCCAGTTGAAAAAGATGAAGCACTCGTAGAAAAAGTGAAACAATTAACGCAAGATAATGGTTTAAAAGAAACAGTATTAACATTTGATAAACAACAACGCGATATTAATCTTGAAGCATTAAAAGAAAAAGTGGCGTCAGCATTTGTTGATGAAACAGACGAAGATAATGCTGCATTGATTAAAGATGTTTATGCTATTTTAAATGACTTAGTTAAAGAAGAAGTAAGAAGATTAATTGCGGAAGAAAAAATTAGACCAGATGGTCGTAAAACAGATGAAATTCGTCCGTTAGAATCAGAAGTTGGAGTGTTACCAAGAACACATGGTTCTGGTTTATTTACTAGAGGTCAAACACAAGCACTTTCAGTATTAACATTAGGATCATTAAGCGAGTATCAAATCCTTGATGGACTAGGTGAAGAAGAGCAGAAACGCTTCATGCACCACTACAACTTCCCTAACTACTCAGTTGGTGAAACTGGTCCCGTACGTTCTCCAGGACGTCGTGAAATTGGACATGGTGCACTAGGTGAACGCGCGTTAAGTCATGTTATCCCTGATACAAAAGATTTCCCATATACAGTGAGAATTGTAAGTGAGGTATTAGAATCTAATGGTTCGTCTTCACAGGCTTCTATTTGTGGTTCAACACTTGCACTAATGGATGCGGGTGTACCGATTAAAGCACCTGTAGCTGGTATTGCAATGGGATTAGTTACACGTGATGATAGTTATACTATCTTAACGGATATCCAAGGTATGGAAGATGCATTAGGCGACATGGATTTCAAAGTTGCAGGTACTGCTGAAGGTATTACTGCGATACAAATGGATATCAAGATTGATGGTCTGACAAAAGAGATTATTCAAGAGGCGTTAGAACAAGCACGTGAAGGACGTTTAGCAATATTAGATCACATGTTACAAACAATTGATCTACCACGTAATGAACTAAGTATGTTTGCACCGAAAGTTGTTACAATGTCAATTAAGCCAGAGAAGATTAGAGATGTTATTGGTCCAGGCGGTAAGAAGATTAATGAAATCATCGATCAAACTGGAGTTAAACTTGATATTGAACAAGATGGAACGATTGTTATTGGTGCGGTTGATAAAGATGCTATAGCTAAAGCACGTAGTATTATTGAAGATATCACTCGTGAAGCAGAAGTAGGACAAGTATATGAAGGCAAAGTTAAACGTATTGAAAAATATGGTGCATTTGTTGAATTATTCCCAGGTAAAGATGCACTTGTTCATATTTCACAAATTGCCAACGAACGTATCGAAAAAGTTGAAGATGTGTTGAAAGTGGGAGACACATTTAAAATAAAAGTAACTGAAATTGATAAGCAAGGTCGCGTAAATGCATCACATAAAGCATTACTTTCAGAATAACTTGATTGAAAAATATTAAATTATAGTAGAAACTGGTAAATGATTAGAAACTTCATTGCGATAGAATATTATTCATTCTATCGTTAGAAATTTCTAAATCATAAGCACTAGTTTCTTTTTTTGTATTAAAAATTTATGATATGTAAACAAAATGTCTTTTTTTGAGTTATTGCATAATAAATTATTAATACAATATATACATAAAAACTAAACAATATAAATAAAACGTCTAATGTTTATATTATTTAAAATAGAAGTTTATGCACGGATTAGATCCCTAAACTATTTATAGTTATTACTTTAATAGTGTACATAAAGCCTATTTTAACTTATAATAAACTATGAGTTTATATATGGACGGGTAATTTAAATAGGAGGTAACATTTTGAGTTTAATTAAGAAAAAGAATAAAGATATTCGTATTATTCCTCTTGGCGGCGTCGGAGAAATTGCGAAAAATATGTATATCGTCGAAGTAGACGATGAAATGTTTATGTTAGATGCAGGATTGATGTTTCCTGAAGATGAAATGCTTGGCGTAGATATCGTTATCCCTGACATTCAATATGTCATTGAGAATAAAGAAAAGTTAAAAGGAATCTTTTTAACACATGGACATGAACATGCAATAGGCGCTGTTACATATGTGTTAGAACAAGTCGATGCACCTGTGTATGGTTCTAAATTAACTATAGGCTTAGTTAAAGAAAATATGAAAGCACGTAATGTAAACAAGAAAGTTAGATACTACACTGTAAATAATGAATCAGTGATGCGTTTTAAAGGAGTTAATGTAACATTTTTCAATACTACCCATAGCATCCCTGATAGTTTAGGTGTTTGTATCCATACATCTTATGGTGCGATTGTATATACGGGTGAGTTTAAATTTGATCAAAGTCTTCATGGCCATTACGCACCGGATTTGAAAAAAATGACCGAAATTGGCCAAGATGGTGTATTTGCATTAATCAGTGATTCAACTGAAGCGGAAAAGCCAGGCTACAACACGCCTGAAAATGTCATTGAATCACATATGAAAGACGCATTTACAAAAGTTAAAGGCAGATTGATTGTATCTTGTTATGCTTCGAACTTTATTCGTATTCAACAAGTATTAAATCTAGCTAGTAAATTAAATAGAAAAGTATCTTTCTTAGGCCGTTCTTTAGAAAGTTCATTTAATATTGCTAGAAAAATGGGGTATTTTGATATACCTAAAGATTTATTAATACCGATTAATGAAGTTGAAAATTATCCTAAAAATGAAGTTATTATCATTGCGACAGGTATGCAAGGTGAACCGGTAGAAGCGTTACATCAAATGGCACAAAAGAAACACAAAATTATGAATATTGAGCCAGGTGATTCTGTATTTTTAGCAATTACTGCTTCTGCAAATATGGAAGTCATTGTAGGTAATACGCTAAATGAATTAGTACGTGCTGGTGCAGAAATTATACCTAACAGTAAAAAGATTCACACTTCAAGTCATGGTTGTATGGAAGAATTGAAGATGATGATTAATATCATGAAACCAGAATATTTCATTCCGGTAAATGGTGAATTCAAAATGCAAATTGCCCATGCGAAACTAGCGAATGAATCAGGGGTTCAACCTGAGAAAATATTCCTAGTAGAAAAAGGCGATGTCGTTAACTTCAATGGTGAAGAAATGATTTTAAATGAAAAAGTGAACTCTGGTAATGTACTTATAGATGGTATCGGTGTAGGTGATGTAGGTAATATCGTATTAAGAGATCGTCATTTACTTGCTGAAGATGGTATCTTCATTGCTGTCGTAACACTTGATCCCAAAAATAGACGTATTGCAGCAGGACCTGAAATACAATCACGAGGATTCGTTTATGTAAGAGAAAGCGAAGCGTTGTTAAACGAAGCTGAAGAAAAAGTACGTGAAATAGTAGAATTAGGATTACAGGAAAAACGAATTGAATGGTCTGAAATCAAACAAAGTATGCGTGATCAAATTAGTAAACTACTATTTGAGAATACGAAACGTCGTCCGATGATAATTCCAGTCATTTCTGAAATTTAATAAAGTCCTTACTAAACAAAGAGGTTAAGACAAGCGCTTAAGTAAACATATTTAAATGTAGATTGCAGTTGATTGTTATAGCTTAAATATGACAAGTATGCAACCTTTAAATTCACTCCAAGCGATCATAGTCTTTGCCTCTTTTATGTTATTATAATAAATGTAATAAAACTTTATTTATACCATATTACTTATATGTAAGAAAATGTATTTTTTAGTGAAGGGTAAAATAGAAATTATTTACATAGGAATTTAAATGACAAATTCTAAGTATAAAAAAGAAATCAGAGTTGAAAAGAAGGTGTGAAAGTTGGCACAGGCGAAAAAGAGAACGGCAACCAAAAGAAAAACAACAAATACAAGAAAGAAAACAAGTAATCAAAAAAAGAAGCAAAGTGACAGTCCATTAAGATATATATTAGCCATTGTTATATTTGTATTAATCGTATTAGGTGCATTTCAACTGGGCATTATAGGAAAAATGATTGATAGTTTCTTTAATTATCTTTTTGGTATGAGTCGTTATTTAACTTATATCCTAGTAGCAATTGGAACAGTATTTATTACATATTATAAAGCGTTACCTAAATCTAGACGTACAATAGGTGCGATTACATTACAATTTGCTTTATTATTTGTAACACAGATCGTGTTTTATTTTACAAATAAAGCACAGGCACAAAGAGAGCCTATTTTATCATTTGTTTATAAATCATATGAACATTCTCATTTTCCGAATTTTGGTGGAGGCTTAATAGGATATTACCTATTGACTCTATTTATCCCGTTAATTTCAATTGTAGGTATTATTATCATAACAATGTTATTAATTGCCTCAAGTATCATATTACTGCTTAAGCAAAAACATCGTGATGTTTCTAAGGTGCTATTTGAAAGTATGAAAGCAAAAAGTAAAGATGCTTCAGAGAATTTGAAGGAAAAAAGAAAGCATAACAAAATTAAACAAGAAGCAAAGGCACGTGTAAAGGCTGAGAAAAAAGCTGAAAAAGACTTACAAACATCCCAAGCAACAACACAAGATAGTCCTAAAGATGTAAGTAGTTTACCAGAAGTCTCAAATATAACTAATGAACAACAGTCATCGATTCCAATTTATGGACATAGTGATAATGAAGACGATACTACTCAGCTTAAACGTTCACAAAAAGGTAAACGTTCTAAAAGGCTGTTCGATCAAAATGAAGAAAATAATCAAATGACATCCCAACAAAATGCAAACGAATCACAGATTACATTAGAGGAACATGTTGAAGCTCAGGAAGAAGAAAATAGCAACAACAATGAAATAGAAAATTCTATTTCTGAAGCTGGAGAAGTGGAAAATGAAGCTTATACGATCCCTCCATTAACATTATTGAATCAACCGGCCAAACAGCAAGCGACATCTAAAGCTGAAGTACAAAGAAAAGGTCAATTACTTGAGACGACTTTAAAGAACTTTGGTGTAGATGCAAGAGTGACTCAAATCAAGATTGGACCAGCAGTTACACAATATGAAATACAGCCTGCACAAGGTGTGAAAGTAAGTAAAATAGTGAATCTACATAATGATATTGCCTTAGCATTGGCAGCAAAAGATGTACGTATTGAAGCACCTATCCCTGGCCGTTCAGCAGTAGGTATAGAGGTGCCGAATGATAAAATTTCACTGGTATCTTTAAAAGAAGTATTGGAAGAAAAATTCCCAGCTAAAAACAAATTAGAAGTAGGGTTAGGTAGAGACATTTCAGGTGATCCAATTACAGTTGAATTAAATAAAATGCCTCATTTACTGGTAGCGGGTTCTACTGGTAGTGGTAAGTCAGTTTGTATTAATGGTATTATCACAAGTATATTACTGAATGCTAAACCACATGAAGTAAAACTTATGTTAATAGACCCAAAAATGGTAGAATTAAACGTATACAATGGGATACCGCACCTATTAATACCAGTAGTGACAAATCCCCACAAAGCATCGCAAGCCTTAGAAAAAGTTGTAGCCGAGATGGAAAGACGTTATGATTTATTCCAACATTCTTCAACTAAAAATATAGAAGGCTACAATGAAATGATTAGACGACAAAATGAGGAACTAGAAGAAAAACAATCTGAATTACCTTATATTGTTGTTATTGTGGATGAGTTAGCCGACTTAATGATGGTCGCAGGTAAAGAAGTAGAAAATGCGATCCAACGTATTACACAAATGGCACGTGCTGCAGGGATACACCTTATTATTGCAACACAACGACCTTCAGTAGATGTTATTACCGGATTAATTAAAAATAATATTCCTACGCGAATTGCTTTTGCCGTTAGTTCACAAACTGATTCTAGAACAATTATTGATAGTGGTGGTGCTGATAAGTTACTAGGTAAAGGGGATATGCTATACGTTGCTAATGGTGGTTCTACTAGAACGCGTGTACAAGGTGCATTCTTAAGTGATCATGAAGTTCAGGATGTAGTGAATTACGTTGTTGAACAACAAAAAGCGAACTATGTAAAAGAAATGGAACCAGATGCTCCAGTAGATAAATCAGAAACGAAAAGTGAAGATACGTTGTACGATGAAGCATATCTATTCGTACTAGAGCAACAAAAAGCGAGTACGTCTCTTCTGCAAAGACAATTTAGAATTGGATATAATCGCGCTTCACGTTTAATGGACGATTTAGAGCGTAATCAAGTAATAGGTCCACAAAAGGGTAGCAAACCTAGACAAATATTAGTAGATTTAGATAGTGATGAGGTGTAAATATGGAACTTACTTCTGTTTATAAAGTAAAAGAATGGATGATTCAGCAAATCAAAAATGGCGACTTGCATGATGGTGAGCAATTACCAAGTCATTTAGCAATTGCTAGAAAATTAAATGTTAAAACAGATGATGTATATGATGCTATTGATGAATTAATTACAGAACAAGTTTTATCTAATAATTTGGAAGAAGGGGCTAGTGTGAAATCACTGCACCCCTTCTCTTATCCTTTAGGTGAACTTGTAAGTATTAGTAAGATGATTGAAGAACAGGGATACAGTGCAGGTACAGAGTTTATTAGTTTTGATGAAAAGCCAGCAACATCTTTAGATTCTCAAAAGCTTAATCTTCCTGAAAAAGCTTATGTGACCATTATCGAACGGATAAGAATGGCAGACCGCATACCCATGGTCTATTGTTTGGATAAAGTACCGACCAGTATTTTAACGTGTGCCCAGTATCAAAGTAGTGATGAATCTATTTTAAATGCTATTGAACAAAATGCTTCTCAAAAAGTAGCTTATGCTGAAACAGAGATAGAAGCAATTAGCTATGAACCACATATTTCTGATGTATTAGATGCTTCACCACATGAAGGACTAATGTTATTGAAATTAATTCATTATGATAAAGATGACCAACCAATATTTTATTCATTTAATTATTTCAAAAGTAGTTTAGTTAAATTCAAAACGGTTAGAAATAGAATATAAAAACAAAATTATGAAAGTGAGGCATGACAATTTGAAAATAGATAAACAGAAAAATGACTTGCACATTAAAGTAATGCCAACAACAAAATTTAAAACCACAACAATAACATTTAAGTTTATGGCTCCATTAGATAATGAAACCATGACATCACGTTCAATATTAAGTAAATTGCTTGTTCGTGCGACTAAACAATGGCCGACAGATAAAGCGTTTACACGCCACTTATCTCAATTATATGGCGCATATGTAAATAGTTTTGTATCAAAGTTTAAAGATAAACATGTCATTACAATTTCATTGGAATTAGTTAATGAACGTTATCTTAAAGATCAAACGCCGCTTTTTGAAAAAGGATTAGAATTATTTAGAGAGATTTTATGTAATCCACTCGTTTCAAATGAACGTTTTGATGAGACCTTTGTAGCACAAGAAAAATCATTACTTACTAAAAAATTAGAAGCAATGGTTGATAACAAATCGCAAATATCATTTTTAAATTTATTGAAATATATGTTTGGAGATCAACCGTATCGCCATTTAGCGACTGGACAAGTTGCCTACATATCAGATGTTACACCTGAAAGTTTATATCATACATATCAATCTATGTTACAAGACGACTATTGCGCCGTATACGTAGTAGGTAATGTAGATGAAGAAGCAGTACAATCACAGATTCGAACTTATTTTGAGCTCAAGCCAAAGCAATTTAAATTATCACAAGTAACTGCTGCTCAACAGGGGCATAATTTACCGCAAGAAATAGTTGAAGAAGATGAAGTTGATCAAGCAAAATTAAATATGGGCTTCAAGTTTCCAGCCCAATATGGAGATCCGCAATATTTTGCTATCGTAGTTTTTAATATTATGTTTGGTGGGGATCCTTCATCTGTGCTATTTAATGAAGTGAGAGAAAAACAAAGTCTAGCTTATTCAATTCATTCTCAAATAGATGCAAAGAATGGATATATGTTTGTACTTAGTGGTGTGTCTGCAGATAAATATGAAACTGCAAAAGACACGATTATTTCTGAATTTGAAAAGTTTCAAAAAGGAGAATTTGATAACGACAAATTAGAATTAGCTAAAAAAGTTATCATTTCGCAACGACAAGAATCTCAAGATAGACCTAAAAGTATTATTGAAATATTAAATAACAATATTTTGCTAGAAGAAGATATGTCAGAATCATCTTATATTGGAGGTATTCAACAAGTTTCAAGAGAAGATGTTATAGCATTAGCTCAAGAAACAATTCTTGATACGATATACATTTTGACAAAAGGAGGTAGCAACTCGTGAGAGAAACATATTATGAGCAAATAGATGAACGTGTTTTTGAAGCAGAACTCAATAATGGTTTGAAAGTATTTATTATACCTAAACGTGGTTTTCAAAAAACATTTGTGACTTATACGACACAATTTGGATCACTAGATAATAAATTCAAGCCACATGGTAGCGATACATATGTAACAGTTCCAGATGGAGTTGCACATTTCTTAGAACATAAATTATTTGAAAATGAAGAAGAAGATTTATTTACTGCTTTTGCTGAAGATAATGCTCAAGTCAATGCATTTACAAGTTTTGACCGCACAAGCTATTTATTTAGTGCTACAGACCATGTTGAACGTAATATTAAACGTTTGTTGACGATGGTTGAAACGCCGTATTTTACTAAGGAGACTGTCGATAAAGAAAAAGGAATCATTGCTGAAGAAATAAAGATGTATCAAGAACAGCCAGGCTATAAACTTATGTTCAATACACTTAAAGCTATGTATGAGAGCCATCCAATTCGAGTAGATATCGCGGGTAGTGTTGAAAGTATTTATGAAATTAATAAAGACGATTTGTATTTATGTTACGAAACGTTCTATCATCCTTCAAATATGATGCTTTTTGTTGTTGGAGATGTTGATCCTAATCACATTTATCAAGTGATTGCTAACCATGAAGATGCTAGAGATAAAGAGTACCAACCTGAAATTGTTAGAGACCCTTTAATAGAAAAGTCTGAAGTAAATGAACACTTTGTTGCTGAGTCGATGAAATTACAATCGCCAAGACTTATGATTGGCTTTAAAAATGAAGTCTTGAAAAATGAACCGGCTGAGCAATTTGTGAAACGTGATTTAGAGATGACGCTCTTCTTTGAAATGATATTCGGTGAAGAAACTGATTTTTACCAATCATTACTCAATCAAGATTTAATTGATGAAACATTTGGTTATCAATTTGTATTGGAACCGACGTATAGTTTTTCATTGGTTACGAGTGCAACACAACAGCCTGATACATTAAAAACGTTATTGTTAGATGAGTTAGAGCTTAAACAAGGAAAATTAAATGATGAAGAAGCTTTTAATTTATTGAAAAAACAATTTATTGGTGAATTTATATCAGGTTTAAACTCTCCCGAATATATTGCTAATCAATATACGAAACTATACTTTGAAGGTGTTAGTCTATTTGATTTATTAGAAATAGTTGAAAATATTACACTTGATAGCGTAAATGCAACTTCAGAAGTGTGCTTAAATTTAGATCAAGTTGTAGATAGTCGCTTGGAGATGAAATAAGTTATGAAAGCATTAGTCATCGGCGGTTCTGGCACGATAGGTACTGCAATTGTTGAGCGTTTGCTATCAGATGGATATGAAGTCATTATCCACTATAATCAAGCAAATCATGAGGCATTGCAAGCGCACTATGAACATCGTGCAGTACAGTTCGTAAGATGTGATTTAACGCAAGTTAATAACTTAGACCCATATTTTAGTTTTATACAAAATGTGGATTGCTTAATATATGCAAGTGGTACAGCTTTATATAGTCTGTTGCAAGATACAACAGACAAAATGATTGATGAAAGTTTTCAAATTCATTTGCGTCAATTAATAAGAATATGCAGATATTTTACTGATCAATTGCGACAAAGTGAAAATGGTAGAATCGTTGTTATTTCTTCAATTTGGGGAGAAACTGGAGCAAGTTTAGAAACGATATATTCTGCCATGAAGTCTGGACAAATTGGATTTGTTAAAGCATTAAGTCAGGAACTTGCTATGACATCTGTGACAGTTAACGCAATTGCGCCTGGCTTTGTGAGTGGTAATATGGCACAAAATTGGTCTGAAGCCTCACTTGAAGAAATCATGCAAGATTTACCTCAGCAAAGATTCATTAAACCTGAAGAAATTGCACATACATGCAGTTATCTCTGTCATCCTTTAGCCAAAAGTATTACTGGCACTGTACAGAAAGTGAATGGCGCATGGTATTTATAATTTTGAACAGCGTATAAAAATCAAACAACTCGCAAAGATTCAATGGTATAATATCATTATAATAAAAGAGATGAATAGGTCTCTAAATTTAAAATATATCTCGTTAAAATTAAAGTGTTAAATAAGGATATTACTAGACGATTTGTTTTTTCAAGTCTATTATATTATTTAACTGTGGATTTTAAGCGAAGGGGTGTTTCTTTCATGGCAGTAGCTACGAGACAAGAATGGTATTTAGAGTATGAGATAACGATGAACCGTGCTGGGTTATTAGGCGATGTTTCAAGCTTGTTAGGTATGATGGGTATTAGTATTGTAACGATTAACGGTATTGATGAGGGGCGAAGAGGTCTACTGATTAAGTCTGATAACCTAGAAAAAGTAAGTAGATTTGAAAATATTGTAACTGAGATAGATGATATTTCTATTACAAAATTACGTAAACCTGAACTACGTGATCGATTAGCAGTTAGGCATGGTAGATACATAGAACAAGATGCAGACGATAAAAAAACATTTCGTTTTGAAAGAGATGACCTAGGTTTACTTGTTGATTTTATGGCAGAGTTATTTAAAGAAAAAGGGCATAAATTGATAGGTATCCGAGGCATGCCAAGAGTCGGTAAAACAGAATCTATTGTTGCTGGTAGTGTATGTGCACATAAACGGTGGTTGTTTATTAGTTCAACTTTAATTAAGCAAACAGTGCGAAGTTCATTAATTAAAGGTGAGTATGATTCGGATCATGTTTATATTATTGATGGTGCGGTCACAGCTAGGGAATCTAGTCAAAAACACCAAGAATTAGTTAAAGAAGTGATGAGTTTACCGGCGATTAAAGTAGTTGAACACCCAGACTTATTCGTTGAGACAAGTGATTATGAAATGAAAGATTTTGACTATATTATCGAATTAAGAGAAAATAAAAATCAAGAAATTCATTATGAAGAAATGAAAAAGCAAACCGTAAAAAGTAAAAATAACTTGGATTTTGGTGAAAATGGTTTTGGTGGCGGATTTGGTTTTTTTGAATAAAAATCTAATAAATAATGACTGAGGAGGACTCACAAAGTGAATTCAGTTGGTCAAACTTTAAAAGGACGTCGTGAAAGATTAGGTATGACATTGAATGAGTTAGAATCACGTACTCAGATGAAACGTCAAACTTTAACATTAATCGAAACAAATGAATTTGAAGCTTTAAATAACGAAAATTATGCTGAAGGATTCATTAAAAAATATGCAAAAGCTGTGAATATTGATTCGGAACAATTGATAGAAGCACATAGAGATGAAATACCTAATAACGACGAGCAAATGCAACGTACGATAGAAGCTTTTTCACAAGAAAAAAAACCTACATATCGTAGTAAGAATAATGAACCGATGCAATTAGCTATAATTATTAGTTTTGTAGTTATTATTACAACTATATTGTGGATTTTAGCTGTGTTAATGCTTTAAGTTATATATAGAAAAGAGGACTTTTTATGAATATACCGAATTGGATAACCGTTTTCAGAGTTATACTAATTCCAATATTTATGTTATTTGCTTTAGTAGATTTTGGATTTGGTAAGGTATCATTTATTGGTGGATACGAAGTGAAAATCGAATTATTAATAAGTGGTATTATATTTATTATTGCCTCGCTAAGTGATTTTGTAGATGGCTATTTAGCGAGAAAATGGGAACTGGTAACAAATATGGGGAAATTTTTAGACCCATTAGCAGATAAATTATTAGTTTCCAGTGCATTAATAGCACTAGTACAAATAGATTTAACTAATTCTGTAGTAGCAATTATTATCATTGCACGTGAATTTGCTGTTACTGGATTACGTTTATTACAAATTGAACAAGGCTTTGTAAGTGCAGCAGGTCAATTAGGCAAAATAAAGACAGCTATAACAATGGTGGCAATTGTATGGATACTATTAGGTGATCCTTTGGCAACTTGGATTGGCTTTTCACTTGGCAATGTACTGCTATATATTGGTGTATTCTTCACAATCTTATCCGGAATAGAATATTTTTATAAAGGTAGAGATGTGTTTAAAGCACAATAAGGTCAGTGCACAAGTTATTATATTTGGACACATATTCAAACTTTGCATAAACACTGTGAAGTGGCACTTGCTTCAAGCCCGATACATATCGGTGTCCTAGTAACCTTTAGATAGATTTCAACATTTTAGATTGTAGACAGATAGTTACAGAAGGAAATGTCACTCTTATTTAGTTATATGAACTGGAAACGACGTTAAACGTAGCGTTGCTTCCAGTTTTTTTATTCTTATTCTCTAAGTTTTTAAATTTAAAAACTTATCTTTAGTTTTTAAAAGGATTTAGATTTATAATTAAGGGAACAATAAATAAAGTTTCGCAGTATGCAGTATATGGTATAGAGCGTTAAGCATATAAAATGAAAATTGTGTTACTTGTTTCAAGGAGGAAATATTGTGAAAATATCAATTATCGCAGTGGGTTCAGAATTACTGTTAGGCCAGATAGCAAACACTAATGGGCAATATCTATCGAAATTATTAAACGGCATTGGACATAGTGTTGTTGAACATAATGTTATCGGGGATAACCCGGAACGATTAGAACGTGTCGTGAACACAGCATTACAAAATTATGATATGGTCATTCTTACAGGTGGTTTAGGTCCTACGAAAGATGATTTAACAAAGCACACTGTAGCCAACATTTTAGAACGTGAACTAGTTATAGATCAGCAAGCGTTAGACTATATTGAACAATATTTTAAAGATCAGAATATAGACATGACGCCCAACAATCGTCAACAAGCATTAGTAATAGATCAAGCGCATGTATTAGAAAATAAAGTGGGGATGGCACCAGGTATGCTAGTTGAGCATCATAATAAGCGTATCGCATTATTACCTGGACCCCCTAAAGAAATGCAACCAATGGCAAAACAAGAATTGTTACCATATTTAATGAATGGTGAGCATACAATATTCTCGGAATTATTACGCTTTGCTGGTATTGGAGAGTCGAAAGTAGAAACCGAGTTAATGGATTTAATTGACGAACAAACCAATCCGACGATTGCACCTCTAGCTGGTACACATGAGGTGAATATTAGGTTGACTGCGAATGGTGAGAGCCAACAATCTTGTGAGTCATTAATTGCACCTATAAAAAAAGAAATTCTAAATCGAATAGGCACTTATTACTATGGTTCTGATGACATTTTAATCGAACAGTCGTTTATGAATAATATGAAACAGACTTTCGCATTGTATGATGGTGTGACGGATGGCGAACTCTATTCTAGAATGAATAATTTTAATGATTCTCAGAACCTTAAAGGTATGCTTGTGCATCACCCACAATTTTTAGATGAAAATAAATCTATCGATAATCAACTTTCAGTTGCTACGCACATTGTTAAAGATTTATATCACACAGAAGTTGCTGTCGCATTATTACGTCAGCATGACACTGTATACTTAGGCATTTTGTCTAACAATCAACTTAATGTACAATCATTTAAAATGAATCAACGTCGTAATCTAATAAAAAGCAGAACTCAAAATTATGCACTCATAAGGTTGTTAAAATGGTTTAACTAACAGGAAAAATAGCAAAAATCAATAAAATGTAGTACGTGTGTTCTACTTTTAAAGAAAAGATTCGATTACTAGCGAACAAATATTCGCAAAATACTTGCGAAATTAGAAAAAGCAAGGTATAGTATGGGTAAGATATTTTACAGAGATTAATCTCAATTAGGAGGTCCAGCATTGGATAACGATCGTCAAAAAGCTTTAGATACAGTAATTAAAAATATGGAAAAATCATTTGGTAAAGGCGCAGTTATGAAATTAGGCGATAACAAAGGTCGTCGAGTTTCTAGTGTATCAAGTGGTTCTGTGACATTAGATAATGCATTAGGTGTAGGTGGTTACCCTAAAGGGAGAATCATCGAGATTTATGGTCCGGAAAGTTCTGGTAAGACGACAGTTGCATTGCATGCTATAGCTGAAGTCCAAAGAAATGGTGGCGTCGCAGCATTTATCGATGCTGAACATGCATTAGATCCTGAATATGCACAAGCGTTAGGTGTCGATATCGACAATCTATATTTATCGCAACCTGACCATGGTGAACAAGGGTTAGAAATTTCAGAGGCATTCGTTAGAAGTGGCGCTGTTGATATTGTGGTCGTTGACTCCGTAGCTGCTTTAACTCCAAAAGCTGAAATTGAAGGTGAAATGGGTGATACGCATGTTGGTTTACAAGCGCGTTTAATGTCCCAAGCCTTACGTAAACTTTCTGGTGCAATTTCGAAATCAAACACTACGGCAGTGTTTATTAACCAAATTCGTGAAAAAGTTGGTGTGATGTTTGGTAATCCTGAGGTTACCCCAGGGGGACGCGCATTAAAATTCTATAGTTCAGTACGCTTAGAAGTTCGTAGAGCAGAACAATTAAAACAAGGCCAAGATATTGTTGGTAATAGAACAAAAATTAAAGTAGTTAAAAACAAAGTAGCACCGCCATTTAGAGTTGCAGAAGTAGATATCATGTATGGACAAGGTATCTCAAAAGAGGGCGAATTGATTGATTTAGGTGTAGAACAAGAAATTGTTGATAAATCAGGCGCTTGGTACTCTTATAATGGTGAACGTATGGGTCAAGGTAAAGAAAATGTGAAAACATACCTTAAAGAGAATCCGGAAGTCAAAAAAGAAATAGACCAAAAATTACGTGAAAAACTTGGTATCTTTGATGGCGATATTGAAGAGACTGAAGTAGAAAAGCCTACAACGCTTCTTGACGAAGAATAAATTGATTGAAGGGGCATGCTGCAGATAATTTTGTTTGCATCCTCAGATAAAAATAAGCGTATATATAAATATGCGCTTATTTTTTTGTATATATATAAGAACAAGAAAATATTATATTTTACTATTTTCTTGTTCTTATAAGATGTAAAATTAGTGTTAACAATAGTTATAGTATATATAGTGTAAAAGAGTCACTTCAAATATTGAATTAATGTATATGGAAACCTTGACACTTCTTAGTTCAAAACCGTACAATTACATTGTATGATTCTTATATAACTTCATATAATCATATTGAAATTGATATACAGAGCAAAATCCTAGATAAAAAGGGGGTGTTTGTGTGAGTTTATTAGGCCTCCTACTCATTTTGCTAGGTATTATTCTCGGAGTTGTTGTAGGGTATATTATAGCCCGTAATTTATTGCTTCAAAAGCAATTACAAGCGAGACAAACTGCCGAAGATATTATCGAACAAGGTAATAAAGAAGCGGAAAATATTAAGAAGGAAAAGCTTCTTGAAGCTAAAGAAGAGAATCAAATCTTGAAGGAACAAAGTGAAAACGAACTTCGTGAAAGACGCGGCGATCTTCAAAGGCAAGAATCCCGACTTCTTCAAAAAGAAGAAAACTTAGAGCGAAAATCAGATCTTTTAGATAAAAAGGACGAGATTTTAGAGCAAAAAGAATCTAAACTTGAAGAAAGACAACAACAAGTAGATGCAAAAGAGAGTAGTGTTCAAACATTAATAAATAAGCATGAACAAGAATTAGAACGCATCTCTGGTCTCTCTCAAGAAGAAGCTGCTCAAGAGCAACTTCAAAGAGTTGAAGAGGAATTGTCACAAGATATTGCAATACTTGTTAAGGAAAAAGAGAAAGAAGCAAAAGAAGCAGTCGATAAAAATGCAAAAGAATTATTAGCAACAACTGTTCAAAGATTAGCAGCAGAGCATACTTCTGAATCTACAGTTTCAGTTGTTAATTTACCGAATGACGAAATGAAAGGTCGAATCATTGGTAGAGAAGGAAGAAATATCAGAACGTTAGAAACGTTAACTGGTATTGACTTAATTATAGATGATACGCCAGAAGCAGTTATTCTTTCTGGTTTTGACCCAATTAGACGTGAAATTGCAAGAACTGCATTAGTAAATCTTGTTTCAGATGGACGCATCCATCCTGGACGTATTGAAGATATGGTAGATAAAGCTCGAAAAGAAGTAGACGATATTATTAGAGATGCCGGGGAACAAGCGACATTTGAAATTAATGTGCATAATATGCATCCAGATTTAGTTAAAATCTTAGGTCGTTTACAATATCGTACGAGTTATGGACAAAATGTACTTAAGCATTCTATCGAAGTTGCACACCTTAGTGGTATGCTAGCAGCGGAACTAGGAGAAGATGTTACATTAGCTAAACGTGCTGGTTTACTTCATGATGTTGGGAAAGCAATTGACCACGAAGTTGAAGGAAGCCATGTAGAAATTGGTGTAGAATTAGCGAAAAAATATGCTGAAAATGATACAGTAATTAACGCAATTCAATCCCATCATGGTGATGTCGAACCGACTTCTATAATTTCGATATTGGTAGCTGCAGCAGATGCATTATCCGCTGCAAGACCTGGTGCTCGTAAAGAGACACTTGAAAATTATATAAGAAGATTAGAAAGACTGGAAACGCTTTCCGAAAGTTATGAAGGTGTTGAAAAAGCATTTGCAATCCAAGCTGGTAGAGAGATTCGAGTTATTGTATCGCCAGATACTATCGACGACTTAAAATCACATCGCTTAGCAAGAGATATTAAGAGCCAAATTGAAGATGAACTTCAATATCCTGGTCATATAAAAGTGACAGTTGTTCGTGAGACTAGAGCAATTGAATATGCAAAATAAGAAAAAGGTTAGTCATTCAATGGCTAACCTTTTTTCTTGTTTAAACATATGTAACTTAAATATTAATTTTTGTAACATAATAAAGCCATCCAAATTTTAGAAATGGATGGCTTATTGCTATATCTGTAAAATGAAAGCATTACAGTTCACAAAATTTTTATATTAATTTTATATATTAAGTTAACTCTAAATCGGCCTTTTTGACTTCTTTCAGAACTTCAGCTGTGTCATAACAATTTGTAGATATATTTGCATATCTTTCAGCTAAACGGTAAGCGGTAATGTATAATTCTAAGCTTTCTTTAGCTATATTGTCAGCGTCTTCTTCTTTTGATGGATTTGCTGTAACTACTAAGTCAGCAAAATGTTGTGGATCAATATTAATAGACATGTATTACTTCCAACTCCTATATTTTGAATTATCAATTTCCTATTCCTAGTAATATATTTACCACGTACATTATAGGTTAAAACTTATAGATTTTAATGGATATTTTACAAAGAGACTTTTAATCGTAAATCATTTACATTAAACTAACAGTAAGAGAGGATGAACATGTAATGAGAATATTATTTATTGGGGATATCGTTGGTAAAGTAGGACGAGATGCTATTTCAACATACTTAACGAGACTCAAACAGGAACATCGACCAACAGTTACAATTGTAAATGCAGAAAATGCTGCACATGGTAAAGGATTAACTGAAAAAATTTATAAAGATTTATTAAGAGAAGGCGTAGATTTTATGACTATGGGAAATCATACATATGGTCAACGTCAAATCTATGATTTTATAGAAGATGCTAAACGCATGGTTCGACCAGCAAACTTTCCAGACGAAGCACCAGGAGTAGGTATGCGCTTCATCCAAATCAATGATATTAAACTGGCGATTATAAATTTACAAGGTCGCGCATTTATGCAAGATATAGATGATCCATTTAAAAAAGCAGATGCTTTAATAGAAGAGGCGCAAAAGGAAACAAATTATATATTTGTAGATTTTCATGCTGAAACAACATCTGAAAAAAATGCGATGGGTTGGTATCTCGATAATAGAGTGAGTGCTGTAGTAGGGACGCATACGCATATACAAACATCAGATGAAAGAATTTTACCTGGTGGCACAGGCTATATTACAGATGTAGGGATGACTGGCTACTACGACGGTATACTTGGTATCAATAGAGCTGAGGTCATTAATCGTTTTCTTACGAGTTTACCTCAAAGACATGTAGTACCAGACGAAGGACGTTCAGTATTATCAGGTGTAATTATTGATATTAATAAAGAAGGTAAAACAACCCATATTGAGCGCGTGCTCATCAATGACGATCATCCGTTTTAACTATTATCGTCCATTAGTATGAATTTTAATTTAAACCACTCTTTACATAGTAATAGGGTGGTTTATTTTGATATGATTGAATATGAATTATTATAACCACTAGGAGGCAAGATGATATGAAATCACAAGTATCATGGAAAGTGGGCGGTCAACAAGGTGAAGGTATTGAGTCAACAGGAGAAATCTTCGCTACTGCTATGAACCGTAAGGGATACTACTTATATGGCTACCGTCATTTTTCAAGTAGAATAAAAGGCGGCCACACAAATAACAAAATAAGAGTGTCAACATCACCTGTACACGCAATAAGTGATGATTTAGATATATTAATCGCATTTGATCAAGAAACAATTGAACTTAACCATCATGAAATGAGAGAAGACAGTGTTATCATTGCAGATAGTAAAGCAAAACCAGAAAAACCTGAAAGCTGCCGAGCGCAACTTATAATTTTGCCATTTACAGCCACTGCAAAAGAACTAGGGACAGCTTTAATGAAAAATATGGTAGCAATTGGTTCAACTTGTGCAGTAATGAATTTAGATATTACAGCTTTTGAAGCATTAATTACTAACATGTTTAGTAAAAAAGGTGAAAAAGTAGTTGAAATGAATATTGCAGCATTAAATGAAGGTTATCGTTTAATGAATGAGCAATTAGATACTGTAGAAGGTGATTATGTATTACAAACTACAGATAACACACCGCACTTGTATATGATAGGTAATGATGCCATTGGATTGGGCGCATTATCAGCTGGATCAAGGTTTATGGCTGCATATCCAATCACACCTGCTTCAGAAATAATGGAATATATGATTGATAACTTACCTAAAGTAGGCGGCACAGTCGTACAAACTGAAGATGAAATTGCTGCTGCAAATATGGCGATTGGGTCAAATTATGCTGGTGTTCGTGCTTTCACAGCGAGTGCTGGACCAGGATTATCTTTGATGATGGAAGCAATTGGTTTGTCAGGTATGACAGAAACGCCGTTAGTTATTATGAATACGCAACGTGGTGGTCCTTCTACAGGATTGCCTACGAAGCAAGAGCAATCAGATTTAATGCAAATGATTTATGGTACGCACGGCGATATACCTAAAATAGTAGTGGCACCTACTGATGCAGAAGATGCATTTTATTTAACAATTGAAGCATTTAACTTGGCTGAAATGTATCAATGTCCAGTTATTATACTTAGTGACTTACAGCTTTCATTGGGTAAACAAACTGTTGAAAAATTAGACTATAATAGAATTGAAATACACCGTGGTGCTTTAATTCAGTCAGAAATTGAACGCGAAGAAGGCGATAAATCTTACTTCGAAAGATACAGCGTAACAGATAGTGGTGTATCACCAAGACCTATCCCAGGTGTAAAAGGTGGTATTCACCATGTTACAGGTGTCGAACATAATACTGAAGGTAAGCCAAGTGAATCTGCTGAAAACAGACAACAACAAATGGATAAACGTATGCGTAAGACTGAACAGTTACTTATTCAAGATCCAGTAGAATCAGATGAATCGCATGAGGAAGCGGATATCCTTTATTTAGGGTTTATTTCAACTAAAGGGGCTATTCAAGAAGGGAAAGCAAGGCTTGAGGCACAAGGGTTGAAAGTGAATCATTTACAAATCAGACAACTTCACCCGTTCCCGAAAGAAACGCTTCAACAAGCTGTAAACAAGGCTTCTAAAGTTGTAGTGGTTGAGCATAATTACCAAGGTCAACTTGCTAGTATAATAAAAATGAATGTAAATTTAGGCGATAAATTAGTGAACCAAACGAAATATGATGGTACGCCGTTCTTGCCAAATGAAATTGAGACTAAAGGACTTGAAATTGCCAAAAGTTTAAAGGAGTTGGTATAAATGGCAACGTTTAAAGATTTTAGAAATAACGTAAAACCTAATTGGTGTCCTGGTTGTGGCGATTTTTCTGTACAAGCAGCGATTCAAAAAGCGACAGCGAATGTTGGCTTAGAACCTGAAGAAGTAGCAATTATTACAGGTATAGGTTGTTCTGGACGTTTATCAGGTTATGTTAATTCGTATGGTATGCATGGTATTCATGGACGTTCATTACCACTTGCACAAGGTGTTAAAATGGCAAACAAAGATTTGACTGTAATTGCTTCAGGTGGTGATGGAGATGGCTATGCTATAGGTATGGGACATACGATTCACGCTTTGCGTAGAAATATGAATATGACTTATATTGTTATGGATAATCAAATATACGGTTTAACCAAAGGTCAAACATCGCCATCTTCAGCGCCAGGATTTGTAACAAAATCAACACCGAAAGGTAACATCGAACAAAATGTTGCTCCATTAGAGCTCGCATTGTCATCAGGTGCGACATTTGTAGCACAAGGTTTTTCAAGTGATATCAAAGCACTTACTAAAATGATAGAGGATGCAATCAATCATGATGGCTTTTCTTTTGTAAACGTATTTTCACCATGTGTGACATATAATAAAGTAAACACATACGATTGGTTTAAAGAAAATCTTACAGATATTGAAGATATTGAAGACTATGATATGTCTAGTAAAAGTATAGCGACACAAAAAGTGTTGGAATATAATTCTTTAATCAAAGGAATCGTTTATCAAGATACGGAAACACCATCATATGAATCTCAAATTGAAGAAATGGAAGGTACGCCATTAGCTAAAAAAGATATTCATATTGATGAAGCGCAGTTTAACGAACTTACAAAACAATTTGTATAAATATAGTTCATTTAACGTTTGTAGTATAAGAAAAATTTTTAACAGGATATAGCATAGCTGATTATTTTCAGTATAAGGTTTGGTATAATGACCATGCTCTATACTGAAATGAGTCAGCTATTTTTATTAGTTTTGACACATTTGAACATATGGATTCTATACATAATTTAAAGAAGTAAAAGCGCAATTTAGCTGGAGGTATTGGAATGGTAGACCGATTTAAATCAATGACTGACCTCATGTCACAGACAATAGAAGGTGTCGATTGGGAAATAATCACAAAAGAAGCAGCGAAACCAACAATTATAACTGCCGTACATGGTGGTGCAATAGAACGAGGTACAACAGAAATTGCGTTGTTGATGAGCGAACGTGGGGGATATGATTTTTATACTTTTAAAGGTGTAAGAAGAAATAAAAATAACGAATTACATGTCACTTCAAGACATTTCGACGAGCCAAAACTCTTGAACATGGTCAAAAATAACCAATGCGCCATATCTGTCCATGGGTGTATGGGTCAGCAACCAGAAGTTTATATTGGTGGTAGAGATGGAGAACTAATTGAGCGTATTAAGGTACAATTAAACCAAATGAATATAGTTGTAAAAGATGCACCAGGACATATTTCTGGTAAGCATACAGATAATTTTGTGAATTGTTGTCAAAATGACGCTGGAGTACAATTAGAATTAACAGTGGCGTTAAGGAAAGGTTTTTTTAAAAATAATAAATTTAATTTACATGATAGAGAGCATAGAGATAATTGGTCCTCCTTATTATATCAATTTACGGATGCAGTCATTTCAGCAGTTGATAATGGTTAACATGGCTATTTTATTTTAGATTCAACACCTCATACTGGATGTGATTGTGTAATAGGCTTTTATAAGATAATATAGATTTATAATATCTATAATTAGGAAGATGATGAAACTATGAAATTTTCAAAAGCAACAGATTACGCCTTGCATGCATTACTTTACATGATAAAAAGTGATGGAGGAGCATCAAGAATCCCCGTACAAGACTTAGCTTCAGCACTGTCTGTTTCGACAACTTATTTATCTAAAATATTGACCCGACTTGTAAAGGCAAATATCATCTCAGCACACAGTGGCGCTAAAGGTGGTTACCAACTAAAAAAAGAGTGGCAAAATGTTTCAGTTTATGAGGTTATTGTAACGATTGAAGGTCAACAAAGTCTATTAGAAGATAGTTTTAGCCATGACAAAAATTGTCCAATTAAAGCAATTATGGAGGAGTCAGAACGTCTATTAATACATAATTTAGAAAACAAAACGTTAAAAGATTTTGTATAGTACATCATTAATCAACGTTTTATTATTCGTATTTCGATATCTACACAGGATTTTCATTGGTGTCTAGATTATTAAAATAAGAAAATGACATCTAACATGAATAGACTACGTATTCATTTGTATTAAACAAAAATTTCCTCATTAAAATCTATACCTTAGATAACTAATTTGATAAACTAGAGAATAAGTAAAACAATTAAGGGGATGTATTCGTATGAACGATACTTTAATGAGTATTCAAATTATTCCTAAAACTGCTAATGGTGAGGACGTTATCCCATATGTTGATGAAGCAATCAAAGTCATAGATGACTCAGGACTAGAATATAGAGTAGGACCGTTAGAAACGACTGTACAAGGTGAAATGAATGAATGCTTAATATTAATTCAAAAATTAAACGAACGCATGGTTGAGTTAGAAATCCCAAGTACAATTAGCCAAGTGAAGTTTTACCATGTGCCTGAAGGTATAACAATTGAGACACTAACTGGAAAATATGATGAAATTTAATTCAATCATTTAAGGAAATCGATTCAACCGTCAAATAGTGGTGAGTCGATTTAATTATATATACGACTTTTTGCACTTTAAGATCAAATTTAATATAATAAAGTAATGATTATGGATAAGTTATAGAACTTTGAACGATTAGGTTGCCATACGGAGATGTGAAGCATATTTAAAAAGTGTTTGTTCTTAGTTTTTATGATATAGAAAGGGTTTTGTAGAGTGAATGAAGAACAAAGAAAAAGTACTTCTATAGATATCTTAGCGGAACGTGACAAGAAGGCTAAAGATTATAGTAAGTATTTTGAACATGTGTATCAGCCACCAAGCTTAAAAGAAGCTCGAAAACGTGGAAAAGAAGAAGTGAATTATGACCGTGATTTCCAAATTGATGAGAAGTATCGCAATATGGGAAATGGAAAAACTTTTTTAATTAAAACATATGGTTGCCAAATGAACGCACATGATACAGAGGTCATGGCAGGGATATTAGGCGCTTTAGGTTATACAGCTACAGAAGATATAAATCAAGCCGATGTAATTTTGATAAATACTTGTGCAATACGTGAAAATGCAGAAAATAAAGTGTTTAGTGAAATTGGCAATTTAAAACATTTAAAAAAAGAAAAGCCTGAAACTGTAATAGGTGTATGTGGATGTATGTCACAAGAAGAATCAGTAGTGAATAAAATCCTTAAATCTTACCAAAATGTGGATATGATTTTTGGGACGCATAATATTCATCGTCTTCCAGAAATTTTAGAAGAAGCATATCTATCTAAAGCAATGGTGGTAGAAGTTTGGTCAAAAGAAGGCGATGTTATTGAGAACCTTCCTAAAGTAAGGGAAGGAAAGATTAAAGCATGGGTCAATATTATGTATGGCTGTGATAAGTTTTGTACATACTGTATCGTTCCATTTACGCGTGGAAAAGAACGTAGTAGACGTCCAGAGGATATTATAGAAGAAGTGAGAGACCTTGCGCGTCAAGGTTATCAAGAGATTACCTTATTAGGTCAAAACGTAAACTCTTACGGCAAAGATATTGAAGGATTAGCGTATGGCTTGGGCGATTTACTTGAAGATATAACACAAATTGATATTCCACGAGTGAGATTTACCACGAGTCATCCTTGGGACTTTACTGATCGTATGATCGAAGTTATTGCAAATGGCGGTAATATCGTACCTCATATTCATTTACCTGTACAATCAGGAAACAATGCAGTCTTGAAAATTATGGGGCGTAAATATACACGCGAGAGTTATTTAGAGTTAGTGGATAGAATTAAAGCTAAAATACCTAATGTGGCTTTAACGACAGATATTATCGTTGGATATCCAAATGAAACAGAGGCGCAGTTTGAAGAGACGCTTTCGTTATACGAGGAAGTTGAATTTGAACACGCATATACTTATATTTATTCACAAAGGGATGGTACGCCTGCTGCTAAAATGAAAGATAACGTGCCAACAGACGTGAAAAAAGAGCGATTACAACGACTAAATAAAAAAGTATCTTATTATTCAGAACAAGCAATGAAACGTTATGAAGGTCAAATTGTTCAAGTATTATGTGAAGGTGCAAGTAAAAAAGACGAACATGTGTTAGCAGGATATACATCTAAAAATAAATTAGTTAACTTTAAAGCGCCTAATGAAATGATTGGTCAATTAGTAGACGTACAAGTAGATGAAGCTAAACAATATTCCTTGAATGGAACGTTTTTACGTGCCAGCGAAAAAGCTGTGGTGACACAATAATGTATGAAAAAGATGACATTTTAGAGGCGGCGACGCAATTAAGTGAACGTATTAAATCTTTAGATACTGTGAAAGAGTATCATGCGGTTGAGGCGCAAATTCACCATAACAAGCACATCGAACAACGTATGAAAGATTTAAAGAAGACGCAAAAACAATCAGTGAATCTTCAAAACTATGGTAAAACAGAAGCACTCAAACAATCAGAAGGTAAAATACATGATATTGAGCAAAACATTAATGATTTACCTATAGTAGAAGAATTTAGAGAATCACAAACAGAAGCCAATGATTTGTTGCAAATGATGATAAGTACGATGTCAGATCGTTTAAATCAACATCAACAAGATCATGATAACACTTAAAATATCTTCGGAAGGGGGATGAGCCATATGAAGACAAAAAAGTTAACGTTAACTGCAATATTTATTGCTATAAATGTTGTTTTAAGTAGTATCGTTGTCATTCCACTTGGACCAGTAAAAGCAGCACCAATACAACACTTAATCAATGTTCTGTGTGCAGTATTTGTTGGTCCTTGGTTTGGGCTAGCGCAAGCATTTATATCTTCTATATTACGCTTAACTTTTGGTACAGGTAGTTTCTTCGCCTTTCCTGGAAGTATGGTAGGTGTATTATTAGCAAGTGGATTCTATTACTATAGAAAACATATCTTTATGGCAGCAGTTGGAGAAGTGATAGGTACAGGTATTATAGGGAGCTTAATGTGTATACCATTGGCTTGGATACTTGGCTTCTCAAACTTTGCCATTAAACCATTGATGTTGGCCTTTATTGTCTCTAGTATTATTGGCGCTATCATAAGCTACATCATATTAATGATATTAAAACGAAAAGGCATTTTAAAACGCTTTTTAAAATAACTAACTTACAAGAGATTAAGACATATATTCTTAAGCATGATGTGATTTTTGAGCCATAGCAATAATCGTTATGAGGATCACAAAATTATGATTAATAATATGTCTTAATCTTTTTTTTATAGGTAATCATGCAGTGGATTATTTTAAAGGGACTGCTGATACTTTATCCATGATGAATGTGTAAGTATGTTAAATGAATAAATAGGCGTAAAGCTATACTTGTGTTAAAATTTAAGAGTTAAATTCACAATTTCAACATAAAATCTAAGAGAGATCTAACCAACTGTCGATAATGCATTAGCGTTAGATTTACCTTTTGCAATATTAAAAAATAAATACTATAAATATTGTATATATAGAAGATGAAAGATAAGAATTGAAAAGTTATAAAATGATGAGAATCATATGTTTAATTAAGTACGAAATATAATTAAAAGTAAGAAACTATTAAAAGGATTGTGAAATATTATTATGACGAACCAAACTCCAATGATGCAACAATATTTAAAAATAAAATCACAATATCAAGATTGTCTATTATTTTTTAGATTAGGCGATTTTTATGAAATGTTTTTTGATGATGCTAAAGAGGCTTCGAGAGTATTAGAAATTACATTAACTAAGCGTGATGCTAAAAAAGAAGACCCTATACCTATGTGTGGCGTTCCTTATCATTCTGCGGACGGTTACATTGAAACGTTAATAAATAATGGATACAAGGTAGCTATTTGTGAACAAATGGAAGATGCTAAACAAACTAAAGGCATGGTTCGACGCGAAGTAGTAAGAATAGTGACGCCTGGTACAGTCATGGATCAAGGGGGCGTAGATGAAAAACAAAACAACTATATATTAAGCTTTTTAACCCATAATAATGCATTTGCGCTAAGTTATTGCGATGTTTCAACGGGCGAATTGAAAGTTACACACTTTGAAGATGAAGCGACGCTAATTAATGAAATTACAACTATTAATCCTAATGAAATAGTTGTGAATCAAGAAATAAATGAAGCATTAAAACGTCAAATTAGTTTGACAACTGAAACAATAACAGTACTTTCTGAGCTTTCAGATGCACAATATCAAGCCAATACGATGTCGGAAACCCATTTATATCAAGCGACGCAATTATTACTTGATTATATCTATCATACTCAAAAAAGAGATTTATCACATATTGAGTCAGTTATTAAATATGAAGCGGTCGATTTTATGAAAATGGACTTTTACGCTAAACGAAATCTAGAATTAACAGAGAGTATGAGACTTAAAACTAAAAAGGGCACCTTATTATGGTTGATGGATGAAACGAAAACACCTATGGGCGCGAGACGTTTGAAACAATGGATCGATCGACCATTAATTCATAAACAGCAAATAGAAGCACGTTTAAACACAGTAGAACAGTTTATCAATCATTTTATTGAACGAGACACTTTGAGAAATCATTTAAATCAAGTATATGATATTGAACGGTTAGTCGGGCGTGTCAGTTACGGAAACGTGAATGCACGTGATTTGATACAACTCAAACACTCTATATCAGAAATTCCTAACATCAAGCATTTATTAGGGGATTTTGATGAGCAAATGACAGAGCAATTTAAAGCGCTAGAACCATTAGATGATTTATTAATGTTATTGGAAGATAGTTTAAAAGAAGAACCACCTATTTCTGTGAAAGAAGGCGGATTGTTCAAAGCTGGTTTTAATTCAGAGTTAGATGAATACTTAGAAGCTTCTAAAAATGGGAAATCTTGGTTAGCAGAGTTACAGGCTAAAGAACGTCAACGTACAGGTATTAAATCCTTAAAAATTAGTTTTAATAAAGTATTCGGGTATTTTATTGAAATTACTAGGGCAAATTTACAAGGATTTGATCCGACAGCTTTTGGTTATCATAGGAAACAGACATTGTCTAATGCTGAACGTTTCATTACAGATGAATTAAAAGAAAAAGAAGACATTATTCTTGGAGCTGAAGATAAGGCGATAGAGTTAGAATACCAATTATTCGTCCGTTTAAGAGAAGAAATAAAAATGTATACAGAGCGATTACAGAAACAAGCAAAAGTGATTTCAGAACTGGATTGCTTACAAAGTTTTGCTGAAATAGCTCAAAAATATAATTATGCGCGTCCAAGTTTTAGTGAAGATAAGACATTGCAGCTGACGCATTCACGTCACCCTGTGGTTGAACGTGTAATGGATTACAACGATTATGTGCCTAATGATTGTAAGTTAAATAATGATTCATTCATATATCTTATTACAGGGCCTAATATGTCTGGTAAATCAACTTACATGCGACAAGTCGCAATTATTAGTATCATGGCACAAATGGGTGCATATGTACCTTGTGAAGCAGCAATACTACCAGTATTTGATCAAATTTTCACGAGAATTGGTGCAGCTGACGATTTAGTATCTGGTAAAAGTACATTCATGGTAGAAATGCTTGAGGCTCAAAAAGCACTTGCACACGCTACTGAAAATAGTTTGATTATATTTGATGAAATAGGACGAGGTACATCCACATATGATGGACTAGCACTTGCACAAGCGATGATTGAATACGTTGCCACGACTTCTCATGCAAAAACACTTTTCTCTACACACTATCACGAATTAACCTCACTCGATCAATCGTTAACATGTTTGAAAAATGTACATGTGGCTGCGAATGAGTATAAAGGGGAACTTATCTTTCTCCATAAAGTTAAAGATGGCGCAGTAGACGATAGTTATGGTATCCAAGTAGCAAAACTGGCAAACCTTCCAGAGGAAGTTATTGAACGGGCACAGGTTATTTTGAATGCATTTGAACAAAATGATAAGGAAGCTAATCATGTTGTAGTTAATACACTAAAAACAGATGCTATACAAGATCAAGATACACAACATGCCGCAATAGTTGAGGAGTCGAGTACGGAATATCAAAATAAGACAACACAACAAGCGCAAAGCCATCAATTCGAACAAACAGAATTCGATTTATTTGATACGCCAGTAGAACAAAGTAAAGTAGAAAATGAACTTAAGTCATTGAATCTATCTAATATGACGCCAATTGAAGCGTTAGTAAAGCTTAGCGAATTACAAAATCAGTTGAAATAGAGGTGAAGTCCAATGGGGAAAATCAAAGAATTACAGACATCATTAGCAAATAAAATTGCTGCTGGAGAAGTAGTTGAACGTCCTGGCTCAGTAGTTAAAGAGTTGTTGGAGAATGCCATAGACGCCCAAGCGACTGAAATCAATATAGAGGTTGAACAATCTGGAGTTTCGTCTATTAGAGTCGTCGATAACGGCACTGGAATACAGACCGAAGACCTTGGTCTAGTCTTTCATCGTCACGCGACAAGTAAATTAGATGAAGATGATGATTTATTCCACATACGCACACTTGGGTTTCGTGGAGAAGCATTAGCCAGTATATCATCAGTAGCCAAAGTAACATTGAAAACTTGTACAGATAATGAAGAAGGGCAAGAGATTTATGTGGAAAATGGTGAACTCTTAAATCATAAACCCGCTAAGGCTAAAAGAGGCACAGATATTTTAGTTGAATCTTTATTTTATAATACGCCGGCACGTTTGAAATATATTAAAAGTTTGTATACTGAACTAGGTAAGATTACAGATATTGTTAACCGTATGGCAATGAGTCACCCTGATATACGTATTTCACTTGTTTCTGATGGTAAAACAATTATTAAAACAAATGGGTCGGGACGTACCAATGAAGTGATGTCGGAAATTTATGGTATGAAAGTGGCTAAAGACTTAGTGCATATTACTGGAGATACAAGTGATTATCATTTAGAGGGTTTTGTAGCTAAGCCAGAACATTCAAGAAGTAACAATCATTATATATCTATCTTTATTAACGGAAGATATATTAAAAATTTTCTGTTAAACAAAGCTATTTTAGAAGGTTATCATACATTATTGACGATTGGCAGATTCCCAATATGTTACATCAATATTGAAATGGATCCCATTCTGGTTGATGTGAACGTGCATCCTACTAAGTTAGAAGTAAGGTTATCAAAAGAAGACCAACTATTTGAGCTAATTGTAGAAAAAATCCGTGAAGCATTTAAGGATAGAATATTAATTCCGCAAAATGACATGGATAAACTAAATAAAAAAAATAAAGTGTTAGATAACTTTGAACAACAAAAAATAGATTTTGAAAAACGTAAGCAGCAAGCAGCTCAAACACATCATGACAAGGTACAACGTTCTGATGGTGAGACGGAGGATAAAGCTTTTGAACAATCTGCACCATCTGAAGCAATGACCACGAATAACTTTAATCATTCTTATATAAAAGAAGAACCGTATAGTGATGATGCATATACGCAGTCACAAAGAGAAGTTTTGTTTGATATGGACGATGTACAAGAAGCGTCAGTAGATCAATTAAATGATACATCTGATGTCAAAGGTAGTGTTAGTCAAGATCCGACGAGACGTGTGCCTTATATGGAAATTGTAGGGCAAGTACATGGGACGTATATTATTGCTCAAAATGAACAAGGTATGTTTATGATTGATCAACATGCAGCACAAGAACGGATTAAATATGAATATTTTAGAGAAAAAATAGGTGAAGTATCAAACGAAGTTCAAAATTTACTAATACCGTTAACATTCCATTTTTCAAAAGATGAACTCATACTTATTCAACAATATAAAGAAGAATTAGATAAAGTGGGGGTTCATTTGGAACCATTTGGCGGCCATGATTACATCGTAGATAGTTATCCAGTATGGTTTCCTAAAGCAGAAGCTGAAGAAATTATTAAAGATATGATTGAATATGTTTTAGAACATAAAAAAGTTGATGTTAAAAAAATCCGGGAAGATGCAGCAATTATGATGAGTTGTAAAAAATCCATCAAGGCCAATCATTACTTGAAAAATAATGAAATGGCAGACCTGGTTAACCAATTACGTGAAACTGAAGACCCATTTACATGTCCGCACGGCAGACCGATTATTATTAATTTTTCAAACTATGAAATAGAACGACTATTTAAACGTATCATGTAGGAGGTTAGTGGATTGAAGCCATATATTTTACCAGCAGTTCGGTCAATGAAGGATTTAGAAAAACTCACTCAAACAGATTATAAGGAATGTGTGTTACTGGATACGCATATTGGTCATGTTAAAAGTATCATGGAATTATTAAAGAAAAATCATGTAGAAACATATATGCATATTGATTTAATTAAAGGTATGAGCCATGATGAATTTGCATGTGAGTATATCATACAAAACTATCACCCTAAGGGGATTGTTTCTACTAAGACAAAAGTGATTAATAAAGCGAAAGCATTAAATACTATAACTGTATTTCGTGTCTTTATATTAGATAGTCATGCGTTGAATAGAAGTATTGAACTTATTAAACGTGTAGAACCAGATTTTGTAGAAGTATTGCCAGGTATCGCAACTAAAGCAATACAAATTATTAATGAAGAAACGGACACATCTGTCATCGCAGGTGGATTAATTAATGATATCGAAGAAGTGGATGTTGCAATAGAAAATGGAGCGAAATATATTACAACTAGTGATCGTAAATTATGGTAAAGCCACACTTCTGCAAAATGAATATGATAAAATAACCTTCTATCTTAACTCAAGTAGACCAGATTAGTATATAAACGTTTGATATCATAAATATAACTATAAAAGTTAGCAATCGATGAGAGTACTTTCAGTATGTATTAACAGCTGGACGCTATAAATTCTAGTCGACTTGCTAACTTTTTTGATTTTTTAAGGAAAATTTTTAAATATAAATTATAATAATATTTATAATAGATAGGTGGTGTAATATGATTAAACCAATGCGATTACAAAAAGGTGATACAGTTGCTATTGTATCATTGTCATCTGGGTTAGCAGGTGAAGATGCAATAGTGTGGCGTACATATCAAGGGATAACACGATTACAAAATGTTTTTGGACTTAATGTTAAAGTGATGCCTAATGCACTCAAGGGAATTGCATATATTCGAGCACATCCAGAACAACGTGCAGCAGATTTAAATGACGCACTTAGAGATGATGAAGTAAAAGCAATCATCAGTTGTATTGGTGGGGATGACGCTATAAGGATTGCGCCATACGTTGATTTTAAAGCAATTCGAAAGCATCCAAAAATATTTATAGGGTATTCAGACACGACATCGGTACATATGATGTTTTACAAAATGGGCATTGTTAGTTTTTATGGTCCTGCATTATTGACAGATTTTGCAGAAAATATAGAAATGGATGCATATACAATTGACTATTTGAAGAAATGTTTGTTTTATACTGACCCTATCAATGAAATTATACCAGCTTTATACACTAGAATGAATGATATAGAGTGGAAAGAAAAAAATAAAAATATGGCACGGACAATACGTAACCAAGGTGGGTATGAGCTTCTCTGTGGTGAAGGGATTAGGCGTGGACATTTAATTGGAGGTAATCTAGAAACATTTGTAAGCTTGTTATCAACCAATCTTTTCCCAGACAAACAACATTTTAAGAATGCTATTTTATTTTTGGAAACTTCTGAAGACACGCCAACTCCTCAAGCATTTGCTGACGATTTAATGTGTTTATTAAATGAAGGTGTATTTGAACATTTGAATGGTATTATTGTGGGTAAACCATTCAATAATCTTTATTACACTGAATATAAAGCAGAGCTTTTAAAAATTATAGAAAAAAGTGAAAACAAACACATTTCAATTCTTTTTAATTTATCATTTGGGCATTGCGAACCCAAACACAGCTTACCTTATGGTGTATTGGCAGAAATAAATTGTAGTGAAAAAAGTTTTGAGATTATTGAAAGTTCTGTGGTTGACGGTTAAATTGTGTCTAATTATTTACAAAAAACATTGACAACGCTTACAAATGAAGTGTAAGATAATATCAAGTTAATAATTTAGAACAGAGATGGGAGATTTCTACAGTAATTAAACCGGTGGTTCGAAACTGGGTATAATTGTAGGAATCTCTCTGTCTTTTTAGGAGGAGTCTCTATGAGTTTATATTTTGCTGAATTTTTGGGAACAGCAATCCTAGTATTATTTGGGGGAGGTGTTTGTGCCAATGTGAATTTGAAAAAAAGTGCCGGTAACGGTGCGGATTGGATTGTAATTGCTGCGGGTTGGGGCCTTGCAGTAACAATGGGTGTTTATGCAGTTGGGAATATATCTGGTGCCCATTTGAATCCTGCTGTAACGCTAGCTTTTGCTATGGATGGTGGAATTAGTTGGGCAATGGTTCCTGGTTTCATTATTTGTCAGATGCTTGGTGGTATTGTTGGTGGTGCATTGGTTTGGCTAATGTACTTAGCGCATTGGAAACAAACAGAAGATCAAGGTGCAAAATTAGGTGTATTTTCTACAGCGCCAGCTATAAAAAATTATTTTGCTAACTTTTTAAGTGAAATAATTGGAACAGCTATACTTACATTAGGTTTGATGTTTATTGGTACTAATAAAATTGCTGACGGTTTAAATCCGTTAATCGTTGGTGGGTTGATTGTTGCAATTGGTTTAAGCCTAGGCGGGCCAACGGGTTATGCCATTAATCCTGCTCGTGATTTAGGACCACGTATTGCACACGCAATTTTACCGATAGCCGGTAAAGGAAAATCCAACTGGAGTTATGCAATTGTCCCTGTTCTTGGACCTATTACAGGTGGTATGATAGGAGCAGTGATTTATAGATTATTCTATAAAGGTGCATTTGATGCTATGTCTATAGTTGCAATCATATTATTAATTGTAACTTGTGTACTAGGCATCGCTTTAAATAAATCGAAAAATGCTAAAGGCATTGAATCTATTTATTAATGAGATCAATTCGTCCTGTTTATATATTCGACTATAAACAGGTCTTGTCTTGTGAATTTTTAAGAGTTTGAGCATGAACGTTGAGGGTATTGGATAATAATGTGTACAGTTGAATTGTAATGATAATTAATTTACATATATTATTCAGACTAAAACGGATCGAAAGGGAGAGTATAATTATGGAAAAATTTATTTTATCAATTGACCAAGGCACAACGAGTTCTAGAGCGATTCTATTTGATAAAGATGGAAAAATTAAAGGTGTAGCGCAACGTGAGTTTAAACAATATTTTCCTAAATCAGGCTGGGTTGAACATGATGCAAATGAAATATGGACATCAGTTTTAGCGGTAATAGCAGAAGTGCTTAATGAAGAAAATGTTGGTGCAGAACAAATTGCAGGCATTGGTATTACAAACCAACGTGAAACAACAGTGGTTTGGGATAAAAATACAGCGCGTCCAATTTACCATGCAATTGTATGGCAATCACGTCAAACACAAGGAATTTGTCAAAATCTAAAAGACCAAGGCTTAGAAGATAAATTCCGCGAAAAAACAGGACTCTTATTAGATCCGTATTTTGCAGGTACAAAAGTAAAATGGATACTTGATAATGTCGAAGGTGCTAGAGAAAAAGCTGACAATGGCGATTTATTATTCGGTACGATTGATTCATGGTTAGTTTGGAAATTATCTGGTGGAAAAGCACATATTACAGATTATACGAATGCGAGTCGTACATTAATCTATAATATTCATGATTTAGAGTGGGATCAAGAATTATTAGATATTTTAGAAATACCTAATTCAATGTTACCAGAGGTTAAAGCATCAAGTGATGTGTATGCGAATACCATCGATTATCATTTCTTTGGTGAAGAAGTGCCAATAGCAGGTATTGCAGGTGACCAACAAGCTGCATTATTCGGGCAAGCGTGTTTCAACCGTGGTGATGTGAAAAACACTTACGGTACAGGTGGTTTCATGTTAATGAATACTGGTGAAGAGGCTGTATCTTCTAAGAGTGGTTTGTTAACTACAATTGCTTATGGTTTAGACGGAAAAGTAAATTATGCACTTGAAGGTTCAATTTTTGTATCGGGTTCAGCGATTCAGTGGTTACGAGATGGATTAAGAATGATTAATTCTGCGCCTCAATCAGAAAATTATGCAGAACGTGTAGAATCCTCAGAAGGCGTATATGTCGTTCCTGCATTTGTAGGTTTAGGTACACCATACTGGGATGCAGAAGCTCGCGGTGCTATCTTCGGTTTAACACGTGGTACAGAAAAAGAACATTTTATTCGTGCAACACTAGAATCTCTTTGTTATCAAACACGTGATGTATTAGAAGCGATGGAAAAAGATTCTGACATCACTGTAAATAATTTACGTGTAGATGGTGGCGCGGTTAAGAATAATTTCATCATGCAATTCCAAGCAGACTTACTTAATTTAGGTGTAGAACGTCCAGAGATAAACGAAACAACAGCTTTAGGTGCTGCATATCTTGCAGGATTAGCAGTTGGATATTGGGACAGTAAAGATGAGATTGCAGATCGTTGGAAGCTTGAAAAAGAATTTAAACCTGAAATGGAAGAAAAAGAAAGAGAACGATTATATAAAGGCTGGAAAAAAGCTGTAGAAGCTACACAAGTCTTTAAAATAGAAGAAGAATAAAAAGTTAGACTAAAAGTTGTTAGTTATGCTACAATATGGGTAAGTTAATAATATCAAGATGAGAAGTGAGAGATTCTGTTCGTACAATTTATATATGTATGGGATAGGTCTCTCTTTTTTTATTATTTTAGGAGGCGCTAGATTTTATGAGTTTATCAACGTTAAAAAGAGAGCAAATAAAGAAAGATTTAAAAAACGATTCTTATGATGTTGTAATTATCGGTGGTGGTATTACAGGTGCAGGAATCGCTTTAGATGCTAGTGAAAGAGGCATGAAAGTAGCTTTAGTAGAAATGCAAGACTTTGCTCAAGGGACAAGTTCACGTTCTACTAAATTAGTACATGGTGGCCTACGTTATTTAAAACAATTACAAGTAGGTGTCGTAGCTGAAACTGGTCGTGAACGTGCGATTGTTTATGAAAATGGACCTCACGTAACTACACCAGAACGTATGTTATTACCATTGCATAAAGGCGGATCTATGGGCAAATTTACTACATCGATCGGTTTAGGCGTTTATGATAGATTAGCAGGCGTAAAAAAAGCTGAACGTAAAAAAATGTTAAATGCAAAAGAAACACTTGAAAAAGAACCATTAGTTAAAAAAGATGGTCTTAAAGGTGGCGGTAGTTATGTAGAATATCGTACAGATGATGCGCGTTTAACAATTGAAGTTATGAAACGTGCCGAAGAAAAAGGCGCTACAATTATAAATCATACGAAATCAGTACATTTCACATACGATTCAAAAGAAACTGTTAATGGTATTCATGTTGAGGACCAAATTAATGGCGAAACATATCCAATTAAAGCTAAAAAAGTTATTAACGCAAGTGGTCCGTGGGTAGATGAAGTTCGTAGTGGTGATTACGCACGTAATAACAAACAATTACGTTTAACTAAAGGTGTTCACATTGTTATTGATCAATCTAACTTCCCATTAGGCCAAGCAGTATACTTTGATACTGAAAAAGACGGTCGTATGATCTTCGCTATTCCACGTGAAGGTAAAGCTTATGTGGGTACAACAGATACGTTTTACGATAATAACAAAACAGCACCATTAGTGACACAAGAGGACAGAGATTATCTTATTGAAGCTGTAAACTATATGTTCCCAGATGTGAATGTGACAGATGATGACATTGAATCATCATGGGCAGGTATCAGACCATTAATCTTAGAAGAAGGAAAAGATCCTTCAGAAATTTCACGTAAAGATGAAGTTTGGGAAGGTAAATCTGGACTATTAACTATCGCTGGTGGTAAATTAACAGGCTATCGTCACATGGCTTTAGAAATTGTTGATTTATTAGCAAAACGTTTGAAATCAGAATATAATCTTAAATTCAAAGCTTGCGAAACAAAACACTTAACTATCTCAGGTGGAGATGTAGGTGGTAGTAAAAACTTTGATAAATTCATTGAGAAAAAAGTTGAAGAAGCCAAAGCTTACCAATTAGATGAAGCGACTGCACGTCATTTTGCTTCTAAATACGGTTCTAATGCTGAAGATTTATTCAAGATTGCTCAAACTGCTAAATATCAAGAAACAGGCTTACCATTAGAGATATATACTGAATTAATTTATTCAATTCAAAATGAAATGGTTTATCGTCCGACTGATTTCTTCGTGCGTCGTACTGGTAAACTTTACTTCAAGATTGAAGACGTTTTAAATTATAAAGATCATGTTATCGAAGTAATGGCTGAGTTACTAGGCTACTCAAATGTAGAAAAAGCGCAATATACAAAAGAGTTACAAACTGCCATTGATGAAGCGCAAACTGGTAATGATCAACCAGCAGTAAAAGAATAAATTCAGATTAAAATGAATAGATTTTAATTATCACTAAAACTGCTAACTTATTTAAGTTAGCAGTTTTTTTATCAGTAAAAATTTTAAATAGTATGATTAAAATGCTTGTTGATTCATAGAGTGTAGTGTTTGAATTATACTTTGAAGGTTAACGTTTGGCTTACAATTTGATAAGATTGTATTATGAATATATTGTATAATATAAGAAAATCGAAATGATGCATGGTTTGGGGGAAGAAACATGAATCGAAATGATTTTAATATCACGGTTTCAGATGGCACAATGGTAGAAGTTAGGTTGAACAAAGCTAAAAAAGAAACAATCGGTGTCATTCATTTGCTACATGGCATGGCTGAATATATGGATAGGTATGATCGGCTTGTAGAATCATTAAATTATCAAGGTTATGATGTGATTCGTCATAACCATAGAGGTCATGGGAAAGAAATAGATGAAAAAACACGTGGCCATATCGATGATCTAAGCCAAGTTGCAGATGACACTTATGAAATCGCGCAAACAGTTTGTACGAACTACGCAAATATCCCATATATTATGATTGGTCATTCAATGGGCTCGATTGTTGGTCGTATATTCGCACAAAAATACCCAGACGCTGCACAAGGTTTAATCTTAACGGGTACGATACAATACCCTATATATTTAGGAGTGCCGCTGCGCATATTGTTGAAAGTGATTATGTTATTAACAGGGAAAACACGTCGCTTAAAATGGGCGAACCAATTAATGTATAAGACATTTAATAAAAATGTAAAACAACTAAAGACTTCAAGTGATTGGCTGTCTAGCGATCCCAATGAAGTAGAACGATTTATTAAAGATCCTTATACTGGCTTTTTAGTGTCTAATCAACTCATTTATCAAACTATAAAGCATATGATTGCCACAAGTCGTTTGAAGCATATCAAAATGATGAACCAAGACTTACCTATTTTACTCATATCAGGGAAAGATGATTCGTTAGGTGGGTATGGTAAAGGGATAAGAACACTAGGTCAGCGCTATAAAAAGTGCGGTATTAAGCATATTACCGTGCAATTGTATAAAAATAAAAGACACGAAGTTTTATTTGAAAAAGACTACGCTAATACATGGCAACATATGTATGAATGGATAGAAAAACAAATCTTAAAAAAGAATGGTAAGGCAGAAAAATAATATAAGAGAGTTGATACACGTGCATAACGATAAGCAGTTTTTAATTGTGCTTGTAGGGCCAACAGCAGTGGGTAAAACTGAATTTAGTATCGAATTGGCTAAAAAGTTTAATGGAGAAATAATCAGTGGAGATTCGATGCAAGTTTATAAAAAAATGGATATTGGTACGGCTAAAATTACGCAAGAAGAAATGTCAGGCGTCCCTCATCATATGATTGATATATTAGAACCAGATGATGCATTTTCTGCGTATGATTTTAAAAATAGAGCACAACGGTTAATTAATGAAATTACTGAAAGAGGTAATATTCCTATTATTGCTGGCGGGACAGGTCTTTATATTCAATCGCTTATCTACGATTACGCGTTCGAAGACGAAGTGGTTTCAAAGGAACGGGCAGATGAAGTAACAGCTCAGTTACATGAGTTAGATCAACTAACTAATGAAGACTTACATCAATATTTGTCGCGTTTCGATGAAGCTTCAGCCCAGGCGATTCATCCGAATAATCGGAAAAGAGTACGAAGAGCGATTGAATATTATTTGAAAACAAAAAAACTTTTAAGTTCGCGTAAGAAAGTACAACAATTCACTGAAAATTATGATACATTATTAATAGGGATAGAAATGTCGCGCGAAACATTATATCAAAGAATTAATAAACGTGTAGATATTATGTTACAGCGTGGATTACTAAATGAAGTGAGTCAGCTCGTTGAACATGGATATGAATCATGTCAAAGTATGCAAGCGATTGGCTATAAAGAAATGATACCAGTGGTCAAATATGATGCAGATCTTGTTGCAGCGACAGATAAATTAAAGCAACATTCTAGAAATTATGCAAAACGACAAATGACTTGGTTTAAAAATAAGCTCGACGTAGCTTGGTTAGACAGAGAGAACATGTCACTTTCATTAATGTTAGATGAGGTTTCAGCCCAAATAAAGAAAAGGAGTACATAACATGAATACATTAGAAAACATCCAAGACAAATTCCTAGGGCAATTTAAGACTGAAAAAACAAAAGTGATTGTATTTTTAGTCAACGGATTTCAAATGAAAGGTATTATTGAAGCATATGATAAGGACTTAGTATGTTTATTATCACAAGGGAAACAACACTTAATATATAAACATGCTATCAGTACATTCACAATTGATGATACGGAGGCATAGTGATAATACAAGTTTAACAACTTAACCAACTTAAAAGTCTAAAAAAGCTACGTTAGATAATAAATATCTAGCGTAGCTTTGATTTTTGAACAACTTAATTTACCATTGCATTTTTTTAGATAATAAAGTATTAATAGATAGCTATAGTAAGGCTTCGATTTCAGCTTCAATTTGATTAGGTTTCTTTTGTGGTGAAAAACGCTTCACGACGTTACCATCTTTATTAACTAAGAACTTTGTGAAATTCCATTTGATTTTCTCATTTAAAAAACCATTTTGTTCTTCAGTTAAAAATTTAAATAAGGGATGTTGATTTTCACCTTTAACATCGACTTTTTCATGCATTGGAAAAGTTACCCCATAATTGATTTTGCAATTTTGTGTTGCTTCTTCACCTGTACCTGGTTCTTGTCCCCCAAATTGGTTACAAGGAAAACCTAACACAACAAAGGACTGATCATTATACTTTTCATATAAATGTTGTAATCCTTCAAATTGTGGTGTGAAGCCACATTCACTCGCTGTATTTACAATTAGTATAGTTTGACCGCGATATTTATCTAATTTATATGTGTCGCCATTTGGCTTTTTGACTTCTATATCATAAATTGTCATTGTAATTCACCTCTTAACCATAATTTAACACAAAATGCCTCTATAGTCTTTATAAAGACACTGTGATAGAATGACTAAGAAACTTTGAAAAGAGGTGTATGTTATGTCCCAGCAACTAACACATAATACTGAAAAACGATTAGAGACTGCGATTTTAGTTGGAGTACATGCGCAATCAGAAGATGAATTTAATTTCGATTCAACAATGGAGGAATTAGCTTCATTATCTGAGACATGTCAACTTAACGTACAAGAACAATTTACCCAAAATAGACAACGGTTTGATCATAAATATTATGTAGGTAAAGGTAAGTTGCAAGATATTCAGGCTTACATTGAGGACCATGATATAGATGTAGTGGTTGCAAATGATGAGTTGACAACAGCCCAATCTAAAACCTTGAATGGTAATTTAAATGTTAAAATTATAGATAGAACCCAATTAATATTAGAAATTTTTGCTTTAAGAGCGCGTAGCAAAGAAGGTAAATTACAAGTGGAGCTGGCTCAATTAGATTATTTAATGCCGAGATTACAAGGTCATGGGCGTAGTCTATCACGCTTAGGAGGCGGTATCGGTACGAGAGGCCCAGGGGAAACGAAACTTGAAATGGACAGACGCCATATTAGAACAAGAATGAATGAAATAAAACACCAATTAGAAACAGTGGTCGAACATCGAGAACGTTATCGTAATAAACGTGAACAAAATCATGTCTTCCAAGTTGCTTTAGTAGGTTATACCAATGCTGGAAAGTCATCGTGGTTTAATGCGTTAGCACGAGAAACAACATTTGAAAAAAACTTGCTATTTGCAACACTTGATCCCAAAACAAGACAGATACAAATTAATAATGGTTTTAATTTAATTATTTCTGATACTGTAGGTTTTATTCAGAAATTACCTACTACATTGATTGCAGCTTTTAAATCAACGCTCGAAGAAGCTAAAAGTGCTGATTTATTATTACATGTAGTAGATAGTAGTCATCCTGAATATAGGGCGCAGTATGACACAGTAAACCAAATCATTAAAGATTTAGATATGGGGCATATACCCCAAGCTATAATCTATAATAAGAAAGATTTGCACGAAGGTACGATTCCAACTACAAATAAACCGTCTGTTTTTGTATCTAGTAAAGACGAAGCCGATATAGAAAAAGTCAAAGCTTTACTATATGAACAAGTTAAACGTACATTAACATATTATGAAGAAAATGTACCGAGTACAAATGCTGATCGATTATACTTTTTAAAGCAACATACACTTGTATCTGAGTTAACATTTAATGAAGGTGATGCTTCGTATACTCTGAAAGGATACAAAAAAGAATAGAAGGAAGTAATGAATATATGAATGATATGAATCAATTGATAGCTGAGGTTGAAACAACATTGACGCCTTATTTTAAAGACATAGAAGCGACTGCATATGCCAACCAAGAAAAAGTGTTAGATGCGTTTCATGCAGTGAAAGCTACTGAAAGTGATTTACAAGGGACTACTGGTTATGGTTATGATGACTTTGGTAGAGATCACTTGGAAGAAATATATGCAAGAACTTTTAAAGCGGAAGATGCCATTGTACGCCCACAAATTATATCGGGTACGCATGCCATCACGATAGCTTTACAAAGTACATTGAAGTATGGTGATGAACTACTATATATTACAGGTAATCCATATGATACGTTATTAGAAGTTATAGGTATTAATGGCAACGGTATAGAAAGTCTAAAAGAACATGGTGTAGATTATAGGAAAGTAGATTTGAAAGCAGGAAAAATAGATGTTGATCAAGTTATACAAACGATTAATACAACGACTAAAGTGATTGCAATACAACGTTCTAAAGGGTATGACCAGCGCCCATCAATACCGTTAGACGAAATTGAGTCAGCCATACAAATGATTAAAAGTCTATATCCTGAGATTATTATATTTGTAGATAACTGTTATGGCGAATTTGTTGAAGCGCGTGAACCTATAGAATGTGGTGCAGATTTAATCGCGGGTTCTTTAATTAAGAATCCTGGTGGTGGATTAGCAAAAATAGGTGGTTATATCGCAGGAAAAGCGTCATTAATAGCTAGATGTGGTTATCGTTTAACAGCACCTGGTATAGGTAAAGAAGCGGGGGCATCTCTCAACTCATTACAGGAAATGTACCAAGGTTTCTTTTTAGCACCCCATGTTGTCAGTCAAAGTTTAAAAGGCGCACTATTTACTAGTCTTCTTTTAGAAAAAATGAATATGCGTACGCAACCTAAATATAATGAGCCAAGAACAGACTTAATTCAAACAGTTGAATTTGATACAAAAGAACAAATGATACAATTTTGTCAAAGCATTCAACACGCTTCTCCAATCAATGCACACTTTAGCCCAGAACCTGCTTATATGCCGGGGTATGAAGATGATGTCATTATGGCGGCAGGTACGTTTATACAAGGATCTTCTATCGAGTTGTCGGCAGATGGTCCGATACGTCCACCTTATGAAGCATACGTCCAAGGCGGTCTCACATATGAACATGTTAAATTAGCGGTATCAAGAGCAGCTAAACGTCTTCAATCTGAAAATTTAATATAAACTTTTAGAAATCCATATTTTCTCAATTTATAAATTGATGGAAATATGGATTTTTTTAAATAAATTTAAGGAATTTTCAAAATATTCTACTAATAACCAGTGAGAAAGTGCCTTGAAGTCAATGGTAACAAGGGTTGTAGACATAATGTTAGGAAACCTAACATGCCTTTGTATTTATTTCATTTTTGTGCTAAATTTATAACAAGTTCAAAAATAGAGGTGATTGGATTGAAGTCAAATGATACATTACGTCGTAATATGGCTGTCTTCTCTATGAGTGTTGTAACTAAATTGAGCGAATTAACTGCTAGACAAGTTCGCTACTATGAGACACATGAACTGATTAAACCAGAACGTACAGAGGGGAATAAAAGACTCTTTTCATTAAATGATTTGGAACGTCTTTTAGAAATTAAAAGATTGATTGAAAAAGGATTCAATATCAAAGGAATCAAACAGATTATACATAATGAACAAGACCACCTTTCTGCTGATGAACAAGAAACAAGAAAAAAAATGATAGTTGATGCTACACAGAAATCACAACAAGAAGCGATTCCGATAAATCGTGGTGACTTATCTCGTTTTATCAAATAATATTACTGGAGGACATTTATAATGCCAAAACGTACATTTACAAAAGAAGATATTCATAAGTTTGCTAAGGAAGAAAACGTTAGATATTTACGTTTACAATTCACAGATATTTTAGGCGTAATTAAAAACGTTGAAGTACCGGTTAGCCAATTAGAAAAAGTATTGGATAATGAAATGATGTTTGACGGATCTTCAATCGAAGGTTTCGTACGTATTGAAGAATCAGATATGTATTTATATCCAGATTTAGATACGTGGGTTATTTTCCCATGGACTGCTGGACAAGGAAAAGTTGCGCGTCTTATTTGTGATGTATATAAAACAGATGGTACACCATTTGAAGGGGATCCACGTGCAAACTTAAAACGTGTATTAAAAGACATGGAAGAACTTGGTTTCACTGATATTAACCTTGGACCTGAACCAGAATTCTTCTTATTCAAATTAGATGAAAAAGGCGAACCAACGTTAGAGTTAAATGACGATGGAGGATACTTCGACCTTGCACCTACTGATTTAGGTGAAAATTGTCGTAGAGATATCGTTTTAGAACTTGAGGATATGGGCTTTGATATCGAAGCAAGTCATCACGAAGTTGCACCAGGACAACATGAAATCGACTTTAAATATGCGGATGCAATCACAGCATGTGATAATATCCAAACATTTAAACTTGTTGTAAAAACAATTGCACGTCAACATAACCTACATGCAACATTTATGCCGAAACCATTATTTGGGGTTAATGGTAGTGGTATGCACTTTAACGTATCTTTATTCAAAGATAAAGAAAATGCATTCTTCGATCCAAACGGTGACATGCAAATGACTAAAGACGCTTTCCACTTTATTGCAGGTATTCTTAAAAATGCGCGTGGTTTCACAGGAGTATGTAATCCATTAGTGAACTCATATAAACGTTTAGTTCCTGGCTATGAAGCGCCATGTTACATTGCTTGGAGTGGTAAAAACCGTTCACCATTAATCCGTGTACCATCTTCACGTGGATTATCAACACGTGTTGAAGTACGTTCAGTTGACCCAGCAGCTAATCCATACTTAGCATTAGCAGCAATCCTTAAAGCAGGTCTAGATGGAATCGAAAATAAATTAGAAGTTCCAGAACCAGTAAACCAAAATATTTATGAAATGAATCGCGATGAACGTGAAGCTGTGGGTATCCAAGATTTACCTTCAACGCTTTATACAGCAATCAAAGCTATGAGAGAAAATGAACCTATTAAAGATGCACTAGGTAATCATATCTATAACCAATTCATCAATTCTAAATCAATTGAGTGGGATTATTATAGAACTCAAGTATCTGAATGGGAAAGAGAACAATATATTAAACAATACTAGGTGCTGAGCAAAGGGGCGAAACACTAGTAATAACAGCAACTCGAGTCATTCTGAATGGATGATTTCGGGTTGCTTTTTTGCATTCACTTTTATTATATTGAGGGTTTTGGGTGCAGATTGGGTGTAGAAGATTTTAAAATACTCACTTTTCCTGAATGAATCTTTCAAAATATTCCTTAGCTTTATGATTCATATTTTTTGTTACATGACTATATATTTGTTCAACCACATGCATTCCTTGGTGTCTCATTTTAATTGATATGTGAAGAATGATTTATTTAATAAGCGAAAAGGCGCAGTACCTATTAATATAATAGTACTGCGCTTTAAGATTGGCTAATAGGAAACTTCATTAGTTGATGTTTTTGAAAAAAAATAAGCATTACTTTCAAACTCGATAACTTAATAAAACTTAAGGCGCTAAAATTCGAAGCGATAATGAAAAGTAATATACACATATACTCTTATCATTTTTATAGAAAATTATTCTACACATGTTAATAAAACCTATAATTTTCTCCTACTTCATCATTAGTAGTTTATAATAATCATTGTTACTATTAATTTTACTTAATCAATGAATAAGTTTTGATAACCTTCTCTAACATTCACGACGTTTGTAAAACCTTTATATTCTAATATGCCTACTGCAATTGAACTTCTAACTCCTGATTGACAATGAACGTATATTTTATCATTTTTATCAAAAGGAATACTTTCATTTAAAAGCTTTCCGTGAGAAATATGAACCGCTTGTTCTAAATGACTTTGATTCCATTCTTCATCATTACGTACGTCTAGAACATATTCTTCTTCACCTGTCATATCAGCACTGTAAATGGATTGCGTCTGAATTTCTGATTTTGGCAAACGATAACCTGCTACGCTATCAAAACCAATTAATTGTAAAGTATTTGTGGCGTGTTCAACTGTTGCTTTATCGCCAATTAAGTCTATATCTTTATCGTAGTCTAAATACCAACCAATCTGATTAATAAAATTCTTATTATAAGGAATATTGATTGTCCCTTGTTTATGACCACCGTGAAAGGCTTCTTTATTTCGAAGATCAAAAGCTATTCTGTCATGATTTAAACTAGGTGAAACAATATAAGGTTGGTACAATTTCGTACCGAATTGGTTGATTTTTTTCATTTGAGCAAAATGATGGGGGGGTTCTGGTTGGTTTGATATTAATGTTTCAATAAATGTTGCTTCATCTGTTGCATTGAAGGCCCAGTTGTTTATTTTTTCATAGCCTAATGTAGATGTAGGTATTGATCCTAACGCTTTACCGCATGAACTGCCTGCACCATGTCCAGGCCAAATCTGAACATAATCAGGTAAATTTTTAATATTATTAATAGATTGATACATTTGCTTGGCTCCTATTTCTGTAGATCCTTTCATTTGAATGGCTTTTTCTAATAAATCAGGTCTACCTATATCACCAACGAAGATAAAGTCACCACTAAATAGCCCCATAGGTATATTAGAACCTCCGCCCTCATCAGTGAGTAATAAACTAATACTCTCAGGGGTATGACCTGGTGTATGCAGGACTTCTAGTTTAATGTTTCCTACGCAAATCGTGTCTTGATGTTTAACAAAATGAGTTTGTGGTGGCATGTTTTTGTAACTTAATTCATCTTCACCTTCGCCAGAAACATATATATTTGCATGTATTTTGTTTGCTACATCTCTAATACCCGAGGCAAAGTCAGCATGAATATGTGTTTCAGCAGCATGAGTAATTGCAAAACCTTCATTATCTGCAACTTCAATATATTTTGTTAGGTCACGTATAGGGTCAATAATCATCGCTTCACCTGTACGTTGACAAGCAATTAAATATGATGCTTGAGATAAATTATCATCGTAAAATTGTTTGAAAAACATAGAATAACTCCTTTCTCTAATAAGTTTTATTAAATAAATAAATTATGATTCGATTGTTCAGTATCCCCAATGTAAGTTCCTACACCACCATATTCAACTTCATCTCTTAACTCTTCTTTCGTAATACCCATAACATCCATACTCATGGTACATGCAATTAACTTGATATTTTGATCGATTGCTTGGTCGATAAGTGAAGGTAAAGAGGCTACATTTTTCTTCTTCATGACATAACGCATCATAATATTACCTAATCCGAACATATTCATTTTGGATAGTGGCATGCGTACTGGAGTCTTAGGCAACATAAGGTCAAACATTTTTGCAATACCTTTCTTGTTAACCTTAGATGGCATTTCTTTTTTTAATGCATTAAGCCCCCAAAAAGTGAAAAATATCGTTACTTCTCTTCCTGCAGCTTTAGCGCCATTCGCAATAATCATGGCTGCAATTGCTTTATCTAATTCGCCACTAAACAGTACAATTGTAGTGCCTTTTGAGGTGTGATTTACTTGTAAATCTTTGTGCTTTTCCTTTTGAACGATTGCATTAATTTCAGTATCATTTTCAGTTAGCCTTACAAGTGTGTGACCTGTTTGTTTCACCCAGCTTTTAATATCACTTGAAAATCCAGAATCTGTTACTGTAACTTCAATTTGGTCACCTATATCAATGGTTTTAATTTCCTTACTAATATTAACGATAGGTCCTGGACACTGGAGGCCGCTAAAATTAAACTTTTTGCGATTTTCTTTTATTTCTATATTTCTATGTTCTTCTGCTATATCATCATTATTGATATATTTTTCTTCATAAGCATCGTAACCACCGTATAAATTAGTAATTTTATAGCCTTTTCCTGCTAAATATTCACTTGCTTTAGAGCTTCTACCACCACTTTTACATTGTATATAGTAAGTTATATTTTTATTCTTATTGAATGATTCAATATCCTCTACAGGATGTAAAATGGCGCCAGTGATATGTCCTAATTCGTATTCTTCTTTTGTTCTGACGTCAATCAATTGTCCGTTTTTTGCCAGTGCTTCTAATTCTGATTTACTGAGATCATGTATGTGCTTATCATTATACTTTTTCATAATTTCCTCCTCAAAATACCTATAAGGGTATACTAGCAATAATTTCTTTGTCAAATACCCCTACAGGTATTTGACAGTTTGTTTTAAATTGCGTATGATAAGACTATTCAAGATAAACTGGAGGAAAAATTATGGATTATGATAAAAAAATGATTAATCGTATTAATAGAATACAAGGCCAACTAAATGGTGTTATAAAAATGATGGAAGAAGAAAAAGATTGTAGAGAGGTGATTACACAACTCAGTGCGTCAAAAAGTTCAATTCAACGACTCATGGGTATTATTGTTAGTGAGAATTTAATCGAATGTGTAAAGTTAGCTGAAGAGAATAATGAAAGTTCACAAGAACTGATTAATGAAGCTGTTGACTTATTGGTGAAAAGTAAATAATGGATATTATCCATGGCATTACTATGCTATTGATTGGCATATTTGGAGGTTTCATATCTGGTTTGGTTGGTATAGGAGGGGCGATTATTATTTACCCAGCTATTCTATTGTTACCACCATTATTCGGAGCGCCTGCCTATGGTGTATACATTGCTTCAGGTCTTACTTCCAGTCAAGTATTTTTTAGTACACTTGGTGGCTCATTCAAAGCAAGAAAAAAAGTTGGATTTTCTCCCAAACTGGTAATGAACATGGGTGGGGGTATGGTTATTGGAAGTGTATTTGGAGCGATATTAGCGAGTTTATTAAATGCTACTTTTATAAATACTATCTATATAATTATTGCTATAATCGCATTACTATTGATGTTTATTAAAGTTAAAGCTTCTTTTCAAGACATCAAATTCAACTCTATATTACTTATCTTAGTAGGATTTGGAATTGGGGTACTATCAGGTATTATAGGTGCGGGTGGAGCATTTATCATTATTCCTGTATTATTGGTTTTATTTAAATTGCCAATGGATGCTGTAGTGACCAACAGTATCGTCATTGCTTTTATATCATCAATAGGGTCTTTTATCATTAAACTTATACAAGGCTATATTCCTCTAGAAAGTGCAATATTTTTAATCATAGGAAGTATGATATTTGCGCCCATAGGACTAAAAATAGGCTCAAAGTTACCTGATACTATTCAAAAAGGGATTGTAAGTATTTTAATCACAATCGCAATTATACAGCTCGTATTTTAATGAACTTAAAAAGGAGACTTTAAATTGAATCATTGGGATGAAAAGTTTGATTCAGAAGAATATATTTATGGCAAGGAAGCGAATTTATTAGTCAAAGAGATTTTTCAAAAACAAGCAGATAATAATGAAAAGATTTTACTACTTGCAGAGGGAGAAGGACGTAATGCAATATATTTAGCCAAACTTGGTTATGGTATTACAACCTATGATATATCACAAGTTGGTATTAATAAGCAATACCAACTAGCAAGTGAAGCGTGCGTTGATATTGATGCAAATTACGGCGATATCACAAAGCCTAACTTAGCCCCTGAGTCATTATTTAACTATAGTATTAATATCTTTGGTCATGTACCTAACGAAGGCAAAAAAGAGATGTTCAATAATCTCATTCAGCCATTAATCATAGGTGGTCATAGTTATTTTGAGTTTTATTCAAAAGAACAATTAGTTTATGGAACTGGCGGACCTAAAGATGAATCCATGTTATATACTATTGAAGAAATCAAAGCTTATTTAAAACACTTGCCTGTTAAAATCCATCAATTAGAAAAATATGAAATTTACCGTAATGAAGGTATTAAACATACAGGTAAAGGTTGTATCATTCAAGGTCATATAGAAAGAATTAGTATTTTATAGTGCTAAGCATAATGTCACAAATAATGATTTACTAATAAAAAACAACTTACATTATTAAATGTAAGTTGTTTTTTATTAAATTTATCTATGCAATTCTATTGTTTTATTTGTTTAATAATATCATTTACATCAACATGGGATCTTTTTTCTATAATTTTGTTATCTTTAAATTTTAAAAGCATCATTAGTGAAAATTTTACAGATTTACCGGTAGGATTTATGCCGTTAAAAGGAGCTCCAGTGTGTACCTTCAAAGTTTAAGTATACTGCTGCGCTATCATTATTATCTAAAATAATTTCTTTTACAGGCATTTTAAAATCTGGAAATGGAGCAAAGTTTTTGTCTTCAGAATCTTTCAATCCTTTTACACCATAAAAAGGGGTATCCATTAATGAGTGAAATTCAATGAATGCTAAAATGAGTTATTTTTATGTGTCTTTATGTAAGAATATAGTCAAAAAAGGTTATCCAATATGAAATAATTGGTTTTGTAAAATGGAAACAAAAATAATTTAAAAAAATAATAGTTAAGATATTGAAAAATACAGTTGTTTGTTATATTATCGCTTTATGAAGTTTCTCCAGAACTTCATCCTTTTTGATGCCGCCCTTTGGGGCGGTGATTTAACAAGGCAACCAATCAAAGCATAATATTCTATTAAAGTACTTGTCATTTTTCATTTTTTCCTAATACAAAGGTAGGCACTTATGTGCTTGCCTTTTTTAATATTTTAGTAGCAATGTTTAGATAAGTATTGATTTATATCTATCAAGTGATATAAAAGTTTGCAATATTACGCTAATTTTTATTGAAAACCTTTCTAATGCATTGTATTTAAATCTAAGAACAATGTTTAAATTAAGTTGGAAAACAACCCGATGAGTTAATAGAACTTTAAAAGTGTGTATAAATTAAAGTGAGAAATAGGTTTTGTTCATGGAGCTTACGGGAAAAATACTGTTAAAATTCTAGGAGGTAATCTTTATGACAATAAAAAGGTTAGCAACGTTAACGCTATCTGCAGTATTATTAACTGCTTGTGGTAATAGTTCCTCAGATGGTGATAAAAAATCATCAAGCTCGAGTAGTGAAGAAAGTAATGAAAAAGTTATCACATTAAATGATATTCAAACTAGCCCCAAAGCAGCCTTAAAAAAAGCGCAGAGTGTCTATAGTGGACAAAATTTAAAAGGTATTTCTTATGAACAACATAATGGTGAATGGGTATATAAAATTGAACAACAAAAATCTAATGAAGAATCAGAAGTAATCGTTTCGGATAAGGATAAAGCGTTAATAAACAAAGAAACTGAAAAAGAGAATTCAGTGGATTCAAAAGAGGAGTTTAAATATAGTGACGCTATTAATTTTAAAGATGCAATTAAGAAAGGGCAAAAAGAAGTTGGAGGTGATGATATCAAGGAATGGTCATTATCCAAAGATGACGGAAAGCTTGTTTATGATATGGATTTGAAAAAAGGGAACACTAAGTATGAAGTCAGCGTTGATGCAAAAAATGGAAAATTATTAAATAGTGAAAAAGACAACTAAACTACATGACTCCACGTAGATGGAGGATAAGCCTTATATGTTTATGAAAGTTCTGGGAAGGGTATAATACGTATTTTTTACCTGAATTTTCCCAAAATTAAGGAAGTGATAGAATGATCAGTATTATTTCAGCCATTGGGTCACTTGGAACTTTTATAATGGCGTTATTTTATTTTGTTTCTGTAAGTATTCAGCTTTATCAAATGAAGCTTGGCTTTATTCCTGCATTAGGTTTTAATCAGGTTTTACTCAAGTTGGATAAAGATGGAACGCTTACAATGAAAAATATGACGATACACAATTCGGATCATGAAGATTATCTGAAGTTATATAACCTTGGTGGGGGTGCAGCAAAGACAATCAATATAACAATTTTATTAGATGATGAAAAAATTGTTCAAGAAAAATTATTGAATATTTTGCCTAGTAAAGAAAGTTACCTTTTACCTATTAATGCAGAAGTATTCGAAGAACTTGAAAGTACGATTCAAAATAACGGTTATGAATCTAATTTAAATATTAAACTTTCTTATTATCATAATGTAAGCAGAAAACAACAAGAAATACTACTAGTCGCTAAATTAGATGAATTTAATATGTACGAAAAGGAAAAAGTTTATGAATTGCAATTTATAAATCAATGATTTAACTCTATATAATTAAAAAAGACGAACTATACTGTCTATTAAAAATATAGTGATGCCGGATAGCTTAACAATCAGTCATTAAACGCTAGTTGCTCAAATTCAGTTAAGAAGAGTTTTATTTTTGATTTCGTTAGCTATGTGATGAATAGCTACAGATAAATTTAAAGTTGTTGTATATGGGTTGTCAGTTTAAGCATATTGTTTTTAATTGTATGACGCAACTGTGCGTAGTATGATAGTTATAATTCATCTTCATATGACATTATAAGGGGGAATGAACGATGCAAGAAATTAAATTAAGTACGATAAAGGCAAGTTCATTAGAAGAGTTAGAAAGTAGTATTAATGCTTATTTAAAAGACGATGAAGTAGCAGACTATCAATTATTAACATCAACTGTTCATGAAATTGAAGAACGTACATTTTCGGCGAATGAGCAAGCTTTTAGTGCCTTTCTCACATTTATAAAAAATGTTTAATATCATTATGGGTATCAGTAAGTTACATACAAAGTCTACTGGCTTTAATATGTAACTTTTTTTATGTGATTTTAAAAGTAGCATTAAATTTAGAAAATAAAAACTGCCGACATAGGTATGCGGCAGGACGTGTTATTTTTTCTTTTTTTTCGTAATCAGTGATTGGATTAAAATAATGATAAAACCAATAAATATACCTAAAAATATCGCTACAACAGCTGAAACTATAGGGGGTAGTTGAAATTGAAATTGTAAAATCAAGCCTATAATAATTGCAATCACGATTGCAATGGTAGTAATCATATTCTCTTTAGCCATAGTCAAATTGTTCACTCCTATCACTCACATTATAGCATGAGAAAAATATTTATAAAATAAAATAGTGTCATGGATTTGTGTCCTGATTTTGAACTAGCCTGAACGATGATTACTTATAATTTAATAATAAAGTGATACTTGAAATGAAAAATAAATTATATTTGGCTCTTGACGGTTTAAATGAATTTATATATGATGATTTGGACAATTCTATATAAGTAGGTGCAACAGTGAAATCGACAAAGAAAATGACAACGCTAGTTGTTGGTATTATTATTTTAGGTGTTTTAGCATTTCAATTTATTAATCATAGTGGTCCGTTTCAAGGGAATAGTTCTAATTCAGCAGCTGGTCCTGATCAAACGGAAAAGGTACATGTTGAACGCGTAGTAGATGGAGATACGTTAGTTGCTAAAGATGAAAATGGTGAGCAATTAAAGGTTAGATTAATAGGGATTGATACGCCAGAAACAGTTAAACCGAATACACCGGTACAGCCTTATGGGAAAGAAGCTTCAAATTATACTAAGAAACATTTAACTGATAAAGATGTTTTTTTAGAGTTTGATAAAGAAAAAGAAGATCGTTATGGTAGGATTTTAGCCTATGTTTGGTTAGATAAAAAAACGATGTATAATGAACAAATGGTGAAAAATGGCTTAGCCCGTGAGAAATATTTTGCACCGAATGGTAAGTACAGAGAAATATTCCAAAAAGCTGAACGACAAGCTAAAAGTGATAAATTAAATTTGTGGAGTTAAAAAATATTTTCTAAATTCATTTGCACGATTTAAACAATCTATATTCAAGGTTGCACATTATAAATACATTAAACCCCCAATGCTGTATTTGGCATCGGGGGTTTAATGTATTTATGAGTTAGTGGAAACGCGCTACAAGTTTATCGTATTGTTCTTTCGTTAAAGCTTCCTCAGCTTCGTTAATCGTTCCACCAATGATTTCTTTAAGTGAAGACTTAGAAGAAACAGTTTCAGCATATTCTTCTCTGACCGTAGGACCATCGATTAGATTCACGCTACCATCTGTAAAGTATACAAGTCCAATACTTTTGATATTGTGATTAAGACGTTCAGCTATTTTGGCTTCTAACTCTTTGGTGTTTTTGGCTGCTTGCTCATAAGGATCATAATTATAGAAATCGAAAATAACTGAGTTATTTTTGATGCGTTCTATAAATGTATATGTTGCTTTATTTGAAGATTGGAATTGGCTGTGGTATTGCTCTGCGATATAGCGACCCACTGTTTGGTTTACTGTGTTCTCTTTATTAGGTTGATTTTCTAAAGTTGGATCTACAGTAAAGTGATAGAAAGTTTTTTGCTTCCAGTTTTTCACGTTAATGTTGAAAATACCTTTTTCTGAAATAACAACATAATCAAATGTTCGTGCAAATTCAAAAAGCGGATGTTTTACTGCAAGATTTCCTGTTGCAATAATAGCATAGTGTTGAATTTTGCCTTCTTGTTTATATTGCTCTAAAATTTCGTATAAGTCTTGCTTAGCTTTTCTTAAGCCGTGGTGATGTGTATCATTATTGCCATCAATGCGTAACATTTGGTTTTTTAAGTGCGTGTTTTCACGTGTAACCGTACTTATTTTAGTGACCAATTGGTCTTTAGCATAAATTTCTGTATCCAATTTTTGTTGCATAACACGGTGGTTAATAATAGCAACAATAATGAGTAAAATAATGATTACTAGTAAAATGAATAGAAGAAACATGGTGATCATCCTAATCTTATTAAATTTATTGATACAGTTTATTTTACTCTTTTATACATAGTAGTACAAATACAATTTTTTAAACTGTTATATATATTGATTATATGGCTTTTATTAGAATAGAATCAATTTTAAAGTTGTTGTATAATTAGTATTTTCAAAAGTGACTATATATAAATGTCATAAATATATTTTTCTATACATTGAATGTTAATATTAGGGATGAATTTCGTTTACACTTAGGGGGATTAATAGATATAATAAGGGTACAAAAGATACGTTGAAGATGGGGGACAATGATTTGAGTGCTATCAAAAATTATCTCGAGCAAATAATGCAGCAAATAAAGAAAGGTGAAATTATCGCTTTCGATAATCATCCTACTGCTTATAAGATAATTGATTATTTATATGAGACAGGAACTAAAATTTCTGTGATAAGCTATTCAACTGATATTATTAAATATGTAGCTAAGTACACTGATTTTAATATTATTTTACCTAACGGTGTGGTAAATGGCACATATCATATTATTGTCGGTCCGGATGTTGTACAAACTTTTTCAAAATATCAAATTTGTTATTACTTTGCGGCTGTGCCGTATATGATTGAGGATGCGCTATACCAATCTATACCGGAAGTTGCAGAGCTTCAACTGACATTATATAACAATGCAAACGATACGTTGATTGTGAATCGGCCAGAGTTTTTAAATACAGAATCATTAAGTGACTACATGTTTATTGGTTATTTTTAATAACATATAAAATAGTTTTCAAATATGTGAGTAATACGTTGAAAATTATAACTACAAATTATATAATGTATATTATTGGAAACGCTTACTTTTAGAGGAGGTGCTCATTTGAACAATAATAAAAATGTTAAAACGCTTGTTAATAGATTAAACGAAAAAGTTGGTAATCTATTTAAATATAATGGCGAGGTCGCTAAGCAATTATTTTTACATGATGAATTTAATTTAGACGGTAAAGTAGATATCAGTGTTGAAAGAAAATTTCTTGCTGAAGTATTAAAGTATATCCCCAAAACATATCATATAAATTTATATGATGAAACACAGAGCACTTCAGACTTTTCTGAAATAGAGTTCTCTAAGATTACACATGCCAATGTTTTTGATCAAAATGAATTAATCATGACAGTTATTATATATGATGTTGAAGATGGTGATTGGATGTTTAGATGGAATCATAATATACGCATGCCAGAGAAACATATTTATTTCCACTCAATCAAATGGGATGTTGATTATGTGAAACCTGAGATTGTTTTAATGTATGAGTTATTAGATCCGATTGATTATCATCAGATACCTAATTATCGTAGTGTTATTGACTCTTTGAGTTATTATCAATTTGTAATATTACGTTTAGTTGTTGGTGATGAACGTATAAATCAAGCGTTAAATTCAGAAAAGAAAGCTATATAAAATCCTTCAAATCGTTAACAAAAGTCTTGTTTTAATCAAGACACTTACGATTTGAAGGATTTTAGTTTTACAATTTCAAACATTCGCCGTTATAACAATATTCATATGTAGCTTTAACTGCTTTTTCAGCATCAGTAACATCGATACCGAACATGATTGAAATTTCTGAAGCGCCTTGGTTCATCATTTTTAAATTGATATTAGACTCTGCAAGGGCATGGGTAATTGTATTCGCAGTACCGACAATTCTATGCATGCCTTCTCCAACAATCATGAGTATAGCTAAATTGTGTTCAACGCTTAATTCATCCACATCACAATTTTTACGGATATCATTTAACACTTGTTCTTCGCGATTTTGAATTTCTTTTGAACGCATAATAATACTTATACTATCTATACCAGAAGGCATATGATCAAATGAAATATTATAATCTTCAAGCACGCCAAGTATTTTACGTGTAAATCCAACTTGTCTGTTCATTAAATATTTTTTAATATTTAGTACTGTAAAGTCTTTGTCACAGCTGATGCCACTGACGATATTATTCGAATTGATTTCTCTATCATGGCGAATAAAAGTACCTGTATCGTTAGGACGATTTGTATTTTTTATAACGACAGGAATTCTATCTTTATGCAATGGTTGCAGTGCTTCATCATGAAATACACCAAAGCCAGCATAAGATAACTCGCGCATCTCTCTATAGGTAATTTCATCAATGACTTCAGGGTGTTTTACAATAGTTGGGTTTGCTCTAAATATACCTGAGACATCTGTGAAATTTTCATATAAATCAGCTCTTACACCTCGTGCAACAATTGCACCAGTAATGTCGGAACCACCACGAGGGAATGTTACAACATAGTTTTGTCTTGAAATACCAAAAAATCCTGGAATAATTAATTTTTCTTTATACGCTCTTAATTGGTATATATCTTCATAAGAATGGTCTAAGATTTGCGCGTTTTGTGGTAAATCGGTAACTGTGATACCCGCATCACCTGGTGAAATGTAACGCGTAGGTATACCTTGACTATTATTATATTCAGCAATGAGTTGGGCATTGAAATTCTCGCCACAAGAGAGTAGCGCATCTAATAAACGAGAAGGTTTATTTTTTAATGTCTTGATGTAATGTTCTAGCGTTTTATCAATAGTGAACAATAAATTATCATGCATTTCTAATTCATAAATAATATCAGCATAACGTTGCATAATTTCTTCTTTTTTAGAAATATGGTCTAAACCTGCAATGACTTTTTCGTATAGACGTATCAGTAAGTCAGTTGTTTTGACGTCTTCTTTATGGCGTTTACCTGGTGCAGAAACAACAATAATCTTTCTATCATCGTCCGAATTGACGATATTTAATACTTTTTTTATTTGTTCTGCATTAGAAACAGAACTTCCTCCAAATTTCGCTACTTTCATAGTGACATACAACCTTTCTAAAAAATCAGAAAATTTTGTTTAGTTTTTATCACGAGAGTGATAGTATAGATATACGATTTAAATATTCAACCTTTACAAAAATAATGAATGAATTTATACTATACCATATTCAAGTATTTTTCAACTGTACACTTGTATTTTTTAGAAGAACAATCGGAGGAATGAAGTTATGAAAGAATTAAATGTAGCCCTGCTCGGTTTAGGTACTGTAGGTTCAGGTGTAGTTAAGATAATCGAAGAGAACAGACAACAAATTAAAGACACAATGGACAAGGATATTAATATTAGACATATCTTAGTCCGCGACAAATCTAGATCAAGACCTATTAATGTATCGAAGTATAATTTAACAGAAGACATTGATGAAATTTTAAACGATGATTCTATTGATATTATTGTTGAAGTAATGGGCGGCATTGAGCCGACGGTTGACTGGTTGAAACGTGCGTTAAGTCAGAAGAAGCATGTTATTACTGCAAATAAAGATTTACTAGCTGTTCATTTGAATGTGTTAGAAGATTTAGCACAAGAAAACGATGTAGCACTGAAATACGAAGCGAGTGTTGCTGGAGGTATTCCAATTGTTAACGCGATTAATAATGGTTTGAATGCCAATAACATTAGTAAATTCATGGGGATATTAAATGGTACATCTAACTTTATCCTAAGTAAAATGACTCAAGAAGAAACATCGTTTGAAGATGCATTAGATGAAGCTCAAAAACTAGGTTTTGCAGAAGCAGATCCTACTGATGATGTAGAAGGTGTCGATGCAGCAAGAAAAGTTGTAATTACATCATATTTAACATTTAACCAAGTGATTAATTTGTCTGATGTAGAAAGACACGGTATTAGTGATGTTGAATTATCAGACATCAAAGTTGCAGATGAGTTAGGTTATAAAATCAAATTGATTGGTAAAGGTACATATGAAAATAGAGAGGTTCAAGCATCTGTAGCACCAACGTTAATCAATAAAGCACATCAACTTTCTGCTGTTGAAGATGAATTTAATGCGATTTATGTTATTGGTGATGCTGTTGGAGAAACGATGTTCTACGGTAAAGGTGCAGGTAGCTTAGCCACAGGTAGTGCTGTAGTGAGTGATTTATTAAATGTAACATTAAATTTTGATTCTAATTTACACACGTTACCACCACATTTTGAGTTGAAAACAGAAGCAACAAAAGAAATGATGGAGGATGAAGACACGGTGACAATTAAAGAAAAAGAAAGTTACTATGCTGTTGTCCAAACTGATGGTGATGAGCTTAATAAAGTTGAGTCATTGATTAAAGCTAACTTACCTTTCCATAAATCATTAGCTATCAAAGAACGTGATGCACATACAGTTGGTGTGATTATCGTAGGTATAGATGAGTCACCAGAGTCTTCAATAACAGAATCAGGTTATATCGTTAAGAAAATATATCCAGTCGAAGGGGTTTAATTAAAATGGAGAAATGGCAAGGGTTAGTAAAAGAATTCAAGGAATATTTACCAGTAAATGAAAATACACCACAATTAACATTAAATGAAGGTCACACGCCATTAGTTTATTGTGAAAATTTATCAGAAATGCTTGGCATTGAATTACATGTTAAATATGAAGGTGCAAATCCTACAGGTTCTTTTAAAGATAGAGGCATGGTTATGGCTATGGCTAAAGCTAAAGAAGAAGGGAAAAAAATAGTGATCTGTGCATCTACAGGTAATACTTCAGCATCAGCGGCTGCCTATGCAGCACGTGCAGGTCTAAAAGCAATCGTAGTTATCCCTGAAGGTAAAATAGCTTTAGGTAAACTATCACAAGCTGTCATGTATGGTGCAGAAATTGTTTCTATTGAAGGCAATTTTGATGAAGCCTTAGAGATTGTGAAAGAAGTTGCTGAAAATGGGGAAATTGCACTGGTAAATTCAGTCAATCCTTACAGAATAGAGGGACAAAAAACAGGTGCTTTTGAAGTTATAGAACAATTAGGCGGCGTAGCTCCTGATATTTTATCTATTCCTGTAGGTAATGCTGGTAATATTTCAGCCTATTGGAAAGGTTTTAAAGAATACCATGAACGTGATAATACATCATTACCCCATATGTATGGATTCCAAGCTGAAGGTGCGTCGCCTATCGTTCAAAACAAAGTAGTAAAAGACCCTGATACTGTTGCAACGGCAATTCGTATTGGTAACCCTGCAAGTTGGGATAAAGCGACAAATGCATTAAATGAATCAAACGGTTTAATTGATAGTGTTACAGATGAAGAAATCTTAGAAGCGTATCAATTAATGGCACGTAAAGAAGGTGTCTTTAGTGAACCTGCGAGTAATGCTTCTGTAGCTGGATTGATAAAATTACACCGTGCTGGTAAGCTGCCACAAGGTAAGAAGGTTGTAGCTGTACTCACTGGTAATGGATTAAAAGATCCTGACACAGCGATATCATTGTTAGATAATCCTATCAAACCTTTACCAAATGATAGAAAGAGCATCTTAGAATATATCAAAGGGGCACTATAGCATGAGCAACATGTTACATTTAAAAATTCCGGCATCTACCGCTAACTTAGGTGTCGGTTTTGATTCTATAGGAATGGCTTTAAATAAATTTTTATATTTAGATGTAAAAACAAATACAAGTGGTGTATGGAGTTTTAATCATGTTGGACCTAATGTAGAAGATTTACCCACAGATAATAGACACTATATTTATCAAATTGCGCAGAAAGTTGCACGCAAATACGATGTCATCTTACCAGGGTTAGATATTGAAATGAGAAGTGAGATTCCGCTTGCGAGAGGGTTAGGCTCTTCAGCATCAGCTTTAGTTGGTGCGCTCTATATTGCTAACTATTTTGGTGATATCGAATTGTCTAAATACGAATTACTTCAATTAGCTACAGAGTTTGAAGGGCATCCAGATAATGTAGCGCCAACAATTTACGGTGGTCTTGTTTTAGGGTATTATAATCCGGATACTAAAGTGACGGATGTTTCGTATATCGATACGCCTAAAGTAGATATTATTATCACTATACCATCATACGAACTACGAACTGATGATTCCAGAAATACCTTGCCAGATACATTTTCACATAAAAAGGCCGTACAAAATAGTGCAATCAGTAATACTATGATCAGTGCATTGATTCAACACAATTATGAGCTTGCAGGAAAAATGATGGAACAAGATGGCTTTCATGAACCATATCGTCAACACTTAATCCCAGAGTTTCAGTCAATTAAAGATATAGCTAAACAATATCAAGCTTATGCTACAGTTATTAGTGGTGCCGGTCCAACAGTACTTACGCTTATTGCACCAGAACGTAGTGGTGAATTAGTAAGGGCGCTCAAAGGCGAGTTTGATGATTGTCGTTCTGAATTGGTAACTATCAATGAAAGTGGCGTAGTATCTAAAGTACTGTACCAACGTCTTTAATATATAGTAATATATAAAGAGATGTTGAAAGGAGACAGGCAACATGAGTGATTATAAAGTTATAGTAATGGATATGGATGACACATTGATGAATACTAATAATGAAGTTAGCCCTGAAACAGCTGCTTATTTGATTGAAGCACAAAGTCAGGGGTATAAAGTGATATTAGCTTCAGGTCGTCCAACAGAAGGAATGTTACCGACAGCAAAATTATTACAACTAGACCAAAATAATAGTTATGTAATCAGTTATAACGGCGGTAAGACAATTAACGTTAGCAATGAGCAAGTAGAAGTGAGTCGCTCAATTTCTAAAGAAAATTTTGACTTAATAGTAGATTACTGCAGAGAAAATAAATTATTCGTTTTAACGTATGATGGAGGCTATATCATATATGAAGGTGAGCATGAATATATGAATATAGAATCTGAGTTAACTGGCTTACCGATGAAACGCGTAGATAATATTAAGGACTATATTCAAACAGAAGTGCCGAAAGCAATGGGTGTAGATTATGTACCAAATGTTACGGCTTTGAATATCGAATTAGCAGGACACTTTAATGAGGATGTTGACGTTACAACGAGTAAACCTTATTTCCTAGAGTTTATGGCTAAAGATGTATCTAAAGGCAATGCTGTTACCGCATTATGTGATAAATTAGGTTATAACTTATCACAAGTTATTGCATTTGGAGATAGTTCTAATGATATATCAATGCTTGAAGTAGTTGGTTATGCAGTAGCAATGGATAATGCTAACGATGCAGTTAAAGCTGTTGCTGATGAAGTTACTTTAAGTAATGGGGAGAACGGTATTCCTCACGCTTTAAAAACACTTTTAAAATAAAAAAAGGGCCGATATCTAGATATATCGGCCCTTTTTTTATTGTTTTACGATGTGAGTCACATTATTTAGCTGTGTGTGTCCATTCATGTTTGCCACGATGTCTCTTAACGTGTGCATATACATGATCAGCAGCATAATCTAAATTTGTATATACAGTAATAGAAAATGCAGATTGATTTTCTTCAAAGTCTTCTTCTAAAAATAAGTCTTTAAGATGGTCAAAGAGACTTTCCATTTGAGAATGATCCAAGCTACTATATTCTCTTAGTGTGCGCTTAATCAAGCGGTTGTGTCTGTCTTCAAGTGATTGCACAACAATAACGAAGCGTTCTTCAGTTTCTAAAATGTCGTCAAATAAGTTTGTCTGTCCAATCATAGTTTCCACCTCTAGGTTAACGTTTATTATTATACTTAATTATACTATAATTTCACTAAACTGAAAATATCAAGATCTCATGTAATTTTAGTTAAGGAAGCGTTTTCGTGTTATGAAGTGTAGAATATGTAATTTGTACGCTAATCAGAGTACGATAAGTTTTAGTTTCTATTCTATTAACTATATACATAAAAAACAAGGATACATTAGATGTTAATGTATCCTTGTTTTATTTACTCGTACTTGTGACTTTTTAAATCCATTTCTTCAAGTTTAATGATTTTAGTTTTACGAACTACTTTATGTGCAAAGTAAATAATAGCTAAAATAATGATTGGTGAAATATTGCGTAGTACTGCTAAAAAATCACCAGAGATGAGAGCGCCTAATGAATTACCAGCAAATAAGAAAAGTAATGCAACAATGACAATAATAGGTCCTAACGGATAGAACGGTGCTTTATATGGAAGCACATCGTCGGGATTTTTATTTTGCTTTTTGATTGCTGAACGTAAACGTATTTGTGAGATAATACTAGATGCCCAAACTACTATTACCAATGAACCAATTATATTAAGTAGTGAAAAGACGATGTCTGATTTAAATTGAGCCAATATAATAATAAGTAGTACTATGATAAACGTAGTGAATATAGAAATCATAGGTAATTTAGTCGTTTTATTTAATTTTCCGAAAATACGCGGTGCTTGTTTATCTTCAGACATTGAGAACAACATACGACTTGTTGTATAAATACCAGAATTGGCTGCCGACAACAGTGAAGTTAAAATAACTGCATTAATGACAGAAGCAGCAAAAGCGATACCTACACGATCAAATACAATAGTAAACGGACTTTGGCTTACTGATTCAGACTTATTTAACAGTAGTGGATCAGTATAAGGTATAATTGCTGAAATAACTGCAATTGATAACACATAAAATAATAATATTCTCCAAAACACCTGTTTAATAGCTTTAGGCATCGATTGATGAGGGTTTGAAGATTCGCCGGCTGTTACTGCAACAACTTCAGTGCCACCAACAGAAAACCCTGCAATCAACAAGACACCTAAAAAGCCAGAAATACCGCCAACAAAGGGGGCTTGTCCAGTAGTGAAATGGTCAAAACCATACGTTTTTCCACCTAAGATACCCACTATTGTTAAAATACCAATAATAATAAATACAATGATAGTTATGACTTTGATAAGTGATAACCAAAATTCAGTTTCACCAAAAGCCTTAACTGAAAAAATATTTAGTAACAAGAGTAAACATAAAAAGAGCATACTCCATGTTACTGGGCTAAAGAAACTAAATACTTCCCAGTAATTCAGTACACTAGATGCAATAATGATATCAACACTTGTTACCAATACCCACATTACCCAATATAGCCATCCCATTGTAAATCCTAAAGAGCTATCTACGAATCGAGTTGAATATGAGCTGAAGGATCCTGATACTGGATAAAATGTAGCTAACTCCCCAATAGATGACATTAAGAAATATAACATCACTCCGATAATCAAGTAAGCTAATATTGCACCACCAGGGCCTGCTTGAGAGATTACATTTCCTGTCGCTACAAATAGTCCAGTCCCAATTGCACCACCAATAGCTATCATTGAAATATGTCGCGAGTTAAGACCACGTTTCATGTTATTTTGCGCCATAATTTGTCTCCTATAATTTATTAAATTTTATATACACTCCATTTTAATGCTTTTACTTATTACAATCAATGCTTTTTATATTACTAAAATCATCAATATTTTAAATTTTCGGAAAATTATCATAAGTTTATATGTTAGTTTGTTGCTTTTAAGTGCAGTATACATTAAAATTAATTCTAGATAATAATCATTATTATCTAGAATTAATTTTAGGGGGAAACATTATGAGCAATAATAGAAGATTGACTAGTCTTTTTGGTGCGCCAGTTTCTGATAGAGAAAATAGTATGACTGCAGGCCCTAGAGGACCTATGGTGATGCAAGATTGGTACTTTTTAGAACAGATGGCTCATTTTGATAGGGAGGTAATTCCAGAGCGACGTATGCATGCAAAAGGTTCTGGTGCATTTGGTACATTTACAGTTACAAATGATATTACTCAGTATACATCTGCAAGTATTTTTTCCGAGATTGGGAAGCAGACAGAAATGTTTGCACGTTTTTCTACTGTAGCAGGTGAAAGAGGTGCGGCCGATGCCGAGCGTGATATTCGTGGTTTTGCATTGAAGTTTTATACTGATCAAGGGAATTGGGATTTAGTAGGTAACAATACACCAGTATTCTTCTTTAGAGATCCTAAATTATTTGCGAGTTTAAACCATGCAGTGAAACGTGACCCTAGAACAAATATGCGTAGTGCACAAAACAATTGGGATTTCTGGACCTCTCTACCAGAAGCATTGCATCAAGTGACTATTTTGATGTCAGATCGAGGTATTCCAAAAGGATTTAGAAATATGCACGGTTTTGGTTCTCATACTTACTCTTTATATAATGATAAAGGAGAACGTGTTTGGGTGAAATTCCATCACAGAACACAACAAGGTATTGAAAATTTACAACCTGATGAAGCAGCTCAAACGATTGCTGATGACAGAGAGTCCTCGCAACGTGATTTATTTGAAGCGATTGAAAATAAAGATTTCCCAAAATGGAAAATGTATATACAAGTTATGACAGAAGAACAAGCTAGAAAGCACAAAGATAATCCGTTCGACCTAACAAAAGTTTGGTACAAAGGCGACTATCCATTAATTGAAGTAGGAGAATTTGAACTTAATCGTAATCCAGATAATTACTTCCAAGATGTCGAACAAGCTGCTTTTGCACCAACAAACATCGTTCCAGGAATTGATTTTTCACCTGATAAAATGTTGCAGGGTCGTTTATTCTCATATGGTGATGCGCAACGTTACAGACTTGGCGTAAATCATTGGCAAATACCAGTTAACCAACCTAAAGGTGTAGGTGTTGAAAATATTTGTCCATTTAGTAGAGATGGTCAAATGCGAATCTTAGATAATAACCAAGGTGGGGGAACACATTACTATCCAAACAGTGATGGTTCATTTGAAGATCAACCCGAATTTAAAAAACCTGGTTTACCAGTTGAAGGCGAAGCTTACGAGTATAATTATAGAGAAGATGATGATAATTATTTCGAACAACCAGGTCGTCTCTTTAGATTACAATCTAAGGAGCAACAAGAGCGTATTTTTGTAAATACAGCTAATGAAATGCAAGGTACAACATTAGAAGTACAACATCGTCATATTCGTCATTGCTTTAAAGCGGATTCTGAATATGGTAAAGGTGTAGCCCAAGCATTAGGTATTGATATTAATGATGTAGATTTAGAAATTAAAGATTAGTTGCCGTTAGTATTCTAACTTATCATTGGGTGCGTAAAAGAGTGTCGTAAATGCGATGCTCTTTTTTATTTAGGTAAAAGTAAAACACTATTATCGATGGTGTAGATATAGACGATATAAGGTATGAGTGCTATGAAATATAGATTGGTAATATTTCATAAACTTTTGCTATTTAAAAATAGTTACCTCAACAAATATATATTTAAATAGAAGAATTGAGCATACTAAAAGTTGAATTTAGCGACAAAAAATAAACCTGAAATAAGCTGCAATATGCGCTCGTTTCAGGTTTGAAAGTAAATCTGTCGTATTTAAAAAAGCTAATAAGGACAGAACCCTATTTTGTTTCACGATGTAATGTATATTTATTTAATCTAGGACAGAACTTTTTAAGTTCGATACGTTCTGGATTATTACGTTTGTTCTTTTTAGAAATATAATTACGATCGCCACATTCTGTACAAGCTAATGTAATGTTAACGCGCAAAGTCGACACCTCTTTCTTAATAGGAATTGTTACGTTTTAAAATTTTATCACAATTATAAGTAATTATCAATTGTGTATTTCGATTAAATAGTTAAATCTTCAAAACATATAAGATTTAGTAATAAAGAATTACATTAAAACTACATTTGATCGTACTTATTGAGCATCAAAGATAAAATAAATTAGGAGATATATTTGTAAGGAAAAGCTGCTGCTTACAGAATATAGAATGAATATTAACAATTTAATTATTTGCTAAAGTAAAAAAGTGTGTTATTATACAAAACGTAATCATTACGTTTTATAAAAGAGAGGTTGAAAGTTAATGGCGAAAAAATCCAAAATAGCAAAAGAGCAAAAAAGAGAACGTTTAGTTAATCAATATCATGAGTTACGTGAAGAATTAAAGGCTAAAGGTGACTATGAAGCATTGAGCAAGTTACCAAGGGATTCTTCACCTACACGGTTAACTAGACGCTGCAAAGTGACAGGTAGACCTAGAGGGGTTTATCGCAAATTTGAAATGTCACGTATTGCATTTAGAGAGTATGCACACAAAGGACAAATTCCAGGAGTTAAAAAATCTAGTTGGTAATTTACGACTATAGTCCATTTACATTTATGATAAAACAATGTATATTATCTAATGGTGAAGATGAGTGGAAAAAGTTATTGTTCGGAAATTATGCTAAAATTAGATATAATTTCATTTAGAACAAAGGAAATCATCATGAAAATCTTACCATTAAACGATTGTATTATTAAAAATGTTAGGGGTTTGTTTAACTATGAAAATATTTGATTACGAAGATATCCAACTTATACCAAACAAATGTATTGTTGATAGTCGCTCTGAATGTGACACAACTATTCAATTTGGGCCAAGAAGTTTTAATTTACCTGTAGTTCCTGCCAACATGCAAACAGTTATGAATGAAACGTTGGCTGAATGGTTTGCAGAAAACAATTATTTCTATATTATGCACAGATTTGATGAAGAAGCACGCATTCCGTTTACAAAGCGTATGCAGGAAAAAGGATATTTTGCATCTATTTCAGTTGGCGTTAAAGCACGTGAATTTGATTTTGTTGAAAAATTAGCTGCTGAAAAAGTTATTCCTGACTATATTACAATTGATATTGCACATGGGCACTCTGATTCAGTTATTAATATGATCAAGCATATTAAACGTTTTATTCCAGAAGTGTTTGTTATTGCTGGTAATGTTGGTACGCCTGAAGGTGTGCGTGAACTTGAAAACGCTGGCGCAGATGCTACTAAAGTAGGTATTGGACCAGGGCGCGTCTGTATCACTAAGATTAAAACTGGTTTTGGTACAGGTGGTTGGCAGTTAGCAGCTTTGAACCATTGTAGTAAAGCAGCACGTAAGCCTATTATTGCTGATGGTGGAATTAGAACACATGGTGATATTGCGAAGTCTATTAGGTTTGGTGCTTCAATGGTAATGGTTGGCTCATTGTTTGCGGCACATGAAGAATCACCAGGTGAAACTGTAGAGTTAGATGGTAAATTATATAAAGAATACTTTGGTAGTGCATCGGAGTTCCAAAAAGGTGAACATAAAAATGTTGAAGGTAAAAAAATGTTTGTTGAACACAAAGGTTCTTTATCTGATACTTTAGTGGAAATGCAACAAGATTTACAAAGTTCTATTTCATATGCAGGTGGCAAAGATTTAAATTCATTGAGAAAAGTGGATTATGTAGTCGTGAAAAACTCTATTTTTAATGGAGATAGAGACTAATTTAATAGTAGGTGTGACATATTAGAAAATTTCTATTATATATCGTTGTTATTTTAGTAATCGTGTTGGTAGTTCCTGTAAAAGAGACAGCCCCAATGGAAGCATTACAACAACAAGTAAAAACTAAAGTGAATAGTTGGACTTCGGACAATTCTACCTCGGACAAGTCACTTAAAGTTCCTAGCAAACAAGAGTTTGCAATCAATAATATTCAAATGAATATGACCAAACAAACTGTGGAGCAGAAGTTAGGCTATGCCCAACGTGTTACATCTAATGAATATGGTACAAATTGGCATACTTATTATTCAGGCGATTATAAAGCATTTGTAATGGTCAGTTATATTGATAATAAAGTGCATGCATTGTATAGCAACCAAAATGTCATTTCATCTCAATCTAAAATTAAATATGGTACACCTAAAGAAACAGTCAGAGATAGGCTAGGTAAACCTATTACTGAAAAGCAAAAAGGACATGTTAGATTCGATGTAAAAGATGATGAATATGATAATTTTCATGATGATCAAATTTATACAACAGCTTTTTATGATAAGCACGAGAACAATAACTTAACTGCTCTTTTACAAGTTAGCGATAATATGGAGAGCCGTTTACAACAACAATATGGTGCGCCTTCAGAAGGATTAGCTCAAAGCTTTGAATTGCAAAACTTTGATTTGGTTAATGCTGAAAGGGTGCAACATGACTTAGCAACATTAAATTATTCATCTAGTATTTCTGATACTGCTAGAGCGCATAGTGAAGATATGGCAGAAAATAATTATTTTGATCATAATAATTTATCCGGTGATTCGCCGTTCGATAGATTAGAAGCGGATGGTCATGATTTTAATGCGGCCGGAGAAAATTTAGCTTACGGTCAAACAAGTAGTATATATGCACACCAAGGTTTAATGAATTCATTAGGTCATAGAAAAAATATACTCAAACAATCTTTTAAAACACTTGGCGTAGGTGTTGAGTTTAATGAAGAAAGACAACCATATTGGACTGAAAATTACACAGGATAATGTTTGATTTTGTTGTATAAGGGTATCTTTAATTTGTGAGGATGAATAAGTTATGACAACAAATAAAAAAGATAAAACAGAAGATATACTTGAAAAAGTAAAAGAAGTTTTAGAGAAAAAAGACGAAAAATAAGAGGTTGAGCGCATGCGCTCAGCCTCTTATTTTTGTGAGAGTACTATTAGAACTGTATGATATGACTTTACATTTCTCGGAATAAACCTACGACTTTACCTAGTACAGTAACATGATCTAAATAAATAGGGTCCATAGTGCTATTTTCAGGTTGTAAACGATAATGTGCTTTTTCTTTATAGAATCGTTTTACTGTAGCTTCATTATCTTCAGTCATAGCTACAATAATATCACCATTTTCAGCGATTGTCTGACTTCTGACTATGACCTTATCTCCATCTAATATACCTGCTTCGATCATACTATCACCAACAACATTAAGAATGAAAATGTCGCTGTTATGTGTTGAAGTAAAGTGTTCGGGTAAAGGGAAATATTCTTCGACATTTTCTACAGCTGTAATTGGAACGCCTGCTGTAACCTTACCGATTACAGGAACGTGGATGGTTTCTTCCATATTAACTGCTTCACCTACTTGTTCGGTCACAATTTCAATAGCACGTGGTTTAGTAGGGTCTCTTCTTATATAACCTTTTTCTTCTAATCTTGATAAATGGCCATGTACAGTTGAGCTTGACGCCAAACCGACAGCCTCACCAATTTCACGGACACTTGGTGGGTAGCCTTTTAATTGAACCGTTTGCTTTATATATTCAAAAATTTCATTTTGTCGCTTAGTTAATTCTCTCATAATAGGCACTCCCTAGATTGATTTATACTTATTATAGCACGCACATATACATTTTACAAACGTTTGTTCGTTTTGGTATTGACTTAGAACAGGTGTTCTGTTAAGTTAGTTATACAAACAAATGTTCTAGGAGTGTTATTAAATGATGAAATTATATAAATCAGAAGTAAAACCATATATAGCAGTGCTTGTTGTTACCATGGTATTATGTGCTTTATTTATTATAAGTGCTGATAACAATGCTGAATCAGAACAGACGTACGAGATGACGGATCATCAAATTACACAAGATACAGCCAAACACGAACGAAACCAACCAACTTCAGAAGGAAAAAGCGAACACATAGAACAAGCATTAATTGCAGCAGCGCATCAATAAAGTAGTCAAAGTTATAATAAAGATAAGGTGCTTTTGAATTAGCAAATGGGAGGAAAGTGAGCGAAACTATTTAGTTTCGTTCACTTTTTTGTTATATTTTTCTATATTGATGAAATACGGAGGTTTCTTATGGCAAAGATGGATGGCGTTAATATAGAACGTATTAATGAACTCGCTAAAAAGAAAAAGGAAGTTGGCTTAACTGAGAATGAAGCTAAAGAACAATCCAAATTACGCAAAGCATATTTAGATTCGTTTAGAAAGAAATTTAAACAGCAAATTGAAAGTACAAGAGTGATTGATCCAGAAGGTAATGATGTAACACCAGATAAAGTAAAAAAAATATTAGATTCTAAAGATGAGGAAGAAAAAAATTAACTCATTTTTTTGTTAAATAGATGAAAAATCATGTATAATGATTATGAAACTAGCTAGAAGAAAGGAAGTCATTTAGATGAATAAAGAAAAAGATCAATTAGCGGTAGATACGATAAGAGCTTTAAGTATTGACGCTGTTGAACAAGCAAACTCAGGTCACCCTGGTCTACCTATGGGTGCAGCTCCTATGGCATACACTTTATGGACTCGTCATTTAAATTTTAACCCCCAATCAAAAGATTTCTTTGATAGAGATCGTTTTGTATTATCTGCGGGTCATGGATCAGCGTTATTGTATAGCCTTTTACATGTTTCAGGTAGTTTAGAATTAGAAGAACTTAAACAATTTAGACAATGGGATTCAAAAACGCCTGGACATCCTGAGTTTAAACACACTGATGGTGTTGAAGTAACTACTGGTCCTCTTGGACAAGGGTTTGCTATGTCAGTTGGTATGGCAATGGCTGAAAAACATCTAGCAGGTAAATTTAATAAAGATGATGCACAAGTAGTGGATCATTACACATATGTACTTGCATCAGATGGTGATTTAATGGAAGGTATTTCTCACGAAGCAGCATCTTTAGCAGGTCATAGCCAATTAGATAAACTTATCGTTTTATATGATTCAAATGATATTTCTTTAGATGGTGATTTAAACAAAGCATTTTCTGAAGATATTAAAGGTCGTTTCGAAGCTTATGGTTGGAAACATATTTTTGTCAAAGAAGGCAATGATATCGATGCAATCGATAAAGCAATTGAAGAAGCTAAGACACAAGATGTGCCAACAATTATCGAAATTAAAACGATTATTGGTTACGGTGCGCCTAACAAGCAAGATTCAAGCGGTGCACATGGTGCGCCATTAGGTGAAGACGAAAGAAAACTAACTTTCGAAAACTATGGTTTAGACCCTGAAAAACGTTTCAATGTGCCGGAAGAAGTTTATGAAATTTTCCAACAAAGCATGCTAAAACGTGCGAATGAAAAAGAAGAATCATGGAATAAACTTGTTGAAGAATACAGCAATAAATACCCAGAATTAGCTGAAGAGTTTAAATTAGCTATTAGTGGTAAATTACCAGAGAACTACAAAGATGTACTTCCAGAATATGAAGCTGGACATAGTGGTGCAACACGTGCAGATTCTGGAGAAGTTATTCAATCATTAAGTAAATCTGTGCCTTCATTCTTCGGTGGTTCAGCAGACTTAGCTGGTTCAAATAAATCAAATGTTAAAGATGCAACTGACTTTGATAAAGATACACCAGAAGGTAAAAATATTTGGTTTGGTGTTCGTGAATTTGCTATGGGTGCTGCAGTAAATGGTATGGCTGCTCACGGTGGTTTACACCCATACGGTGCAACATTCTTCGTATTCAGTGACTACTTAAAACCAGCATTACGTTTATCAGCAATTATGGGCTTAAATTCAACGTTTATCTTTACTCATGATTCAATTGCTGTTGGTGAAGACGGTCCAACACATGAGCCAGTAGAACAATTAGCTGGTTTACGTGCGATTCCAAATATGAATGTGATTCGTCCAGCAGATGGGAACGAAACACGTGTAGCTTGGGAAGTGGCATTAGAATCTGAAAATACACCAACTTCATTAGTACTAACGCGTCAAAATCTTACAACTATGGATCTTCCAAAAGAAACAGTTGAAGAAGGCGTACGTAAAGGTGCTTATGTAGTGTTCGAATCAGAACAAGCCCCTGAATTCTTATTATTAGCAACTGGTTCAGAAGTTAATTTAGCTGTTGAAGCTGCTAAAGATTTAGAAGCTCAAGGTAAAGGTGTACGTGTTGTTTCAATGCCTAACTGGAATGCATTTGATCAACAATCTGCTGAGTATAAAGAATCAGTAATGCCATCATCAATTACCAAACGAGTTGCTATTGAAATGGCATCATCACTAGGTTGGCATAAATACGTTGGTACTGAAGGTAAAGTCATCGCTATCGATGGATTCGGTGCTAGTGCTCCTGGCGATTTAGTAGTTGAAAAATATGGTTTCACTAAAGAAAATGTATTGAATCAAATTCAAACATTCTAATAAATGTCTAATAACATTTAATTATTGGTATGGGAGCGCTTGTTCTCATACCAATTTTTAATATCAAAGAAATATGTGACTATATTTACAAATTGAAATTGAAATTGATATAATACATAAGGTTAGAAGATATTCATTGAGTTACTCTTGAAATAGAGTACTAATTTTAGTAAAATTCATTAGGATAGGAAAGTGGGTGAAACAATGGCAACTTGGTTAGCAATAGTATTAATCGTGTTAGCACTTATTATTGGATTAGTCGGTGGATTTTTCCTAGCAAGAAAATATATGATGGATTACCTTAAAAAGAACCCACCAATTAATGAAGAGATGCTACGTATGATGATGATGCAAATGGGTCAAAAACCATCTCAAAAGAAAATAAATCAAATGATGACGATGATGAATAAAAATCAAGAGGAACAACTCAAAAAGTCTAAATAGACCGTCAATAAAGGGCTGGCAGCTACTTAAAAAAGTAACTGTCAGCCCTTATTTTTGTCTGTGGTAAGGTGAAAGGATGTCAATTTAAACTTATGTTATAAGTGCGGTCTAATAAAAAACGGAAGATAGTATTGATTGAAGGAGGGCGATGCAAAATAGTGATATTATTTCGTAGATATAGATGAGTTAAAATACTTTTTAACGAAGTAATTTATCCCTTTATTGTATGTTTAAATTCAAAAAAATTTTTCTTTAATAGTTATTGTTGTGGCGCGTTTCGTGGCATTTTATGTTTTTTAAATATTCAGAAAATTATTGAAAATATTTTCACGTTTGATATAATATGCTTATACAAGGGAGGTATTACAAAGTGAGAGATGCTTTTGATATGGAAGACAAAGAGGTTTTAGATCGACTTGCAAATATACACATTAACTTTCCAACTGAAGAATCATTTAAAAAATATCATAACGCAATGCAACTACATGATATGAATTATCTTAGAATGGTATTAAATAATGCATTTTCTGCTTGCGACAATACGTCACAAGCTATGTAAATAAAAACGTTAAAATAAGTCTCTTTGAGGCTTATTTTTTTGCTGTAAAATTTATATTGCTCATCACATATTAGATGGCTGAAATGTGTATAGTGATTGATACACTTCATGATATTATATAGTTGTGTTTAAAATGGCAAAAACTATGTATTTTATTATCTTCAAAATGTAAAAAATGCTAATATATACTATGTGATGTTTTTAATAATAGCTAAGTAATCAATGGCGTGTCAATTTCATGACTTAGCTTTGTAGAGTGATGAACAATCCTAAATAAATATCATCTTGTAGAAACTTAAAGAAGGTGTCAGCATGTTATATTTGATCTTTTCTATAGTTTTCGCTTTTTTAATGGGAATTGCTGTTATTATCGTGCGCATGAAAGCACAACAATTTCCTGTTAATGAAAAGAAAATTATTTTGCCACCGTTTTTTATGGCAACTGGAGCTTTAATGTATGTCGTTCCATATTTTAGATTAACGGGATTTGAAATTTTAGAATGTATTATTTTAGGAGTATTATTTTCGACAATTTTAATATGGACATCTAGATTTGAAACTAAAGGTAATGAAGTATATATGAAACGATCTAAAGCTTTTCCTATAATACTTATCTCATTACTTTTAATTCGTACAATAATTAAAATATTTATTAGTAATAAAATAGACCCAGGAGAAATTGCGGGAATGTTTTTCTTGCTTGCTTTTTGTATGATTATTCCTTGGCGTTTGGCGATGTTATATAAATATAAAAAAGTAAAGCGTAGTTTAATACAATAGTTTTGAGCCGTTTATCCTAGGTGATAAGCGGCATTTTTATTATAATAGAAATGATTAAGGGAATATAATAGTATATATATGAACTAACGTTCTATGAGAGGTGCAAATATGAAAGTAATACATACAGCAGATTGGCATTTAGGAAAAATATTGAATGGCAAAACATTACTAGATGACCAAATATATATTTTAAAGTGCTTTATAGAAGAAATGAAAAATGAACAACCTGATGTAATTGTAGTTGCAGGAGATTTATATGATACAAGTTATCCAAGTAAAAGTGCAATACAATTGTTAGAAAGTACAATAAATACTTTGAATTTAGAAATGGGCATACCACTCATTATGATTAGTGGTAATCACGATAGTAAAGAACGATTAAACTATGGTTCTAAATGGTTTGAAAAATCTGGGATGCACATTCGTACAAAACTTGTAGATATTGATAAGCCAATATCATTTGGAGAAATAGATTTTTATACATTGCCCTTTGCAACAATCAATGAAATGCAGCATTTCTTTGATGATGATTCTTTAGAAACACATCAACAATGTATAAATAAAGCTTTATCACATATAAGTAAAGCGATTGATAAAGACAAAGTTAATGTATTGGTTGGGCACTTAACGGTTCAAGGCGGGCTTAGATCTGATTCAGAACGAGCGTTGACAATTGGTACGGTGGAATCTGTAGAGGCAAGTTCATTTCAACAATTTGATAGGGTAATGCTTGGACATTTACATCATCCATTTAGTATAGATTCAGATTTCATAAATTACAGTGGTTCATTATTGCAATATTCTTTCTCAGAAAGTAATCAACCTAAAGGTTATAGGATAATGGAAATTAAAGATAACAAGATTAAAGATAAATTTATACCTATACAACCACTTAGACAGTTAGAAGTTATTGAAGGCGATTATGAAGAGGCGATTCAAGAAAAATTAGATATTAAAAATAAAGAAAACTATTTACATTTCAAACTAAAGCATATGTCACATGTGAGCGATCCAATGGTACATTTAAAGCAAATTTATCCTAATACACTCGCTTTAACAAATCAGACGTTTGATTTTAATACACCTATTCATCGTAGCAATTATGAGATACAAAAATTAGACGATGAAACGATTATTAAGAACTTTTATCAAAGTATTACAGATGAATCTTTAACTTCTACACAAAGTCAAAAGGTAGATCGCGTGTTAAATGATTTGTTAGAAGGAGGTATGCAATAAATGCGACCATTAACTTTAAAATTAAATAATTTTGGACCTTTTTTAAATGAAACTATTGATTTTGATCATGTAAAGGATGACCAATTATTTTTGATTAGTGGAAAAACAGGTTCAGGTAAAACGATGATTTTTGATGCAATTGTCTATGCCTTATTTGGCGAAGCTTCTACTAAAGATCGCAAAGAAAGTGATTTGAGAAGTCATTTTGCTGATAGTAAATCCCCTATGGTTGTAGAATTTGAATTTAAGTTAAGAGATGATGTTTATAAAATTGTCCGTCAAGGCGCGTTCATTAAAGAAGGTAATAAAAATAAAACATTGGGTCAATTAACGGTATATCAATTTGATAATGATGACTATGATTTAAAAGAGAGTAAAATAAATACGGGGAATCAATTTATTAAAAGTCAATTAGGTGTCAATGCAGAACAATTTAGACAATTATTTATACTACCGCAGGGTGAGTTCAAACGGTTTTTATTATCAAAAAGTTCTGAGAAACAAGAAATTTTAAGAACGTTATTTAATAGTCAACGTTTCGAAGATATTCAACGAAATTTAATGGATGATGTTAAAGAAGTGAGAGAAAAAATAGAAAAAAGATTTAGTATCTTAGAAAATAATTGGCAAGATATCGATGCATTTAATGATGAAGTATTAACTGAGTTTAAATTAATCAATGCTAGACAAACGAATCGTGTTGTTGAGGTATTGCCTAAATTTATTGAAAAAGCCAAAGATATACAGGAACAACTCAAACAAAGAAAGCACCAACAACAAGAAGAGGTCAAAAAATCTGAGAAAATATTAGATGATAATATAAATTTAGAACATGCGTTGTCTAAATTAAAAGAGCAGCAAGCAAAATATGATGCTTTAGTGTTAAAAGAAAATGATATACAAAGTAAAGTAAAATTACTAAATGAGATTTATGAGGTAAGACCTTTAGCCAATTTATTAGATACTCAAGAAACGTTAAAAAATAAAAAAACTAAAATCACTCAAGATATAAGTAATAAGGATCAATTGATAAGGGGGTTAGTATCGAAAATACAAAAAGATGAAGATATGCTAATGATGCATAAAAAGTCATCTCAAACATTAGAAAAAACAAGAGAATTTATAGAACGCTGTAAGCTATTTTACGATAAAGCTAATAAATATAAAAAAGCATATCAAGAATATGATGCTTTAAAAATTTCGTACAATGAGCTAAATGAAAATTTTGCCTTACAACAACAGCAATTTGATACGATGAATGCACAACTGAATTATAGAAATCCAGATTATGAAATAATAGAAATATTAAACAGTGAGATTTTTGAATTGAAGAATAAAGTGAAAGATTTAAAACGTAATGAATTAAAACAAATAGAGTATCAATCATTACAAAATAGAAAAAAACAAAAAGTAGAAGATTTAAAAGCTGTCGAGCAACATCTGAAAAATTTAGAAAATGAATATCGAAGTATTGATAAAACAAATATAGATTTGAATAATAAAAAAGATATTATTACAAAAATACAATCTGCATTACAATCAGGTGATACTTGTCCAGTTTGTGGCAATGAGATACATAAAATTGAACAGCATTTAGATTTTGATGAACTCACTGAAAGATCACAAAATTTATCGGAAATAGAAAGATGCATTAATGAAGCTTCAGGCAATAAAATTAAATGTGAAAGTGAGTTGAAATATGTAAACGAACAATTAGCAGAATTTTCACAGGATGATTTAACTGATACAAATTATGAAGCATATGAAGTACTTATAGAGACAAAAAAACAACAAAAGAAAAAAGCAACTACTGAAAATGAAGAAATTAGCCAATTAAAGGAACGGCTCCAACAGAATGAACAAAAATTACATGCGCTAGAATTAGAAAGTAAAACTATCCTCCAGAATTTGAAAGCGCATGAAGTAATGATCAACGATTTTGAAAATACAACAAAACATAAAAATGTGGATGCATTTATAAAAGCGTACGAGCTTGATGTAGTAAAGATACAACAGTTTGATGATGAGTTAGAAAAGTTAGGACAAGGCATACAACAAGCTCAAAATGAGCTATCTATTGAAGAAAATAGTAAAAAATACTTAGAAGCAAGTTGTACAGAAATTGAGGAAGAATTAGAAAATATGGAAGTCAAGATTGACACAGAAATGGGAAGAATAGGTTTTGCGCATTTGGATCAAGTAAAAGAAACCATAGCTAAGATAAACGAAAAAAATAAATTAGAAGATGATATTGAAACGTATAATAAAGAGAAGCAATCATTTGAATTATTGATAGCACAACTAACAGCAGAAACAAATGATCGTGAACTTAAAGATAGTGAAAAATTAAAAGAAGATTACGAGCGACAACAACAATGTTTAGAAACAATTACAACTGAATTAAGCCAACATGAGTTTAAAATTGAATTTAATCAGAAAAAAATTAATGAAATTAAAACAACAATCGAACAATTAGAATTCGAATTAAAAGAACAACAAGAAGTTTTTCAGCTTGCAGAGATACTTTCAGGTAAAAATGAGCGAAAACTGACATTAGAGAATTATGTTTTAATTTATTATTTAGAAAGAATATTAGCTCAGGCTAATCAACGTTTAGCATTAATGACAGGTGAACGCTACCAATTAACAAGAAGAGAGCAAATTTCACAAGGTTATAGTGGCCTTGAAATTGACGTATTTGATTCTCATTCTAATCAGGCTAGACATATTACATCGTTATCCGGTGGGGAAACGTTCCAAGCTTCATTGGCATTAGCGTTAGGTCTTAGTGAGATTGTGCAGCAAGAAGCGGGGGGTATCGCTTTAGACTCTATGTTTGTAGATGAAGGATTTGGCACTTTAGATCAGGAAACACTAGAAACTGCCTTAGATACATTGTTAAGTTTGAAATCTTCAGGTAGAATGGTAGGCATCATTTCTCATGTGAGTGAACTTAAACAACGGATACCGCTAATTCTAGAAGTTGAAACCGAACAATATCAAAGTACTACACAATTCAAAAAACAGTAATTCATTAGAGTAGATATATGCTTAGTGGCAAGCTAAAACCTTTGGAGTGTAAGCAAGTTTGGCATACATTTTCTATCGGAATTACTGTAATAGGTCCCAAAAATCTAAAAGACTACTATCATTATTCAAAATTTATATTTATTAAATAAAGACCAAGCAAACACAGTTTAAGTGTTTGCTTGGTCTTTATAAATAGCATAAAAAGTAATTAAAATGTTGATTTATTTTTAAATAAAAAAAGACAAGCATTAAATGCTGGCCTTTAGGGAAATAAAATTAATTTTTTTCACGTAATAAATCACGGATTTCTGTAAGTAATACAGTGTTTTCTTCAATTTCTTCTTCTTCTTCTTTTTTCATTAATGTGTTGGCAATTTTTACAAAGATGAATAGTGCAAACGCAATAATGATGAAATCAATGATTGATTGAACGAACATACCATATTTAATGCCCATGAATGACCAACTTTTTGCAAAATCAACTGTACCAAAAATTAATCCTATTAATGGCATAATGATGAATGTAACTAAAGCTGTTACAATTTTGTTGAAAGCAGCTCCCATAACAACGGCTACTGCTAAGTCTAATACATTGCCTTTTAATGCAAATTCTTTAAATTCCTTTAACATAATACTTAACCTCACTTTTTTTAAAAATATAAATTTTATTATACAATAATTTTTATGTTTAGAGTATACTTTTTTTATCTAAATTTGATATTAACAAAAGGGTTTGTTATTGTTATATATGGTGAAACAAAAGTAGTTATATATAAAATTTATAATTTTCTACTTAAGATTTTAAAAATATAATAAGATGAGAAAGGGAGTAATGAGTGTGAATTCTTCTAACAAACATTCGGATGGTAAGAAGATATCTCCAGTTTTTATTTATAGCGCGATTATCGTAGCGATTGTAGTTTTAATTGGTGCTGTTTTACCAGAGCAATTTGATACAATTACAAATGGAATTAAGCTATGGATTACGGACAAACTAGGTTGGTATTATTTGATTCTTACTACGTTTATTGTTTTCTTCTGTATTTTCCTAATCTTTAGCCCTATTGGAAAATTAAAACTAGGGAAACCAAATGATAAACCTGAATTTAATACAGTTTCATGGTTTGCAATGTTATTTAGTGCTGGTATGGGGATTGGATTAGTATTCTACGGTGCTGCGGAACCTATGGCAGATTTTGCTGCACCCCCAACTGCAGATCCTAAAACGACTGCAGCTTATACTGAAGCATTACGTTCTACTTTCTTCCATTGGGGATTCCATGCATGGGCTATTTATGGTGTGGTTGCATTGGCGCTTGCGTATTCTCAATTTAGAAAAGGGGAACCAGGACTTATTTCAAGAACATTACGTCCTATTTTAGGAAATAAAGTAGAAGGCCCAATCGGGACAATCATTGATGTTCTAGCTGTTTTTGCAACAGTAGTTGGTGTTGCCGTATCACTTGGTATGGGTGCATTACAAATCAATGGTGGGTTAAACTATTTATTCGGCGTTCCCAACAACGTCTGGGTACAAGCGATAATTATTATAGTTGTAACTATATTATTTATCATGAGTGCTTGGTCCGGTTTAAGTAAAGGTATTCAATATTTAAGTAATTTAAATATTACTTTGGGTGCAATATTAATGATTGCTGTATTAATCATTGGACCAACGATTTTGATTTTAAACATGATGACAAGTTCAACAGGTAGTTTATTAAATTCATTCTTGCTGAATTCATTTGATACAGCTGCCCAAAACCCTCAAAAACGAGAATGGATGTCTAGTTGGACACTTTATTATTGGGGTTGGTGGTTAAGTTGGAGCCCATTCGTAGGTATCTTTATTGCACGTGTTTCAAAAGGACGTTCAATTCGCGAATTTATCGCTGGCGTGCTGCTAGTCCCAGCTATTGTAAGTTTCGTATGGTTCAGTGTGTTTGGCGTATTGGGTATTGAAACTGGTAAGAAAAACCCTGAACTCTTTAATATGACTGCAGAAACGCAATTGTTCGGTGTCTTCCATGAAATACCAATGGGAATGGTTTTATCTATTATTGCATTGGTATTAATTGCATCATTCTTTATTACGTCAGCAGATTCTGCAACATTCGTATTAGGGATGCAAACATCTTATGGATCATTAGAACCTTCAAATTTTGTAAAAGTGACATGGGGTATTGCCCAATCACTGATTGCTTTTGTATTACTATTTGCAGGTGGAGGTGACGGTGCTAAAGCGCTTAATGCAATACAAAGTGCTGCCATTATCAGTGCATTGCCGTTCTCCTTCGTTGTTATAATGATGATGGTGTCATTCTATAAAGACGCGAACAAAGAACGTAAATTCTTAGGATTAACATTGACACCAAATAAACATAGATTGCAAGATTACTTACAGCATCAACAAGAAGATTATGAAGATGATATTATCGAAAGACGCGCATCGCTTAGAGAAGCTGAAAAGAATGAAACCTTAAAATAAATTATATAAAGCAATTTTTAAAAGCGTGCCCATTATGGGCGCGTTTTTTTATATGAAATAAAATCATGAATTGTGCGCAATCATGAAATAGATGAATGAAATGACATAAAAGTAATTGGAAAAATCTGAAAATGTTGATAATGATTCTCAATTGATAATAATAACTTATTACACATTGCTTTAACGATAAGTATAACTTATACATACCGATTGAAAATTCAAATCTTAATTATCAAGGTTTCTGGCTTTATGTAGTTGTTTTAAGTCACATATAATTATACAATTTAGATAACGGCATAAATTTAACAAAAACTTTCAGGGGGGATTTATATGGCTTCAAATATTAAGCAACAAGCGAAAAAATCGTTTGATCTTAACGGGAAATCATATACGTTTTATGATTTAAAAACTTTAGAAGAACAAGGATTTACTAAAGTATCGCAACTGCCATATTCAATTAGAGTATTATTAGAATCAGTTTTAAGACAGGAAGATGGTTTCGTAATTACAGATGATCATATCAAAGCATTATCTGATTTTACTAAAGGGGCAGAAGGGGAAGTACCATTCAAACCTTCACGTGTCATCTTGCAAGACTTTACAGGAGTTCCTGCTGTAGTGGACTTAGCATCATTACGTAAAGCTATGAATGATGTTGGTGGAGACTTAAACAAAATCAATCCAGAAGTGCCAGTGGATTTAGTTATTGACCACTCAGTACAAGTTGATAGTTACGCTAATCCAGAAGCTTTAGAACGTAATATGAAATTAGAATTCGAAAGAAATTATGAGCGTTATCAATTTTTAAATTGGGCTACTAAAGCATTTAATAACTATAGTGCAGTACCACCAGCAACTGGTATTGTTCATCAAGTTAACTTAGAGTACTTAGCAAACGTAGTACATGCTCGTGAAATTGATGGAGAAACTGTAGCATTCCCTGACACTTTAGTAGGTACTGACTCACATACAACAATGATTAATGGTCTTGGTGTCTTAGGTTGGGGTGTTGGGGGCATCGAAGCTGAAGCAGGCATGCTTGGTCAACCTTCATACTTCCCAATTCCAGAAGTTATCGGCGTGAGATTGTCTAATGCATTGCCACAAGGATCAACTGCTACTGACCTAGCTTTACGTGTCACTCAAGAGTTGCGTAAAAAAGGTGTAGTTGGTAAATTCGTTGAATTCTTTGGTCCAGGTGTACAACACTTGCCATTAGCTGACCGCGCAACAATTGCGAACATGGCTCCAGAATATGGTGCAACTTGTGGTTTCTTCCCAGTTGATGAAGAAGCATTGAAATATATGCGTTTAACAGGTCGCCCAGATGAACAAATTGACCTTGTTAAAAAATATTTACAAGAAAATAGCATGTTTTTCACTGTAGATAACGATGAACCAGAATACACAGATGTAGTTGAATTAGACTTATCAACAGTTGAAGCTTCATTATCAGGTCCAAAACGTCCACAAGATTTAATTTTCTTAAGCGATATGAAAAAAGAATTTGAGAAATCAGTTACTGCACCAGCAGGAAATCAAGGACATGGATTTGATGAAAGTGAATTTGATAAAACTGCAACAATCGAATTTAAAGATGGTAAAACAACTACAATGAAAACAGGTGATTTAGCAATTGCTGCAATCACGTCATGTACGAATACATCTAACCCATATGTAATGTTAGGTGCGGGTCTCGTTGCTAAAAAAGCTATCGAAAAAGGACTAAAAGTTCCTGACTATGTTAAGACTTCATTAGCACCTGGTTCAAAAGTTGTTACAGGTTACTTAAGAGATTCTGGGTTAAATGAGTATCTAGATGATCTTGGCTTTAATCTTGTTGGTTATGGTTGTACAACTTGTATCGGTAACTCTGGACCATTATTAGAAGAAATTGAAAAAGCGATTGCTGAAGAAGATTTATTAGTAACTTCGGTATTATCTGGTAACCGTAACTTTGAAGGACGTATACATCCTTTAGTGAAGGCTAACTATTTAGCATCACCTCAATTAGTTGTGGCTTATGCATTAGCAGGTACAGTTGATATTGACTTACAAAATGAACCTTTAGGTAAAGGTAAAGATGGCGAAGATGTATACTTAAGAGATATTTGGCCATCAATAAAAGAAGTATCAGATACTGTTGATAGCGTTGTTACGCCTGAACTATTTAAAGAAGAATATGAAACAGTATATAATAATAATGAAATGTGGAACGAAATCGATGTAACTGATCAACCATTATATGACTTCGATCCAGAGTCAACATATATTCAGAATCCATCATTCTTCCAAGAATTATCTAAAGAGCCAGGTACAATTGAACCTTTAAATAACTTACGTGTTATGGGCAAATTTGGAGATTCAGTAACGACTGACCATATCTCTCCAGCGGGTGCGATTGGTAAAGATACACCAGCAGGCAGATATTTACAAGAACATAATGTTCCGATTCGCCAATTTAACTCATATGGTTCACGTCGTGGTAACCATCAAGTTATGGTTCGCGGTACGTTTGCAAATATTCGTATTAAAAACCAATTAGCTCCTGGAACTGAAGGTGGATTTACAACTTATTGGCCAACAGGCGAACAAATGTCAATCTTTGATGCAGCTATGAAATACAAAGAAGATGGAACAGGTTTAGTTGTATTGGCTGGTAACGATTACGGCATGGGTTCTTCTCGTGACTGGGCAGCTAAGGGTACGAATTTATTGGGTGTTAAAACGGTTATTGCGCAAAGCTATGAACGTATTCACCGTTCGAACTTAGTTATGATGGGTGTATTACCATTACAATTTAAAGATGGAGAATCTGCAGACAGCTTAGGTATCGATGGTACTGAAATTATTTCAGTAGAAGTTGATGAAGCAGTTAAACCTCATGATTTAGTGAAAGTACAAGCTAAGAAAGAAAATGGCAAAGTCATTGAATTTGAAGCAATCGCTCGTTTTGATTCAAATGTAGAATTAGACTATTATCGCCATGGTGGTATTTTACAACTTGTATTGAGAAATAAATTAGCTGAGTAATTTTATTCGTTGTCAAAGCAAGCTGTATTAGCAATATGCTAATACAGCTTGTTTATGTTAATATCTATTTAGTATGAATTATTGAAAAGAGGACGTTAAAGATGATTTATAGTATGACAGAAATTGAATCTCGCTATCAAGAAACAGACCAAATGGGTGTGATTTATCATGGTAATTATCCTACATGGTTCGAAGTTGCACGTACAGATTATATAAGTAAATTAGGATTTAGTTACAAGGAAATGGAAGATTCAGGTGTAATTTCTCCAGTGACGGATTTAGATATTAAATATATTCAATCTATAACGTATCCAGAAAAAGTAAAAGTAAAAACATGGGTTGAAAAATATTCTAGACTAAGATCACTTTATCGTTATGAAATTTATAATGAATCCGGAGAACTCGCGACAACTGGGTCTACAGTGTTAACTTGTATTAGAAAAGATACTTTCAAACCTATTCGCTTGGATAAATATTTTCCTGAATGGCATGAAGTGTATCAAAGTGTTGAGCGAAGAAATAAGGCGGGGGAAACTTTAGAAGTAACGAATGGACTTTAAGTTACTTTAAGTTAATATATGCTATAAATATAAAAGAGGTGCATTCAGTTAACTGAGCGCACCTCTTTTATATTAGTATGAGCATATCCTTATTATTGTTACGTTTGAAATTCAACGTAACAATAAAAAATAACTATAATATTATCTATTTAGTAATAACACTTATATTTTGAAACGGAAGTCTATAGTTTCAAAATATTTTTATATAAAGCACAGATTGAAATAACTCGTTATACCATTATTTTGCAGTATAGGAAATTTCGTCAAGCCCATCGTTTACATCAATGAATAAGTTGTTATCTTTGAAATACCATAAATCATGTTCAGCGATTACGACATCTAATCCTTCATAATTATTTTCATAACCGATTTCAAGATCATTCTTCTTATCAACGCTAAAGGCAGGACTGAAACCTTGTTTTAATTGAAATTCTCCACCATAACGTACGAAGAATTGTAAGACTTTGTCATCTTCAGGTAAATCAAGTTCTTCTTTAAACCAAGACACAGCATTATCTGAAAGTTCTATTTCCATAATAAAAGGCCCCTTTCGGCTCACAAGCGCTTCACTTATGACAGTTAGTCACTAATTTATGAATTAGTATTATATTAATTACCCGATTTGAGTAACGTTAAAAGCAGTATATCATATTTTTTTGTTAAATATTCAAAATAAACCGACTAATAACTTAAATGTGGAAAATTCATGCTAATGACCTATATTAGTAGTATAATAGAAATAATGGTGTTTTAAGGTAATCGGAAATACCCAGCTAACCGATGTATTCGGAATGATAAAAATAAAAAGCCAGAGGTTGAACACCTCTAGCTTAGTTCTTTATTTGATACTTTTTATTTACTAAATGACTTTTGTAATAGTTACATCCATTTTATTTTAGGTTCTTCACCTTTAAATATTCTTACGATATTAGTACGATGTCTGACGATTAATAATATTCCGACACCGATGCTAACAACAAATAAGATATAGTCCCGAATTAATAAAGCACCAATAACGCAACACAGTGATGCGATGATACTTGATAGAGATACATACTTTGTTAAATATAATATTACAAAGAAAATTGCTGCTAAAATTAATAATAAGACAGGATTGACACCAAGTATGACACCAGCACTTGTTGCTACTGCTTTACCACCTTTAAATCCAAGATACACTGGATATACATGGCCAAGAATTGCAAAAGCACCAACGATAAGACCATTTGTGAAAAATGTACTTATAGCACCATCTGTATGGACAGGTAACCAAAGCGGGAAAAACACAACTATAAAACCTTTGAATATATCTAAAAAAGTTACTAGAAAACCAGCTGGTTTTCCTAATACTCTAAAACTGTTTGTTGCACCAGTGTTCCCACTACCAAATTGTCTAATATCTTTTTTAAAAAATAATTTACCTATTACATAGCCACTTGGAAAAGCACCGATAAGGTAACTTAATATTAACATGATTACGATCATCATATATAATCACACATCCTTTAATGACATTAAAATTATTTTACCACATCAGACTATGTTTATACGAATAAATTTTTCAAAAAGGATATGATTTCTTCTTTAAAATTGATTTGGTGCTTGCATTTTAATTCGATTTATATAAAAATAACTATTGTATAGTTTTAAAAACGAACGTACGTTTGTAGGAGGGCGAAACGATTGGCAATGAATAAACAAAATAATTATTCGGATGATTCCATTCAGGTTCTTGAGGGATTAGAGGCCGTAAGAAAGCGACCTGGGATGTATATTGGTTCTACCGATAAACGTGGATTACATCATTTAGTATATGAAGTTGTCGATAATTCCGTCGATGAAGTATTGAACGGTTTTGGAAATGAAATCATAGTGACAATTAATAAAGATGAAAGTATTACTATAGAAGATGATGGACGTGGTATGCCTACAGGTATTCATGCTTCAGGTAAACCTACTGTAGAAGTTATTTTTACAGTACTTCATGCAGGTGGAAAATTTGGACAAGGTGGATATAAAACTTCAGGTGGTTTACATGGTGTAGGTGCCTCGGTAGTAAATGCTTTAAGTGAGTGGTTAGAAGTCGAAATCCATAGAGATGGAACGATTTTTACACAAAGCTTCAAAAATGGTGGAAGACCCGCTTCAGGACTTGTCAAGCACGGTAAGACTAAAAAGACCGGTACAAAAGTAACCTTCAAGCCAGATCCAGAAATATTTAAATCAGCCACATCATTTAACTATGATGTGCTAAGTGAACGATTACAGGAGTCCGCTTTTTTACTGAAAAGCCTAAGAATCACTTTAAAAGATTTGAGAGCAGGAAAAGAACGAGAAGATGTGTTCCATTATGAAGAAGGTATTAAAGAATTTGTGAATTATGTCAATGAAGGTAAAGAAGTATTACATGAAGTAGCAACCTTTGATGGAGAAGCAAATAATATAGAAGTCGAAGTAGCTTTCCAATATAATGATCAATATTCAGAAGGTATTTTGAGCTTTGTTAATAATGTACGTACTAAAGATGGTGGCACACATGAAGTTGGCTTTAAGTCAGCAATGACACGTGTCTTTAATGATTACGCGCGACGTATCAATGAATTAAAAGATAAAGATAAAAATTTAGATGGTAATGATATTAGAGAAGGCCTGACGGCTATCATTTCTATACGTATCCCAGAAGAATTACTTCAATTTGAGGGGCAAACGAAATCTAAATTAGGAACAACGGAAGCAAGAAGTGCAGTTGATTCTGTTGTAGCAGATAAATTACCGTATTATTTAGAAGAAAAAGGACAATTATCAAAGAATCTTGTAAAAAAAGCAGTAAAAGCACAACAAGCTAGGGAAGCTGCTCGTAAAGCAAGAGAAGATGCGCGTTCTGGTAAAAAAAATAAACGTAAAGATACATTACTATCTGGTAAATTAACACCAGCGCAAAGTAAAAATACTGATAAAAAAGAATTGTATCTTGTAGAGGGTGACTCTGCAGGTGGTTCTGCTAAGTTAGGTAGAGATCGTAAATATCAAGCCATATTACCGCTAAGAGGGAAAGTAATCAATACCGAAAAAGCGCGATTAGATGATATTTTCAAAAATGAAGAAATCAATACCATTATTCATACTATTGGGGCCGGCGTAGGTAACGAATTTAAAATTGAAGACAGCAATTATAATAGGATTATCATCATGACAGATGCTGATACAGATGGTGCCCATATACAAGTACTGCTACTGACATTTTTCTTTAAGTATATGAAACCTTTAGTAGAAGCTGGAAGGGTGTTTATTGCATTGCCACCTTTATATAAATTAGAAAAAGGTAAAGGTGCTTCAAGAAAAATTGAATATGCTTGGACAGATGAAGAGTTAGAAAAATTACAGAAAAAATTAGGCAAAGGTTTTAGTTTGCAACGCTATAAAGGTCTGGGCGAAATGAATGCAGACCAGTTATGGGAAACAACAATGAATCCTGATACAAGGACGTTAATTAGAGTACAAATTGAAGATGAATTACGTTCATCCAAACGTGTAACTACATTAATGGGAGATAAAGTTGCGCCACGACGTGAATGGATTGAAAATCATGTTGAATTTGGATTACAAGAAGATCAAAGCATTCTAGATAATAATGAAATTCAAATTTTGGAGCAGGACAATCCTAATGAGGAGGAAAGAAATTGAGTGAAATAATTCAAGATTTATCGCTAGAAGACGTTATTGGCGATCGATTTGGTAGATATAGTAAATACATCATTCAAGAGCGTGCATTGCCAGATGTTCGTGATGGGCTCAAACCTGTTCAAAGACGTATACTTTATGCAATGTATTCAAGCGGAAATACGTATGATAAGAATTTTCGTAAAAGTGCTAAAACAGTCGGTGATGTAATAGGTCAGTATCATCCACATGGAGATTCGTCAGTTTATGATGCTATGGTACGACTCAGTCAAGATTGGAAGTTACGACATGTATTAATAGAAATGCAAGGTAACAATGGTAGTATTGATAATGATCCGGCAGCTGCCATGCGTTATACCGAAGCTAAATTAAGTAAGATCTCTGAAGAATTATTAAGAGACATCAATAAAGAAACTGTACCATTTATGCCAAACTACGATGATACGACGACGGAACCTATGGTATTACCAGCAAGAATACCTAACTTGCTAATTAATGGTAGTACAGGGATATCTTCTGGTTATGCAACCGATATCCCCCCTCATAATTTAGGTGAAGTGATTCAAGCTACACTGAAGTATATTGACAACCCTGATATTACAGTGAGCCAGCTCATGAAATATATGAAAGGTCCTGATTTTCCAACAGGTGGTATCATACAAGGCATTGATGGGATTAAGAAAGCCTATGAAACCGGAAAAGGTAAAATTATAGTCCGTTCTAAAGTAGAAGTAGAAGAACTAAGAAATGGCAGAAAAGAGCTTATCGTTACTGAAGTTCCATACGAAGTTAACAAAAGTTCTCTTGTTAAAAAGATGGACGAACTACGTGCTGATAAAAAAGTAGATGGTATTGTCGAAGTACGAGATGAAACTGACCGTACGGGATTACGTATAGCGATTGAATTGAAGAAAGATGTAAACAGTGAAGCTGTAGCTAATTTCTTATATAAAAATACCGATTTACAAGTCGCGTATAATTTCAATATGGTCGCGATTAGCGAAGGCCGTCCTAAATTAATGGGCATTCGTCAAATTATCGATAGTTATTTAAATCATCAGATTGATGTTGTGACGAAACGTACGCGCTATGAGTTGGATCATGCTGAAAGTAGAATGCATATTGTAGAAGGATTAATGAAAGCTTTGTCAATTTTAGATGAAGTCATTAAACTAATCAGAAACTCTAAAAATAAAAAAGATGCTAAAGATAATTTAGTTGCTGAATTTGATTTTAGTGAGGCACAAGCTGAAGCAATTGTGACATTACAACTATATCGTTTAACAAATACGGATATTGTTCAACTTCAAGAAGAACATGATGAACTAAAAGCTTTAATTGAACAGTTAAGAAATATTTTAGACAATCATGATGCATTATTAAATGTAATTAAAGAAGAATTAACAGACATTAGAAAACAATTTAAGCAAGAACGTTTATCTGATATTGAAGCTGAAATAAGTGAAATTAAAATCGATAAAGAAGTTATGATTCCTAGTGAAAATGTAATTATGAGTATTACAAAACATGGTTATATTAAACGTACTTCTTTACGTAGTTTTAATGCGAGTGGTGTAGGTGAAGTTGGTGTTAAAGATGGTGATGCACTTTTGAAACATCAAGAAGTTAACACATTAGATACAGCACTTGTCTTTACAAATAAAGGTCGTTATTTATTCATACCAGTTCATAAATTAGCTGAAATAAAATGGAAAGATTTAGGTCAACACGTGTCACAAATAGTGCCAATTGACGAAGGGGAACATGTCATAGATGTCTTTTGTGAGAACGAATTTAAACCAGAAGCTTTTTATATACTTGCTACGCGTGATGGCATGATTAAGAAAAGTAATGTTTCGATGTTCAAAACGTCGCGTTACAACAAACCGTTAGTGGCAATGAAACTAAAGAATGATGATGAAATCATTAATGTCATGCGCATAGAAACGCCACAATTACTTACTGTACTCACGCATAAAGGTATGTCACTCACATACAGTAGTGATGAACTATCAGATACAGGTCTAAGAGCCGCGGGTGTTAAATCTATCAATTTAAAAGAAGCGGATTTTGTGATAATGACACAGTTAATTGTAGAAGGAAATACTATTTTAATGGCAACGCAACGTGGTTCTTTAAAACGAATTCACTTTAAAATATTGCAGGTTGCTAAACGTGCACAGCGTGGCATTACTTTGTTGAAAGAACTTAAAAAAGCACCACACCGCATTGTTGCAGCTGAAGTAGTGCAACCTGGACAAACGATGTACACAATTTATTCAAACAAACAAGAAGAATCTGGTAATATCAAGGATATTCATTTATCAGAACAGTACACAAATGGCAGTTTCATTGTAGATATAAATGACTTTGGAGAAGTGGAAAGATTGATTATTAAGTAATTGAATTTCAAATTTCATTAGTCATTATAAGTGTATAATGATAAAATATCATTTAGGTACAATAAAAAAATAAAAACAAGAGGTTTATATTAGTGGAAAAGACACATGAAACATTGTTTAAACGAATGTTTGAGTATCTTTTCTGATTTTCATTCGTGTTCTTATATCATGAGATATTTGTTTATGTGTATGAAATCTACTATAAGTCTCTTGCTTTTAATATTAAACTTTAAACAAAGAGATGAGAGGGATTAAATTGAGAGATTTTGATAGTTTAATTCCAGATTGGTTCAAAGCATTTGTTCAAGTCGGGAATGATTTAATTTGGTCACAATATCTAATTGGGCTATTAATTACTGCTGGTATCTTCTTTACAATTAGTTCTAAATTTGTGCAGTTAAGATGGATTCCAGAGATGTTTCGTGCTGTTGGAGAAAAACCAGAAACATTAGATAATGGTAAAAAAGGTATTGCGCCATTCCAAGCGTTTGCAATTAGTGCAGCGTCACGTGTAGGTACTGGTAATATTGCAGGTGTTGCTACTGCAATCGTTCTAGGTGGTCCAGGAGCTGTATTTTGGATGTGGGTCATCGCATTTATTGGTGCTGCGAGTGCCTTCATAGAAGCGACTTTAGCTCAAGTATACAAAGTACCTGATGAAGATGGAGGCTACCGTGGTGGTCCAGCGTATTACATAACTAAAGGATTAAATCAAAAGTGGTTAGGTGTCGTATTTGCCATATTAATTACAATCACCTTTGCATTCGTTTTTAATACAGTACAGTCTAATACAATTGCCGAATCATTAAAAACACAATATAATGTTAGCCCTGTTATAACAGGTATCGTTTTAGCGGTATTTACAGCAATTATTATTTTTGGTGGTGTGCGTAGTATCGCAACAATGTCATCAATCATTGTACCTATCATGGCAATTTTATATATTTTTATGGTCGTTATCATATTATTTATGAATTATGATCAAATTATTCCTATGATTTCTACAATTATCAAAAGTGCATTTGGTTTCGAACAAATCACAGGTGGTGCAGTTGGAGCTACAATATTGCAAGGTGTTAAACGTGGTCTATTCTCAAATGAAGCGGGTATGGGGTCAGCGCCTAATGCTGCGGCAACTGCTGCTGCACCACATCCAGTAAAACAAGGATTAATTCAATCACTTGGTGTGTTTTTCGATACAATGCTTGTATGTACATCTACTGCCATTATGATTTTATTATACTCAGGCTTAAAATTTGGTGATAAAGCGCCACAGGGTGTTGCAGTTACACAATCAGCGCTTAATGAACATTTAGGTAATGCAGGTGGTATATTCTTAACAGTTGCTATTACACTATTTGCCTTTTCATCAGTAGTGGGTAACTATTATTACGGCCAGTCTAATATTGAATTCTTATCTAAAAATAGAATGATCTTATTTATATTTAGGTGTTTAGTCGTGGTCTTAGTATTTATTGGAGCAGTTGCCAAAACAGATGTTGTTTGGAGTACTGCTGATTTATTTATGGGATTAATGGCGATCGTTAACTTGGTAGCAATCATTGGATTATCCAACATCGCATTTGCAGTTATGAATGATTACCAACGTCAACGTAAAGCAGGTAGAAAACCAATCTTTAGACCGGAGGAATTAAATATTAATTTATTTGGTATTGAGAGTTGGGGCGTTAAAAATAAAAAGTTATAATGAATAATTTAAAGCTATGCGTTTCCTGAGTTGGAAATTGCATAGCTTTTGTTATGTAATGAGATTATTCTGTAGATAACAATACTACTTTCAATTTTTGATTTTTCAATATATAATGCTTATTGACATAATAAGAAGGATGATTAATTTGAGTTCTTACCTGATTACAAAGGTGTTAAATAATAATGTGATAATTTGTACTAAAGATAAAGAAGAATATGTGCTTATAGCTAAGGGGATTGGTTTTAATAAAAAGGCAGGGATGCTCCTACAAGAAAACCAAACGATAGAAAAGGCGTATATACTCGATCAAAAACTACAGCAAGAACATTATAAAACAATTATCGAGTATGCTGATGATACATTGATACAAGCTGTGATTGATGCAGTGAATATTATTACGAGTTCTGAGATGAAAATTGACAACCAAACATTAGTCGTTTCAGTGACAGATCATATCATATTTGCATATAAACGTTTGAAACAAAATCAAATTATAACTAATCCATTCGTTGTAGAAACAAAACAATTATATAGTGAAGCTTATGCTATAGCTGAAAAAGTAATAGAACGTTTAAATGATGTGTTGGACGTCAATTTTCCAGAAGATGAAATTGGATTCATTGCATTACATATAGCTTCAAACATTGAAACATTATCTATGCATGAAATAGAAATAATAAATCACTTAATAAATAAGAGTATTTTTATTGTAGAACATGATTTGAAATTTACTGTAGATAAAGAAAGCGTCCAGTATCAACGTTTTATTAGACATATTCAATTTTTAATAAGAAGGCTAAGGAATGGTGAAGTATTGCAAAAAACAAGTCCATTTGAAGCACTATTAAAAGAACAGTATCCGCAGTGTTTCAATATTGCATTAAAAATAATGAAAATGTTGCAACAAGAGTTGAATGTGTCTATATATGAAGCTGAAGTAATTTACCTCACTTTACACGTTTATCACTTCACGGTTGATAAACAATAATAGAAAATATGAAATTCTAATTAAAAGTCATCTATGAGGGTAGTAGAATAAAGTTGGCACATACTTAAGTTACAAGTGCATCATTGAATCCATATATTTTGAATAGCAACATCTATGTTTGATATATATGTAATGTGTTATTATTAACCTAACGCTTGAGCTGTTGCTATACTTGTGCTTGAAGATTGTTGTACTAATGTGAATATGCAAATTTTTAAGAATTAATTTAAGGTATGGTGAATTGAATGTCGAATGAAGAAAATATTAAGCAAGAAAAAATGAGTGGGAAAGATAGAATGAAATTGAGTTTTCCTGAAACCCGCTTCATGAAATTTTTCGGCGGTAAGGATTTACTCTTTGGTTTGTTAATACTGATACTTGTCGGAATCGCAATTTTTATATTTGACCAAGTTTCGTATGTTTTCAAGCCTTTTATCATCGTATTTAATACGATTGCAGCGCCAGTTATTGTTTCAATTATTTTGTATTACTTATTCAATCCATTAGTTAACTTAATGGAACGTTATAATATTTCTAGAATTTGGGGAGTTATTATTCTCTTTTTATTGATTATCGCTGTGATAGCATTAGCTGTTAACTTACTTATTCCAGTGATTAGTACACAGATTAAGAGTTTTGGAAATAATTTTCCACACTATGTAGATAAAGTAAATCAATTTATAGATAGTATTACTAAATATTCACTGATTTCTAATTATTATGGGCAAGTACAAGATCAATTAGATGCGTTAGCAAATAAATTACCATCTATGATATCAGATTACTTTAATGGTTTTGGTTCAAAAGTTAAGAATGTAGCAGAGGCATTAGTCAATGTAGGTGTAGTAATTGCAACAACGCCATTTGTTTTATTCTTTATGTTAAAAGATGGTCATCGTTTTAAAGAATTTTCTACGAAGATCATGCCACCAAGATTCAGAAAAGATTTTCATGATCTATTAGATAAAATGAGTGAACAAGTTGGTTCTTATATTCAAGGACAAATCATAGTATCATTCTGTATTGGTATTTTGTTATTTATCGGTTATAGTATTATTGGTTTAGACTATAGCTTGATATTAGCTTCTATAGCTGCAGTGACAAGTGTCGTTCCTTATATTGGTCCTACAATTGCGATTTCACCGGCAATCATTATTGCATTGATTACATCACCAATTATGCTATTGAAATTAGTTATCGTATGGACAGCTGTTCAATTTATTGAAGGGCACTTTATTTCACCTAATATTATGGGTAAAACATTGAAGATTCATCCGCTTACAATTATCTTTATTTTATTAAGTGCCGGTAATTTACTCGGTGTTGTTGGTGTTATCTTAGGTATACCAGCATACGCAATTTTGAAAGTATTAGTATCACACTTATATCTTTTATATAAACGTAGATATAATAAATATTATGGTGATGATGCAGGGGAATATGAAATCCAAGACGAAGAAGTTATTCGTTAATCTATATCTTGATGCATACATGGGTACGACATATATGCTAAGATATACCACATCACATCGTCTCTTTGAAAAAATATTTCAAAGGGACGTTTTTTATATCATGGAAGTGAAGATGATATTTGGCTTAATTTATTAAAATGAAATGATGATTAATGACTACAATCTAACAATAATGTTAGTATTTATCATTAAAGTTTTATTTCATATGTAATAGTATTGTGATATATTTTTTGTAATGAATAAGAAATACCCAAAAGTGAAGTGAAAAGAAAACATGTCTAAGGAATTAAGAAGTAAATTACTTTCTATATTAAAAGTAATATTTGCAATTGCATTATTTAGTTTTGTTGTTTTTACGTTATATAAAGAGCTCTCTCATATTGATTTTAAAGAGACAATAAAATCTTTTGATCAAATAAATAGAGTTTGGTTAGCGGCGTTATTCTTAAGTGGTGGTCTTTCAATTGTTGTGCTATCACTGTACGATGTTATTTTATCGAAAGCGTTAGATTTACGTATATCTTTATTAAAAACAGTTAGGATTGGTTATATTGTCAATGCCTTAAACGCCGTAGTTGGTTTTGGTGGTTTTATTGGTGCTAGCGTACGTTTTTTATTTTATAAAAACACCACAGACGATAAGCGCGCATTACTACATACAATATCAATTGTATTAGTATCCATGCTTACAGGACTGAGTTTACTGTCTATTCTCGTTGTAGTTCATGTGTTTGATGTGTCGCATATCTTTAGTCCATTTCCGTGGATGCATGTGTTGCTATATATTGTTGCATTATTTTTGCCAGCATTTATCCTATTTACTATCATAAAACCAGTACAAAAAGATAAAAAATTACTTGGTGTTTACTGTACCATTGTATCTGGTGTGGAGTGGTTTATTGCAGCATTGGTATTATATATGGCTATGTGGCTAGTCGATATACATATTTCGTTTGCCACGTTTATGGGGATATTCATTATAGCTGCACTTTCAGGTTTGATTAGTTTTATTCCTGGTGGTTTTGGTACATTTGATTTAGTTGTATTATTAGGCTTAAAATCATTGAAAATTCCTGAAGAAAGTATTGTACTAGCGTTACTACTTTATCGCTTTGCATATTATTTATTCCCAGTATTAGTTGCCTTGATTTTATCTACGTTTGAATTTCGTAGTACAGCTAAACGCTATTGGGAAGGCTCGAAAATTATAGTTCCAATGAAAGATATGACTTCTCTTCTTGGGTCATATCAAAAAGATATTATTGCTCGCATTCCATCATTCTCGATTGCTTTATTATTAATGTTTACGAGTATAGTATTTTTCTTGAATAATTTAACAATTATTTACGATGGTCTGTATAACCCACACCATTACATTTATTATATTATTGTCTCAGTACATACTTGTGCTTGTTTATTACTATTATTAAATGTATTTGGTGTGTATCATCTTTCTAAACGTGCTATCTTGTTTTCAATCATATCAATTATATTAATATTTGTAGTAACTGCCTATACATATGCATCGTTTATGTTAATTAGTTGGCTTATTATTATGTTGATATTATTAGTCCTATTTTATAAACGTGCACATGTGATTAAACGACCGTTTAGATATAGTAAGTTATTTGTAAATATCATTTTAGGTTCTGTAATCTTGTATATCAATCACCTTTTTATAGCTAGTACATTTTACTCGTTAGATATTTATCATATTGAAGTAGATACTTCAATTTTAAGATATTATTTCTGGTTTACCATTATACTTGTAGCTATTATCGTGGGTATTATTGTATGGTGGTTTGAACAACGCTATAGAGTATTACATAGCGGTAGTGAAGACGAAATATGTAACACTATTATTAAACAGCATGGAGGCAATTATTTAAGCCACTTAATGTATAGTGGTGATAAAAAATGCTTTATAAACGAAACACATGATGCATTCTTAATGTATAGGTACAAAAACAATGCACATATCGTATTAGGAGACCCTATCGGTAATCCTAAGTCATTTCAGAAACTATTAGAAAGTTTTTATAAAGAAGCGGAATATTTAGGATATGATATTATATTCTACCAAGTGACAGATAAATATATGTCTTTATATCATAATTTTGGTAATCAATTCTTCAAATTAGGCGAAGAAGCTTTAGTAGATTTAACGACGTTTACCATATCTGGTAAAAAGAAACGAGGTTTACGTGCGACGCTCAATAAGTTTGATGAACTTAACTTATCATTTGAAGTATTAACACCGCCATTTTCACAGGCTTTAGTATCAGAATTAAAAGATATTAGTGATGATTGGTTAGGTGAACGTAATGAAATGCATTTTTCTGTAGGTAGCTTTGATCCACACTATTTATCTAAAGCACCTATAGCTGTTATTAAAGATAATGAACATACAATTATTGCGTTTTGTACATTGATGCCAACGTATTATAAAGCAACTATGTCAGTTGATTTAATTCGTTGGAAATCTGATGTAGCGTTGCCACTTATGGATGGTCTATATTTAAATATGCTGTTATGGGCAAAAGAAAATGGCTATGAGCGTTTTAATATGGGTATGGCTACATTATCTAATGTTGGCCAAGTGCCTTATGCATTTTATGGTGAAAGAATTGCGGGACGTGTATTTGAACATTTTAACGGTTTATACCGCTTCCAAGGTCTTAGAAGATATAAAGAGAAATTCAATCCGGATTGGGAACCAAGATTTCTAGTTTATCGTAAACACCACTCATTATGGTTGAGTATGTTAAAAGTGATGCGTGTGATTAGAAAAGGGAAATAGAAGATGACAGTATACGCTTAAATTAAAAAACCAACACGTACAATATATGTACGTGTTGGTTTTTTGTTTAAGGAGTTTAGTGTTTAATGGTTTGTGTAGTTAAATACTGGAGAAGTCATTAACTACTTAATAAACTAACTGGTGTTTCTTGCTTAAATATTATTTTGACTCTAACTATATAGAATTTCTCGTTACCCCTTTGTGAAAGGTACGAACATAATATAACATTGATGGTAAGCGCTTTCAATATTAGTAGGACAATTTAATATAAATAAAAAGGACATATGATACTTTGGTTTCCTCTTTATCATTATATTGTAATAATACAATGTAATTGCGGTTAGATTCGCTATGTTATGGCCTTATTTTTGGACTAAAGATAATGTGTTGATAACGACTGTTAAATTAAATGCTTTTGCAATCATCTTCTTTATAATTCGTGAAAAGCCACCTTATTCATAGAAGAAAATAAAATATTTTTTTATTCAACTGTCCAATAAGAAGAACTTATGTTAATATGAAAACGGTTACATATAATTGAGGTGATTTTAATGACTACTATTAGAGAGGTTGCACAATTGGCTGGTGTTTCTGTCGCAACTGTTTCTAGAGTAATAAACAACAAAGGGTATGTGAAGCATCAAACGAGACAACAGATTGAGCATGCAATAACTCAGTTGAATTACCAACCTAACGAAGCGGCACGAACCTTGTTTAAAAGAAAGTCTAAGATGATAGGTTTACTCTTACCAGATATAAGCAATCCATTTTTTACGTTAATTGCACGTGGTGTCGAAGATATTGCTTTAGAACAAGGCTATCAAGTACTTATTGGTAACAGCGATAATGATGTTACAAAGGCAAGAGACTATTTATCTACGTTTATTTCACACAATTGTGTTGGAATGATTACAACCGTCATTGATGAGCACGTCGTAGAGAATATGCTATCGCAACAAGACATTCCATTTGTATTTGTCGATCGTACGAACAATGAGCGTAGTGGTATTTCTACCAATCATTTTGAAGGTGGACAACGCCAAGCTGAATTGATATTAGAAGGGCACGGTAAACACATACTCATAGTGCACGCTGACTTGAATATTGACGCATTTAAAATGCGGGTTGATGGAATTAAAGCTATATTACAACAGCATGCTGTTTCATACTACTTTTGTAATACAGAGCAGCTGGATGAAGAACGTCAATTTCTCAAGATGCTAAATCAATACAAAATAGATAGTGTGATTTGTAGTAATGATTTGTTAGCGATTCAAATTCTAGGACTTATCCAGCAACATCACTTTAAAGTGCCTGATGATATTCAAATTGTGGGATATGATAATATACCATTTTCAAAAATGACTTATCCTCAAATTACGACGATAGATCAATCTGCTTATCAGTTAGGTCAACTTGCAGTTTCGAAGCTACTTAATTTATATGATGAAAATAGTAATAATCAGTGTGATAACGTGGCGTTAATAGTCAAGCGACGGAAAAGCACTAGATTTTAATGCTTAATATGTAACGGGTTACATAAATAATGAGGAGTGAAGATATGTATAAGACAGGTATTTTAAATAGTGAAATTTCTAAATTACTGAGTGATTTAGGTCATACAGACCAAATCGTAATTGCTGATTGTGGTTTACCAGTACCACAAGGTGTGAAAAAAATAGATCTCGCTTTGGAATTAGGTAAACCATCCTTTTTAGAAGTTTTTAATATAGTAAAAGCACATATGAACATAGAAGATATGATAGTGGCTGAAGAAATGAAGACTGAAAACCATGCGTTATTTGAACAGTTATGTACTGCAAATATTGATATTGCTACACAAACGCATGAACAATTCAAAGCACAAAGTAAATATTCAAAGGCTGTTATACGCACAGGAGAAGATAAGCCATATGCTAACGTAATATTAACAAGTGGCGTTTTATTTTAAGGGGTGATTGAAATGATAACAATGAATCAAATTTATAAGTCATTCGGAAATAACGTGTACTCAGGGGTGTTGATTTTGAGATTGCTGATGCGGAAGTACATGCTTTAATGGGTGAAAATGGTGCCGGTAAAAGTACCTTAATGAAAATACTTACTGGCGTGTATGAAGCAAATCGTGGTTCTGTGCTCTTGAATGATGAACCGCTTCAGTTTAAAAATACAAAAGATGCTGAACAACATGGTGTATCTTTTATTCAGCAAGAATTGAATATTTGGCCGAATTTAACAGTGTTAGAAAATTTGTTTTTAGGCAAAGAAGAGACTAAAGCATTGGGCATTATTGATAATAAATCAATGAGCAAACGTGCAAGGGCCATTTTTGAAAAACTTAATATAAATGTTGATTTACATCAATTGGCAGGTGACTTATCCGTAGGCATGCAGCAAATGTTAGAAATTAGTAAGGCCTTAATGCAGGAATCTAAAGTTATTATTATGGATGAACCTACTGCAGCTTTGACAAGTAGTGAAATTGAAGTGTTATTTCAACAAATTAGAAGCTTAAAAAGTGAAGGTGTATCATTCGTATACATTTCGCATAGAATGGAAGAAATTTTTAATATCTCAGATCGTATTACAGTAATGAGAGATGGTCGCTCTATTTTGACGAAAGATACTAAACAAACATCAAATGCTCAAATCGTTAAGGCGATGATAGGTAGGGATTTAGATCATCAATATCCAGATAGAAATTATAAACAAGATGAAGTTATCTTATCTGTAGAGCATCTAAATTCAACAGCACATAAGCTCGAGCATATTCAATTCGAATTACACAAAGGCGAGATACTTGGTTTTAGTGGATTGATGGGCGCTGGACGTTCTGAAATCATGCGTGTGTTATTTGGATTAGATAAAGGAGATATGCGAGTAACACTAAATGATAAAAAAGTGCAGATGCATAATCCTAATCAGGCTATTAAGCACGGGCTAGCATTTATAACAGAAAATAGAAAAGAAGAAGGTTTAGTGCTACAAGATACGATATTAGAAAACATATCTTTACCTGCTTTAAAAAGTTTCTCTAAATCTGGATTTATAACTCGAGTATCAATGGAGCAATATACAGAACAAATGATTCAACGCTTAAATATTAAAGGGAATAAAAACGATGTATGTTTAGATTTATCAGGTGGGAATCAACAAAAGGTAGTATTAGCGAAGTGGATAGCTACAGCACCACACGTACTCATATTGGACGAACCAACAAGAGGTATAGATGTTGGAGCTAAAAGAGAAATCTACCAATTAATGAATGAACTTACTGAACGTGGTATGTCGATTATTATGATTTCATCAGAGCTTCCTGAAATTATAGGGATGAGTGACAGAGTAGCCGTGGTACACGAAGGTAGTATAGCAGGCGTTTTAGATAAAACAATGTTAACAGAAGAGCATATTATGACTTTAGCTACAGGAGGAGAAATACATGAAACAATCTAAGTTATCTTTTTCATATTTAGAAAAAATAATTCCTTTTATTGGATTAATCTTATTAGTAATTATTATAAGTGCTTTAAACAGCGCATTTTTAGAACCCTCTAACTTATTTAATTTATTAAGACAAGTGTCAATCAATGGACTGATTGCTTTTGGTATGACATTTGTCATTTTAACAGGAGGTATTGACCTATCCGTTGGTTCTACATTGGCGTTATCAAGTGCAATGATTGCAATATTAATGGTCTCAGGTATGGACTCTATTGTGGCATTGTTGATAGGGTGTATCTTTGGTGCTATTTTAGGGGCGATTAACGGCTTATTAATAACTGTAGGTAAGATGGCACCTTTCATAGCAACTTTAGCCACTATGACTGTATTTAGAGGCGTCACGCTAGTTATTACCGATGGCAATCCAATAACTAATCTAAATGGAAGTTACGCGTTTCAATTATTTGGCCGTGGTTATTTTCTAGGCGTGCCTGTTCCTGCTGTAACTATGTTCATCACATTTATCATTTTATATATAGTATTACATAAAACGATATTTGGACGTCAAACCTATGCCATGGGTGGTAATGAAAAAGCGGCATTTATTTCCGGTATTAAGGTTAATAAATTGAAAGTGATGATTTATAGCTTAGCTGGGTTAATGTCAGCAATGGCTGGTGCGATACTTACATCAAGGTTAAACTCTGCGCAACCAACTGCGGGTATGTCATATGAATTAGATGCAATTGCTGCGGTTGTATTAGGTGGCACATCGTTGACGGGAGGTAAAGGGCGCATATTAGGTACTTTAATCGGTGTCTTAATTATCGGCGTTTTAAACAATGGATTAAATTTATTAGGGGTCTCTTCATTCTATCAACAAGTCGTTAAAGGCGTAGTCATTATCATTGCTGTACTAATTGATAGAAAGAATAAATAAGGGGGAGTCAGTATGAAAAAAATAATCGGAGCTTTTGTTATCTTGCTATTTTTAACAGGGTGTTCACTAGAATCCCCTTTAGAAAATAATAATAGTGGGAAATCACAGAAGAAAAAATCAGATGTAGTCATTGGTGTGAGCATTTCCACCTTAAATAATCCATTTTTTGTAAAGATTAAAGATGGTATTGAAAAAGAAGCTAAAAAAGAAGGCGTAAAAGTGAAATTTGCTGACGCGCAAGATGACGCAGCTAAGCAAGCTAATGATATTGATGATTTAATACAGCAAAATGTAGATTATCTTATTGTAAATCCTGCAGATTCAGATGCCGTTTCTGGTAGTATACAAATTGCTAATGATCAAAACATCCCTGTGGTTACGCTTGATAGAGAAGTAGCAAAAGGTAAAGTAGCATCATTTATAGCTTCAGATAATATTAAAGGTGGAGAAATGGGAGGTCAACTTATTGTTGATCAATTTGGTAAGCAGACTAAAGTAGCAGAATTAGAAGGCATACCAGGAGCAAGTGCTACTAGGGAAAGAGGTAAAGGATTCCATAATGTAGCCGATCAGTCACTGGATGTCGTTTCAAAACAAAGTGCGAAGTTTAATAGGACTGAAGGATTAAATGTTACGCAAAACATTATACAAGCACATCCAGATATTAAAGCCATCTTTGCGCAAAATGATGAAATGGCTCTAGGAGCAGTAGAAGCGGTAGGCAATAAAGATATTAAAGTTATCGGTTTTGATGGTAATGAAGATGCGTTAAAATCCGTAGATAATAAAAAATTGTATGCTACTGTTGCGCAACAACCTAATTTAATGGGGGAAGCAAGTATTAAAACAGTTATGAAACTATTTAACGGCGAAGATGTTGAGAAAAAGCATAAAATCCCGTTAGAAATGAAGCAGCAACAGTAGAAATAGTAATGCGAGATTGATATATCATTATAATAACGTAAGTATGATAAAAGCCGGGTTACAGTAGATTGTAATCCGGCTAATTTTATATCGATTAATCTGTTGACGATGCTTTAAAATGTTGACGGTCCTGTTGTTCTTTAGCATAACGTTCAGGATTCTTCTTATAAAAGTCTTGATGTTCTTCCTCAGCTTCATAAAATGTAGAAGCGGGTAAGATCTTAGTTGCGATTGCTTTATCTCTATTTATAGTTTGTTTTAATTTTTCAACATAGTCTTCAGCAACTTCTTTTTGATCTGCATTGGTATAGAAAATGGCAGTTTGATATTGCGCACCTCTATCTTGAAATTGTCCACCTTCATCAGTAGGATCTATTACAGAAAAGAAAATTTCTAATAATTTATGATATGAGAACAATGCGACATCGTACTCGATTTCAACTGTTTCAAAATGTCCAGTGTCGCCAGTTTTGACTTGTTCGTAAGTTGGATGGTCAACGTGGCCTCCCATATATCCAGAGGTTACTTTTTCAATTCCTTCGTATGTATCAAAGGGTTTGACCATACACCAAAAGCAACCACCTGCGAAGTATGCTTTATTTATATTCATGTTTAACATCCTTTCTGTCTTTCTGTATTAGACCTTAGTACCATTTATTAAGAAAACACTTGATTTTTATTCACTTTTTATATAACTTATAGTATATGCTAATTATAGTACATAAATGTGCAATTTTGAAGATATAAGGTTGATACTAATGAATGAAGATAAACAAAACAACAATGAACACACAAGCAATGAGACGAATCAACGCCCTATGCGTAGGGTTAAGAAGAAGCGAATACGAAAGTTGCCTATTATTATTTTAATCTTAGTTATAATATTGGCGATAGTAATTGGCTATTCAGTTCACGGATATAACTCTGGAATTGATTATGCTCAAGACCACGGTAAGACACTGAAGCAACAAAAATTTAATGGCGCCGTTAAAAATGACGGTAAAATAACGATTATGGTGTTAGGTGCAGATAAAGAACAAGGTGGTATTTCTAGGACTGATTCTATTATGATCGCGCAATATGATTATATTCATAAGAAAATGAAGATGATGTCTGTGATGCGTGATATTTACGCAGATATACCTGGTAATGGGCAACATAAGATTAATTCAGCCTATTCTATAGGCGGTCCAGAATTATTGAGACAGACTTTGAAGAAAAACCTAGGTATAGATCCAGAATACTACGCTATTTTAGATTTTACTGGTTTCGAAAAAATGATTGATGAATTAGAACCTAATGGTGTACCAATAGATGTCGAAAAAGATATGTCTGAAAATATCGGTGTATCATTGAAAAAAGGTCATCATCGTTTAAATGGTAAAGAACTATTAGGATATGCTAGATTCAGACATGATCCTGAAGGTGACTTTGGTCGTGTACGGAGACAACAACAAGTGATGCAATCACTTAAGAAAGAACTTGTGAGTTTAGATACACTGCCTAAATTACCACGAGTTGCTGGTATTTTAAGAGGTTACTTAAATACTAATATGCCAGATTCTGCGCTGATGCAGACAGGTTTAAACTTCGGTATTCGAGGCGATAAAAATATTGATTCTATAACATTACCTATTAAAGGCACGTATCAAGATATTCAAACGCCAGCCGATGGTAGTTCATTAGAAATCGATAAAGCTAAAAATAAAGAAGAAGTTAAAAAGTTTTTAAATGAATAAGATAGCAGTAGCTATAAAAAGGAGTAACTCATTAATTGATGAGTTACTCCTTTTTGTTGTGTCTACCAAAGTGACGGTGACACATACAGCATATTATTGATCTGACTTTCTCACACCAGCTACACCAAAATGCGTAGGTTTCATTTCTTCTATAATCACTTGGACAGCTTCTTTGTTAGCACCTGTGGTTTTTTCTACAGCTTGTGTAACCTCTGACACTAACGCTTTAAGTTGATCGTCAGAACGACCTTCTAATAATTTTACATTTACGATAGGCATATCTTATCCTCCTAAAACTATTTTTTAATATTATAGCATGAAAATTTAAAAAACTATAAAAAATTACGGGTTACGAACGTTTGTTCTATTTTATTGAAAACGAACAGATGTTCGTATATAATGAAATTAGCACAAGGAGGTCATTTGATATGTATGATTATAAACTAGTGGAAGATAGAGATGTATTATGTATCGATCAAAAAAGCTTTTTTGCAAGCGTTTCGTGTATACAAAAGGGATTAGATCCAACAAAAGTAAAGTTAGCAGTAGTTGCAGATACAAAGAGACAAGGTTCAGTCGTTTTAGCAGCGACAGCGCCTTTAAAAGCTTTAGGTATTAAGACGGGGTCGAGACTATTTGAAATACCACATAGAACTGACATATATATCATTAATCCAAGTATGAGAAGATATTTAGAAATTTCAGTAGCAATCTCTAAGATTGCATTACGTTATGTACCACCAGAAGATTTACATCAATATAGTATCGATGAGTTCTTTATGGATGTGACAGATAGTTATCATAGATTTAGTAAGACACTCCATGCTTTCTGTAAAAAATTACAACTTGAAATCAAAACGGAGACAGGTATCGATTGTTCTATTGGTATAGGCTCAAATATGTTACTAAGTAAGGTAGCGATGGATATAGAGGCAAAACACACTTCAAGTTTAATTGCAGAGTGGCGCTATCAAGATATTCCAACCAAGCTGTGGCCAATTCAGCCCCTAAGTAAATTTTGGGGAATTAGTCAACGTACAGAAGCTAAATTAAATAAACGAGGCATTTTTACGATAGGCGATTTAGCAGTCTACCCACATGAGTATTTGAAAAAGGATTTGGGCATTATCGGCGTAGATTTACATTTGCATGCGAATGGTATAGATGAAAGTCGTGTAAGAGAGAAATGTAAGGTGATGAACCCATCTATTTGCAAGAGTCAAATACTGATGCGTGATTATCGATATAAAGAGATGAAGGTCGTCATGCGTGAATTAATTGAAGATGTAGCGAGTAGAGTTAGAGCAAGAAACCAATTAGCGAAGACGATTCATTTTTCAATTGGTTATAATGAGAAAGGCCATGTGAATAAACAGTATACATTAGAAAACCCAACGAACTTAGAAGATGATATCTTTAAAGTTATTGATTATTTTTTAGACCGGCTTTGTGATACTACAGCATTATTTAGAACAGTAAGCGTATCTTTAACACAATTTGTAGATGAGAATGATACACAGTTAAACTTATTTATAGATGAGTATGAAAAGAAGAGAAAAGAGCGATTGGCTAAAACAATTGATGCATTACATCGTAAATTTGGTAAAGGTATTGTTTCTAAAGCTGTATCTTATACAGATGCTGGAACAAAGAATGGGCGCTTAGGTTTAATGGCTGGTCATAAGATGTAGCAAGCGTGGTTACTTACATTTAGTTCATATCTGTTTACTCCAATAAACATGGTGTAAGCGCACACCATTGTGAAGCGGATATAAAAATGAAGTATATAGATTATAAAAGGTATAAACATGCGGATATAAGTAATTAAATAAAGACAAGTACATTCAGCATAATAGAAATGTACTTGTCTTTATTTAATTTTAACCTATGGCATTTATAGTAAGGAAAAGTCATAGGTTAATGTGCATATGCATAAAGGAGATTAAGCAATATAAGTGTCAAAATCACTTAAAGCTTCAGCGCCATCTTTACGATCTTCAGGGTTTTTAAAACTAATACGTAACGCGCCATAAATATCTTCACGTACTTCTAATATTCTTAGGTTGCTTATAGAAATATTATGTAAACTCAGGATATTTGTAACTTTGCTAATCATACCTGGTTTATCCGGAATATCGACATATAGATCATACTCCACAGATAATGCGCCTTGTGATTTAAGGGGGAGTTCATCACGATAAATTTTAGCATCATTAAAGAAATCATGTAAGTAGTCAGGACTATTACGCTCAATGAGTGAAATCACATCTTCCATTTGATTTTTCCATTCATTTAAAATGGAGAGGATAACATTTTTATTTTCAATAGTGATATCACGCCACATAATTGGATTACTGCTAGCTATTCTTGTGATATCTCTGAAACCACCAGCTGCTAATGTTTTAACAAGTTCAGAGTCCTGAACATGTTGAGCGTTTAAATGAACGAGGCTCGAAGCTATAATATGTGGAACGTGACTCACAATGCCAGTAACAAAGTCATGTTCATCAGCGGTTGTTGAAATAAATTTAGCATCAGTTGTCTTTAATAGACTTTGTATTTCCTCAAAGGCAGCGTCATTACGTGATTCATTATGTACTAAAATATAAAAAGCATTTTCAAACAAGTGCTTCTTAGCATTTAATACTCCAGACTTGTGACTACCTACCATAGGATGACCACCTATTAAATGTATATCATGGTCTAAAAGTAAAGGTTCATATTGTTGAATGGTAGATTTGGTACTGCCAGTATCAGTAATAATCACATGTTTCTTAGTATGATAGTTAGGTAATTCTTGTAAATATTTAATTGTTTGTTGTACGGGTGTCGCATAAATGATAATATCCGCACTTTCAACGCTTGTCTTATAGTCTGATGATTGATCATCTATAATACCAATAGATAAAGCTTTATCTAATTGGGAAATATCTGCATCATAAGCAGTTATTGTAATATCATCATGGTAATATCTTAAGTTACTCGCTAAACTTCCGCCGATTAAACCTAAGCCAACGAAAAGAATGTTTTTCATAAAGCAAACCACCTCTATCAAATTTTCAGAATAGTAACATTGTATAGTAGCTCATGCTAATACGCAATATGTATCAATTTTAAAAAAGAAAAGTTAAAATAAAAATATAAATAGTAGGAGGGGATAGCATGACAGAATCTATTTTTAACACGATTCAACAATTAACTAGCATTAATAGTCCATCGGGAAATGCAGATAAAGCGATTGCCTATGTGAAAAATGAAGTAGAACAATTAGGATTTACTACTGAAACAACGCATAAGGGTGCATTGATTATTACTGTTAAAGGGCAGAATGATGAATCTTATAAGTGTATTACCGCACACGTAGATACATTAGGTGCAATGGTGAAAGAAATCAAAGAAGATGGCCGTTTAGCGTTAGATTTAATCGGAGGTTTTAGCTATAACGCGATAGAAGGCGAATATTGCGACATTGAAACATCATCAGGTCAAATATATACTGGAACGATATGTTTACATGAAACGAGTGTACATGTTTATCGTGGAAATGATAATGAACCTAGAGATATTGAACATATGGAAATTAGATTAGATGAAAAAGTAAATACTAAAGAGGAAACTGAAAGTTTAGGTATTGAAGTAGGAGACTTTATTAGTTTTGATCCTAGAACACAAGTGACATCTTCAGGCTTTATTAAGTCCCGTCATTTAGATGACAAAGCGAGTGTTGCGATGATTATTGAATTTTTAAGAACTGTGAGAAGAGAAGATATAACACTACCTCACACGACTCAATTTTATATATCTAACAATGAAGAAATTGGTTATGGTGCAAATGCATCTATTTCGCCTAAAATCGTTGAGTTTATTGCATTTGATATGGGTGCGTTGGGCGATGGACAAGCATCTGATGAATATACGGTTTCTATCTGTGCTAAAGATGGCTCAGGTCCTTACCATAAAGGACTGCGCGAACAACTTGTAAACTTATGTAAAACAAATGAAATTCCATACAAAGTTGATATTTATCCATACTATAGTTCCGATGCTTCTGCTGCACTAAAAGCAGGTGCTGATATTAGGCATGGTTTATTTGGTGCAGGTATTGAATCCTCACATGCGTTAGAGCGCACACATATCGATTCTTTAAAGGCGACACAATCATTACTTCATGCATATTGCTTAGCTCCGATAAATATATAGTGAATGAGGACATAGAGGAGATTTTTTACCTTTTTCCAATTCATCGATATCATAAAAAGCGCAATCTTATTAGCATTAAGATTGCGCTTTCACTTATTATTTGAAGCAAGCAGTTTTCAGATAAAATGAGGAGGAGCTAGATTTTTAACTGTTATACACTATGAGGCTGTTCTCCGTGACGTTTCCCATAATTTTCCATCATATCTATAATAGGCAACAAATCTTTACCTTTTTCAGTTAATCCATAAACCACTTTAGGTGGCACTTCAGGATACACAGTACGGCTTATAATCTTGTCGTTTTCTAATTCCCGTAATTGTTTCGTTAATGACCCTTGTGAGATATCTTCAAGAAATTTTTTAATGTGACTATAACGACGGTCTTTTTCTTTCAAATACCAGATGATTAAATTCTTATAACGTCCCGAAAGTATATTTTGGGTATATGCAATGCCATAAATATCTCTATTATCTTCTATCACTTCTTTATCAAAACCATAATTACAAATTTTGACCATATAAATCCCTCCATTGTACAAAGGTACAAAATTTAATACTACGTATTTTTATATTGCCTTCTTCTAATTTAATACTTAATAATTTATCATATTATATATCATAAAACAGTATATTGAAAGGGGAAGACAAATGAACGATACAATCAAATTATTACAAAACCATAGTTCAGTAAGAAAATTTAAAAATAAAGCAATACCAGAGGAGCAGGTTAATCATATATTTAAAGCTGCTAATCAAGCATCATCGTTTAGTTTACTACAAGCAGTTTCTATTATACGAATTACGGATAAACAAACAAGAAAAGCAATTATGGAATTGAGTGGTCATCAAAGTTATATACAAGAAGCATCAGAGTTTTGGATATTTTGTTCAGATTTTAATCGTAATCATCAAATTGCGCCTGATGTTGATATCGCTTATGCAGAATTTCTACAAATTGGAGCAGTAGATGTTGGATTAATGGCACAAAATGCTATGGTTGCTGCAGAATCATTGGGATTAGGTGGCGTTTATATTGGAGGAGTCAGATTAAACATTGAAAAAATCAGCGACTTATTACAATTACCTGAGTATGTTATACCTTTAGTAGGCTTAAGTATGGGGTATCCAGATGAAGAGAAAGCGCCACTAAAACCAAGATTACCTCAATCAATAGTCATGCATCATAATCAGTATGAGCCTTTCGATGTGGCACATATAGAAAGTTATGATGAAGAGATGAAGCAGTATTATGAAAATAGACCAATCAAAGCACCTTTTACAGCAAGAAAAATTAAAGGCTGGAGCGACCACATAGATGATCATTTAGCAAGAAGTATACAGCCTAATATGCTAGCATTTCTTAATAAGCAAGGGTATGTACGTAAATAAATTCAATATACAATAAATGTATGGAGAAATGCGTAGCCCTTCATTTGAAAAGAAGGTGAAGCATAAGGACTACTTATTGAATAAAAATAATATTTCTAAGTAGATAATAAACAAAAATTAGCTTTTGAGTTAATGTTAAAATCTTCATTACTACTCGTTATAATTAAAAAGTGATTTATGCTTTCATTTTTATCAGAATAATGGAAGGTGTACAAAAAGATAGAATACAAAAATAAATAAAGAAATTAACATAAAGCTACAACGATTTGTATAACGTTGTAGCTTTATGTTTTATGTACGCTTATTAAATGCATATTCGTAATAAGGTATAGATTTAAAATCGACTTTTATATTATTAGTGGAGCTATCAGAAGTAAGATCAGGAGGTAAAATTGCTATACCTTCACCATTTTGAACTATATTGATAATGGCTTCTAATGAATCTAATTCAATGAAATTTTTGTCAGGTAATATATCTAATGACAACCTTCTCAAAGGACATTTTTTATCAGAGCTAATTAATAATGGTAAGTTATCATAATTCTCTATATATTCCTTATTTATATATAAGCCTACTTTTAAAGATGAAGTCCTCACTAAGATACCATTGGTTGAACAGTACTGGGAAATCCAAAATATTAATTAGAATTTGAAAGAATTAGTATAATTATTGATTAAGAGCCTCTAATTGAGGCTCTTTTAATTTGAGATATCTAAAATTCCTTTACCATTATGGCAATTTGGGCTTCATTCTTATAGAAAGGTAAAGGGTTTGTTTTCTTGTATTTTAGCTTATCAATATCCCATTGGTTTATAGTATTAGCCCCTTTATCAGGAAGGGGTGGAAAATCATTTGTGACACTTGTGGCCTTGTTGATATATCTCACAATATTGCTTCTTTTTTAGTTAATTTTATTTGTGCAGTATTCAATTCAGGAATAATGAATGTTTACTTAATTTCATTTATTAATGAATTTTTTGATTACATAATGAATAAATATTACTAATACAACACATAAAATAAAAAAATAAATAAATATGACTATAGAGGGAACGTCACTATTTCCATTTGCCCATTCAACTATAACAAATATACTTCTTATAAATAAAATTAATAAAACAGCGTTATAAATTAATTTCTTCAAAATGTATCATCTCCGTTGTAATTTTGCGTAAAAATAAAGGGGGTTTCATTTTTATAAAAAAAGAATAATAATTTATATTTTTTGTGTTGTGGAAATAGGTATACTTTTACAAGTTAATGCAAGTAGTTCTAATGATTTAAAAGCTTTCCAAACTAATAACTTAGAAAGTAAAGAAACATATGATGTTTCAAATAATACTGAGCCAAGAAATTTAGCTGCTGCAGCAAGGTGGGCTGTATCCGCTCTTGGTGGAGGGGCACTTTATGATGCTGCTAAAGCTGGCATTAAAAAATCACGTGCTACAGCTAAGAAACATGTAGGTAAAGGTACAGGTAGAAAACAAGGTGCATCAGCTGGTTATTCAGCTTGCTACTAAACAGGTTAGAAAAGGAATACAATGTATGATTTGTATTCCTTTTTCTTCAAGGAGATAGAATTATGAAAAAAATATTAATTTGTTTTATAAGTGTTATAGCAATCATCCATTCGTTGAATACAGTTATATATAATCTCCCAACTAATCCTACTCAAGAGAAATACAATAAATATGAAACACTACACTTCTTTAAAAGTAAACACTTTGAATGTAAAAAGTGCCTTACGTTAAAGAAGTGTATTTTTATGCCTATTAATAAGATTTTTATATAGAATATTCAACATAAGCACTTGTTACAAGCATGATTTGGATAACCACCCGATAAAACTTACAGTAAAACAAAATATGACTTGTGTTACATAGGTGAAGAGAATTTAGCTTTTTAAAACGGTTCCAATGATACATTGAATATTGCGTTTTTATAATTTATACGGACGTATTTGTAATTAATTTGACATGTACGGACAAATATTTTATAGTTATTTTTGAAAACGTTTTCAAAAATATCGAGGGGGAGTTTTATGGTTAATATTAGCAATCCTATCGTATTACAAAGGGCGGATCCTTTTATTTACAAAGATAAGGGAAATTATATTTTTACAGGTTCACATCCTAAATACGATAGAATTATATTGAGAATATCTGATACGATAAACGGTCTATACGATGCCAAAGAACATGTAATATGGGAAAAACATGACAAAGGGGGACAAAGCCATTTAATTTGGGCACCTGAAATCCATAAAATTAAGGGTAAATGGTATATATATTATGCAGCAGCGCCTAATGAAAAAATTGAAGATGATACATTTAATCATAGGATGTATGTATTAGAAAATAACTCTGATGATCCTTTGTCTGATAATTGGGTAGATAAAGGACAAATAGAGACAGGTTGGGATTCATTTGCCTTAGATGCTACAATATTTTGTTTAAATGACACTTTATATTATGTTTGGGCACAGCAAGACTTTGAAATTCCAGGTCATTCAAATATTTATATTTCAAAGATGAAAAATCCTTGGACTTTAGAAGGCGAAATAACTATGCTAACTTATCCTGAATATGATTGGGAAAAACAAGGCTTTTTAGTGAATGAAGGACCAGCCGTTCTAATAAAAGAAAATTATATTTATTTAACCTATTCAGCAAGTGCAACAGGGATAGAATATTGTGTAGGCTTATTATATGCTGATATCACTAGTGATTTATTAGATTCTAGCTCGTGGTCTAAAGTGAGCCAACCTATTTTTAAAAGTAGTAACGTTAATGCACAATATGGACCTGGGCATAATTCTTTTACTGTCTCAGAAGATGAAAATCAAGATATTATTGTCTATCACGCTAGAAATTATCAAACCATTGAAGGCGATCCGCTATATGATCCGAATCGTCACGCAAGAGCACAAGTTATAGAATGGGATAATATCGGTATGCCAATATTGGGCGAACCTGTGCCAGATGAACGATGGACTCCAAATTCGCCACGAATATTGGAGGATGATAGCGATGATTAATATTAAAAGTAGTGTATTTTGGCGCTTTGGAGGTGTGAACTTTTTTTATTTTGCAATATGGACATTGATAATAACTTTTTTACCATTATGGTTAAATAAGGAGGCAAATTTAGATACAGCTGAAGCTGGTATTGTTTTTGCTACTATGTCTATCGTTGCGATAATATTAGAGCCAATTTACGGCATAATTCAAGATAAATTAGGATTAAAAAAATATTTGTTTGCTTTTGTCATTTTGTGCCTACTTTTTATTGGTCCTTTTTTCGAATATGCATTTATACCGTTGCTAGAATTAAATGTATTTTTAGGTAGTATCATTGGTGGTTCTTTTATAAGCTTATGCCTATACAGTGGCGTTGGGGTTGTAGAGTCATATTGTGAAAAATCAAGTAGAGCTAATGGATTTGAATACGGTCATACAAGGCTATTTGGGTCATTAGCAGGTGGTGCTTTTGCTTTTACTGGGGGCATAATGTTTGTTCATAATGCCAATAGTATTTTTTGGATATGTTCTATATCAGCTTTGTTACTAGGTATATTACTTTGGAGTATTAAAGTGAAAAAATCCGACTATCAAAAAAAGGATGATAGTCAAAATGAGAAACCAAATGTAAATAAAGAAAGCATCTTTGAGCTATTCAAAAATAAAAGTTTTTGGGGACTTTGTTTATTAATTATTGGTAGTGCAAGTTTATATGATGTATTTGATCAACAGTTTCCTAATTACTTTGTGCAATTTTTCCCTGACAGTAGAACTGGAGAATCACTATTTAGTAGACTTACTTCAACACAAATATTCATTGAAGCAGGCGTAATGGTCATCATGCCATGGATTATAAATAAAATCGGATCAAAAAATGGTTTGTTTTTATATGGTCTTGTATTGTTTGTAAGAGTGGTAGGTACTGCTTTTACAGATGAGATTTGGTTGTTATCTTTCTTTAAACTATTAGCAGCTATAGAAATGCCATTAATGCTCATATCGATAATGAAATATATAGTGAGTATATTTGATATAAGGCTTTCAGCAACAATTTATATGCTTGCTTTCAACGTTGCAAAACAACTTGGAGTAGCATTCTTTTCTGTAGTAATGGGTAAATTGTATGTAGAAATAGGTTTTCAAAATACCTATTTAATTATGTCAGTTACTATCATTATTTTAGTTTGTATTGGAACGCTGTTGATGAAGAGTGATAAAGCACTATCTGATTTAACAATTACCAAAGAAAAAGTGAGAGATATGAGTTAATATAATGAATAAAAAAGAAGTATGTAATTTTATCAAGCTCTGCTAAAAGTAGACACTTAAAAAGTGGAAATTTTTAGGAGGGCTTTTTATTTATTGAATTGTTAGACACAATTTTTCATTTTGGAAAAATGTTTAGATACATTATATAAGGCATAATATAACAATGATTTGAATAAAAAAGTAGTTAGGAGAAAATAAATATAATTAAGTATAAAACGATCAGTTAATAGATAGTCTAAATATGAATTGCGCACTATAGTATAATAGGTTTTATGATGTAAAATACATATAAGTTACTAATTTATTAAAATTACTGAATTTCTATTTGATTTAAAAAATGAAAGGAAGAAATGAAATGAAAAAAATATTCATTGTGTTAATAGTCTTTTTAATAGCCATAGGACTTTCTGGCTGTAATGATAATCATACTAAGGAAAACAACAACTATAATAATCAAGAAGATGAAAAGACGAGTAATGCTAGTAATGCCAAAAATTCAATTAATGAGAATAAAAAAACTGAAGAGAAGGGTATTTCTAAAGAGGGGAAGAAAGAGGATTATTTAAATTATTTTAGTACTAAAGAAATCGAATATGCACGTATATGGTATCAATTACGTGTGTCTAATTATAATGTAGACCCGACTATGCCAATCTATATTAACAAGATAGCGAAAGGTTCAAAAGTCAACCCTCAAGCAAAAGATAGCGCTGTTTATAAAGAGGATGTGACTACAATAGCATCTTCTCATAGCGCAATTGGTTCTATAACTTATAGTAGTAATGGAGATGGCACAATTAACTTATATAAAAATGTGCCATATAAATGGGAAAGTCCTCAAGTTAGTGATTACAGTCATATGGCAGAAGTTACTAAAAAGGTTATTGAAGAGAATATAGAAACAATTTATGTTGAGCCATCGGATAATCAAGATGTAGGTGAAGTAGCCCAAAATATCCAATATACAAACTAGAGTTAAATATGGGAATATTAGAATAAAAGAAATTAAACGCTATAAATCAGAGGATATTACACTAATAAATACCCTCTGATTTTTTATATTTAAAATTTCGAAACATATGGAATTTGAATAGATAGTTGTATTGAAAAAATAGATAAGGTATGATAACTTTAATATAGTTAGGCGCCTAACTATATTTGGGGAGGTCATCTTTTGGAAGATATATATTTGTTTGATAGTCCTACATTAGCTAAATTAAAAGCGTTGAAAAAAGATTATGATAATTTAAACATAATTGATGTTTTACTCTATTTAGAAATTCATAAGTCTTACTGTTTAATGAAAGATAAATATGATTCACTTTTACAAAAATATGATTTAACTGAAGCAAAATTTTCAATAATGATGCTATTAACATATGAAAAAGATATGACATTAGCACCATCTGATTTAGCAGAAAAATTAGGAAGTAAAAAATCGACGATTACTGGCATAATAAAAGGGATGGAAAAAAGAAATTTAATTAGAAGGAAAGTTTTGCCAAATGATAAACGTACGAATTATGTCCAATTGACTACTGAGGGTTCAAAGTTGTTAAAAAGATTTTTACCTTTTAATTATGATTTAGTTTCAAAAGTTTTTGAAGTATTTAGTGAAGAAGAAAAAGAACAATTTTATATGTTATCCAACAAGCTCAAAAATCATTTAGAAAAGGATGAACTATTATGAATAAAGTAGAATTCCTAGAAACATTTTTAAGTTTATATATAAATCATCATGAAGTAATGAAAGATATTGAAACTGGTGAAGGAAAATATACAATTATTGATGTTCGAAATGCTCCAAAACACATTAAAAAAGATAAAATTAAAAATGCTATTGAAATACCAGCTAAAAATTTGAACGATTATTTAGATGATTTATCAAAAGATAAAATATATGTAGTGTATGATTGGACTGGTGGTACCATTTTAGGGAAAGTTGTATTATTAGAACTATACAAACATGGGTATGAGGCATATGAGTTAGCTGGCGCTTTAGAAGGCTGGAAAGGTATGAATTTACCTCTAGAAAATATTTAAATTAAAAAATCGGGTGATCATATACTATCACCCAATTTTTGTTTAGAATGAAATATAAATAAGCTAATATATTACATCAATTTGATCTTCGTCATAATTGTCAACTGCATTTGCTAAATATATATGTGTCCTTATAGTTATTTGATCAGGCTTACCTTTTATATTTTCTAATGGTAGGGCTACTGAAAATTTGCGGCTAATTTTTTCATTAGCTTGAACAGTGAACTTATCTTTAATCTCATAAGTGTATAAGATATTATCGAGTACTTTAAAATCACTTGTAGGGTCATGATTTTCAATTTTTTCTATGACTTCTAATTTTATATTATATATTTCTTCTGATGAGTTGTCTCCTTCAATGAGTATACTCCCATGTAACTTACCATTAACGTAAAAGGAGTTATTATCTACTACAGTATTAATTTTTAAATCATTAATTCCAAACTGACTAAGCCATTTTGGCAACATATTATCACCTCATATTAAAATTTCCCGCGACATCATAAAGTAAACAAAAACATTTATAACGTTAATAAATTGACTATCGTATTAATGGGTATATAGATATTAATCAAATATAATCTAAAGGGGATAGCTATATGACTATAATCTTAATTGAAATTATACTATTGATATTGATAACGTTATTTTTTATAGCAACCGTGGTAATGCATGTTAACCAAATTAAAAAGGGTAAAAAGGAAGGAGAAAGCGTATTAGACGTTTGTATAATAGTAACTGTAATTTTAATAATAACTTTATTATGTATTAGGCTATTTACATAAATTTACGTTGTTATATGAAATAATATATAATTATATCATCTTACTTTCAAATGAGTATATTATCCCATATTTGTATTTCTGAATTAAATATCAAGAATTCATTTATTCAAGACATAACTCTAATTTAAGATAGTACTATTATAAAAGTATTTTGTTTCTATATTTTATTAAAGCCACTCTTAGGAGTATGTTTTTTATTTATTGCGTAAAATGTTAAAAAATAATACAATTCGTATGGCTCATTAAAAAGAGGTGGATTTTTGAGTTTTTATGAATTTATACAAGATTATTCAGGTGATGATACACCTTTAGGAGAGATAGCAAATTGGATAAACCAAGACGTTGGATTTCCTATGGATGAAGAATCAGTTGATAAAATTTTGAGATATTTTCGTAAACAACGTTTAGAAGGTTGTACAATTGAATATGTAAAAAGAGCACTTTATATATATTCCAATTATTGTTAACTCCTAAATGGTGTTACTACCTCGAATGAAAAGCGTCCCTAATGAGGGACGCTTTTACTATAGAATTAAATCAGATATTATACTATACAGAGCAGGCACGGTCATGAGCTTGTTCTATTTTCTTTATCAGTTGGGCGAATCTTTTTGACCGCAATAAGTTTATGCTTTACTTTTATTGTGAACTATTATAATATTACAAAGCGCACCCTAGGGTGATGACAATAGAGTGGGTCTAATGTACGCCTTAGGGTGTGTATTCAGACTTACTCCAGATATAACCACTCTTCGGAGTGGTTATTTTTTTGCATATACATTAATACCCAATGCACACTTCTATTATAATACTTTTATATATTTTGTCGATATGAATGTTTATAAGGTTTAACGAGTGGTAATATATAGTTGTGGTACATTAAATTGTACTATACTAATATTAGGGTCAGTCATTTTAACGTTATTCTTAAATAGTAGAAATCGCTAGCTGGATTTTTATTATTTATCAGCGGTCTTGCATCATTTTATTATACTCACCACCCTTCGGGGTGGTTTTCAATTTTATTGTTTTTAATAATAAAACGTTGAACAATACTTAAAATGTTAAGGAGGAACTTAATGATCAGTATAATATCAGCAATTGGATCAATAGGTACTTTCATAATGGCATTGTTTTATTTTGTTTCAGTATCGGTTCAATTATATCAAATGAAATTAGTTTTATTCCAGCTTTAGCATTTAACCAAATCTTATTAACTAAAGATAGTAATCAAGAATTACATTTAATAAATACAACTTCGAATGTGACAGAACATGAAGATTATTTGAAATTATATAACTTGGGCGGCGGTGCTGCTAGAAAGATTACTATAGAGATTTTATTAGGGGAAGATAAAGTTATCCAAACAAAATATGCTAATATGTTACCTAGTAAAGAAGGTTATTTAATACCTATTAACAAAAAAGTTTTTGAAGAATTAGATTCTACAATAAAAAATAATGGTTATGAATCTAACATGAATATTAGATTGAAATATTCTCATAATGTGAGTAGGAAAGAACAAGAAATATTATTAAAAGGTCATATAGATAGTTTTAATAATTATAATGAGAAAGATATTTACGAATTACAATTTATGTAATATTATATAGTGCTAATTGTTTTAGACCTTTTTACGCACTAAGTTGTATATAGTTAATACAAACTTCCATTATAATCACAGCGACTCCTCGAATGGCGTTTTTATTTAATCTATTAGGTTTTCCTTTTTTGAATTATGAATTGAATATTTTCAGCCATGAAATATCATACACTTTTAATCATTGTGTATTTGTCAAAATAGAACAAGTACATTTGTCCCATTCTTGCTTTTTAATATATAAATAGTATTCATTCTACAAGAGAAATCACCAACATGTTCTTATTCTTTTTTGTTTAATTTAAATTTAAATGGGTAATTTTATACTATGAAGTTACCTCTTCTTAAATAGAATATGTTATGTTGGCAGCCGCTAATTCGGCTGCTTTATTAGGTTTATATTGAATGTAATGTGGTAATCAAATAATAGCTTCAAGCCACACATCTCTAAAATGTTTTTAGTTTAGCCATCCATTTTGTGACTGGGTGGTTCTTTTGTTTGCATAATTGTAAGTGGTTATTTATTGAGTAAGATTTCCAAAGTTCAGAATTATAATAAGTTAAGGTTCAAATCTGCTAATGATTGACGCCATCCAGCTCGCATCTGGATGTTGTCAGAATACAAACAGACAATAACAAAATTAATTCTAAGTGATATATCTGGTTATAAAATCCATAAAGAAACAGGTAGAAGTCAAACTGTATTATCGATACTTAGAAATGGTACACGTGACCTTGATAAAACTACAGAAAAGTTATATGAATATGCAGAAACCCATCTAAATTTATAGGTGGGTTTTCAAGGTTGGTGCCAATAATAAATTAAGTCTTCAATCAATATAGGTATATTTTGCTTATATAATTCGACATTGCTTATCATATTTTATTAAAGACTAGCTTTTAGGGGAAAATTTCTTTTCTACATATAAACTATCATCTAATATAATAAAACTTACGCCCCAACCTATAAAGGAAATTATTAGAAAGACATCGATACCTTTCTGAGTTTTATTAGGATCGAATAGCACAGACATTCCAACAAAAGAAAATAAAATACTAAAAGATTCAAAGATATAGAAGACAACACTTAATGCAGTTTTCATACCTGTTCTTTTTAGTTAATTTATTTTAATCAAACAATTTTATAATTTATTTCTGTTCTAGAATTCATTGGAATTTTGTTATACAATATAAATATAAATGAATTGTTTTACAAAATAGTTAATATTTTAAAAGTGGTTATTTATATTTGCTAATTTTACTAGAGGGGGGTAATGATGAAGTTTAAAGAGATAAAAGAAATGTTAATGAATTACCGATGGGACTCTACAGATGTCATATACTTAGTATTATGTATTGTCTTAGGATGTATTTTTATAACACCTTTTATTGGTGTGCCAATAGGCATAATTGCATATTTCTATTTATTCTTCAATGAAGATGATGGTTAAGGAGTTGATAATAATATGGCTATATTTTTGTTCATATTAATTTGTAGTTTATTGACATATTTCATGTGTTATAAAAGGAAATCTAAATAACTACATATTCTTAAAGGAATAAATATAAGATTCTAGGAGAAATAATTCGTGTTAAAAGCACTCAAAAACTACAAAAGCTATGAAAGATTATCAAGTATTATATTTTTTCCGTCTCTACTATGCTTACTTTTAATTTCCGTTTTAAAAGAAATGTTTGAATGGTCTTTTTTAGATTACTTAAACAGTATCATTTCAGCTATATTTCTAATAAGTATAATAATCAGTATTATACCCAGTTTTTTAGAGAACAATATCAAATATATAGTAGTAGATTTATTGCTCATTTCTATAATAATAGTGTTGCTCTTCTTTGGTTAATAGTTAGGTCTGTAACCTTGCTATAAGGTATTTTAAGAAGGAATAAAATAGTTATATTAAACTTAATCAAAATAGGAGGTGAATTTTATGAAAGATAATAATACAAAAGGCATGGGATTTCTTATATCAACTATATTAAATGTATTTTTATTAGTCGGTCTCATTTTTATTTATCAATTTGATAATTTAACTTTAACAATAATTTATACTGTTGTAATGGGGATAAATGCCATTTATTTACTTGTTAAGACAAGAAACAGTTGGAAAGATAGAGATGATATATAAATTCAATGATTCATTAAACAGGTAACATACTAAAAGGAGATTTTATGCCTATATTTATAATTTTTTTAGCTGCTATTCTTTTGATCTTCACAAAAATTTATGCGAATGATAAAGAGTAAAATAATTGTGATGATGTATCTGCATATTATTTTAAAAAGAAAGGGATGTTTTTAATATGACTCCGAAAATATTAATAGCTTTGCTTATTATTTTTTATCCAATATTTATTAAAACGATGAAAAATAAAAATGATTACAATTTGTTAAATGACATAAATAAAAAATTCTAATTTTACGATCTTATATCGAGTATAGTAAGGAGTGGTTGTATGTTAACTAAAAATATTAAATATCCCTATATAAAATTGATTTTTGATGTTGTAGGTATTCTTGCTGGTGTTGGTATTTTATTAATGTTTATCTTTAATACATATGCTCATTTTGAATCAAATGGTAGCTCTTCATTTAGAGTGAATATTATAGGTTCTAGCATGACTTTATTATCTATTTTGATATTGATCGTTATTGTATGTGCTGTTTTTTCTTTCGTTTTGAAATTGAAAAAGAATATAGAAAAACACAGGTATTAGATAAGATTTAGTTTGGATCAATATTTATTAAAATTAGAGGGTGTTATGTTAGTGAAAAATAAAAGAATTAAAAAAGAGATGAAAGAGGTGACTATTTCATTATTTCTTGATATGTGCAGTTTGATAATCCGTTTCTTTAGAAATATTATTTCTTAATATTATATATAATATCAAAAAATAAGAATATATAAGGTGGTTCTATAATGAAAATACCAATTATATTATCTGTTGTTTTAGGTATTATATATAGTACAGTAGTTATACTTTGTGTTCCTTTCTTATTTAACAATGGTAACTATATAACAGTAGTAAGTGCAGCATTGCTCTTAATTTTAATTATTGCTTATATAGTTAAAATCATAAAAGAAAATAAAAATGACTCACAATAATTAATTTAGAAATATACATAGTATAAACTTCGCTTAAATTATTATCACGTTTATTTATCAAACTAATTTAAAATAAATCAAAGAGTCTGGGATATAAACTCATATACTTAAAACAAAGGAGACTATTCATGCAAATTAAAACGTTTACTGCATTCACCGAAAAAACTCTGGATAAAAGGGTAAATGCATTTTAAAAAAAGATAATATCAAAGTTTTAGAAATACAAACTAACAGCAATTGGTTATATATTTCAGCGACTGTGATTTATGAAGAAAAAAGCGAATCTGAAACGAGTTGAAAATAAGTATCTTCTTAATCTTGATACATATCAAACCACCCATATATATTAATGGATGGTTATTCTTATTAACTTATTAGAACATTCATTCTATTATATTTAATGAGTTTCTTTTTATCTTGTTACAATATATAATATTTTGTTATTCGATCTTAATTATATATAGTAATAAAATTCATATTTTATTTCAATACCCCTCACCAGATTTTGTTTTATCTGGTGAGGGGTAATTTGTCTAACTATTATAGGCTTTATTAGTTATTAACTTATGTTGTCTCTTTGATAGAAAATATACGGAAGCCAATATTAATAAAAGTATAGCTATAGCAACAAACAGTATGGATACATTATATATATTAAATAATCCTACTGCTATAGAGCCAAGTGCCATCCCTGTATATCTAATAAAATTAAATGCGCCTAAAGCAGCTCCTTTTTTATTAGGAAATTCTGATGATAAATTTGTAGATATAAGAGCAGGTATGATACCTACAATTAGTCCAATTAAGAATATGTTAATTGATAATATATAAATATTAGTTTGGTTTAGAATGCTAAATAGTATTAATAAAATTGGGAATATAATCATAGTTAATTTGAATACAACAGTATTAGAAACATTTTTAGCTAATTTCTTATAAGTAAAGCTACCTAATATTATGCTGACGGTAATTGGTAAGAATAAAAAACCGGTTAAAGCAGTAGATATATTATATATTCTTGTTAAAAGAATAGGTAAATATACTAATAATGCAAAATAGGTGAAGAAAATTAAAAATCCAAAAGAAATCATAATATTATAAGATTTCGATTTAAAGAAGGACACATACTTTACAGAATTCTTCGGTTTATTGTATTTATTTACCTCTGGTATTTTTATAAATATAGTTACAATGAGTAGAATAATCGATACAGCAGTTAATACCAAGAAAATTCCTTTATAACCATAATCATTACCTATTAATCCACCAAGTATTGGTGCTAATGCAGGTGCACAAGATAATATTATTTGATAATTAGACATCATAGATGATCGGTTATCGTCAGATGACAAATCTGCTAGCAATGTAATAACGATTAATGGGATCATACCACATCCTATAGCCTGTAAAAGACGGAATATTGCGAAAATGATAAATGTATTTGTCATAGTACAAGCGATGCTTCCTAATAATGTAATACCAATTGCTATTAATAACATGCTTTTTGGATTTTTCGAATCAATATACTTTCCTAAAATAATTTGCATTATTGCAACTATGAATATAAACCCTCCAACAGTTGTATTAACCCATAGCAAAGAGACATTAAAGTCGCTTTGCAATTGGGGAATGATAGGTGTGTATATATTTTGTATTAAAGAAGCAAAAAACGCCATAAATCCGAATACAATAAGCATTGTACGTTTTACTTTGTCATTTTTTAGCATGATATCTCTCCTTTAATCCTCTTTAAGACTTTTTGTTACTTTATTTAAAAACTTTATAACTACTTCTAATTCTTCTTCCTCAAAATCATTTAATATTTCATTGTATTTATTGGTCGCACGCTTATGTAATTCTTCGTGGACATTGGCAAATACTGATCCTTTAGAAGTTAGTTTGTAGTATTTCTCTTTTCTGTTTTCTTCAAGATAGGTTTCTTCGACTAGGTTAAGATCTAATAACTTACGCATAGATTTTGAAATAGCAGGTGCAGAAATCTTTAAATCCTGTACTAATAATTTATTATTTACTTTTTCTTTTTTATCAATTATTTCTATTATATGGAATTGTGTTAAAGACAAATCAATCTTATTCTCACTTTTCCTATAAATTCTTTTTTTATTACTGTTCTCTCTTTCAACTATAAATTTTTCAAGAGATTTGATAACTTCATCTTTTTTATTCAAGGTGAAATCTCCTTTTTTATTTTGTTAACCAGTTAACTATATTAAATGACAAATTATTATTTTTGTCAACTTGAAATTGATAAAAAGAAAGGAATAAAAGCAGCAGACAGTTAATAATAATTAGTGAGTTTTTTATTTTGAAAAATTTATTAAAGAAGAATTCTAATATTATTCTTTATTGTATAATATTTGGAGTTGTTTTATCTGCTGTCATGGGACCTTTGGCACTGTTGCTGGGATAGCGATAGGTTAGGTGTTGGCGTTGCTTTAAATGAAGAAAAAAGAATAATAAAAAAGTTTGATTTTAGGCACTTTTATTGGTTTTTAGAAACGAGTTTCTTCTTATCTTAATATTCTATAGAGGTGAGGAAAAGTTCAAATTATTTATCATTTACAGTCATCGGTTATATTATATTTGGAATCATGTGTATAACACTCAATATGCTATCGATTGAATAGTATAAAGCAGTTATAGTTGCAATATTGAATTCGAATGATAAGGTATTAGGTTATTTTAAGCCAGTAACACTTATTGAATCAGTTGTTATTAATACAGCTATTATTTATTTAATTAGTCTATTAATCCCTAAATTAATTACATATTTAAAGGCAGAATAAAAAGAGGCTAGATAATAAATCTAGTCTCTCTTTATTCTTTTGATGATTTAGTTATGTAAATAGGCAATAGATTATTGTAAATAACTTAAGCCATTTTATTTTGCCTTTTTGATAAAAATAGGTTAATTATTAACCATATTATTTGTATTATGAATGGCATGACATACGCAGTACCTAAAACAGCTATGTTGATCCATTTCAATTCAGTAGTTTGTATAGCGCCTGATGCGTCTACATTTCTTGTCCAAAGAAAAATAGTAAAGCTTATAAAGCTTAAAAATTCAATAGCCCCTATAGTCCACCAAAAAATCCATGAAATTTTCATTTCAATCACCTTCTTTTTTAAATTTGATATTAGAATAACTTACCAACTTTCCTGACTCTTTTGGTTTGAAATGAGTTTCTTCTTGTCTTGATACTAGATAGATATAACGTCTTTTTAAAAGTGTTTTAAACAGTATTTTTATATGTAATATAACGCTGAAAGGTATATGGATGTAAAACAGGCTAATTAAAAAATATTTTGTTTTTTATCAAACTATACTCAACTTTTTTAAGCGAGTTTATCTTTTTGTGAATTTACTCGTAAAGTGATTGAAATAGGTCATTATCGTCGCAAATATTAATGATGATAATAATATTCTTATAATGTTAATTTCTTTTGTAACAACCCCAAAAAATATAATGTCTAGTATAAAAAAGACTATGAATATGAGTATGAAATATTTAACTAAACGCATCAGTAATCCTCCCTTTATATTCTTAAGTTTACTATCTAAAAGGATAATGATGAACATGAAGAAGCTATAATAAATAAAATGTTCGAATTTTTATGCAATAATCCAAAGTATAACTAGGATAATTATTGATATAATAAATGTTACAGACATTAATGGAGATAACTTATCTACCAATTTTTTATATTCTTTATCAGCTGCATTTCTTTTTTTAATTCCCGAAACTTTATTCCTAGATATAAGGCTTCTAATAAATTAACTATTAGTATCAATATTAAAATTGTAACTATCATATATGTGTACCTCCTCAATTTTTATGTAATTTAGTTGTTGCTATCTTTATGATTTCTTCTTCATAACTTTGTGTATGGCATTCAAGCGTGTTTATTTTGCTCACATCTGCATTTTAAGAAAGACGAATACTTCAAAATACCTCTTAAAATCCAAGTGAAGATATGTAAAAACAAAGAGTCAACTTAGATAAAATAGATGGTATTGTTATTTAGTTTTACAAAGTAAAACAACTTATTAATTAGTGAAACAAATTATCTATAAAAGAGGGGAAATATGTTTCTATAAATGCTGCTATTATGTATAAAGGTAAAGCAATAAAAACGTAGATTTTAAATAAATTAATTATAGCTAATTTAAGAGAGAACCTTTCTTTTTTATTTTTCCTGAAAAGATTGCCGATTTTTCTAATAATCGCTTGATTTAATTTATATAAACTACTGATAACAAAGCACATTGCAAGTATCTCGATGATTGTATGTGGCATTGAAGATAGAACCATTATAGAGCCTTTGTAAACATCAAGATGAACTGCAAATCCAAAAAGAATACCTGTAATTATAATTGTACTAATTAGATTAGCGAAATATAAAAATGGGATTGGAATCATGGCGATGGTCAGCATTTGTAAAGGTGTTTTAAATCCATTATTTATTATGTATTCCCAAACTTTTTTCAAACCACGAGCTTCTGAAAGTTTACTAGAAGTGCCAGAACCTAAATTTTTTAATGTTGCGAGTGAGGGTGTAAAGATAATTGCTAGAACAAACGTAATTATGAAAATAATTGTTGCTAGTATAAATATCTTTATTGATCTTTTGGTGTAATCATTGTCTCTTATATTGAACATAATGTACCTCTCTTATTTAATTAAAAAAACACTTTATCCGAAATATTACTATCAAATCTAGATGCTTTTCTTTTTGAAAATAAAACTAATTAAAAGTGAGAAAAAATATAAACGATAGTACGAATTATATTAATTATCTAGGTAAATTATTACTACTAAAATTGATAATAGTGTATAAAAACATGCTCCAATGATCAAATGTTTTTTATCAATTTTCAATTCAGCATTACTTTTACCTGATCTCTTTTTTTGAAATCTTCCAACAGATAATTGGTAATATGTACAAGCCGGAATAAATACAAGAATGAATAAAAAAGCGTATAAGTATTGCAAAAAAAGCTCCTAACTGTAAATGCTATAGTTACTTGTTATATCATGTAAGATTAGTATTTCGCTTTGCTTCTTTGCTTATGTCCATATAAATCTCTAATAACATAAACAATAGCAATAATAATTATGTAACCAATAGACCATTTAACATTAATGATATTAGTAATTGTTAATAACAAGAAGTAAGTTAAAAATAATAGACCTACAAAATTATTTAAATATGTTCTTAATTTAATTTTTACTATATCTCGTTCACTTCCTTCTTTGAATTCATCAAAGCCTTAATTAAATCAGCTCTTTTTTAGAGTGTTCGAGTATGTATGAGTTAGAAATAGGAAGATAAAAAAATAAAGGCTTAACGTCAATAAAGCAACATTAGTTTTTTTCATTTCTTGTCCAAAGGAAAAATAATGTTGTAAGGATGAATGATGATATTATACTTGTTGTTAAATCATAGGAATCTAGTAATAGACTCGATAAAGAATAAACAATTAAAGCTATCATAAATACGATGAAGATCTTAATGAATTTCAATATTACTTCTCCTTGTGTTTACGTTTTTTTAAACGCGTTTTTTCTTGTGTTGATACTATATAGAACATCAAGTTATTAAATAGTTTATCATCTTTTATTTTTATATATATAAAATGCAAATTCAACAACATAATGTATTGCTGCGCCTGCAACAGCAGCTAATACAACGAGTGATATTAAGTTATATTTTTCATACATATCTGTAATTGAATAAGTAAGCAAACATATTAGCAACAAAATAAATCTGGCTAAAGTTTTCTGATCTTTCACGTCTTTCATAATAATCCACGCTTTCGTTTTTAATAAGAATTTAATAAACACTCTTACTAATATGATATAATAATATATAAATGTCAAAAACTTTTTGTTTTTTAAAATAAAAAGTTTTTAAAATTATATTGTCTAAATGAAAGCCGGTGTTTTGTATTAAGTGACATGTTTTTGTGTCTTATAGAAATAAGGGAAGCTCTATTTGTTTTGGTAATATATTGAATCATAGGAGACAAATGTAATGAAAAATTCAATAATACTTTCAATTCTCTTAGGGGTCATTTATATTGCAGCAGCTAACTGTTTCTTGCCGTTTTTAATAATGGTAATGTAACTACAGCTTTACCGTTAATTCTAATCCTTGCTTATATAGTCAAAGTCGCAGAAGAAAAATGACTCACAATAACTTAGTGAAATAAATTCAAAATTTAATGTACTCCATGATCTACAATCAGATAAACACGCTTTTGACATAATAAGTAATAAAATATAATAAGTTTGTTAATTTTTGGGGGAGTAGTCGTAAATCAAAATATTTTTGAAGTAGGTGCATGATACTAAACCGATATAACATCATTCAAATGCCATGTTTTACAATAAGTTAAATTAACTGTTGTTTTGAATATTATATTACTTATAATTATATGTCGGAATTTTATCTTTTGTAACTCCTAATTTTTTGATATTTATTAATGTGTTATCATAAATATTCGAAGGAGGTACAACCTGTGAAACTACATAAGGCTATCAATATTATAATATGGCTACTATCACTCTTTACTTTTTTCTTATACTCCTTTGACAGGATTGACATGACTACATTTGTCGTAATTTACATAGTTATTATAATAATAATGATTTATACAGACATAAGATATAAAAAACGCAGTGAATAACCTTTGTAAAACAATTATAGTCAGTCTGCCTTTTGATATTACTATCATAAATACTAGTTAACTATATCTTGCTAGATATGGTTAATTTTTTATTTACAAAAAATTAATGATAAAATATAAAAATAATATAGATTTTGTTTGGAGCATATAGTATTATGTTAGTCATAAGGAATAGAATTGTTAGGGAAGACAGTTTATTCAGATAATATTAACCGACAAAAAAATAGGGAGTTTTGGTGTGAAAATGAGAATAAACATTTTAGGGTTTAATATTTTTGCTAAGGGCGGCACATCTAGAAGTAATATCAATTTAATTAAAGCTTTTTTGGAAAATGGCCATGAAGTTAAATATTTTAATAAACAGGATTTTGAGCCAAGTGAAATTACAAAATTAATTATACATGAAAGATTTGAATCAGCTAAATTTAAAGTTTATACAATGGAAGATTATGATGAAATGTCTAATGGCGATATTTTAATCATTACTAGGGAAGACCTGTTTAAATGTTCACGTATTGTTAAGCAAAAAAATGAAGGCATTAAAATAGTTGGAGAAATACACGGGCCTCTTGAATATATTAGTGAAGATATAGACTTATCATTAGACACTATCGATAGTATTAGAGTTAGCACTAAGTCAATTAAAGGTAAGTTTGAAATAAAATATGAATTTAATTCGGTTTTTAATAATTATGTAAATGCTCAACATATAAAAATTAATGAAAATCCCTCTAATACAAAAAGAAATTTATTAATTAAATCTAGATTCGAAGATGAAATAAAAGATATTTCATATGTAATAAAACTAATGAATTATATTAAGAAAAATACAGATAGACAAGACATTCAACTGTACATCAAAGGATATGGGCCTTCAGAGACTTTATATAAGAATTTAGTTAAGTATTATAACTTAGAGAGTAATGTGCATATTAATGGTAAAGAGCCAGTTAATTATGTTTATGTTTCAACTTCTCCATATGAAACACTCGGGTATTCTATATTAGAAACTTTAGCAGCTGGTAATCAGTCACTCGTATACAGAGGTGACGATAATGTACTTGAGGAAATATACAGTAAGTATAATGGCATCAAATTCCTAGAAAAGAATTTAATAGCAGACAGTAAAAAAGTCTTAGAAGTATTTGATAATAAATATACAAGAAATGAAAGACAAGAAGATGTGGGTAATTTAACAGAAGACTTTGTTAATGATAATTATGCTGAAGAGTATCTAAAAAGACTATATGAAGTACTTAGTAATGATAACAAATCGCATAGTCCAATCTATAAGTTAAAAAGAGATAACACAGCTAAGTTGCATAAATTAAATCGTAGAAAGAATATGTATGAAAAATTAAAGAGCAAAGAGTTTTTCAATAAATTGTTAAATAGTAATATAGTATTTACTAAAATGAGAAAGCTATATGATTATCGAAAAAATAAGCTTGAGATGAAAATACTTGATGATATAGATCCTGAAGAAAACAAGGTGTTTATTGAGTCATTCCACGGAAGTAACTTTAGCGGTGATCCTAAATATATTGCATTAAAAATAAAGGAACAATTTAAGGATAAAAAAGTGTTTGTAAGTTCATCTAATTCATTAGTAGATATAGAAATTAGAAATCATGGTTTTATACCTGTTAGATTTGGATCAGAAAAATACAAGAAAACGTTTCGTGCTTGTAAGTATGTATTTATGAATGGTAACTCATGGGATAAAGTATCTAAAGACAGTAGGCAAGTATTTATTCAAACATGGCATGGCTTTCCACTTAAAAAAATGGTGAATGACCTGAGTAATGTGCAAGAGAAGGAAGCACAATTAAAACAGTTCATACCTAGAATGAAGAAATGGGACTATCTCATAACTTCTTCTGATATCAATACTATGTTGCTTCAATCAGCATTTCAATTACAAAAAAACAATAAACTGAATATAATTGAATCAGGAGCACCCAAAAATGAATATCTATTAAATAATAATAGTGTAGAAGAGTGGAACAGAATTCAAAATAAATATCTATTTGAGCACGATCCGAATGCAAAATATATATTATACTGTCCGACATGGAGAAAAGGACAAAGAGATAGCCTAACAAAAATAAATTTAATTAAGTTACTACAAAATTTACCAGAAGAATACAAAATAATCGTTAAGTTGCATCCAAATGAATCAAGGCTACGTGGTAGATATAATAATCTAGACTCGAGAATACATTGTTTTTATAATGAATTTGTTGATATTCAAGAGTTATATATATTAAGTGAAGCAATGATTACAGATTATTCTTCAACTATATTTGATTATGCGCATTTAAATAAGCCTATTTTCTTATTACAAGAAGATACAAATGACTATCAACAAGAAGTAGGATTTTATTTTGATTTAGAAGAAATAGGTAATTTTCCAGAAGCTGCGAAAGATGAAGTGAAGTTGGCGAATCAGCTAACTAGAATAAAGAGGATAAATTACAACTCAGTTACTAAAACATTAATGAATAAGGATTCAATTGGAGCAACAAATAAGATTTTAGATACAGTTTTTAAATAAATAATGTGAGGAAAAGTTAATGGAAAATAAAGTTTTTGATTTAAAGGAGAAAATTAAATTTGAAGATCAAAAGAGAATTTTAATAGATACAGGTGATCAAGAAAACTATATACAAAAAGCACGAAAATCAGCAGATATTCATCAACAATACAAGGATTTATTAAAGCAAGATTATATATTGTATTTTCATCAAAAAACGATATCAAAATTTTATAAAAGAGAATATGTAGGAGAATTATTCCAAAGAAAAGATCTCATCAAATTTAATCATTTATTCTATACACTTGATGCTCCGGAAGGAAGAAAAGTGAATGAGGAAGTGCCACGAAAATTATTAGTTATATTTACTTGCATGCCTAATGCGAAAGAATACGATAGTTCGCTTATACCTAAGCGTATGTTTCCCAAATTTTTTGATGGAATTGAAAAGAGCTTAGTGAAAAATGTGTATACAATGAGAATTATGGATATCAATGTGTCGCATGGTTCACACTACATCAATACTACGAACTATCCAGAATATGAAAGAGATATTAAAGGAGCAATTGAATCTGTTCAAAGTCAACTAGATATTACTACTGAAAACATAGTTTTATATGGTGGATCAAAAGGGGGAACAGGTGCTATATATCATGGTGCTGCTTTAGATTTAAAAACATTAGCTGTAGACCCAATTGTAAATATTGGTGGAAAGTTAGAGCAAAATGATAGAAGATTTTTAAAAGATATTCGAAAAGAAGATTTAGTACCAACAATTAATGGTAATTTAAATAAACAGAATACTTATGATAAATATGTCATTTGCAGCGATGAGGTACCGTTATATTACAATGAAACGAGCAGGATAGATGAACAAAATATTAATAAAATAAACGTGAAAGATAAGATGATTACATCACATCCAGAAGTCTCTCGAAACACAGTACCAGAACAGTTAACTATATTAAACTTATTATTAGGGTTAAGCAATATACTATAGATCTGAAGAACGGTGATTGCTACTATTGTATTACTTTAGGCAAGATGGAAAAAATAAGGAAAACTAGAAAAATAGCCTGTCTTTACATGAGACAGGCTATTTTTCTAATTTACTAAGAGTAAAATTTATTTAATGAAAGTAGTATGTTTTTGAATTAAATTGAGTTTAGTAATTTAAGGTGAATACAACGTTAGGCGAAAAATAGAAATAATATATAAAAATGTAGGGATGCTATATGCAGGTAGGAAAAATGATAAGGATAATAATCCAGTATATATTTGATTGGTTTTCCAATTTAAGTGATTCATCTTTAATATTGTTGGTGTCGTATATAATGATGTATCAATAAAATTTTTTGAAGTTTTTAGCCGTTTTACCGGGTCAAATTATATCAAGTGTCAACTATCCCGAACACTCACATTCTCTCATTCAATCCATCTTATCCAATTTTGCTCATACTCCACACAACAAGCTATCTCGTACCGATTATATAACAACACACATGACATGTTGTACATAAACCATATAGTTATTGTATTACGAATAAAATGAAATAAAATATAGTAAGGTCATGATAAAAAGTGGTGTATTATAATAAGCCTTTTATGATAATAGAAAAGGGATAGCAATAATAAACCCCACTTTATTAAAATTGAAAGGCGGGTAAATTTGATAGATATGTATATATTGTAAAAAACAAAACAGATAAATAAAATTAACAGTTAAACAAGTTTTGGGGCGTTAAAAGTCCCTTTAAGTATAACGGTAATGTGTTATGAGTCATTGATTTTCTATGTGCTAACTATGAGACATACAACTAGAAATCAAGATATTTTTACCTTGTTTGAAATAAAATATAATTAGTTGCATAATCGTATTGTCATAAAATGATTCTTGTAGTAAGCTATAAATAATAAGAAATAACTTATGCTCAATAAGTGTACATATGTATAGAAGTAACATATTTTGTATTGAAATGAAATATAGTGATTTTACTAAACGTAATCACATTATTAAACGGAATTGAAAATATAATAAAGAAAGAATTAAACATAATTAATTAAAATATTGAAATCTAAATTAGAGGTAGTAATAATGGAAAAAAAAGAAATACTGTTAAATATTGTGGCTGAGTTAAAGAATCAAAAAAATGATGAATACATAGAAAAGATAGCTAAAAATATGAATTTTAATTACAGTGTCCCAGAAGGTGTTGCTATATCTTTTACATCACGTGAACTTGATGATAGCTTTTTTGCGAATACTGATATTAGATTAATCACTTTATATATTATGGAAGCGTTTAAAGTAATGGGTAGGGAAGAAATGCTTAATAAATATGTTCTAAAAGGTGAGCAACAAGAAGCTAAGCAATTTGATTTTACAGCTTACAAAAAGCAAGATGAAATTCAATTGCCCTATGAGTTTTCTCCGGCGTTACCAGTAAATGATGTTTATAGTACTAAGATGTCTGTTAAAGTAATTTCTGACTTTGTAAATAGTGGTATTATTAATTATAATTTTGATATTCAACGTGAGTCCAAATTGGAAAAAAGACTATCTTCAGTTGTAAAGATTCCAACGATCAACCAAAAAAATGTAAATGAAATAACAAAGCATCTTTTAAATGGTACATTAAAGGAAAGTACGTTATATTTAAACGCAGCGCCAACAACCTCAGACAGTGGAGATGAGCTGATGTATGATTCTAATGACCATAGCTTAATTGTTACTGAAGGTACACGCATAGATGTATTAGATGGTTATCATAGATTGTTAGCGACACAAAAAGCTTTTAGAGAAAATCCTACTATAGGTTTTGAATTCAATGTAGTATTTAGTAACTTTACAACTTCTGAAGCAATTAAATGGCAAGCGCAACATAGTAAAGCTACATCTTGGTCTAAAAATAGAGTGACTGAAATGCAACAAGAAACAAAATCTGCTAAAGTCGTTAAAGCTATAAAAGATTCTGATACAGAGTTTGATGAATTGATTTATACAGGACAATCAAGACAAGGACTCAGAAGTTCTTTAATCACGTATAACCAGTTAACCAAAGTGATTGATGAATGTTTTACAATTCAAAATAGAAGAGAAGAAGTAAAAATAGCTGATGACTTAAGTGGAATCTTGTTAATGATAAACGAAATTAAGAAAACAAATAAAACATTACGATCACAAATGTATATAAACGCTTTCGTTAAATTATATAAAGATGACTATAATAGCGATATTAAAAAATATATGGCTTTTTTAAATAATGTCTTAGAATATTCATATGATAAAGCGTATGATTTCGTGCTACATGAAAAACAAGATGCACAAGCTAAAAAAGCAGCTTACAATAAATTAAGAGAACTAGAACAAATGCTATAAGGTTAAAAGAAAATGAGGAGAGATTGAAAATGGCGTTTTATAACCACTTTTTTAAAGAAGAGTTTTTAAGTACTGTTTCAGAAAAAAACAGATATTACTATCGCTCATTATTCAATAGAAGTGCAACTTTAGAACAACAACTAAATAAAGACTTATATAACTTTACAGATGCAGAAGTAGAGATATTTTTATATAGTATTAATACATCACAAAAGAATACATTAGTAACTTATCTTAATCAAGCTAAAAACTATTGTGAGTATGCCATTGAAAAAGGTGGAAAGATTAGTAACATTAACGTATTCAAATCTTTTTCATATGGGTCGCTAGACAAATATACAGCTAAGCATAAAATGAAGCACCTTTCCAAAAATGATTTAGAAATTGCTTTAAAAGATATTGTTAACTCAAATGATTTTGCTTTGTACGTTGCGTTATTTGAAGGTGTAGGTGGTTTTGAATATACAGAGCTCTCAGAACTTAAAATTGACGATGTTAGAGAAGCATATAATAAACCTGTAGAAGATGGGTACGTCATAGAGTTAAGAAGTGAACAGAAGCATTCTAAAGAAATTAAAACTAGAAAATTAACTGTCACTAAAAACCTATTGAAATATTTAGAGCAATCACATGCACAAAAAACATATCTCTTAAAAAATGGGGCTTCTGAGTTCACTAAAAATGAAAGAGATATTATAGATGGTTCATACGTATTTAGGAATGTGACTACAACGAATAGACCAGATGGTAAAATAGATAAACAATTTATATATCGTAAAATCAAAGTGTTAAGTGAAGCAACAGAGGGAGAGATATCATCTATATCTACACTTATAAACTCCGGTGTCATTTACTATATGTATCTACTTGCAGATGAGGATAATAAAATAGATGTCAAAGACTTAAAATACGTAACTGATCGATTTGGTTTATCTGTGAATTCGCTATCACCACATTCTTCTTATAAAACGTTGGCTAAGAAACATAAAGAGGCATTAGAGGTTAATTATGGTGCTTCTTTTGCTAGTATATAAACCCTAAAAGTATTTAAGCTCATATTTAAAATATTGTAGATAGCTTGACTATTTTCGTTACAATCAGCTTGGTTAAATAATAATGATTGTGACGAAAATTTCTAATGAAGTGAAGTGTTTTTAATTTTTTTGATAAAGTGTTCAACTATACTCATTCAATGTTAAAGTTTATAGTCATTAAATAAACTTTTATGAGAATTTTTAAAAACAAAATATAGAATTAATTATTGTTAAATATAAGGATAAAAGGAATATTCCGAAAATTGAAACGTATTACAACATTTGATTGTTTACAGTGTAGTTATTATAAGTTATTGTTAATTAAAGTGAGAGGAATGGGTAACCTCTCCGCAAAGTTTTTCAGACATTCTATTTTTGGAGACGATTATTATACATGGGTACAAATTTTTTACATATGTTATAATCTAGCGTTTCCTAAGCTGTAAGGTATATACCTTACAGCTTTTTTGTATTTAATAAACGCTTTTAAAACACTAAAAACAAAATATGATATAATGGGAAAGTCAATTTATCTGCTTTTTATAACTGCAATTACATCAACGATTGTAACTTTCGTCTGCGCATCAATGCGTTCCTTCCTCAAGGGTTTACCCAATAATACATTAATTATACGTATTTAAAATACTTTTTAATTTATTTATATAGCTATTTTTAAGTTGTTCAGGATAGATGATTTTCACATGTTCACCTAATGAAATTAAATATTGCACCATATAAGTAAGTTCGTCTTCGTTATAGCCTCCAGTAATATAAGGGACATCATCAATATACACTAATTCCATATTTGGATAATTTTTCTTATGATATAATTCTACGCCCAAAGAGGTTAGCTGACACCTAAAAGAGATATTATGGTATGTATCTTCATAGTTAGTTTGAAACTGTTCTAACGCTTCTCTCGAATAAGGCGTAATTTCATGATTCTTGAATTTTAAAGCAGTGATATAATCACAGCGATAAGTTCCCCATTGTTCATTATTAATATCATACGCACTACAGAACCAGATGCCATTCCTATAAAACAGATCATAGATTTGAATATAAGTTGTTATATTTTTATGTTGCGTATAAGTTATTGAAACCACGTATTCGTTCATTATAGAAATTAATATATCAGATAAAAATGGGGATTTATTAATAGGGGCTATATTATAGTAATAAATGTAATTTAAAACTTTAGAAATATCTTGTTTCTTATTAAATGGTAAAGTAGCGAATAGTTTTTCTTTAATTTGAGTATAAGATTTTTCAAAAGGGGTGCTGGATAATATATCTAATGCTTTAAGTGCAAAAAAGATAGCTAATATTTCATCATTGCTAAAATAAACAGGAGTCAATAAATTTTGAGTAATCAATTTATATCCGCCATAGCGACCATTTTCAACATAAATACCTAGTCCCATAGCTTCAAGTTCTTGTATATCTCTTAATGCAGTTCTTTTGGATATATTAAACGCGTTCATAATATCTTTTAAATGAAATGAAGATTTATCACTTAAGAAAATGAGTTCTTGATTTAATCGCTCAGATTTTTTCATAATTTCTCCTTTAATGGTGTCGTATTTAGGCACCATTGAATTTTATACTTAGTTTATCAAGTAAGAAGGAGAATGTATATGCAAACATTAATCATTAATGCTCACCCAGATTGTGAAAATAAAGGTAGCTTTACTTATAAATTACAAGAGTTGTTTTTAGCAAAATATAAGGCTGAATTTCCAGATGATAACCCTGAAATATTGAACTTATACGCAATCAATTTACCCCGTATAGAAACAACAGAATTATTGCATATTTGGAATAAACAGCGTAACCAAGAAACATTAAGTGAAAAAGAAAAGGAAATTGAAGTCATTACTTCCGGATTATTAACCCAGTTTAAAAATAAGCACCGTATAGTCATCATTTCACCACTGCACAATTTTAACGTAACATCTCGTTTGAAAGATTACATGGATAATATATTACTTGCACGCCAAACGTTCCAATATACGAATGAAGGTTCAGTTGGATTAATGACTGATAATTATAAAGCGCTATATCTACAGGCTAGTGGATCAATATATACTAACAATGATCGCTATACTCCGCTTGAGTTCTCATATCAATACTTAAAAGCTATGTTTGAAGACATCATGGGCTTTGATGCGTTATACGTAGCTCGTGCTCAAGGGACAGCGATTTTACCAGAAGAAGAAGTTTTAGACAGTGCGAAAGAAGATTTAGCAAAGGTTTTCGAAAAATTTTACGATAAGCAACTTACTTTGTAACATTTAATAAAAATAATAAATAAAATTGAAGCAGAGAATTAACATTTGAACTTCAATGATCGATAATAAATTATAAAAAACCAACCTATGAAAGGTTGGCTTTTTTATTTTAATAAGGTTATAAACTATGCTTTTTTTCTGAATTTATTCAGCATAATTATGCTGATACCTAACATCAATACAAATGTACTATACAAAGTATGTTGAAAAGGTATAGATTCTCCGGATTCTGGTAGTTTATCTTCTGAATCTTTCTCAATCGTAAGTTGTTTACCAGACGGTGTAGTAATTTCATTATTTTCTTGTGCTAACTCATAGTCATCGAGTTTTAACGTACCAGATGTTTTAAAATCATTAGCATCTTTATCTCCAAATAATAATTGACCATTGGATTTATCCACTTTTATAATTTTTATACCACCGACGCCTGTAGATTGATATGTTGGAATAATATAATACGAATCTTTATCTTCCACTTCTCCTGTAGGTCTTAGTCCTTTATCTTGATAGTGAAATGTTTCGGAAACTTTCTCAATGGCATCATTTTTTAATTCAGTTTCACCCTCGACTGATGCTTCGATAGGATTATGTGTCAAAAACATTGTCGTTGCTAAAAGACTAGAACTAAGTGTAAAGATTTTTTTGTTCATAAAATAGTTACCCCTTTCTTTTAATGATTTAAGCATATCATAAGTGTATAAATAAATTAATATGTATAAATACATTAACAATATTCAAAGATTAAATTTACAATATATTGTACTAAGTTATACAAATTTAAAGAAGTAAACAATTTATGAGGTTAACTGCTGACGTACAAGAATGATAGGTGTCGTACTGTTGTATTAAAAATAGCTATAGCTATATTAGTTTAAATAATCTTAGTAAATACATTTCAAAGCATCAGAAAGCACCCCTCTAGGTAGAAAGGGATGCTCGAGAAATTATGAAATGTGTAGTATAGAAAGTTAACGCTGACAAGCAATAAGGAGTAATGTCCTTTTATGCTAGATTGATACTGAAACCTAGTACAATTTTGCTTTCGCATAATGATTAGACTGTTAACCCCAACAGTCATTAAAACCATGTGAAAGCTTAAACTTGAAGGTAAGGACAGGAACGGTTAACCTGCCCTTAAATACACCGTATCATTAATTGTTAAAAATACAATGGCAAACTATATAATTATACATAAACTTAATAGTGCGAAACACAGAATTTACAATATCGTGTAGCACAAATAGGTATGCTGATGAAAAGGTTGTAAAATTTTTGGTTTTTAACAGGTTATGCTATAACCAATACCTCGCATAAAGATGTTCACAACAAATCGTATTTCTTATACTAAAGTACCAATCTAATAGCATTTCTTTAATGATAAGTGGAGTGAACAACTTGTAATGACACCTTCTCATATCAATTATTAATCATAAGCAGGTCATTTATTAAATAAAGGGAAATGTAACTTGATGCATTGAGATATAATCAGCTATTTCCTATTAAAAATTATATTTATTATTGTCTTGATGTGTAGGCTCAATGTACGATTTATTGTTTAACAATAAGAATAGTCAAATTTTGAAGTTGACAAAATCGAATTATACTTGTACCATACTAATTAATTACTTTCGCAACACAAGTTGCCATTTGGAAGATAACGTAGCATATATGTCATGTAGCAAGAAGAAAGCTAATGGTTGATGAAAATTAGCACTACATATATAGTGAATTGGGCTTTTAAATGAGATTAAAATTATAAATAAAGCAATTAAAGTGAACAGAATCTGTTAACTAAGGTGGCACCACGGTAACGCGTCCTTACAGTATGCGTTATTGTGGTGTTTTTTTGTTACAAAAAAACAAAATGAAGTAAGTGATGAATGGGTAGCAACAGAAAGTTAGTGGTTGATGAAAACTAACACGCACATCTACTGAAATTGGGTTTTGTTGGATTACAAATGAAAATGAATGAGTGAGTAGGTCAATATATCGATATGATGATATATCTACTAATTTAGGTGGTACCGCGCGTCAGCGTCCTTAACAATTATTGTTATAGGATGCTGATTTTTTTATGAGGAGGAAAGTAAATGAAAGTACAATATCAAAAATTAAATGCAGAAGTAACGCCAGAAGCATTAGCAAGATTAAGAGAACAAAAAATCGTTTTGGAAAGTTCAGACCAATCTAAACTTAAAGGTCGCTATTCAATTGTTATTTTTGACACATATGGTTCAATTACATTGGATAATGAACACATGGTTGTGCAAACACCGAAGGAAACCCAAGTAGTCACAGAAGAGCCATACATCAAAATGAAAAAACTCATCGACGATTATAAAGCAGAAATAGCAGACGAAGCATTAACAGACTTACCATTTATCTCAGGTTTTGTGGGAACATGTAGCTTTGATTTAGTAAGACATGAATTTCCAATCTTAAAGGAAATTAATTTAGAAGACCATACACAACATGATGTTAAGTTTCACATGGTAGAAGATGTGTATGTCTTTGATCACTATAAAGAGCACCTTTACGTAATTGCAACAAATTTATTTTCTGGCCAGAGCGAGGATCAATTAAATGCACGTGTCAATACACGTATAGAAGAATTAAAACAAATCAATATCTATCCATCATATATAGAAAGTGAACAAAATGAAAAAGTTATTGAATCTAATATAGCACCAGAACAATTTATGGCAACAGTGAGTAAAATGAAAGCACTTATTCAACAAGGAGATATGTTCCAAGTCGTACCATCTATTATTTATAGTTATAAACATTATTTTTCTAGCCAAATACAACAATTGTCATATCAATTATATCAAAATTTAAAAAGACAAAATCCAAGTCCATATATGTACTATTTAAATATGGATCATCCGATTATAGTCGGAAGCTCTCCTGAAAGTTTTGTAAAAGTACAAGGTCAAACTGTAGTGACTAATCCAATAGCTGGAACAATAAAGAGAGGTAAGAATGAAGCAGAAGATCGGGCAAATGAAGACAAACTAAAAAATGATGAAAAGGAACTGAGTGAACATAGTATGCTTGTTGACTTAGGTAGAAATGATATTCATAGAGTATGTAAAATCGGGACATCCACAATAGAAAAATTAATGACAATTGAACGCTATGAGCATGTGATTCATATTGTCAGTGAAGTTACAGGCAAGTTGAAAGAGAATTATTCACCGATGTCCGTCATAGCAAGTTTATTACCAACTGGCACAGTATCAGGTGCACCTAAACTCAGAGCTATTCAACGTATTTATGAAGTTCAACCACATAAACGTGGTGTATATAGTGGAGGCATTGGATATATTAATTGTAATCACGATTTGGATTTTGCATTAGCTATACGAACAATGATGATTGATGAGACTTATATTAATGTACAAGCTGGCTGTGGTGTGGTTTACGATTCAGTTCCAGAAAAGGAACTTGAAGAAACAAAACTTAAGGCAAAAAGTTTATTGGAGGTATCACCATGATATTAATCGTCGATAATTATGATTCATTCACATATAACTTAGTAGATATGATTGCACGACAAGAAGAAGTCATCGTTAAATATCCAGACGACCCAACGATCTATAATTTAGATGTAGAAGCACTTGTTATTTCGCCAGGTCCAGGTCATCCTATGGATACAACGCATCTAGAACACATCATTGAGCACTATCATCATAAACCTATATTAGGTGTATGTTTAGGATCACAAGCATTAACGTGTTATTACGGCGGTGATGTGATACAGTGTGAAAATATAAAGCATGGTAAAAAAGATCAAATGAAAATTGTAGATGAGACATTGTTATATAAAGATATTCCAGAATATTCAGAAATAATGAGATACCATTCACTTATGAGTAACCCTGATACTTTCCCAGAAAGTTTAAAAGTGACGGCGCAAACAAAAGATTGTATACAGTCTTTTGAACATAAGATAAATTTACATTTTGGTATACAATTCCATCCTGAATCGTTTGCAACAGAATATGGTACTCAGATGATTAACAACTTTTTAACAGTAATGAAGGAGGTCAGAGACAATGGTGCTACAAACACAGTTGAAACAACATAAACCGTTAGATCAAAAACAAATGGATGAATTTATAGATATACTCATTGCTAAAGATATAGACGATCAAATGAAAATTGAGTTGTTAGAAGTGTTTTCTGAAAAAGAAATCACCCAAGAAGAATTAACATTTATTTCTAATAGTTTGATTCGTTCGATGTATCCTCAACAACCATATTATCCAAATAGCATGTGTGTATGTGGCACCGGAGGAGATAAATCGAATAGTTTTAATATTTCTACTACAGTTTCTTTTGTTATTGCAAGCTCTGGCGTACCTGTGGTTAAACATGGAAATAAAAGCGTTACTTCTTCATCAGGGAGTACAGACCTATTAAATGAAATGAATATTAAAACAACGTCAGTGAGTGATACAGCCGAAAAATTAGATAGTAATGGATTAGTATTTTTAAGCGCAACTGAAACGTATCCAATTATGAAGCATATCCAGCCATTAAGAAAAGCGTTACGTAACCCAACCATCTTCAATATTACTGGTCCAATCATCAATCCGTTTAAACTAGACTACCAAGTTATGGGTGTTTATGAAACATCGAAATTAGAAAAAATAGCACAAACATTAGGGGATTTAGGGCGTAAAAAAGCAATTGTATTGCATGGTGCTAATGGCATGGATGAGGCGACATTATCAGGTGATAATATCATTTATGAAGTGAATGACCATGGAGAAATTAGTCATTATACATTGAATGCTCAGGATATAGGTTTAAGTTATGCCTCTAATGATCAACTTGTTGGAGGTACACCTCAGGAAAACTTAATCATCAACAAAAATATACTGAATGGCACAGATCGCAGCGCTAAGAGGGATGTTGTAGTCTTAAATGCTGGGATTGCCCTTTATGTTTCAGAACAAGTTTCAACTATTCAAGCAGGTGTCCGCAAAGCTCAAGAATTAATAAACACAGGACAAGCTTTACAACAATACAACAAAATGGGAGGTAAGACATATGACTATATTGGATGAAATTGTAGCATATAAACAAACATTACTAGCACAAGGATATTATGAAGAAAAGTTAAAATCTTTAAATCATATAGATATATCGCATAAACCTAAATTCCAAACACTGATGGATCAATCGGATCAGTTAGCAGTCATAGCTGAAATTAAATCTAAAAGCCCTTCTTTAGATCAATTACCGGATAAAGATTTAGGACAACAAGTTCAAGATTACGAAGCTTATGGTGCGAACGCAGTTTCAATATTAACTGATGAAAAGTATTTCGGAGGTAGTTATGAACGTTTGCAAAAATTAACGACTGAAACATCGTTACCAGTATTATGTAAAGACTTCGTAGTAGATTCTATACAAATCGATGTCGCAAAAAAAGCTGGTGCTTCAATTATCTTACTTATCGTTAATGTGCTCAGTGACGAGCAATTAAGCGAGTTATATGATTATGCCACTGAACAAAACTTAGAAGTATTAGTCGAAGTACATGATAAAGCAGAACTTGCACGTGCATACAAACTTAATCCTCAAATCATAGGGGTAAATAATAGAGACTTAAAACGTTTTGTTACAGATGTCTTGCATACTAATGAAATATTAGAAGATAAAAAACAAGGATATTATTATATTTCAGAAAGTGGTATTCACACTAAAGAAGATGTCGAAAATATAGTTAAATCAGGCATTGATGGTCTGCTCATTGGTGAATCTTTAATGAAATGTGATGATTTAAGCCAATTCTTACCAAGCTTAAAGTTAAATAAGGTGCAGCAATGAAACTAAAGTATTGTGGATTTCGTACACTAGAAGATGTGAAAAAAGCAAAAGACTTAAATATCGATGCTATGGGCTTTATCCATTATCCTAAAAGTAAGCGATATGTTGATATCTCCACCATTAAACAACTTACAGATATTATACCTAATGATAAAGAGAAAGTAGTTATCGTTGTTAACCCTGAGTATAATACTTTGATACAATTAATAGAACACACCACCCTCACTACCATACAATTTCATGGTAATGAAACGTTAGAATTAATTCATGATATTAAGTTATATAAACCTACAATTAAAGTTATTAAGGCGTTGCCTGCAACAGATTATGAAACATTGGTGAAAGAAATTGACTATTATAAAGATAGCGTAGATCAATTTATCTTTGATACGCCATCATCTTCGTATGGTGGTACAGGTCGAACATATAATTGGGAACAGTTGAAACCCATTCAGCATATTGATTACTTAATTGCAGGTGGTATTAACTATGAACATATCAAAACAATCGAAGCATTAGATTTATCACATAGTGGTTATGATATAGCTAGTGGTATAGAAACAAACAATGAAAAAGATAGCGCTAAAATGCAATTAATTGTTGAACATGTGAAGGGAGAAAATAAATAATGATGAAAAATATACAGACAGAAACGGATGAATTTGGATTTTTTGGTGCATATGGTGGCCAATTTGTACCTGAAACGTTAATGCCAGCTGTACAAGAGTTAAAAAAAGAGTATCAAAAAGCGAAAGTAGATCCAGAATTTCAAAAAGAATTAGATGGTTATTTAAAAGATTATGTAGGTCGTGAAACACCACTTACCTATGCAGCATCGTATACTGAAAAACTTGGCGGTGCAAAAATTTATTTGAAACGTGAAGATTTAAACCACACAGGCGCACATAAGATAAACAATGCTCTAGGACAAGCATTGTTGGCTAAACGTATGGGTAAAAATAAACTTGTTGCGGAAACTGGAGCAGGACAACATGGGGTTGCTAGTGCTACTGTTGCTGCTTTATTCGATATGGAACTAGTTGTCTTTATGGGCGAAGAAGATATTAAAAGACAATCCTTAAATGTTTTTAGAATGGAATTGTTAGGTGCAAAAGTTGAACCGGTGACGGAAGGACAAGGTACATTGTCTGATGCAGTTAATAAAGCGTTGCAATATTGGGTAAGTCATGTTGAAGACACACATTATTTATTAGGTTCTGCGCTTGGCCCAGATCCATTTCCTACGATGGTCAGAGATTTTCAAAGTGTGATAGGGTCAGAAATCAAGACACAAATTGTTGAGAAAGAAGGCCGGTTACCAGACGCAATTGTTGCATGTATAGGTGGAGGTTCAAATGCAATAGGTACATTTTATCCATTCATTCAAGACGATGTGAAATTATATGGTGTTGAAGCTGCAGGAGAAGGCTATGATAGTAATAAGCATGCGTTAGCGATTAATAAGGGAAAAGAAGGCGTACTACACGGCACTAAAATGTATTTAATACAAGATGATGATGGGCAAATTGAGTTAGCGCATTCTATATCTGCTGGCTTAGACTATCCTGGTGTAGGGCCAGAACATTCATATTACCATGATATTGGTAGAGTAAAATACGAAACTGCCAGTGACCAACAAGCGATGGATGCACTAGTTCGCTTTACAAAAGCAGAGGGGATCATACCAGCGATAGAAAGTGCACATGCATTAAGTTATGTAGAAACGTTGGCACCAACAATGGATGAAGAAGCAATTTTAGTCGTCACTGTTTCCGGTCGTGGAGATAAGGATATGGAAACAATTAGAAATTATATGAGAGAAGAAGGTGAAACGCATGCGTAAATTATTTATTCCTTATGTAATGGGCAATAAAGCCTTTATAGAAAATGTGAAAACATTAAGTGATGCTGGAGCAGATATTATAGAAGTTGGGGTGCCATTTTCGGATCCAGTCGCAGATGGACCAGTTATCATGGATGCCGGTAGCAAGGCGATAGAAGAGGGCGTTAATGTTCAATATATATTAGATAAGCTAATGAAACATAAATCCTCTATATCTAGTGACTACGTTTTAATGACATATTATAATATTATTAATTTCTATGGAGAAGCAGAATTTTTAGCAGCCTGTGAAGCAGCAGGTGTTTATGGTTTAATCATTCCAGATTTGCCACATGAACTCATACAACAATTAAAGGCAAGGCATCCTGAGCGCAAAGTTAAGTTAATCTCGTTGATAGCTATGACAACTTCTGATGAACGTATGAATGAAATTGCTAAGCATGCGGAAGGATTTATATATACCGTTACTATGAATGCAACTACAGGAGAAAATGGTAAATTTCATCCCGAACTGAAAAATAAAATAGCACATATTAAAGCAATTGCTAATGTGCCAGTGGTTGCTGGTTTTGGTATTCGTACACCAGAACATGTATCCGATATTATAGAAGCTTCAGATGGGGTTGTAATAGGCAGTGAAATCGTAAAACGCTTTGCCAGTGATACACAAAAGGATACAGTCAAATACTTAAATTCAATTAGAACGGCACTTAATCAAGCAAACTAAATCAATTTTGTATGAATAAAATTAGTACATTCAGGGTATACAATGACGAGAGAATGATTAGTAAGACTGTAAATGTTAACTGGTCGAGTGTATTCTCTTATACTAAAAAAGAGGTGAAGGATTTTGAGTAAAAAAGTCTTATTCATACTAACAAGCAGAAATCAATATGATGATGGAACACCAACAGGATTATGGTTAGAAGAGGCAAGTGAGCCTTATAATATATTAATAAATGCAAACATTGATGTAGATATTGTATCTATTGAGGGCGGTGAAGTGCCAGTCGATCCTAATTCTACACAAAATGGAGAATTAGAGAAATATGCTCAATTTGCCGATAGCATTAAACAAGTACCTAGTTTAGGTGAAGTTAACACTTCAGAATATGATGCGGTATACTTACCTGGTGGACACGGAACTGTTTTTGATTATGCACATAACCAAAAATTAGCTTCAATGCTTGCAGATTTTAAATCAGAAGGTAAGATTATTTCTTCTGTTTGTCATGGACCAAGCGCATTTGTTGGTGCAAAAGATAACGAAGGAAACTTCTTGATAAACGGTGTAACGTTAACTGCGTTTACAGATGAAGAAGAGCGTGCAATGGGCTTAGAAGACAAAGTACCATTCTTAACACAATCAGAATTAGAAAATCAAGGCGCTAAATTTATTACAAAAGATAACTTTGTAGAGCATGTGGAAACTGATGGACAATTTATTACGGGTCAAAATCCACAATCAAGTGTTGCAATTGGTGAAGCATTACGCAAAGCATTAAGCTAACCATCATAAAAGCCTTTAATGAAGCATTAAAAAATTCTGAAATACGAAAACTGGAAAACAATATTGTTTTCCAGTTTTTCTTCTATTATTATAAATAATATTCAAGGTGTATAGAGTTAATAAGAATAACGCATTACCATACATATACTAAAATTTAACATTATTTTTAGTGGCTTATTCTTTGTTAATACGAAAGTAATGATATAATAAAGAAATACATAAAGTTCATATCAACCTGTGTTTTTCATAGGTGATGTATGTGCTATTGATTTAGTTTTATAAATGATTATTGTATAATAATTAAGATTGAAGTTTAAAGCTCGAGTTAAAGAACTATAGACAAATAGGAGTATATAAAATGAAATTTACGAATTTAACTGCAAAAGAGTTCGGGACATTTACAGACAAAATGCCAAATAGCCATTTCACGCAAATGGTGGGGAATTATGAATTGAAAATTGCAGAGAGTACAGAAACACATTTAGTAGGTATAAAAAATAATGACAACGAAGTCATTGCCGCTTGTTTATTAACTGCAGTTCCAGTTATGAAATTCTTCAAATATTTTTACACAAACCGTGGACCGGTTATTGATTTTGAAAATAAAGAACTTGTACATTACTTCTTTAATGAATTATCCAAATATGTTAAAAAGCATAACGCTTTATATTTAAGGGTGGATCCATACTTAGCATATCAATATCGTAACCATGATGGAGAAGTGTTAGAAAATGCAGGACATGACTGGATTTTCGACAAAATGAAGCATTTAGGATATAAGCATCAAGGATTTTTAACAGGTTTCGATCCTGTGATTCAAATCAGATATCATTCAGTTTTAGATTTAGCGGGTAAAGAGGCTAAAGACGTTTTAGCAGGTATGGACAGTTTACGTAAACGAAACACGAAAAAGGTACAAAAAAACGGTGTTAAAGTAAGATTCTTAGAAGAAGATGAATTACCGATTTTCCGTTCATTTATGGAAGATACTTCTGAAACGAAAGACTTTGATGATAGAGATGATCGTTTCTATTACCATAGATTAAGATACTATAAAAATCGTGTTTTAGTACCATTAGCTTATATGGATTTCAATGAGTATATAGAAGAGTTAAAAGCAGAGCGAGAAGTACTCAGCAAGGATATTAATAAAGCGATTAAAGATATTGAAAAGAGACCGGAAAACAAAAAATCTTACAATAAGAAAGATAACTTAGAACAACAATTAATCGCAAATCAACAAAAAATTGATGAAGCAAAAGCATTACAACAAGAACATGGCGACGAATTACCAATTTCAGCAGCTTATTTCATTGTTAATCCTTATGAAGTTGTATATTATGCTGGCGGTACATCTAATGAATTTAGACATTTTGCTGGTAGTTATGCAATACAGTGGACTATGATTAATTATGCTTTGGACAATAATATTGATAGATATAATTTCTATGGTATCAGTGGTGATTTTACAGAGGATGCAGAAGATGCAGGTGTAGTTAAGTTCAAAAAAGGATTTAATGCTGATGTCGTTGAATATGTTGGTGATTTTATTAAGCCGATTAATAGACCAATGTACAAAATATATACGACTTTAAAAAAATTAAAAGAGAAAAAGAAATAAACATAAATAATAGAAGGGAACTAAGCTAGAATGAAATTTACAGAGTTAACTGTCAAAGAGTATGACAATTTTGTACAGAATCCAGCATTAGAAAGTCATTACTTTCAAGTAAAAGAAAATATTGCGACAAGAGAAGAAGATGGATTTCAAGTTGTTTTATTAGGCTTAAAAGATGACGATAATCAAGTTATTGCTGCTAGTCTTTTCTCTAAAATCCCGACAATGGGAAGCTATGTTTATTATTCAAATCGTGGACCAGTCATGGACTATAATGATCTAGGTTTAGTGGATTTCTATTTACGTGAATTAGATACTTATCTACAACAGCATAATTGTTTATATGTCAAAATGGATCCGTACTGGATTTATCAAATTTACGATAAGGACATCAATCCGTTTCCAAATCACGACAAAAACGATGCATTAGTTAATCTATTCAAATCACATGGTTATACACATCATGGTTTCACAACTGAATATGATACCTCAAGCCAAGTAAGATGGATGGGGGTATTAAATCTAGAAAAAGAAACACCTACATCTATTAAAAAACAATTTGATAGCCAACGTAAACGTAATATTAACAAAGCAATTAATTTTGGGGTTAAAGTAAGACTGCTAACTAGGGAAGAGTTTGGCATATTCTTAGAATTGTATCGTGAAACAGAAGAACGTACAGGCTTTGTATCAAAAACTGACGACTATTTTTATAATTTTATCGACAATTACGGAGAAAAAGCCTTAATACCTTTAGCGTATATAGACTTAGATGAGTATATCAATAATACTCAAGACGCTATTTATGAAAAAGAGGCGCGTCGCGATAAAATGATGCAAAATGAAAATAAATCAGAAAAACAATTGAAAAAAATTGCTGAACTGGATAAACAAATAGAGCATGATAAAAAAGAGTTGTTACAAGCTAGTGAATTAAGACAAACAGATGGTTCAATATTAAACTTAGCAGCAGGGGTCTACTTTGCAAATGCATACGAAGTAAATTACTTCTCCGGTGGTTCTTCCGAGAAATATAATCAATATATGGGACCTTATATGATGCATTGGTATATGATGAACTATTGTTTTGATCATGGTTATGCACGATATAACTTCTACGGTTTATCAGGTGACTTCACTGAAAATAGTGAAGATTACGGTGTGTATCGTTTTAAACGTGGATTTAATGTTCAAATAGAAGAGCTTATTGGCGATTTCTATAAACCAATTAAGAAAACAAAATATTGGTTATTCAATACACTCAATAACATTAGAAAAAAGGTAAAAAAATAGAAATAAAGAAAGCACGCTGATGATAGTAATCATTAGGTGCTTTCTTTATTAATGTGGAACTTAATTCTTAGGAGTTAATTCTAGTTGCGTTCCACAAATACAAGTATAGCATAGGCTTAAGTTATTGCAATGGTGCTATATTATGAATTTTTTATAGTAAAAAATATTATTATAATTTGATGATTTTAAATAAATTTTTATAGAATTATATTAAAAAACGTTCTGATAAATGCTACAGAGCGTTTTTTAATAACATAAATACAGGTGTCTATATTTATGTTATGTAACCCTATATAGTACTTTGCAAGTTCAAGACAAAAATAAAGTAGTAAGGAAAGACCTATAAAAAATAAATAAGTTGAAGTAATAATAAAGCGATATTCCTCAGTGATTAGCACGTTAAAACATGTTTTAACGTGCTAATATACAGCGTTGAGTGTCTTTAAAGACGCAATGACAGCAATTTTCAGGATCGTAAGTTAGCGTAGTGTTATTAATATAAAAGTTAATAATCACAGCATTAATATTTAAGTATAATTGGACAATTTCAATTATTATTTACGATAATCGATGATATTTTATTAATTACGTGGTTTTACATTATACTTATATAGATGTCTATAACTATGTTATGTAACTTATATATAAATAATACCTTTATTTCAAAAACTTTTAACTAAGGACAGTACTTTTAGGTACAATTTATTACTTTCCCAGTTAGTAAGTTCTATGTGACTTGATTGAACGCTGAGATTTGGATTTGTGAGCATCTGAAAGCATTTTGGTTGATGAGTGTATGTATATTGTATCCATATGTATTTGTATCTGTTGGCTAAGCGTTTAGCTTAATAAGATTTTTGTATCGTTATAGTTGTTTAAGTACGTAAGTTCATATTAGATAATAAAACGCAGAGATTTATGGAATGTTGTTAATTATAGCATTGTATATTTAAAATTTCATTTTAGTTTACATAATATATATTATAGGAAGTTATATGTATATTGGAAAAGTGCACTACGATATCATTAATTTAGCAACCTACTTCTTCATAATAAATTAGAAAATCATTATTCATATATTGCTCGTAGTTAATTTGCTATAAACTACATATATTCAGAGGTATATATAATGTAAGTTCTATTTGATGTGTTAGTATATACGACTATCGCTATACATTACATATATACTTGGGATGTTTTATAATTATAGAGCTACTCATATATAAAGTATTTAAAATAACTAAAATACCTAATTGATAACTTTTATCAGTTAGTATATAATTAAATCTTACTATAAGGAGGATTTAAATGAAAAGATTATTGCTAATTATATTAAGTTTGTCTGTAGTATTGGCAGCTTGTAATACTGAGTCAAGCGAAACAACCAAACGCGATACTGTAAAGATTACACATACATATGAGTTTAAAGATAAAAATAAAGATCATAATAAAGGACAAATAAAAAAAGAATCTATAAATGTGCCTAAAAACCCTAAGCGTGTTGTTGTTATGGATTATGGTGCTTTAGATGTTATGAAAGCACTTAAACTTCAAAATCGTATAGTTGCAGTTGCTAAAGGACAAGGTGCATCTTTCTTGCCGCAAAGCTTAAAAGAATTTAAGAATAATAAGTATGATAATCTTGGTAATCCTGGACAGCCAGACTATAATCAATTAGCTAAAGCGAAACCGGATGTGATTTTTGCATCATTTAGGCAAGCACATACTAAAACGCTTGATGAAATGAAAAAAGCTGCACCAGATGCTAAAATAGTTTTTGTCAGCCCTAATAATGATGATTATATAGATTCTATTAAGAAAAACACTAACAATATCGGACATATATTCGGTAAAGAAAAAGAAGCACAAAAACTTACAACACGTTTAGATAATAAAGTTAAACAAACTAAAAAAGTAATCAATCAAGACACTGCTTTATTTTTAAATGTTGATGACAAAGGAATTAAATCGTATGGTTCTTCAGGAAGATTTGGTGGTTTCCTGAATAAAGATCTTGGTATTAAACATGCTGATAGCAAAATGAAAGCAAATTCAAGCGGTATACTAATATCAAATGAATATTTAGAAAAAGTAAATCCAGATAAATTATTTGTAATTAATCGCTCAACAGATTCTAACAAGCAACAAAATGACATACCACAGGCTTTGAATAATTCTGTGATCAAAAATGTTAATGCTATAAAAAATGAGGATGTCACGCCTTTTGAAGCTAATGCATGGTTCTTCGGTGAAGGTGGTATTGATTTAACAATTAAGCAATTGGATCAAATTAAACATGCATATATTTCTGATAAATAAACACTAAAAAAGAACTGCTGATACAAAATCAGCAGTTCTTTTTTAGTGTTTATAATGCTCTAGTTCTTCTTGTGGTATTCCCCCACGTTTACGAATTTCTTTATTTAGCTTCTTCTCTCTTCTTTTGCGTCTCCAATTACGTGTGAAATACCAAATTAAGAAACTTATAATTAAGCTTAAAACGGCCATAAATGCTGCAAAACCTAATAAAGGTTCATAAGTTATATCTTCAAAGTTAGGTATTAAGAACGCAGCTATAGCTAGTACAATAAAAGTAATTATTGCTGGAGTAAACCATTTAGTTAAAATAAGATTATAAAACATAGTCAACAAAATTACAGCAACTATAGTAATCCATAAAAAATTAGGCATATCAAATATTGTCATTTATAGTGCTCCTTATTTTATATTATCGAAATTTTAATTGTGTTACTTTCATTTTACTATAAAAATATATTAAAAGCTTCCGTCTTCAGTAGTATGATTTAATATTAGAATAATAGCGAATACACGTCAATATTATTTAACGCCTTCCCCACTTTCACTTGTTAAACATTCGATTGTATTTTATAAGTGATCTTCCTGTATAATCAGAGATGTATACACTACAAATGTACAGGAGTGAAGATATGACTAAATCATTACCGCTAAGAAATAACGTTCCTATAAATGAAACATGGGATATTACCGCGTTATTTGATTCAGATGAATCGTTTTATAAGCATTTAGATGAAGTTTTAACAAAGGCAAAAGCATTTAATTTACAATACAATCATAAATTGAATGATATTACTATAATTGAAGAAATGTTAAGTATGTATTCCGAAATATTAATTCAATTAGATCGCATGGCCAATTATGCAGAATTACGCTTAAGTGTTGATACAGCAAACACCGATGCTCAAACTTTAAGTGCGAAATTGTCTACGACTTATGGCAAAATCGCAAGTGAGTTATCATTTGTTGAATCTGGAATATTAGCGCTTTCTGACGAGTTATTCGAGACATTAATTGAACAATCTAACTATCCTCATTATTTAACTAAGCTAAAAGAGAAAAAGAAATATCAACTATCACCAGAAGTTGAAAAAGTTTTAGCTAGTTTATCCCCTATTTTTGAAAGTCCATATGAGTTGTATGGTACTACAAAAATGTTAGATATTGATTTTGAGTCTTTCGAACACCATGGTCAAATGTTTCCGTTAGATTATGCTACCTTTGAAAATGAATATGAAGATAATGCAAATGTAGCATTCAGAAGAAAAAGTTTTCAATATTTTAGTGATGCGTTAAGTAAATATCAACATACTACTGCTGCTACCTATAACATGCAAGTACAACAAGAAAAAATTGAAGCAAATTTAAGAGGCTATGACTCTGTAATAGATTATCTCTTGCAGGAACAAGAAGTTACACGAGACATGTTTGATCGACAAATTGATGTAATCATGAGCGATTTAGCCCCTATTATGCAAAAATACGCAAAACTCATCCAACGTGTGCACGGGCTTGATGTCATGAATTTCGAAGATTTAAAAGTCTCAATTGATCCAGGTTATGAACCTGAAATTTCTATTAATGAATCCAAGGAATATATCTATGGTGCATTGAATGTACTAGGTAAAGATTATATCCAAATGGTTGAAAAAGCTTATACAGATAGATGGATTGATTTTGCTCAAAATAAAGGTAAAGAAACAGGTGCATATTGTGCTAGTCCTTATGCAACTCACTCTTATATATTTATTTCATGGACTGGAAAAATGGCTGAAACATTTGTCTTAGCACATGAATTAGGTCACGCAGGACACTTTACTTTAGCTCAAACACATCAAAATTATTTAGAATCTGAGGCTTCCATGTATTTTGTAGAAGCACCTTCAACGATGAATGAAATGTTAATGGCGAATTACTTATTTGAAAATAGTAAAGATGCTCATTTTAAACGTTGGGTAATAGGATCAATCGTTTCTAGGACTTATTATCACAATATGGTGACTCACTTATTAGAAGCAGCATACCAGCGTGAAGTATATACTAAAGTAGATAATGGTGAGTCCCTTACAGCGCCAGTACTTAACCAGATTATGCGTGATGTCTATGGCCAATTCTTTGGAGATAGCGTTAAACTTACAGATGGTGCTGAATTAACATGGATGCGTCAACCACACTACTATATGGGACTGTACTCATACACATATTCAGCCGGACTAACGATAGGTACTGTTATGTCACAACGCATCAAAGATGAAGGTCAGCCAGCCGTAGACGCTTGGTTAGATGTCTTGAAAGCAGGCGGTAGTCAATCTCCGGTTGAGCTAGCAGCTATTGCAGGCATAGATATTCGCACGGATCAGCCACTCAAAGCAACAATTGGTTATATTGGTAAGCTTGTGGATGAATTAGAACAACTAACAGATGAAATTGAAACTAAATATTAAATGAAAATAAAGCATCATGACTATTGAGAGCTTATAGTTCTCTAAGTCATGATGCTTTATTTATGTTTAGGGTTGTTTTATTTATCATAGGATTCATAACGATTACCTGTAATAAAGTAATAAATATTTTCAGCCACGTTAGTGATATGATCGCCTATTCGTTCCAATTGTCTAGCAGCCAAATGTGCTTGTCCTGCCACAAAAGGATCGTTATCAATAAGGTAAGTAGTATTGACAATGTTTTTATATAAATCATCAATATCTCGATCTCGTGCAATGATTTCTTTTATTAATGTTATATCGTTATCATTTATGGCATCATTTAAATCTTTAAGCATTAAAAGTGCAAGTTTCCCCATCGTATTAAGTCTAGTAAGTACGTATTGATCAATGATTTTAGCGCGCAATCTAATCTCAGCTAAATTAGCTGCATTATCACCAATACGTTCTAAATCTGAAGCTATTTTCAATGCAGCCATCATTAAACGTAAGTCAGTAGCGATAGGCTGTTGTTTAGTAATGAGCATAATCACTTTTTCATTGATTTGAGTTTCCATTTCATTGATTTCTTTATCTTTAGCAATTGTTTCACGTGCATAATTACGATCTTCTTCACTTAACGAGGTTAAAGCATATTCAATATGATAATATACTTGAAGACCAAGTCGACGTAAATCTTTAATCAGTCCGTCTAGTTGGCCTTCGTATTTTTGTCTAATAATTGTCATTAGAATTTATCCAAATCTACCTGAAATATAATCTTCAGTTTGTTTATCAGATGGATTAGAGAAAATTTTATCTGTATCATCATATTCATTTACATACCCGTTAAGGAAGAAAGCTGTTTTGTCAGAAACACGTGCAGCTTGTTGCATATTATGTGTAACGATTATAATTGAATATTTCTCTTTTAAGTCTTGAACAAGTTCTTCAACTTTTAAAGTTGAGATAGGATCTAAAGCAGATGTTGGTTCATCCATTAAAATAACGTCAGGCTCAATTGCTAAAGTACGCGCGATACATACACGCTGCTGCTGTCCGCCAGATAAACTGTAAGCATTTGTGTCTAAGCGATCTTTTAATTCATCCCAAATTGCTGCGCCACGAAGTGATTTCTCAACAATTTCATCTAAAACTTTTTTGTTTTTAATACCATGAATTTTTGGACCATACGTAATATTATCATAAATTGATTTTGGAAACGGATTAGGTTGCTGGAACACCATACCTACATTTGTTCTTAATTTTTCGACTGAATTTTTATCATCAAAAATATTTTCATCACGATATAAAATTTTTCCTGCAGTTTTAACAGAAGGTACAAGTTCTACCATGCGGTTGAGTGCTTTGATATATGTGGACTTTCCGCAACCTGATGGTCCGATGATGGCCGTCACATTATTCTCTAAAATGTCTAAGTTGATATTCTTTAAAGCATGGTTATCACCATACCATAAGTCTAAGTTTTTTGTTGAATAAACAATTTTCTTATTGCTATCTTTATTTGTATTTTGTTCTAGATTCTCAGTATCAATTGTTGCGATGGGTGATGTTTCACGATTCGTATGTGTGTCTAATTCTGATTTATCGTCTACGTTTATTTTATCAGTCATAATTAAAACTCCTTTTTTAAATACTAGTTACAAAGTGTGCAGTAACTTTGTAATTCCCAATAACTAGCTTTGATTTAATATAGATATATTTAGAATTTTTTGCTGTATTTATTTCTTAAGAAAATTGCTACGGCATTCATTAATAATAAAATGATCAGTAATACAATGATTCCTGCTGAAGCAACGTTTTGGAACTCTTCTTGTGGTAATTTAGCCCAGTTATAAATTGCCATCGGTAAAGCTTGAAATTGATCAAATACACTTGATGGTAATTGTAATAAAACAGTCGGTATACCGATTAAAATTAATGGTGCTGTCTCACCTAATGCACGTGATAATGCTAATATAAATCCTGTTAAAATACCTGGAATAGCAGCAGGTAATACAACTCTGCGTATTGTTTGCCATTTATTACCTCCTAAACCATAAGAAGCTTCTCTAACAGAATTAGGAACTGCTCTAATCGCTTCTTGGCTGGCTACGATAATAACCGGTAAAATAAGTAATGACATTGTTAAAGCGGCAGCTAGAACTGAATTACTGAGTGCCAACGATTCGATTCCCATACCGCGTACAAAGATTGTCAAACCAAGTAGCCCAAATACTACTGAAGGGACGCCAGCTAAATTAGAAATGCTGACTTTGATAAAGTGTGTTAAAGCATTGTCTTTAGCATATTCTTCTAAGTAGATTGCTGTTCCTACACCTAAAATAATAGATATTGGAATAATAGTAATCATCAACCAAATTGTACCTATTAAAGCCCCTTTGATACCGGCCATGGATGGTGTTGATGAAGAAAAGCTTGTGAAAAATGCTGGTGTTAAATGTCCTGCCCCTTTGATGAGTGTATCTATGATGAGTGCTGCTAATACGAGCAAGCCAATCATTGTACAAGCAAAAAATGCCCATTTATTTACCTTATTCGTCGTTAACCTTCCTGAGAGTTTCTTTTCTACAGTTTTTTGATCAACAAGTGTTTTGTTATTTGCTTCAGCCATAATTAATACTCCTCTCTAAAGCGTTTCGTAATCCATTGAGAGATTAAATTCATCGCTAATGTAAATAAGAATAATGTGAAACCTACTGCATAAATACTATAGTAAATGTCTGATCCGAATGTTGCATCCCCTGTTGCAACTTGAACAATATAGCCAGTCATCGTTTGTATAGAACCTGTTAAGTCTAAAGATGCAGTTGGCGTACTACCAGCAGCAAGTGAAACAATCATCGTTTCACCAATTGCACGAGAAATCGCTAATACAATTGAAGCCATAATTCCTGAAGTAGCAGCAGGTAATATCACTTTTGTAGCAACTTCAAACTTTGTTGCTCCCAAACCTAATGCACCTTCACGCATTTTGTTTGGAACAGAAGACATGGCATCTTCACTCATACTTGAAATTAATGGAATTATCATTATGCCAACTACGATACCAGGACTAATCGAATTAAAACTACCTAAGTCAGGAAATATAGAACGTAAGATTGGCGTTACAAAAGTTAATGCAAAGAAACCAAATACAATTGTTGGTATACCAGATAATATTTCTAAGATTGGTTTTATAATACTTTTTGCACGTTTAGATGCGTATTCACTTAAATATAATGCTGCGGCAAGACCCAATGGCACTGCAACGATTGTTGCAATAAGTGTTATTTTTAAAGTTCCTAGTATCAATGCCCAAATACCAAATTTAGGTGTTGATGAAAATGGATTCCATTCTGTAGTAAATAGAAAATCTGCAATTGAAACACGTGTGAAGAACGTGATAGTTTCTGTTAATAAAGTGACTATAATCCCAACTGTCGTTAATATAGAAAAAATTGCAATGATTCCTAAAATAATAGGAACAATTTTATCGCTCATCCCATTTTTCTTAGCGTTATTTTTTGCAATCATTTCGCTTACAGAGAGTTTCTTACTCGACATATAATTACCTTCTTTCTCATAGACTCCCAATTATTTAAAAAAGGTTGGGAATGTTCGACATCTATGTTGTAGTCAAGTTTCAATGAAATACTTGAGTCTAATAATTAGATGAATTGAACATGGAACAGAAAAGCAAAGTGATAGATAAACTGTCATTTTGACTTCCCTATTCCAGAATCCCAACCTTTAAGATATAATGTTATGTTTATTTGTCTTCTTTTTTGTCGCTATCCTTATTGTCACTTTCTTTACCGATGATATCTTTTAACTTATCTTGTTGTTCAGAGTAGTCTTTCTTAGGTAATGCAACAAACCCTGCATCTTCTGCGGCTTTACCTTTATCATCTAGGATAAATTTCATGAATTCTTGGAATCCTTTATTCTCTTTTAATTTCTTCTCATTAGTATAAATATATAATGGTCTGCTTAATGCGTATGAACCATCTTGGATTGTTTTCTTAGTTGGTTCTGTCAGTTTGCCTTTATCATCTTTGATTTTAACTTCTTTTAATTTATCTTTGTTTTGTTCATAGAAGTTATAACCGAAGTAACCAATACCTTGTTCATTTTTTTGTACTGATTGCACAATTACGTTTGTATCAGCATTTTTTTCTGCTTTAATATCACCTTTATCCATAATTTCTTCAGTGAAGAAGTCATATGTTCCGTGTGATTGGTCGGGAGAATATGCTTTAATTTCTTTGTCAGGCCATTTTGGATTTACATCTTTCCATGATTTTGCTTCTCCTGAGTAAATTTCTTTCAATTGTTCTTTTGTTAATTCTTTAACAAAGTCATTTTCTTTATTAACGGTAATTGTTACACCATCTTGTGCGACTTTAAATTCATCATATTTAATACCTTTATCATCTAATTTTTTCTTTTCTTCATCTTTTATTGGTCGAGATGCATTTGAAAAATCAGTGCTTCCAGAAAGGAATTTTTCAAAACCGCCACCAGTACCAGAAGTACCATTTGAGACAGTTACATCTTGATTATCTTTTGCAAATTTTTCATTTAGTTTTTCAATGATTGGACCTACTGTTGATGAACCATCGCCTTTGACTTCCCCTTTTGCATTGTCTCCAGAACCTGATCCAGCGTTACCGCCACCACAAGCGCCTAGTAAAAGTGAAGCACCAACTACTGTAGTACCAAATAATTGCCATTTTTTCATTGAAACATCCTCCTAATAGATAAATAACCCATAAGTTATATGTATTTCTTACAGTTCCTATCTTACATTCCTTTTATTAATTGATAATGTAATTAATGTAAATGTTTTGTTAATTTACTATTGACAACGCTTGCAAAGAGAGAAATAATAATATTTTTATTGTAAATAAAAGTGTTAAAGAGCTTGAAAAGAACTATTTTGTATAAACTAATATATGTAAAAAATAAAAAACCTGAAAAATTGCTACTATAATGTAAGTAGAATTTTTCAGGTTTTTATGTTCAATTACCTTATTAAATTAATGAGATTTCGTTTATTAGTAAATTTAACATATATTGCTTTTATAATAGAAAGAATTAGCTGTTTAATCTGTCCCAACCTTTTTTAGTTAAGGCGATTTTACCAGTTTCTATATTAATAATTTTATTTTTATAAAGGTGTCCAATAGCTCTCTTGAATGAACCTTTACTCATGTTAAAGACTTCTTTAATCGCATCTGGACTAGATTTATCCCAAAACGGAAGTTCACCTTCATATTCTACGAGTAGGTCAAAGATATGCTGTCCGTCTTCATCCAGTCTTTCATGAGCAAGTGGTAAAAATGAACCGTTTAATTCACCTTTTTCATTATGCCCAATGATACGAACTTTTACATTTTCGCCGAGACGTGGTTCTTCTTTACGCTCAGATTCATGAACGAAAATTTTATATCCATCTTTAGATAATAAAAATGTACCAATTCTTAATAATCGATATGGTCGTGCTTCGATGATTTTATTTTGTTTTTCTTCATCATGTACCGGTGAGAACTTCTGCTCAACGATGGTTTCTGTTGCTAGTCTTGCAAACATATTCTTATCTCTATCAATACGTAACGTTACGAATAATTCGTCGCCTTGTATTGGCCATACATCTTTTACTTTTGGTAAATCTTCCCAAGGTATTAATACTTCTCTTGGCAAGCCTACATCGACATGTGCACCGTCGCGATCAGTTTTCAAAACTTTTACAAAGGCGTATTTATCAGTAGTTATATCAGGCATATTTTGTGTTGCAAATAAATCACCTGATCTATTTGGGTAAATAAAGAAACTATATTCTTCTCCTATTTCTAATTCATCTTCATCTTTTATTTCGGATTGATTGAGTTTAACGTCTTCTCCGTTAGGTCCTTTTAACTTGTATGTGGATCCTTCTAATCCAACAACTTCAAGAAATTCTATAGAACCTACAATATCTTTTTCTTCTTGGGCCATACTTTTCTCCTTCGCACATGTATTTATTCTTACTTATTATAACATGCATAGAAGAAACAAGCATCACTCCATCGAGAATGGTCGAAACTCATGCATATATGTGTTATAATTTGTCCGGTAGATTAACGAAAAGGAGTAAATTCATGTTACAAGTTACTGATGTAAGTTTACGATTTGGCGATCGTAAGCTATTTGAAGATGTAAATATTAAATTTACAGATGGCAACTGTTATGGCTTAATTGGAGCTAATGGCGCTGGAAAATCAACATTCTTGAAGATTTTGTCTGGTGAGTTAGATGCTCAAACTGGTCATGTTTCCATGGGTAAAAATGAAAGATTAGCGGTTTTAAAACAAGATCACTTTGCTTATGAAGATGAGAAAGTTATAGATGTTGTTATTAAAGGGCATGAGCGTTTATATGAAGTAATGAAAGAAAAAGATGCAATCTATATGAAAGCTGATTTCAGTGATGAAGATGGTATCAGAGCTGCAGAGTTAGAAGGCGAATTTGCTGAAATGGATGGTTGGAATGCTGAAGCAGATGCGGGTTCCCTACTATCAGGTTTAGGCATAAGTGCAGATTTACAAGATAAAAGTATGTCCGAATTAGAAAATAACCAAAAAATCAAGGTGTTATTAGCGCAAAGTCTATTTGGTGAACCAGACGTTTTACTATTAGATGAGCCTACCAATGGATTAGATATTCCAGCAATGAGCTGGTTAGAAGATTTCTTAATTAACTTTGAAAATACAGTAATTGTTGTATCACATGATAGACACTTTTTAAATAATGTATGTACGCATATCGCTGACTTAGATTATGGAAAAATTAAAGTTTATGTTGGTAACTATGATTTCTGGTACCAATCTAGTGAATTAGCTATGAAAATGGCTCAAGATCAAAACAAGAAAAAAGAAGAAAAAATTAAAGAATTAGAAGAATTCGTTGCGCGTTTCTCAGCAAATGCATCGAAATCTAAACAAGCAACAAGTCGTAAAAAACAATTAGAAAAAATAGAACTTGATGATATTCAACCTTCTTCTCGCCGTTATCCATTTGTTAAATTTACACCTGAACGTGAAATCGGTAATGACCTATTATATGTTGAGAATGTATCAAAAACAATTGATGGTGTAAAAGTATTGGATAATATTTCATTTACTATGGATCCTAATGATAAAGCAGTGTTAATTGGAGATAGCGAATTCTCAAAATCAACACTATTAAAAATCTTAGCTGGTGAAATGGAACCAGATGAAGGTTCTGTTAGATGGGGTGTTACGACGTCACGTAGTTATTTACCAAAAGATAATTCAGACTACTTTGAAGGTATGGATACGAATCTTGTAGATTGGTTACGTCAATATGCACCTGAAGATGAACAAACAGAAACTTTCTTACGTGGATTCTTAGGACGTATGCTATTTAGCGGTGAAGAAGTTAAGAAAAAAGCGAGCGTATTATCAGGTGGAGAGAAAGTTCGTTGTATGTTAAGTAAAATGATGTTATCAAGTGCTAACGTATTATTATTAGACGAACCGACAAACCATTTAGATTTAGAAAGTATTACAGCTGTTAACGATGGCTTAAAATCATTTAAAGGTTCTATTATATTCACATCGTATGACTTTGAGTTTATCAATACAATTGCTAACCGTGTAATTGATTTAAATCCTGAAGGCAGTGTATCAAAAGAAATTTCATATGAAGCTTATTTAGAAGAATCTGGTCTTTTAAGTAAAAAATAATATGTAAGTCATATATTAATAAAGGTCTAATATCTTTTAAAAAAGGTATTAGACCTTTTTTAGTTAGAATAACGAGGTCCCCTGTCCTCTCTTAATAGAATGTATTCTTCCCCGTTCATATTAACCCCTATTTATAAAATAAAGCTTATAATATATAGTCTATATGATTACCTAGGCTAATTATTTTGATATTATATTTTAGAATTATATAATTATTATTAACAAAGTAATAGGAGGAATGATGTAATGGAAAATTTAAATATGTTAGATGGTCAAGTTATGCCTCAAATTGGGTTCGGTACATATAAACTCAATGGTACGCATGGGGTTCATGCTATTATAAATGCATTGAAACAAGGTTACTATTTATTAGACACTGCTTATAACTATGAGAATGAAGGCACTGTTGGACGTGCAATAGCTAATAGCCATATTTCGAGAGATCAAATCATAGTTACCTCTAAACTACCAGGTCGTTATCAAGATTATGACGCAGCATTAACTGCAATTCAGGAATCTATTTATCGTCTGAATGTGGAATATATTGATTTATATTTAATCCATTGGCCAAATCCTAAGCAAGAGAAGTACATTGAAGCATGGAAAGCATTAATTGCTGCTCAAAAAGCGGGATTAATAAAATCTATAGGTGTTTGTAATTTCTTACCAGAACACATTGAAAGATTAGAAAAAGAAACGGGTATACTACCAGCAGTGAATCAAATTGAATTACATCCTTACTTCAACCAAAAAGCAATGATACAATATCATAATGAGAAAGGTATCATTACACAAGCTTGGAGTCCTTTAGGTCGTGCTTCAGAAGTAATCAATGATAAAGATATTGCAACAATTGCTGAAAAATACAATAAAACAATACCGCAAATTATTTTGAAATGGCATGTGCAAAATGGCGTAGTACCTATTCCAAAATCCACTTCTATTTCAAGACAAATTCAAAATAAAGATATTTTTGATTTTTACTTAGAAAGTGAAGATTTAGATAAAATAGACGCTTTAACACAACAAGATGGTCGCCTAAAAGGACAAGATCCTGCAACATACGAGGAGTATTAATGACAAAACAATAGTGAAAGCCTTTTTTGTGTGAGGATATAGTGGTAATTTGCACTTTAATAGTGAAAAAGGTGGTTGATTTGTTATATTTTCAGTAAATTTAAAAAACTTTGCAAAAAGCAGTTTACAGTATATAACTACGTATGTATAATATGTAGCATAAACAAAAAAATTAAATAAGTTTTTGATGAGGCGCATCAATCATTAGTAAATATTAGAAGAACCTGCCTGCTAGCAGCTAATTTTGAAAGGGTGAGATGCCGAAACAGTTATAATAGCAGCTTATAACAAGTTGGACTTTATGGTTAAGAGCTAAGAGTCTGTCATTATTTTAAAATAATGGAGTGCATCACTTGTATATATATTATAGAACAGGTTCGCATTCCGGACTTGTTCTTTTTTATATTACTGTGATTCTCCCCTATTCATTGAGGAGGATATAGAATTGGAAAGAAGTGTTTTGAAATTTGGAGGTTCTTCTGTAAGTGATTTTACTAAAATTAAAAATATAGCTGAAATGTTAAGTCGTAGAGTTGAGCAAGGTGAACAACTTATAGTCGTCGTAAGTGCGATGGGTAAAACAACTGATCAACTTATGGCTAACGTGTCGTCGTTGACTTCACAACCTAAAGATCAAGAACTGGCATTACTATTGACCACGGGTGAACAACAGACAGTATCATATTTGTCTATGGTACTTAATGATATTGGTGTTAATGCAAAAGCGATGACTGGTTACCAAGCAGGAATAAAAACAGTTGGACATCATTTGAAAAGTCGTATTGCAGAAATAAATCCTGAAACATTTGATCATGCTTTTATAGATAATGACATCTTAGTTATTGCAGGATTTCAAGGTATAAATGATGATTTTGAACTTACTACGTTGGGGCGTGGTGGTTCAGATACTACAGCGGTTGCATTAGCAGCTAGTAATGGTACTGCTTGTGAAATATACACGGATGTAGACGGTGTTTATGCTACGGATCCGAGGTTATATAAAGATGCCAAACGACTCGAATATGTTTCATATGAAGAAATGATGGAAATGAGTGCGTTAGGTGCAGGTGTACTAGAAACTAGAAGCGTCGAATTGGCAAATAATTATAATATTTCGCTGTATTTAGGAAGAACACTATCAAATGTGAGAGGAACATGGATTATGTCACAAACAGAATTATTAGAAAAAAAAGCAGTTACTGGTGTCGCATTAGACACACATATGATGCATGTTACAATCAGTTATCCCCTGCCTGATAACAAATTACTAACTGCATTATTCAACAAATTGGACGCAGGTTCCGTGAATGTTGATATGATTTCTCAGATAATTAACTTGGAAGGATTGCAATTATCCTTTACTATTAAAGATACTGATGCTGTACAAATTACAACTATCTTAGAATCATTAACTGAAGACTTTAGTGCTTTAGATTTTAAAATTAATGAAGCATACGTTAAAATTTCATTAATTGGCTCAGGAATGCGTGATATGTCAGGTGTAGCATCAAAAGCATTTATTACATTAATTGAAAATGATATTTCATTTTATCAGACAACCACCTCTGAAATTAGCATTTCATGTGTGATCGATGCAGACAATGGTGAACGTGCAGTTCGTAGCCTTTATCAAGCTTTCGATATCTGAATTTTCGAAATATAATCAAATTTAATAAAAATAATAATTGGAGTGTAGTGGATATGACAAAATTAGCAGTAGCAGGTGCAACAGGATTAGTAGGAAGAAAAATGTTAGAAACTATAGATCGTAAAGAAGTTCAATTTGACGAATTGGTATTATTTTCTTCAGCACGTTCAGCTGGTCAAGAAGTTGAATTTCAAGGTGAGACATACACAGTAAGAGAATTAACAGAAGATGCAGCAAATGAGGCTTTTGATTTTGTATTAATGAGTGCCGGTGGAAGTACAAGTGAGCACTTCTCCCCTATTTTTGAACAAGCAGGTGCAATAGTAATTGATAATTCTAGTCAATGGAGAATGACAGAAGGCATTGATTTAATTGTTCCAGAGGTTAATGAACCTATATTAGATCGCAAAATTATTGCTAACCCAAACTGTTCTACAATTCAATCAGTAGTGCCACTTAAATTATTACAAGAACAATATGGTTTGAAACGTGTTGCTTATACTACTTATCAAGCTGTTTCTGGTTCTGGTGTTAAAGGTAAACAAGACTTAGCAGATGGTCCAAGTGGTAAGGCGCCTGAAGCATATCCACACCCTATTTATAATAATGTATTACCTCATATTGATGTATTTCTCGAAGATGGTTATACAAAAGAAGAACAAAAAATGATTGATGAAACACGCAAAATTTTAAAAGATGATGATTTAAAAGTAACAGCGACTTGCGTTCGTGTACCAGTACAAGATAGTCATAGTGTACACATGAGTGTTACTTTAGAAAAAGATGCCACTGTAGAATCAATTCAAGAATTATTTAGTAAAGATGAGCGTGTAGTATTAATAGATGACCCTCAAAACAATGAATATCCTTTAGCAATTTATTCTACTGGTAAAGATGAAATATTTGTAGGACGTATTCGTCGTGATGAAACTTTAGATAATACTTTCCATGTATGGTGTACTTCAGACAACTTATTGAAAGGTGCAGCATTAAATGCAGTACAAATACTTGAACAAGTTATGAGTCTGAAAGGAGTAAAATAATATGAGTCATATTTTTGAAGGTGTAGGTGTTGCTTTAACAACACCATTTACCCACAATGAAGTAGATTATGATGCACTAAGAAGACATTTAAAATATTTAGTTGAAAATAATGCAAAATCGATTGTAGTTAATGGTACAACTGCAGAAAACCCAACTTTAACAGAAGATGAAAAAGAGCATATTTTAGAAGTAGTTGTGAATTATATTGATGGACGCATCCCAGTCATTGCAGGGACTGGTACAAATAATACTCAGAAATCTATTCAAGCTTCTGTTCGCGCACGAGAACTTGGAGCAGATGCAATAATGCTGATTACTCCTTATTATAATAAAACCAATCAACGTGGTTTGATTGAACACTTTACTACAATAGCCAATGCAGTTAAATTACCTGTAGTGTTATATAATGTGCCATCGCGTACAAATATGACCATTGAAGCTGAAACAGTTGAGACTTTAAGTCGCAATGAATATATTATCGCTATTAAAGATGCAACAAATGATTTCGACTATTTAAAAGAGTTGAAACAACGTCTTGATTTAGACAATTTTGCACTCTACAGTGGTAATGATGATAATGTAATTGATTATTTCGATAAAGGTGGACATGGTGTCATTTCAGTCGTTGCAAACGTTATACCAAAGGCTTTTCAAGCTCTTTATGATAATAAACAAAGTGGAAAAGATGTTGAATCACAATTCAAATCGATTCAAACAGTGTTAGATGCTTTATCTGTAGATGTAAACCCTATTCCTATTAAAGCTTTAACAGCTGTTGAAGGTTTTGGTGGTTATGAAGTGCGTTTGCCACTAGTACCGTTAGAAGACGATGATCGTAAAGTATTAGAAAGTGTATATGAACAATTTAAAGCAGGTGACAAAGCATGAAGATAGTACTTATTGGTTATGGCGCGATGAACCAACGTGTGGCAAGATTAGCTGAAGCAAAAGGACATGAAATTGTGGGCGTCATTGTAAGAGATGTAAATAAATCTTACCCCTACCCTACATTTGAACGTATCTCAGATATCCAATCAGCAGATGTAGCTATAGATTTTTCAAACCCAGAATTATTATTACCGTTATTAGATGACGATTTCAAATTACCTTTAGTTATTGCTACTACAGGAGAAAAGGAAGAAATCATTAATAAACTTAAAACGTTAAGTACACAAATGCCAGTATTTTTCAGTGCAAATATGAGTTATGGAGTGCATGCGCTTACTAAAATATTAGAAGCAGCTGTTCCCCTATTACAAGATTTTGATATTGAACTTACGGAAGCGCATCATAATAAAAAAGTAGATGCTCCAAGTGGTACACTGGTTAAACTATATGATGTTATTGAATCATTACGTGAACAATCTGTACCAATATATGATAGACATGAAAATAATGACAAGAGAACACAAGAAGAAATTGGTATTCATTCAGTTAGAGGTGGTACAATCGTTGGACAACACGATGTACTATTTGCAGGAACTGATGAAACAATTGAAATTACACATCGTGCTCAGTCAAAAGATATCTTTGCTAACGGCGCGATTGGTGCAGCAGAAAAGTTAATTCAAAAGACAAACAATTATTATACATTTGATAACCTATAAAATCTAAGGAGCGTATTTAATTATGGAACAACATTTAACGGCAGAAGAGATTATTCAATTTATAAGTGATGCAAAAAAATCAACACCACTTAAGGTATATGCAAACGGGAATTTTGAAAATGTAACCTTCCCTGAAACTTTCAAAGTATTTGGTTCAATAGATTCAAAAGTAATCTTTTGTGAAGCGGATGAGTGGAAGACATTTTATGAAGCGAATCAAACAAGTATTGAAGAATTAGAGATTGAGATGGATCGTCGTAATTCTGCGATTCCATTAAAAGATTTAACAAATACCAATGCACGTATTGAGCCAGGTGCTTTTATTCGTGAAGAAGCAGTTATTGAAGACGGCGCTGTTGTGATGATGGGTGCAACGATTAATATTGGTGCTGTGGTAGGCGAAGGGACTATGGTAGATATGAATGCTACACTAGGCGGACGTGCAACAACTGGTAAAAATGTACATGTTGGTGCTGGATCTGTGTTAGCAGGTGTTATTGAACCACCAAGTGCATCTCCAGTAATTATTGAAGATAATGTCTTGATTGGTGCTAATGCAGTCATCCTTGAAGGCGTTCGTGTTGGTGAAGGTGCAGTTGTAGCTGCAGGAGCTATTGTAACTCAAGATGTACCTGCTGGTGCAGTTGTTGCAGGCACACCTGCTAAAGTAATAAAACAAACGAGTGAAGTAGATGATTCAAAACGTGAAATCGTTTCTGCTTTAAGAAAATTAAACGACTAGATATCATTTACAATGTTTTCGTGCCATGCATGTAAAAACATTGTAAAGCAATTAATGATTAACACATATAAACATTAATATGGGAGGTTAAAGACGCGACAAAGCCTTTTTATCAGGCAGTAATTGATAATTTAAGTGTCATTTATGATGATCAATTACTTATGTCTCTGCTTAAGAAGATATATGAAATTCATTTCATATACTTGCATAAGTTGTCTTTACCTCCCAAATTTATAATATTATACATTTGAAACTATAGTTATATACATATGACTTTCATATCATAGACTAACAAAGATAAATGAATAAAATTAGAAGGATTTGATTTTAATGAATGAACTTGAATTCGTAACGAAACATAGACGTCATTTACACCAACATCCAGAATTAAGTTTACACGAATATGAAACAACAACATATATCGCTGCATTTTTAGATGAAATAGGAGTGAGTTATGAACGCCCTCTTGATACTGGTTTAATTGCTTATCTTCCTGGAAATGGTGAACATACAATTGCGTATAGAGCAGATATCGATGCCCTACCTATCAATGAAGAAAATGAAGTTGAATATAAAAGTTTGGTAGATAATGTGATGCATGCTTGTGGCCACGATGGTCATACAACGGCGCTCATGTTATTTGTGCAACGTTGTAAAGATTTGGCAGATGCCGGCACATTACCACAAAATACTGTATTTATTTTCCAACCTGCTGAAGAAACAGGTGGAGGTGCAAATCGTTTAATTCGTGCTGGAGCATTTGAAAAATATCCTATTGATGCTATATTTGGTATTCACGTTATGCCATTTGAAAATGAAGGTCAAGTTGTTATAAGAGATGAAGAGATTACTGCGAGCGCTACAGAATACAGATTCTTTTTGAATGGTCTTTCTAGTCATGTGGCGGATAAAGAACAAGGACATTCTTGCGGAGAAGCCTTACAGCATGTATTGAGTCAAGTAGGACAAATTCAACAGTACCATTTAAGTGGTTTGAAACGAAATATTGTACATATGGGACATTTTAAAGCGGGAGAAGCGATTAATACAGTTCCTAGTAACGGTTATTTAGAAGGAACCATCAGAACCTATGATGTTAAGGATTTAGAAATTGTAAAAGCGCAAATGCTGAAAATCGCAGAAAGTGTAAAATTATTGTTCAATGTGGACTGTGAAGTGAAATTTGAAGAAGGATATCCTCCTACCTATAATGATGTAAAACTAAGAAAGCATGTAGAACATGGTTTGAAAGATGCTGGGTTTGAAATTATTGATAAACCTACCCCTTACCTATTTGGAGAAGATTTTAGTTTTTATAGTCAGCTTGCACCTAGTTATTTTGTGTTTGTCGGTATACGAGATGAATCGAAAGGCTATGTTACAGGATTACATACGTCTCATTTAAATTTTAACGAACATATGCTAATTAAAGTTGCTGATTATTATGAACAAATTTTAACATCGTATAGTGAGGTGCGTGAACAATGACGGCCACTTGGTCTGTTGACACAGAAGAATTTTATAAAAATGCAGTGAATGTCGCGCAAGACAACTCAATTATGGCAGTGGTAAAAAATAATGCTTATCACTATGGATTAGAGTTTGCAGTCACTCAATTTCTACGTGCTGGTATACAAACGTTTAGCACAACTTCATTAAGAGAAGCCGTAAGAGTTCGAGAAATTGCTCCAACAGCAACAATATTTTTGATGAATGCCGTATATGATTTCGATGTAGTTAGAGACAATCACATTCATATGACTTTGCCCTCGCTCGATTTTTATTATGAACATTATGAAGCATTATATGATATTCATATACATTTAGAATTCGAGAATTTATTACATCGTTCTGGATTGAAATCTGCTGATGAAATGAGACAAGTACTTTTACATCATAGACATAATGAAAATCCTAATAAAATGATTATTGCCGGATTATGGACGCACTTTGGTTATGCGGATGAATTTGACGTACCTGATTATCATATTGAACGCACAGCATGGTTAGAAATTGTAAATACATTGCTAGATGAAGGTTACCAATTTCCAATGATACATGCACAAAATAGTGCAAGTTATTATCGTGAAGGTGGTGTGTTGCCTAATCATACACACGCACGTATTGGCATAGCGTTATACGGCTCAAGACCTTATAGTACTATAGATCATTCTATGATTAAGCAAGCTTTAACAGTTAAAGGTAATATCATTCAAATACGAGAAGTAAATGAAGGAGATTATTGTGGTTACAGTTTTGCATTTGAAGCAACACATAATCATACAAAATTAGCAGTAGTTGATGTTGGCTATGGTGATGGTATACTTAAATCAAGGGCGCAATTCGAGGCATTAATTCATGGTAAACGTTATCCTATTCGTGCATTAATGATGAGCCATATGTTTGTTGAAGTAGATGAACAAGTACATGCACAAGATGAAGTAATACTATATAATGATGATATACGTGTTGATGAGTTTACATTTAAAGGCGTGGGTGCAAATTCAGAACAATTAAGTGCGATGAACCACGACTCACTAATAAAGGAGTATAGATAAATTATGGTAATTGAATATAATAATAATGGCGAGCTCACTATGGGAGGTACGAGCCTAAAAACTGTAGCACAAAGTTTTGGTACCCCTACTATTGTATACGATGAAACGCAGATTCGTACGCAAATGAGACGTTTTCATGAGGCTTTTAAGAAGAGTGGTTTGAACTATAATATTTCGTATGCTTCTAAAGCATTTACTTGTTTGCAAATGGTCAAATTGGTCCAAGAAGAAGGCTTAGAATTAGATGTGGTCTCAGAGGGTGAGTTGTATACAGCACTGGAAGCTGGATTTGATCCTCAACATATACATTTTCATGGTAATAATAAGACGAAACACGAAATTCAATATGCTTTGGAAAGCAAAGTGGGTTATATCGTTATTGATTCTCTTGAAGAAATAGACCTTATTGATCGTTATGCTAGTGACGTTGTGAATGTTGTTATTAGGTTAAACCCTGGCGTTGAAGCACATACACATGAATTCATACAAACTGGCCAAGAAGATAGCAAATTTGGATTATCAATTAAACATGGCTTAGCAATTGAAGGTGTTCGTAAAGTTAAGAACTCTAAACGTTTGAACTTAAAAGGTGTTCATTTCCATGTAGGTTCTCAAATTGAAGGTACAGAAGCTATGATTGAAACAGCGAGATTAGTTATTCAATGGCTCAAAGAAAATGATATTGAAGTTGAACTTATTAATTTAGGTGGTGGCTTTAGTATAAAATATGTTGAAGGTGATGTCAGCTTCCCTATCGAAGATGGTATTGCTGAAATTACAGAAGCTATAATATCGATTGCTAAAGAAACAGGTTTCCCTATTCCTGAAATAGGTATTGAACCCGGACGCTCAATAGTTGGTGAAGCTGGTATTACTTTGTATGAGGTTGGAACGATTAAAACCATACCGAACGTGAACAAATATGTTTCGATTGATGGTGGTATGAGTGATCATATTCGTACTTCGCTTTATGATGCGAAATATGAAGCGCTACTCGTTAATAGAAATGATCAAGCGGATGAAACAGTTACAATTGCTGGTAAATTGTGCGAATCTGGAGATATTATTATTAAAGATGCTAAGTTACCAAGCACTGTTAAACGTGGAGATTATTTAGCAATATTATCTACAGGCGCTTATCATTATTCTATGGCTTCAAATTACAATCAAATGCAGAAACCTTCTGTATTTTTCTTGAAAGATGGTAAAGCACGTGAAGTTATTAAACGTCAATCTTTACGACAACTCATTATTAATGATACAAAATAAGTGAATATAAATTAAAACCCGATTAACTATAAAAGTTAATCGGGTTTTATTATATGTATATATTTAATTGGATTATTTTATATAGTACATCTATGGCTATTATTGGAGCTTCTGTTACAGTATTGAAAGCATACCCATAAGTAAAGCGACTTACTTAAAAAGTAAATCGCTTTACAAAAAAGAACCTTTAACAAGGTTCTTTAAATAGTCAATATTTCAATTTATAATTATAGTTTAGCAACGTTTGCAGCTTGAGGACCGCGGTCGCCTTCAACTACTTCAAATTCAACTGATTGACCTTCTTCTAATGATTTGTAACCTTCTTGGTTAATTGCTGAGAAGTGTACGAATACATCGTTTTCTCCTTCAACTTCGATAAAACCAAAACCTTTTTCAGCGTTAAACCATTTTACTGTACCTTGTTTCATAAGTGTGAAACCTCCAAGACTAAAATTCATTCAATATGCGTTATTCGCATATTACAAAAAATACAATTATTCATACGAATCTTGAATTACAATATCCTTTGCAATATGGAATAAAACAATTGCTTAATTAGAAGTATACTACATTTTAATGGAAATTGCAATATAAATCTGAAAAAACAATTTATTTAATATTTGGTAAATCATAATATACTTCATTATTATTTAAAACAATAAAACTATAGAATATTTGCAAATCTTCATCGCAGTCTTCACAAAAACCTAGTTCACAATTGTTATAAAATGCATGAATATTGTGTTTACCTATTAAGAAATTATCATATTGATTCTTACTTTTTGAAATTAGCGATTGATATTGATTTAACATTTCTTCATAAGTTTCAAAATCATACTGTTCGACAATATGATCTGTCCAATCACTAAATAACCACCAGCCCTCGTAGTCAGCTCGAATTTTTGCAACTGTCCACATGTTTGTTTCACCCTTTCATAGTTAACTCAAAATGAATTTTAAGACATAGCGGTAGTGTCTTATATTTTAAGTAAATAGAACAAGTCGATCATACCTATGTATGCAATACATACAAAATCATCTAATTAATTCCCCCATGTTTTAATTAGAGATAAATAAAAACGATTTATAGATTTCCTATAATTTTATTAGAGTCGCACAATTTGCCTATGTGTAATATTTTAACTAGATAATATACAAAATCAAGTTATCCGTCTCATACTTTTGGCCTATAGACAATTCATCTTTAAACTCAAATATTAGTTTTGTAGCGTGAAATTTCGTATAATGTTAATTAAGAGGTGATTATATGCAATGTAAACACATTAAAATATTTGGGATGGTACAGGGAGTTGGATTTAGATATTATACGGAAAAAATTGCTCGAAAGTATAATATAGTAGGTACTGTTGAAAATATTGATAATTATGTTGACATTTACGCTCAAGGTGATGAAGCGTCACTAGGACAATTTATTACAGCAGTTACTGATGGCGCATCTCCTGCATCACACGTTGAAGATTATGCAATAGAAGAAATTAACGTTGATCATTCATGGAAAAAATTCAAAACAATATAAAGGAAGATGAAATTGAGATATAATATTTCTCGTATATTTGGGACAATCACTGCTTTTCCAGCAGCTGTTATTGCTTGGTTTGTAAGTGTATATGCTTTAGATATATATATGCTTTTTGACCTAGCTATTTCGGCAGGAACATTTTTAGTGTTTTACTTCCCTACCCAACGTCTAACTTCTAGAAAATACTTGAATGAAATTGGTTTATCGCGCCGAGATTATCATTTTGTAAATAATCAATTGAATAGTGCCCAAGATAAGAACAGAAGAATTATGAAGTCATTTGTTAAGGTGAGATCGATTAAAGATTTTAGACAAGTGAATGATATATACCGTATTTCACGTGCAATATACTTTGCCGTAAAACAACACCCTTCTTCGTTTTTTAAAGTTGAAAGTTTCTTCTATTCCCATATTGATAATGCACTAAATTTAATTGAATCATATACGAGGTTATCTAAATCACCTAAAAAGTCTAAAGAAGAGAAGCAAAAACTTGAGCAAACACGCATTACTTTAGATGAGGTTAAGAGAACTTTAGTTGCTGATTTGAAAAGGATAAACGCTGAAGATTATAGCAAGTTAGACATTGAGATGGAATTAAACAAAATGGAGCAAAAAAGACGTAAGTAATTAAGTATTATGAATGGAATGGAGTGGAATTGAATGAGTAGAGAACAAGACATTATAAATTCTCACCCATTGGACAAATATATTGATGAAGCATCAGCCGACAAAACTGATATCATCAACAAGACAAAACAATTTTCACAAGAAGATCAAAAGAAAATTGATCAGATTAGTGGAGAGATAAAACCAATGGATAATGATAGTTTATTGAATTATGGTACTCAAGCACAATCGAGTATGTCTCAATTCTCACATCGTATTTTAAACGAAGTGAAAACGACAGACGTGGGACCTGTCGGGGAATCACTTAATGGTTTAATGAGTAAATTAAAATCAGTGAATCCAGAAGAACTTAATCCGGAAAATCAATCAAAATTAAAACGCATATTTAGACGAACAAAAGCTTCTGTCAATGAGGTGTTCTCTAAAATGCAATCTGTCGGTTCACAAATCGATCGGATCTCGATTGAATTAGATAAGCACAAAAACAACTTAACAAAAGACGTTGAAATGCTTGATGAACTTTATGATAAGAATAAAGACTACTTTGATGAATTATCAATATACATTGAAGCAGCTAAAAAGAAACAATTTGAGTTACAAAAAGAAGAAATTCCAAAGTTAAGAGAAAAAGCTAAAGCTTCTGGAAATCAAATGGATGTCCAAGCTGCTTCAGATATGGAACAATTCATAGATCGTTTAGATAAGCGAATATATGATTTACAACTTTCAAGACAAATTGCAATTCAAACAGCGCCTCAAATTCGTATGATACAGAATGTTAATCAAGCCTTAGCCGAAAAAATTCAAAGTTCTATACTAACGAGTATTCCTTTGTGGAAAAATCAAATGTCTATCGCATTAACATTAATGAGACAAAGAAGTGCTGTTTCAGCTCAAAAAGCAGTTACTGATACAACAAATGATTTATTGTTAAAAAACTCAGAGCTATTAAAACAAAATGCACTGGAAACAGCAACTGAAAACGAGCGTGGTGTCGTAGATATTGAGACATTAAAAACAACGCAAAATGATATTATTGAAACAATTGAGCAAACACTTAGAATACAAGAGCAAGGTAGAAATAAACGTAAACAAGCTGAATCAGAACTTAATAATTTAGAAACTGAATTACAACAACAATTACTAGAAATGAAAGAAAAATAAGGAACACTCACTGTTTAACAGTAAAAGAAAAGGATGCATCTACTTTTATTAGTAGACGCATCCTTTTCTTTGTATTTATTGAACTGCTTTTATAAAAGTACTCTCGGCTCAAGATAGGTTTGTTTATAATTAATAAACTACAAGTTTCCCTTCATATTTATCATCAGATATGCACAAATTCATAATAATTCACATGAAAAAAGTACATCCTCATTTTAAATGAAGATGTACTTTTATTTTCAGTGATGTGCCTATATTACTGAACCGCAGCAAATAAAATAATAAACTACTTCTTTTTAATCTTTTTCATACACAATTGGAGATTGATGTTTCACAAGTACAGCAACAATATAACCTACTATAGTGAATACGACTGCAATTGGGAACCATTCAAGAGAATATTGTTTTAAAGGCAAGCTATCAATAAAGCTCATTTTAATCCAACCTTGAGTATGAATGACACTTAAGATTGATACGATAGTTACTACGGCTACCGGTATTTGCTGTGCGATTGGTTTTGTAGGTACAAAACGTGCAATTAATATCAATAATACCGAAGTAATCGCTATAGGATAAACAATGCTTAGTACTGGTACTGACATTGTAATTACTGAATTTAATCCTTGGTTAGCTAATATAAAGCTGATTAAAGTGAAAATGACTACATATACTTTATAAGAGATTTTCGGGAAAATTCTATGGAAGTATTCTGCGACAGAAACGACTAAGCCACATGCAGTTGTTAAACATGCAAGCGCAACAATAATACCTAGTAGATACTTGCCCAAGGTACCAAATCCTACACTTGCTACAGTCGTTAATAAGTAAGTGCCGATATTTTGATCATTTGCTGTTAAACTATCTATCTTGTCTTGAGATACTGCCATATGATTTCCAATATAGCCTAGTGAAACATATATAAATAATAAAGCAACAGCTGCAATAATTCCTGCAATAAACGTTTGTTTGAAAATTTGGTTCGCATGTGTAATTCCAGTAGCTTTCACCGCATTTACAACAATCATTGAGAATGCAATAGCTGCAATTGCATCCATTGTTAAGTAACCATTTGTAAAGCCTTGTGAAAAGCCTGTAAACCCAGAAGTAAATGCATCAGTAGCTTGACTATGATCATTACCACCAAAATCAACAAATCCTTTAACAATCATTGCTAATATTGTTATAAGTAATAACGGTGTTAAAAGCGAACCAATGCGATCAACCATTTTGTTAGGATTGATACATAAATATAATACAATCAAAAAGTAAATAACTGTAAATATAAATAATGCTAAATTACTATTAGTGTGTGCAATTGGTGTGACTGTCATTTCAAAAGACGTTGAAGCAGTACGTGGAATTGCAAACAATGGGCCAATTGTAAGATATATAATTATTAAAAATATTACTGAGAATTTCGGTGATATTTTATTTAACGACCCAATATAACCTTGTTTATCTAATGCGCCTACGACTACACCTAATAATGGTAATCCTATACCAGTAAGTGCAAAAGCTAAGATAGACGGCCAGAAATATTGACCACTCTCTAAACCTAAATTTGGTGGGAATATAAGGTTTCCAGCGCCAAAGAACATCGCGAATAATGTAAAACCTATAATCCATGTATTTTTATTCATTTGTCTTTCTCCTTCTAACCTATAAAATAGTATCATCTATTCTATCACGCTTTATTAGATTTAGTCTATATAAATTTCAGAATATTTAAATATATGGTGGTTTGTTTATAAAAAACAGCCTATTTAAAATGATTTTAATAAAAGTTTTTTTAATAAAGGAGATAATAGATTCGGGAGATTTTCTACACCTTCTACAAAAATAGAGTATTGTCCATAAATATTATGAATGGTTTGTTCAATATCTTCAGTGATTGCTTCTTGGCTTAGAAACACATTAAATACTTCTATACCCATTTTTCTGGCTGTTTCTACAGCTTCATAAGTGTCTAAGATACCATCTTGACTATAGTTATAAGCAGAAGGTTCTCCATCTGAAAAGACGATTAAAAAGCGTTGGTTATGTGAACGACGCATTAACCGATCACTGCCAATTCTAATTGCTACACCATCCCGATTATCATCTTGGGGCTCTAATGCCATAATACGCGGTCCATCTTTATCAAATGTTGAATGATCATAAGCAATGATTTCATCAATAACATTAGGCTGCTTGGTGTCATCGGCATCAAAGGCATCTTCATTGAAAGCTAATATTTCATGTTTTACATTTAATGATTTTAAGGTTTCGTGGAAAAGTACAACGCCTTTGATTGTTTCTTCCATCTTATCTTGCATACTTGCTGAAGCATCTACTAATAACGTAAATGTAGCATCAAAGGTCTGACTCAAGTCTTGTTTTTTATAAAACAATTTATATTGATCATCAATAAACCAATTGAGTAAGTTTTTCTGCAATCTACCTTTAGTAAGGTTACGACGTTCATCTTGGTATTCTCTATCTATTGTTTTTTTTATGATTTGTATTAAATCTTTAATTTCAAATTGTACTTCAGATTCTACCTTATGGTAGTCGATGATATAGTTTGGTTGAATATCTGGTATATTCCATTTGATTTCAACATTTTGGTTAATCCCTTTTAGCGCGAAAGCTTGATTAAGACCGACAGAACCACCTTCATCATTCTCTACATTATCAGTAGACCCTTTCCCCTTTTTGGTTTGCATATCAGTCATGTCATCACTCGCATCACCATCACGCGCAGTGTCATTATCACTCATGACATCACTATTTTCTCCTTCATGCAATTCCATTTCTAGGTAAGCACCACCTTCTGATGCGCTATCTTGATTATTAGACTCTATTTCTTCGCTTACCACTGCTTCATCTTTTTGTTCTTCAGATTGTCCATCTGAATTACTTGCATCTGTTCTCGTGATATCTTCAAAACTAAGTTCCTGTATTGCTTCATAAACTTTCTTCGGTAAATGATAATATTCATTCAACATATCTTCTTTTAAAATGTCATCGATTTGGAACATTATACGCTCAGCTAAATACATATTATCTTCAGAAGATTCGTTGTAGAAAAAGTTTGGAAGATATTGATACATATGAATAAGCACATCATCAATTTGATGATGTATTTGAGGAACATCATAGAAATCTTCTTTTAGAAAAGATTTTTCAAGGTATAAAAATAATAAGTCTGTAAATGTGGCCTTTGTTTTATACACATTAATCTGAGTTTGAGTAAAGTTAAGCCTAGTTTCATTCCTCAATTTTAGAGCATTTGCTGTAGAAGGTCGAGATGTCATAATAGCATTCAAAACACGTTTATCTTCTAGTAATTTAAATAATTGTTGGAAGAATTTAGGATGCTTAAATTCATTATTATGGATGACCTTATTCACCACTTTTTCATCCATCATATGGTAGCCATAAGCAGCGAGCATCACATCGGATTTCAACCCTATAGTTTCTAATGATTTGTTTCTATGAGACCAAAATGCACTTGTCACCAACGTATTATTGATAGGATCGTAATAAGGGAATTTTTGTATTTTCACTTGTGTTTGTTCATTTTTTAGTAATAGACGAGCAAGATCTTGTAGCATCATTACCTGTTTAGCGTCTAACTGCTCATCATTAAATTTTATAAAACGATCACTCATAATAATTATCCCTCACTAAAAATTTAATTCAACCGCATTTAAAATGGCTTGTTGTTCGCGTTCATCTTCTAATTTATCAATAATTGTACGCTTAATTGCACGTTCAATCGGCATAATTGTTGCTAGATCACTTAAATCTATTAATGCACGAATACTTGCTGCTTCTTCTGAAATTTGACCTTGCTTAGTCATCGTACGTAAATCTTCGTTGAATTTTATAATTGTTTTGATGAGTGATTCATCTTGTAATTGACTTTGATTTTTGATAACTTCACTTAAAATATCACCATCGATATAATCAACTTGAATAACTACGAAACGGTTTTTTAAAGCTTCGTTCATAGGTAATGTACCAATGTATCCTTCGTTAATTGCTGCGATAACATTAAATCCTGGCGCTGCATTGACAACTTCTCCAGTAAAAGGATTTGTTAATTTTCTACGGTAATCTAACACTCCATTTAAAATTGGCAATGTTTCAGGTTTAGCCATATTTATTTCATCAATATACAAAATATGCCCTTCCTTCATTGCTTGTATAACAGGCCCATCAATAAATACGATTTCTTGCGAACCATTTGCATTTGTTTGTATTGTTTTAAAACCAAGTAAGCTTTCTGCATCTAAATCAACTGAACAATTGACTTGATGCATTGGACGTTTTAATGTTTCGCTTAGCGTTTCAGCTAATTTTGTTTTTCCGGATCCAGTTGGTCCTTTGAGTAAAATATTCTTATTTAACTGCATTAGTGATCGAGCATCATTAAAAACAGTTTCATCTTTATTAATATATTGTGCATGCGTCATTATAATTCGCTCCTTAGTCAATTTAAATAGTGTATATTATTTTTGATGCCATTAAAAATAGACTGGGACAACGATACAATATCATATTATGTCCTAGTCTTATTTATATAGAGATGTATTTAAATTATACTTCTTTAAAATATTCTTTGTAATAGCCACCAACAAGGCCAGAATTATCGATAATCTGATAATATTCTTCTGTCTCATTAATCACATCATATTGTTTTCCAACCGTTAGCATATCAGATACTTTGAATTTTTTAGCATCTGTGTGTACTACTTCTACTTTCTTTACGGGTGTATTTGTCTTCCATGTTTCATGTAACATATATGAAAATCCTCTCTTTACTCATTGTTTTCTAAGGTTAATATAAATGTAAGACCACTATGTTCAGTGATACGTAATGATTTTTCACCATCTTGGTCTAAAGTTTGATAAGCAATCCCGATAACTTCAAGTTGTTGTATTGCGTTTTGGAATTGCGCTTTAGATTCAGTAGCAAACTCAATTTGTTCAACAATACCATGTTCCGGCATTTTTATGGGTTCTTCAGTGGCATAAATATGCAATTCTCCACCAAGTCCACCCTCGCCTATACGAAATACTTGAACTTTATAGTTTGCATCTGCATTTGGCGAATATTCTGCAAAAAGTGTGAGATCAAAAACTTTACTTAATATGGATTGAGTTAATAAAAGCTCGTTTACTTTAAGTAAAACTGGACCTAAACCTTGAATTTGGTGAAGTGGGTTAACAGTACTTTCCAGCGAAGGCATACCTAATGGGGCTCCAATATTATGCTCATTAGAATAAATGTTGAAATATTGATCATTTTGATCGGTAAAATCAAAATATTTATGGCCATTTAAATCTGTTATAGATCCATGCTCAATTTGATGTTGATCTAAAATAGACTTGTACTCATCCAATCCTTCATCACTTGGTACGCGTAAGCCAATATTTTCAATGTGGTTATTAGTATTTGTATAGTTAGGAATTTCTACAAAATGTAAACGTGTACCAGAGCTTAAGTCAGCATCTCCAAAACGTAGCGCTTGTCCCTTGTTTGCTACATTGAGTCCTAATACATCTTTAAATAAATTTTTAGTTTTTTCTAAATCATTTGTCCCTGTGGTAACACTTCTTAGACCATTCATTATATTAACCCCTCTATCTTGTCTTTTCAACCTATTATAACGTATTTGCCCAGTTATTTGTATGATGAAGTTTATTATAGATAATAGTTTCACAAAATTATGACTAATATGCATTGGATATGGTAAACAAATGTATTAAAATAAAGATATATGAGAAGTTATTATTTTTAATACACATATAAAAATAGATTTATTTAAATTTTTGAAGGAGGTTTTGATGATGTCTAGTACTTGGGTCTTATTTGGACTAACTGTATTAATAACGGTATATTCAGGCATTACATTTTTTTCAAATCTGAATAGCAAAACTAAACAGAATGAAGCGAGTTCAGCGAGTAAAAAGAAAAATAATATATATGGTATTATTTTTCTCGTGTTTTTAATCATCGCTATTATTGAGCTGTTTGTATTTATTGCTTAGTATTAAGGTTCATCAGTTTTAAATATTAAAAAACAAGCGCTGTCTACGACTAATATCATTGTAGATAGCGCTTGTTTTTATTATAAATAATATATCAAAGCCATTACTAAACTATAATCATTAACTACTTTTTTTAAATAAGTAGTTAATGATTATAAATGCAATAACAATATAGATGACTGTATAGGAACAGGACAATATAAAGTTTACGTTGAGCATGTATAGTGTGTCTGAGTTCAAGAGGTTCATTATATTATTAATAGGTGGAAATATCCATAATAGCCATTGAGCGACTGGCACTTTATCAATAATCATTTCTTTTGTTAAAATAATAATAATAATAAAAATTGTAAATAACCAAGTATATTTTTTGTTAGCAATAGATGTGTTAGTAACAAAGGCACCCAATAGAATACCCAATGCACTTAATATAATATGTATGACGATACCAATGAACAATAAGTTAACTGTTACATGTTTATCAAAAACACCAACGATGATGGGATATAACAATGTTAAACAGATTAAGATGAAACTAAATAAAAATTGATAAATCATTTTAATCATTAAGTATCGTGTTTTGGTTTTCAGGTGAACGTACAATATATGTCGCTCATTTAGTGTATCTCTATTGAAATTGATAATAGAAATCCAAGTCATTGCTAAAAATAAAAGAATAGCGGTAGAGCCAAAACTGGATAAAACAGTGATATTTTTATATATATAAATACCTACCAGGCATAAAATATATATGAATACAGGAGCTATAAAAGCATATGATTTTAGAAACTTTGAATTTTCATATTTTAAGAAAGAATATAGCATATTATATGTCCTTTACTTCGATAATATCAAAATTATCGTTTATTAATTTTTGAATTACAGTGTTACTTTGAGATTGATAAACTTTAATCATTAATCTATTATTTTCATCACTATTAACACTCTGTATTAAATTCTGTATGTCTGGATGCAATGATTTATGATTAGGAATAGTTATTAACTTTAAGGCTTCCGTCGTTGTAATCCTATTAAATGAATGATCATCTAAATTTAGTGTATGTGTAACAGTTGAATTTTCAATATTATGATCATGTGCTGTTAAAATAATTGTTTTAGTCTTTGACAACACTTTCAAATGATCTATCAAGCGTTTTTCAGAATCGTAATCTAACCCAGAAAATGGTTCGTCTAAAATGATGATCTTAGCATCTGTTAACAAGCATTGTATAATATTCACTTTTTGTAATGATCCTTTTGACAGCTGGTGTAATGGTTTGTTTTGGAAATGCGTTAAATTTAATAAGTCTAAATAAAAACTCATTTTATCAATATTATTATTATTATTATTATTGGCGTTTAATTTATTCATATAACTGAGAAATGCTTGAACTGTTAGCTTAATGTTTTGGGGAAACATATCAGGGGCATAACTCAGTGAATGATGAACAGAAATCTTACCATTATTTGGTGCCATTAAGTTTGCGATCATTTTCAATGTTAAACTTTTCCCTACACCATTTTTTCCCTTTATTAAAGTAATTGAATGCTCAGGTATGTTAAATGAAAGTTTATTAATTATTAAGTTAGTACCTAGGCTTTTTGAAATATTTTCAGTTTCTACAGCAACATTCACAATGTATCATTCCTTTTATTCATTGATTTATTCTGTCATTTTTCGATAAATGAGTTGAACCACACCACTTTTATAAGTATGTGTATGGTGTAAAGCGATATTAAAACGATGATCTATATTTTCGAATAAAGGTTTTCCGTCACCTAAGATTGTTGGGTGTATAGATAAGCGATATTCATCAATAAGATTATGATTAATAAAAGCAGTAATAATACTTGATCCACCATATAACCAAATATCTTTATCGTGAGACTGTTTGATTTTATTTACTGACTTGATGATGTCTCCATTTAAAAATTGTGTGTTTTTGTCATTTGCTAAAGACTGATGTGTAAATACATATTTATCTTTACTATGAATGTGTTTCCACATTACACTATCTCCATTTGAAATATCGTGAGTATCAGGTGTATATGTCCCCCACAAGTCATAGCTTTTTCTGCCATATATAATTGCATCAACTTGATTTAAAAAACCTATAAAATCCATCTCTGGTTCCATGATACACCAATCTACTTCACCGTTTGGTCCTTCAATATAGCCATCTAACGTTACAGCAAGATCCAAAATTACTTTGTTAGTAGAGTTCATGTAAATCCCCCTTATTTAAATCACTTTACATTTATTGTATTGAAGCTTAATTAAAAATACAATAAATATAAAACATAACATTGTTTTTTATCAATTTAAAAATAAAAAGCACACTTCAATACCATTGACTGAAGTGTGTTGCAAAATTTAATTTAAATGCAGTGTTTTTATTAAATAACAAATGGAAGAGACTGTTCTAACTGGGATGATTGCGCAATAGTATCAACCATTGCTATAGAAGTTAATGCATCCTTTGCATGAATATAATGACTAGAATCAGTCAGTATGCAATGGTAAAAATGATTTATGAGTTTGGCATGGCTTGGACCATAATAGGATTTAGTTCCAGTTGCTTTAATATCTTCTAAGATAGGTATTTTATCTCCCTGATTATTTAAACGTGTAAGTATATTATCTTTAATAGTAAATTTTTCATTTTTAAATATAACTTGCAGTTCGACACTTGAATTACCAATACCTGCATTCGTTGCAAAATATAAACCATGGGTCCCATTTTCAAATTTGATTTGTGCAGAAGCTGTGTCTTCAACTTCAACATTGTAATCTAATAGCTGAGTAATACTTCCTTTAATCGAAATGATATCGCCGCAAAGATACTGCATCAAGTCGAGTGTATGGATAGATTGGTTTATCATAACGCCTCCACCAGCTGTTTTCATAACGCCTCTCCATGGTTTGCTAATATAGTAAGATTCAGGTCTATACCAAGTTACTACGCCCTTTATACCTATGGGACGTCCATATATACCACTTTCAACTATTTTCTTTAATTCAATCAATGTATCATTATAGCGATTTTGAAAACAAACACCAATTTTTACATTGGGGTATCGTTGTTCCAATGCTACTAATTCACGTCCTTCTTGGGTATTTAGAGCGAGTGGTTTTTCTTGAAGTACATGTACCCCTTTTTCTACGCACTTCTTAGTAGCGTAAGCGTGTAGGTAATGTGGTAAGCAAACATGTACGCAATCTAGTGATTCAGCTTCAAGCATATCGTCAATATTTGTGTAAAAACGAGAATGTTTAACTGAATGATTTAATAACGGATTGTTATCGCATATTGCAACTAATTGTGCTTTAGGATTTTGGTTAATCGCTTGAATATGAATCGAGGATATATCTCCTAATCCAATGATACCAATGTTCAACATTTTATCATCTCCATTGCTAAATAGTGACCAATCATATTATTCTTCTAAATTCATTTTATCTTGTAATAATTTATAAAATAAATTTGAGTCGACAGGTAATGATACTTCTTCCCCCAGCCAACTGGATAGATAGATTGCATTTACAAGGCTAACTCCATTAATACCATCCCTACCAGAGGCGATTAGAGGAGTGCCATCTATGATGTTGGCAGCAAAATTTTCTAACACATTGATATGTTGTTCACCCCAAACACTTTCAAATTCGATGACTTCTTGATCATAAATATCTTGAAGTTCATTGCCTTTAAAAATTTCAGAAGCTTCAGCCCACGTCATTGTATGATTTATAGAAGTTTCAGATTGTTTTAAGCGTGTAATTGTCATTTTTTTACTGTCTTCAACTAAAATTTTCCCTTTATCTCCAGTTATTTCTAAGCGATCGGTACCAATAATATCGTGTGTGCAAGTAATAAACACACCAGTAGCCCCATTACCATAATCTAAAATTGTTGTAACATCGTCATCGACTGCTATATCTCTTTGATAACCGTATTTAATATTAGCAAATACTTTTTTAGGCAATCCACATATCCATTGTAAAAGGTCAATTTGATGAGGTGCTTGATTTACTAATACGCCACCTGCTTCTTCTGTCCAAGTTGCACGCCAAGAACTTTGGTTATAATAAGCTTGAGGGCGCCACCAAGTTGTTATAATCCAGTTTGTACGTCTTATCTCACCTATTTCACCTGAGTCAATGAGTGATTTAAGTTTTTGATATAAAGGGTTTGTCCTTTGGTTAAAGAAAATTGCAAATGTTACATCTGGTTTGGTATCAGCGATTGTATTAATTTCTCTCACTTTACTTGCGTAGATATCTGCCGGTTTTTCCAATAAAGTATGAATATTTTTTGATAACGCAACTTTACCTATTTCTGTATGCAATAGATGCGGTACAGTTGTTACAATAGCATCGACATTGCCACTCTCCAACATCTCTAGATAATCATCATAAAATGGTATATCAGGATATGATGCTTTACAAATTAATTTCTTCTCTGGATCAGTATCACAGATAGCACCAATAGTTAAATTTTTCACTTTACCTTCACTAATAAACCCAGCATAAGTACTACCTTGTGCGCCAAAGCCTATAATTCCAATCCGTACATTATTCATTCCGCATTCTCCTTTGTTTCAATATCAGCTAAAATTTCCAATAGTGCATCATATTGCATCTTGTAACCTTCAGCCCCATCGTTAACAACATTTTGTATTGTGTCAGTGGAATGCTTAATTTCTAAATCTTTAATGGAATCAAATACAACAAGATGTGGCTCAAGTGTTAAGAAGCCGGTATATCCTTGGTCTATTGCCTGTTGTAATATTGATTTAATTTGCCCGTTGCCTTTCCCACAAACAACATTGGCATTATTCTCGTATACAGCGTCTTTAATATGAATATATTTAATATGGTCAGCCAACAAATCATAACAAGCTTGAGTATTTTCACCACATTGTACAAAGTTTGCAAAATCAAAAATAGCTTTGAAATGTGGCGATCCGACTTCAGTAAGTATCGTATTGCAACGCCTTGCGATATCACCATATATTTCTTTTTCATTTTCGTGAAGTAGCGTAATATCGTACATTTTTGCAATGTTTGAAAATTGTTTGAGTTTGGCAATTACCTCGGCTTGATAATCATCAAAATTAGCAGTCTCTGGAATATAGAAACTAAAGATGCGTATATAGTTACATTCTAATACTTTTGCTATTTCACATAAGTTTTTTAAGCTGTGTAATTGAGATTTAAATGCTTCTTCATCATCAATGTAAATTTTACCAATTGGCGATCCAATGGAGGATACGCCAATATTGAATTTTTTTAATTTGGGTAATACATTGCTTTTAATGTTAGTTACCGAAAATTGACTGATATTGTAACCGTCTATACCTCTAAGAGAGATATAACGCATCCCTAATTTATGAACTGTAGCTAGTTGTACGTCAAAATCAGATGATATTTCATCTGAAAATCCAGATATTTCGATATTTTTTAACATAAATAATTTTCCCTTCTTTGCATTTATATAATCATAAACTAAGCATAGATATGATATTGCTGATAAATACCTTGTATAGCATATATTGCTAAAACCATGATTTATAGCCTGATGTTATTAAATAATCGCGACTAACTGTTAAACAGTTATAAGGGTCAGATCCGTATAGCTCATCTTGTTCTACAAAGAAATATTCGCTTCCGTTGTTTAACGCTGATGTGATAATATCTTTTAAGGGTAAAGTGCCTTGGCCCAATTCTGCAAATTGTGTAATCATATGTAACATATAATATATTTTTTCTTGCCCTTCTCCTGGATATTGCGTCATGTCAATTTCACCGATGCGATAATCTTTTAAATGAATCGCGCGAATACGGTTCTTATAATGAGGAATAATATCTATTGGATTTAATCCAGCTCTCCATAGCCAATGAATATCTAATTCAAAACCAAGTTGTTCTGTATGATCACGCATAATATCAAGCATAAATTTATCATCGTAGCGTACAAATTCTAAGTTATGGGCATGATAATATAAATCAATGCCTTCTTTTTTTAACTTTTTAGCATACTTTTCGCAAATGCTAGCAAATTGTAATGTTTTTTCTCTTGATCCCATATAATTAATAGGTAACATGCCTATTCTTAATATTGTACAATCAACAGCATGACAATCTGCAACAATCTTATTAAAGTTATGTTGTAAAGTATCGCCTGGGTATTTTTGAGTTGTTGATATATCTTCAACACCACAGGACATCGCCGCAATATTAATGTTAAAGTCATTAATTGCTCTTTGCATTTCAGATATATTGTGTTCTGTCATTTCTATTTGTGAAACTTCTACGGCATGATAACCTAATGTATCAATACTTCTCAAAACGTTATAAATACCTTTTTCTGCTACTTCTTGTTTGAGCATCATCATTTGTACACCTATTTGTGGTCGCATCATATAACTCACCTTTCCCTAAATAAATGATATAATATACATTATAAATTATTAGAAAATTATGAACATTGTAATTAAGGGGAAAAAGATTGTTTTTTGAGTAGGAGGAACTAAATTGTCATTCACAGGGGATTTTAATGTTAAATTAGATTCTATTTCTTTACCTAATGAAAATGAATATATTGCGTGGCATAAGATTAGTGATGGTCATTTTGGTAATGAATTACATTATCATGATCATTATGAAATATTCTTTTCATTATCTGGAAATATGCTTTACACAATAGAAGGAAGACAATACCAATTAGATGTCGGTTCAATGTTGATAATTGCACCCTATGAGTTTCATCAATTAAATGAACAAATGGATGGACACGCTGAACGTATTGGTTTAAGGTTTGATAGGAAATTATTAGCGTCTTTATCTAATTCAAATTGTCAGCTAGCTGCATGTTTTAATACACAAAATAATGATTTTAAAAGCAAATTACAATTTAAAGAATCAGAGAAACGAGAATTATACTATTTATTACAAGGATTAATTGATGAACAAGATCATCAACGTTTCGGGAAAAAATTAGCCGAGCAATCCTTACTCACCCAGTTTTTTATTATTTTAAACCGAGTGTTTCTTGAAAATACTTCTATAACTGTCATAGATGATCCAGAATCACAACTAGTGAGACAAGTATTAGATTATATGGAGTTACATTACGCTGAACCAATATCGTTAGAAGAACTGGAAAAGAAATTTTATGTGAGCAGACATAAAATCACCCAGCATTTTTCAAAATTAGTAGGATATCCACCTTATCGTTATTTAATACAGAAGAGGTTACAAAGTGCACAGTGTATGTTGAAAAATGGAGAAAGTCCTCAACAAGTTGCAGTTCTATGTGGTTTTAGTGATTATTCTAATTTTTATAGACGCTTTAAAACAACATATGGATGCAGTCCTCGGGACTATTATAAACAACATTTAATTTAATGTTGTTGCGCATTATAAAATTTAAAGGCAGTACATAGGAACGTTTTGATTTTTCTAACTCAGATTTTTAAACGTATGCTAAAGTTTTGCTTAAATTTTTAAGTGCGTTATTGGAATTTATAGTATTTCACGACATATATTTAGCAGTCTTAAGAGCTAAATAAGCTGTTATTTGTTAAATGTACACAGTCTATTATTTACTCAAGCAGTCATGTCATAAATTAGCGTCAATAGACAATGGAAGTCGATGATGATCAATATCAAAAAAGCCCTCACTTCTGGTAGAGTGAAGGCTTTTTATTAGCTATTACGGATTTAGTTATTAAAAGTAATATAATATTAAGTTAGTTGAAGGTATACACGCAAGTGATAAAGCATTAATTAATAAGACTTTTTATTAAATCATGTCTTATTATGTGTATGTAATTGAATTGAAAAATACAACGACGCTGAACGCCGTTGTATTAGGATTAATAAACTATTTTGTGTTGTGGATTAAGATTCTAATAATAAATCTTCAGGGTTTTCAATTAATTCTTTAATTGTTTTCAAGAATCCAACTGCTTCTTTTCCATCAATTATTCTGTGATCATAGCTTAATGCAATATACATCATTGGACGATTTTCAATTGTATCAGCATCTACTGCAATTGGTCGTGTAATAATTGAATGCATGCCAAGTATAGCAGCTTGGCTGCCGTTGATAATTGGGGTTGACATCATTGAGCCAAAAATACCACCATTAGTAATAGTAAATGAGCCATTGACCATGTCATCTAAACCAAGTTTTTTATCACGTGCTTTCTTAGCTAAATTAGCAATTTCGTTTTCAATTTCAGCAAAGTTTTTCTTGTCACAATCTCTAACGAAAGGTACGAGAAGACCATCCTCTGTAGAAACAGCGACACCAATATCATAATATTGTTTTGTAATCATGTCGTCACCGTCAATTTCAGCATTTACTTCAGGATATTTTTTCAATGCTGCTACTGCTGCTTTTGTAAAGAATGACATGAAGCCAAGTTTAGTACCATCATGATCTTTGATGAACTGTTCTTTTTTACGTTTACGTAAATTCATTACGTTAGTCATGTCTATTTCATTAAATGTCGTTAACATCGCTGTGTTATTTGATACTTCTAATAACTTTTTAGCAGCTGTTTTTTTACGACGAGACATTTTCTCACGTATTACAGGTTTAGTTGGATTTTGTTGTGCTGGTTTTTTAGCTTCTTCTTTAGCTGGCGCTTGCTGTGAAGCAGGTTGTTGTTGGCTTTGAGCAATATGTTCTTTTCTAACTACATCATTTGATTGAGAAGCAACTTCTGATAAATCAATGCCTTTCTCACGTGCATATTTACGTGCAGATGGAGTAGCATTAATACGCTGATTATTGTCTTGCTTAGCATCATCATTGCTTTGATTTTGCTCTTCTACTTGTTGTGATTGGGCATCATTTGAAGACGAATCATTTTTCTGTGAATCATCATTAGCTGATGATTCTGAACTATTACTTCCATTACCTTCGCCAACTACTGCGATTGCTTGTCCAACTTCAACAGTATCGCCTTCATTAGCTAGCAATTCTTGTAGAACACCTGCTTCTTCAGAAACTACTTCAACATTGACTTTGTCAGTTTCTAACTCTAAAATAGCTTCCCCTTTTTCTACACTGTCACCTTTTTGTTTTAACCATTCTGCAATGGTACCTTCTGTTATAGATTCTGCTAATTCTGGAACTTTTACCTCTGGCATGCTTGACTTCCCCCTATTTAATATTTGTACTTTGCTCTAGTATCATATTTTGAACGAGTTTGTGAATTTCGCCGTCTCCTTCGGCTGGAGCGGAACGTTGAATACGACCATGATAACTTAAGTCATATTTGTCAGTAGTTAATTCTTTTAGATACGGATAAACGAATGACCATGCGCCCTGATTTTTAGGTTCTTCTTGAACCCAAGCTACATTTTCGACATTAGGCAGTTCATTTAATAATGCTTCGACTTCAGCAACAGGGAATGGATACAATCTTTCAACTGCTACTATGAGAATAGAATCATTTGGATGTTTAGCTAGATATTCTTTTAAATCGATAAACATTTTACCGGAAGCTAAAATAACTTTTTTCACAGTGTCTTTTTCATGATTTTCTGGTAAAATCGCTTCGAATTTACCAGTAGTAAATTTGCTGATTGGATCTGCAACTGTTTTATTACGTAATAAACTCTTTGGTGACATTACAACTAAAGGTCTCATTGACTCAGTACCTAAATTCGCTGCTTGCGCACGTAATAAATGATAATAATTACTAGAACTAGATAAATTAACAATCGTCGCATTATTTTCGCCTGCAAGTTGTAAAAATCTTTCTAAACGCGCAGATGAATGTTCTGGACCTTGTCCTTCAAATGAATGTGGTAGGAATAAAGTAAGACCTGAGCGTTCGCCCCATTTAGCTCTAGAACTAAATAAGAAGTTATCAAAAATCATTTGAGCCATATTTGAAAAATCGCCATACTGGGCTTCCCATATAGTCATACAGGATTTATTTTGAACGTTATAACCATACTCAAAACCAACTACTGCAGCTTCTGATAATGGTGAATTGCGTACTTCAAAAGTCGCCTTTTGGTTTGGTACATGATGGAGAGGTACATATTTATCACCTGTATCAGGATCGTGTAATACTGCATGACGGTGACTGAAAGTACCACGTTCACTATCTTGACCAGTTAAACGAATAGGTGTGCCATTTTGTGTGATAGTAGCAAATGCTAACTGTTCTGCTTGTGCCCAATCAACTAAACCTTCTTCGCTTTCAAATGGTTCATTACGTTTTTCTAATACTTTGTTAAGTTTTTTCAACACTTTAAAATCTGATGGATATGAAAGCATCGCATCATTTATTTTCTTAAGGTTATCAAAACTTAAGTTTGTATCTTTAGTTTGTATAGGTTCAGCTAGACTTTCTGGTTTTTGCATGTCTGGGTTATCCATCTTATCGTTTTTATCAATTTTATCATGAGCAGTACGTAATGTTTTTTGAACGTCATCAAATATAGTATTCATTTGGTCTTCAGATATAATATTTTCACTTACAAGTTGTTTGCCATATAAAATATCTACAGATTCATGTTCACGTATTTCATGATATTGCAATGGGTTTGTTATGGATGGTTCATCCATTTCATTGTGTCCATAGCGACGATAACCAACTAGGTCAATGACAACATCCTTGTGGAATTCTTTTCTAAATGCCATTGCAATTTCTATAGCCTCTATAGTTGCTTCAACATTATCTGCATTGACATGCATGATAGGTACATCATACCCTTTAGCAACATCTGATGAGTATGTTGTAGAGCGACCATCATTGGGTTCAGTAGTAAAACCAATTCTATTATTTGTAATAATATGCAATGAACCACCAGTAGAATAACCATCTAGATTACCTAAATTCATTGCTTCAAAGTTAATACCTTGTCCAGGATAAGCAGCATCACCATGAATTAATATAGGCATAGATTTCTGGAATTCCGTAGAAACCTCACCAGACTGCTCCGTATTATCTTGTGTTGCACGTGTTTTACCAAGTACTACAGGTGCAACAATTTCTAAATGACTCGGATTATTAGCTAGAGATATCTGTTGTTCTATGCCGTAAGACTGAGTCGTTTTCACGCCGCCAAGATGATATTTAACATCGCCAGACCAACCAGAAGTTAATTTTAAACTTCCATCTTGTGGTAAGAATTTCATTGGATCAGTATGCATAAATTCAGAAATCATCATTTCATATGGCTTCTCTAATACATGTGTTAAGACATTTAATCTACCACGGTGAGCCATACCGATTTGAATATTTTGTATACCTTCATCACTTGCTAGCTTTAATGTTTGTTGTAGCATAGGTACTAATGTATCTACACCCTCGATAGAGAAACGTTTTGCTCCTACGAAGTTTTTGTGTAAATATTTTTCAAATCCTTCAACATGAGCTAAATTTTTAAATAGTTCAATTTTTTGTTTGTCATTTAATATTGCTTTGTATGGAGTTTCAATTCGACGTTTTAACCATACACGTTCTTTGTTGTTATTGATATGTGTATACTCAAAAGCAATTGGCCCTTTATAACGTTTTTCCATACGAACAATGGCTTCATAAGCGTTGTCATAGATATCTTTAAAATGCTCAGACACTATGCCAGCTGAGATAGACTCAAGCGTCTCTTGGTCTAAATTGAAGTCTTCAATATTTAATTTTGGAACGTGTTCTCTTGATGGTCTATTGACTGGATAAATATCTGCCAATAAATGCCCGTATTGACGAATATTATCTATCAATCTCATAACACGTTTGATAGTGCTATCACCTTTAGTCACAGTAGTTTGACCATCAGCTTTTGGTGCGATGTTAGCTTCACCGTTTTTAATTGTACTAAATAGGACTTGTAAATCTTCAGGGACTGAAGCTGGATCATTTAGATATATATCATATAAATCTAAAACATATCCAAGATTTGCCCCGAAATTTACAGGTGCCTCGGAAACCTGTTTTTCGTTGCTCATATTACACCCTCCACAAAATAGTTGAAACGCTTACAAATCAATAATATCATTAAATATCCTCAAATTAAAGTGCCAATAGCCTAGATATAAGAAAAAAGCAGCCCCTAATTTAAAATAGGACTGCTTTTTTTATCTTTTATATAATAGTGTAGGATATAATATTTAAAAATAAGCATTAAAATGTAATTTTAAACGTTGTATACTTTCCTAGTTCACTTTCTACGTGGATTGTACCATTGTTAAGTTCAATGATTTTTTTTGCTATAGATAAACCTAGTCCGTTACCACCTAGTTTACGAGAACGTGATTTATCCACCCTATAAAAGCGATCAAATATAAAATCAATGTCTTCTTTGGGAATACCTACGCCGTGATCAGTGATTTCAATAGATATTTGTTTATTTCTAAGGTTGGTTTGAATTTCTATGTGTTTATTGATTTGGTCATACTTCATTGCATTGTCTATAAAAATAATCAGTACTTGTTCTAATTGGTAACGATCAATATTTATATTAAGTGCTTTAGGATAAGCATTAAAGTCAAATGTGTAATCATAGTGAAGTTGTTCTAACGATTTTATACGCGAAGCAATTTCTTGATTAATTTCAACATTTTCCTGTTCACTTGCTGTACTATTTGTGTTGTCTTTAGTTAGCAAGAGCAATTCCTCAACCAATTTAGTTATTCTTTCCATTTCCTCTAAAGAAATATCTAATGATTCTTCTAATATAGCAGCATCTTTTTTGCCCCATCTTTGAATCAAATTCAAATGCCCTTGAATGATTTGAAGTGGTGTACGTAATTCATGTGAAGCATCTTCTACAAATTGGCGTTGTTGGTTAAATGATTCTTCTAATTGGAACATCATTGCATTAAAAGTAACAATTAAATTATCCGTTTCTTCATAATTCGTAGTGAGTTCTACTTTTTCTTGGAAACCATCTCTACGAATTTGTTGCATTTTATTCGACATCAACAATAACGGTTTTGTAATTTGTGATGAAAAAAAGTAACTAATAATAGCAGTAATAAATGTTGCAATGATTCCAAAAATGAGTGCGATAAAGTATAAAGAGTTTACAAGCATGTTGTAATCTTCTAAAGAATGAATGATTACACTATACCCTTGGAACTTTGGTGTATCTATATGTCTAGTTAATACCAAATAATTAGTATTATGGTTCTTTTTTACGGCAATATGATCTGTATCTTTTGTGGATAAATCCGGCGAAAAATTAATAGAATGATCATTAGATGTTTCAGTTATTTTGCTGCCTTGATCATTATATATAATAACTTTCTGAAAAGTACCAAGTGAAGCATTTAAGTCTAGTGGTGTGATTTCTTCAAAACGTTTTGTTTCTATAAGTTTAGCAATATCCTGAGAAGTCCGTTCTGCTTCGTTTAATTCATTGTGACGTAAAGAATTACTTAGAAAAAATATGATGATTAAACTAAAGAAAAAAATGGTTAAAAACGTAATTGTTGTAGTAATCATCATCCATTTAGTTCTTAATTTTCTTTGTTTCACTCTCTAATCACATACCCAACCCCACGAACTGTTTCAATATATTTTTCTTTACCATAGGGTCTTAGTTTATTTCTTAAATAACGGATATATACATCAACAACATTTGTCTCTACCTCACTATCATAGCCCCAGACATCTGCAATAATTTGTTCTCTTTGCAAGACATGGTTTTTGTTCTCAGCTAGTAGATATAGTAAGTCATATTCGGTTTTAGTTAGATCTAGTGATTCACTATCAACAGTAACCTTAAATGCATCTTTATCTATAATGATACCTCTAATATCAATGACATTTTTTTTCGGTTGTCGACGTAACATTGCTCTGATTCTTGCCAATAGTTCTTCAATATCAAATGGTTTAACAATATAATCATCAGCTCCATAATCTAATCCTGCTACTTTATCATAAGTGTCACTTTTGGCAGTGATAATTATTATGGGTGTGGTTTGCTTTTGCCTGATTTGCCTACATATTTCTAAGCCATTTATATTGGGAAGCATTAAATCTAAAAGTATAAGATCATAAGTATTTGATAATGCTTTTTCTAAACCAGGGCGTCCATCATATTCGATATCTACAGAATAATTTTCATGTTCTAATTCAAGTTCTATAAAACGAGCAAGATTTTGCTCATCTTCTACTATTAATATTTTAGTCATTAGCTGCACCTCAATTTCTATATTAAAGGAAAATGTATAATGTAGAAAGTCATCTGACGAAAATGTAAATATTTTGTTGATTTATAATTTTGTAATCACTTGAAATGAGAATGAATATCATTTATGATTAGAACATATCATTTGAGACCAGTGTTTATATGGTAAGAAAGACGAAATAAATAAATTTTCTCTTTCTAATTGACAATGATTCTCAATGATGTATAATGTAATTGAAAGTGATTCTCAATTCCAAACTAAGACATTCCCCCCCACACATATTTTGTTCTTAATTGGAATGATCATTTTCATAAATATCCCCTTTTATATGCCCGTAAAAGACTAACGTTGCGAGACAACGTGAAATATAAAAGCCGGTTTTACATTGTAAAATCGGCTTTTATAATAAATTTTGACACGAAAAAGCAGTTAGATGATTAATTCATCCAACTGCTTTTTTAATATGAATATTATCAATGATTCAATAGGCGTTTAACTTTGCAATTTATGCCTTAATATTAGAGACGATAAAATTACGCAAAAAGCGCCCCCAACAATTCCAGCAATAATATCAGTTGGGTAATGTACACCTAAATAGACACGAGATGAAGAAATCATGACTATAAACAGTGCTGAAATACCTATCATAAAGGCCTTTGATTTACCTTGCAATACTCGGTTTGCAATAAACATTGTACTTCCGAAGAAAGCAGCCGATCCCATTGCATGGCCACTTGGAAAACTGAAACCAGAAATATCAATTAACCTTAAAAGCGTTGGCCTTTCTCTATCAAAAACATTTTTTAATAGAGGGTTTAAAGTACTCGATAAACTCATTGCAATTGCAAAAAATAAAGCTTCTATATTTAGCCTTTTCAACATTAAATAAGCAATTAGCAATAAAGATAAGCATATCATAGCCCATACCTCGCCAATCTTTGTGACACCAAGGAAAAAGGAAGTAGTAATAAAACTTTCTGAAGAATATATAAATTCATATACTTCATTGTCTATCCATTTACCTAATCTCGATTCATGGAAGAATGCAATGATGCCAAATATTAAAGTGAAAATGATAAGTAAAGATATTCTTTTCCAACGACTCATTGCACACACCTCCAACTATTGTTGTGAATCTTTAATGATTTTATGAAATAAGTCTTGACGCGTATAACTTTCTTTATATGTTTGCATTTGCTCAACAATTGCATCACGATTCATCTCAATATCATTTAATTGTTCCATTAATTGTTGTTCAGTTAATGTATCTTCAGGGATTGTTCTGCCAAATCCTTTGCTCTCAAAATTCTTAGCGTTGTCAATTTGATCTCCACGTGATTGATCAAGACCTAATGGGATTAATAGCATCGGAATTCTAAGTGCTAAAAATTCATATATAGCGTTAGAACCTGCACGGCTAATGACAGTATCTGTAATCGCTAATAAATCTGTTAAATCATCTTTAACAAATTCAAATTGCGTATACCCTTCTTTATCAATCAATTTTTCATCTAATAAACCTTTACCTGTAAGATGGATTACTTGGTAAGATTCTAATAATGCATCTAAATTTTGACGAATAATATCATTTAATTTTTTGCTACCTAGACTTCCGCCCATAACTAATAATATTTTTTTATTATCATTAAATTTGGTTAGTTGGTAGCCTCTATTTTTATTACCTGTTTTTAAGTCTTCTCGCACAGTCGCACCCACAAAATCTGCTTTATCACTAGGTAAATATTGTAAAGTATCTTCAAAAGTTGTATATATTTTTTTAGCAAATTTTAGAGATATTTTATTGGCCAATCCAGGCGTAAGATCGGATTCATGTATGATAGTGGGTATTTTTAAAGTTTTTGCAGCAATTACAACTGGAACTGATACAAAGCCACCTTTGGAAAATAATAAATCAGGTTTCTCTTTTTTAAGTGCCTTTCGAGCATCAAAAATGCCTTTTAGAACTTTAAAGATATCTTTGATATTCTCCCATGAGATATACCGTCTTAATTTCCCACTAGAAATTGCATGGTAATGAATATTTGGCAATTGAGATTCAATCATTTCACGCTCTATGCCCTTTTTTGAACCGATATAGAAAGCTTCGTGACCTTCTTCTAAAGCTGTTGGTATTAAGCTTAAATTGACTGAGACATGTCCAACTGTCCCTCCACCGGTAAATGCGGTTTTCGTCATATTAAAACCTCTATTCTTCTAATTTTTTATAATAGGCATAAAAAGGTTCGCCTTTATTATATGGGTGATAATCTATTTCTGCTTCGCCTATCTTATTAAAACCAAATTTTTTAAACAGGCCCTGAGCACGTTTGTTGATTGCAAACGTATCTGTCAACATAACATGAATTTGATCATCTAATGCTAGATTTACTGCAAAATCAAACAACTCAGAGGCAGCACCTTTATATCCTGATGCAACTGCTAGCCTATGTATAACATAGGCGTCAGTTCTATCTATTGGCCATTCTAATTTATCATACCACGCTGATTGCTGTTGGTCGACAACTATAAAAGCAATTATGTGAGAATTTTTTTCTAGTATAAATAAAGTTTCAGCAGCTATATCTTCTTCAAAATGTTCCTCTAAAGGATAATGATCGTCCCATTGATTATTATTATCTTGTTTCATAATAGCTTTAGCTTCTTCCACAATTTTCATAATGCTAGGTAAATCGTTAGTTGTTCCAATTCTTATCATTAGGGGTAGCACCTCTTGGTAATTATTGTAGTTTTTTTAAAAGTTTTTGTAGAACTGTATCTTCTTTATTTGCCTTATTAATGAGTTGTTTCGTGAATTGTTCATTTGTCTTTTTATCAAATGTACCATTAATATCTAAGTTGTTTTTCTTTTGAAAAGCCTCAATTGTAGATTCTAAATTGCTATCAAATGTCTTAGAATGATTATCTATGTTATACCCTAGTGCAGATAACCCTACTTTCATCGTTTTAACATTTTTGTTGTTATCACCCAACTTATAAGTTTTGTTATTTGGGATAACATTTAAAGATTGATAAGCAGGTTCACTTATCTTAGTATCTGGTTCGATACCTTTACCGTGAATATAGTGCGCTTTCGGTGTAAGCCACTTCATATTGGTGAATTTTAATAATGAACCATCATCGAATTCTTGGGTAGTTTGTACGATACCTTTACCAAATGTCTTAGTACCGTATACTTTTGCTTTATCATAGTCCATCATGGCTCCAGTAAATACTTCAGAGGCACTTGCAGATCCTTTATTTACAAGTATAGATACTTTCATATCTTTAGCTTCTTTTAAAGCATCATTTGACGCTTGAACTTTTTCTTTACTGTTTCCTTTTTCGAGCTGGACAACAGTATCGCCTTTTTCTATGAATATATTAGCCATTTTAACGGCTTCATCTAACAACCCACCTGGATTATTTCGTAAATCTAGAACAATTTTACGTACGCCATCTTTATGGGCTTTAATTATTGCAGATTTTAATTCTCCAGAGGTGCTATTTTGAAATTTATTTATTGTAAATACACCGATGTTGTTTTGTTTTTTATACTCTACACTTTTTACATGGATTTTATCTCTTTTAATAGTAATATCATGAGATTGGTTGGAACGTTCTATTGTTAAGGTTACTTTTGAACCTTGTTTGCCACGTACTTTCTTAACGATAGCTTCTAAGGGTTGACCTTTGACGGATGTTCCATTCACTTTCGTAACGATATCTTTAGGTTGAAGTCCTGCTTTTTCAGCTGGAGAATGCTTCATTGGACTAGTGATTTCAATTTTATTATTTTTCTTTTGCATTTCTGCACCTATACCAACAAAATCCCCAGAAACATCTTCATTAAATGATGTCGTTTCTTTTTTAGTCATAAACTCAGAATAAGGATCATCTAAATCTTTAACCATTCCTTTTATTGCAGCTTCAGACAATTTTTCAGAGTCTGTTTTTTTATAATATTCGTTATTAAGGGTTTTATATACTTTTTCTATTTTCTTAACTTCAGTGCGTTGCTGGCTATTTAAACCACTACTCCAATTACTAAATGCAATAGTGGCGAAAATAGTTACTAACACAGTAATCATAATCGTTGCCAATAATAAGAATATAAAATGACTACGCTTAAATTTCACTTTTTTTGTAACTGGTGGTTCTTCATTTATGTCATTTTTTTCGGACATTTCATCACTTCCTAATACTTATGTAAAAATAGTTGCTGGCGCATTAAAATTAAAATAAAAGAGCAGGGATTGATCCTTATTCGATTAATCCCTGCTCCATATATGACACTTTAATATTGTAATATACTTAAAGATATATCTACAAACATGAAATGATTAAAATTTTAGCCATTCTGTATATTCTTCGTATAAATCGTCAAATACGGACATAGAAATTGTGTAGTTACTTTGCGTTTCAATATAATCAGATAAAACATGAAATTCTTTTGCATGTCTTGGAAAAGATAAATCGTCAAAGATTTCTTCTGCAAGCGTGCCTTTTTCATCCTTACGGCCTCTGACCGTTAACACAAATTGATAGAATGAATGATCTTTCATTAGTTCATTGTCACATCAACAATTTTTGTGTCGCCTTTAACTACAGAACTTACTTCAGAGACCGAAATAGATGAAGTATTGTCAGAGTTTGTAATAATAATTGGTGAAATAACTGATTTAGCATTTTCTTTAATATACTCTAAATCAAAACGTAAAATTGGATCGCCTACATTTACTGTATCGCCACTTTCAACTAATATTTCAAAACCTTCACCATCTAATTGTACAGTGTCTAAGCCAATATGAACCAATAATTCTAAACCGTTTTCAGCTTTCAAACCAATTGCATGTTTCGTTGGAAATACGTTATCTACTTTACCATCAATTGGAGAAACAACTTCTCCTTCTGTTGGATTAACTCCGAAACCTTCGCCCATCATTTTCTGTGCGAAAACTGGATCCGGAATATCTTCGATTTTTACATATTCACCTGTAATTGGTGCATAAATTGAGCTATCTTTATTAATTTCTTTACCTTTACCAAATAATTTTTTAAACATAATGTGTTCGCTCCTTATTTTTCAAAGTGTTTTTTTAATTCGCCATAACCTAATTCATCAAGCTTTTCAAACGGTATAAATTGTACTGCTGCTGAATTTATACAATATCTTAATCCGCCACTTTCTTTTGGACCATCGTTAAAGACATGTCCTAAATGACTATCAGCATCTTCTGAACGGACCTCAGTACGCACCATACCCATTGTTTTATCTACAAGTTCAACGATTTCGTCGTCATCTAATGCTTTCGAAAAACTTGGCCAACCACAATCAGATTCAAATTTTTCTTCTGAAGTAAATAAAGGCTTACCTGAAAGCTTATCTACATAAATACCTTTATCAAAGTGATTCCAATATTCATTTCTAAATGGTGGTTCAGTACCATTTTCTTGTGTTACTAAATATTCCATTTCATTTAAATCGTTTTTGTTTTTTTTAATCATTTTGTTTCCCCCAATGTTTTTCGATAAAACCTTTTCTACCTGATCCACGTTGATATTGTTCATAATGTAGTGGATTCTTTTTATAGTAGTCTTGATGATAAGACTCCGCAGGGTAAAAGTTTTTATATGGTTTTATGGGTGTTATTACAGGGCTATTAAATACATCTTGCTCATTTAATTGCTGTATTTTGGCTTCGGCAGCTTTTTTCTGATCAATGTCATGATAAAAAATTGCAGGTTCATAATGTTCGCCACGGTCAAAAAACTGACCTCCATTATCAGTTGGATCAAAAGTTTTAAAGTATACATCTAATATATTTTCAAATGAAGTTATTTCAGAGTCGTAAGTGATTTGGACAGCTTCTACATGTCCAGTTTGGTTCGTACTTACAGTTTCATAAGTGGGATTATCCACATGTCCACCACTATAGCCTGAAACAACACTTTCGATACCTGGATAAGAAGTAAATGGTTTAACTAAACACCAGAAACATCCTCCGGCTAATGTTGCATATGCCATATTAGTCCTCCTATATTTATTTTGTCATAAAGTTACCATTATTTTAAGAGATATGCTATAAAATTGATTGTATATATAATATTTAAGACTAAAGTATTAAAAAGAATGTAACTTATATAGCAAAATTGTATATTAAGATCTTAACACAACTAAACCAATAGCACCTTGACCAGTATGTGTTGTAATGACCGGTGTTGTAACATTTGTATCAAATTGCGTGAAATTGAATTCTTCAGAAAAGTGCTTTTTAACTTTATCTACAAATTCGATAATGTTAGCGTGCGCAATTCCAATAGATTTAATATTCTTGTTGCCAATAAACGTACTTATTTCTTTTTTTAGAAATTGTATACTAGCGTTCTGTGTACGTGAATTATGAACTAACTCAATCTTACCATCAACTAAAGTACCGACAGGTTTAATTTTCATCATGTTACCTATAAGACCTTTGGTTTTACTGATACGGCCACCTTTGATTAACTGGTTTAATTGGCCGATAACGACATAAAGTTTAATATTCTTCTGTAGTTCGACTAACTCAGAAATGATAGTCTCTGTTGGTAAGCCCTCATTATTCCAATCAACGATGTGTTGTATTTGATATCCTAAACCATATGAAATAGATTTAGAATCTATTACGGTAACATTGCTTTCTGTCATTTGGCTCGCTTGTAAAGCTGTTTGATAAGTTCCGCTCAGACCTGAAGTCATGTGAATACTAATAATTTCAGAGCCATCTTTCCCTAGTTCATCATATAGTTCAATAAATTTTCCAATTGCAGGTTGACTCGTCTTTACATCAGCATTGTCTTCGATTTTTTGAATATATTCTTCAGAAGAGATATCAATTTGATCAATGAACGCTTCTCCATCAATAGTTAAATTAAGTGGTACTACGTGAATATCATTTTCTCTTAAATACGATTGAGATAAATCTGAAGTAGAATCAGTTACAATTTTCTTTTTATTCATATTTTTCCTCCTATGAAGTTTCCTTACGTATTAAATGTAAAAAAGTGTGAGGAATCGTATTTTTATCATCTAATTCACCTTTAACCGATGATTCAATTTCCCAATTTTTAAATGTATAAGGTGGGAAAAAAGTATCTCCATTATATTTATCTTCAATGACTGTAATGTACATGTCATCAACTTTATCAATCATTTCTTCAAATAAGGATTGTCCTCCAAATATGAATACATGCCCGGGTAAAGACATAATTTCATCCATTGAATGAATGACATCTACACCTTCATGTTTAAAAGATTTATTTCTTGTTAACACTACATTCTTTCTGTTCGGAAGTGGTTTTCCGATGGAATCAAATGTAGCACGCCCCATAACAAGTGTGTTGCCTGTAGTTAAGGACTTGACATGTTTAAGATCATTAGGTAAATGCCAAGGTAATTGGTTGTTCACCCCTATGACACGTTGTTGATCATGTGCTACAAGTATTGAAAGTGTCATAATTTTCCTCCTTGTTGTTTGAATTTAATATTTTAATAAAATTATACTGCAATTGGTGCTTTAATTGATGGATGCGATTTGTAATTAATGATTTCTAAATCTTCGTAATTAATATCAAATATGGATGCGTCAGTATTAATTTTCAATTGAGGTGCATCAAAGCTATCACGAGATAGTTGCGTTTCAATCGCATTGATATGATTCGAATAAATATGGGCATCACCAAAAGTATGAATAAACTCTCCAACTTCTAAGCCACATTCCTTCGCAATTAAATGTGTTAATAAACTATAACTCGCAATATTAAAAGGAACCCCTAAAAATATATCAGCACTTCTTTGATATAATTGACAACTCACCTTCCCATCTTGTACATAAAATTGAAACATCGTATGACAAGGTGGTAAGGCCATTGTATCAATTTCTGTTGGATTCCATGCTGATACTATATGACGACGAGAATTAGGGTTATGCTTGATTTGTTCGATGACAGTTTTAAGTTGATCAAAACGGTTCCCATCTTTATCTACCCAATCTCTCCACTGTTTACCATATACATTACCTAAATCTCCATATTTTTTTGCAAAATCATCATCGTTTAAGATGTTATATTTAAATTTTTGCATTTCTTCTTTATATAGTACATTAAAAGCTTCATCTGATTGAGCTCTGTGACCAAAATCAGTCATGTCAGGGCCACTATAATCAGAAGAATGAATATATTTTTCAAAAGCCCATTCATTCCAAATATTATTATTATAGTGAAGAAGATATTTAATATTAGTATCCCCTTTAATAAACCATAATAATTCAGTTGCGATTAATTTAAAGGACACTTTTTTTGTAGTTAACAAAGGAAATCCTTTTGTTAAATCAAATCGTAATTGATGCCCAAATTTAGAAATAGTGCCTGTATTAGTACGATCATTTTTTTGCTTTCCTATTTCTAAAATTTCTTCGCATAAATCATGATACGATTGATCAAACGTATTTAGCATAACAGCCACGCGCCTTTCCATTCCATAGTTATTTATATTTATCTTATTTGAATTTGGTGGTAATTAAAAGAAATACCTATTAATTGTGTAAAAATAACTTAAGTTAAATTGAGTATACAACATTTTTAATGAAAACGTTTGAAAAATAAAGAATAACATAAAAAAACAGCCCCCAAAAGCCTTAGCGCTAGTTTCAGGATTTGGGAACTGATTCAAATATTTAGATATTTGAGCTTGAAAAACAATGATTAACTGATTGTATAATTAGCAATGTTCATCAAAAGCATCTTTTATGTCCATGCAAATATCTTGTATATCTCTACCTTCAATATGTTCACGTGGGATAAAGTGTTGCAATTCTTTTCCTTTGAATAATGCGTATGATGGACTTGAAGGGATTTGTTGGATATAAGATCTCATCTCTTCAGTTGCTGCTTTATCCTGTCCTGCAAATACAGTAACTTTATGTGTTGGTTTTTTATCGTTTTGTTCAACCACTGTAACTGCAGCAGGTCTAGCTAAACCAGCTGCACAACCACATGTAGAGTTTATTACAACAAATGTAGTGTCATCTGCTGCTACATTATTCATATGGTTAATAACATCGTCTGGTGTTTCTAGACTTTGAAAATCTCGACCTGTCAGTTCACTACGCATTTGTGTAGCTAATTCGTTCATATAAGCTTCATATGCATTCATTTATAACACTCCTATATTTCTAAGATTATTTCATTACTTATTTCTGTTAGCAATTTGTTTCCAAACAGAGCCTAATGCTTCATCACCATTTTCAATTCTAGAAATAGCCATTTCTATTTGAAGTTTTACATCGTAAGCTGGATCATCTATATGTTTTTTTAAAGACGCTAATTGTTCAGGTCCACCTTCATCGAATATAAACATAGCAGCTCTCCAACGTACAATTTTTTGAGGATCCTCTAAAGCTTTTTCCATTTCTGGTAAGGCTTGTTTGAAACCTAAATCGCTTAAACAATCTCCTGCTGTACGTCTTACTGCAGGACTTTTGTCTTGCAGTCCTTTATATAGATAAGGCAACACAGATTCATTTTCAATCATACCAAGTAGTACAACTGCTTCACGTCTTAACGGTACTTTTTGTTCTTCATTTAACGCCTCACCTAGTAAAGGGAAATCTTGTTCTGTGGGTGTCGGAAATGATTTTAACATTCTAAGACGTTCTTTCCAGTTATCTGCTGCTTGATATTCTTCTAACGTCACATGTTGATATTGTTTTTGAGGTACTACGATGTCTGTTTTTAGTGCTTCATCAACAAGAGACTTTAATTTTTCGTCAGGATAGAGTGCTATGATTTCGTCAAAAACTTCATTTAAGATATCATCTAGCTCCCCATAACGTATGCCTAGGTCTTCCCACTTACGAAGAAAAACAATATTATCAGAATCTTTTTGTGCTGCTAACATACTATCAATAAAAATCTCTGGTAATTGTTTACGTTTTTCTTCATTACTTGTAGTAAGCTTGATTTGATACGGAATACCTTTGAATGTTAAGACTTCTGCTTTAACTTCACCAAAATGTTCATCTGGTATTGGCTGGCTAGCAGTTTCTTCTTCGGCATTAAGCATAGCAGTCACGCTAGGCAAAACATCCTCCCAATCAAATTTAGGTTGCTTATCAACAGCTAAAAAATCCATAACATAAAATATAGATTTGACGCCTTCGATTGCTAATATGTCATTAATAAATTTAGGTTGTTCATCTTTAACTGACGTATACGTATTTGATTTATTGTCTTCCCTTTTCTCACTCAATACAATTTTCATTGTGTTTGGGCTCGGTGTTGGTTCAACACGAATTATTTCCATTAAAGGAACCTCCTTATTATGTTTCGCTTAAAGTAGCTGTAACTTTAGGTATTACTTCGTCCCAATCAAATTCAGGAGATTTATCAACAGCTAAAAAATCCATGACATGAAATATAGATTTAACGCCTTCTACTTCTAAAATATCGTTAATAAATTTAGGTTGTCCTTCTTTCACCACTGTATAGGTATTTGATTTATTATCTTCTCTTTGTTCACTTAATACAATTTTCATTGTATTTGGGCTTGGTGTTGGTTCAACATTTATGATTTCCATCTAAAGGACCTCCTTATTGTAATTCGTTTCCTATTTGTTTAATTTGCTTACCAATAGAACATTCATTTATACAAAAATGATGTGCTTGGGCTTTGCCTTCGTTCTTTCGAATGTGGTGTTTAAGTAGACATTGATTGCAGTAGGTGTTCATTAAATGATCTATTGCACCAATAGCTTCCTTCTCAGAGTAAGTAAGAATAATAGTCACTCTCCTGTATTACTAAAAATGAAGTGAAAGTACATCGTAAATGTACAATAATATGATTTGACACTTGGTCGTATTATATCATTTGTGGCTACGATTGTTTAATATTAAATTTGTGTTTATAACATTTATACAAATCAAATATTATAGAATTGAATGCTTTCTTGCAATTTTATAGTTTTCTGGTAAAATGATGCAGTTGTTAATTTTGCGGTTTCTAAACACCCGCACTATCAAAATTTAGGAGGAACTTAAATTGTTTAATGAAATATTCGGTGTTTTAACTTTCTTTGTAACATTTTTATTATTAATAGCTATGTATCGTCTCTTTGGTAAACATGGCTTAATTGCTTGGATAGCAATCGGAACAATTATTGCAAATATTCAAGTGATTAAAACGGTAGATCTTTTTACGATTTCAGCTACATTAGGAAACGTCATGTTCGCTTCTATTTATTTAGCGACAGATATATTAAATGATATTTATGGACGTAAAATTGCTAAACGTGCTGTGTGGATTGGTTTTAGTTCAACATTAGTTATGATTATTGTCATGCAAATGTCTCTACATTTCACACCTGCAGCAGTGGATACTTCGCAAGGCGCATTAGATGCAATATTTAATCTGGTCCCAAGAATTGCGCTTGGTTCAGTGATAGCATATATTATTGGGCAACATTTGGATGTCTTAATCTTTTCGCTTATCAAGAACGTATTTAGTTCAGATAAGACTTTTATTATTAGGGCATATGGTAGTACAATTTTTAGTAACATTATTGATACGGCATTATTTGTGGCGATTGCTTTTTATGGTACTATGCCAAATGCAGCTGTATTTGAAATATTTATTACTACGTATCTCTTAAAAATAATTTCAACAGTTTTCAATGTGCCATTCGGTTATTGGGCAAAATCAATGCACCGTAAAGGCAAAATACAAAAATTAGATGAAGGTTATTAATAAACACAGAGATTGGTTACATACCAATCTCTGTGTTTATTTTATTTAGTATAGCAATAATTTGATCTTTTAAAAATTCAAAGGTGTGATAGCCCTCTGTATCAAGGAAATGGCCATTATGAGTGATAATTTGAGTTGATACTCCTAATTCATTAGACAAACGCTTAGTAGCTTCTACATCCACTATAGGATCTTCACTAGCAGCAATAGTTACAACGTTTTGGGAATTAACTTTATCACATCGTACATTGGTTTGTTTAATATAGGTATCTAACTCTGGTAAGTTATCAAGGGTTTCATTAAAACCAGATATTAAAAACAACCCTTTAATTTTTGGGGTAAATTGTTGATGGGATAAGTAATTGAGTATGGTAATCACCCCGAGACTATGTGCAACAATAAGTGTGTTTTCATTTAGTTTGTCTTTTAAACGATCATCTAAAGCTGCATACCAATTTGAGGTCTGTGGGTGATGCGTATTAGGCAAATAAATAATTTCTACTTGATAATGATAATACGCCATTTCTTTGGCTAACCAATCGAACCAATGGCTATTTATATTTGCTTGATACCCATGTATGATAAACATATTATTCATTGTATCACCTTCCATTTTCTAAATCCGACTAATAGAGTATGCATTATTTATATATCATAAAAGATTCAGTTAGAAATGCCAAATGATTTGATTATCGAAATATATAGTATATCAATGCAGCATTTGATAAGATGAGAATATCTTTAATGATGTGGGTGAAAATATGGCGAAAATATATTTTGATGCTGCCACAGCTGGTAATCCGGGTGAAAGTGCTTGTGCAGTTGTGATAATAACAGATGAACAGCGGATACAATACGATACAAATTTAGGAATAATGGATAATCATAGTGCTGAATGGGCTTCATTAGTTTTTGCATTAGAATGTGCGTTAGAACATAATATTACAACAGCATTAGTTTACACAGATTCTAAGTTAATTGAAGATAGTTTGACTAAAAGACAAGTTAAGAATGAAAAGTTTAAGTATTATTTTAATACGGTGCTCAACTTAGAACCACGATTTGATTTGTTTTTTGTTAAATGGATTCCTAGAAATCAAAATAAAGAAGCAAATCATCATGCTAAAAATGCATTATATAAAATTACTAAATCCAAAAAATAAATATAGCGCATTGATTACATAATAATCAATGCGCTATATTTTTATTCATCTTAACTGAAGTGTGTTGATAAGTATTTACCAGATACATACAACTCATGTTCATTACATACATTTAAAATCTTAGAAATATCTGTTCCAAATTTCATATCTTGTAATAATTCATGCGTGTCCAAAGGAACCTCAGTATGAATTTTAGCAAGCGACTTAGATAATTTGAGGTTTTGCATATCTGCTTCAATTTTCTTTTGTTGGCCTGGTGTAAGTTCATTTAAAGCATCAAGTACGGACTCTACAGAACCGTGACTTTGTATTAATTTTATAGCAGTTTTTTCACCTATTCCCTTAACACCTGGATATCCATCTGCGCTATCTCCCATAAAAGCTTTTACATCAATAAGTTGTAGAGGAGTTAATCCATATTCGCTTTGAAATCTATCAAGTGTATAGCGATTATAAATATTGAAGCCTTTTTTAGTTAACCAAATTTCTACATTAGGATTAATACATTGGAGAATATCTTTATCTCCAGTGATGACATAAACTTGATTGTCCTCTGAGTATTGATGTGCTAGTGTTCCAATCACGTCATCGGCTTCATAATTTTGTACACCAATATTCACAAATCCAAATTGATTAGACACTTCTTTTACATAATCAAATTGTGGAATGAGTTCATCAGGAGGTGCTGGTCTATTTTGTTTGTATCCATCAAACATATCATTTCTGAAGGTTGATTTCCCCATATCCCAACATACAGCAACATGTGAAGGACTAATTTCATTTATTGCTGTGAAAACGTGACGTACGAATCCTTGTATACCATTTGTCGGTGTCCCCGAAGAATTGCGCATAAATTGATTGTGAAGACTCGTAGCATAATAATGGCGAAATAATAATGCCATACCATCTATCAGTAATATTTTGTTAGACATTTTGTGAAGTACCTCTTTCTTTTTTACAATAATGGTTTTAATTGGGCATTTGTATGTTGTAATTGTTCAACAAGCGCATGATCAATTTCAAATGATAATAATTGTTTAATTTGCTTATGAATATCTTGTTCAAATTCATAGAATCTTGCTTCAGCATTTTGGTTCATCTTAACAACAATTTCTATGAGCGCTTGTCTTAAATCTCCAATGCAAGGCGCTAAAAGGTTAACTGTTGAATAGGTAATTTGCGTTTGTATTTCATTTTGTGTTTTAGCTTGTAGTATATTTTTCTTAGATAAAGATTTTGGTAGTGAATCAATCATTGTAGTTAAATCTAATTTTAAATAGGGTTCATCTAAATTGATATCACTTTTATTAAATTCTGGTTCGAAAAATATGTGAATTTGTTCCAATTTTTGTTTTAAAGGCGCGATTTCAATATGAAGTTGTTCATGGAAGTATTTCTTAACACGTTCAACTAACAAAGATTGTTCTAAATAAAGACGTTGATGTATTTGATCTAAGTATATCTTGGTAGATTGACGTTTTTCTTCAGAAAAATTACTGTTTTTTGTCATCTGTCCATTATAAATCGATTTGACTTCATCAAGCAATTGTAATTTTAATCGTTCATTCAGATGATATATTTGATCTTCGACTTCATTTGACGCACGTTGTTCTGCAATCTGTAATATATCATAACCTAGTACGTTAGACTGATCGTACCGCTTCAATTGTTTTTTACGTTGCTCGATTTGAGCTTGATTGTTCTTTGAGTCTTCTATCATTTGATCAAACGCTTCGGAAATATGCATCAGTTGTTGTAACATTTGTTGTTGCAGTATGTCTTTAGACTCCACTTGAGAAAAATATTGTATGCTTTCTTTAAGCTTTTCAATGCCTTCATTATGAGATTGCAAGGCTTGTCTACTAGAAACAGCAAAAATGTCCGAATCCATATTGACTTGTGTTAATGCATCCCCTACATATTCAATCACATCGTTTAAGTCTTCGTCAGTTTCTGCTAAATCAGTAGCGTTGATAATCATTTTAAACGATTGGTTTTCGTTTAATTGGTTCATTTCTTTCATATGTTCAATAAAGCGCTTATCATTTTCAGTAAATGAATGATTAAAATAACTTACATATAAGATTAAATCAGAAGAAGTTAATATTTTTTCGGTTTCATTCGTGTGTCGTTGATTATTAGAATGTAACCCTAATGAATCAACTATAATTTTATCTTTTAGCCAATCTAGTGGTAATTTAAGATGTACAGTATTAACGAATGTGGCAAATTCGTCTTCTGCACTCCATTTTTTTATTTCTTCTTGTTCTATGGTATGCGTAAGACCTTGAGAAATCATGTCTTCGTACATGTTGTAGTGATTTTCAATTGCATTGACAAAAGCCAATTTATTTTTTTCCAAAGTCGCTTTAAGTTTACTTGTGTTTTTATTTAAAAATGCTTCTATACTGTCGAAATTTTGATTTTCGATTTCAAAAACTTGATTTAATTCTTCTAGTAATTGTTCACTTGATTTTAATGTAATTTGACTTTCGTTACCATATGATAATTCTGTCATAGCTGCAGTTGTTGGATTAGGAGAACTTACTAAATAATTATCACCGAGTAAAGCGTTAATTAAACTACTTTTACCAGCACTAAATGTCCCAAAGACACCGATTTTCACTACTTTTTGTTCTAATCTTTCTAACGTGTCGTTAATATCCTGCTTTGTCTGAGCAAACAGTGGGATATCTTTAATCAAGTCGAGCGCTTGCTCTATCGTTCTTGTATTATCTTGATTACTGTAGTGTTTTTCAGTAGTAGCTTGATGAGTTGCTTTTATTGAATCTGGTTGAGTTTTTGCTTCATAATTAATTTCAGTACGGTCTATCAATCGATCTAACGAATCATCTATATGAATGTAATAGTGCATATAATTTTGTGTCCCAAGTGATTCTCTAAGATTACGTAATTCGATAAATTTAACATAGTCATTATAATCGTCTTCTTGTTCCGTACCTATATCGTTTGCTTTTGAATATTTTATAGCCTTTTTAAAAAGTGGATCTGATACTTTAGCGATGTGTTGTTTCAGTGATTTCATTAAATCATCTGCAAAAGTAAGTACATATTGATTACTAATACTAATTTGCATTTGATATAAATCAGTAATAAGCTCTGGATGGATGGTGTAGTGTTGGTTTAATATTTCATCATTGATTTCAGATGAATTAATAAAGCGAGTTAAGAATGACATATCACCTCTGAGTGGTTGTCTTATTTCTTGATTCACTTTTTCTTGTATATGTCCTACTAAATCATCTAAACGAGATTGTTGTTCTTCGATTGTTTTACTTTTTTTATTGAATAACCCGCCTACTTTAAAATCTTTTGTACGGCTTTCTAAGTAAAACCTGATTTTCTCCCTTGTATCATGAGTCATGATATATGCATTTTCTAAGATAGTTTTGCGCTTTTGCTTTAAAAATTCATAAAGACGTTCAGGATTGTTTAACAGCTTTGCTTCTTCACTTACTTGTTGGTGCTGTTGAAAATTTAAATATGCTTGATCAAAATCCGCTTCAAATATATCGAGTTTATCTAATAAATCTTGTATTTCATATTGTATATAGGATAACTGCTCATCAGTGATAAATGTCACAATTCTATCTACATAATCTTCGATGGACTCTCTGTTGTTATCCTTGTCAACGAGGTAATGAGAAAGCGAGTCAATTTCATTATACTCATGTTCAAATTTAGACACATAGTATATGCGATCTAAATTGATTTCCCATTCTGCAATGGACTTTTCAACACGTGATTTAAAAGTATCGAAACTAATTTCTGCTTCGTTATGTTTATCTATTTGGTTAATCACAAATACAACAGGCACCCCAGCATGATTCAATTGTTTCATAAACTGAAAATTTAATGCTGATTGCACATGGTTATAATCCACCGTGTAAAAGAGAACATTACTTGTATACATAAATTCTTCTGTGCTGGATTGGTGCGTTGCTACATTTGAATCTACCCCCGGTGTATCTTGTAATGTGAATCCTTTATTGAATTTATCTGAAGGACATTTAATCTCTACAGATTCTACATCAATATTTTCTCTATTCATTTGTTTAACTTCATCATAGTTATTGAGTAATGTATATTGTTTGTTGCTTAAGTTAGCGATAATTCCTTTTTCATCTGTAACGGAAACTATGGCTGTGTTACTAGTAGTTGGTACAGGTGAACTTGGTAATATATTTTCTTCTAGTAGTAAGTTAATGAGTGTAGACTTTCCAGCAGAAAAGTGGCCTACAAATGTAGCAGTATACTGTTCTAAGTATACTTTTTTAATAACTTGATTAATAATATGGACCAATCTTGTATTCTTTGATTTTTCGACTTCTTTTTTTAATTTGTATAAAATATCGAGTTGCTCAGTATTAGACATCATACTATCCCCTTTGTTACTTCTATATAATTATCCTTATTGTATAACAAATCGTTCAATGTCAAAAGTAAGTTTGTTCAATTCACCTGTTAATATATAATTAATAGTACTTTTGCATAAGCAGTTCATTGGTTGAGCTATGCGTTGCTTTTTTAATAAAAACGTCATTCCCTATATTAAGGAATGACGTTGTAAGGATTACATGTAAATTATGTGTTATGCATAATTTATGATTTAGTCACTTCAGATATTAAACTTACCTCCATCTAGGCTTATCAAAATCAGTATTAGGTTTGTTAATACCAATATTTTCTTTTAGATGGAGTGCTGGGTTTTTAGCAATGTTAACAGCTACAGCTGCTACACTCTTTCTTGATACTTCTGTCCCCTTAAATGCTTCATCTTTTTGCGTGATTTCATAATCAATTTCATTTGTATCTGTTAACCATGCTGGTCTAAAAATAGTATAGTCCAATCCAGAATTTTCAATGATATCCGCTGCTTTTTTATAAACCGGAGCATATTCACGCGTATGCTGTTCTACCCATTCACCAAATTTACCAGGTACTTCATTGTATATACCCAAAGATGTAACAAATATAAGTCTTTTAACACGCTTCTCTTGCATTGCTTTTACAATAGTTACCGCTTCTTTATCTAAATCACCTGATAAACTTGCTAACACAATGTCTACATCGTCCATAGCATTATATACATCTTCGTAATTCGTTGCATCCCCTTCACGAACTCTAATACGATCTGACGCATAGTCAGGTAATCTGTTCGCATCTCTCAGGAATAATCGTAAGGTATATGATGTATTTTCTAAAAATGAGTTGATTGCTGCTTTAGAAATTTCACCATTAGCACCTAAAATAAGTACTCTTGTCATCAAATCACTCCTATAATTGTTTGTTTTGATATCGTATTATCATTAAATTGTGCCGTTCACACTTTTTAGTGTCTAGTTCGAATAGCACGTTAGTATTTAATATAACATTATCCTGTTTAAGTCCACACTACTACAGTTAACCTTTTTGCACCAATATTAAACTCAAATTTAATACTTACTATAACGTGGGACATCCACTTATTATATTTAAAACACTTTTATGTTTATCGCTCATTTGAATTTTTGGATTCTCTGCCTTATTGATCATTTGCTATAACGAAAAAATCCCCTGAATGTATAGACGTAATTAACATGAGTTCACTACATTCTATATTCAGGGGAGATACCTATTTTATACATTGTTATTGTATAACAGGGTTTTTGCTTTTTTTAATTTTCAAATATTGAGAAATACTATATATAATAATTCCTAACCAAATAAAGATAAATGTAATTAATTGATCTACATCAAAATGTTCTTTAAATAGGAATATACCTAATATGAACATAATCGTTGGTCCGACGTATTGTATAAAGCCAGTTAAAGATAACGGTATTCTACGTGCACCAGCTGAGAATAAGATTAACGGGATAGCTGTTACAGCGCCAGAGAACAATAGCCAAAATGATGAAATATTCATGCCGAAAGTTAATCCGCCATGTTGCCATATGTACCATAAATAGATAAGTCCAGCTGGAGCAGTCACGATACATTCTATAGTTATACTGCTAATAGCATCTATAGGTATAAGCTTTTTAATTAAACCATAGATACCAAATGAGCCAGCCAGCAATAATGAAACGCCAGGGAAAATCCCCATTTTTAATGTCATGTATAAAACACCAATCACTGCAAATGCAATAGCAATCCATTCAAATTTAGTGAAACGCTCTTTTAAGAATATAACAGCGAGTAATATACTTACTAATGGATTGATATAATACCCTAAACTGGACTGTAACACATGTCCATTGGATACTGCCCAAATAAAGGTGCCCCAATTGATTGTGATGACATAACCTGCTGCAATAATTGCAATAAGCTGGATGGGGTTTGAAAATAGTTTCTGTATATCACGTTTAAAGGGTTCTGTGTTTTTGGTAATCACTACTACAAACAACATGAATATCATAGAAAGTACAATTCTGAATGCCAATACTTCGAAAGGCCCAATATCATTAACTAATTTCCAATATGCAGGGAGAATGCCCCACAAAATGTAAGCACCAAAAGCAAAAATGATACCTTTTTTAAACTCAGTGTTCAAGTGAAACACCACCTTTCACTCACGACTAGTCTCGTGTTTTAATTCTGAGGTTTTCTTTTACCCCAATATTGATAATACGTACATTCAATATAGCCATTAAATAATTTTCTGCGTTTTGTTGCCTTTTTATTTACTAAATGCTCAAACTCAGTACTGCTTGTTAATACATAAGTAGATAAATGTGGATTGTGATTCATGAGTTCGCCTAGGTAACGATACATTTGTTCTACCTCATCACGATCTCCAATACGCTCACCGTATGGAGGATTACCTATTAAAGCAATAGGCTCATCTGTTTCAATAGTTAGCGTATTTACATCTTTGACGCTAAATTGAATAATATCAGCTAAACCAACCTCTTCTGCGTTACGGCGTGCAATTTCAATCATTTCTGGATCAATATCTGAAGCATAAATTTCTAACTTTCGATCGTAATTTGCTTGTTGATCAGCTTCATCTCTCATTTCATCATAAAGTCGATCAGGCATAATGTCCCATGACTCAGAAACGAAATCACGATTGAATCCAGGCGCGATGTTTTGTGCGATTAAGCTCGCTTCAATAGCAATAGTACCAGAACCACAGAAAGGATCGATTAATGGTGTATCGCCTGTCCAATTGGCTAAACGTATTAAACTTGCAGCAAGCGTTTCTTTGATTGGCGCTTCACCTTGAGCAAGTCTATAACCACGTTTATTTAATCCGGAACCTGACGTGTCTATTGTTAATAAAGCATTATCCTTTAATATTGAAACTTCTACTGGATATTTGGCTCCTGTTTCGTTTAACCAACCACGTTCTTGATACGCACGTTTCAAACGCTCTACAATAGCCTTTTTAACAATAGCTTGGCAGTCTGGCACACTGAACAAAGTGGATTTCACACTACGTCCTTGTACCGGAAAGTTACCATCCTGTTCTATAATAGCTTCCCACGGTAGAGATTTTGTTTTTTCAAATAATTCATCAAATGTAGTGGCTTTAAATTGACCAACTACAATTTTAATTCTATCTGCTGTACGTAACCACAGATTACATTTGACGATTGCAGTTTCATCGCCTTCAAAAAATATTCTGCCATTTTCTACAGTTGTGTCATAACCTAGTTCTTGAATTTCTTTGGCAACAACTGCTTCTAATCCCATTGGGCATACGGCTAATAATTGATACATTGATTTGCTCCTTCGTAAATAATGATATGTATTTATTTTATCAAAAGTTTTTTTAAATAGATATGACAATGCAATAACTTATTTATTATAGTTTATTATTACATATGTATACTAAGACAATTAAAAAAGCTCTCCTTTTTGGGAGAGCTTGGGTCTAGTGATGATGCTTCTGTAAGCCATGTTTTGTACCGTTGTACTGCTGATGTGTACTAGCTACACTCGTACGCTGGTGGTAACCATCTGTCTACCGATATTTACATTTAAATATCGGTCTTAATTATACGTTGAATTCCGCTAAAAAAGTGCTCCTACCTAATTTGGATTGCTCACTCGAGGGGTTTACCGCGTTCCACCTTTTATATTTCTATAAAAGCTACGTCACTGTGGCACTTTCAAACTATTCTAACCATATTATAATAACTTAGGTTATTTCATTGCCGTCAACTTAATGCCTTGACTTATTGTTTCGTCAAGCACGAACACTACAATCATCTCAGACTGTGTGAGCATGGACTTTCCTCTATATCTCTATAGCGATTACCCGAAACACCATCTTTAAAAGTATAGCATCTTTTAAGTCTTGAAACAAATAAAAATAAGTCAAGTTTTGAATTCTTTCAAAACTTGACTTTATGTAGATGAAACTATATCTACAAATGTCATACTCTTAAAATAAGATATGGTATGTTATTTGCCGAATACTGCTTTTTCTAAGTTAGAAATTCTTTTTAGAATATCTACGTTGTTATTGCTATTATTAGTGCTCTTGCTGGCAGCATTACTATTTGAAGAGAAGTTTTTATTTTCTTGTGGTCTCGATGTAGCTACACGTAATCTTAACTCTTCAAGTTCTTTTTTTAACTTATTGTTTTCTTCTGAAAGCTTTACGACTTCATTATCTAAGTCTGCCATTTTTTGATAATCTGCTATGATGTCGTCTAAAAAAGCATCGACTTCTTCTCTTCTATAACCACGCGTCATAGTTTTTTCAAAATCTTTTTCATAAATATCTTTTGCTGATAATTTTAATGAAACATCTGACATTTTTTCCACCTCATTCAAAACTTTGTTTTTGAGAACACTGCAAGTCGTTGATAAATTCTGTTAATTCATCGAACGTCACAATGTCACAAGTATAGTTTGTTTTTTCTATAAAATCAACTAACATTTGTTTAAAGAATTTCGGGCTAGCTTCTTGTTCCTCATCATAAATCAAAAGTGTTTTATCCGTGTGATCTAACATAAATTGATCGGTTTGCTTAAATTGATGAGGACCTTCGTATGGTGAGTGAAAAACACTATCTACAAAATCTGCTTGTTGAGTAATGTTTTTATACTTTGCCTGATTTTGTTCATTCCATCTATCGCTATGGCCATAAAAAGGAGTAATAATACCAAGCTTTAACTCTGGGTGTGTTGCCTTTAACTCAAGTACTACCTCAGCTGTCCATAACTCTATACCCATCTGTCCTTGTATTAATACCCATTCCAATCCTTCTTCAATCAATTGATTTAATTTATGTGCAATAAATTTTTTTAAATAGGAAACTTCTGGGGCATCATCTTTGAAGATATTGAGTTCAAATGATTTATATCCCGTAACATAAATTGTTTTTATCATAGGCTTCATTCATTTCTTTGAATATAAGTTAAATCATATTGTACTGCTTTAATTTTTTCTGTAAATAATTTTCGACTAGTACGTTTAAAGTGACATTCTACAGATAATGATTCAATGTTAGAAATTAATAGATCAAATTTCTTTTTATTCATGTACTGGAGTTGTAAAATTTGCGATTCATATTTGGCTAACGCATTGAGCGTGTTATCGATATGTTCAGCAAAAGGAATGACAATAGAATAAAAATCATAATCTATTTCGCTTTGTTTGACAGCTTCAAATTTTTCTTGCATAACTTGTACGTCTTTTAATAATTGGGTAATGTATTGTTGCATGAAGTTTCCTCCTACACATCAAATTTACCATAAAAAAGGGTGAACGTCATTTCGTAACTAATTTCCTTTCATATATAGTAGTTAAGATGGTTATGCGTATTACAATATTGTTTAATTCGTAAAAGCACGTTAAAATATACATGGTGTAATGTTAATTACATAGAATGCACATTTCCTATAGCATAGTTTGGAAAAATTCCACAAAGTCAGTTATAATGGAAAAGGTTTTGAATACCAAACTAAAGTGGTGAAGAAACAATGAATTATCCAAATGGAAAGCCATTTAAAGGAAATAAGTCTCAAGTCGGACGAACTTATGAGGATAAACCTAGTAAAATAGACTATGGTGGCAGAGGCATGTCATTAGAAAGTGATATCGAACTGTCGAATAGTTATTATTTGAATCATGGTGTGGCAGTAATACATAAAAAACCAACACCAGTTCAAATTGTAAATGTTCGTTATCCTATGAGAAGTAAAGCTGTGATTAATGAGGCTTATTTCAGAACACCGTCTACAACCGATTATAATGGTATATATAATGGGCATTATTTAGACTTTGAAGCGAAAGAAACTAAAAATAAAACTTCTTTTCCATTAAATAATATGCATGAACACCAAGTGTTACATATGGAAGCATGTTATCAACAAAGTGGAATTGTTTTTTTATTAATAGGTTTTAAATCGCTGAATGAAGTTTATCTCCTTCCCTATTCCAAATTCAAATATTTTTGGGATAGGCATAAAAAAGAGATTAAAAAGTCTATAACGGTTGAAGAAATAAGAAAAAATGGTTACTATATTCCTTATCAGTATCAACCAAGATTAAATTACATCATAGCAGTTGATAAGTTGATATTAGATGAAAGTGAGGACCGCGTATGACGGAGAAGAAAAGGACTTCCCAATCTAATAAGAGTGGTGAGTCTGAGCAAAAAAAGAATAGGAATATAAAAAGAACGGTTATTAAGATTATTGGTTTTCTCATTATAGCCTTTATCGTTCTAGCTTTAATAGGAATCTTGTTATTTGCTTATTATGCTTGGAAAGCACCAGCTTTTACAGATTCTAAGTTACAAGACCCTATCCCAGCTAAGATTTATGATAAAAATGGTGAGTTGATTAAGACCATTGATAATGGGCAGCGTCGTGAACATGTAGACTTAGACGAAGTGCCTAAGACTATGAAACAAGCTGTATTAGCTACTGAAGATAATCGTTTTTATGATCATGGCGCTTTAGATTATAAACGTTTATTTGGAGCTGTTGCTAAAAACGTTACAGGTGGATTTGGTTCACAAGGTGCATCGACTTTAACACAACAAGTAGTTAAACGTTCATTCTTAACAGACCAAAAATCAATCGCTCGTAAAGCCCAAGAGGCATACTTATCATACCGTTTAGAACAAGAGTATAGTAAGGATGAAATATTCCAAATGTACTTGAATAAGATTTATTATTCTGATGGCGTATATGGTGTGAAAGCTGCTGCTAAATACTACTTCAATAAAGACTTGAAAGATTTGAATTTAGCTGAGTCAGCATATCTTGCAGGTTTACCACAAGTACCGAATACGTATAATATTTACGATCATCCTAAAGAAGCGGAATCTCGTAAAAATACAGTGCTTTATCTAATGGAGTATCATAATAGAATTACTAAGAAACAAAAAGAAGAAGCACAAAGCACTTCAATTGAGGATAATTTAGTTCAACGTACAGCAAAACAACGTGAAGTAACTAAAGATGAGTCTAACCAAGAGTATGATTCATATATTAACTTTGTTAAATCAGAACTGATGAACAACAAAGCATTCAAAAATGATGATTTAGGTTCTGTACTGAATAGTGGTGTTAAAATTTACACGAACATGGAAAAAGATGTTCAACAAACGTTGCAAGATCGTGTGAATAACGGTAGCTACTATAAAAATGACGATCAACAAGTTGGTTCTTCAATTGTAGATAGTGAAACTGGTGGACTTGTTGCAATATCTGGTGGTAGAAACTATAAAGATATCCAAGATAGAAACTTAGCAACAGATGCACACCCTACTGGTTCATCCTTAAAACCATTCTTAGCATACGGACCAGCAATTGAGAATATGCAATGGGCTACAAACCACGCTATTAAAGATGAAGAATCATATCAAGTAGATGGTGTAGAATTTAAAAACTATGACACTAAGAGTCATGGTACAGTAAAACTTTATGATGCATTACGTGAAAGTTTCAATATTCCTGCGCTTAAAGCTTGGCAATCAACAAAAGAAAATGCAGGCAATGACGCACCGAAAAAATTTGCTTCAAAAGTAGGATTAGATTATGAAAGTGATATTGGACCTTCTGAAGTATTGGGTGGTTCTGCATCTGAATTCTCCCCTACACAATTAGCATCAGCATTTGCAGCGATTGCAAATGGCGGTGAGTACAATAATGCACATTCTATTAAAAAAGTTGTAAAACAAGATGGCGAAACAATTGAATATGATCATACAAGTAAAAAAGCAATGAAAGATTATACTTCGTACATGTTAGCTGAAGTACTTAAAGGTACGTTTGAAGCATATGGTTCAGCTTATGGACATGGCGTTTCAGGTATTAATTTAGCTGCTAAAACTGGTACTGGTACTTATGGTGAACAAACTTACCAACAATATAACTTGCCAGATGATGCCGCTAAAGATGTTTGGATTAATGGTTTCACTCCTAAATACAGTATGTCTGTATGGATGGGCTTTAACCAAGTGAAACAAGGTGGCGTAAACTCCTTTGTTGGACACGACGAACAAGAATACCCACAATACCTATTAGAAGATGTTATGTCTGATATTTCTCCTAAAGATGGAAAAGATTTCAGCAAACCAGATTCAGTGAGTGGCGATGATAAAGACAACTTATCAGTGAAGAGTAATCCAGATGATAATACAACTGATAACAAACCTGAAGGTCAAGGCAGTAGTTCATCTAGCTCAAGTAGCGATGATGACAACGATGATAACTCATCTAGCTCAACTAGTGCTTCAAGTAATAGTAGCAATAATAGTAATAGCACAACTACAAATGGAGCTACGACTCAACAACAAGGTAACAATAGTTCAAGTAACACGAATGCATTAACTAAGTTATTTAACTTAAATGCGATACTTGATACTAAAAAATCTTCATAAATTTCAAACCCGTTTTCCCTAATCATTGGGAAGCGGGTTTTTTAATATACATATTTAATAGCGAATTACTATAAATCAAAAAACTAGCACTCATCATTATTGATGAGTGCTAGTTTTTAATTTAAATATATAATCAAGCTTGAACTAGCTGTGATTGTTTTTTCTTCGTATTTGATAAGAGGCATTCATTTTAATAAGTTCACTTTTTAATGTTTTCATTTGGCTGTATCCCATAAAGTGATATTTACGAGCAATCATATAATCATAACGTTCTTTAAAATTCATAGGAACAACAGCATAATTAGACAAATTACTGAAATCAAGGGTATTTTGATCATTAATTTGTTTAAAGTAGTCAATGATCAAATCAAAATATTGATCCAATAATGATTTGGCTTCTATTGATTTTAATTTTTTCTCTTTAGCATACTGATCCAATGTATGCTCCAAATGGATGAAATCTTCTTTAACTATCATTATTTTCACGCTTCTTTCAAACTAGCTTTATACCGTTTTTGTCCTTCTCTACAATCTTCGAATAATGGACAAACATCACATTTTGGACTTCTGGCCAAACAATGGTAACGTCCAAAGAATATGAGTTGATGATGTGTCTTATTCCAACGTTCACGAGGAACTACAGTACATATTTTGTCTTCTACCTGTCGCACATTATCTTTCCAACGGCATATGCCTAAACGTTTTGATACACGTTCTACATGAGTATCGACAGCTAATGAAGGTTCTCCAAAGGCTACACTCATGACAACATTAGCTGTTTTGCGCCCTACACCAGCCAGACTTTCTAATTCTTTATGCGTTTCAGGTATCTTTCCATCAAATTGGTCAATCAATGATTGGCATAGCTTTTTTATATTTTTAGCTTTGTTTCTATATAAGCCAATCGTGCGTAAATCATTTTCTAAATCAGAAATATCTACTTTTAGATAATCTTCTGGAGTTTTATACTTTTGAAATAGATTTTTAGTCAATTTATTAACAGAAATATCAGTCGTTTGTGCTGATAGTAATACTGCTATTGTTAGTTCAAATGCATTATCATGAACGAGTTCACATTCTGCATTTGGAAACATGTCAGCAATTACATCTATCATTTCAAGTGCTTTTTTATTACTTATCATTTGGATTCTCCCCATTGAGCCAATCAAATTTAGGAACCTTACTTATCGTATGTTTCATTTTAGGTTGTTTAAATTGGCTGCTTATTTTTTTGGAATCTTCAATGGTTTTGACATTATTTTTTTTCCAGTTCAGTAAAATACGATCAATATATTTAAGGCTCATCTTGTTTTGACTTGCTGCTTCGTCTAAAGCTGCTTGTATGACAGCCAAATCATGTTTATCTACATCTAACCATTGATTTAAAGTCTCAATCTCATAAGGTGATAACGGCCTTCCAAAAGCTTGCTCAATTTTCTGGAACAATGTGTTAAATTCAAGTTCTGTTTCATGTTCATCTTGTTTAACATGTATTTGTTGCATAATTTCACTTAATCTATCATAAAATTTATCGAGATTCATATATTCAGTGAACTTACCTTCTTCATCTTTATTAACATTTAATTCTAGCAAATCATGTTGTATTAACCCCTGAATGATAGATGTAATCTCTCTTGAATTTAGGGAAGTTCCTTGTTGAAGTGATTCAATCGATGGTTGCTTATCGGACATTTCTGAAGCATGTATTAGCTTTATTAAAATGACTAATTCCGTTTCATTAAGTCCGAGTTCATTATAATGGTCAAGCAACTCTTTTCTAATCACAACAGGTCTTGTCTTTAATTGTTCTCTATTCAAATTAACACCTCCTATTGTGATGCTATTTTATAAAAAAGCCCAGCCATCATAATGTGTGGACTGGACGTTTTAGTAAAATTCATTAAAAATACTATGGGTATAAACGATTAAGTAAACGTGGGAATGGTGCTGTTTCGCGTACATGCTCTACGCCAGATAGCCAAGCAACTGTTCGCTCTAAACCTAAGCCAAAACCACTATGTGGGACACTTCCATAGCGACGTAAATCTAAATAGTAACTGTAACTTTCAGGGTCTAATTCAAATTCATTTATACGTTGTTCTAATAATGCTAAATCATTAATACGTTCAGAACCACCTATAATTTCACCATATCCTTCTGGTGCGATTAAATCGGCACAAAGAACTGTATCTTCGTTTTCAGGATTTGGTTGCATATAGAAAGGCTTGATTTTAGTTGGATAGTTAGTAATGAAAACTGGTAAATCATAATGATTTGCAATAGCAGTCTCATGTGGTGAACCGAAATCTTCGCCCCATTCAATATCATCAAATCCCTGTTCTTTTAAGAATTCAACTGCATCATCATAAGTGATACGTGGGAATGGAGTTATAACTTTTTCAAGTTTAGATGTATCACGTTCTAAAGCGTTAAGTTCAAGTTTACAATTGTCTAGTACAGATTTTACAACGTGTGTAACATATTGTTCTTGTACCTCTAAACTTTGAATGTGATCACAAAAAGCCATTTCTGGTTCAATCATCCAAAATTCTATTAAATGACGGCGTGTTTTAGATTTTTCAGCTCGGAAAGTAGGACCGAATGAAAATACTCTGCCGTGAGCCATTGCTGCTGCTTCCATATAGAGTTGTCCACTTTGTGATAAGAAGGCATCTTGATCAAAGTACTTCGTATAGAACAATTCACTTGTACCTTCAGGTGCGCTTGCTGTTAATATTGGCGGATCAATCTTAGTGAAGCCATTATCATTAAAGAATTCATATGTAGCACGGATAATTTCATTTCTGATCTTCATTACAGCATGTTGTTTTTTAGAACGTAACCATAAATGACGATGATCCATTAAAAACTCAGTACCATGATTTTTAGGTGTAATTGGATAATCATGTGCATCCGATATCACTTCAATCGATTTCACTTGCATTTCGTAACCTATATCAGAGCGATTATCTTCTGTAATAGTACCTGTGATATAGATTGAAGATTCTTGCGTGATTTCTTTTGCAAGTTGGAATATTTCTTCCTCTACTTCTGCTTTCGCTACAACACCTTGCATAAAGCCAGTGCCATCTCGCAATTGTAAAAATGCTATTTTACCACTTGAACGTTTATTTGTTAACCACGCACCAATTGTGACTTCTTGGTTAAGGTATTGCTTCGCTTCTTTAATCGTTGTCTTCATAAAAAGTCTCCTATTATATTGTTATCTTCTTTTTTAATCCTTATATATTTTAACAAAATGCATGTATAAGTTCTAGTTGCATGTGTTAACTTTTACGATTGTTCGCTTCATCTTTTTTTAATTTTTTAAGTATACTAGAAAATTGTTTGACGTCGCCTTTCTTTTGGCGATAACTCTCTAATGACTGTTCGAAAAATTGTTTGTAATTACTACGTATTAATCGATCATCAAATGATACAATAATACCTTTATCGTGCTCATTACGTATTAATCTACCGAGGCCTTGTCTGAATCTTGTTACTGCATCCGGTAGTACATATTCTTTGAATGTGGAAGTGAACTCAGATTCCATCAGCCAATACTTTGTATTGTTCTGATTCATGAATGGTAATTTAGCTATCATTACGCACTTGATTCCATTGGATTGGAAATCAAATCCTTCAAAGAATGTACCTGTGCCCAGTAAAATCGACTTATCAAAGCTATTAAATTGCTGCACAATCTTATAATTTTGATTTTGTTGTTGAGTGAGAATTACATAATCCTCAAATTCCGGTAGTTCATTTAATAATTCTTGCACCATGTGCATCATTTTATAACTTGTAAATAATATTAAACATTTGGATTCCACAATATTTACGTATTCTATAACATAATTAACAATTGAACTCACATAATCTTCAATATTTTTATAATTGTATGATGAGACATCATTAGGGACGAATACAGTGGTCTGATTAGGCGACATCACTGTAGTATCAATCTCATATGTGTTAAATGCTACATCTTTATTAAACCATTGTTTAAAATGATCAAAAGAATGGTTGAAAGTTAATGTGCCTGAAATAAAAGTGAGTGATTTAAATTTATCTAACACTTGCTTAGTTAGTATTTCTTTAACGTTATAATCTTTCACATTTAGTCTAATTGTTGACTTCTGGCTTAAATTTTTAATTGATAAATAACTTGTATGATTATTTTTTAAACTTTGTTCCATTGCTTTGAATCGATCATTAATGTATAGCATTTGTTTACGTACAGACTTAATTGTTTTATGACTCATTCCATTGAAAAACTCTAAAGCCATATTTAGTTTATGTGTAATTGCATGTAAGTCATTTAAAATTGGAGTTGCGTCAAAATGATATACAAAATGCAGTTTATGTACTTCATCATCGTGAATATCGGCAGTTTGTATTAAATCAAACATCGTTTTAAACAACTGTTCATTTAAATCATGTATTTCATTTACTGTTGTTTTTAACCCAAAAACATCTATAGGTGGGATGTCTAGCTTTTCTAAAATTCTTTGCTGTTCTAAATGATCGATAGCCTTTAGTAATTTATCATTTTCAGTCTTACCTATGAGCCCAAGCTGATATTTAATGTCTGAGTAGCTTAGTTCATTTGTAACTTGGTTTAAAGCATAGTCAGGTAAACGATGTGCTTCATCAATGATGCAATCATCAAACAATTGATAAATTGAATTGTCATGTGCTGCATGGATTAAGTGTGCATGATTTGTAATACCAATTTGAATATTTTGAGCGTTACGTTTAATAAAATTGAAATAATGGATATCATTGCGTACTGGTACATAAGTTTCAAGTTTTTGATCAAAGTACATTTGTTGTCCGCCTTTAAGATCTAACTCTTGTATGTCTCCTGTCTCAGTTTCAGTAATCCAAATTAATAATTGCATTTTCAAAATAGTGACTTCGTAATTATTTGATTCATCTTTTAAAATTTGACTAATAAGACCTAAGGAAATATAATCGCGTTTACTTTTTATTAAAGTAGCATTAATTTTAAAGTTCAATGCTTTTTTAAGTGCAGGTATATCTTTTTCCAATAATTGGTTTTGTAACAATTTAGTGTTTGTAGAAATCATTACATGCTTACCTGTTTCAATATTGTACATAAGTGATGCAAGTAGATAAGCAATTGATTTTCCGCTTCCTAACGGTGCTTCAATCATCGCCTTTTCACTGTGCATTAATTGTTCGAGAATAATCTCTGATAAATACAATTGTTGAGGACGATACGTCAGATTTAATTCTTTAGTCACTAAGGTATATAATTCTTTCAAAGTACCATTAAAATTTACCGTTGGTGCTTTGAAATCTATTTGCTTTTTATAAATGATTTGTTCAAATTGATCATAAGCATCATCTAGTATTTTATCGTCATGATTACGGACCATTTCAAACAATATATCATGTAAGTCATACTTTAAATTTTTACTTAAATAATATAATTGCTTTAAAGTGTCTAATGGTAATGCTTCAAATTTATTAAAAGCGAGTATCATTAATTGAGCTGTAGTTGCAGCATCTTCATCCGCACGATGAGCATTATTCAATATAATCCCATGCGCTTCAGCTAACTCACTTAATTGGTAACTTTTATCTGTAGGAAAGGCTACTTTAAATAACTCTAAAGTATCCATAACTTTTTTAGGGCGATATTTAATATTACAATTTTTAAAAGACATTTTGATGAAATTTAAATCAAATGCGACATTATGTGCGACAAATATACAACCTTCTATTTGTTTATATATGTCATCGGCAATTTCATGAAAATATGGTGCTTGATTTAGCATTTCTTCTTCTATTGAAGTTAACGCCTGTATAAAAGGAGGAATTTCTAAATCTGTTTTAATCATTGAATGGTATGTACCAATGATTTTATTTTCACGAACAAATGTAATACCGATTTGAATAATTTCATCATATTCTAGTTGATTACCCGTTGTTTCTAAATCCACAACAGCATAACAAGGTTGCGTCATGTCTATTCCTCCTTTCCGTGGTTTTACAATTCAATATCTGCGCTGATTAAACAATGTTGTTCTTTATTTTCATCTATAACAATCAAAAAGCCACTGTTATCAATGTCTAGCGCTTCACCAAAGAATTGTTTGCCATTTTCAGTGAATCTTAATTGTTTATTCCAAATATTTGAGGCAGCAATATATTCTTCACGTATAGATGAAAAAGGTGTATTGAGAAATTGTGTATAACGCTGCTCTATGTGATTAACCAAAGCCTGTAAAAAATAATAACGATTTACTTTTTCACTTGCATGTATGCGAACACTTGTAGCCTTTTGGGATAAATCTTCAGAGAAATCTTCAGGCAAGTGATTCATATTGATACCAATACCGCAAATTACCGCTTCAATGCCATCACTGTTTGCTACCATTTCTGTTAAAAAGCCACATACTTTCTGGCCTTTAATATAGATATCATTTGGCCATTTAACTTCCACCTGTTCATTACTAAACTGTTGTATAGCATCTCTTATTCCTAAAGCCATAAATAAATTAAACTTAGTTATCATATCGAAGGCAACGTTAGGTCTTAGTACAATAGACATCCATAAGCCTTTGCCTTTAGATGAAGACCAAGGTCTGTTAAAACGGCCTTTACCTTTTGTTTGTTCATCGCTTAATATTAAAAATGTATCATTATTCCCAACTAATTTTTGTTTAGCAAGTAATTGTGTGGATTCAGTGGTTTCTAATACCTCAACGTGTTCGAAGACGTTTTGTTCTTTAATCATCGGTAGCACAATGCCACTATACCATTTTTCTGGTAGTTGAATTAACCGATGCCCTTTGTGATTAATCGATTCAACTTTGCATCCTTCTATTTTCAATTGATCAATAACTTTTTTTACAGCTGTACGTGAAATAGACAATTGTTCAGCGATGAATTGACCTGAAATATATTCAGGTTGATATTGATATAACATTTGGATAACATCTTTACTATATTTTGACATGCCTTTTCACCCACTCTATTAAATCTTCTTTAATGTTTTTGACGTCACCAGCTATGACGGCACATTCAATTTGGCGTAATGCTATTTTTACCCATGCGCCACTAGGTACATCCATCGTTTGTATCAAATCTTTCCCATTAATATTTAACTCTTTTCTAGAAATGATAGGTAATTGCTGAACTACTTCATTAATAGTTATTGTATTTATTATTAATGGAGAAATAGTAACAATGTCATTATGATTGATTACATCTAAATAGGTTAACACTTGTAGTATATCTTCTTTCCCATAATCGTAAACAAATAATTTCAATGCATCTTTATCATGAACTTGTGGCATATAACGTACTAATTGTTCTAGCCTGTGAATACGCCTTTTGTCATTATTACTTATTTTCAATGCCGCTAGTTTTCCATCAATGGCTGGTTGTTGTACTTTTAATAAAGCAACAAACATTTCGAAAGGCAGAGGCATTTCTAGCATAAATCGCGAGATATCATATTCTTTAAAGAAAGGAATGTACTTAAATGCTTCAAAATCCTTCAAATTAGAAAAGCTTTGGGCAACATAACGACCTAATGTTAATTTTTTAAGTTCTACGATAATACGTTCAATGGATAGATGCGCGATATCGGCGATGTGTGCATACATACCTTCATAGGTCTCTTTTTCCAAAGAGAATCCAAATTGAGATTGAAAACGTAATCCTCTAATTATACGTAATGCATCTTCATTAAAACGTTCATCTGCTTTACCCACTGTTCTAATGATGCGATTTTGTATATCTTTTTGGCCTTCAAAATAATCATGTATCTGATAATCAATATCCATTGCGATTGCATTCATTGTAAAGTCTCTTCGTTTAACGTCTTCGTATAAATCTCTTACAAAAAACACTTCATTTGGTCTACGGTGATCGTCATATTCACCTTCAGCTCTAAAAGTAGTTACCTCGTATTGATCATTGTTGTAGACGACATTAATCGTGCCATGGTCCCTACCGATGGGAATGGTTTTATCAAAGATTGATTCAATTTCATCTGGGGTTGCACTGGTTGTAATATCAATATCATGTATTTCTTTATCCATAATATAGTCTCTCACTGAACCGCCTACAAAAAAAGCTTCAAATTGATGTGCTTGCAGTTGTTTTAAAATTGGTTTGGCTATTTCGAATAATGATTTAGTCATTGTTACCCTCTAACATTTTTTTGTAATAATACTCATATTGGTCAGCGATTAAGTCTGATGAAAAACGTGCTGCCACGTCCTCTAACATACGCGATTGCATCGTTTTATATAAATCATTATCAGTTAATAATTTTATGGCATATTCATATGCAGCATCACTATCACCGATGTCCACAATAAAACCAGTTTCTTCATGTTTAATGACCTCTTTAATCCCACCGGCTGTTGAACCAATAGGTACCACGCCAGACTTCATAGCCTCAAGCAAGGTCAGCCCAAAACTTTCTTTTTCACTTAATAATAATACTAAATCTGAAATTTGATAAAATTCGCTCACCCAATCTTGTTTACCTAGGAATAATATGGAATCTTCAACTGAGAGTTCACGCGCTTTTTCTTTCATATCCATGAGTTCAGGCCCATCACCTAATAACAATAATTTAGAAGGCAATGTTTTGTGAACCTTTGCAAATGTATCGAGTATGGTATCAATACGTTTCACTGTTCTAAAGTTAGATACATGGATTAATACTTTTTCTTCCGGTTTGATACCATAACACGCTTTTAATTCCTCACTTTGAGTCGTTGGTTGGTCTGATTTTGTTGGAAATTCATTCTCTCTGACAAAATTATAAATAGGAATGATCTCTTTGTCTGTTTCTATAATATCATTGGTTTGTTGTGCTAAAGATTTACTGACACTAGTCACTATATCACTTTCTTCGATACCAAATTTAATCGCATTTTTTAATGAATGGTCATAACCTAATACAGTGATGTCTGTACCGTGTAAAGTGGTCATAATCTTAATGTTCTCATTACCGGACATATGTTTTGCTAAAATTCCACAAACCGCATGAGGTACTGCATAGTGCATATGTAATATGTCTATATCGTATTCGTTAATAACTTCAGCGATTTTTGTACTTAATGTAATATCATATGGTGGGTATTGAAAGACAGCATATTGATTTACTTCAACTTGATGGAAAGTAATATTAGGTAATGGTTTACGTATCCTAAAAGGAATATTAGATGTTATAAAATGGATATCATGGCCCCGTTCAGCGAGTTTGATTCCTAACTCAGTAGCAATAATTCCAGAACCACCCATGGAAGGGTAACAAGTAATTCCGATTTTCATAAGGTGGAACACCCTTTCTCTATCTTTTAATTATTTTCGTTCAAAACGATTTTTATCACGTGTATTAAATTTATTCATAGTTTCATTAAAACTATCAGTCATGTCTATATCTAAGGAATTGGCAATACATAATAAAACGAATAAATTATCACCCAATTCAGCTTTAATTGTATTTTCAGCTTCTGATGTTTTTTTCTTTTTTTCACCATAATAATGATTGATTTCTCTAGATAGTTCCCCTACTTCTTCAGTGAGTCTTGCAAGGTTGGCTAATGGAGAGAAATAACCTGTTTTAAATTGACCAATATAGTCATCAACTTCTTTTTGCATATCATTCATTGATTTCATATTTATACGCCTCACATTCTAACAATATCTTATATAGTATAGCTTAATTTTAGGCTTCATGCATTATTCCTGCAACAGTTAAACACTATAGGCGTTTGTTAGTATATTAATGATTGATTTTAGTTGTAGGATTATTCTAAAAATAGAAAATGAATGTATATAGATTATCGCAAAGTGCATGATGATTTGTAAGAAATAAAATCTAACATTTCAATACATAAAAAAACATCCTATTGTTATAAACAATAGGATGTTAAGACATTATTCACTTGATCTAGCAATAAGAATAAAGCGTGCAAGTTCTGCTAAAGCGACTGCTGTTGAAGCAACATAAGTCATTGCTGCAGCTGTAAGTACTTTTTTAGCATGGCGATATTCATTTTCGTTCACAATGTCTAAACTTTGAATTTGTTTCATTGCTCTACTACTTGCGTTAAATTCTACGGGTAGTGTAACAATCGAGAACAATACGGCAAAGGACATAAACGCAATACCTATCCAAAGTGCTGTAGAACCTAATGTGCTTTGTAAACTTGTTAAAATAATACCAGCAAACACTGCTAAGTAACCAATAGAGCTACCTATGTTAGCGAGTGGTACTAATGACGTTCTAAATCTTAAGAAGAAATATCCTTGTGCATGTTGTATTGCATGTCCCACTTCGTGAGCTGCAATCGCAGTACCAGCAACTGATGGTCTACTAAAGTTAGCCGGTGATAGTACAAGTACTTTTTTTCTAGGATCATAATGATCAGTTAGAAAACCTTTCCCTTCGATGACATCGACATCATAAATACCGTTTGCATGTAATATTTCTAGGGCAACTTCTTGCCCTGTCTTACCACTTGTTGATCTTACTTGTGAATATTTTTCATAATTAGATTTCACTTTGTGCTGTGCCCATAGAGGGAGTACCATTAGAATAACAAAGTATACTATCATATAGATAAAAGACAAAAATCCTCACTCCTTTATTAACATTTTACTGTGAACGTTAATGATGGTCAAATATTTTAGACTTTTTAAATCGAGTTAAATATAAATATAATACTAATGGAATGACACTTAATACAAATGCAAGATAAGCTACACTTTCCAAATGACTACCAATAAAATCGTAAAATGGATATTGCATAAATACATAGTCAATCATGTCGTTGTGGAAAACCCAAATCATAGCAACTATAAAGGCAGGCCCTGTTATTTTAAATCGTGGATAAAACAAGAATCCTTCCAATGCCATTATACCATGAGATAAAATAAGCATACATCCAATCATTGTTACTGAATCATATTGAATAAACATCACGATATTCATAATAACTGCCCAAATACCATACTTTATGAGTGATACAAAGGCAAGTGCTTCTATTATTGAGAAGTTTTTGCCAATAATGAAGCCTACTATTGCAATACATAAGAATAGTGATGCTGTTGGGCTATCTGGAACAAATGGTATAAATTGCCAACTTGTGACTTTTAATTGTGTACCATACCAAATATAGCCATAAATAGTCCCTAATATATTACAAATAAGCAGAAAATAAATAATGATTTTGTGATAAATAATCATATGCCATAGCGATGTTAGGTTCATAGTGTCAATCCTTTGTCGTTATATTTACATCTCTTAATTTAAAAGTATTAAGGATTTGAGATAATTGATAAAATAATTCTTTATCATGTAATTGTAAACTTAAATCAATATTCTCTTGTAAGTGCTTAATAATAGAAGATTCACTTTGCTTTGTTAACGGTATACTATAAATATCTTGCATATACATTGCATAATAAGGAGAGTTTAATAATTGTGCTAATAATAACTCATCAAGCCTAGACTCTCTATGCTGATTTTCATTAAAATATATCTTAATATCGAAAGGTACAGATTGACTTACAACAAAATTGAAAATCTCATCAGTATTTATAAGTTGCTTATCTTTAAGTGTGAGCTTGATCCCTTGTTTATCGGTATCAATTACAGCAATTTCTAATGTGTTGTGGCTTGAAATGACTTCGTCAACAAAGTGTATTTGTTGTAAAGCATCTAATGAGCTTTTAATATAATTTAATATCCACACACTAATCCGCGACTTGAAGTCATAATGAAAAAGTATATATTCAATAAATGTTACTTTAGTTTGTTGTAATTGCAATGTATCAGTCAATCTATTCGCCTTCCTTATTTAGAAAGATTGTAACCTTTCAGATTCATCATGCCATGTTTCATTACTTGGTTCAATCTCAAGCAAGTTGTTTAAAATCACTTTCCCTTGATCAATCTGACCGATTTCAATAAGGTAGAAATAGTAGTCACTTAAAAAGGCAGATTGTGTTTGTAGCGTTGGAAAAGCTAATTCATAGAAGTGTTGTGCTTCTTTATCACGTTCTTCATGACCTAATGCATAAGCTAAATGCCACATGAAGACTGGGTCTAAGTCTTCTTCATCGACATATTGTAACAATCCTATTAATGCTTCATAATCTTCTTCTTGTCTATATAAATCACTTAAAATGAGTAATGGTTCTTGGTATGCATTATCAACTTCTAACGCTTGAATTAATAATTGTACGCCTTCATTAGCATCACCATGCTCGATTTCTATACTACCGGTAGATACCATTAATTCTTTATAGAATTGACTTAATCTTAAACCTTCTTTACCAATCTCTATAGCATCAGCATGATTATGTTCATTTTCATAGAGTTGCTGTAAATAGAAGTAACCTTGTAAGAAATCTGGATCTTTGGATAATAATGATTGGATAAGCTTAATGGCTTCTAAAGTTAATTCATTTTTTTCATAAGCGATAGCTTTTTTCAAGTAATCTTCTGAATCCATCTCGTCTTCATTAATCTCATCAAACATTTTAATTGCATCACTGTAGTTACCACTCTGCAAACTACAATCCGCTAAGCGTGAAAAGAGATTAATACCATTTACTTCATATTCACCTGTTTCAAGCACTGTTTCATATTCAGAAGTAGCTCGTAAATATTGTCCATCATAATAAAGTATTTCTGCTAAAGCAAAATGAATGATCGGATCGTTAGGTTCGATTTCTATTGCTTCACTTAATTTATCAATTGCAACTTCTAACATATTTAATTGTTGATATAAATCCGCTTCTAACATTAAACGTTCTGTCGATAATTCTACTTCGTTTAAATATTCTAAAGCCTCATCAGTTTGATTTTCAGACATTAAACCTTCGATGAAATAAATTAATAATTCACTTTCATCAGGATATTTATGGTATAACGTACGGAACACTTCAAGTCCTTGAGGCATTAAACCATAATTATATAACGTTTCACCAAGTACAAAAAGCGCATCATCGTTTGGTGAACTCAACGCTTCATTTACACGTGAATCTAAGTTATCTAATTTTTGCAAGTTGATATCATCTATAAGTTTGTAGATATCTTCCATACTTTTTATCCCTCATTTTCTAATTGTTTTAGCTTAGGTAAGAAACCTGGGAAGGAAACGTTAACTGCATCAAATTGATTAATTGTTAAAGTCTCATCGGTTAATAAGGACGTTATGGCTAGCATCATTCCAATACGGTGATCAGTAAAGCTATCCACTGTTGCAGTTTGTTCTAAGGCAGATGGATGTATAACCATACCGTCATTGGTAGGCTGTAATGTAAAACCTAATAAATTTAACATATTCGCAGTTGTGTCGATACGATTTGTTTCTTTAACTTTCAATTCTTCAGCATCTTTAATAATACTCGTAGCATTGGCTTGAGTACATAAAAGTGCAATGATTGGAATTTCATCAATTGCTCTCGGTACTAAGTCACCATCGATATGAGTAGCCTTCATATTCGGTGAGTATTGTACACGAATAGACGCTGTAGGTTCCGGACCATCAGTTTGATTAAATAACGTAATATTCCCTTCCATTTGTGTCACGATATCAATAATACCTGAACGAGTCGTATTAACGCCAACATTGTGAATTGTAATATCACTGCCTGGTGTAATCAAGCCAGCTACTATGAAATAAGCAGCAGAAGAGATGTCTCCTGGAACATGAAAATCAGCAGGTTGTATATGTTCAATACCGTTAGCTGGCATTGAAATTGTAGATGCCTCTGTTTTTATAGGAATATTAAAGTGTTTGAACATTGTTTCGGTATGATTTCTTGTTGTATCTTTTTCTTTAATTGTTGTAGTTTCTCCAGCAAACAAGCTTGCAAATAAAATTGCACTTTTAACCTGTGCACTGGCAACTTCCATTTCATATGAGATGCCTTTTATCTTAGCTGGTTTAATGATTAATGGTGTGAAATTATCGTTAATGCCATTAATATTCGCTTGCATGAGCCTCAATGGCTTCATAATTCTGTCCATGGGTCTTTTACCAATGGATTCATCACCAGATAAGACGGTCTCTATCCCAAGACCACATAATAAGCCAGCCACTAATCGTGTTGTAGTACCTGAATTACCGGTATACAACACTTGATGAGGTGTATTAAATTGTTTATAACCAGGTGAAGTTATAACAATTTTATCTTCATTAACTGAGATGTCTACACCTAACAGTTTGAATATTTCTACAGTGCGTAAACAATCTTCTCCAAGAAGCGGTTTGTATATCGTGGAAGTACCAGTAGCTAAAGAACCAAGTATGATTGCTCGATGTGTCATAGACTTATCACCTGGAACTTCTAACTCACCTATTAATGGACCATTTATATCAATCGTTTTACTATTTACCATTTAAGCCACCTACTTTTTAAAATATGTTAGTAATGTTGTGTATGCTTGTAGAAGTGCCTCTTTATCTACATGTTTTACTACAGGATGACCAATGCCATCTAATAACACCATTTGTACACCTTGTTGATCATTTTTCTTATCTTTGAGCATTAAATGATAAAGCGTTTCGAAGTCGAAAGTATTTATAATGTCTAAAGGATAATTTAAAGCACTTAAATAATCGATGTAGTGCGCAATGTCAAAATCTTGATTGAGTTGCTGATTAGCTACAATGAATTGGTAAATCATACCAATCATTACTGCGTGGCCATGTGGAATTTTAAACGTATATTCTACAGCATGGCCGAATGTATGCCCTAGATTTAAGAATTTACGTACATTAGTCTCTTTTTCATCCTTGATAATAATATTAAGTTTAGTTTCGATACCTTTAAATATATAATATTCTATTTCATTTAGTGATGCTAAAGCAGTGGCATTTGGAAATTGTGTTTCTATATTTCGCACTGCTTCTGCACTACTTAATAAGGCATGTTTATATACTTCAGCATAACCGCTTAAAACTTCAGAGTATGGTAAAGTGTCTAAAAAGTTCAAATCATAAATGACAGCTTTAGGTCTATAAAAAGCGCCAATTAAATTTTTACCATGTTTAGAATTAATACCAACTTTACCACCAACACTAGAGTCATGCGCAAGAATTGTTGTAGGGACTTGTATAAAATCAACACCACGTAAAAGTGTTGCAGCAAGAAAGCCTGTAAAGTCTCCAGTCGCTCCACCACCAACAGCAATTAGGCACGTATCACGAGTCAATTGTTTACTTAATAATGTTTCCATCATTTCTTCATAAAAACTAAATGACTTGGTTGTTTCCCCTGAAGGAATGACGAGCTTATGTGCACCATATTCTGTAGTTATAAATTCTAATGTGCTTTTCCAATTAATATCTACGGTAGCGTCGACAACTAAGACTATATCTTGATAACCTTCAATATAATTGTGTAGTTGATCTAGCGCTTGATGTTCTACAACAATTGGATAGTTGTTTGATTTATAAGTAGTTTCTAATTTCATCATTTCACCTAATCACTTTATTGATTTTAAATACAAATTAGTATTCTATGTTTAATAAGCGTTGTTCATCAATTTGTTTTTTTAATTGATCGATATGATTTGAATGGAACTCTTCTAAAATAGCTTTTGCAATTTCAAATGCCACTACATTCTCTACAACTACACTAGCTGCTGGTACTGCACAACTATCAGAGCGTTCTATTGAAGCTTTAAATGATTCTTTAGTATTAATGTCAACTGAATTTAATGGTTTGTATAGTGTTGGGATAGGTTTCATTACACCATTTACAACAATAGGCATACCATTGGACATACCACCTTCAAATCCACCTAAGTGATTCGATCCTCTGTAATAACCATGTGATTCATCATAAAGTATTTCATCTTGTATTTCACTACCAGGTTTTTCTGCAGATCTAAATCCTTCACCGAAACTTACACCTTTAAATGCATTAATGCTCACAACGCCTTGGGCGATTCTGCCATCTAGTTTACGATCATAGTGGACATAGCTTCCAATACCTACTGGCACGCCTTCAATTACAGTTTGTACCACGCCACCAATAGTATCTCCGGCTTTTTTAGCAGCGTCTATCTTGTCACGCATTTGTTGTGCGACTTCATCATTTATTACACGAACATCATTTTTATCGATGTTCGATTTAATAGTTTCAATGTCGTACTCTACGTCATCTTTAATACCACCAATTTCAACGACTCTACTATATAAATTAATATCAAGTTGTTTTAATAGAATTTTTGATACTGCCCCTACTGCAACACGTGCTGCAGTTTCTCTAGCAGATGAACGCTCTAACACATTTCTTAAATCTCTGTGATTATATTTCATGCCCCCAATTAAGTCAGCATGGCCAGGACGTGGTTTAGTGATTACACGTTTCATGTTTTCTTGATCTTCTTCACTAATAGGATTTGCGCCCATAATATTCTTCCAATGTGTAAAGTCATCATTAGTGACAACAAGTGTGATTGGACTTCCTAATGTATAACCATTACGTACGCCTGAAACAATCTCTACACTATCTTTTTCAATTTGCATACGTCGACCTCTGCCGTAACCGCCTTGACGTTTAAACATTTCTTCATTAATTTCTTCTACTTTAATCTCTAAATTTGCTGGTACACCTTCAATAATAACTGTTAACTGTGGTCCATGTGATTCCCCAGAAGTTAAATATCTCATACTTTACCCACTCCGTTCTTTAGTACTTTAAATTGTTATATGTTCTATATCTTATCATATTCATTTAAGCAAATTAATAGAAAAATAAACAAATCATAAATCTTATGAAAATTCTATCATTTTATCTATCTATAAGTGTAACATTTGTAGTTTCATTTATAATATAAACAAGAGATTTTAATATGGTTGAGAACTTTTTTAATTAACTATTTAAACACATAAGTGATATTTACGCAATCGGCTAGTAACATTGTTTTTTACACTTCGGATAAATGCTTAAGTATTTCGAAATTTTAACATATAAAAAAACAAACTGATATGGATTATTAATATCCAACCAGTTTGTTTATACTTATTATTAAAATAGTTGCTTGTTATGCAATCTATGTATGATTAATTTATTCGTATAACCATGCTTCACGTGATTCTGTATAATCACTTAACTCTTCAGGTTTAAACCAAAGTTTAATTTCTTTATTTGCAGATTCCACTGAATCAGAACCATGTATGATATTTCTACCAACTGTTAAGCCTAAGTCTCCTCTAATTGTTCCAGGTGTGGCTTCAGATGGGTTTGTCTTACCAATGATGTGACGTGAAATATTCACAGCATCTTCAGCTTCAACCACCATTGCAAAAACGGGTGCAGATGTAATGAATTCAATCAGATTATTGTAGAATGGCTTTTCTTTATGTTCTGAGTAATGCTCCTCGGCTAACGATTGAGGTACAGTCATAAATTTTCCGCCTACTAATTTTAGTCCCTTTTGTTCTATACGAGAAATAATTTCTCCTACCATATTACGTTGAACCGCGTCCGGTTTGATCATTAGAAATGTTCTTTCCATTGTGTGTTTATCCCCCTGTTTTATGTATCAATATTAAACGATGTCGTTATACTCAATAAATATGTATCAATATAAAACAACTATCAGATACATTAATATACTAACAGGTAATTAAAGCGCTTTCAATGCTTTTCACACAACTTACACATTTCTTTTGCCAACTTTTTTAATCAGTTTTTTGAATAGTACTTTTGCGCTATCATTTTCTAACTCATCAATTAGGTTTAAAGCTTTATCTAAATACTTATTACTAATACTTAGGCATTGTTGAATGACATCAGATGATCTAACTGTGTCAATACAGTATTTAAACGTTTCTGGGCTACTATTAGGATTTAATTGTTGTATCTGCTGTTTAAACGCACTATTTTTTTTCATTTCTAATAAAACAGGTAATGTAATATGACCATTCATCAAATCACTGCCCACAGGTTTACCTAATTGCTTTTCTGTACTTGTAAAATCTAATATGTCATCTACAATTTGAAAACTCATACCAATGTAATGACCAATCATTTTTAGATTATGGACAGTTTTAATATCAGCACCAGAAGCGATGGCACCTACTTCAGTAGATAATTGAATCAGTAATGCTGTTTTCCGATTAATTCTACGTAGGTAATTAGTGATAGACTGATGCCCGTTGAATTGATCCTGGAACTGAAACAACTCCCCCATGCACACATCTATAATTGAATTAGATATAATTGTATGAACACGATTATCTTCAATGCCTGATATATGTTCAAGTCCTAAAGCGAGTAAGAAATTACCAGTTAGTATAGCTGTGCTTTGATTCCATTTTTTAGCAATAGTAAGTCTACCGCGACGCTTATCACTTTTATCAATGACATCATCATGCACCAAAGTTGCCATGTGTATGAGTTCTAAAGCTACTGCAACACGGTATACATCTTCGTTCATTTCTTTACCAAATTGACTACTTAAAATTGCAACAGCAGGTCTAACGCGTTTTCCTCCTGAAGAAAATAAATGAAAGGCAGCTTCTTCAAGCACTTTATCTTCGCTTTTTATAGCCTGCTCTAATCGTTTTTCGATTTTTTTTATTTCGCTATTCATATTTAACTTTGACACGCTAATCACCTTTGGTTGATTCATTTTTATTTATAGCCAAGGTGCATTGCTGCAACGCCACCTGTAAAGCTACGGACTTTGATATTACTGAAACCTGCTTGTGTAAAGAGTCGTTTTAATTTTTCCTTACCAGGAAAATCAAACGTTGATTGTTGTAACCACTCATATTCATCTTTTGATTTGGCGAAAATCTTGCCAAAAATCGGCATTACAAATTTAAAGTATAGTTTGTATAATTGTTTGAAAACAGGTGTTGTAGGCTGACTTGTTTCTAAACAAACGACCATGCCTCCTGGCTTAAGTACTCTATTTAATTCTTTGAGTGTAGCTAGGTAATCAGGCACGTTTCTCAAACCAAAGCCAATAGTTACATAATCGAATTCATTATCTTCAAAGGGTAGATTCATTGCGTCACCATGAACAAGTTTTATATTGTCCATATCTTTAGTCTTTTCTTTACCCACTTCTAGCATGTTCTCACTGAAGTCAACGCCAGTAACTTCGCCATTGGGACCAACAGCTTTACTAAGTGAGATCGACCAATCAGCAGTGCCACAGCATACGTCTAACGCTTTACTACCTGGCTTGACGTTCATTTCTTTCATAACACGCTTTCTCCATGTTTTGTGTTGTTCAAAGCTAATAATATTATTAAGGCGATCATATTTACCTGATATATTCTGGAAAACATTATGTACTTGTTCTTTCTTTGCTTTATTATCTGCCATTTCAATTACCTCTTTTTTATATTATTTCAGATGCTATACCATCTAAAAATGATTGTATTTCTGTTTCAGTATATTCACTTAAGTAAGAAGGGGGATTTTCTTTTAAATTAGCTATTAATTTATGATTTATTTCTTGTATATTAGCATCAGGTATGTAGCGTTGAATAGTCACAATTGGAAATCTATTTTCCAATTTTAAAATACTATCGCCCATTCGACTTTGGCTTATGTTGCCATTTTGAATAGATGATTTAATTTCGTTTATTTCAACTATGGCTGAACTAATTTTTTTTTGAAATGTTAAGTCATTTAATTTTGCTAATAATGTATAAGAATGCGCACTCAACAAGTCACCAATTAAAATGGACTTTTTAGACGATAATGTCACAGAGACTTCGTCTAAATGGCGCATTGCAGTATCTATTGTGAGGCAAGCTAGTTTAGCTTCTTCAGGAATATCATATGAATCAAGTATCTGACTTAAAATTCTATTGATATATATTGATTCATAATGATTCACACCGCTAAGTCGCTGTGCTATTTGTTTTTCTAATATGCTTAATGTCGTTTCCATGTTCACACCTCACGTTATTATCCATATACATATTAACATTATATAGAGAAAATTAAAATCAACGAAGATTAAAGTTATAAATATTTATGTTATGTGTTCCAAAGGGAAAAGTTTATATTTGATTTGTTGTATGTATGCTTCGTTCGAAAAATTTATGATTATTGAATATGTAATATGTTAGTTATGTACATCGTTATACCGAATCATATCATATTAATATAAGGGATATGTAAATATATTAAAGTTCTGTAGTTAAAAAAGGAATATAAAAAGAAAAAGCCCCTTATAAAAGGGCTTTACTTTAAGTAAAGAATTATTTTACTGCGTCTTTTAAAGCTTTACCAGCTTTGAATGCTGGAACTTTGCTTGCAGGGATATCAATTTCTTTACCAGTTTGTGGATTACGGCCTTTACGTGCAGCGCGTTCGCGTACTTCGAAGTTACCGAATCCAATTAATTGTACTTTTTCACCTTTAGAAAGTGATGATTGAATTGATTCGAATACTGCATCAACAGCTAAACCAGCTTCTTTTTTAGTTAAGTCAGCTTGTTCAGCAACAGCATTGATTAAATCTGTCTTGTTCATTATGAATTCACCTCCCCTAGGGTTTATAATGATATTATAATCATTATGCTATGACTTTAACACAACGATTACTGCTACTGCAACGATTTATGTGTAAAAAACGTTGAAATAATGGGATTTAGATGCCAAATTGTTATATATTTTTTAAATTGTGTAATAATACCTTTTTATTCTGCTTTTTTTCCGCGTCCCATTAAATCTTTGACACTTTCAGTAACGGGTCTATTTTCGAATAAAACGCTGTAAAGCGCTTCAGCGATAGGCATTTCTACACCCTGTTCTTTTGCTAAGTGATAAACAGATTTCGTTGTATACACACCTTCTACTACCATATTCATTTCATTTAGTGCTTCATCTAAAGATTTACCTTCACCTAACTTATATCCTAAAGTGAAATTTCTTGAATGTGTGGAAGTACATGTAACAATTAAATCACCAATGCCTCCTAGGCCTAAGAAGGTAATCGGATCTGCACCTAATTTTTCGCCTAAACGACTAATTTCTGCTAATCCTCTTGTCATTAAGGCAGCTTTAGCATTATCACCAAAGCCCATACCTGTGATAACTCCACTAGCGACAGCTATAATATTTTTAAGTGCTCCACCTAATTCTACCCCTACAAGATCATCATTAGTGTAAACACGTAAATAATCATTCATGAATAAATCTTGCGTTAATAGACTTACCTCAGCATTTTTAGAAGAAGCAGCAACCGTTGTTGGTTGTTTAATCACTACTTCTTCCGCGTGACTAGGTCCTGATAACACGCCAATACCCGCGTTATGAGCTGGCGATATAGAATCTTCTAACATCTCTGAAACACGTTTGAACGTATCATTTTCAATCCCTTTTGCTACGTGTATAAATGTTTTTTTAGATGATAAAAGTGCATCGATTTCAGTGGCCACTTCTCTCATTGCTTTTGTTGGCAATGCCATTAAATATATTTCTGAAAAATGCGTAGCTTTATTTATATCTAAAGTAGCTTCAATTGATACATCAAGTTTCGCTTGTTTCAAGTATTTACTATTCATATGTTGTTCATTAATTTCTGAAACAGTGTGTTCATTTTTCCCCCACATAAGTACTTGATGCCCATTTTCTGCTAATACATTAGCTAGTGCTGTACCAAAACTTCCTGTGCCAAAGACTGTAACTTTAGTCATTAAATCCCCTCCGTTAACTAATTTCTTTTTCTCGGTATAATATGCACTGGTGTGCCTTCAAATCCAAATGCTGCTCTGATTTGATTCTCAAGATAACGTTTATAAGAAAAATGCATTAATTCTACATCGTTTACAAACACTATAAATGTTGGTGGCTCTATCGCTACCTGTGTAGAATAGAAAACGTTAAGTCTTCGACCTTTATCAGTTGGTGTTGGATTCATTGAGATAGCATCAGTTACTACTTCGTTTAACGTTGAACTTTGCACACGTTTTTTATGATTTTCACTAGCTTGTTGAATATATGGGAATAAAGTTCTCAATCTTTGTTTTTCTTTTGCAGAAACAAAGGCAACTTCAGCGTAATCTAAAAACTGAAATTCTTTACGAACTTCATCTTTAAATTTCTTCATAGTATTTGTGTCTTTATCAACTGTATCCCATTTGTTAACTACTATAACTATTGCTTTACCTTCTTCATGAGCATATCCAGCTACGCGTTTATCTTGTTCAATGATGCCTTGATCAGCATCAATAACAACTAAGATCACATTTGAACGTTCAATCGCCTTTAAGGCACGTAAAACAGAATATTTTTCTGTATTTTCATACACTTTACCTTTTTTACGCATTCCCGCAGTATCAATTAATACGTAATCTTGCCCATCATAACTATATTCAGTATCCACAGCATCGCGTGTTGTGCCAGCTACGTTTGATACGATTACACGGTCTTCACCGAGTATTGCATTTACTAAGCTAGATTTACCAACATTAGGACGTCCAATAATGGACAAACGGATTGTATCGTCATCATAAGGGTCTTCTTCTTCTTCTTTAAAGTGTTTAACTACTTCATCTAGTAAATCACCTAAACCTAATCCATGTGACCCAGAAATTGGATAAGGGTCTCCAAAACCAAGTGAATAAAAATCATAAATTTCACTTCTCATTTCTGGATTATCTACTTTGTTTACTGCTAAAACAACTGGTTTCTTTGATTTATATAGCATTTGTGCTACAACTTCATCACTTTGTGTCAATCCTTCTCTTACATTCACCATAAATATAATTACATCAGCTTCATCAATTGCGATTTCTGCTTGAGCTTTAATTTGTGTTTGGAATGGTGCATCTCCAATTTCAATACCACCTGTATCAATAACATTGAAATCATGTGTTAACCATTCACCTGATGAATAAATTCTATCACGAGTCACACCTGGTGTATCTTCTACTATAGATACACGTTCACCTACGACTCTGTTAAAAATTGTTGACTTACCCACATTGGGCCTGCCTACAATTGCTACTATAGGTTTAGTCATAACTAACTTCCTCTCTTATTTAATCTCTATAATTCTATCATAAGGGGTATGTAAATCAAAAGAAATATTAAATACTTGAATGGTGTAATATTAGCGTCATTTTTATTTTAAGTTTTTGCATAAAAATAAATCTTATCCTAAATAAAGGTTAGGACAAGATTTAAAGTTTATAAAACACTTGTATTAAAATTTAAAATCTTTTAATTTATCTCCGAATACGTCACCTAAAGTTGGATTATCTTCTTCATCAGAACTACTATCCAAATAAGATTTTGTTGTTTCTTTGTCACTTTCGATGACATCTTCTGAAGGTAATGTAGCTTTAATAGATAATGAGATACGTTCACTTTCAATATCAACACTAAGCACTTTCACACTAACAACTTGACCAGGCTCTAATGCTTCACTAGGTGTGCCAATGTGTTTATGACTTATTTCAGAAATATGCACTAAACCTTGAACGCCAGGTTTAATTTCAACAAATGCACCGAAGTCAGCTAATCTTACAACTTTCCCTTCAATAACATCGCCCTCGTTGAATTCACCTTTAATAGATTCGAAAGGACTTGGTAACGTGTCTTTAATAGATAATGAGATTCGCTCAGAATCTTTATCTATTGACTTAACTTTGACTTTAACTTTATCTCCAATCGCAACTACATCTTCTGGTGATTTGACATGTTCATGTGATAATTCAGAAACGTGAACAAGACCATCTACACCACCAATGTCGACAAATGCACCAAAGTTAGTTAAGCGAGCTACAGTTCCTTCGATGACATCATTTTCATTAAGTGAATCTAATAATGCCTCTTTTTTCTCTGCGTTTTCTAAAGCTTCTACTGCTTTACGACTAAGTATGACACGATTATTTGCAGGATCTAATTCTTCAACTTTTAATTTTAAAATTTGTCCTTCAAAATCAGAAAAATCCTCAATGAAGTCAGTTGAAATTAATGAAGCTGGTACAAAGCCTCTTTGGCCTACATCTACAACTAATCCGCCTTTTACGACTTCTGTAACTTTAGCTTCAATTGTTTCATTATTATCTAATTGTTCTTGTAAAAATTCATATGATTTTTCTGTTTCAAGTTGACGTTTAGAAAGTATATATGCACCTGTCTCATTTTCTTCGTCATACTCTACTTTAGTAACATATGCACCAATTTCGTCCCCAACTTTAACTGCATCACTTGGATTGTCGATATGATGCGTAGAAAGTTGACTTATAGGGATGATTCCGTTAAATTTACTACCATTAACGTGCACAATTACTTGCTTTTCTTCAATTTCAAGAACCTCGCCAGTAACTTTGTCCCCTTCTTTAATATCATTAATCATTGATTCGTTAAATTCTTCAGTCATCTTGTCTGCCTCCTTATTACACTACATAATTATAACATCTTATAATTTGACAGAATTGTCAAGAAATTCCCCTCTATTTAAAGATTGACAATTCTACTTGTTAAAAAGTTGTAATATACGGTTTTTTCAATTACTAAAAGTTAATGATTTTTACCCAATATTTACATTTATTTATAAATGTAGTTCTAAATTCTTTGAAATAATGTACCTTATTTATATACCCATTAAAAATATAATATAACAAAAATACACAATTTATTATAGAAGTGAGATATTACTGGAAGAAATACGCTTTAAATCCTCAGATTGCATCAACCATTTTTAAAATTTCATTTGTAACTGTGTCTATGTCTTTTCCAGTTGTATCAAGCGTAATTGCATCATCCGCTTTTTTCAATGGTGAAATTTCACGATTCATATCATAATGATCTCGCTCAGCTATTTCTTGTTCAAGTTGTTCTACTGTGGATTCGATACCTCTGAGTTCATTATCTTTTTGTCTACGTATTGCACGCTCTTCCACAGAAGCAATCATATAAACTTTTAAATCTGCATCTGGTAAAACGACCGTACCTATATCTCTACCATCCATTACTATACCTTTTTTCGCAGCAAGTTCTTGTTGTTTCTTGACCGCAAAAGTTCTTACTGGTTCTTTAGAAGCTACGTAAGAAACGTTGTTTGTGACATCATTTTCTCTCAAGTAATCTGTGACATCCTTATGATCTAATATAACCCTTTGGCCTTTACCTTCTTCATAAGTTAACGCTAATTCAGAAGTGTTTATAAGTTGATCAAAGTCTTCAGTTTTATTTTGCTGTAAATATTTATACGTTAAAGCGCGGTACATTGCACCTGTATCTACGTAAATCATAGATAATTTAGCAGCAACGAGCTTTGCTATTGTACTTTTTCCTGCAGCTGCAGGTCCATCTAATGCAATATTAATTAGTTTCATTTCAGTAAACCTTCCTTGTTGTTTGATGAATAATATTTTATCATAAATATGTATTATATTAATAGGAGGAATGCCCGCATGAAAAAACTTCTGGTCATACATACAGGTGGTACCATAAGCATGTCACAAGATGAATCAAATAAAGTTGTGACAAATGAAGATAATCCAATATCCAATCATCAAGATGTCATTAAGCAATATGCTGATGTAACCGAAATAACACCATTTAATGTCCCATCGCCACATATGAATATTCAGTATGTTGAAAAATTGAAAGACATTATTGAGGATGCATCAATAAACAGTGAATATGATGGTTTTGTAATCACACACGGTACGGATACTTTAGAAGAAACAGCATATTTGCTAGATTTGACTATAAATATTTCTAAACCTATAGCAATAACAGGTGCGATGCGTTCCTCTAACGAGATTGGTTCTGATGGATTATACAACTTTATTTCAGCAATTAGAGTTGCAACGAGTGAGGAGTCATTAGATATGGGCGTAATGGTTGTATTTAATGATGAAATTCATACTGCTAGAAATGTAACTAAAACACACACCTCAAATACTAACACTTTCCAAAGCCCTAATCATGGCCCTCTAGGTGTAGTTACTAAAAACAGCGTACAATTTCATCATAAACCATACGAACATTTGATTCTAAATGATATAAATCATAATTTAAATATACCTTTAGTTAAAGCTTATATGGGGATGAATAGTGATGTTCTCACATTTCACAGTGAGCAGAAAGTTGATGGTATTATCATCGAAGCTTTAGGTCAAGGTAATTTGCCACCAACATGTATCGATGGTTTAGATAAGTGCTTAGAAAAAGACATCCCTATCATTCTTGTATCTAGATCATTTAATGGTATCGTCGGTCCGATTTATGCTTATGAAGGTGGTGGCGTTACATTAGCAAACAAAGGCGTAATTTTTTCGAATGGATTAAACGGTCCTAAAGCAAGATTAAAACTTTTAGTCGGTTTAAGTAATGCATTGAGTATGGAACAATTAAAGCAATATTTTGAATCTCAATTATAAAGCATATAACAAAAGCGCCAACCTTTTAACAAATAAAAGGTTGGCGCTTTTGCTTTAAAATATTCTGAATGATACGAAGTACCTTATTCTAAATATTTTTATGATTCTAAAGGTGTTTGCTTTTTGGATAAAATACTTTGTGTAATTATACCACCATGGTATTTACCATTTTCAATAAAAATAGTGTTTGCATCATTACCAGCTGCTATGACACCTGCTATATAACAATTTTCAACATTTGTTTCATAAGTTTCTTTATTGTAAACGGGTGCAGTGCCAAATGCATTTGTATTAATATCAATACCTATAGATTCCAAGAATTCATAATCAGGATGATAGCCAATCATTGCAAAAACGTAATCATTCGGAATCTCAATGCTTTGATTATCTTGTTCATAAACCACACTATCTTCAGTGATTTTTGTCACATTTGAATTGAATGCCATCTCTATTTTTTCATGACGTACTAGTGACTCAAAATTTGGTAATATCCACGGTTTTATCGCTTTAGGATAGTCTGAACCACGATAAATCACAGTGACATTGGCACCTGCTTTTTCTAATTCTAAAGCTGCATCAACTGCCGAGTTCTTACCACCAATAACAACGACGTTTTGATCAAAATACGGGTGCGCTTCTTTGAAGTAATGTTTAACTTTAGGTAATTCAGCACCTTCAACTTCAAGTGAATTATGATGACCATAATAACCAGTGGCAACAGTAAGGAATCTACATTGATAGACATCTTCTGTTGTTGTAATTGTAAATCGGTTATTAATTTTTTTCACTGTGAGGACTTCTTCAAAAGCATTGATACGCAATTGATGATACTTAACCACAGCTCTGTAATATACTAGAGCCTGATTTCGGTGTGGTTTGCTATCTTCTACTATAAATGGAATATCCCCAATACTAAGCTTATCACTGGATGAAAAGAATGTTTGATGTGTAGGATAATTGTATATTGCGTCTACAACATTTCCTTTTTCAATCACTAATGTGTCTATACCTTTTTTCTTTTGTTCAATAGCAGCACTTAATCCACAAGGACCGCCACCAATGATTATACTTTCAACTGTTTGCATAATTGATTGTCCTCCTTTAACCACCAATACATTATACCAGTAGTTTTAGAAAAACCAAATGAAAGAAGTTGAAATTTTATAACTCTATACTTCTGAGCAATGCACATTTAATTATATATATAGCGCTCTTATCCATAGTTATAAATCATGTTTACAATAATATAAAAACTGCCAACTTTAATCATTAAAAGTTGGCAGTTTTTATAGAAATTTTATTGTGGAATAACTAAGCGTTGTCCATTATGAATGTCGTTACCTTGAATGTTATTCGCTGCTCTAATTTTTTCAACATTTTCTGGTGTACCTTCACCATAGTATTGAATTGCAATTCTGTATAAGTTTTGACCGTTTACAACATGTGTTCTTTGACCAGAAGTGCTGTTTGATTGATCGCTACTTTGTTGGCTATCTTGTGCTTGGCTTGAAGAACTATTGTTTTGAGCGTCTGATTGACTACTTTGACTTTGATCTGTTTGGTTTTGTCCACTTTGATTATTTTGTGTACTTTGTGAATCTGATTGATCAGTTGATCCCCCAGTTGTCGTGCTTTGTGAGTCTGATTGCTCAGTTGAACCACTATTTTCTGAACTTTGCGAATCAGCATTACCTTGGTCAGATGAAGAATTATCAGCGCTACTATTACCTTCTGATGAAGCACTATCAGAATCTGAACTAGTATTGTCATCAGAAGAAGATGCGGCTTTGTCTTTATCATCATTATTCGCTTTGTCATTATCTTTGTTAGAATCTGAATCTTTTGCTTTATCTTTGTCTTTATCTGAATCTGATTTTTTATCTTTATTATCTGCTGTTTTTTGATCATCGTTTTTACTATTATCATCATTGTTGCCAGTTAAAGCCATGCCACCGAAAATTCCGATTGCAGCTAATATTAAAATTGCAGCTAATATAGGTAATAGCTTACCTAATAAGCCACCTTTTTTCTTTTTATTTTTATCATCATCGTTATTGTTGTGGTTACTATTATTTCCGCCGTTACCGCCATTACCATTTGAATGACCTGCTCCAGCAGCGCCTGCACCTGCGGCAGCGGCACCAGCAGTAGCACCTTTTTTATTAGTAGAACTTTTATCTTTATTATTTTGCTCTGATTTTTCTTCTTTATTTGCATCTTTGTCTTTATGTTTACTAGCTGCATATGCACCAGCGCCTGCAGCGGCAGCACCACCAGCTACAGCGGCACCTTTTGTTTTAGAACCTTTTCGGCTATCATCCGAATTCTTATCTTCAGATTCGCGCGAATCATTACCTTCTTGATTGTCTTGTTGACGTTCATTATTTGATTGATTCTCACTATTTTCTTTACTATCTTGCGGCGCTTGATCTTTATGTTTGCCAGCTTCAGATGTACCCGCTCCAGCGGCAGCACCACCAGCTACAGCAGCACCTTTTGTCTTAGAGCCCTTTTGATTTGTATCTAGATTTTCATCTTCATGTACGCGTGAATCATTATCTTCTTGATTGTCTTGTGTGTCATTAGATTCTCGTTGACCTTTATTATGCTCATTGTCATCAACTTGTGATTCTTGCTTGCCATCGTGCTTACTAGCTGCATATGCACCAGCGCCAGTCGCGGCAGCACCACCGGCTACAGCGGCACCTTTTTTGCTGGATTCATTATCATTTTGTACATGAGTATCAACTTCAGAATGGTCTTCATTCACATCATTTGTTTGACGTTCATTTTTAGACGTTTGATTTAAGTTGTTATCACGTGAATGATCATTGTCTTCATATTCACTTTGTGAGTTTGATGATGAATGTGCATCTTGATGTTGATTTGATTCGTCTTGAACATCCTCATGTTGTTCGTCTTGTTCAGGCTGTTCTTGTGAATTTTGATGCGTTGCAGTATCACGTCTGCGTTGTCTACGTTGTGCATTTCTAGGAGGAAATTGTTCATCTGATTTATCAGACACTTCCTCTTTTACATTGTCAACTGAGTTGTTAACTGAATCGTTGTTATTGTCTGGATGTTCTTTTGGATCAATGGATTGACGATTTTTCTCAAAATCATCTTTAAAATTGTTGTTAGACAAATTCATCATCCTTCCTTGTTTTTATTTTAAGTATATACTGTTTTACCCTAAAAGGTAGTAAATATGTATATATTTATTTAATATATTTACTTTCATACAAGCCTATAGTTCGTATTATAGCTTGTTTGAAAAAGTGAAGTAAAGTAATAGTCGATTATTCAAACAAATTTTGTAACTTTTCAGTATAATTTATTTTTCTTTTTACTTTTTTACGGTTTAAATGATGAATTGAATGTAATTCAGAATCATTATCGCAGCATTGATTCGGCTTCTCTTCAATAGACTCACCAAAAAACTCCATCATATATGACCTTCTACATTGATCTAAATTTTTATAACCTAGCATTCTTATATACCCTTTACGTTTACGTTGATATGTCGCTTCAAAAATTGTTCTTAGCTGAGAAAAAGAATAGTAGCTATTTAATATTTCTAGAATATCTTGCTTATCTGGAGGTAGAAAAGTACCTATTTCAAAAGCATTGATATCATCAGAGGAAATCATATCCGTAAATAATAAAGTTTCGAGTAAAAAACTGTCATCCGGCTGAAACAGACTAATTGCTTGGCTATGCGTACCATCTCTGCCAGCCCTACCAATTTCTTGCATATAATTAGAGGGGCTTGTGGATAAATGATAGTGAATAATTGTTCGTATATCTTTTTTATTGATCCCCATACCAAAGGCACTTGTGGCAACTATGATAGGGATTTCGTTATTAATAAATTGATGTTGCACCGTGTGTCGCTCTTGATAAGATAAATCACCATGATAAATTCCAGTCAAAAAACCATAATTATAAATTTCCTTTGCTAAGTTTAGACATGTCTTTTTAGATGATACATAAATAATTGTAGGTCCTGTTGTTTCTAATGCTGGTAACAACCACTTTAATTTCTCATCGTCATCAGGAAAATTTTTATGCGTTAATGAAATGTTATCTCTATTCATACTCGTTTTAATAACATGGAATGTTTTATTTAACATTTGATTTAAATCAAATGTTAAATGTGGTGGCGCTGTCGCAGTTAAAGCGAGCACTGCCGCTTTAGGAAATTGATTAATAATTTTACCAATAAGTGCATAATGGGGTCTGAAATCATATCCCCATTCTGATAAACAGTGCGCTTCATCTAAGACAACCATCCCAATATTCAATGTTTTAATAAGTTTGAAATTTTGTGGCTGTAAAATAAATTCTGGACTTAAATAGATAAAGCGGCTGTTTGATAAAGCGTTGATATTTAACCTTCTTTCATCTTCATCCATACCAGAATGAATACAACTGACTTTATGTTCTCCATGTGACTTAAGTTGCATCACTTGGTCATCCATTAGAGATATGAGTGGAGAAATAATGAGTGTGGGTTGTTGTTTTATATATGTAGGTAATTGATAACAAAGACTTTTACCACTTCCTGTAGGCAAAATACCGAGCGTATCTTTATCAGCAATTACACTTTCTATAATTTCTTGTTGGCCAGGTTTAAACGATTCAAACCCAAACCATTTTTTCAGCTCATGTTGTAACATTTAATTCTCCCCTTTCTATGCCAACAATCACTAATTTAATGTTAAAGTAGCTAAGATTTGGAAACAGCGCTTTATATTCGCGTAATCTTTGATTACGGTGTGTTTCATAGTATTTCAAAAATTCTATATAGTTTGTCGTTTCAAGGTAATTTGTATAATCCTTAATATAGCCTTTGATAAATAATTCTAATATATGATCTTCAATTGTATTTATTTTTACTTGTTGTTGCACAGCAAGTTGCTCAAAATCTAACCCTTGTTGTAATCCTTTATACGTTTGTTCAGTTTTATTTAATATGGTTGGTAAAACGATAAGTTTATGTAAAATTGGGTGCTTTTCTTTATTTTCAATAGTATATAATAATGTAACCAAATCAATCATTTCGAGTTCAAATAAGCGCTCTTGTGAAATGTCTTCGATTAAACTGACTTGCTGTCTGGTATACATGCTTTCTTCATAACCCTGTAAATAATAATGTAAATAGGTTGTGCCATTAGTAGTAACGATTGCTTCAAATAATGCATGAAGCTCTTTAATAAAATTTTCATGTAAGTTATTATTAATTATTTCGTTATATACATTTTTAACTTTCTGGTGTACAGTACTATGTTGAGTAATAGGTATAAATTGATATATATTATGTTTAGTATTGGAAATAGTTTGTGTTAAAAGTTGTAATGCTTTAAACGTATTCATCAAACTATCATAGGTATGTCGAGGATGTGTTGTAATACTATCGTTTGGATTACTTTCTGCACTATCTTGAGTAAAATATCGCTCGAATGACGGATATTTTAAGTTAGGCATGCTGTGATATAATGATAGTAATTGTTGGCTACACGCATCAAAAAAGGTTTGATGTGATTTTTTTCCTATGATAATATTAAATATACTTTTTTCTGTTTTATAACTATGTGCGTGAGTTTGTGTAAATTGAATTATATTATACATGTATCATCCCTCATTCTATTAAACGAAAACATTTGAAAAAACTAAAAACAGTGATTACAATGATAATTGTGTTATTATTGTAGCATTTTTGTCAAAGGAGGCGAAGAAATTGGCTAAATATACAATTGTCGATATGGATACATGCATTGCATGTGGTGCTTGTGGTGCCGCTGCCCCTGATATATATGACTATGATGACGAAGGTATTGCATACGTAATACTAGACGACAATAAAGGTACAGCAGAAGTGCCCGAAGAATTATACGAAGATATGGAAGATGCATTAGAAGGTTGTCCAACTGATTCAATTAAGATTGAAGAAGAATCATTCGATGGAGATGCACTAAAATTTGAATAATAACCTTTAAGTTATTATTCTCGTATATTTTATTGGGATTTTACAAGATATCTAAAAGACCTTTAAGACAAACTCTATGGTAGCATAAAGTTTAAATTTGATATAAAGCAACGATATGAGTTAGTGTGCCCAAATTCCATTGGGCATGCTAATTTTTATTTATAAATAAATAGAAGCAGCACTTTAACATAAATGCTAAAGTGCTGCTTCTATTTTTGTTATTGATAGCGCTGATGTATGCTAATTTATTTTGGTAATACATTTTTTAATCGTCTATATAAAATAATAAATATGAACGAAATAATAGCGCCTTTAATGATATTAAATGGTATTACACCTGAAACAATTACTATTTTAATATTTTCAACGACATGGGATAAATTCATTATCATGCCATATAACGGTAATAATACAAAATAGTTTAAAATACTTAATACGATGGTCATTACTAACGTAGCCACAGTTAAACCTGTTATTAAAGATTTCAAATTATGTTTTTGTTTAGTTACGAAATAAGCAGTAATCAAGAAGCTGGTTGCAGCTAAGAAGTTAGCTATTGGACCTACTGGGTCACCTACATTAAATAAAAAGTTCAATAAGTTTTTAATAAATTCCACTATAATACCTGCTACCGGTCCTAAAGTAAAAGTAGCCAATAGCGCTGGCACATCACTAAAATCTAATGTTAAATAAGGTGGTAAAAAAGGTATTGGGAATTTTATAAACATCAATATAAAAGCTACAGCACTCAACATGCTTATTGTAATAAGTCGTTTGTTTTGTTGTTGCATATTCAATTATCTCCTTCCATTCATCTTACACAGAATAGGAGGATTTAACCGCATAACAAACAACCCTCCATCTTCTCCCATCCAGACTATACTGTCGGCTCTAGATTCTCACTAGATCAGCCACTCATTTTGTGAAACATAAGTGGGTCGCAGGCTTTCATTACTGCCGGTTGGGAATTACACCCTACCCCGAAGACGAATATTATAAATTTTATAAATATATCATAGCTTAATACTCAGGTAAAAACAATAGAATTGCTCTAAATATATATAATCAAACATAGAAAACAAAAGAGACATATGACGTTCAACTAAGTGCTAACGAATTAAAGCATAGCGTCCATTATGATATCACAATAAAAACAGCACCAAAGGTCTGGGTGAGTTTACCAATACCTTTAGTGCTGTTTAGCGTATAAACTGTTATTTATCTGTATTGACTTTAGGCAATTTAATGATAAATTGAGTGCCCTTACTAAGTTCACTTTTAACATCGATGCTACCATCGTGACCATCTATAATCATGCGACAAATGAATAGACCTAACCCAGTTCCTTGTTTACCTCTTTTACGTGAAGCATCTACTTTGTAAAAGCGATCAAAAACTTGTTGTAAATGTTCAGGTGCAATGCCACTACCTGTATCAGTGATGTATAAGATGTTTTCGGTGTCCGTTTCACCACAACTAATAGTAATCGAATCTCCAGGGTCTGTATATCTTGTAGCGTTATCGATTAGATTAGTTAACACTTGCTCTATTCTATCCGAATCATAAAACCAAAGTTCACCGTCTGTATTTGGATTTAAATCAATACTTAATTCCAAATCTAAGGCTAGTTTTTGATATTTGAGTTGCATTTTATTCAATAGTCTATCAATTGGCTGTACTTTTTTATCGACTGTTAGGCCCTCAGCATCCATACGAGCAACATTGAGCAATTCATTTACCAATCTATTAAGACGTTTCGTTTCATCTAAGACAATAGACAATGATTCATGTATTTCATCGGGTTCTGTTACAATGCCATCTACAATTGATTCTGTATATCCTTGTAGTAAAGAAATAGGCGTGCGAAGTTCATGTGACACATTCGCAATGAAATCTTTTTTCATCTGATCCATGTTATGTTCATTTGTCATATCACGTATTACTGCAACAATACCACTGGTGCCATCTGGTTGAATTTGTTCAATGTAACTCGTTATGATTACAAAGTAACGTGTATTTATTTCATATTCTTCAAATTGTGTTTTTTGATCTTTAAACGTTAACTCTTTTTGTCTATCTAATTTATCTAAAGAATAATCATCAAGTATTTGAATAATATTTTGAGCCATGTCATTAGAAAGGATAATCTCTTTTTTATCATTAAAGCCTAATACCCCTTCAACCATTGAATTAATCAAACTATCTCGAATATTTTTGGAAGAAGATAGTGCATCTATATGTTGTTGTATTTCTGAGCTCATTGTATTAAAAGCGCGAGATAATTCACCGATTTCATCCCGAGAATTTACTGGAACGATTTGTGAATAATCGCCTTTTGAAACTTTCAAAGCTTGTGTTCTTAAATTACGTAAAGGCTTAGTAATCCTAGAAGATAAGAAAAAGGCAAATACAGTTGTTATTGCTAAAGATATAATTGCAATGACTAAAATAATAATTGTAATGAGATTATTTGTATCTTCGAGCGTTTTTAAATCTTGATATATAAACACTCCGCTATAGTTGTTGCCTTTCTCGTTATTTGCATTTAAATTTTTTGAAGGATAACCAATGAGCACATAAGTACGTTGCTGCCCATTGACACTAACTGGCACGTGTTCTGAAATTTGCTTGCCTTCATCAAATACGCGATTGTAATCCTTGTTCGATTTGATTTCTTTGAACATTTTTCTCTTAGTCACATCTTGATTATTATTGGGCATATGTTTGTCATTCATAATAATCAAACCGACTGGTCCTTCGATAAGTTTCCGACTATGTTCAACTGCTGTGGCTTTGTTATCTGATGTTGCAACTAATTGGCTAATCCGTTTAGCATCTTTAAGTAAAGAGTCTTCGGTTTCTTGCGTAAAATAAGACTGTATAAACGTAACTAGCGTTGCGCTAAGTAAAATTAAAACTGTCGTTACTATAAAAATAATAGTTAACCACAGTTTTATAACTACATTATTGAGTCGGCTCATCGTTAGATTTTACCTCAAATTTGTAACCGACACCCCACACGGTTTGAATCATGTAAGCCGCTTCTTCAGACACACGATTAAGCTTCTCTCTTAAACGTTTAACATGAGTATCTACGGTACGCAAGTCACCATAGAATTCATAATGCCAGACTTTCTTTAATAGTTGTTCGCGATCAAAAACTTTGTTTGGCGTTTTGGCTAGAAAAATTAAAAGTTCATATTCTTTTGGTGTCAAATTGACTTGATTTCCATCTGCTAATACCCTATGTGCATCGTTATCAATAACAAGGTGATCAAATTCTATTAAATCACGTGTATGTGGTTCACTCTGTTCTGTATGAGCAACTTGTGTACGTCGCAAGAGTGCTTTAACACGTAATACGACCTCACGAGGAGAAAAAGGTTTCACAATATAATCATCAGCACCAGATTCAAATCCTTCTACACGGTTAGTTTCTTCACCTTTAGCAGTAAGCATGATTATTGGTGTTTCTTTATGCTCTCTTAAACGAGATGCGACTACGATACCATCCATTTCAGGAAGCATCAGATCTAGTAATATACATGAATAATCATGTTCCATCGCCATTTTAAAGGCTTCTTTACCGTCTCTTGCTTCGTGTATTTCAAAAGATTCTCTTTCAAGATATAATTTGAGCAATCTTCTAATTCTATCTTCATCGTCTACGATTAATATTTCATTTGACATACATATGTACCTCCCACACTGCTAACTTTCAAATTCAATCACATTATAGCATATGTTAAACAAGAAAAGTGATTATACACGAAAAGTTTGTGAATTTTTTCTCATTCTATAAAAATTGTTAGAAAATATTCACAATTATTTACCGTGTTCAGCTAATTGACGTATCACTTTTACTTCATGAGGTGTTAAAACTCTTCCTTCACCAGCATTAAGCCCTTTTAAATCTAATGGACCAAATTCGATGCGCTGTAATTTAGTTACTTCATGACCAAAATGTTCAAACATACGACGTACTTGGCGATTACGTCCTTCTGTAATAGTAATTTCTACAAGTGTAGTATTTCTATCTTTATCTTGATTTTTCACTTTAACTAATGCTGGTTGTGTTTTACCATCTTCTAAATCGATACCATGTTCTAATGCTTTAACTTCCTCACGCATCAAATACCCTTTTAGCTTAACAATATATTTTTTCTTAATTTTATAACGCGGGTGTGTCATAAGGTTTGTAAATTCACCATCATTTGTTAATAAAAGTAAACCAGATGTATCATAGTCTAAACGTCCAACTGGATAAATTCTTGTTTTAATTTGTTTGAAATAATCAGTGACTACTTTTCTACCTTTATCGTCTGATACGCTAGTAATAACTTGGGAAGGTTTGTAGAACAAGATATATATCTTATCTTCTTGCTCTAATCTTATGCCTTCAACATCAATGTTATCTGAGGGTTTTACTTTTGTACCTAATTCTGTAACTACAGACCCATTTACTTTTACCTTACCTTCTGAAATTAAGGCTTCGGCTTTACGACGTGAAGTATACCCACTATTTGCAATTCGTTTTTGTAATCTCTCTAAATCTTTATTCATTATTTTCTCCTTTTTGATTCACTAAATTACTGAAAAATGCTTCTATTTCTTCATCTTCTTCATCAGTAGTTGGCAAATCATCTAAATGTTCAATACCGAATACATTTAAAAATAATTCAGTAGTATAAAGTTGTTGGCTTCTTGAATCGGCTTCATCTCTCGCTTCGATTAATCCTCTTGCAATTAATGTTTTAACAGCACCATCAGAATTTATACCTCTAATCATTTCTATATCACTTCTCGATAAAGGTTGGTTATATGCAATAATGGACAAAGATTCCATTGCTGCTTGTGATAATTTCATTTTTGACTTTTGTTCAATTAAACGTTCTATATAGTCCGAAGCCTCTTTCTTAGTTGTTAACACATAAGTTTGACCAAAGTGTTGAATCACTAAACCATCCGCTTCATATTCAGCAACAATTTGTGACAACGTAGATCGATCTATTTCTAGTATTTCAAGTAATTGTTTTTCTTCTAAGCCTTCATCACCGGCTGTATAGAGTAATGCTTCTAGTATACCGTTATAGTTCAATGCCATAGTTTACTCCTCTTAATATATTGATATCATCAAAACTTTTCAGTTGTTCAATGTTAACAACCCCTGATTTAGACATTTCTAAAATCGCTAAGAAATGCGTAACCACCATTTCTATAGGTTCAGTAAAATTGAACAAACTAAAAAAATTGAACGAATCATGTTGTTGTAAACGGTCATTAACTTGTGAGGTTGCTTGTTGTATTGTAAAAGTTTCTTTACGTATGTCCACAGTTTTTGGGGTATTAAAGTCAACGCGGTTTTTCACTTTTTGATATGCGATGATTAATTCAGTTAAATCAATAGTATTGTCGGGATTCCAAGTTTCATTAGATTCTAAATGTGTTAAATCCGTTGGGTGCTTTGAATAATAGTTGGCGCGTTCGGATTTTTTATCATTCAATATTTCTGTGTATGCTTTGTAGTTTTGATATTCGATTAACCTTCCAACTAAATCATCACGTGGATCATCATCTAATTCATCCACTTCATCTGATTGCGGTAATAGCATTTTACTTTTAATCATAAGTAATTCTGAGGCCATAACTAAATATTCACTGGCAACATTAATCTCTAATTGATTCATGGCGTGAATATATTGCATATATTGTTCAGTTAAAGATTTCATCGGGATATCATAAATATCAATTTCAATTTTTTGTATGAGATGCAATAATAAGTCTAAAGGACCATTAAAAGCATCTAGTTTTACTTCGTACATATTTATCTACCTCATATTGCAAGTTAAGTGCGTATTTCACTAAAATATTATAGCATGTTTACAGTAAACATTTAAATTTGGAGCGGTTTTTATTATGGAAAATGCATTACAAGAATTTTATTATCAATTTCATACCAAGCAACACTACTTTCTATGCCATGATATTTTAGAAGAGGCATGGAAAGAGAACCCTTATTATAGTAAAGATGATGCTGTCGTCAGTTTAATTTTACTGGCTACAGGTTGTTATCACTATCGTCGTGAAAATAATGTCGGTGCAGTCAGATCTTTTAATAAAGCGTTACGTGTGATTAACCATAGTACCATCACTCATCACCTAGGCATCCAAATAGACGCTTATGAGAAAGTAATTCAAACACTAATAACAGCTGTTGAAAAGGGAAATCCATTTCTGCCAATTCAATTACCTTTAACTAAGACTATGAAACAATCTGTATTAGAACGCTATCCTGACTTTACATTAGTCCCTATCAAAGTTGAAGATAGTTATATTGTCAATCATCATCTAGAAAGGGATCGAACTGAAGTACATCAGGCCCGCCAACAAGCATTAAATAATCGACGCGCAAAAAGATAAATATCTACCAACAATTAACATTGTAATTATTAACCATACAATTACCTCGAACATCTTAAAAACACAAAAACACAGACAAGCTATTCGCCGAATAAACTTGTCTGTGTTTATGCACGTGGATGAAATTCATTATACATTTTGCGAATTTGTGATTTAGAAACGTGCGTGTATAATTGTGTAGTTGAAATGTCAGAATGTCCAAGCATTTCTTGTACAGCACGTAAATCAGCACCATTCTCAAGTAAGTGCGTGGCAAATGAATGCCTTAATGTATGTGGTGTTAAAGTTTTGTTAATATTAGCCTTGATACCATACTGTTTAATCATTTTCCAGATTGCTTGTCTGGATAATGGTTTACCATGCATATTTAAAAATAATACATTGGTTACAGTGTGTTTCAATAATTGGGGGCGTATATTTTCCATGTACAGAGTTAAGTATTCAATGACCGCATCACCAAGTGGGACAATACGTTCTTTATTACCTTTACCAAATACCTTAACAAAGCCCATGATAAGATTTACATCCTCTAGCTCAATTTGTATCAGTTCTGATACACGCATACCTGTTGCATATAATAATTCTAGCATTGTGCGGTCTCTATAACCATTGTTTTTTGAAAGATTAGGTGTTTCTAATAAATCAATAACTTCATTTATTTCTAATACATCAGGTAATTTCCTATCATACTTCGGCGTTTCTATTAATACTGTTGGATCTTTAGCAGCGTATTTTTCACGTAAAGCAAATTGATGAAAATTTCGAACTGTAGAGATAAAACGTGCTAAAGATTTTGCAGAAGCGCCTTCGTCGTGCAAATGACCTAGACATTGCTGAATCATTTGTCTATCAACAAAATCTATGTGACTTATTTTTTGGTCTGCTAAAAATGTTTCGTATTTGCGTAGATCTCTTCTATAAGCCCCGATAGTATTAGCACTTAATCCTTTTTCTAGCTGAATGAATTTTAAAAATTCATCAATAATCGTATCCATTTAACCACCTCTATTTATAAAAGCGTATGAATTTCTGTGATTATTTACCTTTGGCTTGGCAATCTGAACATACGCCATGAAACGTAAGACGATGATCTAATATTCTAAAGTTAAAATCATGTTCAACTTTATCTTCGACCTTAGGCAATAAATCTTCTTCTATTTCATCTACTTTGCCACATTCCATACATACAAGATGATGATGGAAATGCTTTGCACCTTCTTTACGTAAATCAAAGCGAGCTACACCATCTCCGAAATTAATTTTATCTACTACTTTCAATTCTGCTAACAATTCTAGTGTACGATAAACAGTAGCTAGTCCGATTTCCGGCGCCTTATCTTTAACTTTTAAATAGACGTCTTCAGCGCTTAAATGGTCTTTTTCATTTTCAATTAGAACTCTCAAAGTCGCCTCACGCTGTGGCGTTAATTTATAAGATGATTGTTGTAATTGTTGCTTCACGCGATTTAATCGTTCTTCCACGGAAGCCTCACTCCCCTACTAATAATTATAATCATTTTAATTTACATAATGATTTATATATAAAATACCAGTAATTGATAAAATACGCAAGTATGTTCGGCACCTTAATTGTAATGATTATAATTAAGTAATAGATGTTGTAAGGCAATAATCGTCTTAGCATCTTCTAATTCCTGGCTTTGTAATAACTTATTTATATCTTTTAAGTGATAAAATTCAAGTTCTATGAATTCATCATCATCTAAATTCATTTCGCCTTTTTTTAAATCTTTTGCTAAATAAATAGATATTTTTTCATTTGAAAATCCAGGTGAACCGTACATTTCAGTAATTAACTCTAAATTTTCTGCAATATACCCAGTCTCTTCTTCTAATTCTCGTTTGGCTGCCTCTTCTCTAATTTCATTTAGCTCTAATTTGCCAGCTGGAATTTCTAGCATTACCTTTTCTGCAGGCTTGCGAAATTGTTTTACAAGGATAACTTCGTTGCTCGGTGTTATCGCACATACAGCCACAGCACCATTATGATACACCAATTCTCGTTTAGATGTCTGACCATCGGGTAACACTACATCATGAACTTCTAAGTCAATAATGGCACCGTTGTAAATAGAATTTTTATGTATTGTTTTTTCGTATAAGTTCATTGCAATCACGTTCCTTTTAATTAATTTGAGTTATTGTTAAGATTAACATGTTGGTTAACATGGGAATAGTAAAATTAATTATCGGTTAATATTTACTTGGAATTACTTTATGATACGTTATCGTATTGATAATAGCTTTTAATACTTAGTTTTTATGAGAAATTTAATCTATTTCAAATGAATTTATGTAATTTTATTATGTTCCTAACCTATAGAATAGTGTATCGAAAGGGGAAAAGACATGCAAAAAAATATATTAAAAAGTGGTATTGAAATTTCTGAAATAGGTTTAGGTTGTATGAGTTTAGGTACAAATTATGCACAAGCAGAACCTATCATTGAACGTGCCATCGAACACGGTATCACTTATTTTGATACAGCGGATATATATGATAAAGGAATAAATGAAGAAATTGTTGGTCAAGCACTTAAAAAATATCAAAATAGAGATGATATTGTCATTGGTACAAAAGTTGGTAACCATTTAGCAGATGATGGTTCAACGTTTTGGGATCCTTCTAAAAAGTACATCAAAACTGCCGTTAAATCTTCCTTACAAAGATTAGGTCTAAATCATTTAGATTTATATCAATTACATGGTGGCACAATTGATGATCCACTAGATGAAACAATAAGTGCCTTTGATGAATTAAAAAAAGAAGGCGTGATACGTGCTTACGGCATCTCTTCTATTCGTCCAAATGTCATAGATTATTATTTAGAGCATAGTGAAATTGAAACATTGATGTCTCAATTAAATTTAATTGATAATAGACCAGAAGCATTATTGAATGCTATCCACGCTAAAAATGTTAAAGTATTAGCGCGAGGACCAGTGTTTAAAGGGTTGTTAACTGCCAATAGCAATCATGCATTAGATAGTAAATTCAGAGATGGTGTTTTTGAATATAGTAATCAAGAATTAGGCGAAACGATTGCTTCTGTTAAAGAGGTAGAAAGCAATTTAACTGGACTTACTTTTAAATATCTTACTTCTAAAGATCCAATCGGTTCAATTATTGTTGGGGCTAGTAGTATTGAACAACTAGATGAAAACATCAACAATTATGAGGCTTCTAAAGAAATAAGCTTCGAGATATTAAAAGCTGCTCGTGGACGCGTTAAAAACTTAGAATATACGCAACACCTTAAATAAACTTAATTAAAAAGCGTTAACACAATTCTGTCTGGATAATAATATTTCCATATAGATTGCGTTAACGCTTTTTAATTTATCATATTACCTATGTGACTAGCCTTTGTTTTTAAAAAATGAAGTAAAGTATTTTTCTAGTAATCTAGGAGCTAATTGATATAGTTTTAACATTCTATGCATCCACTTAGGTTCATTAATTTCATATTTACCATATATCATTCCATTTACGATTTGTTGCGCTAATTTATTAGGTTCCAACATAATAGCTTTATATTTTTGCGCATACATTAACGAAGGGTCTGCTTTTTCATGAAAAGGTGTTGCTATCGGACCAGTATTTACAGTAAGTATATGGTAATTGGGATGCTCAAGTCTCAGAGCATTGAGTACTTGATTAAAAGCGGCTTTACTTGCACCATAATGCGCAGCATAGGCTTGCGTTAAAAATGCAGACTGACTCCCTATGCCAACAATCGTTGGATACGCGCTAAAATAAGGTTGGATGGTAGCTAAAAGTATATTGAAATTGATGATATTCAATGTATATGTTTCAGTCATTTCATCGAGTGAATGTTGAGCTATTGATTTAAAATAACCTAAACCAGAACTATAAATCAAACCATCGATATTTTGATTTTTAAAATAATTTTTGAGATTTAATATTTGTGATTTAGATTGTAAATCACATTGAATGATGTTCAAATGATCAGTGCCGTATTGTACCTTCAGGTCATCTAATTTGTGTGGATTACGTGCTAATACTGTTACATAAGCTTTTTTATTTAATAAGTTACATAATATCGAGCGTCCTAGTCCGCTCGTACCTCCAGTTAATACATAATGCTTACCTATCATTATTATCCCTACCCTTTATCGATTTATACATATTATAAGTGAAATATCGGTAATCTGTCATGTCTTCAATGAAAACATTAGCCATATTTCAAAACTATGTTACGATAGGAACATAAAAACTTAGAGGAAGTGAAAAGTTCACATGAAACTAGTATTTTATGGTGCTGGTAATATGGCACATGCAATATTTACAGGTATCGTAAATTCAAAAATTATTGAATCTAACGATATTTATTTAACAAACAGGTCTAATGAAGTTGCACTTAAAGCGTATGCTGATGAATTGGGTGTCAATTATAGTTATGATGATGAAGCCTTACTTAAAGATGCTGATTATATATTTTTAGGCACTAAGCCTTATGATTTTGATGCATTAGCTGAGCGTATTCAACCTTATGTAAGCGAGAAAAATAAATTCATCTCTATTATGGCTGGATTACCAATGAGTTACATTCGTGAGCAACTGGGTTCAGATAATCCGATTGCGCGTATTATGCCTAATACAAATGCACACGTAGGCCATTCTGTAACTGGAATTAGTTTTTCAAGTAATTTCGGACCGAAATCCAAAGATGAAGTAGACGATTTAATTAACGCCTTTGGTTCAGCAATTGAAGTTTCTGAAGATCATTTACATCAAGTAACTGCAATTACTGGAAGTGGCCCTGCATTTCTTTATCACGTATTTGAACAATACGTAACAGCAGGCACACGTTTAGGACTTGAAAAATCACAAGTTGAAGAATCTATCCGTAACTTAATTATTGGAACGAGTAAAATGATTGAACGTTCAGATTTAAGTATGGAACAATTACGCAAAAACATTACTTCTAAAGGTGGCACAACACAAGCTGGTTTGAATGCACTTTCGCAATATGATTTAGAAAGTATATTTGAAGATTGTTTGCGTTCTGCAGTAAATAGAAGTGTTGAATTAGCAAGTCAAGATGAAGATTAAGCACTTTAAATAAATTTATAACAAATAAAAGCTGGTGAACACGTTTATGGTGTTCACCAGCTTTTATTTGTTATATTAAGTCAGTTATTTAAAATGACCAAGCATCAAAATCTTTAACAAAGATAAACGGTGGTGTCGAAGCTTTTGCCTTTAAAGATTGACTAATCGCTTCAACTTCAGTTGCTGTATAGCGATTACTAATATGTGTAATAAGCGTATACCCTACATGAGCTTCTTCTATTAAATTAAATACATCATCTATATGACTATGATGGTAATTATTCGCTAACATTTTGTCACCGTCAATATATGTACTTTCATGAACCATAACCGTCGCATCACGAGCGATTAAAAATTCATTTCTACATGGCATAGTGTCTCCAAATATTGCAATTACAGGCCCTTTTATCGCATCACCTTTAAATTGATTTGAATTATAAATGAGACCATTATACTCAAAAGTTTCGTTATTCTTCACATCTTGGTATTTTGGACCTGGTTCGAGGCCAATTTTCTTCAGTGCCTCAACATCAATTTTACCTGATGTATAAGGTGCTTCTATTCTATAACCAAAAGATGGGATACCATGATTTAACATATGTGCTTCAACGTTAAATCCATTGTGCTGATATGAAAGGTGATCTTCTATTTCTATATATGTGATTGGATAATTTAATTTAGATTCAGATAACTTTAATGTTGTTTCAATAAAGGATTTTATACCTTTTGGTCCCACAACTGTCAAAGGCTTACCTTCCCCACCCTGAAATGACCGACTAGTTAATAAGCCAGGCAAACCAAAAATGTGATCACCATGCATATGCGTTATAAATATATGATCTACTTTGCCTAATTTTATAGAGTGATGTAGTATCTGATGCTGTGTTCCTTCCCCTACATCAAATAACCAAATACTATTTGAATAAGGCTCTAAATTTAATGCAATCGCTTGTGTGTTTCTTTCTTTAGTTGGTAGACCTGCACTCGTACCAAAAAATGTGATTTCCATGCATATGCCTCCTCTTCTTGTTCACATTTTATCATATTAAATATAAAAAAATATATTAAATTTGAATACTTTTAAGCAAAAAGGTATGAACATTAACGAATATTGTTCTATAATAAACAGAGATTTATAAAAAGAATTGAGGTTTTGATCTTGAATACTAGAAATAAAGATATTCCATGCTTAATAACAATATTTGGAGCGACTGGTGATCTAAGTCATAGAAAATTATTTCCATCATTATTCCACTTATATCAGCAAGAAAATTTAAATGAACAAATTGCAATTATTGGAATTGGTAGAAGAGACTTAACAAATGATGACTTCCGTAGTCAAGTGAAGTCATCAATTCAAGAACATGTGAAAGATACGAAACATCTTGATAAGTTTATGGAGCATGTTTTTTATCATAAACATGATGTGAGTGATGAAGCGAGCTATCAGTCATTATTAGAAGTAAGTAATAAATTAGACACAGAATTCCAATTACAAGGTAACAGAATGTTTTACTTAGCGATGGCACCGAAATTCTTTGGTGAAATTTCTGATTACTTGAAATCTTCTGGATTAACAAATACAGATGGATTTAAACGTTTAGTTATTGAAAAACCATTTGGTAGTGACCTTGAATCAGCAGAACAACTAAATGAACAATTACGCCGTTCATTTAAAGAAGAAGAAATTTACCGTATTGATCATTATTTAGGTAAAGATATGGTGCAAAATATAGAAGTACTTCGCTTTGCTAATGCAATGTTTGAACCACTATGGAATAATAAATACATTTCTAATATCCAAGTAACATCTTCAGAGGTCTTAGGTGTTGAAGATAGAGGTGGCTATTATGAATCTAGTGGTGCTTTAAAAGATATGGTACAAAATCATATGCTACAAATGGTTGCGCTTTTGGCAATGGAAGCACCTATTAGTTTAAATAGTGCAGATATTAGAGCTGAAAAAGTAAAAGCATTAAAATCATTACGTAAGTTAGAAGCTGAAGAAGTTAGACAAAACTTTGTTCGTGGTCAATATGATGAAGGCACGATTAAAGGTGAAACAGTTAAACGTTATAGAGATGAGGATCGTGTTTCAGAAGATTCAACGACACCTACTTTTGTTGCAGGTAAATTAACAATTGATAACTTCAGATGGGCCGGCGTACCTTTCTATATCAGAACTGGTAAACGAATGAAGAGTAAGACAATACAAGTTGTAGTTGAATTTAAAGAAGTTCCTATGAATTTATACTATGAAACTGAGAAAAAATTAGACTCTAACTTACTTGTAATCAATATCCAGCCAAATGAAGGTGTTTCATTACATTTAAATGCGAAGAAAAATGTTCAAGGCATCGAAACAGAACCCGTTCAATTATCTTATGCTATGAGTGCTCAAGATAAGATGAATACTGTTGATGCATACGAAAACTTATTATTTGATTGCTTAAATGGTGATGCAACAAACTTTACACATTGGGAAGAATTGAAATCTACATGGAAATTTGTAGACGCAATACAAGAAGAATGGAATCAAAATGAACCTGAATTCCCGAACTATCAATCCGGTTCAAATGGACCACTTGAAAGTGATTTACTCTTGAGTAGAGATGGCTTCCATTGGTGGGATGACATTCATTAAACTACTATTTTAGTGAATGTCATCAAAGCAATAACGCATGTGTAAAAATACATTTGTGTTGTTGCTTTTTTCTTATGCTAATTTTGTGTTATGATTTAATCTATTCAGTATCTACGCTACATATAAAGGGATTTGTATTTACATTTTACCCCATTTAACTTTATTAGATGTAAGCAACACAATAATAATGTAAAATATAATTACTTAAGTAATTCTTAGATTAAAGATATAAAGTTAAAAGATAGTTATAACAGTAATTGTAAAATTAGGAGTGAAAGTTTTGGACGTTATCAAGCAAATACAACAGGCAATTGTTTATATTGAGGATCATTTGCTAGAGCCTTTTCATTTGCAAAAACTCAGTGATTACGTTGGTCTTTCACCTTATCACCTCGATCAATCTTTTAAGATGATTGTAGGACAATCTCCAAGTGAATATGCAAGAGCACGTCGTATGACCGTAGCTGCTAAGGAGATTATTAGTGGCTCAAGTCGTTTGATTGATATAGCTAAAAAATATCATTATAGTGATGCGAACGAATTTGCTAATGATTTTAGTGATTTTCATGGCGTTTCGCCTATTCAAGTGAATACAAAACGCGAAGATCTTCACATGTTACCTAGACTCTATATCAAACTAACAACTACAGAAAAACCACCATACCCCTATCGTTTGGAAGATACACCAAACCTTTCGCTTGTTGGTTACGCGCAATTTATCGATGCGAACGAGTTAGAAAACCCATTTAAAGTACCTGATATACTAGAAGATTTATTAGTTGAAGGTAAGATAGAGGAGTTACAACACTATAATGATGTGAGTCCTCATGAATTATTTGTTGTGAATTGTCCTTTGGATCAGGGCATGGAAGTATTTGTAGGCGTTCCAAGCGAAAGATACCCAGATCATTTGGAAAATCGAATTCTTCCTGAAAGACAATACGCTAAGTTTAATTTACAAGGTGATATAGATTATGTCATTAATGAAGCTTGGTATTACATTGAAACAAGCTTACAAATGACGCTTCCTTATGAACGTGACAGTTTATATGTAGAAGTTTATCCCTTTAATTTATCTTTTGACCACAGTTTTACTAAAGTTCAATTATGGATGCCTGTCGATCAGGAACAATATGATTATTATGATGAATAAAACATCCCTCTAACAAATGGTAATGTGCTTAGAACTATATATGTTAGAGGGATGTTTATGTAAAAATTTGATTACAAAGTCACTATAAAGGCTTCAAACGGCCTTAGTTCATTTACATGAATAATTCTATCGTTATAATTATGAAGCAATACGCAGTTTGATGAAAAAATGAATGTTTCCGGTAAGTTGAGAGTTGCTGTTTGGTCTGTTAAATTACCTACTATTAACATGCGTTCATCATTGAATTCTCTTAAGTAAGCAAAGACGCGCTCATTTTCTTCATCGACAAGTGTAAAAGAACCATACGTTAAGATATCATGCGTTTTTTTGACTTGTATCATGGATTTATAAAAATTTAAAATTGAATTTGGATTTTGTTGTTGTGCTGCTACATTTATCTTTCTATAGTTTGGGTTAACTGGAAACCATGGTTCATGCTTAGAAAATCCAGCGAATGAACTATCATCCCATTGCATGGGTGTGCGTGAATTATCTCTGTTTTCCATTTTATGTTTTTCTAATAATGCATTAACATCCCCGTGTTGATCCTTAACAATATTATATTCATTAACTACTGCAACATCATTAAATGTTTCTATATTTTTGAAAGGATAGTTTGTCATACCGATCTCTTGTCCTTGATAAATAAAGGGAGTCCCCTTTTGCAAGAAATAAACTAAGGCATGACTTGTAGCAGATTCATACCAAAAATTTTTATCATCCCCCCACGTTGAAACGCGACGAGGTTGATCGTGGTTTTCAATAAACAGAGCATTCCACCCTATGTCTTCTAAATTGTTTTGCCAAGCATTCAAAACTGCTTTGTATGCTCTAACATCAAATTGCACATCCTCAGTATTCCATAATCCTAAGTGTTCAAATTGGAAAATCATATTAAATTTTCCTTTTTCTTCGCCTACCCATGCTTCGGCATTGTTAGGCGTCACACCATTAGCTTCACCTACAGTCATAATGTCATATTTACTTAATGATTTATCTTTCATTTCTTGAAGCCACGTTTGAATGCCGGGTTGATTCATATCTACGTCAAATGCAGGTGCATATGTTTTCCCTTCAGGCACAGGTAGGTCACCAGCTTCAAATGTTTTTTTAATATGCGTAATAGCATCAACTCTAAAACCATCTATACCTTTCTCGAACCACCAGTTCATCATTTTATATATTGCTTCTCTTACATCAGGGTTAGACCAATTTAAATCAGGTTGTTTTTTACTAAATAGATGGAAATAATATTGTTCTGTTTGTGCATCGTATTCCCATGTTGAACCATTAAATATACTTTCCCAATTATTGGGTTCTGAACCATCTTCTTTTGGATCTTGCCATATATACCAATCTCTTTTAGGATTATTTTTATTAGATTTAGATTCTATAAACCATGGATGTTCATCAGACGTATGATTTACAACTAAGTCTAGTATTAACTTCATCCCTCTTTGATGAATACCTTCTAATAATTGGTCAAAGTCATCCATAGTACCAAATTCTGACATGATGGCCTGATAATCACTAATATCATATCCATTGTCATCGTTAGGTGATTGGTACATAGGGCTAAGCCAAATAATATCAATACCTAATGCTTCGATATAATCTAACTTTTCAATAACACCTTGTAGATCGCCAATACCATCATCATTGGAATCATTAAAACTACGAGGATAAACTTGATATGCTACTGCTTCTTTCCACCATTTTTTATTCATCACATATCTCCTTCATTCGATTTTTTGTAGAAATTCGATGAACTATATTTGTTTTTATGAATCTATTATATTGTTTTATAGGTTGTCCTTGTATAAGATCAATAACTGATGCCCCGGCCACTTCCCCTAATAGCTTAGGATTAATATTCACAGCAGTTTGAGGAGGAGAAGCAAATTCATTTAAATAAGAATCATTAAACGTCGCTGTATGGAGATCATCTGGTATTTTGATTTTTAATTCGTATAACACACTTAATACCATATGGTTCAGCATCGTATCAGATGTGATTATAGCAGTTGGCAACTGGTTATCGCTGCACAATTTTTTAAAATATGCCAGTATATCATCGCGTTGCATTTCAAAATGAATAATATTTGAAATAATGTCATTTTGCTGAACAATATCTTTAAATCCCTCTATACGATCATTCACAACCTCATAATCGCCTTTTTCAGCGACAAATAGTATATTTGAATGCCTAGACTCAATTAACGATTGTGTAAGCTCTCTTGAAGCCTTTACATTATCATTATCAATATGTATTGCTTTATTGTTTCCAAGTGCTTTACCTATTACAACATAGGGGATTTCTTGTTCGATAAGAATATTTTCAATCTCATCGTTTTGTTTAGAATATAATAATATAAACCCATCTAAAGAATGATAATTAATCATACGATCAACTTCATTTTGCAAATCTTCATAAGCTTCGCTAGTCGTAGATATTGTCGCATAGTTACACGCTTTACATTTATTGTAAATTCCAATAAGCACATCAATCATAAATGGGTTTTGTTTTATTTCATTATGTCCACTTTTTTGTATAATGCCTATTGTATTGGACTGTTTTGTAACTAAAGTCCTAGCCGCATTATTGGGTTGATATTCTAATTGTTCCATAGCAGCTTTAACCTTAATTTTAGTCTTCTTACTTATATGAGGATTATCACTCATTACACGTGAAACAGTTGATGGAGCTACGTTGGCAGCTTTTGCAACATCTTTAATTGTAACCACTAGAATCATCCTTTATCATTGATTTTAAAGCGCTTTCTTCCAACTATATTAGAGTGAAAGTATAATGTCAAAAGATAAATGCAATCGTTTGCATTTATAGATAATTATTGCTTTTTAAAATAATTCACAAAAAAAAGACTCGAAATAAATTTCGAGTCTTGAGTAATACTTATCGTTTATTCTTCAATCCATTGCGTGTGGAATACGCCTTCACGATCTTTACGTTCATAAGTATGAGCGCCAAAATAATCGCGTTGCGCTTGGATTAAGTTTGCTGGTAAGTCCTCTGAACGATAACTATCATAATAATTGATACTTGCAGAGAAACCAGGTGTTGGTACACCATTTTGTACGCCAGTTGCCACTACATCACGTAACGCATCTTGGTAATTTGTAACGATATCTTTGAAGTAAGGATCTAATAATAGATTGTTTAATTCAGTATCATTGTCATACGCTTCTTTAATTTTTTGTAAGAATTGCGCACGAATAATACAACCTTCACGCCAAATCATTGCTAATTCTCCAAGTTTTAAATTCCATTCATTGTCATCGCTAGCTTTTCTCATTTGAGCAAAACCTTGTGCATATGAACATATTTTACTCATGTAAAGTGCTTTGCGAATTTTTTCTAAGAATTCTTCTTTATTACCTTCGAATTTAGAAGATGGTCCATTTAATTGTTTTGAAGCATTTACACGTTCTTCTTTAATTGATGAGATAAAACGAGCAAATACAGATTCAGTAATAATTGTTAATGGAATACCTAATTCTAAAGCGTTAATTGAAGTCCATTTACCTGTACCTTTTTGTCCAGCAGTATCTAAAATCTTTTCAACTAAAGGACCATTTGTTTCATCATCCAATTTAGTGAAGATATCACCAGTTATTTCAATTAGGTAACTTGAAAGTTCACCAGCGTTCCAATCTTTAAAAGTTTTAGATATTTCTTCATGAGACATACCAAGTAAATCTTTCATCATAGCGTAACTTTCTGCAATTAATTGCATATCCGCATATTCGATACCGTTATGCACCATTTTTACATAGTGACCAGCACCGTTTGGACCGATATAAGCTACACATGAAGCGCCATCTTTAGCCTTAGCTGAAATAGCTTCTAATATATCGCTTACTTTATCGAAAGCTTCTTGTTGTCCACCTGGCATTAATGAAGGTCCAGTTAAGGCACCAACTTCTCCACCTGATACACCCATGCCGATAAAGTTAACACCACTTTCAGCTAACGCTTTATTACGTCTGATTGTATCTTGATAATTAGTGTTACCACCATCGATTAAGATATCATCATTATCTAATAATGGTAATAAGCTTTCTATTGTAGCATCCGTTGCAGGACCTGCTTTTACCATTAATAAAATCTTGCGGGGTTTTTCTAAAGAATTTACAAACTCCTCAATAGAGTATGTTGGATGGATATTCTTCCCTTCAGATTCTTTAA